>JAIUNU010000005.1 GCA_020161365.1 Pseudomonadota bacterium | reverse complement strand
AGGGGCACGAACAGAAAGTGGTAGAGGGCGGTGAGCGCGAACTGGAGTCGCGACAGGTCTACGACAGCGGGGTCCATGGACAGCTCCAAGGCGAACGGCCGATGATCGGGCCGGTCGAGAGGCTTGCTCTAGACCCGCGCGACCGCCCACTCCTTGATCCGGATCAAGGTAACGGGATGATCGCACCCTACACTCAACCCATGGGCGCCCGCATAGTGCAGATTGATCGTCAGGCTTCGGCCAAGGCTTGGCTCAAGGGTTTCGAGCGGAACGCCGCGTCGGCGATCCGCCGCGCCGGCCTGCTTGGCCTGGCGGACGGAATCGCCGCGATCGCCTTCGCTGCGGGACTGGCCTTGAGCGTCGATGGGATCGCCCAGCTGCGCGGTTTGGCCGCAATCGCGCCCTGGCTGGTCGTCGCCGCCCTCGCCCTGGCCGCGCGCGGCGCGCTGGCCCTGGCGACAGGCGTGATCGGCGCAGAGGCGGCGGCCACGACCAAGGCGGCGCTGCGCTTCACCCTGGCCCGCGCCGTGTTCGCCGGCCCGCGCCGGCCCGCCGCCGAGGCCGCCACCGCCCTGGTGGAAGGGGTCGAGGCGATGGACGGTCATGTCGCCCGCTTTCTTCCGACGCGCCTCGCCGCCGGGGTCCTGCCGCTGGTCATGATCGCCGCCGCTGCGGTCGCCAGCCCGATCGCCGCCGCCATCATGCTGGGGACGCTGATCCCGTTCATCCTCGCCATGATCCTGACCGGGACCGCCGCGGCCGCAGAGGCCCGCGCCCAGTTCCAGGCTCTGGAGCGGCTGTCGGCCCTGTTCCTCGACCGCGTCCGCGCCTTGCCCGTTGTGCTGGCCTTCCAGGCGGAAGGCGCGACCACGACGGCCTTGACCCGATCGGCCTCCAACCTCGCCGAACGGACGATCCGTGTGCTGCGCGTGGCCTTCCTGTCCTCGGCGGCGCTGGAGTTCTTCGCCGCGCTGTCGGTGGCGCTGGTGGCGGTCTATTGCGGCTTCAACCTGCTGCGCCTGCTGCCCTTCCCCGTGCCCGAACAGCTGGACCTCAAGCGCGCGTTCTTCGTGCTGGCGCTGGCGCCGGAGGTCTATGCGCCGATGCGCCGCCTCGCCGCCGCCTATCATGACCGCCAAGCCGCCGAGGCCGCCGCCGCCAGCCTCTCGACCTTCGAGGCCCCCGCGCCCCAAGCCGCCCACATTCCGCTGAAGATCGCACCGTCGCTGCGCTTCGCCGGTGTGGAGATCCGCTATCCGGACACCGACGCCCCCGCCGTGCGCGGCTTCGACCTCGTCGCGCCCGCAGGCTCCGTAACGGCCCTGGTCGGCGCCAGCGGCGCGGGCAAGAGCTCGATCCTCAACGCCCTGCTGGGTCTTGCGCCGATCACCGCCGGCGACGTCTTCGTCAACGGTCGTCCGTTTACGGACGTTTCCAGCGACACCGCCTGGGCCGGACAGTCGCCGCTGATCCTGCCGGCCTCGATCGCCGACAATATCGCCCTCTCGCGCCGCGACGCCACCCGCGCCGAGATCGCGCAAGCCGCCGAGCGCGCGGGTCTTGGCCCCGCCCTCGCCGCCCGGCCGGGCGGGCTGGACTTCGTGCTCGACGAGCGCGGCTCAGGCCTCTCGGGCGGGGAGCGCCGACGGCTGTCCCTGGCCCGCGCCCTGCTTAAGCCCGCGCCGATCCTGCTGCTGGACGAACCCACCGCCAATCTCGACGCCGAGGCCGAGGCGGCGATGGTCGACGCCATCCGCGCCGCCGCGCAGGGACGCACCACCCTGATCGCCACCCACTCCGAGGCGGTCGCCGCCCTCGCCGACCAGGTGATCCGCCTGTGACCAGTCCGCTCGACGACCTGATCCGCGCCCAGAAGCGCCAGCGCGCCGGCGCCTTGCGCCTGGCCATCCTCAGCGCCGTGACGGTGGGCGCGGCCTCGACCCTGCTGTTGGGACTGTCGGGCTGGTTCATCGTGGCCAGCGCCATCGCCGGGGGCGCGGGCCTGGCCGCCGCCCACGCCTTCAACGTACTGCTGCCCAGCGCGGGCATCCGCCTGCTGGCCATCCTGCGGACCGCCGCCCGCTATGGCGAGCGGCTATCGGGTCACGCCGCCGCCCTGCGGGCCCTGGCGGCCATCCGCCCGGCGGTCTTCCAGAGCTTGGCCGCCGCGCCTGCGTCGGAGTCGCTGACGCTGTCGCGCGGGGAGGCCTCCGCGCGGCTCGTTCAGGACGTCGACGCGATCGAGACCCGCTTTGTCCGCCTGTCCGCGCCCTGGAACGCCGCCGCCGGCCTCGGCTCGGGCCTGGCCGTCACGCTTCTGGCGGGCTGGGTCCCGGCCTTGGTCATCCTGACCGCCGCCGGCCTGGCGATGCTGTTGGCCCAAATCCTGGCCAGGCGCGTCTCGGCTCCGGCCCGTGCGGAGATCCAGTCACGCACCGGGGCCTTGAAGGACTCGGTTGCGGCCCTGGTGTCGGCCTCGGCCGAACTGCGCGCCTATGGCCTGGCCGACTGGGCGGGCGAGGCGCTGAACGCCCGTGCGACCGCCTTGGACGCCGCCCGGCGCAACGCCGCCCGCGCCCAGGGGTTCATCGTTCTGGCGCAGGCGGTCATCACAGGCCTGACCGTCGCGGCCGCGATCGCCTTCGCCGCGCCCGCCGGACCGGCGCTGGCCGCTCTGGCCGGCTTGGCTGCGGTGATGAGTCTCGACGCCCTGACCAGCCTCGCCAACGCTTTCGACCAGGACGGCGGCGCCCGGCAGGCTCGCGAGCGGCTGGACGCCATCCTGCGCCATCGCCCGCGTCCGGCGGTTGCGATCGCATCCCCGACAGCGCCCCTCCGTCTGCTGGACCGCACGCTCGCGGCCGGGGACCGACTGGCGATCACTGGTCCGTCCGGTTGCGGCAAGACCACCGCGGTCGAGACGCTGCTGGGCCTGCGCGAGACCGCCGCGCCCGCCGCCCGCGACGCCTTCGCTTGGCTGCCGCAGGACGCCGGCTTGGTGGCCGGCACAGTCGCCGAAAACCTACGCATTGCCGCGCCCAAGGCCAGCGACGCCGAGCTCTGGGCCGTTCTGGAGGAGGCTTGCCTCGCCGAACGCATCCGGGCCGCGCCTGAGGGCCTTGCGACCTATGTCGGCGATGACGGCGAACGGCTGTCGGGCGGCGAGCGGCGGCGCCTGGCCCTGGCCCGCGCCTATCTGCGCGACGCGCCGTGGCTGCTGCTGGACGAGCCGACCGAGGGACTGGACCCGGAGACCGAAACCCAGGTCGTCGTGCGCCTCGACGCCCGTCTGAAACGGACGGGCCAGGGCCTGATCCTGGTCAGCCATCGCCCCGCGCCCGTGGCGATCTGCCCGAAGGTTGTGCGGATGGACGGACAAGAAAAAGGCCCGGCGATCAGGTCGCCGAGCCTCGTCCCCACACTATGATCGGATCGCTATTTCAGGTTCACGCGGATATGCGTTGTGAACAGCACGATCGCGAAGGTCGCGAAGGCGCCGATCACCAGCGCCAGATAGGCCGTTTGTCCGCCCGACATCGACAGTCTCCCTTGTTAGAGAGGCTCAGGCTGCGGGGTTCGGCGTGGGCTCGCCTTGACCTGGCTCAAATGGACGCGGCTATAACACCTTCGGACTCCAGGAGCCGCGCGCGACCATGAAACCGTCCAGGGGCCTGTCCTCGACCCTGTTCAGCGATCCCCACCCGACCGCCTATCTGGCCGCCTTCGCTGCAGTGATGGCGACGGCGGTGGCGCGCCTCTATCTGCCCGAAGCCTTCACCGCGCCCTCGTCCTTCCTGCTGTTCGTCCCGGCTGTGCTGGTCAGCGCTGCGCTAGGGGGCGTGGGACCGGGCGTGTTCGGCACCACCTTCGCCTGGGCGGCGGTCTGGTGGGTGACGCGGGACATTCCGTTCGATCTGGTCAGCGGCCTGTCGGCGGCGATCTTCCTGTCAGTCGGCTTTGGCATGGCCGTGGGCGGTGGCTGGTTCCATGCCGCGCGGCGGCGGGCGGCGGCGATCAACGACCACCTGAGCTCGATCCTCGACACCGTGCCCGACGCCGTGGTGGTCATTGATCGCGCCGGGATCATGACCTCGTTCAGTCCGGCGGCGCAGCGGATGTTCGGCTGGACCGAGGCCGAGGCGATCGGCAAGAACGTCAGCCTGCTGATGCCCGAGCCCTACCAGTCGTCCCACGACGCCTATCTGGCGCGCTACGCCCGCACCGGCGAGAAGCGGATCATCGGCGCGGGCCGCGTCGTCGTGGGCCGCCGCAAGGACGGTTCGACCTTCCCGATGGAGCTGGCGGTCGGCGAAACCCGAGGGCCCACGCCGTCGTTCACCGGCTTCATCCGTGACCTGACCGAGCGCCAGGAAACCGAAACCCGCCTGCAGGAGCTGCAGAACGAGCTGGTTCACGTCTCGCGCCTGACCGCCATGGGCGAGATGGCCTCGACCCTGGCGCACGAGCTGAACCAGCCGCTGTCGGCCATCGCCAACCTGCTGACCGGCTCGCGCCGGCTGATGGATCGCGGCCGCGAGGCTGACCAGGCCAAGGTCCGCGACGCCATCGACCGCGCCGCCGCCCAGGCCCTGCGGGCCGGCGAGGTGATCCACCGTATGCGCGACTTCGCCCGGCGCGGCGCCAGCGAGCGCGAGGCCGAAAGCCTGTCGAAGCTGATCGAGGAAGCCTCGGCCCTGGCCCTGATCGGCGAGAAGGAACGTCAGGTCGACGTGCGCCTGAAGCTCGACCCGAAGGCCGACGACGTGTTCGCCGACCGGGTCCAGATCCAGCAGGTGCTGCTGAACCTGATCCGCAACGGCATCGACGCCATGCAGGCCCAGGAGCCGCGTAAACGGGCGCTGCTGATCCGAACGGGCCTCACCGAAGAGGGGTGGTCGGAGGTCAGTGTCGCCGACACGGGTCCCGGCATCGCGCCCGAGGTGCTGGAGCGCCTGTTCCAGCCGTTCATGACCACCAAGCCGCAGGGGATGGGCGTGGGCCTGTCCATCTCGCGTTCGATCATCGAGGCGCACGGCGGCCGCATCTGGGCCGAGGCGAATCCTGGCGGCGGCGCGCTATTCCGATTTACGTTGCCGCCGGCCGAGTCCTTGGCTGGCGAGAAGGAGACGATCGATGACTGACGCCCCCGTGGTCCACGTGGTGGATGACGACGAGAGCGCCCGCGAGTCGTTGGCGTTCCTCCTGGAGTCGGCCGACTTCGAGGTCGTGACCTACGCCAGCGCGCCCGCGTTCCTGGACGCCCTGTCGCAGGCCAAGCCCGGCGTGATCATCACCGACGTGCGGATGCCCGAAATGAGCGGCCAGGACCTGGTCGCCCGCCTGTCGGCGTTGAAGATCAAGATGCCGATCGTCATGATCACCGGCCACGGCGACATTCCGATGGCTGTGGAGGCGATGCGCTCAGGCGTCGTCGACTTTCTGGAGAAGCCGTTCTCCGAGTCGCGGATGCTGGATGCGCTCAAGCGCGCCTTCGCCACCGTCGAGACCGCGCCGGTCTCGGACGACCAGCAGGTGATCCTGAAGCGCATCGAAAGCCTGTCGGAGCGCGAGCGCCAGGTGCTGGACGGCGTTGTGGCCGGCCACGCCAACAAGGTCATCGCCCGCGATCTGGGCATCAGCCCGCGGACGGTCGAAATCTATCGCGCCAAGCTGATGACCAAGATGCAGGCCGACAATCTGGCGGCTCTGGTGCGCATGACCCTGTCGGTGCGCGGCGGCTAGAGCCCCGGCGCGGCGCGGGCCAGCAGGGTCGAGAGCTCGCGGCCCAGCCGGTCGTCCAGCAACGGCTTTTCCACCAGCGTGACGCCGGTGACGCCTCGGCGGGCCAGACGTTGCGCATCGCCGGTCAGCACGATCGTCGGTCGGCTCGGCGTGGTTGGCGGCAGGGTCGTGTCACCGTCGTCGATCACCACGCAGGCCGCAGCCCGGCAATCCGAGCAGGACAGGCACCCATGGGTGTCGGCCGGCGCGCGCACAGCGTAGCCGTCCGTCTCCAGAGAAAACCGCAGCGCATCGCGCAGGGCCTCGTCCTCCACGAGGAGAAGGATCATGGGACGGTCGGTCTCGCCGTCCGACGGGTCGGGCCGGTCGCACATAAAGCGCAGAGAGCCACGAGACGGCTCTGCGAACCTTGATCGGCGTCAAAATCGCCGACCTCCGCGTTGGCCGCTAAGGGACTTCCCTTAGCGAGGGCCCCTTAGGCGCATGCCCCGAATTTCGCCGCGGTTTGAGATGGCGCAAAAAACCCACAACAACCGAGGGGGTTTCCGATGCTGTCTCCGATGCGCGCCAAGACGTTTGAAAACGATCACCTGTTCGACTCCGTCCTCCCGGCTCCGGGGGCGTGCGCGCGGTTCCATCGCGACGAGGAAATCTTCGGCGAAGGCGAAGCGGCCGACTACGTCTATCAGGTGGTCTCCGGCTCGGTCCGCACCTATCGGATCCTCCGCGACGGCCGCCGCCAGATCGACGAGTTCCACTTCGCGGGCGACTATTTCGGCCTGGAGATGACCGACACCCACCGGATCAACGCCGAGGCCATGTCGGACGCGACGGTGCGGATGATCCGCCGCGGCGCGCTCAGCGATCTGGCCGCCCAGCGCAGCGACGCGGCGCGGGCTCTGTTCCGCCTGACCGCCGAGGGCCTGCAACGCTGCCAGGACCACGTGCTGATGCTGGGCCGCCGCTCGGCTCAGGAACGCGTGGTGGGCCTGCTGCTGGACATCGCCACCCGCACCCACGCCGACGCCGAACTGGACGTGCCGATGAGCCGCCAAGACATGGCCGACTATCTGGGCCTGACCATCGAAACCGTCTCGCGCACCCTGACCGCGCTGCAGGACGAGGGCCTGATCGCCCTGCCGACCGTCCGCCACATGGTGCTGAAGGATCGCCGGGCGCTGGAACGCCTGGTGGCCTAGGACTAGACCCCGCCCTCGTCGGACCGCTCAAGGCCAGCGATGGCGGCCTCCTCGTCGGCGTCGCCCTGGTTGACCGAGCGCAGCATCACCTGGCGCAGGGCATAGACCAGCAGCCCGACGAGGATGGCGGTGTTGAGCACGAACGGCGCCCAGCCGATCTTTTCGTAGAGCAGCACAAACAGCGGCGCGACCACGACATTGAGGCCGTTGATCGCCGCGATCGCTCCGGCGGCGCCGGCCTGGTCCTTGGCCTCCACCGACAGCGACGCCCCCGCCGTGAAGCCCGGCCGGGCGAAGCCGTAGCCGAGGCTGGCGATCGCGTAACCGATCGCCACCGCCGCATAGTCCGGCGCGAAGGCCACGACGATATTGCCCAGAGCGGCGGCCGCGACGCCCCAGCGCATCAGCTCGCGCGGCCCCATCCGGAACATCCGGATCAGGCCCCATTGGGCCAGAAGGCCGGCCACCGCGCCGGCGGCCATGGCCAGGGTGATGAAACCCTGCGCCTTGATCGGCGACAGGCCCAGCTTGTCGATGATCAGAAAGCCCAGGGTCTGGGTCTGGGCCGTCTGGCACGAGGCGACCAGGAAGCCGAAGATCAGGAACGGCTTGAGCCGGGGGTCCTTCCACAGCGCTGCGCCCTCGCCCCGCCAGGGCAGACCCAGGCGGCGTCGGGGCGGGGTGTCGCCATGTCCGGGCTTGAAGGTCTCGGGCAGGCCGCGATGGACCACCGCCAGCATCACCGCGGCCAGGGCCGCGAACGCCACCATGGGACCGGCCAGACCCACACCCGGCAGCACGAACAGCGGCGCCAGCAGCGGTCCGACCACGGTGCCGAGGCCAAAGGCGCCGGCCAGGCTGGCCATGGTCTGGGTGCGTTCCTCGCGACTGGTCCGCTCGGCCAGATAGGCCTGGGTCGCCGGATTGGCCGCCGAGCCGAAGCCGCCGAACAGCGCCCGCGCCAGCAGGAACAGCACGAAGATCACCATCGGCGGCGCCAGATGGTGCAGCCCGGCCGAGACCACGATCGCGCACAGGGTCATCGACAGGGCGAAGCCGGCCAGGCCCAGCATGATCAGCGGCTTGCGCCCGCGAAGATCGGACTGCCGCGCCCAGAACGGCGAGGTCACGGCCCACAGCACCGCCGACAGCGAGAAGATCCCCGCCACCAGGGCGTCGGGAATGCCGATCTCGCGCCCGATCGCCGGAAGCACCGACAGCATGCCGGTGTTTCCCAGCGCGGTCGCCACCGACACGCCAAAGAGAATGGCGAAGGCCCGCCGGTTCGCCCGGCCGTTTTGAATATCCCCGGTCATCAAACAACCGTTAGACCCGCGCTCCGGCCCGCGCAATGTGTCGCCGATCACAGACGCTGAAACACGGCTGCGGGAACCTTGGATTAATCATTAATCGCGATGATGCGCCGTCAAACTCGGGGCGACCTACACCATGTTCCAGATCATCGGCATCGTTCTGCTCTTCGGCCTGGTGTTCGGCTCGTACATCATCTCGGGCGGCAAGATGGACGTGATCATCCACGCCGCGCCGCACGAACTGATGGCCATCGGCGGCGCGGGTATCGCGGCGTTCCTGATCTCGAACTCGATGACCGTGATCAAGGCCACCCTCGGCGGCTTCGGCACCATCTTCAAGGGTCCCAAGTGGAAGGCGCAGGACTATCGCGACCTGCTCAGCCTGCTGTTCCTGCTGACCAAGACGATGAAGTCCAAGGGCGTCATCGCGCTGGAAGCCCACATCGAAAAGCCGCAGGAAAGCACGATCTTCTCGCGCTATCCCAAGATCGCCCACGACCACTTCGCCGTCGACTTCATCTGCGACACCCTGCGGATGATGACCATGAACCTGGAGGATCCCCACCAGGTCGAGGACGCGATGGAGAAGCAGCTCGAGAAGCACCACCACGAAGCCCACCAGGCGGCGCACGCCCTGACGCAGCTGTCGGACGGTCTGCCGGCCCTGGGTATCGTCGCCGCCGTGCTGGGCGTCATCAAGACCATGGGCTCGATCACCGAGCCGCCGGCGGTGCTGGGCACCATGATCGGCGGCGCGCTGGTGGGTACGTTCATGGGCGTGTTCATGGCCTACGGCCTGGTCGGCCCGATGGCGACGCGCCTGGCCTCGGTGCTGGACGAGGACGCGGCCTTCTACAAGATCATTCAGGCCGTCCTGGTCGCCCACCTGCACGGCAACGCCGCCCAGATCTCGGTGGAAATCGGCCGCGGCAACGTGCCCACCGCCTGCCAGCCCAGCTTCGCCGAACTGGAAGAAGCCCTGTCGCAGATCCCGAACGAATAGGGTCTCGACACCCTACGGACTCGTAACTTGCGCGGCTGTTCGAACCGGTATTCCTTTCGAGCCGAAGACGTCGCCGCCAAGGCGACGCGGTAATCGAAGGGGAAGCCTCATGACCTCGACCATGATCCGTAAGCTGCTGATCGCCGGCGCCGCCGTCTCGGCCCTGTCCCTGGCCGCTTGCGGCAAGAAGGAAGAGGCCGGCGCCGATGACGCCGCCGCCAAGGCCGCCGCCGCCGAAGCCGGCACGGTGACCGACGCCGCCTCGGCCAAGGACCAGGCGGCCGCCGACGCCAACAAGGCCGCCGCCGACGCCGCCGCCGCCCCCATGGATCCGGCCGACGCCGAGGCCCAGAAAGCCGAAGACGCCGCCGCCACGGGCGCCACCTCGACGGCCGCCCCGGCCGAGGCCGCCAAGCCGGAAGAGAAGAAGGCCGCGCACTAAGGCTTCTCTCGATCTCAAGACCGATCTCCTCGGCGAATGCCGGGGTCCAGATCGAAGTTACCAGCGCCCTTCGTCGAACCCAGGCGAAGGGCGTTTTCACGTCCGACGCTCAAGCTGGATCTAGGCCCCGGCATTCGCCGGGGAGATCGGCGTACGGATTGTGACCTTGACGCTCGCCCCCAGCAGGCGCTGTAGACCCCCATGGACCCCACCGCCCCCTCCGAAGGATCGCTCGACGGCTCGCCGCTGGTCTGGCGCGAAGACGGCCTGCCGCAGTCCAGCCTGTACGGCGACGTCTACTTCTCCAGCGTCGATGGGCTGGCCGAGACGCGGGCGGTGTTCCTGGCCGGCTGCGGGCTGCCCGAGCGCTTCGCCGAGCGGCGGGATTTCGTGGTCGGCGAGCTGGGTTTCGGTTCCGGTCTCAACATCGCCGCTCTGCTGGACCTGTGGCGACGCGAGAAGCCTCCCGGCGGGCGACTGCACATCTTCTCGATCGAGGCCCATCCCCTCTCCCGCGACGAAGCGGCGCGGATCCTCGCGCACTGGCCGGAGCTGGACGAAGCGGCGCAGGTGCTGCTGGACCACTGGCCTGGCCGGGCGCGGGGCTTCCATCGCGTAGATCTGCCCGGCTTCGACGCGGTGCTGGATCTGGCGGTCATGGACGTGGTGGACGCGCTGGAGGCCTGGGACGGGGAGGCCGACGCCTGGTTCCTCGACGGCTTCTCCCCCGCCCTGAACCCCGCCATGTGGCGCGACGAGGTGCTGGCGGCGGTCGGTGCGCGGTCGGCCCCCGGCGCGCGGGCGGCGACCTTCACCGTGGCCGGCGCGGTGCGTCGGAGCCTGACGGCGGCGGGCTTCGAGATCGCCAAGCGCCCGGGCTTTGGTCGTAAGCGCGAGCGCCTGGAGGCCTGGCGACCAGGCGCGCGTCCGGTCGCGGTTCGCCCCGAAACCCTGGCGATCATCGGGGCGGGGATCGCCGGCGCGTCTCTGGCGCGGGCGGCGCGGGCGGCCGGGCTGTCGGTCGTGGTCGTGGACGATCCCGAGGCGCCGGCGGCCTCCGGCAATCCGGCCGCGCTGGTGACGCCGGCGCTGGACGCGGGCGGCGGCCCGCGGGCGGCGCTCTACGCTCAGGCGCTGACGCGCGCGGTCACGCTATACGAGGCCGAACCTTCGGCGATCATCGCCCGTGAAGTCGTGCAGCTGGCCACCGGAGAGCGTGATCCCGCCCGCTTCGCCACGGTGGCCGGCCAGGACCTGTTCGAGCCGGGCGCGATGCGGCCGCTGACGGCGGAGGAGACTTCGGCCCGGCTGGAGAGCGCGACCCCGGCCCTGGCCATGGCGGGCGCGCGGGTCATCGCGCCGGGCGAGGTCATCGCCGCCTGGTCGGGTCCGGTGCTGCGACGACGGGTCGCCGCGCTGGAGCGCGACGGCGAGGGCTGGCGGCTGCTGGATGCGACCGGCGCGCTGATCGCGCACGCCGATCGGCTGGCCCTGGCCGGAGGGGCCGACGGCGTGGCGCTGCTGACGGACGCGCCCCTGCGCCCCGTGCGCGGACAGGCCAGTTGGACCACCGGGCGCGATGTTCCGCCCGTCGCGTTCGGCGGCTATGCGATCCCCACCCGCGATGGCCTGCTGTTCGGCGCCACGCACGACCGCGACGACACGGGAACCGAGGTCCGGGCGCAGGACCACGTTCGAAATCTCGAGACCCTGGCCAAGGGTCTGCCGACTCTGGCGGCGACGCTGGCGGACGCCACCTTCGCCGGGCGGGCGGCGGTGCGCGCGACCACGCCTGACCGGATGCCGCTGGCGGATAGGCGCGAAGACGGGGTGATCGTTCTGACCGGCCTGGGCTCGCGCGGCTTCTGCCTGGCTCCGCTGCTGGCCGAGCACCTGGTGGCGCGGATGCTCGACACCCCGTCGCCCGTGCCGCGCCAATTGTCGCAGCCCCTCAAACTGATGCGTTTCGACTCGCCTGACAGGCGTAACCGCGTATAGTCGAACACGGTTATCGGAGCGTCGTCGGCGACGGCGGAACGCTTGGGACCCCACAAGAACACATCTGGCCGGCGCCCCCTTCACTGCCGGCCACGTGACGGCGGACCGCCGCCCTCTTGGCCCGCCGGATCAGACGCTCCCGACGCCCCATCGGGAGCGTCTTTTCGTTGAGCGCTCCCCCGCAACGAAAAAGGGGCCGGCCTTGCGGCCAGCCCCAACTTCTGTCGATCAGACGTCCTTATTGGAAGTTGATCGAGACCGTCGAGCGGCGGTTCAGCGGTTCCTTGACGCCATCGCCGGTGGCGACGGCCGGAGCGCTTTCGCCCTTCCAGTCGACCGCCACGGTGGTGGCGTTCAGGCCCATGCCGACCAGGCCGTCAGCCACGGCGCGCGCACGGCGCTCCGAGAGCTTGCGGTTGTAGGCGTCCGAACCCGAGGTGTCGGTGTGGCCGGTGACCACGACGCGGGTGGCGGAGCCGCCCTTGGCGTATTCGGCGGCCTGCTGGACCACGGCCTGGGCTTCCGGCGTCAGCACGTACTGATCGAACGGGAAGTAGACCACGAACTCGCGCGCCTCATAGGCCGGAGCGGCCGGGGGCGGCGGAGGCGGCGGCGGCGGAGCCGGCTCAGGCGGCGGCGGCGGAGGGGGCGGAGGCGGCGGCGGCGGGGGCGGCGGCGGCGGGGCGCCGAAGGTGTAGCGGATACCCAGGGTCACCGAGGTGTCCTTGTAGCGGCCGGAGAACGTCCCGACGTCGGTGATCGAACCGCCGGCCGGACCCACGTTCTGGGTGACCGAGCCCCAGTCGAGCTTCGAGGTGCGCAGGTAGCGGCCCGTCAGGTCCATCGACCAGTTGTCGGCGAAGTTCCACGCCACGCCCAGCAGACCCTGCATCGCGAACGCCTGGTCGACGTCGTCGAAGTTGGTGTTCTGGTAGATGGCCGCGCCCGCCGGAACGCCCGACAGCTGGCCATAGACCTTGTTGTGAACCCACGCGGTGCCGGCGCCGACGCCGACGAACGGGCTGAAGCGCGAGTCGCCGCCCATGTCGAAGATGACGTTGGCCATCAGGGTCGAGGCCTTCAGCTCGCCCTTGGGCTCACCGCATAGCGGCGAGGCCGAGGTGCGGGCGACGCCCGGCAAACAGAGGCCGACCGGCTGGGCGCCGTTGAGGCCTGCGCCACGAACGCCCTGCATGTCGCTGGGGCGATAGCCGTATTCGGCCTCGACACGCCAATTCGGCGAGAACTTGTAGCCGAGGCGGCCGAACGCGGCCCAATCCTTGTCGGCGTTGAAGTTCCACTGATAGCCGTTCGACGACGTCGCCTTGACGTCCTTCGGCTCGTGATAGCCAGCGTCACCGGCGACATACCAGCCGCTCAAGGCGCTTTGGGCCGAGGCGCCCGAGGCGGCGCACAGCGCTACCGCCGCGACACCGACCAGCAACCGCATGTTCATTTGAAAAACCCTCTTCCTACGAAAGTCGCGGACCCGACATGTTCCCCGGGACCTGGAGCACAAACGCGCCATGAGCGGATTCAGGTGTGGCGCCAGGGCAACAAAATGAGGCGAATTGCGAAAAATGTGGCGACGAGCGCCACACCACAGCGGCGCTGGGCCGCCGATCAATGCGCGAACATGTCGCGAACAGCCAAGATTGCAGAAGAATCCGGGCTTCTTCATACTCGCCTGATCGGTGAGTTGGAGCGTTGTCGTGTGTATTCAATGCCAGCGGTACGGGCTGAACCTGCACGGCGATGATGGCCTCGGCGCCATCTCGGGCGGCGGCGATCCGTTGGCCTTTGTCGACGCCGACTCCCGCACCGGAACCATCGACGGCAAAAAGAGCCTGACCGTCGAGCAGGCCGCCTCGCAATTGCTGCGCGGCGAGCCGGGCTGGTCGGCGGCGCTCTACGTGCCCGCGACCGTGACCTACGCCTACCGCTCGACGGCCCCGACCAACATGCCGACCGACACCGGCGGCTTTTCGCGCTTCAACGCCGCCCAGATCGCCCAGACCGAGAAGGCGCTGCAGTCCTGGGCCGATGTCGCCAACATCACGTTCGTCAGGGTCGGCCAGGGCGCGTCTGACGAGGACGCCTATAGCGACAGCGCCTCGATCCTGTTCGGCAACTTCTCGACGGGCGAATCCGACGCGGCCGGCTTCGCCTACTATCCGGGCAACACGGCGGCGACCAGCCGCTCGGGCGACGTCTGGCTGAAGTCGACCCTGAGCTACAACACCAGCCCCAGCGCCTCGAACTACGGCGGCATGGTGATCGTCCACGAGATCGGGCACGCCATCGGCCTGGCCCACCCCGCCGAGTACGACGCCAGCGAGACCGAACCGGTCACCTACGCCAAGCACGCCGAGTACTACGAGGACAGCCGCCAGTACACGGTGATGTCCTACTTCGGCGAGGGCAACACCGGTGGCTCCTTCCTGGGCGCCTATGCCTCGTCGCCCCTGCTGGACGACATCGCCGCAGCCCAGATGGCCTACGGCGCCAACATGAACACCCGCACCGGCGATACGGTGTACGGCTTCAATTCGACGGCCGGTCGGGACTGGTTCCTGGCCACCTCGTCCTCAAGCAAGCTGGTGTTCGCGGTGTGGGACGCCGGCGGCGTCGATACGCTGGATTTCTCCGGCTACAAGGTCAACCAGATCATCGACCTGCGCTCGGGCTACTTCTCCAGCGTCGGCGGCCTGAAGGGCAATGTCACCATCGCGATGAACGCGGTGATCGAGAACGCCATCGGCGGCTCGGGGATCGACACCATCAACGGCAATGCGGCCGACAATCGCCTGGTGGGCGGCGCCGGCGCCGATGTGCTGGACGGCGGCAAGGGGATCGACACGGCCGTCTATTCTGGCGCCTTCGCCAACTACAAGGTCACGGCGGGCGTGGACGGGGCCTGGTCGGTCGCCGACCGGGTCGGGGGCGACGGAACCGACAGCCTGCTGAACATCGAACGCCTGGCGTTCAGCGACCGCACCGTCAGTCTGGTCGACAGCCGCGTGGCCACGGCGGTCAGCAACATCCTGCGCCTGACCACCTTCAGCGCCGCCGCCGAGCCGATCACCAAGAGCCTGGGCGCGTCGATGGCCACGGGCGCCAGCTATACGGACGCCATCGGCCAGGTGGCCAAGGCCGCGCTTTCCACCAGCGGCGTCGCGGTGATGTCCTACCAGTTCTTCACCGGCAAGACGCCGACGGCGGCGGGCATGGACTATCTGGTCAATCCCGACGGCGTAAACGGCAATAATCTCAACAGCGCCTACTACCAGTCGTTCAACCTGGAGAACCGCTACATCAACTTCGCGGTCAACCTGGGCAAGGTTGGCGAAGGCGCGGCCAAGTTCACCGCCGACTACGGCGGGCTGACCCTGTTCGAGGCCACCCGAAAGGCCTACGCGACGATCTTCGGCCCGACCCCGACCGACGAGAAGATCCACGCCCTGATCGACACGCGCGCCGACTATTTCGCCGCCTATGGCCAGGACGGGCTGAACGGCCAGGGCACGAAGGCGGCGATGGTCGGGTGGCTGATGGCCGAGGCAGGCAAGGCCAATGTCGGCGTCTACGCCAAGTCGGCTGATGCGCTGTTCATGGATCAGGCGACGCAAGACGCGTTCGGCGTCGACCTCGTGGCGGTATACGCCAAGCCGGAATACAGCCTGATCTGACGCGCTTCCGGGGCGTTTCAGCGTTCAGCGAGCTTTACCTCGCGCGCCGAGCCCGCTAGCCATGTCGATGGAGGGATCACATCGATATCGGAGCATGACGCCGCATGAGCGACGCCCCGCCCCCTGTTTCCTCCCCTCCACCCCGACAAAAGGGACTGCTCGGCGCCGTCGAGCGATTGGGCAACCTGCTGCCCGAACCCGTGATGATCTTCGTCTGGCTGATCCTGGGCCTGATGGTCCTGTCGGCGATGGGCCAGGCCCTGGGCTGGTCGGCCTCGATCACCTATGCCGGCGACGAGGCCCCGCAGTTCGGCGAGCTCGAAAACGGGGTCCTGACCTATGCGGCCAGCAGCCTGTTCTCCGAGGCCAATCTGGCGCGGCTGTTCACCGAGATGCCCAAGACCCTGACCAGCTTCGCCCCGCTGGGCCTTGTGCTGGTGGTGATCCTGGGCGCGGCCGTGGCCGAGCGCTCTGGTCTGTTCAGCGCCCTGATCCGCGCCAGCCTGCGCGAGGCGCCGAAGCGTATTCTGACGCCGTTGGTGGTGATCATAGGCATGGTGTCGCACCATGCGTCCGATGCGGCCTACGTCGTGTTCATCCCGCTGGCCGGCCTACTGTACGCGGCGGTGGGACGCCATCCGCTGGCCGGCATCGCGGCCGGTTTCGCGGCGGTGTCGGGTGGCTTCGCCGGCAATCTGACACCCGGCCAGTTCGACGTGGTGCTGTTCGGCTTCACCCAGGAGGCCGCCCGGATCATCGACCCGAGCTGGACCATGAACCCGCTGGGCAACTGGTGGTTCATCCTGGCCATCGTCGTGGTGTTCACCCCGATCGCCTGGTTCCTGACCGACAAGGTGGTCGAGCCGCGCCTGGGCCGCTGGGGCGGTCAGGCCGACGATGCGCTGAAGGCCGAGCTGGCCAAGTCCGCCGTCACCCCCGAGGAAAAGCGCGGTCTGAAGTTCGCGGGCCTCGCCGCCCTGGCCGTCGTCGCCTTGTTCGCCGCGCTCAGCCTCACGCCCGGCTTCACGCCGCTGATCGACGAGACCAAGACCGGTCCCGCGCAGCTGACCCCGTTCTACGGCGCCCTGATCGCCGGCTTCATGCTGCTGTTCCTGGCCAGCGGCGTCGCCTATGGCGTCGGTGTCGGCACGGTGAAGACCGAAGCCGACGTGGTGACCATGATGGCTGACGGCGTGCGCTCGGTCGCGCCCTATATCGTCTTCGCCTTCTTCGCCGCTCATTTCGTGGCGATGTTCAACTGGTCGCGCCTGGGTCCGATCGCCGCCATCCACGGCGCCGAGGCGCTGAAGGCGTTGAACCTCCCCGCGCCGCTGCTGCTGGTCAGCGTGCTGGGCTTCTCGTCGGTGCTGGATCTCTTCATCGGCTCGGCCTCGGCCAAGTGGAGCGCCCTGGCCCCCGTCGTGGTGCCGATGTTCATGCTGCTGGGCATCTCGCCCGAGATGACCACCGCCGCCTATCGCATGGGCGACAGCTTCACCAACCTGATGACGCCGCTGATGAGCTATTTCCCACTGGTGCTGGCCATGACCCGCCGCTGGGATCCCAGCATGGGCGTCGGCTCGCTGCTGGCCCTGATGCTGCCCTACGCCCTGGCCTTCATGGTCGCCGGCGTGCTGATGACCCTGGCCTGGGTGGCCTTCGACTGGCCGCTCGGCCCGGCCGCCCAGGTCCATTACGCCCCGCCCGGCGGCCTGCTGAAATAGCGAATGGCGGGATCCATCTGAAACGACGGGCGGACCCTGGGTCCGCCCGTCTGGAGGATCAGAAGCGCTTGCGGACCTGGAAGCCGGCCGTGCGCGGACTGATGCTCACGACCTGCTTGGTGTTGTTGAACGCCGAGCTCACGCTCATCAGCCCGACCTCGTCGGTCAGGTTGTTGACGAACACATAGGCGCCCCAGTCGGCGCCCTCGACGCCGGCGCGCACATTGGCGTAGCCGTAGTCGCCCTGCTTCTCGTAGTAGACATAGGTCGGACGGAACTGCGAGGCGGACTCGCCGACATAGGCATAGTCGGCGCGCACCAGACCGTTCAGGTCACCGCTGACGGGCCAGGTGTACTCGACCGAGGCCGAGCCGCTGTACTTGGCCACGTTCGGAAACTTGTCGCCGCGCAGGCCGGTCGAGCCGGTGATCAGGATGGTCGAATTGGCCTGATCCTCGGTCAGCTTGGCGTCGACGACCGCCGCAGTCCCGCTGATCGTCAGGCCTTGGATCGGACGGGCCGTGGCCTCGATCTCGAAACCCTTGATCTTGGCCTTGCCGGCGTTGGTCAGATAGCTGAAGGCGCCGTTGGCGCTGGTGGCCGAGATCTGCATGTTCGACCAGTCGATCTGATAGACGGCCGCGTTCAGCGTCAGGCGGCGGTCGAACCACTGGCTCTTGATGCCGCCTTCGTAGTTCCACAGGCTGTCGGGCTGATAGGCGAGCAGCGCGCTGGCCAAGCCCGGCACGTTGTTGGCGCCGCCCGGACGGAAGCCCTTGGCCGCGACGGCGTAGACCATCACGTCCGACGTCACCTGGTACGAGGCGTTCAGCTTGCTGACCCAGCCGTCGGCGCTGGCGTCGACCTGGGCCGCCGGGCCCACATAGGACTGGGTGATGAAGTTGCTGATCAGCACCTGGCCCGAGACGGTCTTGTCGTACTTGAAGCGGCGCAGGCCGCCGGTCAGGGTCAGCTTCTCGACCGGCTTGTAGGACACCTCGCCGAAGAAGGCGGTCTGCTTGGTCTCGGTGCCGACGTGACGCCAGGCGGTCAGGTCGTTGGAGTTGATGATCCCGGTGGTCGCGTCGCCCTTGGCGACCTTGCTCTCGATGTAGTCGTCACGCTTTTCGAGATAGACGCCAGCCGTCCAGTCGACCTTGTCGTCGAACAGCGAGCCGTTCGCGCGCAGCTCGTGGTTCCACGAGGTCAGGCCCATCGGCTGATACAGAGCGCCGGGGATGCGGCTGTCGGCATAGGCGGTGAAGGCGGTCAGCTGTGTGGCCGTGCAGGCCGGGTTCGTCGAACCGGCGGGCGCCGGGCCGCCGGCCACCCAGTTGCGGCACGCCGTGGCGTTGGCGCGGCTGCCCGAGAGCGTGGGGCTGTAGTCGGAATTCCTCAGCAGCGTCCACTTGTAGTAGGACGACGTCGCCGTGACGGTGGCGAAATCCAGGTCCCACTTGCCGGTGACATTGTAGAGCCGCAGGTTGTCGCTGGTCGGCGCGATGACGCGGGCGTTGGTGGCGTGGGCTTCCTTGCCTAGCGCCGTGTACCAGCTGTTCTGGCCGTCGAGCGTCGTCTTCTGGAACAGGCCGGTGGCGTTGATCGTCAGCTTGTCGGTGGGGGTGAAGCCCAGCATCAGGCGACCACCGCTGGCGTGCTGGTCGTTGATGTCCTTCTTCTTCAGCAGGACGTCGTCGACATAGCCGCCGCCTTCGGTCTTGTAGAGCACCAGGCGCGCGGCCAGCTTGTCCTCGATCAGCGGCACATTGACCATGCCCTTGACCGAATAGCCGGTGCTGCCGCCCTTGACGCTTGTGCCCTGGGCCTCGACCGCGCCGGCGTAGCGGCTGCTGTCGGGCTTGTTCAGGATCACCCGAAGCGTGCCGCCCATCGAGCCGGAGCCGTACAGCGTGCCCTGCGGGCCGCGCAGCACCTCGATGCGTTCGGCGTCGAACAGGTTGACGTCGGCGCTGGTCGAGCTGGCGTCGGCGGTCGTGCCGGCCGGGCCCGTCAGCGGCGTTTCATCGTAGTAGAGGCCGACCGTGGCCTCACCGGCGCTGCGCACGCCGCGCAGGGTCAGACGGCGGCTGGTCGGCGAATTGCCGTCGACCTGCAGGTTCGGCACGGTCCGGAAATAGTCCTGGATGCCCGAGGCGCCCAGCGCCTGCAGCGACTTCTCGGTCACCGCGCTGACGCTGATCGGCGTGGTCTGGACGGTGGTCGAGCGCTTCAGCGCGGTGACGACCACCTCCTCGATCGTCGCGCCGTCGGACGCCTGCTGGGCGAGCGCGTCGCCCGCGACCAGGCTGCTCAGCGCGCTGGCGCCCAGGGCCAGGGCCCGGAGGCCTCGAAACTGCATCATCTTGATCCCCTCTTGTCGGTCCGCTCGACGGCGGCCTGTAGGATCAGACGCAAGCCCGAGGCGGTCCCTCACCCGCCGGACGGAAAAAGCCCGCCGCTCAGAAGCGACGCTCGAGCGTCACGCGCAGGGTGCGCGGCATGACGCCGAAGTACTCGACGGGTCCCGAGGTGTTGCGCGCCGCCGAGGCCCGTCCGGCCCGGTCCAGCAGGTTCTCGACCGCGAGGTCGGCGCTCCAGTCTCCCCGCTCCAGGCCTGCGCCAAGCCCGAACACCGCATAGCCGCCCATCTTCAGATAGTCGGCGTTGCCCGCGTTGAAGGCCGAGCGCGCCAGCCCGGCATAGGTGACGTCGAACCGCAGTCGCGCCCTCAGGGCGTCGCCAAGGGCCCAGCGCCGCTCAGCCGAGGCCGAGCCCGCGAGTTTGGGCACCACGGGCAGCCGATCGCCGCGCAGTCCCAGGCCGATGGCGCTGTTGGTCACCTGGTCGGCGGTCAGCCGCGCGTCGGTCAGGGTGAGGCTGGCCGCCCAGTCCCAGCCGGCGACCTTCCGCGCGGTTCCCTCGACCTCCAGGCCCTGGATGCGCGCGGCTCCAATATTGGTCACGTAGTTGAAGGCGCGGTTCGGGGTCTGGGCGGCGTATTGCATGTCGCGCCAGCGGGCCCGGTAGAGGGCGAGGTTCAGCGTGAAGCGGCGATCGGCGCTCTGGCCCTTCACGCCCAGTTCGACGTTGTCCAATCGGTCGGAGCGGTAGACAGCCACGGCTTCGGGAAGGCCCGGCACCACATTGACGCCGCCGGGTCGGAAGCCCTGCGAGACCAGGGCGTAGCCGAACAGGCCCGGGGCGAACTCGCGACTGACCAGGGCCTTCAGGCTCCAGCCGCGCTCTCGGCTGCTGGCGTCGATCGCATAGTCCATCCAGGTGCCGGAGATCACATTGGCCACCTGCACCGCGCCCCGGTCGCGCTTGACATAGTCGAAGCGCCGCGCGCCGACCGTCAGCTCGGTGGCGGGCGCGACGGTGTAGGCGACCTCGGCGAAGACCGCGCGCTGAGACAGATGGTTCTCGATGTCCCGCCGCCCGATCAGCACGGCGGGCTCGACCAGGCCGCCCGTCGCCGGATCGACGTGGCGAACCTGGCTGTCGATATAGTCCTCGCGCACCTCGCTATAGACGCCCAGGCTCCAGCGCAGCGGGCCGCCCCCCGCCGAAGCGGCGCGGACTTCGTGGATTCGTGCGGTCAGGTCCGCCGGCTGGTTCAGGATCGCCGGATAGACGCTGTCGACATAGGCCGAGTAGCGCGCCATCTGCTCGCCGCCACAGGCCGTCGAGATCGCGAACATTCGCATGCAGCCGGCGGCGTTGGTGCGCTCGCCGAGCAGCACGCCGCTGTAGTCGGACCGCCGCACCAGATCCCAACGATACCAGGACGAGACGGCGGTGATGTCGACCGCGTCGCCGCGCCACTTCACGACGGCCGAAGCCAGGTCGATGTCCCCGTCGAACGGCGCGCGGCCGGCGTGGACGGTCCGCCAGGGGCCGGCGGTATCGTTCCAGGCCGAGATGTCGCCGCGATGGCTGGACTGGTGCGCGCCCGAGACCAGGACCGAGAGCCGGTCGCTCCGCTCCCACAGCACCGCCAGCCGCGCGCCGCGCACGCGCGAGTCGTCGACGTTCGAGAGGCCCAGCCTTGCGTTGTCGATCACCCCCGGCTGGCGCTGGTCATAGGCGGTCAGGCGCACCGCCAGCACCTCGGGAACCGCGACGGCGTTCAAGACCACCGCGCCGCTGGCCGCGTGTTCGCCATGCGCCGCGCCCGCCAGCGACACCGACGCCGAGCCGGCGGTCTGGCTCAGGTCCGGCCGCTTGAACAGCACGCGCAGGGCGCCGCCCATGGCCCCCGACCCGTAAAGCGTGCCTTGCGGACCCCGCAGTAGTTCGATCCGGTCGAGGTCGACCAAGGCCAGCTCCGGCGCCATGACGCCCGGATCGGCCGTCGTGCCGACCGGACCGGTCATCGGGGTCTCGTCGTAGTAGAGGCCCGTCGTGGCCTCGCCCGCCCCGTAGACCCCGCGCAGCACCAGGCGCCGGCCAAAGGCGGTGGAGATCAGTTTCAGGCCGGGCAGCAGCGGCGCGGCCTGTTCCAGATTGGCCACCGCCAGCCGGCCCAGCTGCTCGCCTTCCACGACCACCATGCTGACTGGCGTCTGCTGGGCCAGGCTCGACCGCTTCAGCGCCGTGACGACCAGGCCGTCCAGATCGGTCGGGGGGACGACGGGCAAGGCGGGCGTCGACGGCGCCTCACGCGGCTTGGGCGCCGCCACCACCAGAAAGCTGCGCCCCTCCAGCCGGAAGGTCAGGCCTGAACCGGCCAGCAGTCGGGTCAGGGCCTGCTCGGCGGTGAAGGTCCCGCTCAAGGCCGGACTGCGTCGCCCCACGGTGAGGCTGGGCGAGAACAGGATTTCGCGATCGCTGCGCAGCGCCAGCTGGTTCAGCGCCTGGCTCAGGGGCTGGGCGGGCAGGTCGAAGCGACGCGAGGCGTCCGCCGGCCGACCGGCCGCCGCCCAGACGAGGGTCGGCGCGAAGGCCCCGACGGCCGCCGCGCAGAGCAGGGCCGTGAGGCGGCCGCGCCCATGCGACGCTCCCAACGCTCTGGACCTGACCACCCGCGACTCCCGACCTCCCCGGCGGCGTGGATTTCGCACCGTCGAGGGCGCGGACCATGCCTTATTTTGACGGACGGCCATGTCAAAGTCCGCAACGCCCGCCCCGTAGGATCGCGCGCTGCACAGGCTTTAGGCAACAGGTCAAAGCGCACGAGCGTTCGCGCTCATTGTCCGGCGGCGGGTTGACAGGGGCGGACGCACGATTTCACCTGACCGTCATATGTCGGGGCGAGCGTTATGATCTGGGGCGGCAAGACGCCGAAAACGTCGGGGGAGCCAACGGCCCTCGTCGACAGCGGCGCGCGCTTCATCCCGGCGCTGCGCGCCTTCTTCTCGCGACGGGCTCCGGCCGCCGATGTCGAGGACCTCGTGCAGGAGGTCCTTCTGCGAATCCAGAAGCGGCAGCCGGCGCCGGTGGTCAACAATGTGGAAGGCTACCTGTTCGAGGTGGCGGCCAATGTCCTGATCGATCGGGGCCGCCGCGATCGCACCCGCCGCCGCTCCGATCACTGCGAATTGCAGGAATCGCATCACCCCGTTGATGAAATGTCGCCCGAGCGCGTCTTACAGGGACGCGAACAGGTGGCGCGCATGATGGCGGCGTTGAACGCGCTGCCGGAACGTACGCGACGGGTTTTCATCCTCGTGCGCTTCGAGGAGATGAGCTACAAGCTCGTCGCCCAGCGCCTGGGTGTCTCCGTCAGCGCTGTCGAGAAACACGTGATGAAGGCGCTTCGGCACTTGCACGAACGCCTGCGGGACCAGGATGACGTCGACAACGTCGGAGCACGAGAGACCCGAAGACCCGGCTAGCGCCGCGGCGACTTGGTTCGCGCGGCTGCAGGCCGGCGATGTCTCCCTCCAGGAGCGACGCGATTTCCAGCGTTGGCTGAACGCCGACGCGCGGCACGCCGACGCCTGGAAGGCGGTGGACGGCGTCTGGAACGACCTGTCCCGCGTCGAGCACGATCCCGCCTTCGCCGCCCTGCGGGCCGACGCGCTGAGCCTGGATGCGTCGCGGCCGCGCCTGATCAGCCGGCGCGGCCTGGGCCTGGCGGCGGCCAGCCTCGTCACCGCCGTCGGCGGCGCGGCCGTGGGCTGGCGTTGGCTCGCCGACCGAAATCCCGCCGCGCCGGTGGCCGACGAGCCGGTGTTTTCGACGGCCGTGGGCGAGCGCTCGACGTTCCGCCTGGCCGACAATTCGGTCGTGACCCTCAGCACCGACTCCGCCGTGCGGGTCAATCATTGGGGCCGGGAACGCCGCCTGACCCTGGTCAGAGGCCAGGCCTATTTCCAGGTGGCCAAGGACAAGACCCGCCCGTTCATCGTCGCCGCCGGCGACACGTCCGTCACCGCCGTCGGCACGGCGTTCGACGTGCGCCTGGAGCCGGGCAAGCTGTCGGTGACCCTGGTGGAGGGCCGCGTCCGGATCGCCGGCGACTCGCCCAAGGGGCCGCGCCAGGTCGAGATGACGGCTGGGTCGCGCTTCGTGGCCGCCGAGCGGGCCGACTGGATCATCGCCGCCGTCGACACCGCCAAGGAGGCGGCCTGGCTGCAGGGCCGCCTCGTCTTCGACGGCGAACCGCTGTCGGCGGTCGTCGCCGAGATGAACAGGTTTTCGGCGCGCAAGCTGGACGTCTCCGACCCCGTGCTGGCCGCCACCCCGGTCAGCGGCGTGTTCAAGACCGGCCAGATCGACGCCTTCGTCGCGGCCTTGCGCACCTATGGCCTGGTGGAGGTCGGTCGCAGCGACGCCCAGCGCATCGAGCTGGTGCGCCCCGCGCACGGCGCCTAAGGCCCAGGGTCCAAGTTTTCTCGATCCGAAGGTGAGGTTGCGGCGGCGAGCTGCGTCTTATCGTTCGACCGCCTCCGTTCCATTGTCCGGTGGCGCGGTCTTTTGCAGTCCGGGGAAACGTCCAATGAAGCTGTCCGCCCTCAAGCTCGCCCTCCTCTCGGCCACGGTGGCCAGCGGGGTTCTGGCGCCGCACGCCTTCGCCAAGCCCGTCCCCGAGGCCGAGAAGGCGCAGATCCTCAAGCTCGTCGACGCCGACGCGGCCAACATCCAGGACGCCGCCCTGAAGATCTGGGGCTTCGCCGAGGTCGGCTACCAGGAGACCAAGAGCACGGCCCTGCTGCAGGACCAGCTGAAGGCCGCCGGGTTCGCGGTGAAGGCCGGCGTGGCGGGCGAACCGACGGCCTTCATCGCCAGCTACAAGAACGGCGAGGGTCCGGTCATCGCCATCCTGGCCGAGTTCGACGCCCTGCCGGGCTTGGCCCAGACCGCCGATCCGGTGAAAACCGGCATCCCCGGCCAGATCGCGGGCCATGGCTGCGGCCATAACCTGTTCGGCGCGGCCTCGGTCGGCGCGGCCGTCGCGCTGAAGGCGTGGATGGTCAAGAACAACATCAAGGGCGAGCTGCGCGTCTACGGCACGCCCGCCGAGGAAGGCGGCTCGGGCAAGGTCTATTTCGTGCGCGACGGCCTGTTCAACGACGTCGACGCCACGCTGCACTGGCACCCGGCCAACAGCAACTCGGCCGTCCAGGGCGTGTCGATGGCCAATATCAGCGGCAAGTTCCGCTTCCACGGCGTGTCGGCCCACGCCGCCGGCGCGCCGGAAAAGGGCCGCTCGGCTCTGGACGGCGTCGAGGTCATGGACGTGGCCACCAACTTCCTGCGCGAGCACACGCCGGACAAGACCCGCATCCACTACGTGATCACCGCCGGCGGCACGGCCCCGAACGTCGTGCCCAACTTCGCCGAGGTCTACTACTACGTCCGCCACCCCGATCCCGCGGTGGTCAAGGACGTCTGGTCGCGGGTCGAGAAGGCGGCAGAGGGCGCGGCCATCGCGACCGGCACGACGGTCGACAAGGAAATCACCGGCGGCGTCTACGCCCTGCTGCCCAACGACACGCTGGGCCGCGTGATGGACGCCAATCTGCGCAAGGTCGGCGGGATCACCTGGACCCCGGAAGAGATCGCCTTCGCCAAGAAGATCCAGACCTCGCTGGTCAATCCGCCCTCGATCGACTCGGTCAAGTCGGTCGAGCCCTACAAGATCGAGCTGGAGGGCGGCGGCGGCTCGACCGACGTGTCGGACATCAGCTGGGTCACGCCGACCGTGGGCCTGGGCACGGCGACCTTCGTGCCCGGCTCGGCCGGCCATAGCTGGCAGAACGTGGCCGCAGCCGGTTCGTCGATCGGCGTGAAGGGCGCGGTCAACGCCGCCAAGACCCTGGCCCTGACCGGCGCGGACCTGTTCGCCAACCCCGATATCGTCAAGAAGGCCAAGGCCGAGCTCAACGAGCGCCGGGGTCCGAACTTCGCCTACAAGGCCATGCTGGGCGACCGCCCGCCGGCCCTCGACTACCGCAAGCCCGCCGGGGCCGCGCACGAATAGCGATCGCCAGCCTCCCGGCGATCGTCAGCGGCCGGCGCGTCCCCCCCCCCCCTTGCGCCGGCCGCGTCCTCTTTCACACCTGGTTGGAGCCCCGTGTGAGCGACACCGTGGTCATCAGCGCTGAGCGCTTCGAGACGCTCAAGAACGCCCTGCCCGCCATTACCCGCGAGCACCTCACCCGCATCTACGGGATCAGCGAAACCACCTGGACCAAGCTGCGCCGCGGCGAGCCGATCAAGCGCAATACCTGGGAGCGGATGCAGGCCCGGCTCGCGCGCGTGAGCTGCGGCGCTTAACCGTCCTGACGCTGCGGGGGGCGTCACGCTCGACGTGTTTGATTTAGAGTCTCGTTATCGCCGGGAAGGTGAGGATCACCCGCAGCCCGCCGAGCGGCGCCTGGTCCAGCGCGACGTGGCCGTCGTACAATCCGACCAGATCCCGCACGATCGACAGCCCCAGGCCATGGCCGGGCGTCCGCTCGTCCAGCCGCTCGCCCAGGCCGAAGACGTGCTCATAGCTTTCCGGCGGCAGGCCGGGTCCGTCGTCGTCGATGATGATCTCGGTGAACTCGCCTCGGCGCCGCACGCGGATTTCGGCCCGCGACCGCGCCCACTTGCCGGCGTTGTCGATAACGTTGCCGAGAATCTCGCTGAGATCCTGGGCGTCGACCGCGACGATGGGCAGGTCCTGGTCGTCGACGACGAACGACACGTCCCGGCGCGCGTAGAGGCGCGACAGGGCTGCGACCACCGGGTCCAGCGTCGCCTTCACATCCGCCGCCACCCCCGGCGCGCGCTTCAGAGCCGCCGCGCGGGCGCGGGCGATCTGATAGTCGATCTGCCGGCGCATTCGCTCGCACTGCAGGATAACCACCTCGGCGGCCTCGCCCTGTCCGGCGGCGCGCATCCGCTCGGCCTCGTCGACGAGAATGGCCAGCGGCGTCTTCAGCGCGTGGGCGAGATTGCCGGCCTGGGTGCGGGCGCGCCGCAGCATCTCGAGATTGGCTTCGAGCAGGGCGTTCAGGTCGATCGCCAGGGGGCGCACCTCGCTGGGAAGGTCCTCCGGCAGACGGCTCGCCTGGCCCAGGCGAACGGCCGACAGCGCGTGACGCATGCGAGTCAACGGGCGCAGGCCAAACCAGACCTGCAGCATCGCCGCGCCGATCAGGCCTGCGGCGACGATCGTCAGCGACAGGAAGAGCGTCCAGTTGAATCGTCCCAACACCTGGTCGAGCAGACGTTGGTCCACGCCGATCCCCAGGCGCAGGGGCGCGCCGTGCGGGTTGGCGACCGAGCGCTCCACCAGCCTCAGCTGCCCGGAGGGACCGGCGACGAAGACGTGCCGCTCGACCCCGAGCGGAGGCAAAGGGTCAGGCAAAGGCAGGTCCCGCCCCGCCAGCGACGGCGAGGTGAGGGCCTGGCCGCCAGCCCCCTCCACCCGCCAGTAGAAGCCGGAATCCTTGGGCAGGAAGCGGGGATCGCTCAGACGGCGATGCAACGAAAGCCGCCCGTCCGGCGCGATGTCGATCAGCGCCGCCAGCTCGGCGGCGTGGCCGTGCAGCTCGTCGTCGAACTGCTGGGTCACATGAGCCTTGAACAGTTCCGACAGCAGAAAGCCGCTGACGGCGAGGCCGGCGATGATCCAGACGGCTGCGCCGACGATCAGGCGCGTGCGAAAGCTGGTCCACAACTGGCGCATCAGGCGAACTTGTATCCCAAGCCCCGGATTGTCCGGATCGCGTCCTTGCCCAGCTTCTTGCGCAGCCGGGCGACATAGACCTCGATCGTGTTGGACTCCCGCGTCTCGTCCAGGCTGTAGACGTGGTCGATCAGTTCGCCCTGCGACACCACGCGGCCCGCGCGGTGCATCAGATAGGCCAGCACTTTCAGTTCGCGGGCGGTCAGCTCCACGGCCTCTTCGCCGCGCTGGACGGTCCCGGCCTCGGGGTCGAGCACGATGTCGCCGCGACGCATCACCGGCGACGACCGGCCCGCCGAGCGTCGCGTAAGCGCCCGCAGGCGCGCCACCACCTCGGCGTTCTGGAAGGGCTTGCCCAGATAGTCGTCAGCCCCGGCGTTCAGGCCCTCCACCCGGTCTGTCCAGGCGTCGCGGGCGGTCAGCACCAGCACCGGCATGTCGCGCCCCTCACGCCGCCACTGCTTCAAAACCTCCAGACCCGGCAGGCGCGGCAGGCCCAGGTCCAGCACCACGGCGTCGAAGTCGTTGGTTCGCCCCAGCAGCAGGCCCGTCTCGCCATCGCTGGCGCTTTCGACGACGAAGCTCGCCTCCGCCAGCGCCGCGGCGAGGCGGCGGGCGATTTCCGGATCATCTTCGACGAGCAGAACGCGAATGGCGGGTCTCCTTCGGCTAGCGGGCGAGCATAGCACTCCCTGCTGAAACGAACCTGACAGGACGCTTTCAGCTTCGTTTCAGCTTCGCTTCAGACAGGCTTCAGGCTGGCGGCGCATCAGGGGCTGGTTCAATCCCCCGAGGAGCCCATGCCCCCCGCTCACCCCCTGGCCGCCGCCGCGCTCCTCGCCTGTCTCTTCAGCACCTCCGCCCTGGCCGCCGGTCCGATGGCGCTGAGCGCGGCGCAGGAGAAGGCCATGGGGATCGTCCTGACCACCGCCAAGCCGGCGTCAGGCGCGCCCGTGGCCGCGGTGCCCGGCGCGATCACGCCCCCGCTCAACGACCGACGCGTGGTCGCCGCCCCCTTCGCCGGGACGGTGACGCGGATCCACGTGCTGGAAGGTCAGTCGGTCAAGGCCGGCGCGCCGCTGGTGACGCTGTTCAGCCGCGAAGCGCTGGCGGTGTCCTCGGAGCTCGTCCAGAGCCAGGCCGAACTGCGCGTGGCCGAGGCCGCCGCCCGCCGGCTGCAGCAACTGGCCAGCGAAGGCGTCATCGCCGGCGCCCGCGCCGAGGAGGCGCAAGCCCGCCTCGCCCAGGCCCGCGCCATGGTCAACGAGCGTCGCCGGCTGCTCTCCGGCGCCGGCGGAACCAGCGGCGAGTACGTCCTGCGCGCCCCGACCGCCGGCCGCGTGGCGGCCGTCACCGCCCAGCCCGGCGGCGGCCTGGAAGCCATGGCCCCCGCCGTGACCCTGGACCGCGCCGATCGCCTGTGGGTCGAAGCGCGCCTCTCCCCCGAGGTCGCGCGCAAGCTGAAGGTCGGCTATCCGGTCCGGGTCGGCGACATCGGGGGACGGATCGTCGCCCTGGGCGCCAGCATCGATCCCAAGACCCGGTCCCTGCCCCTGCGCGCCCAGCTCGACACCGCCGCCGGCTTCGCGCCCGGTCAGACGGTGACCGTGACGGTGCTGAGCCCGGCCCCGGCCGGCGCCCAGGCCATCCCCCGCAGCGCCCTGGCGCAGGACAGCGCAGGCGCTCGCGTGTTCGTCAAGACCGCCGGCGGCTATGTCGCGCAATCGGTGACCGTCGTCGGGGCGGCCGGCGCGGAAGCGGTCGTGACCGGCCTTGCCCCCAGCGCGCGCATCGCCGCCTCGGGCG
Source organism: Pseudomonadota bacterium (assembly GCA_020161365.1). Lineage (GTDB taxonomy): Bacteria > Pseudomonadota > Alphaproteobacteria > Caulobacterales > Caulobacteraceae > Caulobacter. The sequence goes on along the minus strand of JAIUNU010000005.1, from coordinate 279,018 downwards.
CGTCTCAGCTGAAGTCGGCTCTGGGCCACTAGCATGCGCAAACTCATCGCCCTGGCGCTCTCCCAGCGCCTGCTGGCCGCCGTGCTGGCTATCGCCCTGGTCGGACTGGGCGCGAACGCGTTCCTGAAACTGCCCGTCGACGCCTTTCCCGATATCTCGCCGACCCAGGTGAAGATCATTCTCAAGGCCCCCGGCATGACCCCCGAGGAGGTCGAGAGCCAGGTCATCACGCCGCTGGAGATGGAGCTGCTGGGCATTCCCAAGCAGGCCATGCTGCGCTCGACGGCCAAATACGCGATCGCCGACCTGACCATCGACTTCGCGCCAGGCACGGACGTCTACTGGGCCCGCCAGCAGACCGCCGAGCGCCTGTCCAATGCCCTGGGCGCCTTGCCGGCGGGCGTCAGCGGCGGTCTCTCGCCCATCTCCACGCCCCTGTCCGACGTCTTCATGTTCACGCTGGAGGGCGAGGGCCTGACGCTGGAGCAGAAGCGCACCCTGCTCGACTGGACCGTCCGCCCGGCCCTGCGCGGCCTGCCCGGCGTCGCCGACGTCAACGTGCTGGGCGGCCGGGCCAAGACCTTCGAGGTCTCGCCCGATCCCGCCGCCCTGGCCGCCTCGGGCCTGACCGCCCAGGCGATCATCGACGCCATTCCCGCTTCGAACCGCAACGACGGCTCGGGTCGCCTCAGCGAGGGCGAAGAGGCGCTGGTCGTGCGCGTCGCAGGGGCGATCACCAGCCTGGACGACCTGCGCGACACCGCCATCGCCCTGCCCGGCGGCGGCGTCGCGCGCCTCGGCGATCTGGCGGAGGTCAGCGAAGGCGCCCTGACCCGCTATGGCGCCGTCACCGAGAACGGCCGCGCGGAAGCCGTCCAGGCCATCGTCATCGCCCTGAGGGGCGCCGACGCCAAGGCGGTCGTCCGATCGGTCGAGGCGCGGCTCAAGGAGATCCAACCCTCCCTGCCCAAGGGGGTGACGGTCAGCCCGTTCTACAACCGCTCCGACCTGATCCAGCGCGCGACCGGAACGGTCAACAAGGCCCTCGTCGAGGCCACGGTGCTGGTGGTCATCCTGCTGCTGCTGTTCCTGGGCGATCTGCGAGCCGCGACGGTGGTGGCGGTCACCCTGCCCCTGGCGGCGCTGACCACCTTCCTCTTGATGCGAACCTTCGGCCTCTCGGCGAACCTGATGAGCCTGGGCGGACTGGCCATCGCCATCGGCATGCTGGTCGACGCCGCCGTGGTCGTGGTCGAGAACACCGTCGAGCGTCTCGACAATCCGAGCCTGACCGGTTCGCGCCGTTTGCACGCGATCTACGAGGCGGTCGCCGAGGTCGCCGCGCCGGTGACGTCGGGCGTCTTGATCATCTGCCTGGTGTTCCTGCCCCTGCTCAGCCTGCAGGGCCTGGAGGGCAAGCTGTTCGCGCCGGTGGCCCTGACCATCGTCTTCGCTCTGGGCTCGTCGCTGCTGCTGTCGTTCACGGTGATCCCGGTCCTGGCCGCCCTGCTGCTGAAAGCCCATCCGCACCAGGAATCCTGGATCATGCGGCGGATCGGGCCGTTCTATGACCGCCAACTGGCCAAGGCCCTGGCGCGTCCCAAGCCGGTGTTCGCGGCGGCGGGCGGCGGCATGGTGCTGGCAGCGATCGCCTATGTCCTGATCGGCAAGAGCTTCATGCCGACGATGGACGAGGGTGCGATCCTGATGCAGCTGGCCAAGCTGCCGTCGATCAATCTCGACGCCAGCGCCCGGCAGGACATGGCCGTTCAGCGCGCGATCCTGGCGCAGGTGCCCGAGGTGAAGCGGATCGTCGCCCGCGTCGGCTCCGACGAGCTGGGCCTCGACCCCATGGGCTTGAACGAGACCGACAGCTTCCTGGTGCTGGCCGACCGCAAGGACTGGCGCAGGAAGGACAAGGCCTGGCTGACCGAGGAGATCCGCAAGGTCGCCGCCCAGTTCCCCGGCGTGGAGGCCACCTTCACCCAGCCCATCGAGATGCGGGTGTCGGAGATGCTGACCGGCAGCCGCGGGGATCTGGCCGTCAAGGTTTTCGGCCCAGACCTGAAAACGCTGGGCGATCTGGCAGGCCGTATCGAGGAGACCCTCAAGAAGACGCGCGGCGCCTCCGACGTCTACACGGTCGCCGGCGACAGCGTGACCTACCTGCAGCTGGACGTCGACCGGGCCGCCGCCGTGCGGGTCGGCCTCTCGGCCCAGGCCCTGCAGCAGGAGCTGCGCGCTCAGCTGGAAGGCGCCCCCGCCGGAGTGGTCTTCGAGCAAGGCAAGCGCACGCCGATCCTGGTGCGGGGTCCCCAGGACCTGCGCGAGGATCCGGTCCTGTTCGAGCAGGCCCAGATCGCCACGCCCGACGGTGGCGTCGTGCGCGCCGGCGACGTGGCGCGGGTGGAGCGCCGTGAAGGCCCGGTCAAGATCGACCGCGAAAACGCCTCCCGCTTCGCCGTGATCCAGGCCTATGTCCAGGGTCGCGACCTCGTCGGCTTCGTCAAGGAAGCCCAGGCCAATGTCGCGCGCGACGTTCCCCTGCCGCCCGGCTATCGCATCGCCTGGGGCGGGCAGTTCGAGAACCAGAAGCGCGCCGCCGCGCGGCTGGGCGTGGTGGTGCCGATGGCGCTGGGCCTGATCTTCCTCGTCCTGTTCATCAGCCTGAAGTCCACGCGCCAGTCGCTGCTGATCCTGGCCAACATCCCGTTCGCGATGATTGGCGGTCTGGTGGCCCTGTGGATCTCAGGCGAGTACCTGTCGGTGCCCGCCTCGGTCGGGCTGATCGCCCTGCTCGGCATCGCGGTGCTCAACGGCCTGGTGCTGGTCTCGCACTTCAACGAGCTGTTGCAGCGCGGTCGCGACGTGGCCACGGCGGTCACCGAGGGCGCCCGCCGCCGGCTGCGGCCGGTGCTGATGACCGCCAGCATCACCGCGCTGGGCCTGGTGCCGCTGCTGACCGCCACCGGCCCCGGCTCCGAGATCCAGCGTCCCCTCGCCATCGTCGTGGTCGGAGGTCTGGTGACCTCCACCCTGCTCACCCTGATCCTGCTGCCCATCCTCTATCGCCGTTTCGGCGTCGAGCCCGGGGCCGCAGTGCTGGAGGCTTCATCGTGAAGACCCTTCTTCTCGCCGCCACGGCCGGCATGGTCCTGGCCACCGCCGCCAGCGCCGCCAGCGCCGCCGACACCGGCTGGACGCGCCCGGATTTTCTGCCCAGCGACGCGCGCATCCTGTCGGCGCTGGAGGGCTCGCCGGAGCTGGCCGAGGCGCGCGCCCTGCAGCGCGGCGCCGAGGCCGAGCAGCGCGGGCTGGCCGCCGGCCCCTATGAGACGACGTTCGGCCTCTCAAGCGATCGGCGCCGGGTGCGCGGCGAAGGCGACTTCGCCGAATGGTCCGTGCAGGCCAGCCGGCCCCTGCGCTCGCCGGGCAAACGGACCCTCGACCTGGCGGCAGGCGCGGCGGGCGCCCTGGCCGCGCGCGACAGCGTGGATGACGCCCGACACCAGGCCTCGCTGCGCCTTGCGGGACTGTGGATCGAGTGGCTGGAGGCCGAGGCCCGCATCGCGGTCGACTGCGACGAGATCGCCGTCGAGCAAAGGGAGGTCGCGGCTCTGCGGCGGCGGGTCGAGCTGAAGGACGCCGCCCTGCTTGAGCTGGAGCTGGCCCAGGCGGCCCTGGCCCGCGCCCAGGCGGCCCTGGCGGAGACACAAGGGCGCGCAGAGGCCGCCCGCTCGGCGCTCGACATGCTCTATCCAGGCCTAGCCCCGGCCCAGGCGCCGGCCCTGTCCGAGCCGGTGGCGCCGACCCGCGCCCTCGACGACTGGATCCCGGTGGTGGTCGCGCGAAGCCATGAGATCACCATCGCCAAGGCGCTGGCCGACCGCGATGGCGCGCTGGCGCGGCGCGCCAAGCTGGACCAGCGTCCCGACCCGACGCTGGCGCTCAGGGTGTTCAACGAGCGCGGCGGCGCCGAGACCGGCGCGGGGCTGACCGTCAGCATTCCCTTCGGCAGCGTCGGACGCTCGGCGACCGCCGAACGTCAGGCCGCGTCGGCCTCCGCCGCCGAGGCCCGCTACCGGATGGTGGCGCGCAATGTCGAGGCCGAAGGCCGCAACGACGTCGCCAAGGCCCGATCAGGCCTCGCGTCCTGGGCCCGGGCCCGCGAAGCCACGGCGGCTGCGGCCCAGGCTGCGGATCGGGTGCAGCGCGCCTACGCCCTGGGCGAACGGGACCTGACCGACCTGCTCGCGGCCCGCCGCCAGCTGTTCGACACGCGCCGCACCGAGGTCTCGGCCCGCGCCGCAGCCCAAGGCGCGTTGCTGCGGCTGGCCCTGGACGCTCACGAACTCTGGCTTTCCGAAGAGGAGGGATCGCAATGACGGCGATGATCAGTCTGGCGCTCGCCCTGGCGCTTTCCCAATCCACGTCGCCCGCGCCGGTGGTGATCGGCGACATCGGCAGCCGCGCGTTCGTGTTCCGGTCTCTCAGCCTCGACCAGCGGCGCGACGACGGCCCGGTGGTGCGCGGATGGATGTGCCGCCGCGCGCCAGGCGCGTCGATCCAGCGTCTCGCCGTCATCGCCGAAGACAGCGCCGGCGCGGTGATCTGGAAACAGGTCGTCGCCCCGCCGACCTTCGCGCCCGGACGAAGCGGAGAGTGCCGCGTCCTGCGGATCGGCGTCCCACCCGGCGTCGCCCCGAACACCGCCGTCTGGCGATTGGCGCGCCCCTAGGGCGAGACGCCGTCCCGCGCTCGCACCCCATCCAGCACCAGGGCCGTCACCGCCGCCACGGTCTCGTCCATGAAGCCTTTGTCGGACAATGATCCGCCCGACAGCGCACGCACCTGGACGGCGAAGTCGGCGTAGTGCTGGGTCAAGGCCCAGATGGCGAAGATCAGATGCGGCGGGTCGACGGAGGCGAGCTTGCCTGTCGCGACCCAATCCTCGATCACGGCCACCTTGGCGTCGAACACCGCCTTGAGCGGGCCCGCCAGGACGGGCTTCAATAGCGGCGCGCCGCGCAGCATTTCCAGCGCGAACAGCCGCGAGACCTCCGGGTGGTCGCGGCTCATGGCCAGCTTGGCCTGGATCAGGGCGCTGATCGCCTCGGCCGGATCGTCCTCCGGCCGGAAGCCGGCCAGCGGCGCCAGCCATCGCGACAGCCCCTGCTCCAGCACGGCCACGTAGAGCGCGTCCTTGGACGGGTAGTAGTAGAGCAGGTTGGCCTTCGACAGCCCCGCGGCGCGGGCGATGGCGTCGACGCTCGCCCCGTCCAGGCCCAGCCGCGCGAACACCGACAACGCCGCCGACAGGATCACCGCCTTGCGCGCCTCGCCGGCCTGGGCGCGACGGCCGGCTGGCGGCGGAGCATCCGACGTTTCGCCTGCCGATTGGGCGGCCTTGACCAGTGCGCGGGCGCCGGAAGACCTCGCGCCGCCGCGACCGGCCCCACGCCCGCGCGGCGACTTGACGGACTTGGCGGCGGGACCGGTCATCGGCTCTCGAACTTGGACCAAATGGTCAAACTTGAACCAGATGGTTCGGATTGCAGCGTTCGGCGGAATGGTATTCCATGCTGGCCGGACATCACAAGGAGCCGCGCCGATGAGCTCGCCGATCGCCCCGCTGTCGCCCGGCTGCGTGATGCTGCCCGCCCGGCCCGAGCCCCTGCCGATCGATCCTAAGACAACGGCGGTGATCGTCATCGACATGCAGAACGCCTACGCCTCGCCCGGCGGCTATCTGGACCTGGCAGGCTTCGACATCTCGGGCGCGGCCGGGGTGATCGACAAGATCGCCGAGATCCTGCCGGTGGCCCGCGCGGCGGGCATGACGGTGATCTATTTCCAGAACGGCTGGGACGACCAGTATGTCGAGGCCGGCGGTCCCGGCTCGCCGAACTGGTGGAAATCCAACGCCCTGAAGACCATGCGCGCCCGGCCCGAGCTGCAGGGCAAGCTGCTGGCCAGGGGCCAGTGGGACTATGAGCTCGTCGACGCGCTCAAGCCCGAGCCCGGCGACATCCAGCTGCACAAGACGCGCTATTCCGGCTTCTTCAACAGCCAGCTCGACAGCGTGCTGCGCGCCCGCGGCCTCCGCCACCTGGTGTTCGTCGGCATCGCCACGAACGTCTGCGTGGAGTCGACCCTGCGCGACGGGTTCTTCCTCGAATATTTCGGAACCGTTCTGGAGGACGCCACCCATCAGGCCGGCCCCGACTTCGTCCAGAAGGCCGCGCTGTTCAACATCGAGAGCTTCTTCGGCTGGGTCTCGAACACCGCCGACTTCAAGGGAACATTCGGCCAGCTGGCGCCGCAAAACTAACCCCATCCACCCGACCTCCCCGGCGAACGCCGGGGCCCAGGTCGAACCCACGAGCGTTTTAGGGACGGACCGACATCAAGGCGTGAATACCCCAACTGTCCCGGATGAATCTGGGTCCCGGCATTCGCCGGGAAGGTCGGACTTTTTGAGAATCTAGAGGACCAAATCCCCAATGCCCAAGACCGTCATCACCCCGCCCGGAACGGGCGTCCCTATCGCCCCCTTCTCGCCTGGCACGATGGCCGACGGCGTCGTCTATGTCTCGGGCACCCTGGCCTTCGACAAGGACAACAACGTCGCCTTCCCCGGCGACGCCGAGGCCCAGACTCGCCAGGTGCTGGAGACCATCAAGTCGGTGATCGAGACCGCCGGCGGCACGATGGAGGACGTGACCATGAACCACATCTTCCTGACCGACTGGGTCCACTACGCCCCGATGAACAAGGTCTATGCCGAATACTTCCCCGGCGACAAACCGGCCCGCTACTGCATCCAGTGCGGCCTCGTGAAACCCGGTTTCGTGGTCGAGATCGCCTCGGTCGCTCACGTCGGCAAGAAGTAGCGGGCCATGACCTCGGGCGTCGTCGACGGCATCTTCTACGAACTGCATGGCGGTCCCGTGGCTGGCCGCGAGGTCGTCTTGCTGTCGTCAGGCCTGGGCGGCTCGGGCGCGTTCTGGGCGCCGCAGATGCAGACCCTGACCCAGCGCTGGCCGGTGGTCACCTACGACCATCGCGGCACGGGCCGCAGCAGCCGCGACCTGCCGCCCCACTACACGCTCGCCCACATGGCCGAGGACATGGTCAAGGTCCTGGACGCCCTGGGCCTGGCCAAGGCCCACGTGGTCGGCCACGCGGCCGGGGGCAATGCGGGGCTGCAACTGGCGCTGGATCACCCGGACCGCCTCTCCAAGCTGGTGGTGGTCAATGGCTGGAGCCGGCCCGACCCGCACATCAAGCGCTGCTTCGACACTCGCATCCATCTGCTGAACGACACGGGGCCCGAGGCTTACGTCCACGCCCAGCCGATCTTCCTCTATCCGGCCGACTGGATCTCGCGGAACCACACCCGACTGCAGGCCGAGGAGGCGCACCATGTGGCGAGCTTCCCGCCGCGCGAGGTGATGCTGGCGCGGATCAACGCCCTGCTGGCCTTCGACATCGACGCACGGCTGGACGAGATCACGCACCGGGTGCTGGTCAGCGCCAGCGCCGACGACATGCTGGTCCCGATGAGCTGCTCCCAACGTCTGGCCGGCCGCCTGCCCAACACCGACTTCCAGCAGGTCGCCTGGGGCGGCCACGGCTTCACTGTCACCGATCCCGAGACCTTCAACGAGGGTCTGGTGAAGTTTCTGGAGGGGACGTGATGGCCCGTTCTTAAATCCTCCCCCCAGCGGGGGAGGTGGCGCGAAGCGCCGGAGGGGGAAGTCCTGCTGACCTTACCCCTTCCCCCTCCGTCGTCTCTTCGAGCCGACACCTCCCCCACTAGGGGGAGGATTTCCCATCCTAGAAGGTCAACACACCATGCAGGTCGGCGTCTTCATTCCCATCGGCAACAACGGCTGGCTCATCTCAGAGACCTCGCCGCAGTACATGCCCAGCTTCGAGCTCAACAAGGAGATCACCCAGAAGGCCGAGCAGTACGGCTTCGACTTCGCGCTCTCGATGATCAAGCTGCGCGGGTTCGGCGGCAGGACGCAGTTCTGGGAGCATAACCTCGAGAGCTTCACCCTGATGGCGGGCCTCGCCGCGGTGACCTCCAGGATCAAGATCTTCGCCACCGTCGCCACCCTGACCATCCCGCCGGCCATCGTGGCGCGCATGGCCTCGACCATCGACTCGATCGCGCCGGGCCGCTTTGGCGTGAACCTCGTCACCGGCTGGCAGAAGGCCGAATACAGCCAGATGGGCCTATGGCCCGGCGAGCAGCACTATACCGACCGTTACAACTATCTGGCCGAATACACGACCGTGCTGAAGGACCTGCTCGAGACCGGCGTCTCAGACTTCAAGGGCAAGTACTTCCAGATGGACGACTGCCGGGTCAGCCCGCACCCGAAGGAGACCAAGCTGATCTGCGCCGGTTCCTCTGACGAAGGCCTGGCCTTCACCGCGCAGTACGCCGACTACAGCTTCGCCCTGGGCAAGGGCGTCAACACCCCGACCGCCTTCGCCAGCGTCAACCAGCGCCTCGAAGCCGCCGCCGCCAAGACCGGCCGCGACGTCCAGTCCTTCATCCTGTTCATGGTCATCGCCGACGAGACCGACGAGAAGGCGCTGGCCAAATGGCAGAAATACCGCGACGGCGCCGACCAGGAGGCCCTGGCCTGGCTCACGCAACAGGCCGCCCCCAACGCCAAGGCCGGCGCGACCACCAACACCCAGCAGCTGGCCGCCCCGGAGTCGGCGGTGAACCTGAACATGGGCACGCTGGTCGGCAGCTATGAGAGCATCGCCCGCATGATGGACGAGATCGCAGAGGTGCCCGGCACCGCCGGCGTGCTGCTGACCTTCGACGACTTCGTGCAGGGCGTGGAGGACTTCGGGACCAAGATCCAGCCGCTGATGAAGAGCCGACAGGGCCAGCACGAAAAGTGACGTCGGCGTCATTTGATAGTTGAAACTATCATAATGTGTGTCACCTTCGCCTTGTAACCCGCAAGGAGGATTGCATGACCGCTGTCGAAAGCCCCGCTGACTTGAAGATTCAGCCGCGCGATGTCGCCTTCGGGCGAGGCGAGGCCTACCCGCGATGGTGGTGTGGGGGCGACCCTGTCGTCACCACGTTCTTCAACGCCCTGTCGCTGACCTTCCCTCAGGGCGAGTCCTTCTTCGTCAACAGCGTGCGGCGGTATCTGCCGGAGCTGCCCGAGCCCCTGCGCAGCCAGGTCGAGGAGTTCGCGCAACAGGAAGCGTTTCACTCACGCGAGCACATGGCGTTCAATCGGCAGGTCGCTGCGGGCGGTTACGAGACCAAGGAGATCGACGCGCTGATCCGCAAGGATATCCAGGCCAGCAAGGACGCGGGCCCGGAAGTCGAGCTGGCCGTCACGGCCGCGCTGGAGCATTTCACCGGCATCTTCGCGCACGCCTGGCTGAGCGACCCGCGCCACTTCAAGGACTTTCCCGAGGAGTTGCGCCGTCTCTGGGCCTGGCACAGCGTCGAGGAGATCGAGCACAAGGGCGTGGCCTTCGACACCTTCCTGTTCGTCACGAGGGACCTCTCGCCGTTCAAGCGCTGGCTCTTTCGCGCGATGGTGATGCGGAAGGTGACGACCGATTTCTGGAAGGAGCGCTTCCGGGACATCGGCTTGCTGTTCAAGCAGGACGAGATCGACAACGCCGGGAGCTGGTGGCGTCTGGTACGCTATCTCGTGTTCGCACCGGGCCTGTTCCGTCAGGTCCTGGGCCCCTATCTGGCCTGGTATCTCCCGGGCTTTCACCCCTGGCGGCACGACGACCGGGCGCTCGCGGCCGAGGTTGAGACGAAGCTCTCCCTGGCGCCCGCGACCTGATCGCCAGCTAGGGCGTCAGCGTCTGGTGTCTGGCGCCCTTCGTGACTGCAGCAACATCGCCCCTCTTGGCGACACGCTTGGGACGGTCTGTTCAGATCCCGCCGCGCGCTGGCCCCAGCTTTGCGGCGAGCGCGGACTCGGCGCGGCGACGGACACGCCAAAGCCAAAGCGTCATCGCCAGAAGGAACGAGACCATCAGGCAAGCGCCCGCCACGACCAGGGCGCCCCGCACCTCGTGGGCGCTGACGAAGAAGGAGCACAGCATCGGCCCACCGGCCGCGCCGACGGCCTGGACGCTCGGCGCCAGGAGGGCCGCGCGGCGCGAAGGATCAGATTCGATGACAAACGGCGCCTGCAAGGTCTGCAGGAATCCCCAAGCCAGTCCGTGCAGGGCGGCAAAGGCGATAAAGGCGGTGGGGGCCGGCAAGACCCACAGGCCCATCAGCACAAAAAGAAAAGCCGGAAGGCAGGCCATGAAGGCGCGATGATAGGGGATGCGTTCCGCCAGCGTGGCCCCGAGCCCCGAGCCGGCGATCGAGCAGCCCAGGGCCAGGGCGACAGCCAGACCGCCCTGCACGGGGCTCAAGCCCGACTGACTGGCCAACTGCTCAAGGTAGGCCAGAAACCCGATGAAGAATGAAAACAGGAAGAAAACAGCGGCGAGGCTGACATAGGCCGCCTTGGGTATAGGCTCGGCAAGCACGGGCTCGTCGATCTTGTTTCCCGCCAGCGGCGCAAGACGGGCTGGCAGGGCAAGCGCTGCGCCCCCCGCCAGGACAGCGCCAGCGCCCAGGGTCACAAACCCCGCATTGGCGCCGAGCGAAGGTGATATCAAAATTGGTATGCCGGCCGCACATGCGACTTGCAGGAGCGCCTGACTGATCAGGAAGATTCCGCTCCAGCGTCCTGGGTTGGGCGAGCGCACGATCATCAGGGTGGTCAGCCAGACGATAGCGCCCTCGGCGAGCCCGGCGAAACCGCGCGCCACCACGACGCCGAGCCCTGACACCTCCAACGCGGCGAAGTTGATCGCAGCCAAGGCGAGCGCAGCGGCCAGGCCGATCTGCCTGAGACGGCGCGGGGGCAACAGGGCGTCCGCCATGCCGACGCCCAGGCCTATGGCAAGAAACTCGACCGTCACGCTCCAGCCCAGTTGGCTGACATTGAGGCGCCCGGCCGAGACCAACCCGCCCAGCACCACCGGCTGAACGCCGGCCATGATCAGAGCGATCGAGCCCACCATAAGGAAGGCCGCGATCTGGATCGCTGTCGGGCGCTGGCCGATCCAGCCGCCATCGGCGTTTGAACCACGCGCTTGGATGACCTCGGCCGACATGCACTTCCCCCTAGGCTCTGGGTCGAACTTGCGCCGAACCCATACCCGCACATAGAGTTAGTTTTTACTATCACAAATAAGCCGTCAACCAGCTTCAGGGCGATGGCTCGTTATCCGTGGTCGTGAGCGGCGGAAGGGCGAGCTGAACACCATTCACGGACACGCCTCGCCGCGAACGGTTCTCTTCCTGCTTGGGTATTGCTATCTGACAATGGGTCGCTGGCCTGCGGCCCTCTTCAAGGACATCTGGTGAGCAAGCCCGAACTCGAAGCCAAGTCGCGACCCTCCCGGCGCAACGGCATCAATACCTTCGAAGCGATTCTGGCGACCGCCGGAGAACTGCTGGCCGAGGTAGGCTTCGAGCGCTTGACCACCAACCTGGTCTGCGAGCGCGCGGGCCTGACGCCGCCGGCCCTCTATCGCTACTTTCCCAACAAGTACGCGCTCCTGACGGAGCTGACCCGGCGACTGATGGACGCCCAAGACCAGGTCGTCTTCGCCTGGGTCGAGTCCGGCGGCGCCCACTGGACAACGCTCTCCGCAGCCGTTGAAAGCCACATCCGGCTGCAGAAGGACATCATCAGCGTCACCCGCGCCTTTCCCGGCGGCCTCTGGATCTTGAGGGCGATCCGGGCGCTGCCGCCGCTCCAGGACGTCCGTGTCCAATCGCGCACCGCAGTGCTGGACCGGATCTACGCGTTCCGACTGCAGGATGGTCCCGCAGTCGACGAGGAGCGTCTCAAGCTATCGATGCGGGTCTCCGAACTGATGAGCTACGCGGCCATGGAAATGCTGGTCGAAGACCCCGAGCTCGACGAAGACATGGTCATCGAGGAAGTCGCCTGGATGATCGGCCGCTACCATTTCGACCTCCCCCGTCGGGCGCAGCTGGCCTAGAACTGATAGCCCAAGGGCAAGGTCGGATCGATCCGAACGCCCGTGCTCGCCAGCGCCTCGGGCGCGGCTTTGCGCTGTTCTAAGAGCGCTTTTTACCCAATCCCCGCCCGCTAACTGGGCGCCATGACGGCCGCGCGTCGCGCGGTATTGCGACCGCTTGCGCGCGGCCCCCTTGCATCGAGATAGTTTTTATTATCGTAATGGCCGTCACCGGTCGGAGTACTGGATGTAAGGGGAGAAGAGTATGAAAGCGTCTATGTTCCTGGGCTGCGCCGTTCTGGCGCTGTCAGCCGGGGCCGCTGCGGCTCAGGCCCAGCAAGCCCCGCAGGACGACACGGCGATCGCGGAGATCGTCGTCACCGCCCAGAAGCGTTCCGAAAACCTGCAAGACGTGCCGGTGTCGGTGACCGCGCTGACCAGCGACGCGCTCGCCGCCCGCGGCGTGAAGGACGTCCTGGCCCTCAACAATCTGGCGCCGGGGATGCGGATCAGCTCCGCCGACGCGGCCGCCAACCCCAAGATCTACATCCGCGGCGTGGGCCTCAGCGACTTCAACCCCAACGCTTCCAGCGGCGTCGGCGTCTATGTCGACGGCGTCTATATAGGCTCGCCCCTGGCCCAGATGGCGGGCTTCTTCGATCTCGCCCAGGTCGAGGTGCTGCGTGGTCCGCAAGGCACCCTCTACGGCCGCAATACCAATGGCGGCGCGATCAACATCACCACCAAGCGTCCCAGCCAGACCTTCGGCGCCGACGCGTCGCTCGAGTACGGCAGCTTCAACGCCGTCAACGCCGAGCTCGCCGTGGGCGGCCCGATCGTGGCCGACAAGCTCGCCGTCCGGGCCGCCGCCCAGTACGTCAAGGACGACGGCTACATCCACAACCGCGTCACAGGTCACGATCTCGGCGCCGCCGACCATTGGGCGGGCCGCCTTTCGATGCTCTACACGCCGAGCTCGGACTTCGAGCTGCTGGCGCAGGTCAACCGGTACGTCAATCGCGGCGACGCCACCGCCCCGCAACACAGGGCGCTCTTCCCGAAGACTGCGGCCGCAACGGGTCCTGATGGCTTCTGCGCAAGCTCGGCCTATTCCAGCGGCCAGTGCGCGGACCTGTTCGGCTACGCCGACACCGACAAAAATCCACGCGCTGTCGACGCCAACCTGGAAGGCAAGGACAAGGTCGACCTGTTCGGAGCGTCCAGCCAGGCCACTTGGAAACTAGGCGGCATGTCCCTGATCGCGGTGACGGCATGGCAGTGGGCGCACCGCAACGACCTCGAGAACACCGACGCCAGCCCGGCGCGCATGCTTGAGATCAACTACCGGTCCCGCCAGCGTCAGTTCACCCAGGAGCTGCGACTGCAGTCCGACGACGCCTCCGCGCGCCTGAACTGGGTCCTCGGCGGCTACTACATGGACGAGCAGGTTCAGGACAACACCCGCCAGGACGTCCTGCGCGACCTGCGCCCGCTGTTCACAACGCCCGGCAATCCCACCGGCATCAGCCTTCAGAACAGCGTCGCGGTCTTCGGCTACCCCTACACCCAGAAGACCAAGGGCTACGCCCTGTTCGGCCAGGCCGACTACAAGCTGACCGACCGGCTGACCGGCACGGCGGGCCTGCGCTGGTCCGCCGACGACAAGTCCATCGATTACAGAAGCCAAGCCGATGACGGCCTGGTCGTCATTCTCACTTCAAAGCAGAGCAAGACCTTCTCGGCCGTGTCGGGGCGCCTGGGCCTGCGCTACGCCGTCAGTGACGATACCAACGTCTACGCCACCTACAACCGTGGCTATAAGAGCGGCGGCTTCTTCGGCGGGATGGCGACCACGGCCGCCCAGATGGAGCCCTACAAGAACGAGACGCTCGACGCCTACGAACTGGGCATGAAGTCGGAGTTCTTTGATCGTCGGGTGCGCCTGAACGTCTCGGGTTTCTACTACGACTACAAGAACCAGCAGGTCTTCGCGCAGACGGTCCGCAACGGCCTAACCGTGCTGGTGCTCAGCAACGCGGCCAACTCCAAGGTCTATGGCGGCGAGGCCGAGATCACCGCGCGGCCCATCCAGCCGCTGACCCTGACCGCAGGCCTGTCGCTGCTGCACGCCAAATACGGCGAATACGTCTCCGAGGGGAAGGACTACACCGGCAACTGGCTGCCGCAATCGCCGAAGGTGACGTTCAACACCGCCGCAACCTGGGTCGCGCCCCTGGCGAACGGCGCCGCGATCGTGGCCAATGTCGACGCCAACTACGCGTCGAAGATCTACTTCGACAACTCGAACACGCCGCGCCTGTCCCAGGACGCGGTCTGGATCGCCGGCGCCCAGCTCAGCTGGCGTTCGCCTGACCAGAGGCTCGAAGCCGGCGCCTTCGCCCGCAACCTGTTCGACAAGACCTATACGGTGGCGATCTCGAACATCGACAGCCTCGGCGAGGACCTTCTGAGCTACAACCGGCCCAGAAGCCTGGGCGTGTTCCTGCGCTACCGCTACTGAACGGTTCGGAGGCCGCCCAGTCGACGGCGGGGCGGCCCCTCAGGATCTGGATCGGGGTCACGCCCGCCGCCTCCGCTCGCCGCCGGATGAAGCAGCTTTGCGGAGACGGCGCGCGCCTCTGCGATCAGCGCTGTCCGTAGGATTTGAACCGAAGCAGGATGCGGTCCATTTCGTCCTCGGCCAGCAGGGTGGGCCCGCCGATCGCCAGAGTTCCCCAGTAAACGGCCGCCTGCTCTTCGACCTCCTCGGCGATGGCCAGGGCGAAGTCGAGATTGGGCGCGGCGACGATCTGCCCATGGTTGGCCATCAGCGCGGCGTAGCGGCCGTCCAGAGCGTCCACCACCGCCTGCGCCAGCTCGACCGAGCCGAACGTCGCATAGGGCGCGACCGGCACGCTGCTCCCGCCACTGACGGCGACCATGTAGTGCAGCGCTGGAATAGGCCGGCCGGCGCACGCCAGGATCGTCGCGTGACGGGAGTGGCAGTGCGCCACAGCGCCGACATCAGGACGACGATCGAGAATGCCCTGGTGCATCCGCCATTCGCTGGACGGTTTCAGCGCTCCTTCGGGTGAAGAGCCATCCGACCGGATCAGCACCATGTGCTCGGCCTTCAGCCGTCCGGCCGGAATCCCGCTGGGCGTGACCAGCATGTCGGGACCACAGCGTACGGAGACGTTTCCGGACGTGCCTCTGTTGAGGCCTCTCTCGTCCATCGCCTGCATCACCTCGACCATGCGCGCGCGCAGGGCGGCTTCTTGGGGAGCGCCGCTCATCACGCCGCCTCGTTCAGGGTCATCTGGCGCATCGCCGTCTCGGTGGCCTCGAAACTCTCCAGCTTGCCCAGCGTGGCCAAGCCCTGAGCGACCAGCGCGGCCGTGGCCGTGCCAAAGCGCGCGGCGTCCAGCGGCGACCAGCCGCGCGACAGGGCGGCGATAAAGCCGGCGCAGAACGAGTCGCCGCAGCTGGTCGTGTCGATCGGCGTAATCGCGTACGCCGGCAAGGTGCTGCTCACGCCATCCAGCGCCACGACCAAGCCTCGGGCCCCATTCTTGATAATGCACCCCTTGGCGCCCCACGACCGGAAGGTCTCGGCGGCGACGAACAGGTCCTGCTGACCGGTCAGGAACACCGCCTCGACGGCGCTCGGCAGGAAATAGTCGACGTACGGCAGCAGGCGGCGGACCTCTTCGATCGCGGAAGGCTGCGGCGCGATGAGGTCGCAGGTGACGATCGCGCCCGCGCGCGAGGCGGCCTGGACGATCGAGACCCCCTCCCCGCCATCGAGCTTGGGCCCGCCGATCCCGCCATAGTGCAGGAAGCCGACCTCGGAGACCGCCTGGAGGGCGCTCGGCGTCACACGGGCCAACATGCCCGCGCCCAACGCGTGAAAGCCGGGACGGACGCCGCTGGACGAAACCGCCAGCAGGGTCGTTGAGCTGGGCAGACCCGGCAGGATTTCCAAGTCGGAGACATCGACGCCGAAATCGATCAACGCCGTGCGGATAAATCGGCCGGTCAGGTCATCCCCCACAGCCGAGATCAGCCGGCTGGGCAAACCCAGGCGCGCGGCCAGCAGGGCTGGAGCCCCCGCGGTTCCGGCGGGCGCGCAGGAGACGCCCTCGATCAGCCCCGTTCCTTCCTCCTTTGGCAGCGCGTCGATCGCGCGCGCGACCACATCCAGGGTCGTCAGCCCAATGCATGCCAATCCGTTCTTCATCGAACACCCTCCCTACGCATTGACACGCAATATGCATCAGCCATTATAATAGTCAAAACTATCTTATAGGGGCTGAACTTGACCTGGACGAACAGCAAGAACGCGGCGCTGCAGGAGCGCGCCATGGCCGTGATCCCCAATGGCATGTACGGCCACCAGTCGGTCATGATGCTGCCTGACGACTACCCGCAGTTCTTCGGCCGGGCGCAAGGCGCATATCTTTGGGACGTCGACGGAAATCGCTACATCGACTTCCTCTGCGGCTATGGTCCGAACCTGTTCGGCTACGGTCACGCCGGCATCGACCAGGCCTATGTCGATCAGATGAAGCAGGGCGACACCATGACCGGCCCCGGCGAGGTCATGGTCGCCTTGGCCGAAGCCTTCACCGCCCAAGTCAGCCATGCCGACTGGGCGATGTTCTGCAAGAACGGCACTGACGCCACGACCATGGCGATGATGATCGCCCGCAACTTCAGCCAGAAGAAGACCATCGTCTTGGCCAAGGGCGCCTATCACGGCGCCGCGCCCTGGTGCACGCCGCTGAAGAACGGCGTCACGGACGCCGACCGCGCCAACCAGGTCTTCTACACGTACAATGACGTCGAAAGCCTCGAAGCGGCGGTGAAGGCGGCCGGATCGGATCTGGCCGCGATCTTCGCCTCGCCGATCAAGCACGACACCTTCGTCGATCAGGAACTGCCAAATCCCGAATACGCTCGACGGGCCCGTGAACTGTGCGACGAGCATGGGGCCTTGCTGATCGTCGACGACGTGCGCGCGGGCTTCCGCCTGACGCGCGATTGCAGCTGGGCCCTGGTGGGCGTGAAGCCCGATCTGTCGACGTGGGGCAAGGCCATCGCCAACGGCCACCCGATCTCGGCCTTGCTGGGGGCTGACAAGGCGCGATTCGCGGCCGCCACCATCTATGCGACGGGCTCTTACTGGTTCTCCGCAGCCCCGATGGCGGCGTCGCTCGCGACGTTGAAGCTGATCGGCGAGACCGACTATCTTGAGCGCACCATCGCCCTGGGCGAGCGCCTGCGGGAAGGCCTTCACGAAACCGCCGGCCGCCACGGATTTAGCCTACGCCAGACCGGCCCCGCGCAATTGCCGCTGATCATGTTTGACGAGGACCCGACGGGCGCCAAGGCGTACTTCTGGAACAACGCCCTGCTCAAGCGAGGCGTCTACTTCCACCCCTGGCACAACATGTTCGTCGCCGCCGCCATGACAGAAGCCGACATCGACCACACCGTCGAGGCCAGCGACGAGGCGTTCAAACTGCTGAAGGCGGCTGGTCCGCTGCCGCCGGTGGAGAAGTTGGCCTTCCTGCATTCCATGGTCGACTGACGGATCTCGAGGTTCTGGATGGAGCGTCGTCAGGCTTGCCCCGCGACGCGACCTGCGAACCATCCAGTTTCTTCCCGCACCGACCATGACAAAGGGCCCCTCCTGCGAGGGGCCCTTCTTTTTCGTCCAAGCGTTTCGGCTCAGGCCTGGGCGGGCGTGACGCCGAAGCGCCGCAGGACATTGTGCGTGATGACCTCCACGAACGGGTCGCTTGCGGCCAGGCCATGCGCCCACTCGGTCGTACCGCTGTTGAACACTTCGCCCTCGCCACGCTTGAAGCTGGCCAGCACGGCGTGTCCCCGCAGGACCTTGGCCTGGGTCTCGGGCGCGGAGTCGCCGAACGTGACCTCCGCGATCACGTCCAGCCTCTCGGGCGGGATGATCGGATTGTATCCTCGCCCCGCCTCCTCGCCGAAAGCGCAGGGCGCGATGCCGATGATCTCCAGATTGTCCGGCACGCCCAGCATCGGAACGGGTTTGGGCAGTCCGTCGTCGCCGAACTGGAAGCGGCAACCGTCGCTCTCGTAACCGATCAACGGCAGCTCGCCGCCAATCACGTCGCCGTAGAAGAGATCCGAGCCCTCCAGGGCCCAGTGCCGATCATCATAGATCGTGAACCCGGCTTGGCCGCGCGACACGCACAGGCCCAGGCGATGATAGCCGGCGAAGACAAAGCTAAGCCCGGTGAGCGCGGCTTCCGGGCGCTGGAACGCCGGGTGCGACCACAGGTGCGTGGCTTTCTCGGGCGGCGCGTCTTCGGCCTCGAACCCCTTCCACTTGTGGCAGACATAGGTCTTGCCGTCGTTCTCCCACCGGACCTTCCAGAAGCAGCTGTTGCCAGAGAAGATCGCCGCGTTTCCACCCGCGTCGACATAGCGCTCGACCTGATCCCGCTGCCGCCCGGACCAATACTCGCTATGGCCGACGAAGAGCGCGGCCGCGTAGCCTTCGAGCAGGGTCTGTTCGACGTCGAGATCATAGTCCGTGGCGAAATCGAGCGCGTAGCCGTGGCGCTCCGCCCAGACCACGAAGGCATGTTCCCATTTGTGCAGAAAGCCGGCGGATCCATCATAGGGGGAGGCGCCATGCTCGACCATCCAGGCCATGTCGGCGGCCCAGGGCGCCTCCTGGAAGCCTCGCTTGCGAAGATTGATCAAGCGCGGCGCATCCGCCGGCGGCGCGACGATCAATGGCGGAAACGGCCGCTGGGTCGACAGGATCCCGATCGCCTCGTCCATCGCCTGAGCGAAAGGAACCTGTCCGCTCATCAGTCCCGACACATTGGCGTAGGTGTTGGCGCCGCCCCAATAGTTGTAGGACTGGTAGGTGTTGGTCGAGAGTACCAGCAAGGCGCTGGCGCGACGCACGCCCACCGGCGGCTTCACCACCACGAAGTGATGAGCCTGGGCGCCGTTCGCGTCGGTCAGAACGATGTCGTAGTAGCCCGAAGCCCAATCCAGACCCACGTCGACCTCAAGCGCGACGGGCCAGCCACAGCCGTCCCGGTCGGCGTGGGCGGGCGTCGGATGGTGGCCGACCTGCACCTGGTCGCGCTCAAGAACGGTCAGATGCTGTGCGCCGATCCTGGTGACGGACAGGTGGCAGGGACCGGCGTCGGCGGTGGCGTGGAGAGAAAAGCGCTCGCCAGGACGCACGCTCAAGCGATCAGTATAGCAAGCCAGCATCGCGCTCCTCGTTCTCGCTAACGCCAAGCCGCACCGATCAAGAGGCGGCCCTGGCCAATGAGCTTGTCGCCACCCACGCGGCACGCGACCATCAAGTAGTTTTTACTATTTCAAACGCGACAACTGCAAGCGCAAACGGCGAGCTGCCCCTTCGCGCCGGCCACCGCTGCGAGGCGGTCCGCCCGCGCGGGTTTCCTGGACTCAGTGACTGGAGCCGATGCTCTCGACGCCCCGTCAGAGGACAGATGCGGCTTGGCTTCTAGTACAGGGGACGGCGGTCGTCTCCCAAGCAGCGCCGCGCGAGGCCGGGTAGACGAAGAGACACGTGGGCGAGCGGACGCCCGATGCATCGCGCAGGCGACCTCGGGCGCGCCAACGCCAGAGGGCGCCTCCATCGGTCTCCATGGGAAGGCTGGCGATCTCGCCGACGGCGAGCGCCAGCTGGCCGCTATGGGCTCAGCGAGCCTAAACTCGGGCCGATGGGCGCCGACTTCAGCGCAAGGGCGGATGTAAGGTCTCGGGATACGCCGGCTTCACAGGCGTTCCTGAATTCACGTGGCGACCGGCCGTACTGCTCGCGGAAGGCTCTGCTGAAATGCGCCGAGCCGTTGAACCCCCAGCGAAAGCAGATCTCCGAGATTGACAGCCGCGCATGTTGCGGACTGGCCAGGTCGATCCGGCACCGCTCCAGGCGACGCGAGCGCAAATAGTGGCTGAAGGTTTCGTTGGCCGATGCGAACAGCTTCTGCACATAGCGTGGCGAGACTCCCTCCTCGTCCGCCACGCGACGGAGCGACAGGTCCGGATCCGGCAGCAGGGTCTCGATGGTTTGGCAGAGGCGCTGCAGATGCGCCGTCGGTGTCGAGGGGTCCAGGGCGTCGGACGCGGCGGCGCCCCGCTCCAGCAGGCACTGAGCCAGGAATTCCGTAAGAGCCAAGTCGACCGGTCGCAACTGGTCGACCGACAAGTTCTCCAGTTCTTCGGCCGTACCGCGCAGCAGGTCAGACAAGATGCGTGGCACCCCTTCGGCCCCCTCCAGCCACCCCACGCGCAAGTTGAAGGGCTTGATCAGCCGGTGATCCAGGGCGACGCGCGGCGCGCGGACGAAGAGCAGGCGCGAGCGGGTGTCGAGGCGAAGCGCCGCCGCCTGGCCGGTGGGGCCGAAGGCGATGTCTCCGGGTGAGACGCCGACAGCCAGATCCTCGGTCACCAGGGTCGCTTCACCATGCAGCAGAACGGCCAGCCACACGGCGGCCGGCTGCCCGGTAAGCCGGCCCGAGATCGTCTGAGCGCCGGCTTCCACCAAGGCGAACTCGATGCCCAGCGGCGAAGTCAGGCAGATCACGGACGCCGCAGCCGGCTCGCCGGCCGACAGCCCCTCGATCGGCAGGCCCAGGCGTCCCATCGCATCCCGCCAGGCCTCGGCCCGTTCGGCGCGGGGGTGGCTTTCGGTGCTGAACGACCAAGCCTTCATCGTCCTATTCCTTGAGCTTGGGGAAGATGTCGCGGGGAATCCTGACGTGACAGCCCTGGGTGCCGTCGACCACCTGGGTCACCCCGAAATCGGCCGCTACGCTCATCAGCGAATAGGCGTCGTTCTTAGAGAGCCCGACCTGATCGCTGAGCAGGCTCAGCATCTTGGTCGAGGCGTCGCGCATGGCGAGATTCAGGTCTTCGTTGAAACCGTGGACGATCCACCACTTCGGCGTCTCCAGCAGGGGTCCGGGAGTCTGGATGTCCTGGCGCAGGACAATCTGCATCAGGACGTTCAGCGAGCTCTCGATGGCCGTGCCCGACAGCTCGCCGTCGCCCTGGCTGACATGGGGATCGCCGATGGAGAACAGGCCGCCGTCGACCTGCACCGTGTAGTACATCGTCGCCCCGGCCCCGATGCGCCAGTTGTCGATGTTCCCGCCATGCTCGCCGGGCGGGATGGTGCTGACGCGGCCGTCGACGGCGGGCGCGACGCCGGCGGTGCCCAGGTGCGGTCGGGCCGGGATCCGCACGCCCTTCAGCGCGGGCTGGCGGTCGCATTCGGGGCAGTGGGTGATCGTGCCCGGGATCAGGTACTTGCCTTCGAAGTCGTAGGCGTAGAGGGCGCTGGCGGTGTTGGTGTTCGGATCCAGTTCGTAGATCGTCACCCGCTCCTTCTCGTCGAACTCCTTGTAGAGATAGCCCCAGTTGGCCGCGAGGTTGGAGCCGTAGTTGTTGCGCGGGACCATGCGCAGATAGCGAACCTCCAGCACGTCGCCGGGCTTGGCGCCGTCCACATAGATAGGCCCGGTCATGATGTGGACGCCGGGATTGCGGTCCTCTTCCGGGATCTCCTTGAAGATCCGCGTGACGCCCTCGTCCATCATCAGCTCGGGCGCGTCGCCGGCGTGGTGGGTGATCGCCTCGGCCTGGATCAGGTCGCCGCTGCGGACCCGCAGGGCCGGGCGGGTGGACGGATCGAAATAGCCCCAGTGGACGGTCTCGGGCGTAGCCCTCAACGTGTGCAGGGCGCCGGGGATGACGTCGGGGCGGCTCTGGCCGGGTTCGCAGATGAAGGGCATCGGGATCTCCGGATCAGGCGGCGGCGGCGAGCGTCACGCTCGTCATGCTGAGCGAGCCGTGCTCGATATGGTCGGGAGCGAAGGTCGGGACGTCACCGGGCAGGCGCGCGCCCAGCACGTACAGCAGCGGCCAGTAGTGGTCGGGCGTCGGGACCGAGCGCTGGGCGTCCTGGCCCTGGCTCTCGAAGCCTATGGCCCGCTCGGGAGCGTCCTCGACGATGGCGGTCTTGATGTAGTCGTTGAAGCGCCGCGACCAGTCATAGGGCGCGCAGTTCCGGTCGCCCCAGTTCATGGCCGGCAGGTTGTGGACGATGTTCCCGGTGCCGACGATCAGCACGCCCTCATCGCGTAGCGGCGCGAGACGCTGGCCGATCTCGAAGTGCCACGAGGGCGGCTTGGCGGCGTCCATGCTCAGCTGGACAACAGGCACGTCGGCGTCCGGGAAGGCCTTGCCGAGGACCGACCAAGTCCCGTGGTCGAGGCCCCAGCTGCTGTCGTCCAGCGCTACCGGGATGGGCGCCAGGATATCGCGCACCCGTCCGGCCAGCTCGGGCGAGCCCGGCGCGGGATACTGCTGGTCGAACAAGGCTTGAGGAAACGAGGCGCCGAAGTCGTGGATGGTCCGTGGCCTGGCCATGGCGGTCACGGCGACGCCCCGGGTCAGCCAGTGCGCCGACACGCAGAGGATCGCCTTGGGCTTGCCGGCCGCCGCCCCCATCGCCCGCCAGGTGCGGGTGGTCTCGTTGGACTCCAGGGCGATCATCGGGCTGCCGTGACCAAAGAAGATGACGGGCAGACGGCTCATGCGGCGGCCTCCTGGTTCGTCTTGGTCGCCGCCCCAGCGGCCTTTATCGCCGCCCAGGCCTTCTGGTAACGCGGCGTGAGCCAGCGGTTGAACTGCACCTGCGCGCCCTCCTGCCAGGAATAGCGTCCGCGTATGGCGAAGCGCGAGCGCAGGCCCTGCTGGACCAGCGCGTCGACATGCATGTCTTGGGCGATGATCTTGCCGGCCGAGGTCATGATCATCTCGAGGCGCTCCTCGAAGCCGGGGGTCTCGGTCGCGCCGGGGGCCACCAGGATGCCGGTGTCCTGCTCCATGGTCTCGGGCCCCGTGGGGCGCAGGATCAGGTAGATGACCATGTCGCTGGTCATCACCAGAGACAGGGTCGGCGGGATGTTGGCGAAGGTCGCGCGGTTTCGGTCGGCGTCGGTCAGGTGCGGAAAGACCGGCAGCACCGCCTTCTGCGTCGGGTTGAAGCTGGCGTCGGCGTGCAGCGTGCCATTGTAACGCAGGAAGCCCGCGTCCGCCTCACCCGCGTCGGGGAAGCTGCACAGCTCGCTGGGAATGAAGTCGTGCAAAGGCCCGCGATGGAGCTTGCTGGCGTGGTAGCCGTCGTTGTTGTTCTCGAACATGACCTTCCAGTTCCAGGCGAACTCGCCGGTCATCGGCGGCGAAAGACCGACCGCGTTCGCAAGGTCGTAATTGGCCACCGCCGCTTCGACCGAAGCCAGGCGCGGGGCCAGCGGGGCAGCCTCGGCGTCGAAGTTGATGAAGATGAAGCCCAGCCAGACCTCGACCTTGAAGGTCGGCAGCTTGACCGCCTTCTTGTCGAACGCGCAGGTGCGCTCCATGGCCGGCGCGTTCACCAGGTCGCCGTTCAGCGAATAGACCCAGTGGTGATAGGGACAGACGAAGCCGCGGGTGTTGCCCCGCCCTTCGGCCACCAGCATGGCGCGGTGCTGGCAGACGGCCGACATCGCCTTGATCTCGTTATCGCGGTTGCGCGTGACGATGATCGGCTCGCCGATGATCTTGGTCGTGAAGAAGTCGCCGGGCTCCTTGACCCAGTCGACGCGGCCCAGGCAGAGCCATTCGTGGTTGAACAGCGCCTCCTTCTCGAACTCATAGAAGTCGGCGTCGACATAGCAGGCGGGCGGCAAGGTCTCGGCCGTCTCGACGCTCCCCATGGAGCGGGAGAGGTCTTCGAAAAAGGCGTCGCTTAAGACGCCGTTCGGCGGGCGCAGGCTCATCGTGAAGCG
Organism: Pseudomonadota bacterium; assembly: GCA_020161365.1. Classification (GTDB taxonomy): domain Bacteria; phylum Pseudomonadota; class Alphaproteobacteria; order Caulobacterales; family Caulobacteraceae; genus Caulobacter. The sequence continues at coordinate 255,085 of JAIUNU010000005.1, read as the reverse complement.
CTCTAAAAAAGTCGGAAGTCGGCCATCACGCTAGGACCGCAGCGTGAGCCGGTCTTGCTCCAGCGCGCACGAAGAGTTGGTCATCGCACGGCCCAACCGCCTCGACGCCGCATTCGCGGGCGATCGGCGCCTTGAGACCGCGCGCGGCGCCCAACGGAAGGTCAATCCAACCCTGGACGAGAAAGCCGTGGTGCGCGCTGGAGCAAGACGGCCGGTCCATGCAGGCCTAGCTTCGGGATCAGCACACCACGGAGGACGCCATGACGCTGACCGCCGATATCGCCATCCAGGACCTGAAGCCGGGTTTCGGGGCCGAGATTTCCGGCATTGACCTGGCGTCCGCCTCGGACGCGGCACTGGATCGTGTCGTCGACACCTTCCACCGCCACGGCGCGATCGCCTTACGCGACCAGAAGATGACGCCCGACGAGCTGATGCGCTTCATCACCCGGTTCGGCGAGCCCGAGGATCACACCCAAACCCGCTTCACCCTGCCCGGCTATCCGAAGATCTTCATCCTCAGCAACCGCGTGGTCGATGGAACGCCGATCGGCGCCCACAACGACGGGGTCGGTTGGCACACGGACTACAGCTACAAGCCCGAGCCGGTCATGTTGACGATGCTCTATGCGGTCGAAGTGCCGGACGAGGGCTCCGACACCCTGCTGGCGGACGGCTGCGCGGCCTGGAACGCCCTGCCCGCTGACCGGCAGGCGCTGCTGGAGAGCCTGAAGCTCCACCACAGCTACAAGCATTTCATGGCGACGCGGACCTTCGGCGAACAGCAGACCCTCTCGCCCGAAATGGAAGCGGCCAATCCCGATGTCGAACACCCGCTGATCCGCACCCATCCGGCCGATGGGCGCAAGGCGCTATGGCCCTCGACCGGCACCGTCACCGAGGTGATCGGCATGCCGGGGCCGGCGGGCCTGGCGCTGCTGGACGAACTGGTCGAGTTCATGACCCAGGAGCAGTTCGTCTACCGCCACAAGTGGCGGGTCGGCGACCTCTTGATGTGGGACAACCGCTGCACCCTGCATACCGGCACGCTGTACGACGACAGCAAGTACTTCCGGACCATGCACCGTCTGTGGGTCAAGGGCGACAAGCCCTACTGAGCATGACCAGGACCTGGATGATCACCGGCGTCTCCGGTGGCCTGGGCCGGGAGATCGCCCGCGCCGCCCTGGAGCGTGGCGACATCGTCGTCGGCACGGTGCGCCGGCCCGAGGCCGTCGCCGCGTTCGAAGCCCTCGCGCCCGGCCGCGCCCGCGCCGCCGTGATGGACGTCACCGACACGGCGGCCGTCGTCGCCGCCGTCGCCAAGGCCGAAGAGGTGACCGGCCGGATCGACATCCTGGTCAACAACGCCGGCTACGGATTAGTCGGCGCGGTCGAGGAGGCCTCGCTGGACGAGGTCCGCGCCCAGTTCGAGGTCAATGTCTTCGGCCCGCTCGCGGTCCTGAAAGCCGTCCTGCCGGCCATGCGCGCCCGCCGCGCGGGGCGGATCATCAACATCACCTCGGTTTCGGGCCTGGCCGTCTGGGCCGGCACCGGCGTCTACTGCGCCAGCAAATGGGCGCTTGAGGCCCTGACCCAGACCCTGGCCCAGGAGGTCGCAGACCTGGGGATCAAGGTGGTCAATGTCGCGCCCGGCGGGCTGCGCACGGACTTCGCCGCCGGCTCCAAGGCCGTCGTGGCGGGCAAGCTCGCCGACTATGACGGCCTGGCGCGCGACGCCGAGCGGATCATGGCCGACCAAGCGGGCCGGGAGCCCGGCGATCCGGCCAAGGCGGCCCGGGCGATCCTGACGATCGCAGATGTCGAGGCGCCGCCGATGCACCTGCTGCTGGGAGAGGACGCCCTGAAGTACGCCGGCTACGCCGCCCAGGGCCTGGCCGCCGACATCGACGCCTGGCGCCCCCTGAGCCTGTCCACCGGCTTCGACGCCTGAACCCCTAACGCGAGCGCATGCCTTGACCAACACCCTGATCTTCGTCGACCTGGCCTCCGACGACCCTTCCACCGCCGGCGACTTCTACGCCGAGGTCTTCGGCTGGCAGAACGACGCCCGCCCGCAAGGCGTCTACCACCGCATGGTGCCCGGCGGCTTCTTCAAGCAACCCGACGGGAGCGACAGCCAGATCGGCAACCTGCACCTGGGCATCTTCAAGGCCGCCAACGCCCGCCCCCATCCGGAGCCGGAGGGGGTCGAGCCCCGCACGCTGAGCGCCGAGGGCCGCAAGCCGCGCGTCTGGGTGCTGATCAGCGACGACGATAGCGCCGAACGCATCCTCGGGACCGCCGAGCGCCTGGGCGCAACCGTGCTGTGGAAGAACCACTACTGGAAGGAATTCAACGGCTACAATCACGCCTTCCGCGACCCGTGGGGCAACGAGATCGTGCTGTGGGGCAAGGCTGGACCTGACCCGCAGATCCCGACGGACTTCACCCGCGAATAGTAAAACGCCGCGCCATCGGGCGCGGCGTCGCGACAGGCCAGGCAGCGCCGCCGTTGCTCACGGCGGCGCTTTTTCATGTCTTGTCAGAACGGCTTGTCGCCGGCGACCGTGACGCGATAGCCGGTGCGGGTGTCCGGGAAATAATCCCAGATCGCCTGGTGCCAGGTGCAGCGGTTGTCCCAGAACGCCACCGAGTTCGGCCGCCAGCGGAAGCGGACCTGGAAATCCGGATTGCTGGCGTGCTGGTAGAGGAAGTTCAGGATCGCATTGCTCTCGGCCTTGGACACGCCGACGATGTGGGTCGTGTAGGACGGATTGACGAACAGGCTCTTGCGGCCGCTGACAGGATGCGTGCGCACGATTGGGTGGGTCGAGCAATTGTACTGCCGGTCGATGTCCGGGAAGATCGCCTTATAGACGGGGTTGGCGTCGTGGACGGCGTGCAGGCCTTCCAGATAGGCCTTCATCCTGTCGGACAGCGTGTCGTAGGCCCAGTACATGCTGGCGAAGCAGGTGTCGCCGCCATGCTCCGGCAGGACCTTCATGTAGAGGATGCTGCCCAGCGGCGGCTCCGGATCGCAGGTCAGGTCCGAGTGCCAGGTCTCGCCGGCCACGAACTTGGAATTGGCGTCGGCGTGGATGGCCACGATCTCGGGATGATCCGGCAGGCCCGGGACGCCCGAATGGATCGCCAGGTCGCCGAACTTGCGCCCGAGATCCTTGTGCGCCTCGTGCGACATGTCCTGATCGCGGAAGAAGATCACCTGGTGCTGGGTGAGCGCTTGGTAGATCTCCTCGAACTGACGATTCGAGAGCGGTTTGCCCAGGTCGACCCCAAAGACCTCCGCGCCGATCCGGCGGGTCATGGGCTTCACGTCGAGCACGTCGTAGGCCATGCGAAACTCCACTAGGTGTCCAGAAAGCCGCCGCGCACATAGACGAGCGGCGCCTTGGTCTCGTCGGTCGTCACGCGCAGCACGCGGCCGACCAGAATTTCATGATCGCCGCCGTCGTGGACAGCGTGCAGCGCGCACTCCACGGCCGCGACAGCTCCAGCCAGCAACGGGGCGCCGCAGACTCCCGCCTCGACGGCGGTCAGGGCGAAGCGATCGTCGGCGCCGCTCTTGGCGAAGCGGTAGGCGAGATCCCCCTGCTCGCGCGCCAGGATGTTGACGCAGAACCGCTGCGCCGGCTTCACGGCCGCCAGGGTCCGGCTGTCGCGCTTGAGGCAGACCATGACCAGCGGCGGGTCCATCGACACCGAACTGAAGGCGCTGACGGTCGTGCCGACCAGCCGCCCCTCATGGCAAGCGGTCACCACCGTGACCCCGGCCGCGAAACTGCCCATCGCCTTGCGGAAGTCGGCGGGCTCGGGCGCCTGCGATTGAAGCGCCGCGCTCATGCCTCGGCCCCGAAAGGATTGTCCGGATAGACGGCGGAGGCGGGGCGCGCCGCGCCCTCCTCCGGACTCGCCCGGCCGCAGACGGCGAGGGCCGTGAGCGCGTAGATCAGGGCGCTGTCGACCAGATCCTTCGGCGTCGGCCGCCAGCGACGGAAGCCTGTGGTGATGGCCGGAATGCGGTGCATGTTGAAGACATTGTGGTCGCGCCACATGCTCGAATAGACCGGATTGGCCAAGGCGACCGGATGGCCAAGACCCAGCTGGGTGGCCACGTCGACAGCGCCCACCAGCGGCGCCACCTCGGTGGCGTCGGCCTCGAAGCCGTGGCGCACGACCACCGGCTCGATCTCGATCCGACCGAGGCCGGCGTCCCGCACCATCTTCTCGAGCGAGTGCTGGGCGTCGGCCACGCGCTGTTTCGGGCTGAGCCCCACTTCCAGATAGAGGTTCACCAGCTCGGTGCCCGCCCCGAAGGCGTAGGGAATGCCGCCGCGCACCGAGGCGATCTGCGACTTGGGCTGGGCGACGCCGCCGGCGCTTTCGTAGCGGCTGGCCTTTTCCCATTCGCCGCTCCAGGCGTGGATGGCGTCGGTCAGCCGGCCGAGCTTGTAGATCGGGTTCGGATGCTCCGCCGAGGTCGCCGGCTGCTCCAGCAGCGGGGTGAAGACACCCTCGCCCCACACACGGAAGCGGAACACCGCATAGCCGCAGCCCACCCAGGTCAGGCCGAAATCACAGCCCTCGGCCGCGATGGCGTAGTCGGGCGCGACGCCGCCATGGTGAAACAGGTAATGGGCGCCGATGTCCTTGCCCATGTAGGCCACGCCCCGGTGCTCCTCGATCGGCTCGGGACCGATCTCGCCTGGACAGGCGGTCAGGTACATCTTGCCGGCCAGATCGTAGCCGGCCGTCTTCAACGCCTTGGCCGCGATCAGAAAGCAGCTCATGGGGCCGCGATCATTGGCGATCGGGTAGCCGAAGAGCTTGCCGTCCTCCAGCCAGCACTTTTCCCACTCGGGATTGGCCAGGGTCTCGGGCGCATACTTGTAGGCGTCGAGATCGGGGTTCCAGGTCGGCGCCTCGGTGTCGAGGTGCGCCGTGAACAGCAGGTTCTTGCCCCCAATGGTGTTTGGGCCCTTGCCGCCGTACGTCCCGATGACGTTCGGCCGCTCGGGCGTCGCCCCGACCTTGCGCGGCGAGAAGCCCTCGCGCGCCATCCAGTCGTAGACGTAGTTGGCGACCTCCAGCTCCTTGCCGGACGGCGCTGGGATGTTGCCCAGGGTCAGGGCCAGTTGGACGATCTCGTCCTCGTCGATGGCGGCGGCGATGGCGGCCCTGTCGGCCTCGGTGACAGTGTAGGGCGCGACGGCCTGGAGATTGGGAAATCCGTCCGCCATCTCAAACGCCCCAGGCTTCGGCGACCGCGTTCGCGTCGGTCAGGATGGCGCTGTTGAGCTCCATGACCTTCAGCGACGCAGCGTGGAGGTCCGCCTCGTAGGCCGCGCAGGCGTCGGCGGCGACGAAGACGTGGTAGTCTAGGCTGAAGGCGTCGCGGACGGTGCTGTCGACGCAGCACTCGGTGGTCACCCCCGCCACCACCAGCGTGTCGACGCCCAGCGCCTTCAAATGCAAGTCGAGATCCGTGCCGACAAAGCCGCTGTAGCGAGTTTTCCGCACGACACGTTCGCCCTCCAGCGGCCGAGGTCCGTAGAAGTCTGAGCCGACTTCGCCGGCGCGGCACAGGGCGCTCTCATTATCCGGGTCGCCCCCGCGACGACGCATGCGCTCAAGCCAAGTCGGAGAGTCGGTTTCGGGCGTCGTGAATAGGCCGATGAAGACGACCGGCACGCCGGCCGCTCTCGCGGCTCGGACCAGGCGCTCGGCCGCCGCGACGGCCGGCTGGACGCCCCCCATGTCGACATAGGCGCCCAAAGCGCCCTCGGGCGAGGCGAAGTCGACCTGGATGTCGATAACCAGAACCGCCGTCCGCGCCGGTGCGATCCAGGCCTTCAACCCATCGGTCACGCCCGCCGCTGTCGTCATCGCGTTCACTGGAACACCGCCCTCAGGCCCGGCAGGATCTCGGCGCCGAACATGGTCAGCCCTTCGACATAGTCCGGGAAGATCATCATCAGCCCGTCCAGCTCGCAGTAGCGCAGGAACTCCTCGATCTGCGCCGCGCAGGTCTTGGGCGACCCCACCACGGTCTGGGTCATGAACGCGCCTTGCGCCGCCGCCACGCTCGACAGCTTCTCGGCCGGCACGCCCCAGCTTTCCAGCATGGCCAGGATCGCGCCCATGTCCGCGCCGCTCTTGTAGTGCTCGACCCTGGCCTCGGCGTCAGCATCGGTGTCGCCATGGACCACCGTGCACATGGCGAAGGTCTTGATGGACTTGCCCATCGCCTCGGCGGCCTTCTTGGCGCGCAGCGAGGCGTCGCGACGCTCGTCGGGCGTGCGGCCGCCGATGAAGCAGATGTCGGCCTCGCGCACCGAGAACTGGAAGCCCCGGTCGCTCATGCCCGCGCAGACCAGGTCCGGGCGCGGCTTGGACAGCGGCTTGGGCTTGGACTGGCAGTCCTTCATCGTGAAGTACTTGCCGTTGAAGTCGACGCTGTCCTCGGACCACAGGCGCTTGACGATCGTGGTCCATTCCTCGGTCAGGGCGTAGCGGTCGTCGTGAGTCATTGAGTCGTCCCACGCGCCCATCTGGTCGAACTCGCCCTTGTAGGCGCCGGCCACGATGTTGAGGCCCGCCCGTCCGCCGCTGATGTGGTCCAGGGTGGCGATCATCTTGGCCGCTACGGCCGGGTTCTGCAGCAGGGGGTGGATGGTCGCCCAGATCTTCACGTTCTTGGTGGCCTCGGCGATGCCGGCCATCATGGTGACGGACTCCAGCGCGGTGCCCCAATGGTCGGTCTCGCCGCCGAAGCCACGGAACTTGCCCATCGACATCACGAAATCCATGCCGACTTCGTCGGCCTTCACGGCCGCCGCGCGGTTCTGGGCGTAGAGGCCGTCGAGCGTCGGGGCGGTCTTGGAGATGATCCATCCGCCGTTGGCGACCGGCAGGAACACCCCGAAATCCTTGTGCTGGGAAGGACGGTGGAACATGGCGTTACTCCCTGAACTGTCTTAGGCCGCGTCGCGCAGCAGGACGGGCGTCGGCGCCGGGATCGGCGCGGCGGTGGCTTCCTCGGTGGCCTTGCGCGGCGGACGCATGAACAGGGCCGCCACGAAGATTACGCCGATGATGGCCGCGAAGATCTGGAAGGTCGGAGCGAAGCCGCCCAGGCGGTCGCGCATGAACCCACCAATCACGGGGCCCAGGGCGGAGACGGCCCCGACCAGGCAGACCATCGAGAAAAGCTCGAGATTGTTCCGACGGCCATAGTAGTTGAGCAGAAGGATGCTGACGGCGAGCACGGTCATGCCGAAGCCGACGCCGACGCCGAGGGCGAAGATCACCATCATCGGCCAGGTCACCGCGTTGGCCAGGGCCAGCAGGCCCGCGGCCATCATCCCCTGCGCGCCTGCGAGCAGCCAGCGCGGGTCGATGCGATCGCCCAGCAGGCCACCGCTCATGCGGGCCACGACCTGCATCAAGGATTCCAGACTTAGCGCCGCGACCGCCACTGCGGAGGCCACGCCGATCTCGCTGAAGTGGCTGGGCGCGAGGCTGACGGCGGTGACCCCGCCCAGCAGATGCGCGAAATAGGCCGCGACGATCACATAGAACTGCGGCGTGCGGATCGCTTCCCTCACGGTCCAGTCGGCTTGGGTGCGATAGACGCGGGCGTTGGCCGGCTGACGGGCGGCGTCTTCGGCGACGGCCCTGTCCGTCTCGACGGCGGCCTTCTCCAGCCAAGCCTTGCCCCCGACCAGAGCTGCGGCGAGCGCGCCGACCACGGCCGAGGCGACGGCCTGCCAGATCCAGTAAGACCGCCACCCGCCGCCGGCGATCTCCATGCCGCCCAGCGCCATCCACGGCCCGGCGACGCCGCCCAGAGAGCCGATGGTGAAATAGATCCCGAACGGCAGGGCCCGCTTCTTGAACAGCATGGACAGCAGATGGGTGGACGGGATCAGGGCCATCATCTGATAGCCCACGCCCAGCAAGGCCGTGCCGACCAGATAGATCGCCAAGCCCTTGGCGATGGTCAGGCAAAGGAAGCCGGCGATCATCACCGCCGATCCGGCGAGGATCGTGGCCCGAACGCCAATCTTGCGGATCAGCAGAGCCGGCAGCCATGAAGAGCCGCCGCAAAACGCCCCGAGGAGGGTGAAGCCCAGGAACGCCGAGGCGAAGCTCCAGTGCAGCTCCTTGATCATCGCCGGCAGGATCACGCCCAGCGACGAGAAGGTCGAGGCGGTGATCAGGAACAACAAGAGCGAGAGCGCGCCCAGAAGGGTCCAGGAACGCCATGGGATTGTCGACATCGCCATCGAGCCTCCGTGTAAGCTCGCGGCGCGCTCCCTCGCGGGGCGCGCCGCAGGGGAACTAGAACTTCCGCGCCAGGGTCAAGCGCCACTCGCGGCCCTTGCTGGGCAGCACGCCGAGGTTGGCGTAGCTGTCGGCGTCGGGCGTGAAGTAGAGCTTGTCGAACAGGTTATCGACGTTGAGCGTGGCCGTGTACGGGCCGTGCTCGTAGTAGATGCTGCCGTTGGCGACCCAGTAGGCGGGATAGGTCACGGCGTTCTGAACCGTGCCTGAGGTCTTGGTGACGTGAGTCACGCCAAGGGCGCCGCCGACCTTGCCCCAGGCATGATCGTCGCTGGTGTAGGCGCCGTAGAAGCTGACCACCGATTTCGGGATCAGAGTGTAGTCATAGTCGCCCGAGCGGCCCGGCAGGCTGCTGAACGCCCAGACCACATAGGTCCCGCCATAGGCCTGAGCGCCCGGCACGCCGGCGGTGTAGGCCGGGATGTACTGGAACGAATTGTCCGGCCCCTTCACGGTGGTGTGCTGGGTGTTGCCCGAGAAGGTGAAGCTGAAGTTCTCGCTCGCCAGCCAGCGGACTTCCAGCTCGACGCCCTTGGCGCGCGTGCCGGTCGGTGTGCCGGTGATGCCGGTCAGCTGGGTGCGGTTCTGGCGATAGCCCGCCAGCGAGCCGACCAGCGTGCCCTTCAGCCACTGGAATTTGAAGCCGGCCTCGGCTAGGTCGCTGTTCGACAGCCAGGCGTCGCTGGGATCGGCCACCAGGCCAGGCGCGATGTCGCCCGCCTGGCTCATCTCCAGGGCGGAGGCCTTGGCGTAGGTGATGTAGGGCATGATCCCGCCCGGCGCCTTGTAGGTCGCGCTGGCGCTGTAGGTGAACTTGCCCTTGCTGGCCTTCTGCTGCCCGGCGATCTGGTAGCTGAGGAAGCCGCTGTCCTGAGAGGTGACGTCGTAGTCGTCGTAGCGGCCGCCCAGGATCAGGTTCAGGCGCTCGCCCACCGTGACGTCGGTCATCGCGAAGACGCCCGTCTGGGTCCAGTCGCTCCTGTTGTCGTTCTCCCACTGCAGGCCTTGCACGCCGGCGCCGGTCTCGGTTGAGAACGGGCTGTCGATGATGTCGGTCGGGGTCGCGCCGAAGCTGATGTCGCGGCGGTCCAGCGCGATCATGCCGCTGTTGTAGCTCTCGCGACGGCGCCCCTCGAAGCTGCGATACGACGCGCCGACAAACGACTTGGAGCTGACGATCCCGGTGTCGTAGGCGAAGTTGTAGGTCAGGCGCGCTTCCCAGACCGAGCTGTCGAACCAGGCCGGGTAGCCGTACGAGACAAAGCGCTTGTTCTCCTGGTCGTCATAGAACAGCTGCAGCTTGATCGTGCTGTCAGGCGTCAGCGCCTTAGCCAGGTCGTAGTAGAACGTGTTGGTGCGGGTCTTCGAGAAGTCCGCGCCGCTGATATAGACCGTGCGCGGATCCAGCTTGGTGGTCCCGACGCCGGTGTCCAGCGTGTGCAGGGCGTCGCTCGAGGGGAAGCCGTAATACGCCAGATAGAGGGCGCTGCCATAAGGATAGAACCCGACCTCGTTCGGCGTCAGGCGGCTGTTGCCGTCAGTGTCCTTCAGCGTGGTGTCGCGACCGGTGACATAGGTCTGGTTGTCGATCAGGGCCTGCGTCAGGCGGTTCCAGCCGGGCGTCTGCACGTCGCCGTCGGAGTGGTAGTACATGCCGCCGAACGCCGTGGTCCAGCCGTTGCCCAGGTCGAAATCGGACGAGGCCTCCAGCGTCTGACGACGCGGATAGATCCCCTTGTAGTAGCTGTGGCTGTCCTCGACCTCGCCATACAGGTGGACGCCGCCGGAGACCGAACCGAAGTTCGCCGGCAGACCCAGCTGGGCCGTAGCGTTCTTCTTGTTGTACGAGCCGTAGGTCAGGGTGACCTCGCCGGTCGGCTCGGTCAGGTAGGCGCCCTCGTTCTTGCCCGACTTCGGAATGAAGTTGAGCATGCCCCCCACCTTGCCCGAACCATAGATCGGAGCCGGCGGGCCGCGCACGACCTGGATCTGATCGGCCGCGCCGATCGGGGTCGAGTAGGTGCCGCGGTTCTCGATGCGCTTGAAGCCCCGGAAATAGTTCTCGGCCAGGGTGCCGCGGATGTTCAGTGCGCCGGGCACGCCGTAGAAGCTGGCCGTGTAGGTCCCGGGCGAGACGGCGGTCAGGCCGTCGATGGTCTCGATCCCATAACGCTGCAGCGTCACGTCGCTGACGAAGCTGGCCGAGCGCGGCGTCTCTAGCAGCGGCTTGTCGATGCCAAAGACAGTGTTGCTGGGCTGCTTCTCCAGCAGGCCCGCCTTGTCGCGCGCCTTGACGATGATCTCGTCAACCGTGTCGGACGGCGTCGAGGTCTTGTCAGCGAAAGCGAGTTGCGCGTGCGCCAGCAGCACAAGGGCGGAACAGCCCGCCATCAAAAACCGGTAGTTCGACATGCGGTCCTCATGCGAGGCCATCGCGCCCACCGCCTGTGGCGGTTATCCCCAAGGCCGACACCTCATGACCATCATCGACCGGTCAGACGCGCCAGCGAGGCAAACTGGCTGACATTTCACTCAAAATGTCCCTCCCGCATGCATCTTGAGCCGTAGGCGACTTCGAAATCAGCGTGATGGCTCACAAATTTGCTTCAGAGCGAACCAGACGCGCCTCAAAGGCGTCCATACCCGCGCACGATCGCTGCGAGATCGGAGCCGCAGCACGCGTTCTTTTCCCTCTGCGCGCCCCTCCAGAGCGCGCCGCGCCTGCGCGGGCCGGATCATGGGAAAGTCCATGACGCCGCTGCGCAGGTTCGAACCACGACACCCAGAATTGGTTTCGAGGCCTTTGGCACAAGGCCGCTTGGAGGCAAATAGCGGACACCCAAGTCGCCTGGCCAGGAAGGCGTCCTTGCGCCGGACGTTGCCGTTGGCGCATCTCTCTGCACAAGACAGTCGGCGGAGATGCTCGCAAGGCGGATGGCGCCAAGCCACACCGGCTATCGGACACCGGTGGTCTCAAGGGCGTCCGGCCAGCTCCTCGAAGCTTCCGCCCGGCGCTGCGCGCTCAATAATTCGAGCGAGCTGCGCCACAGCGCCCTCCATGCTGACTGCATCGCCTGTGAATGCGCGACCAAGCGTCATGCCGCGGATCGCCCAAACGACCATGCGGATCGTCGGCATATCCACGTCTCTGGCGCCAATCCGTTGAACGAAGTTGATCGCCCCGCTCCGCTCGACCTCGGCCTGCATGGGCATGACCAGCGCCGCCAGTTCCGGATCACTTCTGGAGGCCACCAGAATCTCGAGGACGGCAACGCCAGAGGGGCGGGAGAACACATCCCAAAGCAGCGCTGGCCAGTCGCTTACCCGCGTCCCGGCGCGCCCATCCTGGGTGAGCGTTCGGAAGATCTCGGTCTCGCGCTCGAAAACCCAGCGAACGACTTCAGCCATGAAGGCCGCGCGGCTGGCGAAATGGTGGTTGATCGTGCCGCGGGTCACCCCGGCTTCGTCGGCGATCAGCGCTGTGTTGGCGCCAGCATAGCCGTACCTGTCGATTGTTCGAACGGCCGCCTCGAAAAGGGCCGAGCGCGTTTCTGCGCTACGCTGCTCCTGGGTCCGACGCGGCCGTTTTGAAGGTCGCGCGCTTTGCGCCGTCTCTGAACTCATCCGGCTTTTCTACGCCACGTCGCAGAAGTCTGGAACCTCCCGCGCAGCCCTGCGCGCTCCGCTGCCTTGGGTGAGCGCCCCCAAACGGGCGCCCGCCACATCCAGGGACGAAACGCCGCTACCCCATGCCCAGCGGTGTCGCCGCGCGCAAAGGTGACGGGGCGGTCGTGGCCGAACCCGCCTTGGCGACACCGATGGCGCCGGCGCGCGCAATCGCGCCGTAGGTCAAGGCCGAGGGCTTGATGACGCGCCGCTGCGTCGAGCGCTCAACGCCAACGATGCCAAACTTGGGACCATAGCCGGACATCCATTCGTAATTGTCCAGCAGCGACCAGTAGAAGTAGCCCCGCACGTCGACACCATCGGCGATCGCCCGTTGCAGGTGATCAAGCGACTCGCTCACGAAGGCGCCGCGCCGATCATCATCGTCGCCGGAAAAGCCGTTCTCGGTGACAAGCACCGGCGTTGCGGTCCGCTCCCAGACATAACGGCACACCGCGGCAAGCGCGTCCGGGCGGTCCTCATAGCCCATCGCCGTCAACGGCGCGCCAGGCCGAGGGCCGTGACCGCCATCGCGCCGGGAGGTGGTGCGCGTGTAGGTCTGCACCCCAATGAAGTCGTCGCCTTTCACAAGATCCAGGAATGGATCGACCATCCGCGCACGGCGGGCGTCACGCACGGCTTCGGCGCCGGGCTCGGCCTGCTCGTCCTGCAAGGACAGCGTCACCCCCACCTGCACCTCGGGGCGAACGGCCTTGATCGCATCCCGACCAGCGGCGTGCGCGCCCAGTCCGTTGCGGACCAACGCGTCTGGCGGCGTGAACAGGAAGTTGCTGCTGATCGGCGCGCCAAGCGCCCGCTCCGCAGCCACGCGCCTGGCCTCCCCTTCGGGGCCGCACAGCAGGTCGCGCGCCACGTCCTGAATGATCAGCGGCACGTTCATCTCGTTCATCGAGCACACGACGACGAGACCCCGAAGCGATCGCGTCACGGTCTCGCAGTAACGGGCGAACAGCGCGGGAAACGCATCGCAAGTCATGCCGCCGCGGCGAGCGAGCCATAGCGGAATTGTAAAATGGTGGAACGTCACCACGGGCGTGATGCCGCGCTGATGGCAAGCGTCCAGGCAACGCTGATAGTGATCAAGCGCAGACTGGGCGAAGCAGCCCTCGTCCGGCTCGACGCGCGCCCATTCGATTCCAAACCGGTACGCTCTCAGTCCGATCGCGGCCAAGACCGCCATGTCGTCCTCGAAGCGGTTCCATTGATCGACGGCGTCTCCGGAGGGCTCGGCGAAGATCGAGGGCTTGGCTTGCTCCAGGGCCCAGCAGTCGTTGTTCCAGTTGCCGCCTTCAACCTGATGCGCGGCGGTCGCCGCGCCCCAAAGGAACGTGTCGGGAAAAGCTCGAGGATGGTTGGTCAACGCGATGGCCCTGATGGAGGAAAAGGCGGCGACGGCGCGAACCTGCGCCATCGCCATTAAGGCAAGACGTCAGAAGCGCCAGTCGAGCGCGATCCCCACTCGCCGGAAGGCGTTGTCGGGCAGCGACTGGACATATTGGCCCACCGAGAAATTGCCCGGATAGATCGTCGCGGCGTAGCGCTTGTCGAACAGATTGCGCGCGAACAGGCTCAAACGCGCGCCATCGTCGCGACGAGCCACACCCACCGTGGCGTTGACCAACGCATAGGCCGGCTGGACGGTGTTGGGGTCATTGATCGCGTAATAGAAGCGGCTGCGATAGCGCCAGTCAGCGCTCAGGAAGACCTTCAGGTCGTTGCTGACCGGGCGCTCGAGGTTGGCGGCCAAGCTGGCCGACCATTTGGACGCCCCCACCAGAGGCGAGCCGGCCGCGTCGAAGCTCGGTCCGGGCAGCGAGCACCCTTGCGCCGCGGTTTGTCCAAAGTAGCAGGAGACCCGATAGGCGCCGTACTTGGTGTCCAGATAGGTGACCCCGGCCGTCAGCGTAGCGCCCGGCGCAGGCCGTGCGAGGGCTTCGACCTCAACGCCGCGCGTCTTCAAGGTGCTTGCATTGCCAGTGCGGAACGCGCCGAGTCCGCCATTGAGCGTCGGATCGTAGACTTGAGCCTGAAAGTCCTTGAAGTCGTTGATGAAGGCGGCGGCGTTGACGGAAAGACGCCGATCCAGGAAGTCGAGTTTGGCCCCAAGTTCGTAGGCGTCGACGGTCTCAGGATCGACATTGAAGGCCACCCCGGCGGCGGAACTGACCGCAGGCCCCTTATAGCCTCGGGTGTAGGTGGCGTAGAGATTGCCATGGTCGTTTAGGGCGTACTCAAGGCCCGCGCGGGCAGAGAGCCCACTTTTCGTGCGCGAGGCGGCAATGGGCGCCGCAAGGGTTCCGACGCACCGGGCGCCGCCGCTCAAAAGGAAGGTCACCAGATTGCAGACGTTGGGCTCGACGCTAACCGTGGTTAGCGAGTCTATGCGGTCGTGGGTGTAACGCCCGCCCGCGAGCAACTTGAGACCTGGCGCTAGATTGAACGTCAGCTGCGCAAAGCCCGCATAGCTCTTGGTGGCGTAGTCGAAGTTTGAGCGTCCGTTGGTCGGTGAAAGCCGCGTCGCCACGCTGGCCGGAAAGACCCCGAACGTGCCCGCCTGAAGGATCTGGGCGTCGATCTGCTGCGAGAAATAGTAGAGCCCCGCCGTGTAATCGACCCGCCCCGGCTGGCGGTTGGCGATACGCAGTTCCTGGGAGACCTGATGGGATTGCGAGTTGGCGATATTGGTGTCGAAGAACGGGACCGGCGTCTGGTCGACGTCGTTGTTGGCCTTGGCGTCGAGCTTGCGGTAGGCGCTCACCGAGGTCAGGGTGACAGCCCCGGTCTCGTAACTGGCGGTGAGTTGCGCGCCAAAGCTCTCCTCATCGCGAACCACATTCTGGCTGCCGATGGCGGTGCTGTTGTTCGTCGGGCCGGCGACCACACCGAGCGCAGCATTTTGGGTCTGGACGAAGTTGAGCGGCGCCAGAGGCCGCAACGCCGCCGGGATCGGCGTAGGATCCGCGCCGCCGAACTTGCGGATCGTCGAGTAGGACTCGATGCCGCCGTTGGATTGATAATCGACGATGGCGTAGAGGCTCAGGACGTCGGTCGGCTCCCACAAGAGCTTGCCCGTGGCAAACCAGCGCTTGACCGGATCAAGACGCCCCGGCCCGACCACCTTGGTCGACGGATCTTGCGACTGATAACCGGCGACCACCCGCAGCGCCGCGTTGGTCGCAAGCGGCGCGTTCAGAGCCACATGGCTCTGGACCTGGTCGCGGCTCGCCACCTGGACACGGCCGCTGGCGCTGGCGCCATCCATTTGCGGCTTGGTTGTGGTGATCGAGATCAGGCCCGCGGTCGTGTTCTTGCCAAAGAGCAGCCCTTGAGGCCCCCGCAAAACCTCGGCTCGGTCGACGTCGGCCAAGGCGTTCAGCGGGACATAGCGCGGCAGCGTGATGTTGACGTCGTCGATCGCGACCCCGACGGCTGACTCGATCCCATAGTCGAACGAATTGGTTCCGACGCCGCGGATCGAGAAGTTGGGCACGCCCGGCGTTGCGGTGAAGTTCAGGCTCGGCGCGCGCTGGGTGATGTCGGAAAGCTGATTGGCTCCGGACTGTCGCAACGCAGCGCCGCTGACCACAGTGACGGCGATCGGCACGTCGCGCAGGTTCTCCGTTCGGCGCTGGGCGGTGACCACGATCTCCGCGATCTGCGTAACGGGATCAGCGCTTTGCTGATCGGCTCCCATCGGCGCGGTCTGCGCCTGCGCCGCCCCGGCCATCGCGAGCAGGCTCGCCCCGACCATGAATTTCCAAACTTGCATGAGCCGTCTCCTCCCCGCGATCTCACGTCACGTTCCCCTGACTTGACCGACACAAAACATACTGTCAAGTACGTAAGTTAATTGACAGGACCGTGCTAAGCGCGCCGAGAGGGAACATGAGGATGGGCTCGAAACCCGCACACCGTGATCGGTCTGGGGCGCTAGCGCCTCAACAAGGCTGGCCTTACGGCGAAGGCGCGCAGCCGTGACCCTTGCCCCAGCCACGATGATCCTCGCCGCAGATCCGCCTGACGCGTCCGCTGCGATTGACCTTGAACCCTCTGCCAAGACGACCGGCGCCTGCGAACAATGGTTTTCGCTGGCGGGACGAACGGGCGTGCGCAATGTCACCGCGCCTACCCTCACGCCCGTTCTTCCGACCGGCCAAGCCACCGGCGCGGCCGTAATCGTCGCAGCCGGCGGCGCCTATCTGATGCAGTCCATGGAGAATGAAGCCTGGCCCCAGGCGCGTTGGCTGGCGGACCGCGGGATCGCAGCCTTCATCCTGAAGTATCGACTTGAGCCTACGCCGCAGGCGGACAGCGCGTTCGCCGCGACCCTCTTCGAACGCTTCGTGGACGCGGCCCAACCAGAGAAGCAGGCGAGGTTTCAGATCCCGCCGGACATGGTCGCGGACGTTCAGACCGCCCTTAGCGTCGTTCGCGCTAGGGCCAGCGAATGGGGCGTTGACCCGGGGCGTGTCGGCTATCTTGGCTTTTCCGCCGGCGCGATGCTGGGTCTAGCCACATGCCGGCCGGACCACCTGGGCGAGCGGCCGGATTTCCTCGCGGCCATCTATCCAAGCCTGGCGCCGATGGCGGTGGCCAGCGCCCCTCCGCCGCTGTTCGTCGCGATCGCCGCTGACGACCCGCTCTGGAACGGCGTCGATTATGGGCTTGTGAAGGGCTGGCGAAGCGCGGGCGTCGCGCCGGAACTGCACGTCTACGCCTCAGGCGGACATGGCTTTGGCATGGGCGCTTCAGGAACGACGAGCCAAGCGGTGATGCCGACGTTCCACAGCTGGCTGCGCTGTGGGGGCTGGCTGGAGAAGCCGGGTATGGCGCATGATTGATCCGAGCAACGCCGAAGCCGGCCTGCCCCGACGGCTTCCGCGGCTTCGAACCCGCCAGAAGGTCGGTTACGCGGCTGGGGCGATGGTCGATGGCGTGGCCACCCAGGCCATCACCATTTTCCTGATGTTTTACGCCACAGCCGTCTGTGGCTTGCCGGCGGCCATGGTCGGAGCCGCCCTCGCCGCAGGCCTTGTGGTCGACGCGATCGTCGACCCGCTGATCGGATCACTTTCAGATGCTTGGCGCTCGCGTTTCGGACGGCGGCTGCCCTTCATGCTGATCGGCGCGCCGGCCACGGCCGCGTTCCTGGTGTTGATCTTCACCCTGCCCAGGGGATGGAGCGTGCCTGCCCTGACAGGCTGGCTGACCCTGATGTCCGTTGGACTTCGCGTTTCGATCTCCCTCTTCCTTCTGCCCTTCAACGCCGTTGGCGCCGAGTTGAGCGACGACTACGAGGAGCGCTCCTCGGTCGCGGCATGGCGCTGGGCGCTCGCCATGTTCGGGGCGGTCGCGACCGTCGTGCTTGGCTTTGCCGTATTCCTGTCCGGACCAAGCGGCCTCTCGCGCCGGGAGGCCTACCCCGCCTTCGCCGTGACGCTGGGCATGCTGGTCTTGGCCGCTGGGGCTCTTTCGATCCTCACCCTCAACCGGATGAAGGATCGCCTCCACCCGCCCACGTCGAGCGAGAGCCGCCTCCACGCGCGCCTGGCGCGCGAACTGGGCGAACTCTTCGCCAACCGCTCCTTTGTGGTGTTGTTTGTGGCCGCACTTTTGGTGTTCACCGCCTCAGCCATCCACTCGACCCTCGCCATCCACATGAACACCTATTTCTGGGGCATGCGCCCAGACCAGGTGCAGCTTGTCACGCTGGCCTTGTTCGCCGGACTGCTCTGCGGTGCGCCTTTCGCCGGCCCGCTGCTCCGGCGCATGGAAAAGCGCAATGTTCTGATCATGGGGATCCTGGGGTTGGGCGGCGCCTTCGCCCTTCCCCCGACCGCGCGCTTGCTTGGCGTCCTACAAGCCGGACCGCCACCGGTTGGGCTTTTGGCCAGCGGTGTGTTCCTGGGCGGCGCCTTGATGGCGACGGCCGCCATCGCCTTTGCGTCGATGATGGCCGACGCGGCCGACGAGCATGAGTATCTGTTCGGCGCTCGTCGCGAGGGACTGTTCTTCGCGGGATGGACGTTCGCCAGCAAGGCGGCCTCCGGATTGGGATCACTGCTGGCGGGCTTGGCCCTCCAGATCATCCGTTTCCCCGCCAGCGCCAGTGCGGGTCAGATCACGCTTCCAGAGTCGGTCAAGACGATGCTCGGGGTCATCTATGGCCCTGGCGCGGGGTGTCTCGCCCTGGGCGCAGCGCTGGTTTGCGCTCTCTATCGCCTAGACGTGCAGGCCCATCGCCGATTGATGATCAAGCTAGGCCGGGCCCCATAGGGGATAGGCAATCATCGTATGCGGCCGCCAAACTGAACTTCGGATAGGCCCTGCATCGCGCCAAGAGCGGCCGTTGGCGCGGCTCCGGGAGCGCGACGTTCGATCCGGCTAGCGTCGCCATAGCGAGCGCTATGGCTGCATGGCCCGAGACTCTAGTCTTGGCTGGGGCGTGAACCCAACGTCTCGGCCTGAGAGATGGCCAGCCCTGCGAGGCGCCACCTCCATGCGCCTCAAGCGAGGTCCGCACAGATTCCTTCGAACGCCTGCCTCGCCAAAGCAGACACTCAATATTCGATCAAAAACACGACAAGGAACCGGCGGAAGATGATCTTCGAAGCCTAAACCTCCCGTATCGAATGACATCAAGCTGAGTTAATTTGCCGTATACAAATATACTCAGAATGGGCAGGAAATTGACAATCGTTTGCATCTTGACGTTTTCCCCCAGTTTGGGGGCTAACATTCAATCGTAGAGGTCGCGTTTACCAGAACGACTTCAAGACGGTCGCACACACGCCGCCAATGTCATGGCGCGTCCCGGACACGACCCGAATGCAGCCTATCGCGCATTTCTTCGCCAACGACGCCTTGCCTCTGGGCCTCTGCCTGGCGGCCACGTTCGCAGCCTCTGTGAAGCTCGAATACGCCGTCCTACCGAGCGGCGAGATCGACAGGTTCAAGATCAATTTTGCGACCCTGACCTTGGGGTTTGGCGTTTGGGCCGCCCAGCTGATCGGTGCCTTGAGCGACAATGCGCTGCAGCCGATGCTGTTTTCCCCCTGGACCATGAGCCTGTCCCTGGCCTTGTCGCTTGTCGGTTGCGCCATTGGATTGCGCCTGCTGGCGGCGGCCGGGTCAGACCGTCGGCGCGTCCTGGCCGGCGGGCTGATCGGGCTGACCTTCCTGCTCTCCCACGCCTTGACCCTGATCGCCGCCCAGGATCTCGCCGTCACCCTCAACCCCGCCGCTGCCGTGAGCGGCGCGATCCTGGCCCTCGCCCTGTCCGCGGCTGCCGGCCGGGTTCCGCGGGGCGGCGGCCTTCGCGGGCAAACCCTCCGCACCGGGCTTTTGGTGGCGTCAGCCGCCATGATCCATCTCTTCGCCGCCTGGGCTCTGCCGCCCGCTGCGCCCCTGCGCCAAGCCTCGACAGCCCCCGGTCTCAGCAATGTCGTCGTCAGCCAATTGGTCGCTCTGATCAGCGCCATGGTCGTGATGATGAGCCTGTGGGCGGTCAGCCGCGAGACCCGTCGCCGGGTCCTGGAGGCGGAAGCCCAGCACCTGCGCACCTTGGCTGACGCGGTGCTTGAAGGTCTGGTGATCGTCGAGGACGGCCAGATTCTCGCGAGCAACCGGGCCTTCGACGCGCTTATCGGACGCCGGGTTAGCCATCTTAGCGAAGCCTTCGCGCAAGACGTTCTGGCTCAGCTGGACCTGGACGCGGCCTTGGAGACCGAACTCTTGGGAACGCGCGCGACGATTCCGGTCGAGATTGTGGCCAGTCCGATCCGCTACAAGGGCGCAGAACGCCGAGCCATCGCCGTGCGCGATTTGCGAAGCCGCCGCCAAGCCGAAGATCAGATCCGCTTTTTGGCGCACAATGACACGCTGACAGGCCTGCTCAATCGCAGCAGTTTCCTTCAAAAGCTGGATCTGGATCTGGCGCGCCTGCGTCGAAGCGATGATCAGCTCGCGGTCGTCTTTCTGGATCTCGACCGTTTCAAGCAAGTCAACGACGCCATGGGCCATGCGGCAGGCGATGCGGTCTTGCGACAAGTCGCGGTGCGGATCCAGGCGCAGCTGGGGCCGGGCGACAGCTTCGCGCGGCTGGGGGGCGATGAGTTCGCCATTATTCGGACCGAGGATCCGTCCCCGGAGGGCCTGGACGCCTTGTGTGCGTCCATCCTGGCTGCGGTGGCGCCGCCCATCGAGGTGTCGCCCGGCCGCACCGCCATGGTCGGCTCCAGTCTTGGCGTGGCGCTGTTCCCCCACGATGGATTGAGCGCGTCGGACCTGTTGGCGGGCGCGGATGCGGCGCTCTATCAGGCCAAGAACGCTGGTCGAAACACCTATCGCTTTTTCGACGCGGCGCTGGCCCGGACGTTGAAGACGCGACAGGCCCTCGAACAGGAGTTGCGATCGGCGCTGGCGCGCGACCAGCTCCGACTGGTCTATCAACCGCAAGCGCGGATGAGCGACCAGGTCGTGGACGGGTTTGAAGCCCTGGTCCGCTGGGACCACCCGACCGAAGGCCCCATATCGCCGGATCGTTTTATTCCGATCGCCGAAGAGTCAGGCTTGATCCTCGAGCTTGGCGAATGGGTGTTGCGCAAGGCGTGCGCGCAGGCGGCGAGCTGGAGTGGCGCTGAGACCATCTCGGTCAATGTGTCCGCCGTGCAGTTGCACGACAACAGCCTTCCCGAACTCGTCCACGTAGTCCTGATCGAGACCGGTCTGTCGCCAGCCCGCCTCGAGCTTGAAATCACCGAGACCGCGCTCATCAAGAATGCGCCCCAGGCCCTGCATGTGCTGCGACGTCTCAAAGCCTTGGGCGTGCGTATCGCCATGGACGACTTCGGCACCGGCTTTTCGTCCCTGTCGAACCTCAGAAACTTCCCGATCGACACGATCAAGATCGACGGATCCTTTGTGCACGGCGTGGACCGTGATGAACAATCGGCGACGATCGTGCGCGCGGTTCTCGGCTTGGGCGGCGGCCTTGGCATGAAGGTCATCGCCGAAGGCGTTGAAACCCGCGCTGAGGAAAACTTCCTCATCGATGAGGGCTGCGCCTACGCTCAGGGCTACCTTTACGGGTCGCCCGCCAAGGCCCCCGCGCCCGCCTCCGCCAAGGCTCGCGCCCATGGCTAGCGCTCAACGCGGCCTGCGCCTTGACTGCGAAATGCCTTGCCAGGTGGCGCAGGGCGGTCGATCGATCTGGGGCGCGGTGACCAACACCTCGTCCGGGGGCCTGCGCATCTCCGTTCCCGGCGGACTTCCGTTCGACGGTCTGGTCGGCGTCACGCTGCCAAGGCTTGGCCTTCGCCTGGACGCCTTGGTGCGATGGCGTCAGGACGATGACGCTGGCCTTCAGGTCTTAAAGCCCGGCGAGGCCGGCGCTGGCGACCAGCATCCGCCTTCGCCCTCCCCGGCGAAGCGCTCCAACGCAACGTCTTGGGGCGATCAACGCGAGGCTTTGCACAGCGCCATCCGGCCTCCTAGCGCCCCCCGCCCCCCTCAAATCAAAGCGGCTTCGATCGCGGCCGTCGCCACCCAATCCAATCTTCGGGTCCTGGCGGTTGCGCAGGCCGCCTATGGCAAGCGCCGCGCTCAGCAACTGCTGGCCACAGCCCATGAGGTCCAAGCCGCCGCCGCGCTATCCCGCGCCGCTCTAAGCGACATCGACAAGATCATAGCGCTGGTTCGTTACGGCGGGCCCACTGCAACCCTGCCTTTAGATCGGCTGGCGGAGCGACGCTGTGACGAGGCCTCCTCGCAACGGCAGACCGCGATCAGCGCCGCCCAGGATGGGTCCGACGCGGCGGTGACGCCGTTCGAAGGAGGGATTTGATGTCCGCAGCGGCAGAAGACCCGCTCGCCGAACGGCAGGCCCACGCCCGGATGATCCTGTGGCTTAGCGCGCATTATGTGATGAGCAGCATCGAGATCGCCAAGGTTGCCCATGGCGGCGATGCGATGCGCGCCATGATCTTCACGGCGATTTGGTCGGCCAATGTCAGTCACACGCGAACGAGCCGAACACCCCAGGCTGGATTGGTTTCCGACGGGCTTCGTCGGCCTGTCACCATTGCGCGCATCGCCCGACTGGTGGGCGCGCCGGAAGAAACCGTGCGGCGTCACGTCGTGCGACTGCTTGCAGACGGCCTGTGCGTCCGCGAGGGGCGTAAGGGCGTCGTGGTCAAGCGTGATGTGTTCCTGCGCGCCGAAATGATCGACGCCGCCGAAAAGCAGATTGAGGCCGCAAAGCGCCACTACCGAATCCTAACACCACTACTTGGACTCTAGTTCGCACTTTCATTGACTTAATCCAGTCAACCCAAAATCCTATCTCTTATCGATATCACTGCCGCCCGGCTTAAAGACAGATATAGAGACACGAACACGAATATTTCAGGACAATCGAGATGATGGATCGATTTTCTCTAAAGAAACGCGCTGCTCAAGCGCTCGACGCCGTCGAGGCGATGGTCATGATCGCCGATCGCGATCTGGTAATTCGGTACCTGAATCCGCCGCTGATCGGCTTGCTCCAAAGCTGTGAAGAGGCCTTGCGCCGTGATCTTCCGAACTTCCGGGCCGACAGCATCGTCGGCTCAAGCATCGACGTCTTCCATCGCCATCCCCAACATCAGCGCGACCTGCTGCGGGCGCTCAAGCAGCGTCACACCGCGACGATCCGCTTTGGCGAGGTCGCTTTTGACCTGAAGGTTTCACCCATGGCCGGCGGGGGATTCGTCGTGGAATGGGCCGACGCGCGCGCCCGTCTGCTGAACCTCGACTACGCGGCTCAGATGACGGCGATCGAACGGAACCTGGCCAAGATCGAGTTCACCACGGACGGTAAGGTGCTCGCTGCAAACGAGAACTTCCTAAAGGCGCTGGGCTACCGTCGCGAGCAGATTGTGGGTCGCCCACACAGCCTCTTTCTCTTCCCCGAGGACGCCGTCGCAAGCGATTATACGTCGTTCTGGCAGGCGCTCGGTGCGGGTCAGTTCCAGGCCGGGGAGTTCCGCCGCCGCAACGCCCAGGGCCAGGAGGTCTGGATCCAGGGTAGCTATAATCCGATCCTGGACGACCACGGCCGCGTGTCGAGAATTGTAAAGTTCGCGACCGTCGTCACGGGCCGCGTCAGTGCGGTGCGGTCCCTCAGCCAAGGCCTCGAAAAGCTGTCGGACAACGATCTTTCGACACGTATCGATCAACCGATCGAGGCGGAATTTGCTTTGCTGCGCGATAACTTCAACGCCGCTTGCCAGACCCTCGACAGCTTGGTGGGAGAAGTTGCGAGTCTGGCGCATTCGGTCGGGGCGGCCGCGCAGGAAATATCGCTGGCGTCCACTGACCTTTCCCGTCGCACCGAGAGTCAGGCGGCGACGCTGGAGGAGACCGCCGCAGCGCTTGATGAGATTACCGCCACGGTGAATCGCAGCGCCGAAGTTGCGCACCAGACGGCCGCCAGCGTGCGCACCACCCGCAACGAAGCTATTCGCTCCGGCGAAGTCGTGCAGCAGGCGACGCACGCCATGAGCCGCATCTCTGAGGCGTCGCGCGAGATCGGCGGCATCGTCACAATCATCGATGAAATCGCATTCCAGACAAACCTGCTTGCGCTGAACGCCGGCGTTGAGGCTGCTCGGGCTGGCGAGGCCGGTCGCGGCTTCGCCGTGGTCGCCCATGAGGTTCGCGCCTTGGCGCAGCGATCAGCCGAAGCGGCGAAGCAGATCAAGACCTTGATCACGGCCAGCAGCGGCGAGGTAGACACCGGGGTCAAGCTTGTCGTCGATGCTGGACGCGCGTTGGCCATGATCGTCGAACAGGTGGGCGCAATTGATGGCCTCACTCAAGAGATCGCTCTTTCGGCGAAAGAGCAGGCAGCCTGCCTGGGCGGCGTCAATGCCGCGATCAACCAAATGGACCAGGTGACCCAACAGAACGCAGCGATGGTGGAACAAGCCACCGCCGCCTCTGCGGGCCTGTCGACCGAGGCGGCCAATCTGCAATCTCTGATCGGCCGCTTCCGTTACACTGCTCCACCTCATATCGCCACGACGCCATCCACCGCCGTGGCGGAGTTAAACGGGTGGCAGCGTCGACGCGCGTGACCCTCAACCAAATCCCCATCCTGTCCAAAGCGCGGTGAACAGGCTGGGCGCCCGGGCTCTTGTCCGGGCGGCGTTTGGGAACGAACGGACCCCGCGCCCGGCGCCTGACGCGCCTAAATGCGAAGAAGCTGCGACAAGGTGCGATGAAGTTGCCGCGTCGCCAGATATTGCTCCTTGGCGGCGGTCACCATTTCCGGTCGCAGGAAAACCGCCTCCGGAACGATCACGCCCTTACGCCCCACCCTACGGCACATCCCAGCCTCCAGCATGCGGTTGACGTGGCGCCGAACGGTTTCGGGCGGAATACCGACCAATTGGGCCAGCCTTGCCACAGTCACGGGGCGCCGCAGGTCCTCAGGAATTGGCGCCTCATTGAAAGACTCCTGTCCCCGAATATGACTGATGTTGGCCGTCCAGATGGCGGTGAAGATCAGGGCCTCGACTGCAGCGCCATGATGGACGTCGTTGACCAAGGACAGGGACTTTATGAGAAAATATGACGCCGCGCGACATACTGCGCGGAAGTTCTTTAAAGCTTCAATCCGCGTCTCTGCATTATCAAAATAATCATCCGATCTATATTCTCTATCAGACATAGATATATAATCCGATAGGATGATTATTTCATGGGTTCGAAATCACATAAGAATTAACAAGACCGGATTTCGGAGTTTCCCAACCCATTCAGGACACCCACAACCATCAGTCGGCGGGCTCTCTATGTTGAGATCGCGCAACGACTGGCAGCCGGAAGCCAAGAATTTCAAGAATTCTCGCTTGAGTAGCGCTATGGCGTTCAATATTATTTCCCACGGTACAATATTATGTAGCGTCTTCTTCTTGCGCTTAGAGTAGTCGTCAGTCGCGCGTGCTTATTACGACCAAACGATCCGAACCCTACACTGATGTTTGCAGATCCCCCCCAATATGGGGGATAATTTTATCGCGACGCCGAATTTTTTGAAGACATTAGACAGCTCCACACTACGTTGTGCATATATTACCATCATGACTCCACAATTCTAATCGAACAACATCGCCCGAGAATTTTTATAATTCATAGCCTTTCGACGTAAAATGGAGTGATGGCGAGAACTCTATATTGATTTTAATCCTGCAAATTTCCTCGATCAAATTACCCTCAGACCTCTCTGCTTGGACGGATCGCCTTGCTCAACCTAGATGCGCGCAGAGAGGTGTTCGTCGAGCGCGTCGGAAGACGAACCTCTCTGCGATAAGTTTCGGTCACGAAAGATCAAGCTCAGTTGCAAGATCGGTCGCCTCCATCTCGTCCCACCAAGCCCGGGATGGGATGGCCCCGCAGCCCCGTGCCGGCGGGAGCCGCGCGCTATCGGGGCGCCTTTCAGCTTATGGGGCGCGGTTCTCTTGAAAGACACGCACTGTGGCGCTCGCGCGCGGTGGCGGAAGTCCACGAGGAAGGCGTCGTTGGCCGTGGCGTACAGGCCTAGGTCCGCCTTTACGGCCATGGCCAACAGCGCGCCGACATTGCGGCCTTAGCCCCTGATCGTTAACCGTTCCTGCGCCAGGTTCCCCTTTGTGGGATCCATCTGGCCCGCGTCTGCCAGCCGGCAGAAGGCGGACGCTCCCAAGCGCAGCGATGGGTCATGTGTGGAGGTAGCGGCGCCTCCAGTAAGTCGACATTTCTTGGAGCCACGCCGCACACCAGCAAGAAAACTGACGCGCTAAAGGTCGATTTGCCGGACATCCGCAACGCCCCATCGGGCGGCTCTTCACGCGCGGCGATCAGAACCGCGTCATCAGTTTTAGCTCCAACCCTTGGCTGGACCCATTTGATCCCGTCGCGCTGCGGTAGGAGGCCTCGATGTTGAGGCCGTCGCCGACCGTCCAGCGTCCACCCAGGTCGAGCGACAGGCTGTCGCGCGACCAACCTTCAAGTTTGACGCCATAGCGTGGGCTGGCCAGCCAATCGGCGTAGGTTATCGTCTGGCCGTCAGGTTCCTGGAATTCATGACGCCATTCCATCCTAACCGAAGGTGCGAAGACCGTTGTCGGAGCGTCGAAGATCCATTCCAGCTTGACGCCCAGATTGCTGGTCAAGGTCTCCGAGGTGATCGCTTGATAGCGCAGCGCGGACACCCCGGCCCCGGTTTCGGTGAAAGCCGCAAGCGAGGCGCGGCTGCTCTCCATCCGCCCATAAAGCGAGCGGGCGCTACGGCCGGACTGGCGATCATAGGCCACGCCGATCGAACCGAAGGTGAGGTCTCCTGAACGCTGGCCAAGCGCGAACCCGGATTCCTGGGCCGACCAGCGTCGGGAGTCGTAATTCAGCCGGCCGTGGCCGATCAGCCCTTCCAGATGCAGGTCTGATCCGGCCCGCCAGCTGCCATAGACCACCCCGACCAGGGCCTGGGTGTCGGTCTCCGTCCCTTTGACGCCAATCGACGTATGATCGTAGCCATAGCCGAGACCTCCTCCCAGGATCAGGTTGTCCTTGACCTTGAGGTCCGCGCCCCCACTGACGCCCGAGGTGCTGAACCGAGTGTCGCGCAGGCCCTGGGCGTCGCGGTGACCCCAGTCCAGACTTCCGCCCGCCCAGACTCCAACCTTGGACGGCGACAAAGCTCGCGCCCTGGGACCGGACGCCGCCTCCGCCAGTCCACCGCCGTCGGCCGCCGACGGAGACGAGGCCAGAGCTGTGTCGCGCCTCTTGAAGCCGTCGAGGAAGGCTCGCTCCTGAGCCTGGTAGGCTCGGTCACGCGGCGAGCGCCCCTGCTCGTCCACCTCCATGCCCAGTTGCTGTTAGTACTCGACATTGGGCGCACGCTTACCGTCCCTGAAGGCGGCCATGTTCACCGACAGGCCGTTGTGGCTGCGATTGTCGCCGCCGCGGATCTGCTCCAGACGCCGACTGAAATTGTCGGTCTGAGCGCGCGCGAAGCGGCGGGCCGTGTCGGCTTGTCCGGAGACAAGGGCGCGCACGTCCGGGTCGAGCGACGGATCGGGACGGGGCTCCACCGTGATCTGGACCACTCCCGCCGTGGTCGCGAAGCCGTTCGACAAGGTGAACTTGACCTCAACCTGGCCATCGAATTGGCCATCAGGCGTGAAGGTCAGATCGTAGGTCCGCGCCGCCGCCTCGCCCCCCGCCGTCAGAACTGCTGTCCCGGCGCTAGGAACTGACAGGCCGGTCACGGCGGCGGAGATGAACGGACCGCCCTGGGCGTTCGCCGTCAAGCTGACCGTGACGGGCCGGCCCGCTCGCGTCGTGACCTTGATCGGAGCCACAACCGGGATTGGATTGGACCGCAAATCGATGCGCCCCGCCTCCGAGGATCCGAACGGCAGTTCCACCACATAGTCCAGCGACGTCACGCCGCTGTTGGCTGCTCCGGGCGTGAACATCAGGGTCAGCCCCGAAACCGTCGCCGTTCCGAATGTCGGCGCCCGGGTTATCCGAAGGCCCTTGAATGGTCCCCCGACCACGCCTTTGGTTGGGGTGAGGGTCAATGCGTCGCTGGATAGGACCTGTGCGCTCAGATCCGGAGCCTTGCCCGGGACATTGAACGTGAACAAGATTGGCGCCGACCGCCCGCCCGGTCCCACGGCGACCACACTCACTGTATCGACGCCCATGAAGCCGGCGGCGGGCGTGTAGCGGAGGCGGTAGCTGCGGGCCAGGCTGGCGCGCGAACCGCCGCTACGCGCGCCGTCTTCGGTCAGCGCCATCGCCGGAGCGAGGTTCGCCTCCTCAATCGTCACCTGGCCATATTGGCCTGGAGCCGTCACTTCAAACCCGGTCACGGCGCCGGACGCCACCGCGCTCAGATCCACGATGACCGAAGTCCCCACGCTACCGCCGGCCGCGGTCGGGACGACGGTCGTCGTCGTGGTCGCGGGCAGGTTCACCACCGCAGGCGGCGGCGGCGCCGCCACCGTCAGAGTCACGGTCGCGGGAGCCGACACGCCCCCCGGGCCCGTGGCCGTGTAGGTGAAGCTGTCAGGGCCGAAAAAGCCCGGCGTCGGCACGTAGGTCGCCGTCGCGCCGTCGATCGTCACCTTGCCGTGCGTCGGTGCGGTCACGACCGTCAGCGCGGTGATCGCACCGACGAACGGCAGGCTGATCGCCTGGCCCGCCGAACTGAAGGCGACATTGGCGGAGGCCGCCGAAACCATCGGCGCCTCAGGCCGCGCAATTGTCAGAGTCACGGTCGCGGGAGCCGACACGCCCCCCGGGCCCGTGGCCGTGTAGGTGAAGCTGTCGGCGCCGAAAAAGCCCGGCGTCGGCACGTAGGTCGCCGTCGCCCCGTCGATTGTCACCTTGCCGTTCGCCGGTGCGGTCACGACCGTCAGCGTGGTGATCGCCCCGCTCGCCGGCAGGCTGATCGCCTGGCCCGCCGAGTTGAAAGCGACATTGGCGGAGGCCGCCGAAGCCATCGGCGCCTCAGGCCGCGCGACTGTCAGCGTCACGGTCGCGGGAGCCGACACGCCCCCCGGGCCCGTGGCCGTGTAGGTGAAGCTGTCGGCGCCGAAAAAGCCTGGCGTCGGCGCGTACGTCGCCGTGGCGCCATCAATCGTCACCTTGCCGTTCGCCGGTGCGGTCACGACCGTCAGCGCAGTGATCGCCCCGTTCGCCGGCAGGCTGATCGTCTGGCCCGCCGAGTTGAAGGCGACATTGGCGGAGGCCGCCGCGACCGTCGGCGCATTGGGCCGCGCAACCTCCAGGGTCACGGTCGCCGCGCTCGATGCGCCGCCTGGACCGCTGGCTGAATAGGTAAAGCTGTCGACGCCGGCAAAACCCGTTGTCGGAATATAAGTGGCCGTCGTGCCGTTGATCGTCACCTTGCCGTTCGTCGGTGCGGTCCCGACTGTAAGCGCGGTGAACTCACCACTCGCAAGCAGGCTGAACGCCTGCCCCAGCGAGTTGTACGCCACGTTCACAAAGACGGGCGCGACCGTCGGCGCCCCGGGCGGAACCACCCTCAGGGTCACAGTGGCTTGAGCAGAGACGCCACCGGGCCCCGTGGCCGTGTAGATAAAGCTATCCCCGCCAGAAAAGCCCGGCGTCGGCGTGTAGATGGCTGTCGCGCCGTTAAGCGTAACACTGCCGTTCGCAGATGCGGCCACGACCGCAAGCGCGGTGTATTGGCCGCCCACCGGCAGACTGATCACCTGTCCCGGTGAATTGTAAGCCACATCGACGGACATCGGCGCCACCGTCGGGGCTGGCGGCGGAACGACCGTCAGGCCGTAGGACTGAACGGCCTGGGCGTTGACGCCCGCCACCGCCGCCTGGGTCGCGGTGATGGTCGCCGTGCCGACGCCGACCGGGGTGATCACGCCGCCGGCGCCGACCGTGGCCACGGCCGTGTTGCTCGACGTATAGCTGATCGCGCCAAAGTTCCCGCCGCTCAAGGTCGAGGTCGCCGCGTTTGTCAGCGAACCGCCCATGGTCACACTGGCCGAGGTCGGCGTCGCAAAGGCCAGGGTTGGGGTCGGCAGGGCGTTGACGGTCAATGTGTAGGTCTGGGTCGCCTGGGCGTTGACGCCCGCCACCGCCGCCTGGGTCGCGGTGATGGTCGCCGTGCCGACGCCGACAGGTGTGACGACACCGCTGGCGCTGACCGTGGCGACGCCCGTATCGCTTGAGACATAGCTAATCGCGCCAAAGTTCCCGCCACTGAGAGTCGAAGTCGCCGCGTTGGTCAGCGTGCCGCCCATGGTCACGCTGGCCGAGGTCGGCGTGGCGAAGGTCAGCGTCGGGGTCGGGGTGAACGCCGCATTGACCGTCAGATCAAAGGTCGTGGTGCCGGTGATCGCTGTCGGGACAGACTGATCGGTCACCGTGACATTATAGGTGGTCCGAGCTTTCGTGCTCGTGGGTGTGCCACTGATCTGGCCCGTCGAGGTGGAGAAGATCAGACCGGTTGGCAGGGCGCCGCCGAAGGTGATCGCATAGGTCAGGGGTCCCGCGCCTCCCGAAGCGGTCACGGGCGTGAAGGGCGTCGCCGCGACATTCTGGGTCAGGACCGTGGACGCCACCGCTTGGGTGACCTCGAGGATGGGATTCACCGTGATCGCGAGAGGCGTGCCCTCCGTGCCCGCAGCAGCGTTCGTAGCGCTGGGGGCGCCCGTCGGAACGCTTACCGAACCGGCCGACGCGCCGCGAACCGTGACGGTGAAAGTGCAGGAACCGTTGGCGCTTATCCGCCCGCCAATGAGCCTCACCGAGCCGCCGCCCGTAGAGCCTAAAAGGGACGCGTTGGTGCAGGTGGTGGTGAAATCGGATCCTGAGTTCTGATGAATGACCAGCTCGCTCGGCAAGGTCAGCGTCGTCCCGACGCCGGTGATCAGAAATGCGTTTGGGTTGCTCAGCGTGAACGTCAGTTGGGTGGTCCCGCCGACGGCGATGGCGCCGGGAAATGTTGTCCGACTGACGGTGATGGTGGGTGGGGCGGGAATGCCCGCGGTAACGGTCAGATTCTGCTGACCGCTACTGGAGCCCGTGAGACTGAAACCACTGACGCCGTTCGCGGTCGTGGCGGTTGGAGACTGCGGATTGACGTATCTCGTCCCGGTCGGTTGGCCCGCGGGAATGTTGACGACGATGGTGCAGGAGCTGTTGGCGGCGAGCGTCTGATTACTCAGGGATACGGAGCCGGAAGAGAGGGTGGGCGCCGAGCAGGTCCCGGCGCCGAGGGTTGCTCCCGAAAAACTCGAAAGGTCGGTCGCGGGCAGCCTCACGCCGCCAAGCGCCACGGTGTTCGGGTTTGTCAATGTGATCGTCAGGGTCGTCGACTGATCCTGCCGGATCGAGCTGGCGGCGTAGCTGGCGGCCACGGAGGGCCCGCGCACCGAATACTGAGTCAGGGTTGATGATGCGGAAGCGGCATATCCCGTGCCGCCCGAGTAGTAGGCGACGATGCTGCGGGTCCCCATCGGCAGCCCGCTGCCCATCGAGCAACTCGCGACGCCGGACTGCACCTGGACCGACGTGCAGCCACTGATATCCGCGCCATTGTCGGTGAACCGGACACTGCCGTTGCCGCTGCCGGGATTGGGCGAGATCGTGACGTATAGGGTCACGCCGCTCGGCTGCCCGTAAGAGTTTACGACCGAAGGGTTCTGGGTGGACATCAATGTCGTCGTGGTGGCCGTCTGCGCCATCAAGGACGACGGCGACGCCAGCCCACCGAGAACGGCTACCGCAAGGACGATGGCGCCGCCGAACCCCGAGCGAGATCCGGCTCGAACGGCGGTCAGGGTCGACGGTTTTGATCCCCCCGCGCCGCCTGCGACTCGAACTAGGGCGCGCACCAGAAGCGCAGCCCCCATGGTCCCTCGCGATAGCGCCGCCCCCAGCCGCGCGCCGAATCGCTCAAGTCCTCTGAACACCCTCGGCAAGACGCACCCCGACCAAAACCCGACACGTTCCGCGCGCCGATCGCGCACGGAATTGGCAGGGGGCGTGGCATTTTATATTTAATGCGTGAGTAACCGCCCCCATTGGGTCAGTAAGAAAAAATCAGTCGCGCCCGCAACTGAACACATTTGACACACTTCGGGTCGGATAACTCACGTCAATTGAGAGTGCGCCCAGCGGTACCATCGATCTATTTCGATCAGATTTAACTTCACCTTGAAGTATTGTCTAAATGAACCGCCAGACTAGCGGGACCCTCGAAGCCTTTCGGCGCTCACATGGTGGACCGCCGCCAGCAGCGCGTTGAACATCCCAACAAAATAAACGTCCAAAGCCTCGGCGAAGGCGGGCATGAGGGTCACTGCGTTGGCTTTCTGATCGACAGACACCAGGCCTGCGTCCTGCAATAGAATCAAAACCCGACGGCAGTGCGGTCTCGATATGCCCAGACGCCTTGCGAGGCTGGACACCGTGATCTCAATCGGTCCCGCCGCGCGAGGCAGCCCCGCCTTGAACGCCGCCTCCGCCAGAGCGTAGCTGAGCATCAGACCCATGGATCGGCGACCGACGCCCCCCATCGGGTCGATGAGCTCCTGATCCAAGGTCGGCGACGCTAGATGGCTGCTGGCCAGAAACGCGATGATCCCGTCGAAGATGGCGGGGTCGTCGAAGACTTCGACCAGCGCGCCGGCGCGGGCGTCGATCATTGCGAGGCTTTGAAGTTCGATCAAATAGCAGGCGCGGAAGGCCTCGATCATTGCTGGCGCCGGGCTGTAGCGCCGTTGCCGCCCTTTCTCAAAGGCGTCGATCGGTACGATCAAGCCTATCGTCTGCATTCGCGAAAGAATGGCCGTTGCGCGGCCGGGACTAAAAAGATCCTTGGCGACGTTTCGAAGACCCCGGTGGTACAGCCGGTCGGTCGAATGCAGATAAAGCGCGAGCACACCCAGCGCGTAGCTCGGGATGTCGCCGATACAACGGTAGAAGCTAGGGTCACGGTCGAGAAGCGCCAGCGGACCGGTCGTAGAATGGCGCACGGCCGCAGCGAAACCAGGATGCGCGCTGATGGGACAGATGACCGGCCCGTCCGGCGCGCTCGAGACTCGTGATGGGGTGTTCACGTCCTGGTCCACGTCAGCTCCATGTCGCCCACTTCTAAAGAGCAAACGTCACCATGTCGTTCTAGCCGCTGCCCTGTGAGAGCGGGAACGGTGAACGTGTCTCAAGTGAGCTCGGCCGCCCATGACGAACATGCGAAACTCGTCGATGACGACGCGGATAGATTGAAGCTCCACTGAGACTCTTTGCGCCTTCCGGTCTGGCGCGCAGGAAGCCGACACGCTCAAGGTCAGCGATGTGTCGGGGCTGCGTGAAAACGCGACGGATCAACTAGACTCCTGAGGGGCGTCGGGAGGTGTGCGTGAGCCGCTTCGTTGAAGGTGTTGATCGCTAGGCCGGGAGGATTGGCGCACGAGCGTCGGGGTGATCGTTGGGACGGTGAAGTGGACCGTTGGCGTAGCAAGCCTGCGCTTTCGACCGCTGGAGGGCGGTTTCTTCAACGCTTTGAATATGTTGAGGAAGGATGGTGGACGCGACAGGGATTGAACCTGTGACCCCTACGATGTCAACGTAGTGCTCTCCCGCTGAGCTACGCGTCCGCCGAAGCGATCCGAAGCGTCTTCGTGAAGACGTCCCGGCCGGGAAGGTGTGGGGGTATAGCGGCGGCTCGCGGACTGCGCAAGCCGCCTTTCGCAACTTTTTACGCGGTCAGGCGGCCATCATCTTTTCCACCTCGGCGACGAGGTCGCGCAGGTGGACGGGCTTGGACAGCACCTTGGCGCCGGCGGGCGCGCGGTCCTGGGCCGAGAGGGCCACGGCGGCGAAGCCGGTGATGAACATGATGCGCAAAGACGGGTCGCGGGCGGCGGCCTGGCGGGCCACCTCGATGCCGTCCATGCCCGGCATGACGATGTCGGTCAGCAGGAGGTCCCAGGGATGTTCCAGGTGCTGGACGGCTTCCTCGCCGTCGGCGCAGGCCTGGACTTCAAAGCCGGCGCGTTCCAGCGCGCGAGCCAGGAAGCCGCGGAGGGAGTCGTCGTCTTCGGCGAGGAGGATGCGGGCCATGAGGTCACGTGTCCGGGGTCAAGGTCGTCGATAGAGGATCCACCTTAGCGCCCCGTCCGTAAATCGGGGATGAACCTAAACGTCGCGGCTGTGGACGGATTATTGACGACGATTGAGGTTTGACCCCGCGCCGCGACGCTTCGATGATGAAGCATGAGCGCGTGGCGCCCCCTTCCCGACGATTCGAGAGCCGGCGACGCGCTCTCGAGCCCGCCGCTGGAGACCTTCGCGGGGCCGGCGTTCGAGGTGCTGCGCGCGGCGCCGGTCGGGGCGCCGCCGCCCACGGCCCTGGTGTTCGCCTCGCCGCACTCCGGAAATGTCTATCCCGACGAGATGGTCGCGGCCGTCCGCCTGCCGCTGGAAACGCTGCGCGCCTCGGAGGACGCCTTTATCGATCAGGTGATCGCCCGCGCGCCTGCGCTGGGCGCGGCCGTGGTGCGGGCCCGCTTCGCCCGCGCCTATGTCGATCTCAACCGCGAACCGTGGGAAATGGACCCGGCGATGTTCGACGGGGATCTGCCCGACTACGCCCAGGGTCGAACCGCGCGCGTGGCGGCCGGGCTGGGCACGATTCCCCGCGTGGCCGGCGAGGGCCGTCCGATCTATGGCCGCAAGCTGGCGTTCGAGGAGGCCAGGGCGCGGGTCGAGCTCGCGCATCGGCCCTATCACGACGCGCTGGACCGCCAGCTGGCCGCGGCGCGGGCCGCCCACGGCGCGGCGATCCTGATCGACTGGCACTCGATGCCGGCCGTCGCCGCGCGCGGGCAACGCACCAAGGGCGGAGGCTCCTGCGACATCGTGCTGGGCGATCGTTTCGGCGCGGCCTGTTCGCCCAAGCTGACCGCGCTGGTCGAACGCGAGCTGGAAACGCTGGGTTACAACGTCACCCGCAACGCGCCCTATGCCGGCGGCTACACCACCGAGCACTACGGCCGCCCCGCCCGGCGCACCCACGCCCTGCAGATCGAGATCAACCGGGCGCTCTATATGGATGAAGTGACCCGCGCGCCCACCGAGGGCCTGGCGAAGCTGACGGCGCACGCCGAAGCCCTGACCCGGGCGCTGGCCGGACTGGATCTGGCGACGCTGAAGTAGCCGCCCAGCGACACGCCGCTCAGCGTTGTCCTTGATCAACGACGCCTGTCGCCGCTCAGGCCAAAAAAAAGCCCGGTGAAACCACCGGGCCAGTTCATTAGGGAGGAAACGCCCAGGAAGGGCAGAAGCGGCAGCGCCGCCTCACAGGATTGTTTCTAGAGTGCGGCGCAAAATTAGGCAAGCGGAAAACAAGCGTTTGATGTCTTTTTTTTGCAGCGCACCCGCCACAAACCCCTTTGATCACGGGGATTGCGGAACAGCGCTCTGCGAAACCGCCCAAAAAGCGGGCATATTGCACTGCACAATTTGTTGCGTATGAAACCGTCTCGGATGAGAAGACACCGCAAACTCAAGCGGAATGA
Organism: Pseudomonadota bacterium; assembly: GCA_020161365.1. Taxonomy (GTDB): domain Bacteria; phylum Pseudomonadota; class Alphaproteobacteria; order Caulobacterales; family Caulobacteraceae; genus Caulobacter. The sequence goes on along the minus strand of JAIUNU010000005.1, from coordinate 219,932 downwards.
GACTTTCGCAATGACACCGGTGTCCTGCGACAAGTGTTTCCAATCGTCGGGGGTGGATAAATTGTACGCGTTCGCGTAAAAGCCGCGCGCCTGACGCGATGCGTCATCCCTATTCCTCCCGAAAGTCCGCCCGCTCCCATGAACATGCGAAATATCGCCATCATCGCGCACGTCGATCATGGCAAGACCACCCTCGTCGACCAGCTGCTGGCCCAGTCGGGCGTCTTCCGCGCCAACGAAGCCACGACCGAACGGGCGATGGACTCCAACGACCAGGAGCGCGAGCGCGGCATCACGATTCTCGCCAAGTGCACTTCTGTGCTGTGGAACGGCGAGGCGGGCGAAACCCGCATCAACATCATCGACACCCCCGGCCACGCCGACTTCGGCGGCGAGGTGGAGCGGATCCTGGGCATGGTGGACGGCTGCGTCCTGCTGGTCGACGCCGAGGAAGGCGTCATGCCGCAAACCAAGTTCGTGCTGACCAAGGCGCTGAAGATGGGCCTGCGCCCGATCCTCTGCATCAACAAGGTCGACCGCGCCCACGCCGATCCGGACCGCGTCCACAACGCCGCCTTTGACCTGTTCGCCGCGATCGGCGCCACGGACGAGCAGCTGGACTTCCCGCACATCTACGCCTCGGGCCGCGCCGGCTGGGCCACGCTGGACCTGAACCAGCCCAGCGACACGCTGGCCCCGCTGTTCGACCTGATCGTCCGCCACGTTCCGCCGCCCAAGGTGGCCGAGAACAAGGACAAACCGTTCCAGATGCTGAACGTGCTGATCGAGTCGGATCCCTTCCTGGGCCGCCTACTGACCGGTCGTATCGCCAGCGGCAAGGCCGTCCCCGGCATGGCCATCCACGCCCTGGACCGTAACGGCAACGAGATCGAGCGCGGCCGCATCACCAAGGTGCTGGCCTTCCGCGGCCTGAAGCGCCAGCCGGTCGACGAAGGCGCCGAGGCGGGCGACATCGTCGCCATCGCCGGTATGAGCAAGGCCACCGTGGCCGACACGCTCTGCGCCATGGACGTGACGGAAGCCCTGCCCGCCCAGCCGATCGACCCGCCGACCATCTCGATGACCGTCTCGGTCAACGACAGCCCGCTGGCCGGCCGCGAAGGCGACAAGGTCCAGTCGCGGGTCATCCGCGACCGCCTGCTGAAGGAAGCCGAGAGCAACGTGGCCATCCGCGTCACCGAGACCTCGGAAAAGGACGCCTATGAAGTCGCCGGCCGCGGCGAACTGCAGCTGGGCGTGCTGATCGAGAACATGCGCCGCGAAGGCTTCGAGGTCTCGATCTCGCGTCCGCGCGTGGTGTTCCAGCAGGATCCGGAGACCGGACAGCGCCTGGAGCCGATGGAAGACGTGATGATCGACGTGGACGACGAGTTCACCGGCATCGTCATCGAAAAGCTGTCGGCCCGTAAGGCTGAGCTGAAGGACATGGGTCCGTCGGGCGCGGGCAAGACCCGCATCACCCTCCTGTCGCCGTCGCGCTCGCTGATCGGCTACCAGGGCGAGTTCCTGACCGATACGCGCGGTTCGGGCGTGCTGAACCGCGTGTTCAGCCACTACGAGCCGCACAAGGGCCCGATCGACCAGCAACGCAAGGGCGTGCTCGTCAGCAACTCGGACGGTGAAACGGCGGCCTACGCCCTGTGGAACCTGGAAGAGCGCGGCGTGATGTTCGTCGGCGCGGGCGAGAAGACGTACCAGGGCATGATCATCGGCGAAAACAGCCGCTCGGACGACCTGGACGTCAACCCGATGAAGGCCAAGCAGCTGACCAACGTCCGCGCCTCGGGCAAGGACGAGTCGATCCGCCTGACCCCGCCGCGCCGCATGACCCTGGAACAGGCCATCGCCTATATCGAGGACGATGAACTGGTTGAGGTGACGCCGAAGAACATCCGCCTGCGCAAGCAGCAGCTGAACCCCTCGTTCCGCAAGAAGCGCACGAAGGAAGACTAGGGTTCTCGATCCGACCTGAAGGGCCGCCGTTCTCCGGAACGGCGGCCTTTTTGCTGGCCCGCGTCATCTTGTCGCCCGCAGGCGACTTAACCCCGGATTTACCGAAAAGAACGATGTTCTGGCGGGGAAATCTCGGTTCCGGAAGACCAAGGATCGCGCGTGCGCGCCACCATCAGTTCGCTGCTCCATCGCGCCGTCGCCTCCCTCCAGGTCCCCGCGCTGGCGGACGCCCCTGAGGCGCTGGCCGGCCGTGTGCGCATGGAGCAGGTGCAGAGCATCCTGCGCATGACGCCGGTGATGATGAGCGCCAACATCGCCATCGCCTTCCTGGTGTCCATGGCGGGCCTGACTCACCCGCACCGCGTCGCGATCGGCGTCTGGGCCGCGCTGGTGATGAGCTACGCCCTGCTGGGGCTTCGCGGCTGGGTGGCCGCTCAACACCGCAAAAGCGGAAAGGCCGCGGTCTCGGCGCGGGGCGTTCGTCGCATCGCCCTGCAGGCCGGCGTTCTGGGCTGCCTCTGGGGCGCCCTGCCCCTGATGACCCTGCGCCCCGGCGACAACAGCGCCATGCCGATGATGGTCGCCTCGGTGACGGCCGGGATGGTCGGCTGTGGCGGCTTCGCCCTGCTGACCCTGCCCGCCGCCGCCATGGCCTACTCGACGCCGATGGTGCTGGGCTCGTTCTACATGCTGGCGAAGAGCGGCGATCCGATCCTCTACGCCTTGGGCGGCCTGCTGCTGTTCTGCTACGCGGTCGTCACCGTCTCGTGCCTGTCGCACGCCCGGATTTTCGTCGAGCGTCTGATCGCCTCCGATGAGTTGGAAAAGCAGAAGCAGGTCGTCAGCCTGCTGCTCTCCGACTTCGAGGAAGGCGCCAGCGACTGGCTTTGGGAAGTCGACGCCTCGGGTCGCCTGACCTACGTCTCAGACCGCATGGCCGCCGCCGCCGGCGTGCCGAAAGAGGCCCTGCTGGGCCAGCCGATGTCGGACCTGTGCAGCGCGGCCGAGGGTCCCGGCGGAGCGTTCGCCGCCCTCTCGGCTCTGTTCGCCGAGCAGAAGACCTTCCGCGACATGGTCGTCTCGATCACCAGCGGTCCGGACACCGAGTCCCAGACGGCCCACTGGTGGTCGCTGTCGGCCAAGCCGGTGCATGACCTCGACGGCTGCTTCATCGGCTTCCGGGGTGTCGGCGCCGACATCACCCAGGCCCGCGAAGACCAGGAGCGGATTTCGCGCCTGGCGCACTACGACGTCCTGACCCAGCTGCCCAACCGCCTGTCGCTCCTGCAGTCGCTGGGCCAGGCCTGGCTGGAGCACGGGCGCGAGGCGGGTGCGGGCTGCGCCGTGATGTGCCTGGACCTCGACCACTTCAAGGGCGTCAACGACAGCCTGGGCCATCCGGTGGGCGACGCCCTGCTGGTGCAGGTGGCCTCGCGGCTGCGGACCTGCGTCGGCGACGCGGGCATGGTCGCCCGCCTGGGCGGCGACGAGTTCGCGGTGATCTGCGCCCCTGCGCCGAACCGCGAGGCCCTGGCGACCCTGGCGCTGTCGATCGTCGAGACGCTCTCGGCGCCCTACGACATCTTCCGCCACAACGTGCTAATCGGCGCCAGCGTCGGCATCGCGGTGGCCCCGCAGGACGCCCACGATCCCGACAGCCTGCTCAAAAACGCCGACCTGGCCCTCTACCGCGCCAAGGGCGACGGCCGAGGCGCCTATCGGTTCTTCGAGACGGCCATGGACGTCCTGGCGCAGGAGCGCCGCGCCCTGGAGCTGGACCTGCGCGAGGCCCTGGCGCGCGACGAGCTGAAGCTGTTCTTCCAGCCACTGATCGGCCGCCGCGACAATGAAACGACCGGCTTCGAGGCGTTGCTGCGCTGGCAGCACCCCACCCGGGGCCTGGTGCCGCCGTCCGACTTCATCGAGTGCGCCGAGCAGTGGGGCCTGATCGGCAAGATCGGCGAGTGGGTGCTGACCGAGGCCTGCCGCACCGCGGCCACCTGGCCCGCGCACCTGACGGTCGCGGTCAACCTGTCGCCGAACCAGTTCGCCTCGGGCGACCTCGTCGACCAGGTCCGCGCGGCGCTGGCGACGTCGGGCCTGGCGCCTTCGCGCCTGGAACTGGAGATCACCGAGGGCCTCTTGCTGCACGACAGCGCCAAGACCCTGGAACAGCTGGCGGCCCTCAAGGCGCTGGGCGTCAAGATCGCCATGGACGACTTCGGCACCGGCTATTCCAGCCTCGCCTACCTGTGGCGGTTCCCGTTCGACAAGATCAAGATCGACCGCTCGTTCGTGGCCGAGATGCAGGACAATGCGGCCATCGCCGACATCCTGCGCACCATCGCCCTCCTAGGCCAGACCTTGAACCTCGAGGTCACCGCCGAAGGGGTCGAAACCCAGGCCCAGGCCCAGTTACTGGCCGAAATGCGTTGCGACCAGTTCCAGGGCTTCCTGTTCGGCCGCCCGATGCCGGTCAGCGACATCCCGAGCTTTCTGGTCTCGAACCTCGCCCAACGCATGCGCAGAGAGCACGAGGCGGGGGCGGACGACGCAGAGCTGCTCATTTCCAAGGCCCCGGGCTGAACTGTCAGCAAACCGTCACAAATAAAGTAACATTCTGCATACTTAGCGCAGTACGGGGCAGGTTAGCCGCCCCGACTCTCAGGGGTGGCCAACCTGAGGGGGTTCCATGTCTTTCGCTCGCAAGCTCGCCGCGGGAGCGGCGTTCGGTGCGTTGTCGTTCGCGTTCGCCGCGCCGGCTGTCCACGCCCAGCAAACCACGGCCGCCGTGCGCGGCGTCACCGTCGATGACAAGGGCGCGCCGATCGCCGGCGCCACCGTCACCGTCACCCACGTGCCCAGCGGCACCGACCAGGTGGTCGTCACCAACGAAGCCGGCGCGTTCGACGCGCGCGGCCTGCGCGTCGGCGGCCCCTACAAGATCACCGCCACCGGCCAGGGTTTCGCGTCGCAGACGCTGGGCGACCTGTTCCTGAACGTCGGCGACGCCCAGCGCGTGCGCCTGACCCTGGTTCCGGCCAGCGAAGTGTCGGAAATCGTCATTACCGCCGCCAAGAACGCCACCACCAGCCAGCTAGCCAATGTCGGCTCGCGTACGACGCTGGGCCGCGACCAGATCGACGCCGTGGTGTCGGTCAAGCGCGACATCCGCGACATCGGTCGCCGCGACCCGCTGGCCAACCTCGACTTCGTGGCCCGCGGCACGGGTCCGTCGGGCGGTCTCTACATCGCCGGTTCGGCGCCGCGCGCCAACCGCATCACCATCGACGGCGTGCGCTCGGCCGACAGCTACGGCCTGAACACCGGCGGCCTGTCGACCAACCGCGGCCCGATCTCCTTCGAGGCGCTGGAGCAGGTCGCGATCCAGGCCGTGCCGTTCGACGTCGAAGACGGCGACTTCACCGGCGGCGCGCTGAACCTGATCATGCGCTCGGGCGGCAACGACTTCCACGGCTCGCTGTTCTCCAACGAGCGCACCACGCGTCTGGTCGGCAACAAGCTGCCGATCGTCGGCTTCACCAACAACGACGTGCTCCAGGCGCCGCTGAGCGGCTTCCGCAAGGTGAAGAACCAGATCGCCGAGACCAATTACGGCTTCTTCCTCTCGGGCCCGATCATCAAGGACCGCCTGTTCTTCGCGGCGTCGTACGAGAAGTTCTCCAGCTCCGACACCACGGGCGTGGGCCCGGTCGGCGGCGGCTTCGCCAACACCTTCAACCGCATCCCGGGCGTCTCGACCGGTACGGGCGCTAGCCAGGCCGACATCGACGCGGTGCTCGCCAACTGGAACGGCTACGCGGCCTCGTCGCTGCTGAAGCCGGGCTCGGTGGCGCTGGTCGAGCCGATCCTCGACGAGAAGTCGTCGATCAAGATCGACTACAACATCACCGACAAGCACCGCCTGTCGGCCACCTACCGCCACGCCTTCAGCTCGGTCTGGAAGCGTAGCCCCTCGGCCACCGCGATCAGCCTGGACACCAACTGGTACGTCCAGCCCGAGAACGAGGACAACTACGCCCTGCAGCTGAACTCGCGCTGGAGCCCGGACCTGGCGACCGAAGCGCGCGTGGCGTTCCGCGGTTATCAGCGCGGCCAGCTGCCGCCGGTGGGCCAGGGCTTCGCCAACGTGTCGATCTGCACGGACGCGGCTTTCGGCACCGGCGCGGCCTTCTCGTGCTCGTCGGGCGTGCCGTCGATCAACTTCGGCCCCGACCAGTTCCGCCAGGCCAACGTCCTGAAGACCAAGGACACCTCCGGCTCGTTCGTCGCCAACTACACCCGCTTCGACAACCACCAGATCAAGCTGGGTTACCAGTATCGCGGGATGGAGATCTACAACCTCTTCCTGCAGGCCGCGCGCGGCGTCTACTACTTCGACAGCGTCGCCGAGTTCCAGGCGGGCCAGGCCAACCAGCTGTCGTACGGCAACTCGCTGACCGGCACCGCCACCGACGCCGCCGCCGTGCTGGACTACAAGGTCCACTCGCTGCTGGCCCAGGACACCTGGGACGTCACCGACGCCCTGACCGTGAACTTCGGCGTGCGCTGGGACCACTACGCCGCCGACAAGAAGCCGACGCTGAACACCAACTTCGTCAACCGCTACGGCTATTCCAACCAGACCACCTATGACGGCATCGACGTGGTGATGCCGCGCGTCTCGGCCAAGTACAACAGTGACTGGTTCGAGCTGTCGGGCGGCCTGGGCCTGGTGTCTGGCGGCCTGCCGGACGTGTTCCTGGGCAACAGCTACGGCGGCACCACCGGCGCCCTGACCAACAGCTTCGCGATCCGGCGCACCACCAACGGCACGCTCTCGACGGCCGACGACACCTTCGTCGATACCGCCACCAACCAGGCCATCGACCCGTCGATCGGCAACGCCTTGCTGACGATCAACAAGGCTTCGCCCTCGTTCATCACCAGCCCGGCGGCCGTGGCCCAGACCCTGCTGACGGCCGACAGCGCCAGCCGTCGCAACGCCTACACCAACTCGCTGGCCCCCGGCTTCAAGATGGCCGCTGACTGGAAGGCCAACCTCTCGTTCAAGACCACCCAGTTCGGCATCGATTGGGGCGTCGACGCGGTGGCCAGCTGGTCGGACGTCAATGTCGCCTTCCGCGACGCCCGCGCCCGTCGCCTGACGATCAACGGCGTCCAGCAGCTCACGCCGGACGGCCGGATCCGTTACGACGGCCTGGTGATCCCGGGCGCCAACGCCACGGCGATCAACACGGCCCGCACGGCCCTGGGCCTGCCGGTCGTCGCCAACGCCGACCTCGCCAACCTGGGTCTGTTCGGCGACATCCAGGCCTACAACCCGTCGACCAAGAACTGGACGCGCACGGTCGCCCTGTCGGCCCGCCGCAACATCTTCGGCGTCGACACCTGGGCCGCCTACACCTGGCAGGACGGTCGCCAGTACGGCGGCATCTCGGAGTTCGGCACCACCGCCGGCGGTAACGCCACCAGCGGCAACTACTATGCCGACCAGGGCTTCGACCTGGATCCGAACGGCGCGGCCAAGGGCAAGTCCAACAACCTGCTGCGCAACTCGGTGAAGCTGAACCTGAGCTACAAGCTCGAGCTGCGTCCGGGCTGGGTGTCGCGTTTCACCCTGTTCGGCGAGCGCCGCGACGGTCGCCCGATCAGCTTCCTGATGACCGATCCGGCCGGCGGTCGTAACCCCACCTTCGGCGTGTCGCGCGACGACGCCCTGGCCTATATCCCGAACCTGAACAGCCCGGATGCGGCCAACCCGCTGAAGTTCGTCAGCGCGTCGGGCACCACGGTGTTCTTCGACAGCCAGGCTTCGGTCGACAAGCTCAAGGCCCTGGTCAACCAGTTCGGCCTGCCGATGGGCAAGATCGTGCCGCGCGGCTTTGGCAAGAACCCCAGTGTCGACCGCATCGACTTCCAGTACGCTCAGGAGATCCCCTCGCCGATCCGCGGCCACAGCCTGCTGTTCACCGTGGACGTCCAGAACCTGGGCAACCTGCTCGACAAAAAGTGGGGCGTGGTCAAGGAGTACACCAACAGCCGCTCGGGCGGCGTGGTGGTCAACGCCCAGTGCGCCAAGGCCGACGGGACGGCCGCCGGTTCGGCGGACCCGACCTGCGCGGCCTATCGCTACAGCTACACCACCGCCTCGCCGGCCAGCCTGGCCGTTCCGACGGTCGACCAGGCCGCCAGCCTGTGGTCGGTGGGCATGGGCCTGAAGTATCGCTTCTAAGGTCCAGCTTTCCGCAAGGATCGCGAAGGGCGCGGCTTCGGCCGCGCCCTTTTTCGTGGTCGATGCGCGGGGCGGGATGCTACCCCTTGGCCATGGTCCACCCCGTCTTCGACAACCTGCCCACCACGATTTTCGAGCGCATGAGCGGCCTGGCCCGCCAGCACGGCGCGATCAATCTGGGACAGGGCTTTCCGGACGATCAGGGGCCCCTGCCCGTCCGCGAGGCCGCCGCGCGGGCCCTGATCGAAGGCTCCAACCAGTATCCGCCGATGCGGGGCCTGCCCGAGCTGCGCGCCGCCGTGGCGGGTCACTATGGGCGCACCCAGGACCTTGTGCTCGACCCTGACACCGAGATCGTCATCACCTCCGGCGCCACCGAGGCCCTGGCGGCGGCGTTCACGTCGCTGATCTCGCCCGGCGACGAGGTGGTTCTGTTCCAGCCGCTCTACGACGCCTACCTGCCGCTCGTGCGTCGGGCGGGCGGCGTCCCGAAGCTGGTCCGGCTCTCACCGCCCCACTGGCGCTTCGACCGCGCCATGCTGGAGGCGGCGTTCTCGGAGCGCACGCGGATGGTGGTGCTGAACAGCCCACTGAACCCGGCCGGCGTGGTCACGCCCGACGAGGATCTGGCGCTGCTGGCCGAGTTCTGCGTCCGCCATGACGCGGTGGCCGTCTGCGACGAGGTCTGGGAGGCCGTGGTCTTCGACGGGCGCCGCCATCGGCCACTGATGGGTTTCCCCGGCATGCGGGAACGAACGGTCAAGATCGGCTCGGCCGGCAAGCTGTTCGGTATGACCGGCTGGAAGGTCGGCTTCCTCTGCGCCGCCCCGCCCTTGGCCAAGGCCCTGGCCGCCGCCCACCAGTTCCTGACCTTCACCACCCCGCCCAACCTGCAGGCGGGCGTGGCCTGGGGTTTAGAGCACCATCGGGCCTGGTTCGACGAGATGCCGGCCACCCTGCAATGCGCCCGCGACCGCTTGACCGCCGGCCTGCGCGCGGCCGGCTATGTCGTGCTGGAGAGCCAGGGCACCTACTTCCTCAATGTCGATCTGGCCGCCTCGGGAATCACGCTGGACGACGTCACCTTCTGCGAGCGCTGCGTGACCGAGCACGGCGTCGCGGCCATCCCTGTCTCGGCCTTCTTCGCGGAAGATCCGGTGACCACCGTAGTCCGTCTCTGCTTCGCCAAGGCCGATGCGACGCTGGACGAGGCGGTCCAGCGGCTGGCGGCGGCGAAGGCGGCGTTGGGCTAGACCGCAGGCGGTCAGATCATCCGCTTGCGTTGATCCGCCGAGGTGGGCTTGCCCGCCTGGAAGGCCTCGGCGGTGGCGCGCAGAAACGTCTGAGCCTGTGGGTCGAGTTCCCGATCAGCGACGAGCAGAAGCGCCGCTTCCAGCTCCTCGCGCAGGATCACGCCCTTTCCCAGCAGCACCCCCGATAACGCCGTGAACAGCGCCATCTGATAGCTGACCAGCGTATGGAGGTCTTTCTGCTCCAAGCTCAACGCTCCCCGGGACTAGGCGGCTAGAGAGACGTTCGAGCGTCTGGAGAGCTGGAAGTTGTCGATCAGCGACTGAAGCCGCGTCGCCTGCTCCTTCAGCACATGGGCCGACGCGGTGGCCTCCTCGACCATGCCGGCGTTGGTCTGCAGCAAGCGATCCATCTGGGTGACGGCGGTGGAAACGTCGTTCAGGCCCGCCGCCTGTTCCTGGGCGGAGTGGGCGATATCGCCCACCAGCGTGCGGATCTCCGCGACCTGGGCGAGGATGGCTTTCAGAGCCTCTCCTGTGTCCCCGACAAGCGCCACGCCCTTGTTAACGTGCTGCGAGGACGCCGCGATCAGCGCCTTGATCTCCTTGGCCGCCTCCGCCGAGCGCTGAGCCAGAGCCCGTACTTCCTGCGCCACCACGGCGAAGCCGCGGCCGGCCTCGCCCGCGCGCGCGGCTTCGACCCCGGCGTTCAGCGCCAGCAGGTTGGTCTGGAAGGCGATCTCGTCGATGACGCCGACGATCTGGCCGATCTGGGCGGAGGACTGCTCGATCCCGCCCATCGCCTCGATGGCGCTTTCCACCACCCTGCGCGACGCGACCGCGTCCTTGCTGGCGCGCTCGACGACTTCGTCGGCGTGCTTCGCGCCCGACGCCGTCCGCGCCACGGTCGCGGTGATCTCTTCCAGGGCCGAGGCGGTCTCCTCCAGGCTGGCGGCCTGTTGCTCGGTGCGATGGGCCAGACCCTCGGCGTGACCGGCGATCTCGTCGGCGTTTTCGCTGACGCTGGCGGCCGAGGCGGCGACGGTGGACATCGCCGCGTTCAGCGCATGGATCGACTCGTTGAAACTGATCCTCAGACTGTCGAGCGAGGGCATCAGCGGCTCGCGCACCTCCGACCGCAGATCGCCGTGCGCGAGGCTTTCCAGAGCGCAGCCCACCAGACGCACCTGGCGCATCCGTTCGGTCAGGTCGGTGGCGATCTTGATCACGCTGACGATCTGGCCGTCGCCGTCGAAGGTCGGATTGTACTGGGCTTGCAACCACACAGATCGCCCGCCCTTCCCGACCCGCTCGAACTCAGCGGAGGCGAAATCGCCGCGGCGCAGCGCCGTCCAGAAGGCGGCGTACTCAGGCGACTGCGCATAGTCAGGCTTGACGAACAGGCTGTGGTGGCGACCCACGACCTCGTCCCGACTGTAGCCGACCGCCGTCAGGAAGTTGTCGTTCGCATCCAGGATCGTACCGTCGAGGCTGAATTGGATAACCGCTTGCGAGCGATGGATCGCCTGGATGAACGACGTGTTCTGGGCGGCGCGAACGGTCTCGGCCGTGATGTCGAGCGCCAGCTTGATCACTTTCAGAACCCTGCCCCGGTCATCCGCCACCGGGGTGTAGGAAGCGCGGATCCACAGCGGCGTCCCATCCTTGCGCAGCCGCTTGAACTCGCCGGACACGAATTGACCGGAGGCGAGATTTCGCCATAGCTCGGCATAGGCGGGCGACGCCGCCACCTCGGGGCTGACGAAGGTCCGGTGGTGGCGGCCGACGATTTCGGAGGACGCGTACCCGATCGCGCTGCAGAAGGTCTCGTTGGCGCGCAGCACCTCGCCCTTAGGCGTGAACTCGATAATGGCGAAGGAGCGCTCCAGGCCTTTCAGCGCATAATCGGCGACCGAACGACTTCCCAAGCTCAAGCCCATGACACGATCCCGCTCCGCCCTTCTACGGAAACGATTGCGCCTGCTTGATTATTGGGAACTTAACGCGCCCTGCGGCATCGGCGCGCACGGCTCCAATTTGGGTTCAACCTTACAGAGCGCCCTGGCCGACCGCCGCCTCGCGGGCCGCGCCGCGGGCGAGGCAGCGGTCCATCACTGACAGCAGGTTGCGTAGGTCGATCGGCTTGGCCACATGGGCGTCGCAGCCGGCGTCGAGGCAGGTCTTGATCTGGGCCGACATCACGTCGGCGGTCAGGGCGATCACCGGCAGGTCCTCGAAGCGAGGATCCAGGCGCAGGCGCCGGGTCGCCTCCAGGCCATCCATCACCGGCATGTTGACGTCCATCAGGACAAGATCGACGGCCGCGCGCTCCAGGGCCTCCAGCGCCTGCTGACCGTTTTCGGCCTCGACAAGGTCGCAATCGAACGGCTCCAGGAACAGGCGGATGACCCGGCGGTTCACAGGATGGTCGTCGACCACCAGCACGCGACGCCCCTGCAGCGCGGCGAAGCGCGCATCCTCTTCGGCGCCGTCCTCCTCAAAGGCCTCGGACGCGGTCGCCTGGGCGCGGTCGACCACCATCTCGATGGTGAAGATCGACCCGACGCCCTCCTCGCTTTCGACCTTGATGTCGCCGCGCATCATCTTGACCAGCCGGCGCGTGATGTTGAGACCAAGGCCCGTGCCGCCGAAATTGCGGGTCGTCGAAGCGTCGGCCTGGGTGAAGGGGCGGAACAGCTTGGCGACCGTGGCCGCGTTCATGCCGATGCCGGTGTCGGCTACGCGCAGGCGCACGCGCACCCGGTCGTCGCCTTCTGGATAACAGGCCAGCGCCACCTCGACCTTGCCTTGGGAGGTGAACTTCAGGGCGTTGGAGACGAGATTGGTCAGGCACTGTCGCACCCGCACCCCGTCGAACATCAGAGGCCCTGGCGCCGCGCTCTCCAGGCGGAAGGTCAGGGCCACGCCCTTCTCCAGCGCGGTCGGCTGATAACCGCCCACGAGCCGCGCGCAGGTCTGGACGATGTCGCCGGCCGTTGGCGCGATCTCCAGCTTGCCCGCCTCGATCTTCGACAGGTCGAGAATATCGTTCAACAACACCAGCAGCGTGTCGCCGCTGTCCATGATCAGCTCGACCTGCTCGCGCTGCTCACGGCGCAGATCGCCGGCCCGCAGCGCCTGGGCCAGACCGAGCATCCCGTTCAGCGGCGTACGCAGTTCGTGGCTCATCATCGCGAGGAAGGCGGACTTGGCGGTGTTCGCAGCCTCGGCCCGTTGCTGGGCGCGCTTGAGGCGTCCTGAGGCCTGGCGCTGATGGAAGGCCCAGGCCACCGCCCCGGCGACCAGAACGCCCAGCAGCAGCGCGATCACACCCGACGCCCGCGCCAGGCTGCGCGACAGGCGCACCTCCTCGGCCAGGCGGCGGCTCTCATCGCGCTTGGCCTTCAGTTCGCTTTCCAGCGCGGCCGACATCTCCGCCACGCCCCGCGCATAGGTCTTGCGGGCCGCGAGGCTGTCAGCCTTGCGCCAGGCGTCCAGCTTGCGGAAGGCCTCGGCGTCCCGGCCTTCGCCCCGGTCGATATAGGCCTCGATCAGGGCCTCCAGAGATCGGTCGCGACTGACCAGGCTTTCGGGCAGAGCCTTCAGCTGCTCCAGATCGCGCCGCGCAGCCTCGGACTGGCCCAGTTGGGCCTGAGCGAGCGCGCGCTGGCCCAGCATCCGGGCCTGCAGGCGGCGGTCCGGCTTGACGAGCAAGCTGGCGGCGGGCGCCAGACAGCTCATCACCTTGGCGGGGGCGTCGCGCAGGCCGGCGATCCGAGCGCAGAGGAAACGGTCCCAGGTCAGGAGGTCGGGATCACCATCGGCGATGGTAAGCTTGTGGTGCAGGGCCGCGAAGCGTTCGGCGGCGTTCAGCTCGCCCAGATCGGCGGCGGTGAAGGCGATGTCATACACCCGCTCGATCTTGCGGACATAAAAGGCGTCGCGTTCGTCCAGCGCGGCCGCCTGGGTCATGTGGTCGAGCGCGCCTTCCTTGTCGCCAAGGTCGGCCAGCGTGTAGCTGTGAACCTGATGCAGTTCCGCCAGCAGCGGCTTGGCGATGCGACCGCGCCGCTCCAGTTCGCCCGTCAGCTCGGCCGCCAGCCGGGCGGCCTGGGCCCACCGGCCGATCTGGGCCAGATGGCGAACCCGCTCGATCCCCGCCATCAGCCGGATGTCGGGGCCCGACCGCGACATGAAGCGATCCCAGTCAGCGTCTTGGAAAGCCTGGAAACCACCGCTCTCGTGGCGATAGGCCAGGGTCTCCAGATCGACCAGCGCCATCAGGGCGGCGTCGTTGTCCTGCTGAGCGACCTCGCGCGTCCGCGTCGCCCATGTGTCGAACGCCCCACGAATCTGGTTGCTCTTGAACGCGTAGAGCACGCGCCAGAGACCATAGAGCCGGGCCTGGCCGGTCTCGCGCAAGGCTCGGGCCCCGGCGCGCTCGATATCCTCGTTGTCGCGGGACGGCGCGCGCAGCTCATGCGCGCCGATCTCCTCGCTCAGTTGCTCAAGCCGCTGCCCAAGAGGCGCGTTGCTCTTGGCCCAGGCGCCTTGCGCGCCCAGGAGCAGAAACAACACGATCAGGATCAGTCGAAGCCGCAAGCTGTTACCCTGGAGTTCAGGCCCAACCCTTCGCGGCTAGAAATGTAAGACGGGTTAAGCCTACCGGCTCGATTGCGCGCTAGATCGTCGCGCCGCCGTCCACGACCATGGCTTGCCCGGTCATGAAGCTGCCGGCCTTGGAGGCCAGATAGACCGCCGCGCCGGCGATCTCGTCCGGCTCGCCGATGCGGCGCAGCGGCACGCCGGTGGTCGAGCGCTTGAGGGTTTCGGGATTGTCCCAAAGCGCCTTGGCGAAATCGGTCTTGATCAGGCCCGGCGCAATGCAGTTGACGCGGACGTTGTCGGGTCCGAACTCGTGAGCGAGGTTCCGCGCCAGCTGGAAGTCGGCCGCCTTGGAGATGTTGTAGGCGCCGATGATGGCGTTGCCGCGCAGGCCGCCGATCGAGCTGATGATGATGATCGAACCATCCTTGCGGGCCTGCATCTCGGGCGCGACCATCGAGATCAGCCAGTGGTTGCTGATGATGTTGTTGTCCAGGATCTTGCGGAACTGGTCGTCGGCGATCCCGGCCAGCGGACCGTAATACGGATTGCTGGCGGCGTTGCAGACGCAGATGTCGATCTTGCCGAACGCCTTGCGGGTCTCATCGACGAGAGCCTGAAGCTCTTCCTTCGAAGCAATGTTGGCCGGCACGGCGATGGCCGTCCCTGCGCCGTGCTTGGCGTTCAGTTCGGCAGCCACCTCTTCGCAGGGGCCCGCCTTGCGCGACGAAATCACCACCTTGGCCCCGTGCTCGGCCATCCGCTCGGCGATCGCCTTGCCGATCCCGCGCGAGGACCCGGTGATGATCGCCACCTTGCCGGAAAGGTCGAAGAGGTTCATGTGGCGCACCCTAAACGTTTGTTTGAATTTCGGACACAGTGCGGCGGGGGCGGCGGTCGGTCAAGCGGGCGAAAATCCTCGCCCGCTGGGGAGAGGATTTTTCTCGCCCGACCTGTCGGCCACCGCGCCATTCGCGCGTCCTTGAGGCAAGATCACGCTAAAATGGAGACCGCCCATGCCGCACGAGACCACACCCGGCGCCGAAGACCGCGATCTGGTTCTGGAGCGCATCATCGATGTCCCCGCCGAGACGCTCTATCGGTGCTGGACGACCCCGGACCTTCTGCCCGAGTGGTTCTGTCCCAAGCCCTGGTATGTCTCGGACGTGCGCCAGGACGTTCGCACGGGCGGCAACAGCTACATGGTGATGAACGGTCCGGGCGGCGAGCGCGTCCCGCAGCCGGGCGTCTATCTGGAGGTGGTTCCGAACCAGAAGCTGGTCTTCACCGACGCCTTCACCGAGACCTGGAAGCCTTCGGACAAGCCCTTCATGGTCGGGATCGTCACCTTCGAGGATCTGGGCGACGGCACGACCCGCTACCGCGCCGTGGCCCGTCACTGGACCGCCGAGGACAAGGCGACCCACGAGCAGATGGGCTTCCACGAAGGTTGGGGCGTCGCCACCGACCAGCTGACGGCGCTGGCCAAGACGCTCTGAGCGGCCAGCGATGGAGACCGTCCGTGAATTCCTGGCGAGCCTTGATCCCGAGACTCGAATTACGGTCGAGCGGCTGAGAGAGATCATCGCCACCGCCGCGCCTGGCCTCAATGAGCGCATCAAGTGGAACGCGCCCAGCTTCGCGCTTGGCGAAGACGATCTGATCACCCTGGGCCTGGAACGGCGGGGCGGCGTGCGCCTGGTGCTCCATCGCGGGGCCAAGCCCAAGGATGTGAGCGCCTTCCGTTTCGATGATCCGGCGGGTCTGGCGCGATGGGCCGCGCCAGACCGGGGCGTGGTGGTGTTCCAGACCGCTGGCGACATGGACGCCAGATCCGAGGCTCTGCGCGACCTCTGCGCCCGCTGGGTTCGCTGCGTCGCGGCGCGCTGAGCCGCGCGAAACACCCTTGGCTCGGGCGGCGAAAAGGGCCATGTGCGCCGCCATGAGCTCCGCCCCCGCCCCCGCGCGTCTGGTCGACAAGGCCCTGGTCCCGCGCTTCGCCCTGCTGTGCCTGGGCATCTGGCTGAACGCCGCCGACACCCTGGTGACGGCGACGATCATGCCCAGCGTGGCCAAGGAGATCGGCGGCTATCAGTATTTCGGCTGGTCGGTGGCGGCCTATCTGACCGGCTCGATCGTGGCCGGCGCCTGTTCGGGCAAGCTGTCGGCCGGCCTGGGCCTGCGGACGGCGACGGCGCTGAGCGGTCTGGTCTATGCGATCGGCTGCGCCATGAGCGCGGTCGCGCCGGAGTTCGTCACCTTCATCGTCGGACGGCTGGTGCAGGGCCTGGGCGCCGGAGCCGTGGTAGCCCTCTGCTATGTCGCCATCACCGCCCTGTTCCCGCAAAGCCTGTGGCCGCGCGTCTACGGCGCGATCGCCGGAGTCTGGGGGGCTGCGACCTTGCTGGGTCCGACCCTGGGCGGGCTGTTCGCCGCCGCCGGCTTCTGGCGCGGCGCGTTCTGGATGTTCGTGGTCCAGGCGGCAGTCTTCGTCGCGGCCGTGATGGTCATGCTGCCGGGCGGCAAGCGCGAGGCAGGCGGCGCCCGGATCCCCAGCCTGCAACTGGCCTTGCTGGTGGTCGGCGTCAGCCTGATCGGCGGCGCCGGGGTTGTGACCTCGCCGCGTGCGGCGGTCATCCTGGCCGTCGGCGGCGTCATCGGCATGGCCGCCATGCTGGCCGCCAACAGCCGTACTCAGGACCGCCTGCTGCCAAAGTCCGCCGCGGACCTGCGGACCGCCACGGGGCTCGGGCTCCTGACCATCTTCGCCTGCGAGGCGGCGGTGATCGGCTTCACCGTCTATGGACCGGCCTTCATCCAGGCTCGCCACGACGCCTCGCCTCTGCTGGCGGGCTATGTCACCGGGGCCATCGCCGCGGGTTGGACGACCTGCGCCTTGGTCTTCGGCCATGTGCCGGCCCAGAAGGACGGCCTGTTCGTGCGCCTGGGCGCCGGCGTCATCGCCCTGGGCGCGGCGCTCAGCGCCTGGGCGGTGCCGCGCGGGAACCTCATCGAGACCGCTCTGGCCTTCGTCGTGCTGGGCGCGGGCTTTGGCCTTTGCCACGCCTTCATCGCCCGCCGCACCATCGCCGGCGCGCCGGCCGAAGAGCAGGCCATGGCCTCGGGCGCGGTGCCCACTTCACAGCTGATCGGCGGCGCGGTCGGCTCGGCCGGCGCCGGAGCCATGGCCAACGTGCTGGGCTTCGGCCACCACGGCATCGACGCAGCGCTGGCGACCAGCCACGGCGTCCTGCTGTTCGGCGCCTTCCTGCCGCTGGCCCTGATCGGCTTCGCGGCGGCCTGGCGGCTGGGACGGGGCTAGGCCTCCGCCAGCGCCGCCGCCTCAACCAGCTTCACCACGTCGCCCATGATATCGGTGATCTTGAAGTCCTTGGGCGTGTAGATCCGCGCCACGCCCATCTGCTTCAGGATCAGCGCGTCGTCGGGCGGGATGATGCCGCCGGCCACCACGGGGATGTCGCCCAGGCCCTCGGCGCGCATGACGCGGATGACCTCCTGCACCAGATCCAGGTGCGAACCCGACAGGATCGATAGCCCCACCACGTGGGCGCGGCTTTCCTTGGCGCGGCGGACGATCTCTTCGGGCGTCGAGCGGATGCCGTCATAGACGACCTCCATGCCGCAGGCGCGGGCGCGGGTGGCGATCTGCTCTGCGCCGTTGGAGTGACCGTCCAGACCCGGCTTGCCGACAAGATAGGTCAGCGTGCGGCCCAGCATCTGCGAGACGCGCTCGACCTCGGCCTTCACCGCCTCGACATCCTCGGCCTCGCCCGTCGAGACCACTACGGCGACCCCGGTGGGACCGCGATATTCGCCGAACACTTCGCGCAGGGCGCCGGACCATTCGCCGGTGGTGACGCCGGCCTTGGCGGCCGCGATCGAGGGCTCCATGACGTTGCGGCCCTCGCGGGCGGCGGCCTTCAGCTCGGCCAGGGCGGACTCGACCGCCGCGGCGTCACGGGCCTCGCGCCAGGTCTTGATGCGCGCCACGACCTCGGCCTCCAGGCGCGGGTCGACGGTCTCGATCGCGCCTTCGCCCGCCGACAGCGGCGAGGCCTCGGTCTCGGTCCAACGGTTGACGCCGACCACCGTCATGTCGCCGGTCTCGACCGCGCGCACCCGCTTGGCGTTGGAGGCGACGAGTTCGGACTTCATGTAGTCGATCGCGCTCGCGGCCCCGCCCATTTCGTCGATCAGCGCCAGTTGCTCCAGCGCGCCCTTCGACAGTTCGGCGACCTTGGCCTCGACGACGTGGGAGCCGTCGAACAGGTCTTCGTACTCCAGAAGGTCGGTCTCATAGGCCAGCACCTGCTGAAGGCGCAGCGACCACTGCTGGTCGAACGGGCGCGGCAGGCCCAGGGCTTCGTTCCAGGCCGGTAGCTGCAGGGCCCGGCAGCGGGCGTCCTTGCTGAGCGTGACGGCCAGGGCCTCGATGAGAATGCGGTAGACGTTGTTCTCAGGCTGCTGCTCGGTCAGCCCCAGAGAGTTGACCTGCACCCCATAGCGGAAGCGGCGGGCCTTCTTGTCCTGAACGCCGTAGCGCTCCAGCAGGATCTGGTCCCACAGCTTGGTGAAGCTGCGCATCTTGCACAGCTCGGTGACAAACCGCACGCCCGCGTTGACGAAGAAGCTGATCCGCGAGGCGACGATCTCGAAGTCCTCGTCCGGAACCTGGCCGCCGGCCTTGACCGTGTCGAGCACCGAAATGGCGGTGGCGAGCGCGAAGGCCAGCTCCTGCTCCGGCGTCGCCCCGGCTTCTTGCAGGTGGTAGCTGCAGACGTTCATCGGGTTCCACTTGGGAACCTCGCGGTAGCACCAGGCGATCATGTCGCCGATCAGCCTTAAGGACGGACCCGGCGGGAAGATG
The DNA here is from genome assembly GCA_020161365.1 of Pseudomonadota bacterium. GTDB lineage: Bacteria > Pseudomonadota > Alphaproteobacteria > Caulobacterales > Caulobacteraceae > Caulobacter. The sequence goes on along the minus strand of JAIUNU010000005.1, from coordinate 200,959 downwards.
TAGGTGCCCCGGGAGAGGTACTCCTTGATCAGGTCGTTCTGGGTGGTGCCCTGCAGCAGCTTGCGGTCGGCGCCCTGCTCATCGGCCAGCGCCACGTACATGGCCAGCAGCCACGCCGCCGGGGCGTTGATGGTCATGGAGGTGTTCATCTTCTCCAGCGGGATCTCGCTGAAGAGCTGGCGCATGTCGCCCAGATGGCTGATCGGCACCCCGACCTTGCCGACCTCGCCGCGCGCCAGGATGTGATCGGGATCGTAGCCGGTCTGGGTGGGCAGGTCGAAGGCCACCGACAGGCCCGTCTGACCCTTGGCCAGGTTCGCCCGATAGAGCGCGTTCGACTTCTCCGCCGTCGAGTGGCCGGCATAGGTGCGGAAGATCCACGGCGGATCGGGCGCGTGCTGATACGGCTTGGCGGACATGACGAACTCCCGGCGTTTCTCGTTCTTGATTATCGCCGATCATGAGCCGGGATTTGTTGCGGCGCAATATGGATTTCGCGGATGCGAACCGGCCGCCTCAGCGCTTTACCCAGACCTTGACCCACCAGTCCCCCGACGCGTCGTCGAGGGCCGAAGTCGTCCAGGCCAGAATATCAGGGTGGGTCACCCAGAAGCCGAGCGGCGGCGCATGGCCGCTGTTCTCGAAACACAGGTCGGCTTCACGATCTTGGGGAACGTTGGCGTTCGGCATCGCCCATTGGTCGTCGGGAGGCACGGCCGCGCCATCTCGGAAATGCAGCGCCGTCTCGATCAGCCCTGCCTGCGAAGGTGTTGTCACCACCTTGTGGGTCGCGGGATGGCGCTCGAGGAACGCGACACCTCGGGCGTCGGTGAGAACGATGGGCTTGAAAGACGAAGGCGGAGGCGTGGTCATGGCGGGAGGCTAGGCGCCGTTTAACGCCCCGTAAACACCGCCGGCCGCTTGCCGATGAACGCCGCCCGCGCCTCGGCGTGGTCCGCCGAAGCGGCGAGGGCCGGGATCTCGTCAGCCGTCGCACAGAGGCCCGACGCCACACGCTTGGTCGCCTCGATCGCCAGGGGCGCGCGGGAGGCGATGATGCGCGCCATGTCCAGCGCGGCCGGCAGCAGCCCTTCCGACGGGTGGACCTCGGCCACGATCCCGTCGGCCAGGGCCCGCGCCGCGTCGAACGGGGCGCCGGTCAGCAGGTGCGGCTTGGCGCGGCTCTCCCCGACCAACTTCGTCAGGCGGTCGGCCGAGGCGGTCAGGCCCATCCGCACCGCCGAGCAGGCGAAGCTGGCGCGCGGCCCGGCCAGGCGGATGTCGCAGGCGAGCGCCAGCTCCAGCCCGCCGCCGATGCACCAGCCGTCGATGACGGCGATCACCGGGACGCGGACGGCGGCGATGCGGTCGCACATGTCCAGGAAATGCAGGATGGCCGCCGTCTGGGTCGGGATGTCGCGCGACAGCGACTCGGCCAAGTCGTCGCCGGTGCAGAAGGCGCCGTGGCGCCCGGTAAGGATCGCCACGCGCACCGTACGGTCGGCGTCGATGGCGGCGAAAGCCTCCAGCAGGCGCGCGCGTTCGGCCATGGCCAGGACATTGGCCGGCGCGACGTCGAGCTCGACCAGAGCAACGCCGGCCTCGGGGTGGGACAGGTGGATCATGCCGCCAGCGTGGCCCGTCGCGCCGCGCGCCGCAACCTTCCCCCTGCGAGAGTCCGCCCCGATGTTGCGGCGCACAAAGATTCTGCTTGCCAGGTTTAAACACTTGTCTCAGCGTAGGGGCATTCCGGGATCAATTTTGCGCCCGGAGCCCAAAAACGACCCTGCGGCGGAACTTTTTCGCGTTTCGACCGCCGGGCAGCGCAGCCGAGTTTGACCTTTGCGCGTTGTTGCAGCGCGGAAGGACGGGGAGTGAGATGACGATTCAGACGCTTGAGAAGACCGAGCTGAAGGACCTGTACGAGATCGGTGAGATCCCGCCGGCCTTCCACGTGCCGAAAAACATGTACGCCTGGAGCATCCGCAAGGAGCGCCACGGCAAGCCCGCCACCGCCATGCAGGTCGAGGTGGTGCCCACCTGGGAGATCGGCGAGGACGAGGTTCTGGTCCTCGTGATGGCCGCCGGCGTCAATTACAACGGCGTCTGGGCCGCGCTGGGCGAGCCGATCAGCCCGCTGGACGGCCACAAGCAGCCCTATCACATCGCCGGGTCCGACGCTTCGGGCATCGTCTGGAAGGTCGGGGCCAAGGTGAAGCGGTGGAAGCTGGGCGACGAGGTCGTCATCCACTGTAACCAGGACGACGGCGACGACGAGGAGTGCAACGGCGGCGACCCGATGTTCTCGTCCAGCCAGCGGATCTGGGGCTACGAGACGCCGGACGGCAGTTTCGCCCAGTTCTGCCGGGTCCAATCGCGACAATTGCTGCCGCGCCCCAAGCACCTGACCTGGGAAGAGGCCGCTTGCTACACCCTGACCCTGGCGACCGCCTACCGCATGCTGTTCGGCCACAAGCCGCATGAGCTGAAGCCCGGCCAGAACGTGCTGGTCTGGGGCGCCTCGGGCGGTCTCGGCGTCTTCGCCACCCAACTGGCCGCCGTCGCCGGCGCCAACGCCATCGGCGTGGTCAGCGACGACGACAAGCGCGAGTTCGTGCTGTCGATGGGCGCCAAGGCGGTGCTGAACCGCAAGGAGTTCAACTGCTGGGGCCAGCTGCCGAAGGTGAACGGCCCCGAGTTCAACGACTACATGAAGGAAAGCCGCAAGTTCGGTAAGGCGATCTGGCAGATCACCGGCAACAAGGACGTCGACATGGTGTTCGAGCACCCTGGCGAGCAGACCTTCCCGGTGTCGGTGTTCCTGGTCAAGCGCGGCGGCATGGTCGTGATCTGCGCCGGCACCTCGGGCTTCAACCTGACCATGGACGCCCGCTTCCTGTGGATGCGCCAGAAGCGCGTGCAGGGCAGCCACTTCGCCAACCTGATGCAGGCCAGCGCCGCCAACCAGCTGGTCGTCGACCGCCGCGTCGACCCCTGCCTGTCGGAAGTGTTCCCCTGGGACCAGATCCCGGCCGCCCACGAGAAGATGCTGGCCAACCAGCACCTGCCGGGGAACATGGCTGTGCTGGTCTGCGCCCAGCGTCCCGGCCTGCGCACGTTCGAGGAAGTGCAGGAACTGAGCGGCGAGCACTGAGGTTCGTGGAGGCGGGCGGCCCGCGCCGTCCGCCCTACCCTTCCCGCGTCAGCCGCAGGTCGTGGTAGTCGTAGCTGAAGTCGGCCAGAGGCGAGACCGCCTTGACCAGGGCCGAAACCGCCTTGCCGTCCTTGATGTCGAAGGTGAAGAACGCGTCTTCCTGGGTGCGGTCCTCGAAGGTGGTGATGAATGTCTCGCCGTCGAACGGCGCGAGCTTGCCGCGCAGCAGCGGGGTCTTGTCGAACGAGACATAGAGCCCCTTCTTCTTGCCCTTGCCGGTCACGCTGATCGTCACCGTACCGTACCAGGGATCGCGATAGACGCCTGCATAGGCCTCCAGCGGCAGGCTGGGGGGCGCGCCACCGCCCTTGGGCGTGGTGGCGGCTGCAGCGTCCTTGATCGTCTTGGCGTCTGCCTCGGCCTGGACGCGCTTGGACGAGGCGATCCAGTCGAAGTCGCTGCGGCCCTGCAGCCGGTCCGGTCCTCCGAAGCGCAGTGACCGCAGCACCGGGTTCTCCTCGGCGTTGGTCATGACCATGATCCCGGACTTTCGACCGGGCAGCAGGCCCGTATAGGAGATGAACCCCGCTAGCCCCCCAGTGTGCCACAGCAGCCGCTCGCCGCGGTGATCCTGGACGTACCAGCCCAGCGCATAGGCCTGAAGCGACGGCCGCGCCGGATTCTCGTTGGACGGACCGTCCGACCAGCTGGTGATGGTCTGCGGCTTCCACATCTCGCGGGCCTGGGCTTCGCTCCACAGCCGCTTGCCGTCGGCCGAGAGGCCAAGGCCCAGCTGCGCCTGCATCCACTTGCCGATATCGGCCGGACAGGAATTGACCCCGCCCGCAGGCCCCGCCGCGTCGAAGCTGGCGTCGAACGGCAGCACCTTCTGCGGCCCCAGCCCCCGCACCGGCGGGCCCAGGCGCGCGTGCGGAAGGGCGCGGCGGGACTGGTCGACGAGGCGCGGGCTGGAGACGGTGTTGCTCATGCCCAGCGGGTCGAAGATCCGCGCCTTGATCACCTGCTCCCAGGTCTGGCCCGTGACCGCCTCGATCACCGCCCCGGCGACGACATAGAGGACGTTGTCATAGGCGTAGCCGCCCCGGAACTGTCCGCCGATCGGCAAGTGCTTCAGGCCGGCCACGATCTCGGCCCGGGTATGGGTGGGCGCGGGCCAGATCATCAGGTCCCCGGCGCCCAGGGACAGGCCGCTGCGATGCACGAGGAGGTCGCGCACCGTCAGCAGCTTGGTGACGATCGGATCCTTCATCTGGAAGTCCGGCAGATACTTCGTGACCGGCGCGTCCCACTCGACCCGTCCCTCGTCGACCAGAATGGCCAGCAGGGCGGCGGTCATCGCCTTGGTGTTGGAGGCGATGCCGAAGACGGTGGTGGCGTCGCAGCGGTCCTGGCCGCCCAGCGTCTTGACGCCATAGCCCTTGGCCAGGGTGATCTGGCCGTTCTCGACCACGGTGATCCCGAGGCCCGGCTGGTCGGGGAACGCCGCCATCACCTCATGGGCGAACCGGTCGACCGCCGCACCGACCGCGCCGGTCTCTTGCGCGAAGGCTCGGTTCCCAAACGCCGCCAGGCCGGTGGTGGCGAGGCCTGAGATCAGGGCGGCGCGGCGGGTTGTGGTCAGCATGGAGCGTCCTTCGGATGAGGACGCGAGGCTAAGCTGATGCTCCAGCGGCGGACAAGGGCGCAAGCGCCCCCTCCGTCACGATGCTGCGCATCGCGCCACCTCCCCCGCTTTGCGGGTGAGGAGGAAACTGGCCTCCTGCCCCGCTTGCGGGGGAGGTGGATCGCTGCGGATACGCAGCGAGACGGAGGGGGCGTCTTGGCGTTAGTTCCCGCCGTCCAGCAGGCGCCGCGCGATGACCTGGGCCTGGATCTCCCCCGCCCCCTCGAAGATGTTGAGGATCCGCGCGTCGGCCAGCAGGCGGCTGGCGGCGTATTCCATCGCGAAACCGTTGCCGCCGTGAATCTGCAGGGCGTTGTCGGCGGCGGCCCAGGCGACGCGGGCGGCGATCAGCTTGGCCATGCCGGCTTCGAGGTCGCAGCGCTTGCCCTCGTCCTTCTGGCGGGCGGCGAAATAGGTCAGCTGGCGCACGCCCATGATCTCGGCGGCCATCATGGCCAGCTTGTTGTGCACGCGCGGGAAGTCGAAGATCGGCTGGCCGAACTGCTTGCGGTCCAGCGCGTAGGACAGGCCAACCTCCAGCGCCGCCTGGGCCACGCCCACGGCGCGGGCGGCGGTCTGGATGCGGGCGCTCTCGAAGGTGGCCATCAGCTGCTTGAAGCCCTGGCCAGGGACGCCGCCCAGCAGGTTCTGCGCCGGCACGGTGAAGCCGTCGAAGCCCAGCTCATATTCCTTCATGCCGCGATAGCCGATCACGCCGATCTCGCCGCCGCTGATGCCCTCGGCGGGGAAGGGGTTTTCGTCCGTGCCGCGCGGCTTGGGCGCCAGCAGCATCGACAGGCCGCGATAGTCGGTGGTGGCCGGGTCGGTGCGGACCAGCAGGGTCATCACGTCGGCGCGGGCGGCGTGGGTGATCCAGGTCTTGGCGCCCGTCACCACATACTGATCGCCCTTGAGCTCCGCCCGGGTGCGCAGGGCGCCAAGGTCGCTGCCCGTGTTCGGCTCGGTGAAGACGGCGGTCGGCAGGATCTCGGCGCTGGCGATCTTGGGCAGCCAGTATTCCTTTTGGGCGTCGGTGCCGCCGGTCAGGATCAGCTCGCCGGCGATCTCCGAGCGGGTGGCCAGCGAGCCGACGCCGATCCAGGCGCGCGACAGCTCCTCGGAGACCACGCACATGGCGGTCTTGCCCATGCCGCTGCCGCCGAATTCCTCGGGGATGGTCAGGCCGAACACGCCCAGCTCGCCCAGCTCCTGCACCAGCTCCAGCGGGATCAGCTCGTCCTTCAGGTGCCACTCGTGGGCGAAGGGGGTGACCTTTTCCTCGGCGAAGGCATGGAACTGGTCGCGGATCATCTCGAACGTCTCGTCGAGACCGGTCTGCTCCAGGGTCGAGCGACCACGGGCCTCGGCCAGGCGCTGGGCGATGCGGGCCTTCACGGCCTGGGTCCCGCCCTCGACCATCAGCTTCATCAGGCCATTGGAATAGAGGCGGTTCAGCACCGCACGGTCCTCGACCAGATGCGCCGGGCGGACGATCTCGCCCTGGTTCATCGGGATGCCGCCGACCAATTGGGCGCAGTATTCGGAGAACAGGAGCTGGGCCAGCAGGGCCTCGATCTCGCCAAAGCGGCCTTCAGCCTCCAGCCGCTCGGCCCAGCCGGCGACCTGGTTCATCAGCTCGGCGTAGGAAGCGTACCAGCCATAGCCGTGGACGCGATGCTGGTGGACGTCGGCCAGCTTGCGGTCGACCTTGCCGCCATTTGGCGCAATGTGCGCCAGGACCGCCGGTTTGGCCTCCGCCACGAACAGCCCCGCCGCGTCGGCGGCCTCGCGCAACAGGCCCGTCAGGCCGGCCAGGATGAGAGTCTCGTTGGTCTTCTCGGCGACCGTGTCGGTCATGGCTTGCTCCCCGCGCCCAAACAGTTGTTTTCTTTCACTGTGGCTCTTTTCGCACCTGCGAGCAATGCCGCAATGCAGCATAACCACAAAATAGGGGATGAAACGTGCTCAAGGTCCACCACCTCAACGAGTCGCGCTCGCAGCGGATCCTGTGGCTTCTGGAGGAGCTGTCGCTCCCCTACGAGATCGTCCAGCACAAGCGCGATCCGCAAACCCGCCTGGCGCCGCCGTCGCTGACCGACGTCCACCCGCTGGGCAAGTCGCCGGTGATCCAGGACGGCGATCTCGTCGTCATCGAGTCCGGCGCGATCATCGACTACGTGATCCGTCGCCACGGCGGCGGTCGCCTAGCCCCGGACGCGGCCAGCGCCGACTATGACCGCTACCAGCAGTGGCTGCACTACGCCGAGGGCTCGGCCATGCTGCCGCTGATGCTCAACATGTATGTCGGCCGCCTGGGCGAGGCCGGCGCGCCGCTGCACCCGCGCATCCAGTCCGAGATCGCCAACCACCTGTCGTATGTCGACCAGAGCCTGGCCGGCCGTGAGTTCTTCGTGGGCGACAGCCTCACCGGCGCCGACATCCAGATGAGCTTCGTGCCCGAGGTCGCCAAGGCCATGGGCAAGCTGGCCGACTATCCGAACATGGCCGCTTGGATCGGCCGCATGCACGCCCGCCCGGCCTGGAAGACCGCGCTCGACAAGGGCGGGCCCTACGCGCTGGGGGCCTAGGGCGACCAAGCGCCCCCTCCGTCACGATGCGTATCCGCATCGCGCCACCTCCCCCGTGTCACGGGTGAGGAAGAACCTTCTCCTCCCCTGCTTGCGGGGGAGGTGGATCGGCGCGCAGCGACGAGACGGAGGGGGCGCGCCCGCCCCTCCCCAAAAAAATCCAACATGAACGAAATCTGCCAGAGCGGTCCGCGCAACCGTTCAGCTTGGTCCTGCCATGGTGCGTCTCACGGGGTTGCTGACCCCGGTGAGTTTTCAAAGGGACGAAGGACCAAGACCATGACCATCACGACCAAGATCAAGACGATCACCCTGACCCTGGGCGCCGCCGCCACCGCTCTGGCGATGACCGCCGCGCCCGCCGCCCACGCCATGGACGAGAAGCTGGGCGGCGTCGTCGGCTGCAAGGCCTCGGGCAAGAAGCAGGAGATCGGCGCCGTCGTCGGGGCCCTGCTGGGCGCCGCGGCCGGCTCGAACCTGGCCAAGAACGACCAGCGCACGGGCACGGCCATCGGCGCCGTGGTCGGCGCGGGCGCCGGTTCGCTGGTCGGCTGCAAGATGCAGAAGACCGACGCGGCCCAGGAGGTCGGCGGGATCTACAAGTCGGGCGGCTACCGCTACGCCCAGACGGTCCAGGCCGCGCCGCTGGTGAAGATCGAGAAGAAGATGGTCGCCCGCTCGACCGTCAACCTGCGGGCTTCGGCCTCCACCCGGGGCGAGCGCCTGGGCGCGGTGGAGTCGGGCACGACCTTCCAGGCCCTGGGCCGCACCGGTGACGGCAAGTGGATCCTGGTTGGCCAGGACGGCGTCGGCGTCGGCTACGTCTCCAGCGCCTACGTCTACCGCGCCTAAGCGGGGCTAGAGCGATCGAGGGCTAACCCCCTCGCCGAGCTTTCGGGGCGCGTCCGCTCCGTCCCTCTGGCCGCGTTCCGAGAAGAGAGCCCGTCCGGTCCCCCCATGACCGGGCGGGCTTTTTCGTGGGCGCGGGTCACCCCAGCGCGCTGACCCCGCCCAGCCAGGTCTGCCAGACCACCACCAGCGCCCAGTGCAACAGCACCGCCGGCCAGACCGAACCGGTCACCCGCTTGGTCACCGCGCAGCCCAGCCCCAGCACCGCGCAGCACAGCAGGAAGTCAGGCCGCAGGAACACCGGCGCGGCGTTGGGCAGGAAGGTCAGGGCCTCGACCACATGCCACAGCACATAGAGGCCGATGGCGACCCCGACCTCGACCCACGGCCGCCGCCCCTCGCCCGGCCCCGGCGTCAGGACGGCGCGGAAGGGCAGCTCCTCGCCCAGGGCCGGGATCATGATCACCGTTAGCATCCGCCAGGCTAGGCCCGGCTGGGTCGGCGTCAGCTGATAGAGCCCGGTCGAGAAGCCGATCACCGCCATGGTCGCCAGGGTGACGGCGGAGACCATCAGGCAGAACAGCCACTGCCGCGCGGTCGGCAGGGTGCGCAGGCTGGTGAGGAGGCGGTGGCGGTAGAGGTCCAAACTATGCGCCATCATCGCTTCCCGAACCTCAGCCAAGCTCCGTGATTCCCGCCCTGAAATGATTGGATAAACCGACGCTGGCAATGGGTCGGCGGCCGGCCCGGCAGCGGACATTGTAATCGGCTGTTCGGGGTGGATGTCGGTCATTGTTCCCTCTCCCAGAGGGAGAGGGTTGGGGAGAGGGGTTACAGCGTCCGACGGAGCGCCGGCACGCCGTCAGCCCTCGTAACCCCTCTCCCTCCCACCGCTTCGCGGCGGGCCCCTCCCTCTCCCTAGAGGAGAGGGAGGCAAAGTCCGCCCTGGGTCGCGAACTGTCTCCCACCTCCCCCCATATAGCCGACCTTCCCGGCGAACGCCGGGATCCAGATCGAGCCCACCAGCATCTATCCAACAGACGCCGCGTGATGTCGCATCATCCCCAGCCGCCCCGGATGAATCTGGGCCCCGGCGTTCGCCGGGGAGGTCGGGTTTCAGGAAGCCCTCACGTCCGCCAGCGCAGCGTCTGGTCCTTGACCGGGTTGACGAACGGCCGGCCCTCGCGGCGGCTGGCGTTCCATTCGCGCTTACACTGGTGGTACCAGCGGGCCTGCTGGTCGGCGTCGCCCACCCACATCAGGGGCGGGTTGCACTTGAGGCCCGGGGTCTGGTTCTCGACGATCTTGCCGTCCTGGCGCAGGAAGGCGCGGGCGGCGATGCGGATGAGCGGATAGAGCGCCGTAAACGCCCAGTGATCCGACCACATGATCTGGTTCATCCGGGTCTTGTGGGCGTTGATCGGGGTCATGGCCGACAGGGCCAGCACCTGTTTCTCGCCGACCGTCACATGCTCCCAGCGCAGGCCCGGCAGGCGGAAGGTGATCTCGGTCAGCGGCTCGCCGCCCAGGATGGCGTAGGCCTTGGAGTTCTTGGACGGCTCGTGCCGCACCATGGTGAAGCCGGCCTCGCTGGGCGCGAAGCACTTCTTCTTCTCGTGCTGGCTGGTCTTGGTGCGCCACCACCACTGCTGATGGACGTAAGGGCCGTGGGCCGGGTCGATCAGGCCCAGCACGGCGTGGTCGATATGGATGTCGTAGTCCAGGTGATCGACGAGCTTGGGCTTGCCGCCCACCACGCCCGGGATCACCGGCGGCGGCTCGGGCGGCTCCCCGTCGAAGCGCGGGTTGGACGACATCCAGATCCACACCAGGCCCTGCGCCTCGACGATCGGATAGCGGCGCACCCGCACCTTGGCGATGTCGAAGTCGCTGTCGGCGGTCAGGGACGGGATCGCGGTGCAGGCGCCGTCGGGTCCGAACCGCCAGCCGTGATAGGGGCACTCGACACTGTCGGTCCCGTCGGCCTCGCGCACCAGCCGGCCGGCCGACAGGGCGGCGGCGCGGTGGGGACAGATGTCGCGGATGGCGTAGACTTCGCCGCCGCGCGTGCGGCCCAGCAGCACCGGCTCGCCCAGATACTCGCGCTTGGACTTCGTGCCCGGCTTCAGGTCCGGCGACAGGGCCGCCACGTACCAGGCGTCCCAGACGAAACCTTCGCCGAACGTGTCGGCGGGGGCTTTGATCGGCTTGGAGGCGTCGTCGGGCATGGCCAGGCTGTGCATCAAGTTGATTGCGGTTTCACGACGCTACGAGCGGAGTAACAGCGTTCTTAACTTAGCAGCGCCCCCTCCGTCACGTCGCCTATCGGCGCCGCGCCACCTCCCCCGTTCCACGGGTGAGGAGGATGCGGCTCCCCCTCCTGCCCCGCTTGCGGGGGAGGTGGCGCGCGGCGCAAGCCGCGTGACGGAGGGGGCGCTGAGCTCAAGCCCCCTAGCGCGACCCCGCCGTCTCCACCAGGCGCTGATAGAAGCGGACCATGCGCTCAACATTGTCGAGGCTGATGTGCTCATCGGTGCCGTGGATCACCTTGGTGCCGTCGACGGTGAGCACCAGCGGCTGGAAGCGGTAGACGTCGCTCGAGACCCCGCCCATGTAGCGGCTGTCGGTGCCGGCGGTGACGAGGCCCGGCACGACCGGGGCCTTGCTCTCGTCGGCGGCCAGGCCCGCGAGGGTCTTCCAGGCGTCGGACTCGGTCGACGACACGGCCGAGGGCTCGTTACGGTTGCCCTGGAAGGCCAGTTCGACGGGCAGATCGCCGACCGCTTCCTTGGCCTTGGCCATCACCTTGTCGGAGCTGTCGCCCGGCGCGATGCGGTAGTTGATCCAGGCGGTGGCGTCCTGCGGCAGGACGTTCTCCTTGGGAGAGCCCTTGAGCATGGTCGGCGCGATGGTGGTGTGCAGCATGGCTGCGCCCGCCGGGCTCTTGGCCGTGACGTTCACCAGCAGCGACGAGAACAGCCAGGTGTTCGCCGCGAAGATCTTCACCACCGGCGAGGCGTGGGGCGCGATCGCCTTCAGCATGTCCGCGCCCGGTCCCTCGAACTTCATCGGGAAGGGGTTGTCGTGGATCGCCTGCACGGCCTTGGCCAGGGTGACGACGCCGCCGCCGTCCTTGGGCGGGGCCGACGAGTGGCCGCCGACGGCCGGGGCGGTGACCTTCAGGGTCGCATAGCCCTTCTCGGCCACGCCGACGATGGCCGCGGGCTTGCCGGTGACCGGATGGTCGGCGACCACCGCCATGCCCTCGTCCAGCACGAACTGAGCCTTGACGTTGCGCGACTTCAGAAGCGCCGCCGCCGCCCGGGCGCCCTCGCCGCGCACCTCCTCGTCATGGCCGCTGACGATGATCACGGTCCGCACCGGCTTGAAGCCGCCGGCCGCGACGTTTTCCAGCGCCTCGAAGATGGTGACCAGCGAACCCTTGTCGTCGATCGCCCCGCGCCCCCAGACCTTGCCGTCGGCCACCACGCCGGCGAAGGGCGGGTGAGTCCACTGGCCTTCGCTGCCGGGGGTGACCGGCACCACGTCCTGGTGGGCCATCAGCACGATCGGCGGCAGGGCGGGATTCGAGCCGGTCCAGGTGTAGACCAGGCCATGGCCGCCCACGACCTCGCGGGTCATGGCCTTGTGGGCCAGCGGATAGGTGGCCTGCAGCCAGGCGTGCAGCTTGTCCCACTCGGCCGGCTGGTCCTCGGCGCGGTCCTGGTGGCTGATGGTCTGGAAGCGGATGGCCTGGGCCAGGTGGTCGGCGGCCCTGGCGACGTCGACCGGACGGGCCGGCGCCAGCTTGGCGGCGGCGGGATCGGCCTGGGCCGGCGCCTGGAATGTCGCGGTGCGCACCGCCACCACGGCGCTCACGGCCAGCACCAATCCCACGGCCGTCAGCGCGACCTTGCCCCCGATACCCATAACACTCTCCCCGAACCATTGAGGGGACTGTGCGACCGGCGCGCGCGGCTGGCAATCCTGCCCCTGCGGCGGCGACGCAGCGAAAGTTATCCACAGGGTCGCGACGTGGACGGGCTCAATCCCCGTTCTTCTTCGGATCAGATCCAGGAAATTCAAGGCCTTACAGGAAAACGCAGGTTTCTTATCCCCGGCCTCCGGCGTGGCCTCATGCTGGCGCCATGACCCAGACGACCTCCGAAACCTGGTGCGCCCGGATACAGGCCAAGCTGATGGCGGCGATCGACGCCGCCTGGGCCATGATCGAGGCCAGCGATGACCCCGCCGTGCTGCGCAAGGCCCGTGACAAGGTCAAAGCGTGCGGGGAAATGGCCTCAAACGTCCGCAAGATCGCGGCGATGAGCGGCCAGAGACGGCCCGCGCCGCGGGCGGCGGCGGGATCGGCGCTGGACGCAGCGCTCGCCGCCGTCGCGACGTCTATGCCAGCGTCGAATCCGCCGACTGAGCGAAGGCTCGATCGCCTGAAAGGCGGCGGACGCGGGCGATTGTAGGGGCTGCACGCAACCCATGGCGAACGTTGGAAAATCCTCCCCCCAGAGGGGGAGGAGGCCGAAGGCCGGAGGGGGAAGAACTGACGAGCCGGCTTCTGCCCCCTCCGTCGGCTTCGCCGACACCTCCCCCGCTAGGGGGAGGATTGGTCCACAGCCTATCGAGGCGCCGCCAGATCAGCCGCCTACTTCTTGGCGTCCTTGATCGCGTCCTTGATCTCGCCCTGCTTGAGGTTGCCGGCCACCTTGTCCTTCTGGCCCTCGGCCTTCAGGTCCTTGTCGCCGACGATCTCGCCGACGCCGGACTCGACCTTGCCGATCGTCTCCTGCTTGCGGCCGGCTTCCTTGTCGCAGGCGGCCAGAGCGCCGGTCACGAACAGGGCCGCGAGGGACAGGGACAGGGTGCGTTTCATCGGACTCTCCATGGATTGTCCGGCCTGAACGCAAACGTGGCCGTAAGCGATCCGAGGGGGCCCGTGAAACAGCGCCCCCTACCGCGGCTTCCAGCCCTCGGCGATCAGCGCGATCTGTCGATCCATCACCGCCGACATCTCGGTGGCGGCGAGATCACCGCCCTTGGCGGCGGCCATGCGGTAGTTCCAGGCGTAGGCGGCCTTCAGGGTGTCGACCAGCAGGCCAAGGTCGAGATCGGACCGCACCTCACCCTTGCGCACGCCGTCCTCCAGCACGTCGATCAGCATCTGGCTGAGGCGCGGATTGCGGCCGTAGGGCGTGACGCCCGCTTCGTTGTTGGGATTATAGGACGCGGCGATGTGAGCCAGGAACAGCTTCACCCGCCGGGTCTCGAACGCGTAGTGAATGGCGAAGATCGAGCACAGGCGGTCGGCCGTGCTGCCCCGCAGGAACGGGATCACCCGGTCGAACTCGGCGTAGAGCTCGTCCAGGCGGTGGGTCATCACATGGCTGAGCACCTCCGCCTTTGAGGCGAAGGTCGTGAAGACGCTGCCGACCGAGACGCCCGCCCGCTCCGCGATGGCGCGGATGGTGGTCTCTTCGTAGCCAACGTCGTTGAACAGGTCTCTGGCGGCGTCGAGAACCTTCTCGCGCGTCGCCGCCTTCTGCTCGTCTCTTACGCCCAAGCCCGCCCCCCTCGAACACGCCAGCGTCAATCTTGAAATCGAAGGCGCTCCGCTCCCCCGAACGGAGCGCCCCCGTCTGTTTCTAAGCGCGGGCGCCCGCGAAGATGACCTTCAGCTGATCCGAAAGCCGCGCCAGCAGCGCCTCGACCGACCAGCCGTCGTAGACGGCGCGGCGATAGTTGGCGACATACACGTCCCAAGTGATTTCGGCCAAGAGCTTGGCGTCGATATCCTTCTTGAGCTGCCCCTCGTCGATCGCGCGCTGCAGGGTCACGCCGATGAGCTTGAAGATGTGCTTGAGATCGTTGCGGGCCCGGCGCTCGGCGGCTTCCGAACGGGTCCACGACTCCGCGATGCTGGCGCGCAGCAGCGGCAGTTGCTCCAGGTGGAAGCTGTAGGCCACGCCGAACAGGCCCAGCAGCGCCTCGTCCACCGTCTTGGCGGTGCGGGCGGCCTGGGTCATCTGGGCGTAGATGACTTCGTAGTCGGCCGTGAGGATCTCTTCGAACAGCTCCGACTTGTCGGCGAAGCTGGCGAACACGGCGCCGGTCGACATGCCGGCGGCCTGGGCGATGTCACGGATCGTGGCGCCCTCATAGCCGCGCTCGCTGAACAGGCGGCGGGCGGCGGCCAGGACGCGCTCACGGGTGCGTTGCTTGGCCAGCGCGCGGCGGGTCAGCTTCACCGGGGTTTCAGAGCCCTGGTCGATATTGACGGACACAAAGCTCATGCGGCGGCCTCCAGACGGGCGAGCGCGGCTTCGGCGCGCTTTTCGAACTCGACACAATATTCATCGACGACGTTCTGAAGGACGTCGGCGTAACGGCGGGCCAACTCACGGCCGTCCTGCGCGGCGTCGCGCAGGTCGGTGATCAGTTGGCGAACTTCAGCCATGGCTTCTTCGCGATCGGACGCGGAGAGCGCGGCGGCGGTCGCTAGGCGAGCGCTCATGCGGTGGTCTCCTGTCCCCCGATTGAGTGGGTGAAAAGCGATGAACAGACCGCAAGGGGGGAGGGTGATCATGTTCAACGAACGCGCACTGAAAAAACGAAAGCGGGGCGTCTAACGCCAGGAAGACATCGACGCAACCACCAAATGGAACAAAAGTCTTCGAACGACCGTGTCCCAGATGGGTACGCAATCGTTCTCAGCAAGTCACTGCGACAAAAGCCCTCACCGAACAGGTTCGGCGAATTCGCTCATCGGACGTTGATCGCTGATCAGGAATCCCCCGATCCCCCGCGACCGCGCCCTTATGGCTACGGTCGGTATGGCGCAGGGAGCGACCACGCCCTATTCTGAGAGGCATGTCGCACCTGTTTGACGTCCTCGTTCCCGCCGCGCTTCTGGCGGTTCTGATCGCCCTGGGGGCGGGCCTCTACGCCCTCTTTCGCGGGGGCGATTTCGGCCGCTCCTGGTCGAACAAGCTGATGCGGCTGCGCGTGCTCTTGCAGTTCATCGCCATCATCGTCCTGGTCGCCGCCGCCTTCTGGTGGCGGAAGGGCGCTTAACCTCTAGCCCCATTCGGCGAACGGGAGTCCGCGACTGATGGTCACGCTGAACCGCATCTATACGCGCACCGGAGATGGCGGTGAAACACGCCTGGCCACAGGGGCGCCGGTCAGCAAGGCCTCGCCACGCGTCGACGCCTATGGCGGGGTCGACGAGACCAACGCCGCGATCGGCCAGGCCCGCCAGCACACCGCAATCGATCCTGTGCTCGACGCGATCCTGGAGCGTATCCAGAACGACCTGTTCGACCTGGGCGCCGATCTCGCCACACCCGAGCAGAACGGCAAGCCCGAATGGGAGCCCCTGCGCGTTCTGGAAAGCCAGGTCGAGCGGCTCGAGCGCGAGATCGACCAGTTGAACGGCGAGATGGCGCCGCTGACCTCGTTCGTCCTGCCCGCCGGCTCGCCGGCCGCGGCCGCCCTGCACGTGGCCCGCACGGTCTGCCGCCGCGCCGAGCGCGGGGTCGTGGCCCTGGCGGAGATGGAGGGCGAGATCGTCGGCGCGCCGGCGGTCAAGTATCTGAACCGCCTGTCGGACCTTCTGTTCGTCGCCGCCCGCTGGGCCAACGACAAGGGTCAGGCCGACGTGCTCTGGAAACCGGGCGCGACGCGGTAGACGGGGGCGCTACTTCTTCTCGGGAGCCGCCGCAGCCGGAGCCGCCGCCGGAGCGGGCGCGGCCTTGGCCGGCGCGTCGGCGGTGGGCGCATCGGCGCTCTCGCCGTTCAGCGGCGGGGTGCCGCGCGGACGGCGGGTCCAGGTCTCGATCGGATAGACCGTGGCGCACTTCATCCACTTGCCGGCCCAGGCGCCGCCGCTCTTCTCGCAGCGATCCTTCGGCCACACCCACATCGCGTGGTAGGCCAGCACGCTGGCGCTGGCCAACAGGAAGATACCGATGAAGATGTACTTCAGGCGGTTGATGGTCTTGTTCATGGCGGCCCCATATCGCTTTTCAGCGCTTAAGGGAATTGTCGCGAGGGGGCCTCCCGGAGACAGACGCCCGCGAAAATCGTACAACCGTTTGAAGCCCGGCGCGTTTTCAGCCTTACGCTTACGCCAAGGGAAACTTGCATTGCGGCGCCGAAACGCTAAGTCGGTGCCCGAGCAGGAGAAACACAAGCCTGGAGGCGGTGGAAACCGATGAAGGTCCTAGTCCCGGTCAAACGGGTGATCGATTATAACGTGAAGGCCCGCGTGAAGGCGGACCAGACGGGCGTCGACCTGGCGAACGTCAAGATGTCGATGAACCCTTTCTGTGAGATCGCGGTCGAAGAAGCCGTGCGCCTCAAGGAAAAGGGCGTGGCGACCGAGGTCGTCATCGTCAGCATCGGTCCGGCGCAGGCCCAGGAAACCATCCGTACGGCGCTGGCCATGGGTGGCGACCGCGGGGTGCTGATCACCACCGACGCCGATCCCGAGCCGCTGGCCGTCGCCAAGCTGCTGGCCGCCGTGGTGGCCGAAGAGAACCCGAACCTCGTCCTGATGGGCAAGCAGGCGATCGACGGCGACAACAACGCCGTGGGTCAGATGCTGTCGGCCCTGCTGGGCTGGCCGCAGGCCACCTACGCCTCGGCGATCGAGGTCTCGGCGACCAGCGCCAAGGTCACCCGCGAAGTCGACGGCGGCCTGCAGACGATCGACGTCGATCTGCCCGCCGTGGTCACCGCCGACCTGCGCCTGAACGAGCCGCGCTATGCGTCTCTGCCCAACATCATGAAGGCCAAGAAGAAGGAGATCGTCAGCAAGACGGTCGCCGACTACGGCGTCGACATCGCGCCGCGCCTGAAAGTCCTGAAGGTCACCGAGCCCGCCAAGCGCTCGGCCGGCATCAAGGTCGAGACGGCCGCTGACCTGGTTTCCAAGCTGAACACCGCGGGGGTGCTGTAATGGCTGTTCTCGTCGTCGCCGATAACGACAACGCGCTGCTGCGCGACGCCACCCACAAGACCGTCACCGCCGCCCTGAAGATCTCGGGCGACGTCGACGTGCTGGTGCTGGGCAAGGGCGCCAAGGCCGTGGCCGACGCGGCCGCCAAGATCGCTGGCGTCCGCAAGGTGCTGCTGGCCGAGTCCGACGCCCTGGGCCACGGCGTGGCCGAGGCTCAGGCCGACGCCGTGCTGGCCCTGGCCGGCAATTACGACGCGATCCTGGTTCCGGCCACCTCGGGCGGCAAGAACTTCGCCCCGCGCGTCGCCGCCAAGCTGGACGTCGCCCCGATCTCGGACATCATCGACGTGGTCGCCGCCGACACCTTCACGCGTCCGATCTACGCCGGCAACGCCCTGGAGACCGTTCAGTCGAGCGACTCCAAGAAGGTGATCACCGTGCGCCCGACCGCCTTCGCCGCCGCCGCTGAAGGCGGCTCGGCCTCGGTCGAGACCGTAGGCGGCGCCGACGCCGGCAAGACCCGCTTCGTCAGCGAAGAGATGGTCAAGTCCGACCGTCCGGAACTGGCTGCGGCCAAGATCGTCGTCTCGGGCGGTCGCGCCATGGGTTCGGCCGAAGAGTTCCAGCGCGTCATCGAGCCGCTGGCCGACAAGCTGGGCGCCGCTGTCGGCGCCTCGCGCGCGGCCGTCGACGCCGGCTACGCCCCCAACGACTACCAGGTCGGCCAGACGGGCAAGGTCGTGGCCCCGCAGCTCTATGTCGCCATCGGCATCTCGGGTGCGATCCAGCATCTGGCCGGCATGAAGGACTCCAAGGTGATCGTCGCGATCAACAAGGACGCCGACGCGCCGATCTTCCAGGTCGCCGACTTCGGCCTGGTCGCCGACTACAAGACTGCCGTGCCGGAACTGATGGACGCCCTGACGGCGGCCGGCAAGTAAACCGGAAAACAGGCTTGAACCGCCAAAGGCCCGGAGGCGACTCCGGGCCTTTTTGCTGGACCCTCCCCCGACCTCCCCGGCGAATGCCGGGGCCCAGATCGACCCCATAAGCTTCGCGGGGTTGGCTAAGACCGTTGGCGCGAACACCCCAAACCGCCCCGAATGAATCTGGGCCCCGGCATTCGCCGGGGAGGTCGGGATTCTGAAGTACCCGCCTCCTTCCCGGCGTCCGGAGGGGGGATCTCGGTCGCCTTTTTGCTGGACCCTAGACTCCGGAAACCCTTTGCAACCTGTGCGGGCGCGGGTAGGAGTTGGATTCAGTCGAGCTTCCAGGACCTTGGTCGCCTTGCCCAGATTCGCCGAATGGCTGGACCAGGATGTCACCACGGTGACGGCGCGCAGCCTCCCGACCCTGGGCGTGCGCCTGGTCATCTGCGCGGCGACGGCGCTGCTCTATGCGTTCGCGATCGACCTGAACGGCGGCCTGCTGTGGGGCCTGGCCGTGGCCAGCGCCGAGGCGGCGGTGTTCATCTGCAGCAGCCCCCAGCGCGCCGAGCGCAAGATCAGCCACGGCCAGCGCCTGGCCTATGTGGCGGCCGTCATCTGGATGAACATCGTCTGGTGGGCGTTGGCGATCATGCTGTGGCGTCAGGAGCACCCTGCCCTGCGGCTTTCGGCTCTGTGCGTGGTCTGCGCCTTCCTGGTTCACGCCCAGGCCTTTACGGCGCGTTCCAAGACCCTGCTGCTGATCATCGGCGGCGGGGCCGCGACGGTGTTGCTGGCGATGTGCGGCGTGATGAACGACTTCCCGCCCGCCGAGCGCCTGGTGCTATGCGCGTCGGTCCTGATCCTGCTGACCTATACGGCCAAGGCCGCCCAGACCAACGGTCAGCAGGGCCGCGCCCTGGAGCTGGCCAAGAGCCAGGCCGAGGCCGCCAGCCAGGCCAAGTCCGAGTTCCTGGCCCTGATGAGCCACGAACTGCGCACGCCGCTCAACGGGATGCTAGGCCTGTCGCAGGCCCTGAAGCTGGAGCCGCTGGAGCCCGGCGAGCGCGAACAGGTCGAGCTGCTGGAGGAGTCGGGCCGCACTCTGCTGGCCCTGCTGAACGACGTGCTCGACATGGCCAAGATCGAAGCCGGCAAGCTAGAGATCGCCCCCACGCCGGACGACCTGGGCCGCTTGGCCGATCGGATCGTGCGGATCAATCAGGCCCAGGCCCGCGAGAAGGGCACGCAGATCGTGCTCGAGCTTGATCCGGCCCTGCCGCGCGCCCTGCTGTTCGATCCCCTGCGGGTGCGCCAATGCCTGGCCAACCTGATCTCGAACGCGGTCAAGTTCACGCCCGCTGGCCTGATCCGGGTCCGCGTCAGCTGTGAGGCCGGCGCCGAGCCCGACCGGATGCTGGCCAAGATCGTCGTCTCTGACACCGGTGTCGGCATGAGCCCGGCCGTGCTGGCCAGGATCTTCAAGCCGTTCGAGCAGGCTGACCCCTCCGTCGCCCAGCGCACCGGCGGCACCGGCCTTGGCCTGAACATCACCCGCCGCCTGGCCCAGATGATGGGAGGCTCGGTCGCCGTCCGCAGCACCGAAGGCAAGGGCTCGACCTTCACCCTGACCTTCGCGTGCGGCGTGCCGACCGCCACCGCGGTGCAGACCATCGCCGGGCTCGGCGGCGACAGGCCGCTGCGGTTGCTGGCGGTCGACGACTATGCGGTCAACCGCAAGGTCATCGCCATGATGCTGGGACCGCTGGGCTGCGAGGTCGTCGAGGCGGACCACGGCCAGCAGGCCCTCGACGTCCTGGCCGAGCGCGAGGTCGACGTGGTGCTGCTGGATTTCAACATGCCGGTGATGGGCGGCCTGGAGGCCACCCGCCGCATCCGCGCCGACGACCGCTGGCGCAAGCTGCCGATCGTCTGCCTGACCGCCGGCATGATGGACGAGGAACGCGCCGCCGCCTCGGCGGCGGGCATGGACGCCTTCATCGAAAAGCCGATCGAGATGTCGACCCTGGTGACCACGATCACGCGGCTGGGGCGGCGCTGAACCCATGAAAAAGGCCCGGCGGAGCGATCCGCCGGGCCTTTTGTCGTTTTGAACGCCGAGAGGACGCTTAGTCCTTGGCGCGCTCCACGTACGAACCGTCTTCGGTGAGGATGACGACCTTGGTGCCCGCGGTGATGTACGGCGGCACGGTGGTCTTCACGCCGTTGCTCAGCACGGCCGGTTTGTAGGACGAGCTGGCGGTCTGGCCCTTCACCGACGGTTCGGTGTCGACGATTTCGAGGACCACGGTGCGCGGCAGGTCGATGGCGATCGGCACGTCGTTGTGGGTCGACAGGATGACGGTCATGCCTTCCTGCAGGTAGGGGGCGGCGTCGCCGATCACTTCTTCGGTGGCCACGAGCTGGTCGTAGGTTTCCGGGTTCATGAAGTGGTAGCCGTCACCGTCGCTGTACAGGAAGGTGTGGTTGCGGTCGTCGACGAAGGCGCGCTCGACCTGCTCGGTCGTGCGGTAGCGCTCCGAAACCTTCACGCCGTCCGAGATGCGGCGCATGTTCAGCTGGGTCACCGGGGTGCCCTTGCCGGGGTGGATGTTTTCGGCGCTCAGGACGACATAGAGCTTGCCGTCCATGTCGACGACAGAGCCTTTGCGGAGCGAGCTGGCTGCGACCTTCACGTAGTTACGTTCCTTGGATGAAAGCGCGCGCGAGGCCGCGGGCGCGTTCGTGCTATTGATCCGTGAGCGCCCTCGTATAGCGAAAGGGGCGAAATCTCCAGCCTCTTCGGTTTTGCAGCCTTGTCCCTAGCTTCCTCGACCTGGTGGCGCGCCGGCGTCCACGCCGATCGCCGGCCGTTTCTGCTGGCCCGCAACCGCATCACCAAGGCCTTCCGCGCCTGGTTCGAGGCAGAAGGCTTCGAGGAGGTCGAGGCTGCGGCTTTGCAGGTCTCGCCCGGGAACGAGGCCCACCTGCACGCCTTTGCGACACAGGCCCTGACCATCGCCGGCGAGGCCAGCCCGCTCTATCTGCACACCTCGCCCGAGTTCGCCTGCAAGAAGCTCTTGGCGGCCGGCGAGGAGAAGATCTTCAGCCTCTCCAAGGTGTGGCGCAATCGCGAGCGCGGGCCGCTGCACCATCCCGAATTCACCATGCTGGAATGGTACCGAACCGCCGCGCCCTACCAGACCCTGATGGACGACTGCGCGACCCTGCTGGCCCTGGCGGCGGAAACGGCGGGAACCCAGCGCTTCGACTTCCGGGGCATGAGCTGCGATCCCTTCGCCGCGCCCGAGCGCCTGTCGGTGGCCGAGGCGTTTGACCGCCATGCGGGCGTCGACCTGCTGGCCAGCGTGGCGAATGACGGCTCGACCGACCGCGACGCCCTGGCGGACGAAGCCCGCAAGGCGGCAATTCGCGTCGCCGAGGACGACAGCTGGGCCGACATCTTCAGCCGCATCATCGTCGAGAAGGTCGAGCCGCGCCTGGGCGAAGGCCGGGCGACCATCCTCTGCGAATACCCGATCAGCGAGGCCGCCCTGGCCCGCCCCAAGGACGCCGACCCGCGCGTGGCCGAACGCTTCGAGCTCTATGCCTGCGGGGTGGAGCTGGCCAACGCCTT
The DNA here is from genome assembly GCA_020161365.1 of Pseudomonadota bacterium. GTDB lineage: Bacteria > Pseudomonadota > Alphaproteobacteria > Caulobacterales > Caulobacteraceae > Caulobacter. Next base: position 179,147 of record JAIUNU010000005.1, on the reverse strand, counting down.
CGGCGAACTCACCGACCCGGTCGAGCAGCGCCGCCGGTTCCTGATCGAAATGGACGAGAAGGCGCGGATCTACGGCGAGCGCTACCCGATCGACGAGGACTTTCTGGCGGCCCTGGCGCACATGCCTGCGGCGTCCGGCTCGGCGCTGGGCTTTGACCGGCTGGTACTGCTGGCCACCGGCGCGCGGCGGATCGAGGACGTGATCTGGACGCCCGTGGCGGACTGAGCGTCGCATCGAAATTTTGCATACCCCTCTTGCGAATTGCACGCGTTCGCACAAAATGCAGACAGCGGGCCGGGCCCCTCTGACGATTTCGACGCCCCCACGTCGAACGTGATGTCGGACCGCATCGGGTGCGCTCGATGTCGGGTCCTGGCGGCTTACCCTCTCGCCAAACCCCTCTCCCGCCGTCGGGCGCGCCCCTTCTGAACAGAGGAGCTGGCGCTTGCCCCTTTTGACCGCCCGACAGATCCGCGCCGAGATCGCGCGGCTGACCCTTACCCTGCATGAAGAGGCCCGGAAGCCCGAGCCGGACCGCAGCCTGATGCGGCTGTGGGACCTGCGTCGCGAGCGCCTGAAGGAACAGCTTTGGACGGCGGAGATGAACGCCACCGCCGCGCGCTGGCGGTGACGTCCGCGTCCGAACCGGACGACCGCCGTCAGCAGATCGACGCTCTGGTCGCCGCCTGCGTGCTGATCGCCCAGGTCGACGGGGCGGTGACGCCCGACGAGCGCAGCCGCATGGTCGAGCGCCTGAAGTCGCAGCCCTTGCTGGAAGGGCTGGAGCTGGAGACCGCGCTGCAAACCTTCGAGGCCCTGGACGCCCGCTTCGACGCCCGGCCCGAGGAGACCTGGGTCGAGGCCGAGATGATGATCCGCCGCCTGAAGGGGCGCGCCGAAGCCGAGGCCGTGGCCTCCGCCGCGGTCGCGGTCTCGATCGACGGCGGGCTGGAGGCCGAGGAGCGCTCGGCGGTGCTCGACATCTGCGCCTGGTTGGATGTCAGCCCCCTGCGGGTTCTGCCGTAATCGCTGGGACTTGACCGCGATCAAGGCCGCACGCCCTGCTGTCGTCGAGCATGGCGCCAAGCAGGAGCGATTAATGACCCGGTTGAAGGCCCACGTCGAACGCCACGCGGTGTCACGCATCGGCTGGCTGCGCGCCGCCGTGCTGGGCGCCAATGACGGCATCGTCTCGACCGCGTCCCTGGTGGTCGGGGTGGCGGCCGCCGAGGCGACGCGCGGTCCGATCCTGCTGGCCGCCAGCGCGGGTCTGGTGGCCGGCGCGATGTCTATGGCGGCCGGCGAATATGTCTCGGTCGCCTCACAGGCCGACAGCGAGGCCGCAGACCTCGCCCGCGAACGCAAGGAGCTGGAGACCCAGCCCGCAGAGGAGCTGGAGGAAATGACCGCGATCTATATCTCGCGCGGTCTCCCGCCCGACTTGGCGCGGCAGGTGGCCGAGCAGCTGAACGCCGGCGACGCCCTGGCCGCCCACGCCCGCGACGAACTGGGCATCTCCGAACATGTCACCGCCCGGCCCGTGCAGGCGGCCCTGACCTCGGCCGCGACCTTCGCAGTCGGCGCGGCCATGCCGCTCCTGGTGTCGATGCTGGCGCCGCTGCCGGTGATCATCCCGACCATCTCGATCGCCACACTGGTGTTCCTGGCGGTCCTGGGCTGGCTGGGCGCCTGGGCCGGCGGCGCCAGTCCCTGGAAGCCGATGCTGCGCGTCACCTTCTGGGGCGCCCTGGCCCTGGGGGTCACCGCCGTGATCGGCAAGCTGTTCGGGGCCGTGGTTTAGGGCCCCTGTTTGCGTCGCGGCGGAAAATCCCGCATATCCCCGCGCCTCATGTTCCCCGCCCATACCCTCCGCGACGCCCGGTCCCTGGCCGAGGCCGGGCTGGTCCCGTCCGAGCGCCTGCCGGCGCTGGAGGCGGTGGCCGCGCGCTATGCGGTGGCGATCACGCCGGCCATGACCGCGCTGATCGAGGCCGGCGACGAGAACGACCCGATCGCGCGGCAGTTCGTCCCCTCCCCTGACGAGCTGGTCGCCAGCCCCGGCGAGGACGGCGACCCGATCGGCGACGCCGCCCACAGTCCGGTCGAGGGGATCGTCCACCGCTATCCCGACCGCGTGCTGCTGAAGCCGACCCACACCTGCGCGGTCTATTGCCGGTTCTGTTTCCGCCGCGAGATGGTCGGGCCCGAGGGGCTGTCGAACCTGACCCCCGCCCAGTTGGACGCGGCCTTCGCCTATATCGTCGCCCGGCCCGAGATCTGGGAGGTGATCGTCACCGGCGGCGATCCGCTGGTGCTGTCGCCCCGGCGGCTGGCCGACCTGATGGATCGGCTGGAAGCGATCGACCACGTCAAGATCGTGCGCTTCCACACCCGCGTTCCCGCCGTCGATCCCCAGGCGGTGACGCCCGAGCTGGTGGCGGCGCTGAAACGCTCGTCCAAGGCCGTCTACGTCGCCCTGCACGCCAACCACGCCCGCGAGCTGACCCCCGCCGCCCGCGCCGCCTGCGCGCGGATGGTCGACGCCGGGATTCCCATGGTCAGCCAGACGGTGCTGCTGCGCGGGGTCAATGACGATCCCCGGACCCTGGCGGACCTGATGCGCGCCTTCGTGGAGACGCGGATCAAGCCCTACTACCTGCACCATGGCGATCTGGCCCCCGGCACCGCCCACCTGCGGACCACGGTCGCCGAGGGCCAGGCGATCATGCGGGCCCTGCGCGGGACGCTGTCGGGCCTGGCGCAACCGACCTATGTGCTGGATATCCCAGGCGGTCATGGCAAGGTCCCCGTCGGCCCCAGCTACCTTGCCGAAGGCTCGGTGGAGACGCCGGACGGCGGCGTGCGGCCCTATCCGCCCACGCCCTGACGACGCCAGGGCGCCCCCGCCCCGTTGCGACGCAGCAAAGCCTTGGCGAGGCCAGGGTTTCTCGTGCTAGAAAAGTCGTCACAACAGATGGCCCGGACTGTCACGTTCGGCGCAAATTCAAGCGAAGGCTTGGCTTTTATGAGTGAAATCAAGACGGTCGGCGTGATCGGCGCCGGCCAGATGGGGTCGGGCATCGCGCATGTCGTCGCCCTGGGCGGCTATGACGTACGGCTTCACGACATCTCGCGCGAGCGGATCGAGGCTGGCATCGCCATCATCGAGAAGAACATGGCCCGCCAGGTCGGCCGTGGGATCATCGACGACGCGGCGATGAAGGCGGCCCTGGCCCGCATCCAGCCCGCCGAGGGCCTGGAGGCCGTCGGCGCCACGGACCTGGCCATCGAAGCGGCGACCGAGAACGAGGAGGTCAAGAAGTCGATCTTCCGTAGCCTCCAGCCGCACCTCAAGCCCGACACGCTGCTGGCCTCGAACACCTCGTCGATCTCGATCACGCGCCTGGCCTCGGCCACGGACCGGCCCGAGCGCTTCATCGGCCTGCACTTCATGAACCCGGTGCCGCTGATGAAGCTGGTGGAGATCATCCGCGGCATCGCCACAGACGTCCCGACCTACGAAACGGCCGTGAACTTCGCCCAGTCGCTGGGCAAGATCACCAGCAACGCCGAAGACTTCCCCGCCTTCATCGTCAACCGCGTGCTGGTGCCGATGATCAACGAGGCGATCTACACGCTGTATGAAGGGGTCGGCACGGTCGACGCCATCGACACGGCGATGAAGCTGGGCGCCAACCATCCGATGGGCCCGCTGGAGCTAGGCGACTTCATCGGCCTGGACACGGTGCTGAGCATCATGAACGTGCTGCACGAGGGTCTGGCCGACAGCAAGTACCGTCCCTGCCCGCTGCTGGTGAAATATGTCGAGGCCGGCTGGCTTGGCAAAAAGACCGGACGCGGCTTCTATGACTACCGGGGCGAGACGCCGGTTCCCACGCGCTAGATGAGCGGGCGGCGTCTCCGAGAAGGGGACGCCATGACCGACACCACCGCGTCGACGACGGGGGCCCTGCGCCCCGTCGCCAAGGCTGACCGCCATCTTAGCCTGGACGTCCTGCGGGGACTGGGCGTCATGGGCATCCTGGCGGTCAACGCCGTGGCCTTCGGCCTGCCGATGTCGATCTACATGTCGCCCGAGCTGTCGCCCTTCGGGATGGCCGGAGGCGAAGGCATGGCCTGGTGGGTCGTGCAGACCTTCTTCCACTACAAGTTCGTCACCCTGTTCTCGATCCTGTTCGGGGTGTCGATCCTGCTGGTCGGCGGCGAGCGGTCGGACAAGGCGCGTGGGGCTCTGCTGCGCCGCCGGCTCTTCTGGCTGCTGGTGATCGGCCTGCTGCATGGCCTGCTGATCTGGTACGGCGACATCCTGCTGCTCTACGCCTGCACGGGCTTTGTCGCCCTGCTGGCGCGCTCGTGGACGCCCCGGCGGCTGTTCACCGTCGGCCTGACGATCCTGCTGCTGGGCTCGGCCCTGGCGGTCGCGCCGCTGATCCTGCTGGAAAGCGCCCCGGCCGACATCCAAAAGTCGGTCCTGGCCCAGATGACCCAGCCCGGCGGCGGGGGGAACGTGGCGGCCGCCACAGCGGCGATGCGCGGCGGGCTGGCCTCGGCCTTGGGCGAGAACTTCAAGAGCTGGATGATGCTGCAACCCGCCAGCCTGATCGTGTTCATCTGGCGCACCGGCGCCCTGATGTTGCTGGGCATGGCGTTGTTCAAGACCGGCTTCCTGACCGGCAAGGCCAAGACCTGGGTCTATCTGCTGCTGATCGCCCTGGGCGGCGCGGGCCTGGCCTGGACCGGCTGGGAGAACAGCATGAAGCTGGCCACCGACTTCGCCAAGCCGCAGGCCATGGGCCGCTACAACCTGGCCTATGAGTTCGCCAGCCTGCCGATCACCCTGGGCTATGCCTCCCTGGCCATCCTGCTGATCCGCTCCCGCCTGGTCGCCAGCCTGCTGAGCCCCGTGGCGCGCCTCGGGCAGATGGCCTTCACCAACTACCTGGCCCAGTCGCTGATCATGACCACGATCTTCTGGAGCGGGCGGGGTCTGGGCCTCTTTGGCCAGTTCGACCGGGTCGAGCTGTGGGGCTGCGCGATCGCGATATGGGCGCTGCAGCTGATCTGGTCGCCGCTGTGGCTGTCACGCTTCTCGATGGGGCCGATGGAATGGGTCTGGCGGCGCCTGTCCTACGGCAGGGGCCTGCAACGCGACGCCTGACACCCCGGTCGTAAGGATAGGGGTCAAGGCGCGCGCCCCCTCCAGGCGCGCGCCTCTTCTCGTCGGTATGGCCTTTTTGCAAGGCCCTCCCCCCGAAGGCCGACGCGATAGGGGAACCGCGCCGGCTGGATCGCCAAATCCCGGCGGAGGAGTCGGCGACCATCCCCGCGCGCGCCAACTACCCCACCGGCGCACCCGAAAGACCGCTTCTTTTCGCGCTGCGGCGTCGCCCTGTCATTGCCCGCCCGTCCACGTTCTCTTGCCTCCCTGTCCGAAATCGGCGAGAGCTCGACGACGATCGAGGACCCATGGCAACAGAACATCCGCCCAGAGACCTGTGGGTCCTGGACGCCCGTGAGCAGCCCGACGCGGCCGAGCGCTATCGCGAGGCCTGCGCCCAGTTGTTCGACATCACCCTGCTCTGCCCCGAGGCCGAGTTCCACAATCGGATGGACGGCTACAATCTGGGCGGCGTGGTGCTGGCGCGCTGCGCCGGCGTGCCCCAGCGGTTTGATCGTCGCTACGCGCACATCGTCACCGACACCGCCGACTCGGCCCTGGCGGTTCTGGAGCTGAGTTGCGGCGGCTGGAGCGGCGTCTATGACGGGCGACCGGCCGATGGCGGCCAGGGTTCGATCCGCCTGGTCGACATGTCACGCCCCTTCGACATGACCACCGCCGCCTATGAGACGCTCTACCTGGCCCTGCCGCGCGCGGCCCTGGACGAGCAGGTCGGCCAGCTCGATTTTCATGGGCGTGTGATCTCGGAAGACAGCGCCGCCGGCCGCATCCTGAGCGCGCACATGCGAGCGGTGTGGGACAGCCTCGGGACGATCTCCGCCGCAGAGGCGGCGCTGGCGGGCAAGGCGGCGGCGGCGCTGTTCAGCGCTGCGATCCTGGCGCACGGCGAGCCGGCCAGCGGCGACGCGCGTCCCGTGGAAAAGATGCTGCTGGCCTCGGCCCGCGCCTTTGTCATCGGCCGGCTGGCCGATCCGGACCTGACCCCTGAGGCGGTGCGCCAGCATCTCGGGATCTCGCGCAGCCTGCTCTACAAGGTGTTCGAGCCGGCCGGCGGCGTCAGCGCCTTCATCCAGGCCCGCCGCCTGGACCAGGCCTTTGACGACATCATCCGTGACCAGAGCGAACGCAAGACCCTGGCCGAGATCAGCTATGGCCTCGGCTTCCGCTCCGACGCCCATTTCAGCCGCGTGTTCCGAGCCCGCTTCGGCGTCACCCCCGGCCGCCTGCGCCGCCTGGGCCCGTCCGCGCGGCAGGAGGGTCTGTCGGCGCTGGAGCGGCCCGACGACGTGTTCGTCTGGGTAGGGAGCTTGCTGTAGAGGCGCTCTGGCACGCGGGACTTAGGGCGCGGAACGCCCCCTCCGTCTCGCTGCGCATCCGCAGCGAGCCACCTCCCCCGCAAGCGGGGCAGGAGGGCGGCGGTGTCCTCCTCACCCGCATCGCGGGGGAGGTGGCGCGGCGCCGATCGGCGACGTGACGGAGGGGGCGCTCTGGCTACCCCGCCCCCAGCGCCACGGCGACGTGGTAGGTGATGAAGGCCGCGATATAGGCGAGGCTGACCATGTAGACGAACATGATCGTCGGCCAGACCCAGCTGTTGGTCTCGCGCTTGACCACGCCCAGGGTGGGCAGGCACTGCGGCGCGAAGACGTACCAGGCCAGGAACGACAGGGCGCTAGCCAGCGACCACTGGTTCTTCAGCAGGGTCGACAGGGCGCCGGTCTCGCCGTCCTCGCCGCCCACGGCATAGACGGTGCCCAACACCGCCACGGCCACTTCGCGGGCGGCCATGCCCGGGATCAGCGCCACGGTCATCTGCCAGTTGAACCCGATCGGGGCCATCAGCGGGGCCAGGAACTGGCCGATGCGCCCGGCGATGGAGTAGTCGATGGCTGGCCCGGTCGCGCCTTCCGGCGGATAGGGGAAGGTCGAGAGCACCCAGACCAGAACCATCAGCGGCAGGATGATGCGGCCGGCGCGGCTCATGAAGATGCGGGCGCGGGTCCAGAGGTTCATCAGGACGTTGCGCGGCTCGGGCCAGCGATAGGTCGGCAGCTCCATCATGAAGGGCTCGACGGCCCCGCGCCAGAAGATGCGCCGGATCACGAAGGAGACCAGCAGCGCGCTGATAATGCCGCTGGCGTAGAGGCCAAACATCACCAGACCCTGCAGCGACAGCACGCCCCACACCGTCTGCTGCGGGATGAAGGCGCCGATGATCAGGGTGTAGACCGGAATCCGCGCCGAACAGGTCATCAGCGGCGCGACCAGGATCGTCGTCAGGCGGTCCTGGCGATTGTCGATCACGCGCGTCGACATGATGCCGGGAATGGCGCAGGCGAAGCTGCTGAGGAGCGGGATGAAGGCGCGGCCGTGCAGGCCGGCGCCGCCCATGATCTTGTCCATCAGGAAGGCGGCGCGGGCCATGTAGCCGCTGTCCTCCAGCAGCAGGATGAAGAAGAACAGGATCAGGATCTGCGGCAGGAACACCAGCACGCTGCCGACGCCGGCGATCAGGCCGTCGGCGATGAAGCTGGTCAGCAGGCCCTTGGGCAGGCTGGCGTTGGTCAGTTCGATCAGGGCGGCGAAGCCCGCGTCGATGCCGTCCATGGCGGGCGTGGCCCAGGTGAACACCGCCTGGAACATCACGAACAGCAGACCGAGCAGGATCACCAGGCCCGCCACCGGGTGCAGCAGCACGCCGTCGATCTTGCCGGTCACGGTGTCGGGCCGCTCGGGCGGCTTCACGCAGGCCTTGAAGATGCGCTGGGCCTCGGCGTGGGCGGCGCGGATCTCCGCCGGGCTGGGCTCATGCCAGGCGTTGTCGGCGGTGAGGGTCTGGCGGTCGACCAGGGCCTCGACCTTGTCCAGCAGTTCGGGCAGGCCGCGCTTGCGGGTGGCCACCGTGGTGACGATCGGCGCGCCGATCTCGGTCGACAGGCGCTCGACGTCGATCCGCAGGCCCTGGCGCTGGGCGATGTCGAACATGTTGAGGGCCAGCACGAACGGGCGGCCCACCTGCTTCAACTCGAGCGCCAGACGCAGCACGAGGCGCAGGTTGGTGGCGTCGGCCACGCAGACCAGGGCCTGGGGGGCGTCTTCGCCGGCCAGCTTGCCCAGCACCGCGTCGCGGGTCACCGCCTCGTCCGGGCTGCGCGCGCGCAGGGAGTAGGTGCCGGGCAGGTCCAGCACGCGGATCTGGCGGCCGCTGGGGGCGGTAAGCACGCCCTCTTTGCGCTCCACCGTGACACCGGCGTAGTTGGCCACCTTCTGGCGGCTGCCGGTCAGGGCGTTGAACAGGGCGGTCTTGCCGGAGTTGGGATTGCCGACCAGGGCGATCCGGGCGGTGTCGGCGAGCGGGGAAGCGACGGAGGGCGCTGCGGCGCCGGAATCGGGGGTCAAGGTCTTAGCGTCCGTCGAACTTCACGCTGATCGCGCCGGCCTCGCGGCGACGCAGGGCCACGCGGGTGTCGTCCACCCGCACGGCGATCGGATCGCGCCCGAACAGGCCCTCGTGCAGCACCTCGATCGATGCGCCCTCGACAAAGCCCATCTCCAGCAGGCGGCGCTCCAGTTCCTCGGCGACCACCGCCTCGGCCGCGCCGCTGTGGCCGGTGACCTTGACGATGACGCCGCGCTCGCCGCGGCCGGCGCTGGCCAGCGGACGCACACCCGTCGCAGTCCCGGCGGGGTTGAATTCAGGCGACAAAACGAACGCTTCGGACATCATGGCTCCGATTAGATTGCGAACGATTATCAGTCGAAGCGCCCAATGTCGATTCAGCGATCCTCAGGTTCTGCGTTATGCTGCGCCCTTAAGGATCGTTGGGACGGAATGGCGCAGGGCCGTTAATCTATTCGACTCTTCGGGCCGAGACCGGTCTGATTGCGTGTAACGATTCGTGTGGACGGATTATGCGTAGACTGATGCTGGCGCTCCTGACGGGCGCTTATCTCTGTCTGGCCTTGATCGTCTCCCTCTTCCTATGGAGGACGGGAGCGACGCCGACCGTCGGTGTTTCCGCGTTCATCGGCACGCTGGGCCTGTGCTTCGCCTTCCACGGCCTGATCGCCCAGGCGTTCATGGGCGCCAATCTGCGCGTCGACATAGACACCATCCGCGAAGCCCACGCCATCCTGCTGGACCAGATCGAGAAGGTCGACGCCCGGGTCACCGACCTGGTCGACACCGTCGCCGCCGACGCCCAGCGCCGCTCCGAGGAGCTGTCGACCGAGGTGCATCAGCTGGAAGACCTGATCCAGCAGATGAACGACCGCCTGGAGCACCAGCTCAGCCACCAGGTCGCCGCCGCCTCGGCGCGCTCCAGCGGCCGCGATCGCGCCCCGCACGCCAGCCACATGCTGCAGGTGGTGCAGGACGCCCTGGCCGAAAACCGGGTCGACCTCTACCTGCAGCCGATCGTCAGCCTGCCCCAGCGCCGCACGGTCTTCTACGAGAGCTTCTCGCGCCTGCGCGACGAAACGGGCCGCGTGATGATGCCGGCCGAGTATCTGGCGGTGGCCGAGGGCGAAGGCCTGATGACGGCTATCGACAACCTGCTGCTGTTCCGCTGCGTGCAGATCGTGCGCCGCTTGGCCAAGCAGGACCGCAAGGTCGGGATCTTCTGCAACATCTCGCTGGCCAGCCTAGGCGACGAGAGCTTCTTCCCGCAGTTCCTGGAGTTCATGCAGGGCAACAAGGACCTGGCCGGCGCGGTGATCTTCGAGCTGGGCCAGGCGGCGTTCGATCGTCGGGGCCCGGTGGAGGCCCGCCACATGGCCCGTCTGGCCAGCCTCGGCTTCAGCTTCAGCCTGGACAAGGTCAACGACCTGGACGTCGACTTCCAGGACCTGGCCCGCGCCGATGTGAAGTTCCTGAAGGTCGGCGCCCAGATGATGCTGGACCAGCTGGAGGAGCAGGACGGCAAGCTCGTCATCGCCTCGCTGCCCGACCTGAACGCCAGCGACTTCGCCGCCCTCACCCGTCGCTACGGCGTCGAGGTGATCGTCGAGAAGGTCGAGGCCGAAAAGCAGGTCGCCGAGATTCTGGATCTCGACATCGGTTACGGCCAGGGCCACCTGTTCGGCGAGCCGCGCGCCATCCGCGACGCCGTGCTGGCCGAGGCCGACCCGCCCGCCGACTTCATCCGCGCGCCAATGCGTCGCCGCGCGGTGGGCTGGTAGCGCCAAGCGCCGCAAGCATCGGAATGACGCCGTCCCGCGCGGACGGCAGGGTCTCTCGTCAGAAGGAGACCGCCGATGACCTACCTCACCGACGAGGCCCGCTGGGCCGCCTGGGAAGCCCGCGACCGCGCCGCCGACGGGGCCTTCTTCGTGGCCGTGCGCACCACCGGCGTTTATTGCGTGGCAAGCTGTCCCGGCCGACCGCTACGCCAGAACGTCGTCTTCCACGAAAGCCGCGAGGCCGCCCGCGCCGCCGGGTTCCGCGCCTGCCTGCGCTGCAAGCCCGATCGCGTGGCCGCGTGAGTTTGGACTGGACCCGCATCGCCGCCGAGCTGGACGCGCGCGGCTGGGCCCTGACCGGGCCGCTGCTGAAGCCTGAGACCTGCGCCGGCATCGCCGACCTTTATCCGTGCGACGAAGGCTTCCGCAGCCGCGTGGTCATGGCCCGCCACGGCTTTGGGCGCGGCGAGTATAAGTATTTCAGCTATCCGCTGCCTGACGTCGTGCAGCGCCTGCGGGAGGGCCTCTACGGCCCGCTGTCGGCGATCGCCAACGCTTGGGCGCAGCGCCTAGGCGACGACCGCCGCTTTCCCGACACGCTGGACGAGATGCTGGCCCGCTGCCACGGCGCGGGTCAGGCCCGCCCCACGCCGCTGCTGCTGACCTATGGCCCCGGCGACTACAACTGCCTGCACCAGGACCTCTATGGCGAGCACGTCTTCCCGCTGCAGGCGGCGTTCCTGCTGGACGAGCCGGGGCGAGACTTCGAAGGCGGCGAGTTCGTCCTCGTCGAGCAACGCCCCCGCCAGCAGTCGGCGCCCCAGGTCGTGCCGCTCAGACAGGGCGAGGGCGTGATCTTCGCGGTCCGCGAACGCCCAGCCGAGGGGACGCGCGGCGTACATCGGCGGATGCTTCGGCACGGGGTCAGCGAAGTGCGGTCCGGGCGACGGCGGACGCTGGGGGTGATCTTTCATGATGCTCGGTAGGTCGTGATCCTACCAACCCGGGGCTTTGAGGGGATTAGCCGAGGAAATCCAATGCAAGGTCACGCCAATCAGGATTGCTCTCCTCAATCAGCATGAGCTTCCAGGACCGACGCCACTCTTTAAGGCGGCGCTCCCGGATCAGCGCGCTCTCGCGCGTTTCATGCTGCTCGAACCACACCAGCATCGTGCAACCGTACTTGGCGGTGAAGCCTCGAACCTGACTCTGATGCTCGAAGACGCGGCGAGCGAGGTCGTCGGTCGAGCCGATGTAGAGCGTTCCGTTTCGGCGGTTGGCCATGATGTAGACGTAAAAGGCCATGGGCGATCTTTGATCGCGCCGGCCACGATATCAACTGAAGATTGCATTTAATCCCGACCTCCCCGGCGAATGCCGGGGCCCAGATCGAGACCGCTTGCGTCTTGAGACTGGCTGAGGCCGCCAAGCGAACCCACCCCAACCGCTCCGGATGAATCTGGGCCCCGGCATTCGCCGGGGAGGTCGGGGAGTGTGAGGGTCCTCACTCCTCCTGCGGAGGAAAGGAAACCACGACGCCCCCTCACCCCATCGGCGACACGCCAAACAGCAGCCGGTGCAGCACGACCACGAACACCAGATAGAGCACCGTCCCGCCCAGTACGCCGATCAGGTCCGAGCGCGGCTTGACCACCACGGGGGCGGGCTCCTTGCGGCTGATGGCGGAGGCAAGATCGACCACCGCCCAGGCCAGGAACGATCCGAACAGCAGCGCCGAGGCCTGGTCGCCATTGGCCAGCAGGTGGCCGGTCGACCACAGGATCACGCCCAGCAGCATCGGGTGGCGCACCGTCGCCTTGATCCGTCCGGCCGGGGCGTTGGCGGTGGGCAAGAGGATGAAGGCCAGCCAGACCAGCAGCATGGCGGCGTGACGGCCCCAGGCCGGCGGGTCGTAGAGCTGCGGCGCGGCGGGGCGATAGACGATCCAGCCCCAGATGATCAGGCCAAGCCCTGCGGCGGCGACCAGAGAATAGAGCCCGCGCCAGCGCTTGGGGCTGGCGGCGACCTGGGCGTCGCGGATGGGCGCGGCGAGGATCCGCACCGAGTGGATTCCCAGGAACAGCACAAGGCCAAGAAGCAGAATCGTCATGACGCCCTCCCGTTAGCCCGGAGGATAGTCACGGAACACCGGTCTTCGATAGCGGGGGCGCAGAGGCCTTGAATCCCGGCCGGCAGGGCTCAGCTAAGGGGCCCGGCCGCATTGACGCCCCGTTCCCAGACCGCTACCGCCGAGCCCATGATGGATTTCCCCCCCGGCCTTTCAGCCCTTTCCGACCGCTACGACGTGGTGCTGAGCGACGTCTGGGGCGTGATCCATAACGGCGTGGCCAGCTTCCCGCAGGCCTGCGATGCCTTGACGAAGTGGGCGCAGAGCAAGGGTCCGGTGGTGCTGATCTCCAACTCGCCGCGTCCGTCACACGACGTGGTGGCGCAGCTGGACAGCCTGGGCGTGCCGCGCTCGGCCTGGCAGGGCTTTGTCACCTCGGGCGACGCCACCCGCGCGCTCCTGAAGGCCAATGCCCCGGGCAAGGTCTGGAAGATCGGCCCCGCCCGCGACGAGGTGCTCTATGAAGGCATCGACCTGGCGGACGCCGGGTGCGAGGACGCCGACTTCATCTCCAGCACCGGCCTCTATGACGACGAGAACGAGGTCCCCGAAGACTATCGCGACCGCCTGAAGGTCGCCGCCGAGCGCGGCTTGCTGTTCATCTGCGCCAATCCCGACCGCGTGGTGCAGCGCGGCGACAAGCTGATCTTCTGCGCCGGCGCGCTGGCCGATCTCTATGAGAGCCTCGGCGGCAAGGTGGTGATGGCGGGCAAGCCTTACGGCCAGATCTACGACCTGGCCGTCGCCGAGGCCGAGCGCCTCCTGGGCCGTCCGGTCGACCGCGCGCGGATCCTCTGCATCGGCGACGGCGTGATCACCGACGTGAAGGGCGCGCACGATCAGAACCTGGCCTGCCTGTTCGTCGCCAAGGGCATCCATGGCGACAAGGCCGTGGGCCCCGACGGCCAGCTGGTTCCCGACGCGGTCCACGCCCTTCTGGCCGCCGAGGCGGTGGGCGCGACCCACGCGATCGGCGATCTGGTCTGGTGAAGTCCGCCTGACGGGTTAAACTGTGTGCAACGCACAATAAAAACCGCAGGGGAGCGTGTGATGCAGGGCAAATTCCTGGAAGAGCTGAGCGTGGGCCAATCGGCCGAACTGGTCCGCACCGTCGGCGAGGCCGACATCGTGGCCTTCGCCAAGGTCACGGGTGACAACAACCCCGTCCACCTGGACGCCGACTACGCCGCCGGCACCAGCTTCGGCGAGCGCATCGCCCACGGCATGCTGTCGGCCGGTTATATCTCGGCGGTGCTGGGCACCACCCTGCCCGGCCCCGGCGCGATCTATCTGTCCCAGACCCTGCGCTTCAAGCGCCCGGTCAAGATCGGCGACGAAGTCACCGCCCGCGCCACCATTACCGAAATCGACGAAGCCAAGGCTCGCGTCACCTTCGCCACCACCTGCCTGGTCAATGGCAAGCCGGTGGTCGAGGGCGAGGCCACGGTCATGGTCCCCCGCAAGGCCGCCTGATGCCCCTGAAGACTGTTCACGCCTGGAAAGACCTGTCCCCCGACCAGCGCGGCGCCGCCGTGGCGCTGGGCAATTTCGACGGGGTGCATCGCGGCCACCAGCAGGTGATCGCCCAGGCCGCCAAGGCCGCCCTGGCCGACAAGACGCCGCTGGGCGTGATCAGCTTCGACCCGCATCCGCGCCGCCTGTTCCGGCCGACCGAGCCGGCGTTCAAGCTGATGACCCAGGGCCAGCAGGCCCGGGCGCTGGCGGGGCTGGGGGTGGGCGTCTTCTACCTTCTGCCGTTCGACTTCGAGATGGCCAGCTTCGGCGACCGCGAGTTCGTCGAGAAGGTGCTGGTCGAGGGTCTGGGCGTCACCCATGTGGCGGCCGGCTTCGACATCTCGTTCGGACGCGGCCGCACCGGCAGTCCCGACCTGCTGCGCGCCTATGGCCAGGAGTACGGCTTTTCGGTCTCGATCGCCGAGCCGGTGGCGGGCGGTGACGGCCAGAAGTTCTCGTCGACGGCGGTGCGCGACGCGCTGCGGGCCGGCCAGCCCGAGCAGGCGGCGGCGATCCTGGGCCGTCCCTTCGCCATTGAGGGCGTGGTGCGGCGCGGCCAGCAGCTGGGCCGCCAGCTGGGCTTTCCCACCGCCAATGTCGAGGTCGAGGATTATGTGGTCCCGAAACTCGGCGTCTACGCCACCCGAACCCGCCTGCCGGACGGCCGCGAGGTGCCCGGCGTGGCCAATCTCGGCAACAACCCGACCACCGGCCATGTCGAGACCCGCCTGGAGACCTGGCTGTTCGATTTCGACGAGGACCTCTACGGCCAGATCATCGAAACCCAGCTGGTCGCGTTCCTGCGCCCGGAGCTGAAGTTCGACAGTCTCGAGCTGATGATCGAGCAGATCCGCCGCGACGAACAGGCCGCGCGGGCGATCGTCGCGCCGGCGTTTTAAGGTCACGCGACGCCCCCTCCGTCTCGACGCTTCGCGTCGATCCACCTCCCCCGCAAGCGGGGCAGGAGGGCAGGGTCGTCCTCCTCCCCCGTGAAACGGGGGAGGTGTCGCGCGGCAAGGCCGCGTGACGGAGGGGGCGCTCATCGCCAACCGCCCCGCTCCCGCCACGGGAGAAGCCCTTTCCTCCCGTGGCCCCACCCGTTAACCTTGGTTAACTTCCGTGGGGGCCGGATGCTCAAGGGGCGCAAGTATCATCATTTCGCGCGGGCCCGGCGACCGGTCGCGCGGCGTCGGCACGAGATCCTGGCCTATCCGGACGGCGCGCAGTTCGTGTTCGACACGGGCAAGGCGGTCGAGGTCGAGGGCGGCTATTGCGCCCTGCCCGACGGCGATTTGCTGGACGCCTATTCCAACGCCGTGGTCCGCGCCGTCGAGCATGTGGGCCCCAGCGTCGTCCGCATCCACCCGATGCTGGAAGACCCCCGGATGCAGGGCGTCGGCTCGGGCTTTGCGATCGCGGAAGGCGGGCTGATCCTGACCAATAGCCACGTGGTCCAGGGCGCCAACCGCTTCATCGTCATCACCGCCGAGGGCCGCAGCCTGACCGCGCGCTGCGTCGGTGACGATCCCGACACGGACCTCGCCGTCATCAAGGTCGACCAGGCCGTCGAGATCCCCGTCGCGCGCCTCGGCGACTCCAAGAAGCTGCGGCGCGGCCAACTGGTCATCGCCATCGGCGCGCCGCTGGGCTTCGAGGCGACGGTGACGACCGGCGTCGTCTCGGCCCTGGGCCGGAGCCTCCGCGCCGAGCGCGGCCGGCTGATCGAGGACCTGATCCAGACCGACGCGGCGCTCAATCCGGGTAACAGCGGCGGGCCTCTGGTCAGCTCGACCGGCGAGGTGGTCGGCATCGCCACGGCGATCATCGCCGGCTACCAGGGCCTGTGCTTCGCGGTCGCGGCCAACACGGCCAGGTTCGTGATCGGCGAGCTGCTGGCCCACGGCCATGTGCGGCGCGGCTCGATCGGGCTCGTGGCCCAGCAGGCCCCGATCCCGCCGGCTCTGGCGCGGGCGACCGGCGTCCATCAGCCCTATGCGGTCTACGTGGCCCATGTCGACGCCGGCGGCCCGGCGGCCAAGGCCGGGATCAAGGAAGGCGACCTGCTGATCGCCGCCGGCGAGATGCTGCTGACCGGCCTCGACGACCTGTTGCGGGCGCTGGACAACCACAGCATCGGCAAGCCGACGGTGTTCACCCTGATCCGCCACGGGCGGCTGATGCAGGTGACCGTGACGCCGAGGCTGCGGAAGCCGGGGGCTTAAGCGGCGCACTCGCCCCCCCTCCGGGCCTTCGGCCCTCCTCCCCCGGAGGGGGAAGAAGGACGCCGCGCACCTTCCGCCCCCTCTGGGGGCGGACGACCTGCGAAGCAGGTCAGGTGGGGGCACTGGCCTTGCCGTCCCGCCTCTGCTATCCCCACCCCATGAGTTCCGTTCGGAAGATTTCGCGAATTATCCGCCCGGCGTGACGCCGCCGGACGATCCTCCAGCGCGCGCCGGGTTCTCCCGCCTTCTTCCGAAATTTCCAGAGCCGGATTTTCATCCCATGGCCGACGACGCCACGACCGCCCGCGACTATCGCGAAACCGTCTTCCTTCCCGACACCCCGTTCCCGATGCGCGCGGGCCTGCCCAAGAAGGAGCCGGAAATCCTGGAGGGCTGGGCCGCCCTCTCCGACAAGGGCCTGTACGGCGCAGTCCGCGCCAAGCGTCAGGCCGCCGGCGCCCCGCTGTTCGTGTTCCACGACGGCCCGCCCTACGCCAACGGCGCGATCCACATCGGCCACGCGCTGAACAAGATCCTCAAGGACTTCGTGGTCCGCAGCCGCTTCGCGCTAGGCTACGACGTCGACTACGTGCCCGGCTGGGACTGCCACGGCCTGCCGATCGAGTGGAAGATCGAAGAGCAGTTCCGCGCCAAGGGCCGCCGCAAGGACGAGGTCCCGGCCGAGGAGTTCCGTCGCGAGTGCCGCGCCTACGCCGCCGGCTGGATCGAGGCCCAGAAGACCGAGTTCCAGCGCCTGGGCGTGCTGGGCGACTGGTGGAACCGCTACGCCACCATGGACTTCACCTCTGAAGCCAAGATCGTCGAGGAGTTCCACAAGTTCCTGGCCACCGGCCAGCTCTATCGCGGCTCCAAGCCGGTGATGTGGAGCCCGGTCGAGCGCACGGCCCTGGCCGACGCCGAGATCGAGTACCACGACCACGTCTCGCCGACGATCTGGGTGAAGTTCCCGGTGGTTCAGGGCTCTGACGCAGCCACGGGCGCGAAGCTGGTGATCTGGACGACCACCCCGTGGACCATCCCGGCCAACCGCGCGGTCTCGTACAACCCCGACATCCCCTATTCGGTGTTCGAAGTCACCGCGCTGGAAGAGGGTCTGGAGTTCGAGCCCTGGGCCAAGCCGGGCGATCGCCTGATCATCGCCGACAAGCTGGCCGCCGATGTCTTCAAGGCCGCCAAGGTCGCGTCGTGGAAGAGCGTCGAGGCCGTCGACTGCGAGGGCATGGTTCTGGCCCACCCGCTGGCCGACCTCGACAGCCACTACGGCTTCGCCGTGCCGATGCTGGCCGGCGACCACGTGACCGACGACGCCGGTACGGGCTTTGTCCACACCGCGCCGGGCCACGGCGCCGACGACTATCAGGTCTGGCTGGCCCACGGTCACCGCGAGATCCCCGACACCGTCGATCCCGACGGCGCCTACTATCCGCACGTGGCCCTGTTCGCGGGCCTCAAGGTCCTCGAGACCGAAGGCAAGAAGGTCGGCAAGTTCGGGCCCGCCAACGGCGCGGTCATGGAAAAGCTGATCGAGGCCGGCAACCTGCTGGCGCGAGGCCGCGTGGAACACAGCTATCCGCACAGCTGGCGCTCGAAGGCCCCGGTGATCTTCCGCAACACCCCGCAGTGGTTCATCCGCATGGACCACGCGGTGGACAGCCTGGGCGGCAAGACCCTGCGCGAGGTGGCCGTCCAGGCCATCGCCGACACCGCCTTCTATCCCGACGGCGGCCGCAACCGCATCGGCTCGATGGTCGAGACCCGTCCCGACTGGCTGATCAGCCGCCAGCGCAACTGGGGCACGCCGCTGGCGATGTTCGTCGACAAGCACACCGGCCACCCGCTGAACGATCCCGAGGTCAACGCCCGGATCCTGGCGGCCATCCGCGAGGGCGGCGCCGACGCCTGGTTCACCCGTCCCGACGCTGATTTCCTGGGCGCCCACGACCCGGCCCAGTACGAGAAGATCACCGACATCCTCGATGTCTGGTTCGACTCCGGCTGCACCCATGCCTTCACCATCGAGGGCCGCGAAGACAGCGCCTGGCCGGCCGATCTCTATCTGGAAGGCTCCGACCAGCACCGCGGCTGGTTCCAGTCGTCCCTGCTGGAAGGCTCCGGCACCCGCGGCCGCGCGCCCTACAAGGCCGTCGTCACCCATGGTTTCACCATGGACGAGAACGGCGAGAAGATGAGCAAGTCGCGCGGCAACACCGTCGAGCCGCAGTCGATCACCAAGGAGTCCGGCGCGGAAATCCTGCGCCTGTGGACGGCCATGGTCGACTATCAGGAAGACCAGCGCATCGGTAAGACGATCCTGGCCACCACAACCGACGCCTATCGCAAGCTGCGCAACACCATGCGCTACCTGCTGGGCGCTCTGGCCGGCTTCGAAGAGGCCGAACGGGTCACCGACTACGACCAGTTCCCGCCGCTGGAGAAGTACATCCTGCACCGCCTGTGGGAGCTGGACGGCCAGGTGCGCGCCGCCTACGAGCGCTACGCCTTCTCGGACGTGATCCGGCCGCTGATCGAGTTCTGCCAGGGCGACCTGTCGGCGCTGTTCTTCGACGTGCGCCGTGACAGCCTCTATTGCGACCGCCCCGACGCCCTGAAGCGCCGGGCCTATCGCACGGTGCTGGACTATGTGTTCGACCGCCTGACCATCTGGCTGGCCCCGCTGGCCAGCTTCACGATGGAAGAGGCCTGGACCACCCGCTTCCCCGAGGCGGGCCCCGTGGCCTATCGCGTGATCCCGGAAACCCCGGCCGCCTGGCGCAACGACGCCGAGGCCGCGCGCTGGGCCAAGGTCGAAAAGGTCACCTCGGTGGTCACCGGCGCCCTGGAGGTCGAGCGCCGCGAAAAGCGCATCGGCTCGGCGCTGGAGGCCGCTCCGGTGGTGCATGTCGCCGACGCCGAGCTGCTGGCCGCCTTCGAGGGCCTGGACGCCGCCGAGGTGTTCCGGACCAGCGCCGCAACCCTCGTGGCGGACGACGCCGGCGCCTTCCGCGTCGCCGAGGTCAAGGGCGTGTCGGTCGATCCCAACAAGGCCGAAGGCCAGAAATGCGCCCGCTCGTGGCGCATCCTGCCGGAGGTTGGAACCGATCCGCGCTATCCGGAGCTTAGCCTTCGCGACGCCGACGCCGTGGCCTACTGGGACGCAGGACGCGGGGTCGCCTAAAGCTCGCGTGTCATCCCGGAAGCCTCGCAGAGGCTATCCGGGACCCAGGGGCGGCGCGCACGGCGTTCCTTCACCCCCTGGGTCCCGGCTCTACGCTGCGCTTCGGCCGGGATGACACACGTTTGGAATACGGCTTAGGTAGCTGAATGATCTCCATCACCCGCCAAGGCTGGATCGCCTACGCCGTCGCCGCCGCCACGGTGGTGCTGGACCAGATCTCGAAGGGCTGGATCCTGGGGCTGCTGGGCCGCGAGCAGGGCGCCAGCCTGCCGTTCCTGGGTCCGATCCACCTGACCATGGTCCATAACTATGGCATGAGCTTTGGCCTGCTGCGCAACAGCGAGTGGGGCCGCTGGCTGCTGATCGGGTTTTCGGTGCTGGTGGTGATCGGTCTGGCGATCTGGGTCCGCAAGGCGATCAGGCCGCTGCCGGCGCTCGGCGTCGGCATGATCATCGGCGGGGCGATCGGCAACAACCTGATCGACCGGGTGCTGTACGGCTATGTCGTCGACTTCATCGACGTCTCGCGGCTGCACTTTCCCTGGGTGTTCAACGTCGCCGACTCGGGCATCTCGGTGGGCGTGGCCCTGCTGCTGCTCGACAGCTTCCTGTCCGAAGAGAAGAAACTCTCGCACCAGACCGAGTAGTTTCGGCCGAATGACGCCGCAATCGCATGGGACATTGGCGCCCGCGCGATGATGTCGTATCGAGAGCGTCCGAATTTTGGGCCGGGGGTCGGCCTGCTGGAGCGTGGTTAGATGAATTTCAATCGGGTCGCGACCGTGAGCGCCCTGACCGCCGTGGCCGCCATCGGCCTGGCGGGCTGCCAATCGACCCAGAAGGCTCTGGGCATGAGCAAGGTGGTTCCCGACGAGTTCCGCGTGGTCTCCAAGGCTCCGCTGGCGGTGCCGCCGGACTACGCCCTGCGCCCGCCGGCGCCCGGTGAGCCGCGTCCGCAGGAACTGCAGCCGGAAAGCGCCGCCCGCGCCGCCCTGCTCGGCCAGAACGCCGCCGCCGGCCGCTCCGAAGGCGAGCGTCTGCTGGTGGCCCGCGCCGGCAGCGACAAGGCTGATCCGCTGATCCGCTTCGTCGTCGACGACGAGAACGGCGACCTTGCCCACAAGGACGAGAGCTTCGCCAGCAAGGTGATGTTCTGGAAGAAGGGTCAGGCCAAGACCAACGTCGCCACCGCCGCCGAAGCCGGCGGCAACGCGCCGCTGGAAGTCGACGCCGCCGCCGAGGAAGCGCGCCTCAAAAAGCTCGTGGGCACGGGCGGCGTGGTCATCAGCCGCGAAAAGAAGACCGGCATCAAGCTGCCGGGCCTGTAAGGCTCAAGTCTTCGCCGAGATACAGAACGGCCCGGAACCTCACGGTTCCGGGCCGTTTTCTTTGGCGTGACCGCCCTATGGTTAGAACGTCAGAGCGCGCGCTTCCTTCACGTGCGGCAGCGCCTGGATCTTGGCCAGCAGGCCAGCATCCGGCGCCTGGTCGATGCCCACCAGGGCGATGGCGTCCTCGTCGGCGGCCACGCGGCCCAGGTTGAAGGTGGCGATGTTGACGCCCGCTTCGCCCAGCATCATGCCCAGCGCGCCGATGAAGCCCGGCTTGTCCAGGTTGTTGACGTACAGCATGGCCGGCGAGAAGGCCGCGTCCAGCTCCATGCCCTTGACCTCGACAATGCGCGGCGCGCCGGCGATCACCGTGCCGGCGAAGGCGCGCTTGCCCTTTTCGGTGGTGATGGTCACGCGCATCAGGCTGTCATAGGTGGGGCTGACCTCCTGGCGGCTCTCCGAGACGGTGATGCCGCGCTCCTTGGCGATGGCTGGGGCCGAAACCATGTTGATCTCGGCCAACATCGGCTTCAGCACGCCGGCCAGGGCGGCCGAGGTCATCGGCTTGACGTTGAGGTTCGACACCTCGCCCTCGTAGGCGATGTCGATGGCCTTGACGCCGAAGTCGACCATCTGGCCCGCGAAGGCGCCGATCTTCTCGGCCAGGGCCACGAACGGCTTCAGCTTGGGGGCTTCCTCGGCCGTGATCGAGGGGCTGTTCAGGGCGTTGGTGACCGCGCCGGTCAGCAGATAGTCCGAAACCTGTTCGGCGACCTGCAGGGCGACGTTCTCCTGAGCCTCATTGGTGCTGGCGCCCAGGTGCGGGGTGGCCACGACCTTGTCCGAACCGAACAGCGGGTTTTCCTTGGCCGGCTCGACGGTGAACACGTCGAAGGCCGCGCCGGCGACGTGGCCGTCATCGAGCAGCCTGCGCAGCGCCGCCTCGTCGACCAGGCCGCCCCGGGCGCAGTTGACGATCATCACGCCCTTCTTGGTCTTGGCCAGGTTCTCGGCCGACAGGATGTTGCGGGTCTTGTCGGTCAGCGGGGTGTGCAGGGTGATGACGTCGGCGCGGGCCAGCAGGTCTTCCAGCTCGACCTTCTCGACGCCCATCTCGACGGCGCGTTCGGGCGAGAGGAAGGGGTCGTAGGCCACGACCTTCATCTTCAGGCCCAGCGCCCGGTCGGCGACGATGCCGCCGATGTTGCCGGCGCCGATCAGGCCCAGGGTCTTGGCGTAGAGCTCGACGCCCATGAAGCGGTTCTTCTCCCACTTGCCGGCCTGGGTGGAGGCGTCGGCGGCGGGGATCTGGCGGGCCAGGGCGAACATCATCGCGATGGCGTGCTCGGCCGTGGTGATCGAGTTGCCGAAGGGGGTGTTCATCACGACGATGCCCTTGGCCGTGGCCGCCGGGATGTCGACATTGTCGACGCCGATGCCGGCGCGGGCGATGACGCGGAGCTTGCCGGCGGCGGCGATCACGTCCTTGTCGAGCTTGGCGCCCGAGCGGATGGCGATGCCGTCATAGTCACCGATCACGGCGATCAGTTCGTCCTTCGAGAGGCCGACCTTGATGTCGAAGTCGAGGCCGCGGTTCTTGAAGATGTCGACGGCGGCGGGGCTGAGCTTGTCAGCGATGAGGACGCGGGGAGCGGTCATGGGGATTTCCTTGCGGAGAATGGGTGGGAAGCCCCCTCCACCGCCGTTCGGCGGTCCCCCTCCCCCGATGGGGGAGGAAGGGGGAAACGCGATCCTTCTTCCCCCTCTGGGGGAGGAGCGCGCAGCGCGGAGGGGGCCCGTAAAGGGCTTTAATTAAGCGGCGGCCAGTTCGGCGCAGACGGTGGCGAAGGCCCAGTCGAGCCAGGGCGTCAGGGCCTCGAGGTCCGAAGCCTCGACGGTGGCGCCGCACCAGATGCGCAGGCCGGCCGGGGCGTCGCGATAGCCGCCGATGTCGAGGGCCGCGCCCTCCTTCTCGAGCAGGCTGGCCAGCTTCTTGGCGAAGTCGGCCTGGGCGTCTTCCGGCAGCGCCGTGATCTTGGGATCCACCACCTTCAGGCACACCGAGGTGTTGGAGCGGATCTCCGGCGTGGCGGCCAGGAAATCGACCCACGGGGTCTTGGCGACCCAGTCGGCCAGGACCTTCAGGTTCTGGTCGGCGCGGGCCCGCATGGCCTGCAGGCCGCCGATGGACGAGGCCCATTTCAGGGCGTCCAGCGCATCCTCGACGCACAGCATCGAGGGCGTGTTGATCGTCGCGCCTTCGAAGATATCGGCGGCGATCTTCCCGTTCTTGGTCATGCGGAACAGCTTCGGCATCGGCCAGGCCGGCGTATAGCTTTCCAGGCGGGCCACGGCGCGGGGCGACAGGATCAGAATCCCGTGCGCGCCCTCGCCGCCCAGCGCCTTCTGCCAGGAGAAGGTCACGACATCGAGCTTGGCCCAGTCGAGGTCCTGGGCGAAGGCCGCCGAGGTCGCGTCGCAGATGGTGATGCCTTCACGCTCGGCCGAGATGAAGTCGGCGTTCGGCACGCGCACGCCCGAGGTCGTGCCGTTCCAGGTGAAGACGAGATCCTTGGCCGGATCGACCTTGGCGGTGTCGGGCAGCTGGCCGTACGGGGCGCTCAGCACCTCGACGTCGGGCAGCTTCAGTTGCTTGGTGACGTCCGTGACCCAGTCCTTGCCGAAGGACTCGAAGGCCAGCAGTTGCACGGGGCGCGCGCCCAGCATCGACCACATCGCCATTTCGACGGCGCCGGTGTCCGAGCCGGCGACGATGCCGATCAGGAAGTCGGCCGGGACTTCCAGCACTTCGCGCGTCTGGTCGATGGCGGCCTTCAAGCGCGCCTTGCCCAGCTTCGAGCGGTGCGAACGGCCCAGGACGGCGTTTCTGAGATTTTCGGGGGTCCAGCCAGGGCGCTTGGCGCAGGGGCCGGAAGAGAACTCGGGGCGAGCCGGGCGGATCGCCGGCTTGGCGAGGGTCGTGGTCATAGCGATGTCTCCCATCCTTACAGATGGACTGCGCCCCGTTGGGAGGGCGTGGCCCGCCGGCGAGAAACCGCGTCTGGAGCCGAATTGCAAGGAGAGATTTGTCGCGGCCTGCGGATTTATCCCGGCGCGAGGAAATTATTTTGCGGCGCGCTGCGTACGCCAGGCCAGCGCGACGCCGAACAGCAGGCTGGCCACGACCCCAAAGCTGACGAGGTTGTTCACCAGGATATACAGGTTGTCATAGCGCCTGGAGGCCACGAGGTAATAGGCGTGGAGACTGAACTGCACGCCCTGCAGCAACAGCGCCACGCCCAGCCAGCGGCGGACATAGCGCATGGCCAGTAGAAGCAGACCCAGGGCGAAAAGCCCGTCCAACGCCAGATAGAGACCGCGAACCAGCTCATCACCGCGGACGAGGCCAGCAAGGACAAACGCCCCCAGAACGACGAGCACCAGAGCAGCGCCGCCGCGTTCTGGCCGCCCGCCCCACCGCCACGCGCCATAGCACGCAACCGCGATCAGCAGCCAATCGACTAGAACCAGCAGTTGCAGGACAGCAAACATGACTTGGGCCTCTAACCTGAATTAGAGGCCCAAGACTATTAAACTATCGCAATGTCTGGTTGCCGGTCGCTCAGCCGACTTCCTTCAGTCCGGTCGCGCCTTCTTCGATCGGCTTCAGGACTCCGCCCATGCGGGTGCGCACGCCCAGGCGCAGGCGGGTTTCATCAAGCTGGCTGTGCACGTCGACCATCGCCGTACGGGCGGCGACCAGCGCCTGCATCGCTTCGGCGACCTTGACGCTGACGTCGTGACCGAAGGTCGCCGACAGGTTGAGATCCTTCCGCGCCTGCATCAGCTCGGCCATCATCTCGCCGACTTCCGCCACCGCAGCGTCAACCGCAGCTTCGGTTGCGTACAGCTTGGTAGCCACGCGCTTCGCAACAAAAACCTTTTCCACGCCCGCCTCCAGTTAATGAAACACTAATGAAGAAGGTAAACGGAATGTAAACGCGGAGGCAACGCGAAAATGTGCGTTAGCGTTGTTTTGTCGCGCTACTCTCGCGACCGATGGAAGCGAAACGTTAGGAACATTTGGGCATACTCTCGCTTCAAGTGAGTCCTGGGTGCGATGACCGAAATCCGCAACCATAACGTGTCCAGCCATGCGCCTTTGCAGGCGCGAATCGCCGGCGTGGCCCTGGCCACCACGGTGCTGGCGCTGGTCGCCGCGTGCCTGTGCTTCATGCTCCAGCAGTGGAGCGTGGCGCGGCAGGAAGCGCGCGCCAATCACGAGGTGCTCGTGCAGATGGCCGCCGCCGGCGCCGCCGCGCCTCTGGCGGATCACAACATGGTCGGCGTCTACCGGGCCCTGGAGGCGGTGGCCAAGGCGCCCGGCGTCGCCAGCGCGCGCATCATCGACGCCAAGGGCCGGACCGTCGCCCAATTGGGGGAGGTCAATCCGTCCGACGTCGACACCCTGCGCCAACCGATCAAGCTGTCGACCCAGACCATCGGAACGCTGGTGCTGGTGGCCAAGCACCCACGCCTGGCCCAGACCCTGGCCCGGGACCTGGCCCTGACCGGCGCGCTGTTCTTCGGCGCCGCAGGCTTGGCGATCCTGCTGGCCAACAGCCTGGCCCGTCGCCTGGCCGCGCCGATGGAGCGCCTTTCCGACGCCATGCATGAAACGGCGGTCGGCGGCCGCTTCAAGTCGGTGGAGGAAACCGCCGATGACGACGTCTTCCGCAGCCTGACCGAAAGCTTCAACCACCTGGTCGCGCGCCTGGAGTGCAATGACCAGGACCTTCGCGGCGCGATGGCCGAACTGGTCAAGGCGCGCGATGACGCCAACACCGCCAACGTCCTGAAGTCGCACTTCCTGGCGAACATGAGCCATGAGATCCGCACGCCGCTGAACGGCGTTCTGGCCATGGCCGACGTGATGGCCATGGACCAGCTCAGCGACGTCCAGCGCGAGCGCCTGTCGGTAATCCGCGAGTCTGGCGCCGTGCTTCTCGGCGTTCTGAACGACGTCCTTGATCTGTCCAAGATCGAGGCCGGACGCCTGACGATCGAGGACCGTCCCTTCGACATCGCCCAGCTGGCGCAGTCCATCCGCGAGACCTTCGCGCCGCAGGCCCGCACCAAGGGCTTGGCGTTCGAAGTCGCGGTGGCGCCGGAAGCCCAGGGCCTGTGGCGCGGCGACGCCGATCGCCTGCGCCAGATTCTGGGCAACCTGGTCTCCAACGCCCTGAAGTTCACGCTGGAGGGCGCGGTCGCGGTGCGCTTTGCCTCGGCCGAGGATGGCTCGGGCCTGCGGATCGACGTCGCCGACACCGGCATCGGCATCTCGGCCGAGATCCTCCCGCGCCTGTTCGACAAGTTCGTGCAGGCCGACAGCTCGACCACCCGGCGGTTCGGCGGCTCGGGGCTAGGCTTGGCCATCTGCCGCGAGCTGTCCGCGCTGATGGGCGGCTCGATCAAGGTGCAGAGCCGCGAAGGTCGCGGCTCGACCTTCACCGTGCTGGTCGCCGTGACGCGCGAAGAAACCCTGACCGACGTCCACTATATCGACGATGGCGACCCGGTCGCTGTCCAGGCCCCGACTGCGCCGCCTCGCCTGCGCGTCCTGGCGGCCGACGACAATCCGACCAACCAGAAGGTCGTCGCCGCTGTTCTGGCTCCCCTGAGCGCCGAGGTCACCCTGGTCGACGACGGCGCGGCCTGCGTCGAGGCCTGGAAAGGCGGCGACTTCGATATCGTGTTGATGGACATCCACATGCCCGGGGTGGACGGCGTGGAGGCCGCTCGGATGATCCGCGCCCTGGAGCGCGAGGAAAAGCGCGCCCGTACGCCGATCATCGCCGTCACCGCCAACGCGCTGGCTCACCAGGTCGAGGAATATCTGGCCGTCGGCATGGACGGTCACGTGGCCAAGCCTATCGAGGTCAGCAAACTCTACGAAGCCATCGAGGCGGCGATGGCCAACAAGCGGCTGTCCCACGCGGCTTGACGCAACGGTGGATCGCTCGGCCAGACGCCGCGCCAACATGAACGTAACATAACGAGGGTCTCAGAACCGCTTCAGGCGGGACGTGTTTCTCTGCAGTCAACGTCGCTTCCCCCTCGCGACGAAGACAGTTTGAAAGGAACCGAACCGATGAAGAAGATCCTGATCCCGATCGTTGCGGTCTCGGCCCTGGCGGCCGCCACCGTTCCCGCCGTGGCTTCGGCCCAGTCGATCAATGAGCGCCAAGACCGCCTGGAGCGCCGTATCGACATCGGCCTGCGCAACGGCTCGCTGACCCGTACCGAAGCCTATCGCCTGCGCGCCGAACTGCGCGAGACCGCCCGGCTTGAGCATCGCTATCGCTACAACGGCCTGAGCCGCTGGGAGCGCGCCGACCTGGATCGCCGCTTCGACCGCATCAGCGCCCAGATCCGCTATGAGCGCCACGATCGCGACTACGGCTACGGCTATGGCCACGATCGCGACTATCGCGGCGACCGCCGCTGGTAACTGCGCCTAGAAGGAGCCCGGCTCCAGTCGGAGCCGGCTCTCCAGCACCGTCACGCCGCGGCCGCGCAACAGAACGCGCGCGCCGCGGCGTTCGCATTCCAGATCACCGCCCCGGCCGGGGTAGGCCTGATGAAACTTGAGCACATCGGCGTTCAGCTTGTCGCCATAGAGCGGCGCCAGGATGCAGTGCGCCGAGCCGGTGGTCGGGTCTTCGGGAATGCCAAAGCCCGGCGCGAAGAAGCGACTGACCACGGCGTAGGGCGCTCCGGGATCGGCCTCCGCGACCACCACGACCTGGCCGGCGCCGCCCTTGGTCTCGCCGCCGATCGCCTTGAGGGCTGAAAGATCAGGCCGCAGGGCCCGGACCGTGGCCTCGTCCTCCAAAACCGCGACCAGATAGGCGCCGGCCCATACCTCGCGCGGCGTGACGCCGAGGGCGTCGGCCAAGCCCTCGGGCGCTGCAACCGGGTGGGGTGGATCGGCCGGGAAATCCATCTCCAGCCCCTCGTCTGTGCGTCGGACCGTCAATGGGCCTGAAAGCGTGTCGAACGTGAGCAAGGGGGCGTCCAAGCCCAACTCCGTGAACAGCGCGTGCGCCGCCGCCAGCGTCGCGTGACCGCAAAGCGGGACTTCCAGCGTCGGCGTGAACCAGCGCAGGCCATAACGCGCCGGGTCGGCGGTCTTCAGCAGATAGGCGGTCTCGGCCTGGTTGTTCTCGGCCGCGAGGGCCTGCAGCCAGCCGTCGGCGGGCCAGGCCTCAAGCGGCTCGAGCACGCAGGCGGGGTTGCCCTTGAAGGGCGCGCTGGCGAAGGCGTCGATAGTCCACTGCCGCATGAGAAAGGCTCCCGCGAAATCCAATGGACATCGCTGTTATGCCCGCCACGACGGCCCCGCAAAGGCTTTATTGTTCCGATGACAATAAGATTGTGCCGGTGACAATCCGCCCTCAGGGCTCGATCGAGATTTCCGGCCAGCGCGCCTTGGCCGAAGCCGTGGTCCGCTCCCAGCCGCCCGCCCCCTTTATCCGCAGGGGGTTCGGACGCAGGCGCAGCGCGAACAGATCCTCCAGCCCGAACGGCGCCCAGACGCTGAGACGATCGTCGGCCTCGAGCCGCACCCCGACACAGAAGGCCGTGGCGACGAAGCGCTTCAAGGCCGCGGCGCTGTTCTCAAGCGGCGGATAGGGCTCGTCGGCGCCGAACTTCTTGTTGAACCAGAGATGCACCCGCGCCTGGTTGCGCACCTCGACAAGCTCGCGCAACGGCGGTTCGAAGGCCGCCGCGACGCGCTTGATGACGACGTCCTCGGCCTCGTAGGAGGTGTCGGTGTCGTCGTGATAGGCGACGTCGTAGTCCTTGATGCCATAGTCGGGCGCGCGGCCCGTCAGATGGTTCCAGACCGGCTGATAGACCGCGCCGGAAAAGACCATCCAGTCGGGCAGGTCGAGCGCGCGGACCGTCTCCAGCACGCGCATCGTCGTCGGAACACCGCGCACGATCTCGATGAAGCGATCTTCAAGGTTCGTGGTCATGCCCGCAGCGTCCAGCCGTGGTCGAGCGGGCCATGGCCGGCGCCCAGCCCCGGCGCCCTCAGCATGGCCTCGTGCACATAGTTCCAGGCCTGGGCGACGGCGTCCTCCAGGCGCAGCCCCTGCGCCAGGCCCGCCGCACAGGCCGAGGCCAGGGTGCAGCCGGTGCCATGGGTGTGGCGCGTGTCGATGCGTTCGCCCTCGAACGTGGTCTCGCCGGCGGCGGTCATCAGGATGTCGACCACCCGGTCGCCGGCGACGTGGCCGCCCTTCATCAACACCGCCCGGGCGCCCATTCCCAGCAGGACCTCGCCGGCCCGGCGCAAATCGTCGGTGGTCTCGACGCCAAGACCCGTCAGCGCGGCCGCCTCGGGAGCGTTGGGGGTCAGCAGGGCCGCACGCGGGATCATCAGGCTCTTGACCGCACCGATCGCCTCCTCGGCCAGCAGCGGCGCGCCGCCCTTGGCGACCATGACCGGATCCACGACCGCCGGAACGCCGCCGGCATGATCAAGGCACTGCGCCACGGTCTCGACCACCGCCGCGTCGCCCAGCATGCCGGTCTTGAGCGCGTCCGCGCCGATATCGTCCAGCACCGCCCGGGCCTGCGCCGCGATCACATCCAGGGGAATGGGGTGAACACCCGTAACCCCCAGCGTGTTCTGCACCGTCACGGCGGTGATCGCGGTGGCCGCGTAGCCGCCCAGGGCGGTGATGGTCTTGATATCGGCCTGGATCCCCGCCCCACCGCCGGAATCCGAACCGGCGATGACGAGAACACGGCCTCTTGGAGCTTGCAGCATGCGACGTTCTTAGGGGTGAATCGCGCTCGAACAAAGCGTGATCAGCCCCGCGCGCACAGCTTATGCCGTGCGATCACGGATCGCCGCCAGGACGTCCAGCGCCTGGACCGTCTCGCGCACGTCGTGAACCCGTACGGCCGCGACGCCGGCCTGCGCGCCCGCCAGATGCGCGGCGATCGACCCGCCCAGCCGGTCGCTGGCCGCATGGGCCGAGGGATCCACACCCGCGATGAAGCGCTTGCGGCTGGCGCCCAGCAGGATCGGATAGCCGAGGGCGACGAAGCGCGGCAGGGCGGCCAGCAGGACCAGGTTATGCTCCAGCGTCTTGCCAAAGCCTATGCCGGGATCCAGCCAGATCTTCTCGCGCGCCACGCCGGCCGCCATCGCGGTGAGCGCGCGGCCTAGCAGAAACGCCTCGACCTCGGCGACCACGTCCTCATAGCAGGGCGCGTCCTGCATGGTGCCGGGCTCGCCCAGCATGTGCATCAGCACCACATCACACCCGAGCTCAGCAGCGACCTCCGGCGCCTCCGGCGAGAAGCGCAGCGCGGTCACGTCGTTCCAGATCGTCGCCCCGGCCTTGATCGCCGCGCGGGCTACGGCCGGCTTCATGGTGTCGACGGAGATGGGAACATCGCTGGCGCGCCGCACCGCCTCGATCAGCGGGACCACCCGCAGGATCTCGTCGAACTCCGAGACCGGCGCCGCACCCGGCCGGGTGCTCTCGCCGCCGATGTCCAGGATGTCCGCGCCTTGCGCGATCAGCCGTCGCGCGTGCTCGACCCCGTCGGCGGCCGACAGGAACTGGCCGCCGTCCGAAAAGCTGTCGGGCGTGACATTGACGATGCCCATGACACGAGGGCGAGTTGGCGCGGTCATGAGGGCGTTCTAAGCCCTTGCGGCCCCGGCGTCATGCCTGACGGCGTCAGCCCAAGCGGCCCGTCTTGCGGCACACGTTTTGGACGCGAACAGCCACGTCAAGCCCGCCGTTTCTGTCGTTCTGCGCCAGCGAGAGCGCTCGGTCGCATCGGCCGGCGTTGATCAGGGAGGCCAACTGACGCGCCAGCACCAATCGGCTCGCCTGAGTGACCGAGCGATCAGGCGGCCCTAAGGCCAAGGCCGGATCGGACGGGCCCTTCGGCGTGGTCAGCGGAGCGTAGGACGGATCGGCGCGAGACTGGGCGACAGCTTGGCCTCCAGCGGTGATGGCCAGGAGGACGGCGAGAAGCGTGGGACTGGCAAGGCGCACCACAAACTCTCCCTAAGGCTAAAACGGCCATCGCAAAGATCGTATTTCTCAGAAAGAATACTCCAAGTAGAAGCGGCTGTCTGCGTGAAATCGGGCTTGGCCTTATCGTCTCTCGCGCTCTACGCCTCGCGCAGCATCCGGTCGACCCGGCCGGCCAGATCGCCGATCGCGAACGGCTTGGTCAGCACCTCCATGCCCTGTTCGATATGGCCGTGGTTGAGCACGGCGTTCTCCGCGTAGCCGGTGATGAACAGCACCTTGAGGTCGGGCAGCACCGCCCGGGCGCCGTCGGCGACCTGTCGTCCGTTCAGCCCGCCCGGAAGGCCCACGTCCGTGATCAGCAGGTCGATCCTGCGGCCAGATTGCACGAGGCGCAGACCCGACGCGCCGTCCGGCGCCTCCAGGCAGGCGTAACCCAGCTCGGCCAGGGCGTCGACGACCAGCATCCGCACCGTCGGCTCGTCGTCG
Organism: Pseudomonadota bacterium; assembly: GCA_020161365.1. Taxonomy (GTDB): domain Bacteria; phylum Pseudomonadota; class Alphaproteobacteria; order Caulobacterales; family Caulobacteraceae; genus Caulobacter. The sequence continues at coordinate 147,814 of JAIUNU010000005.1, read as the reverse complement.
ACGACGAGCACGGTCTGGCCGGCATGGGCCTGTGAGGTCGCGGCGATCGGGGCTTCGTCCTCAACCTCCTCCTCGCCCAGGTGTCTTGGCAAATAGAGACAGACGATCGTCCCGTGCCCCACCTCTGAATAGATCCGCACGTGCCCGTGCGACTGGCGGGCGAAGCCGTACACCATCGACAACCCAAGGCCCGTGCCCTGGCCCAGCGGCTTGGTGGTGAAGAACGGATCGAACACGCGCTCGAGCGTCGCCTTGTCGATCCCGGTTCCGGTATCGCTGACGCTGACCGACACATACTGGCCCGGGTCGAGCCCGTGCTCGCGGGCGACGCGTTCGTCCAGCCAGCGGTTGCGGGTTTCCAGAGTGATCCGGCCGCCGTCGGGCATGGCGTCGCGCGCGTTGATGCACAGGTTCAACAGCGCGTTCTCGAGCTGGTTGGCGTCGACCAGGGTCGGCCACAGCCCTGCTGAGGCGATTACCTCGACATGGATAGACGGCCCGACCGTGCGCCGGACGAGCTCCACAAAGTCGGCCATCAGGCGGTTGATGACCACGGGGCGCGGGGCCAGGGTCTGGCGGCGCGAAAAGGCCAGCAGCCGGTGCGTCAAGGCGGCCGCGCGCCGCGCCGCCCCCTGCCCGGCCGCCAGATACCGATCGACATCCGCCGCTCGCCCCTGGGCCAGACGCGAGGCGATCATCTCGAACGCGCCTGAGATGCCCGCCAGCAGGTTGTTGAAGTCGTGCGCCAAACCGCCGGTCAGTTGCCCGACCGCCTCCATCTTCTGGGCCTGGCGCAGCGCTTCTTCCGTCCTCTCACGCTCGGTGAGGGCCTGGGCGATCCGGCTCTCAAGCGTCTCATTGAGCCCGCGAAGCTCGGCCTCGGCGCGCTTGCGGGCGGTGACGTCCTGGAACAGCACGGCCACCTGCTTCAACTCCGGAGGCTCGATGCGGAACGACGACAGCTCCAGATGGCGACCGGTCGCCACCAGTTCCTGCTCGAAGCGGATCGGCTCGCCCGTCCGCAGCACCGCGCCATAGCGCGCCACCCAGGCGTCGGCCTCGTCGGGCACCATCGCGCGCAGCGTCTGGCCCACGACGTTGGGGATGCCCGCATGCCGCTCATAGGCGGCGTTGGCCATGATGTGGATGTAGTCGCTGTCGGGACCATGCGGACCGTCGAAGAACTCGATGACGCAAAAGCCCTCGTCCATCGACTCGAACAGGGCCTGGTAGCGAAGCTCTTCCGCCCGATGCGCGCGCTCCTGTCGCACGCGCTCGGTGATGTCATTGCAAAGGACCAGCACGCCGCCCACCGCGCCGTCCTCGTCCCGCACGGGCGAGAGCATCAGATTACACCAGGCGGCCTCGCCGGTGCGACGCGTGAACGCGACATATTCTCGAACAAGGCTCTCGCCGGCCCTGGCCGTGGCCAGCATCGGCAGGGCGGCGGGGATCGGGAAGACCTCTGCAAACGGCGAGCCCAGCGCGTCGGGCTCGAGCAGCCCGCTGGCCGCGTCGTTGTGCAGGAGAACGCCGTCCTCGCCCCACGCCAGAAACGACGGAATGGGCGAGGCCAGCATCATGCCCGCCGCCACGCGGAGCGCCGAAGGCCAGGCCTCAAGCGCGCCGAGGGGCGTCGCGGACCAGTCGCGCGCGGCGATCACCTTCCCCATCGCCCCTCCGGTGTCCAGGAAGGCCGGTCGGACCGGGCGGTCTGAAGAGCCCGAGGGCTCGTCGGTGGCGGACCAGGTTTCCAACGGCGGCGTCCCCTCGGCCGCCTCCTGACGGCCAAGCTTCTAACGACTCTTGCGGCTTGGGGTTGCAGGCGCGGGCAAGAAAAAAGCCGGCCCTTTCGAGCCGGCTTCTTCCTTGTCGTTCAGGAACGCGCCCGTCAGGCCGTGACGCTGGCGCCCGCGGTCGGGGACAGCGGCACCAGCGACGGCGCGACGACGGCCGTCGCGGCTTCCTCTTCCTCGCGCTTGGGGGCCTCGCCCTTCAGCACGCCGAGGATTTCCTCGCCCGAGAGGGTCTCGTACTCCAGCAGCGCCTTGCCCAGGGTGTGCAGGTCGTCGATCTTCTCGGTGAGGATGCGGCGGGCCTCGTCCAAGCCGTACTGCACCAGACGCTTGACCTCGCTGTCGATCAGGCGGGCGGTCTCTTCCGAGACGTTCTGCGTACGGGCGACCGAGTGGCCCAGGAACACCTCATCCTGATTGTCGCCATAGGCCACCGTGCCCAGAACGTCGGAATAGCCCCAGCGGGTGACCATGTTGCGGGCCAGATCCGTGGCGGCCTTGATGTCGCTGCTGGCGCCCGAGGTGATGTTCTCCTTGCCGAAGATGATCTCCTCGGCCACGCGGCCGCCCATCATGATGGCCAGGCGGCTGGTCATCTGCTGGTACTTCATCGAGTAGCGGTCGCCTTCCGGCAGTTGCATCACCATGCCCAGGGCCCGGCCGCGCGGCACGATGGTGGCCTTGTGCACCGGGTCGGCCAGCGGAACGTTCAGCGCCACGATAGCGTGGCCGCCCTCGTGATAGGCCGTCAGCTTCTTTTCTTCCTCGTTCATGGCCATCGAGCGGCGCTCGGCGCCCATCATGACCTTGTCCTTCGCCTGCTCGAAGTCCTGCATGGTGACCATGCGGCGGTTCTTGCGGGCGGCCATCAGGGCGGCCTCGTTGACGAGATTGGCCAGGTCCGCGCCCGAGAAGCCGGGGGTGCCGCGCGCCAGGGTCTTGACGTCGACGTCCGCCGCCAGCGGCACGTTCTTCATGTGCACGCGGATGATCTTCTCGCGGCCGGCGACGTCGGGGTTCGGCACCACGACCTGACGGTCGAAGCGGCCCGGACGCAGCAGGGCCGGGTCCAGAACGTCGGGACGGTTGGTGGCGGCGATCAGGATGATGCCTTCATTGGCCTCGAAGCCGTCCATCTCGACCAGCAACTGGTTCAGGGTCTGCTCGCGCTCGTCGTTGCCGCCGCCCAGGCCGGCGCCGCGATGGCGACCGACGGCGTCGATTTCGTCGATGAAGATGATGCAGGGGGCGTTCTTCTTGGCCTGCTCGAACATGTCGCGGACGCGGCTGGCGCCGACGCCGACGAACATTTCGACGAAGTCCGAACCGGAGATGGTGAAGAACGGCACGCCGGCTTCACCCGCCACGGCGCGGGCGATCAGGGTCTTACCCGTACCAGGAGGACCGACCAGCAGCGCGCCCTTGGGGATCTTGCCGCCCAGGCGCTGGAACTTGGCCGGGTCCTTCAGGAAGTCGACGACCTCCTGCAGTTCTTCCTTGGCCTCATCGACACCGGCGACGTCCTCGAACGTGATGCGGTTCTTGTTCTCGGTCAGCAGCCGGGCCTTGGACTTGCCAAAGCCCATCGCGCCTTTGGCGCCGCCCTGCATCTGGCGCATGAAGAACAGCCAGACGCCGACGACCAGAAGGATCGGCAGCAACTGGACCAGAATGGCCAGGAAGCTGATCGAGCCGCTCTTGAACTTCACGTCCGCGTTCTTGGCCACCATGCGGTTGACCAGTTCCTCGGAGTTCATCGGCGCGTTGACCGTCAGGGTCTTGTTGTCGGCGGTCTTGGCCAGCACCGTCTGGCCGGCGATCTCGGCCGACTTGATCTTGCCGGCGTCGACATCCTTGAGCAGCTGAGAATAGCTGATTTCACCGCCGCTTTTCGTGCGCGAGTTCTGGCTGACGACGAACACGCCGCCCAGCACCGCCACGATCACCAGCCAGATGGCCAGGTTTCTGAAATTCATACGCCTTGTCTTCCCAGCGAGTAGGGTCTTCCCGAATAGGGCTCTCGACCACCCAAGATAGGGGGTCGCGGGCGCTTGCGCCACGGACGTGACATCAGGTCACGGATTCTTGGTCGAAAAGGCCGACGGCGGCCTTGAACCGATCCAGAACCAGCGCGCGCGCGCCGGCTCCTCCTTCGACCGCAAGCTCGGGGACGTCAAGCACGAGGGACCCCGTATCCGCCTCCCCGGACCTTTGCAGCAGAGGCAGGGACGGCCGCGCCGCCGCCGGGACCTCGGACAGTCGCGCGCGCTGCTGGGCGCTGAGGCCCGACGCCCGCCCCTTCAGCGGCGTCACCGTCACCGGGACGTCGCCGGCCGTGATCTCCCAGCGGCCGTCCCACACACCGGTCTCGCGGGGCGCCAGGTCCAGCCGCGCAAGACCCCCACGCGCGATCTCGCCGGCGTCGCGGCAGATCAACACCGTCTCGGCCGCCTCCACGCGCGCGCCCGCCAGGGTGGCCGTGAACACCTCGCCGGCCCGGATCCGCTCGACCAGGCGCGTCAGCCGCTCGCCCCTCGGCGGACGCTCGGTTCCGCCGGCGCACAGCAGGGCCGCCGCCAGGTGGGCCGGCGCCGCTTCGCGGGTCAGGCGGATGGCGCCGGCCGCGTCGACGATGAAGCGCGACGGCGGAACGGGCTCGCTATCGACCGGTGGCGGCGCGCCGGTCCCTCGCGCGCGGGCGCGGGACCGGGCATAGCGCGGGTCCAGATTGGCGGGATCGTCCAGCCAGGTATCGCCCTCGGCCGCCAGGCCTTCCCGAATGGCCGCACGCGTGAGGGACAGCAGCGGGCGCAGCACCATCACGCCGCGCCCCTCGGGCCACACGGGCGACGGCGCCCATTCCCGAGGATTGGAGACCGACGAGCCCTCCGCGCGCATCGCCACGCCTTCGGCCAGATCGCTGGCGGTGTGGCCGAGGAGCAGGACACGCGCGCCGGCATGCCGGGCGGCCGTCGCCAGCAGCGCGTGGCGGGCGCGCCGGGCGGCGGCCGGCAAACCCGTCGCCGGTTTGGGGCCAGTCCAGGCCAGGGCCCTTGCGTCCGCGCCCAAGGTCCCAGCCTTGGCGACCGCCTCGGCCGTCCAGCGGGCGCTGTCGGGGTGCAGCTGGTGATCGACGACGATCGCCAGGACGGGCCGGCCCTGCGCCCAGTTCAGGACCGCCTTCAGCAGGAACAGGGAGTCGCCGCCGCCGGAAAAGCCAACGGCCAGCGGGGCGCTCGACGCCCGGTCCAGGCGTCGGTCGAGGACAGCGACAATCCCCTCTCGCATTGAGAGAGGGGACCCCGGCTTTAGGAGCACTTCGCCGCGACGCGGGTGGAGGTCGCTCGCGCGTTCACCTGGGCCGGGGCCTTGGGATAGCGCTTGGACAGCTCGTCCAGGGTGCGACACGCCTCGGCCGTCTTCTTCAGCGCCACCATCGAGCGGGCGAGCTTGAGCGTCGCGTCCGGCGCCCAGCTGGTCTGCGGCCAGCCGCGGATCGCGCTGATATAGCTGCCGGCGGCGTCGGTGTAGGCCTCGCGCACGAACTGCGTCTCGCCCAGCCAGTAGCGGGCTTCCGGCGCCTTGGCGCTGTCCGGATAGTTGTTCACATAGGCCGCGAAGGCCTGCTCGGCGTTGGCGTAGTCGCCCGCCAGCAGCAGGTCCTTGGCCTGCTTGAACGCCACCGCCGGGTCGGCCGGCGGCGCGGGCGGCGGGGGGAGGTCGCCCGCGCCGGCGCCGGTCGCCTGGGCGGTCGCGGCGGCCTGCAGGTCAGCCAAGGTGCGTTCGACCGCCGCCAGACGCTGCTCCAGCGAGTCCGCCCGCGCCTTCTGATCGGCGGCGGCGCGCTGGGCCTTGGTCAGTTCAAAGGTGACGGTCTCGTTCTGGCCGTTCAGGCGGGTGAGGGTCTGCTCAAGATCCGACACCCGGTCGTTCAGCGCCGCGATCTGCGCGTCGGTCTCGGCCGGCTGTACCACGACCGGCTTTCCCGTATCGCGCCCCTGGAAGACGATCGCGCGCAGCTCGCGGACAACCTTTTCCATGCGCTCGACCCGCTTGGCGGAGCGATCGTCCAAAGGATCAGCGGGCGGCAGGGGCGTCTGGGCGGCCGCAACGGCGGCGGTCGAGGCGAACAGGACGGCGAGCAGGGCGGATTTCAGCGTCATGGCCGTGATTTACCGATAGAGCCGAGACAAAACTAGGGCGGCTTCCCGCTTGAGAAGCCGCCCTGTCTGAACGCGTCTTAGCGAGCGCCGTCCGTGATGGCCGTGCGGCCGTTCCGGTTCTTGGCCCAGGCCTCTTCGCTCGAACCCGGATCGATCGGGCGTTCCTTGCCAAACGAGATGGTCTCGATCCGAGCGCTGGAAACGCCTTGGGCGATGAGGAAGTCGCGCACGGCGTTGGCGCGGCGAGCGCCGAGCGCCAGGTTGTACTCGCGCGTGCCGCGTTCGTCGGCGTTGCCTTCGATGCGGATGCGCACGCCCGGATAGCGGTTCAGCCACTGGGCCTGACCGGCCAGCACCGGCTGGGCGTCGGCGCGGATCACGTACTCGTCGGTGTCGAAATAGACCCGATCGCCGATGTTGACGACAAAGTCCTGCACCGAGCCGGGCAGAATGCCGCTGGAAACCGGCGGCTGGGCCGGCGGCGTGTAGGGCGTCGGCTGCGTGGGCTGCTGCTGCGCCGGCGGTGTGACGGGCTGGGGCTTCGGACGCGAAGCGCAGGCGGCGAGCGAGGCGGCGGCCAAGCCGACGAGCGCCAGTCTAACGGCGCGCTGGGTGTCGAAGCTCATCCAGTTTCTCCTCAAGTCTACGAACTCTGGACCTGATCCATACCTGCGCAACGCTTGGAATGGACCCTCTAAATGTCTGACCAAGCCTCACAATGATGTCAGATGCTCGTCAGACGATGTGGATTCACTTCCGGCGGGAAAAGCACCGCCGCGACCATCCTCAACCGGGAACGCACCGCTCCGGTTGAGGTTGCGCGAGGGCGGTCGCTTAGTCCAGCAGGGGCGACCAGGCCGGGTCGGAGGCCGAACCGCCATAGGCGGCCGGACGGAGGATCCGGCCGGTGATGTCGACGGTCCAAAGCCGCGGGTTGCCGCTGGCGCCCTCCCGGAAGAACATCAGCACCCGGCCGTTGGGCGCCCAGGTCGGACCTTCGTCCAGATAGCTGGTGGTCAGCAGGCGCTCGTCGCCGCCGTCGGCGCGCATGACGCCGATGTGGAACTCACCGCCCGTCTGTTTGGTGAAGGCGATGAAGTCGCCGCGCGGGCTCCACACCGGCGTGGTGTAGCGGCCGCCGCCGTAGGAGATGCGTCGCACGCCCGAGCCGTCGGTGTTCATCACATAGATCTGGGCCTGACCGCCGCGATCGGAATTGAACACGATCTTGCTGCCGTCGGGCGAGAACGACGGCGAGGTGTCGATGGCCGGATCGGTCGTGATCCGGGTCGTGGCGCGCGACCGCAGGTCCATCACATAGATGTCGCTGTTGCCGTTCTTCTCGACCGAGAAGGCGACCTTGCTGCCGTCCGGCGAGAAGCGCGGCGCGAACACCATGCCCGGGAACTTGCCGACCGTTTCCTGGCGGCTGGTCTCCAGGTTCAGCAGGTAGATCGAAGACCCCGTCGGCCGCAGGGCCATGTAGGTCAGCTCCTGGCTGGTCGACGAGAAGCGCGGCGTCATCACGATGTAGGAGCCGTCGGTTAGGTACTGCGGGTTGGCGCCGTCCTGGTCCATGATCGCCAGACGCTTCACGCGGTTCAGCTTGGGACCGCTCTCGGCGACGAAGGCCACGCGGGTGTCGAAATAGCCCTTCTCGCCCGTCAGACGCTCATAGACCGCATCGCTGATCTTGTGCGCCACCCGGCGCCAGTTGTCGGGCGTAGAGGAGAACTGCAGGCCCAGCAGCTGCTGCTGGCTGAACACGTCCCAGAGGCGGAAGTCCACGCGCAGGCCGCCATCGGCGCCGACCGTGACCTGGCCGTTGATCAGCGCCTGGGCGCCGGTGGCCTGCCAGTCGGGGAAGCGCGGCTGCACGTTCACGTCGGCCAGCTTGTCGGCGACGCCGGTGACGTTCAGCGGCTGGAACAGGCCCGAGCGCTCGAGGTTGCCGGTGATGACCTGGGCGATCTCGGCCCCGCGCGGCGATCCGGAGAAGGCGGGCACGGCGATCGGCAGCGGCTTGACCGCGCCGGCGTTGATGTCGACCTCGATCTGCGCGGCGGCCGGGGTGACGAGGGCCGCGCCGCTCAGCAGGGCGGCGACCATCAGCAGCAGGGCTTTAAGGCGCATCGGGGTCTCCTTGTTCGTCTGTCCGAACCTCAACGCGAACAAGCCTGTTTTGCGTTGAAGTTGAGGGCGATTTTCTGACCGTAAAGGTCGGAGGGCAGATAGGCGAACGGCGAGGCCGCGAACAGCGCGCGAATGGCGCGGTCCGAGGCGGCCTTGACCACCGGGTCGGGCGAGGACGTGCCGGGCGATTCCGGCTGGCCCACAACCCGCCCGCCTGGGCCGATCACGAACACGACCCGGACATTGACGTTAGCCCCGCCCTCGACCTCGCAGTTGGGGTTCCAGCGGTCCTGGACCTCGCCCTGCAGGCGTCCGAGCGCTGCGGCCGAAAGCCCGGTGGCCGCGCCCATGGCCGGGCGCGCCGAGACCGAGGTTTCCGCGCGCGCGGGGCCCTTGGCCGCATTGGCCGTGGGCTTGCCGGTCGCCTTCTTGGTCTTGGCGATCGACGCCTCGAGGGAGGCGAAGAAGTCGGTGTCGGTCTTCTTTTGCGGCGTCGGCTTGGCCGGTGTCGGGGTCGGGGCGGGCTTGGGAGTCGGCGTCGGCTTGGGCGGCGGCGCCGGAGCGGGCGTCGGCGTGGGCGCGGGCGTCGGCGCGGGCGGCTGAGGCGTCGCCTCGGGCGTCGGCTCGGGGGTCTGGGCCGTCTGCTCCTCCAGCGCCTCCTCGGCCGGGCGCACATTGGTGGGGCCGTTGGTGACGATGGTGACCGGCACCGACTCGCCGATGGTGATCGGCTTGGACTGCTTCCAGGGCAGGCCAAACGCGATCAGCGCCGCCACGGCCCCGTGCAGCGCGATCGAGCCCACCAGGCCCGGAGACAGAGTCTGTTCGCGGCGAGCGCTCATGCCGCTCCTACTGCGCGGGCCGCAGGTCGGCCGAGCCCTCGGGCTGGGCTTCACGCGGGGCCGCGCCCGTCGAGGGGCCGCCGGTCTCGGTGATCAGGTTGATCTTGTTGAAGCCGGCGTTTGAAAGACCCGCCATCACCTGGGCCACCACCGCATAGGTCGCGCCGCCGTCGGCTCGCACGAAGATCGGCTTGTCATAGCCGTCGCCCGCGATCGCGCCGATGCGCGGCGCCAGGTTTTCGAACGGGATCTGGGTCTCGCCGACGAAGATCTGGCCGTCCTTGCGGATCGACACGGTGATCGGCTCTTCCTGGTTCTGCAGGGCCGCGGCTTCGGTCTTGGGCAGTTCAAGCGGGACACCGGCGGTCAGCAGCGGCGCGCTGATCATAAAGATGATCAACAGCACCAGCATCACGTCGACCAGCGGCGTGACGTTGATCTCGGACAGCGCCCCGCGCGAGCGGCGGCCGCGACGACGGCCTCGGCGCCCGCCCGTGGCAAAGGCGTCGTTGGAGGACATCGCCATCGGTCAGACCCGCTCGGCCAGGCGACGTTGGATCGCGGTCGACAGGTCGTCGGCGAAGCCTTCCAGGCGGCCGGCGTACTTGCCCGCGTCGGTCGAGAACTTGTTGTAGGCGATATAGGCCGGGATCGCGGCGATCAGGCCGATGGCGGTGGCGAACAGCGCCTCGGCGATCGACGGCGCGACCACGGCCAGCGAGGTGTTCTTGGACAGGGCGATGTTCTGGAAGGCGTGCATGATGCCCCAGACCGTGCCGAACAGGCCGATGAACGGCGAGGCCGTCGCCACGATGGCCAGGCTGCCCAGCCCCTCTTCGACCTTGGTGGTTTCGCGGGCGATCTGGGTGTCGAGGATACGGTCGATGCGGGCGATCAGGAAACCGGCCTGGTTCTCGCTCATCGCGCCCTTGGCCTTGGCGTCGCGCCATTCCTTCAGCGCCGCCTGCAGCATGCGCGGCAGGGCGTGACGCGGATTGGCCCCGGCCTCTCCGGCGACGTCCTCCAGCGAGCGCCCGCCGCTGACCTGCTCCTCGAAGCGGTCGGCGGCGCGGTTCAAGGCCTGGAAGCGGAACAGCTTGTCCAGGATCACGGCCCACGAGCCCAGCGAGGCCAGGATCAGGCCGATCATCACGCCCTTCACGACCCAGTCGGCCTGCATGAACAAGGCAAAGAACGAGAAATTGGGGGCGGCGGCCGCGGCGTCCATTCGGGATAGGCTCCGTTGGGTCGTCTGATCAGGACTGGAGAGCGCCGTATGGCATGAAGCGGCGCTGGGGTGAAACTATGACAATCGCCGGGCGATCCCGAAAATCGACTTCGCTCAGCTCTGCGTCGGCGTCAGCCAGGGGGAAAGCTTGGCCAGCATCTCAGGCGTAGGCCGGCGCGGACGCCCCGACAGGCTGATGCACACCGCCACGCCCTTGGCCTCCAGCACCACATCCTCGCCGCGCGTGATCCTCTGGGTCACGAACAGCCGCGCGCCCTCGACACGGTCATAGGTGGTGCGAACCAGCAAGGCGTCGTCGATCCGCGCCGAGCGCTTGAAGTCCAGCTCCATGCGGATGATCGCAAAGGCGGTGTCCTGCTGCGCCAGCGCGGTGTGCGAAATGCCGGCCAGCCGGAAGAAGTCGCTCCGCCCCCGCTCCAGATAACGCAGGTAGTTGGCGTGATAGACGATCCCCGAGAAGTCGGTGTCCTCGTAATAGATGCGCACGGGCAGCTGGTGCTCGCGCCCCTCGAAGGCGCCGGCGGTGGGCTCGGTCATGACACGGGCGGGTCCTGGTTGACGGGGCCACCGAGCACCAGACCCAGGGACAGGCCCCAGGCCAGGATCGGCGCAGCGCCATACCCTAGAACGGGCGCGGGATAGTTTCCAAACAGGTTCCCGGCGATCCAGCCGGCCCAGAGGGCGGCCAGAGCCAGGGCTTCGGCGCGACGCTCGGGCCGCGCGCGGGCCACCAGCAGGAACGGCGCGGGCAGTGCGATCATCAGCACGCCGGCCAGGACGCCCAGCACCGGATGGGCGGCGAACGTCTGGTCCAGAAGACCCTCGACATAGGGCACAGCCGGCAAGGTGTCAGGTTCGACCCAGGCGCCGTAGGCCAGGAGCGCGGCGATGGCCACGCAGGCCCACGGCGTCAGCTGGCGCGGGCGCTCGACCAGCGTCGCAGCCGCCAGCGCCAGGGCGAAGGCCAGGGATGAGGCCGCGTCGTGCTGGTACAGCAACAGCAAGGCGATCAGGGCCGCGATCGGCGCCACACGACGGTCGCCAAAGCCCTTGGCATAGGCGAAGGCCGCAAACGGCAGGACGATCGATGCGGTGTGCAGCTGGAGCGGGCCCAGGGCCACCCAGCGCTTGGCGCCCTCCAGCGAGACGCCGTTCATCAGGGTCAGAACCAGGGCCAGGCCGCAGGCCGCTGTCAGCACCCAGAGCCGCCAGTTCGCCCGCCGCCAGAAGCGTCCGACCAGCAGGGCCACGCCCACGGCGAGCACGGCCGCGAGGCCCTGGACGATCAGGGCGTTGCGCGGCGCGCCGGCGACGCTGATCGCGGCCAGGGAAGCGGCGAGGCTCGCAGCGGCGAGGCCGGCGGTGAACAGACGGATCGCGCGCACGCTGTCAGCCCTCGTCGAACAGGCCGGCCTGCCCGGGCGGGGCGGCGGGCGGGTTCAGGCCCAGATGCAGATAGGCCTTGCCGCAGGCCATTCGGCCGCGCGGCGTCCGCTGGATGAAACCCTGCTGCATCAGATAGGGCTCGATCACATCCTCGACGGCGTCGCGGGCCTCGGCGATGGCATAGGCGATGGTCTCCACGCCGACGGGGCCGCCGCCGTAGTTTTCGATCATCGCGCGGAGGTAGCGGCGGTCCAGACTGTCGAGGCCGCTTTCGTCGACCTCCAACCGCGCCAGGGCAATGGCCGCGGCCTTGCGGTCGATGCTGATCGCGCCGTCGGCGGTGGCGAAGTCGCGGACCCGACGCAGCAGACGACCAGCGACGCGCGGCGTGCCCCGAGCCCGCTTGGCGATCTCGTCGGCGCCGTCGTCGGTCAGCGGCGCGCCCATCTTGCGGGCGGCGTGCTGTAGCACATGGCGCAGCTCGGCCGGGGTGTAGAATTCCAGGCGGATCGGAATGCCGAAGCGGTCGCGCAGCGGCGTGGCCAGCATCCCCGCCCGCGTCGTCGCCGCCACGAGGGTGAACGGCGCCAGGTCGATGCGGATCGACCGCGCCGAGGGGCCCTCGCCGATCACCAGGTCCAGCACATGGTCCTCCATGGCCGGATAGAGGATCTCCTCGACGTTCGACGACAGGCGATGGATCTCGTCGATGAACAGGACGTCGTTGGCTTCGAGATTGGTCAGGATGGCCGCCAGGTCGCCGGGCTTGTTCAGCACAGGCCCGGAGGTGGCGCGGAAGTTCACGCCCAGCTCGCGCGCGACGATCTGGGCCAGGGTGGTCTTGCCCAGCCCCGGCGGGCCGAACAGCAGCACATGGTCCAGCGCCTCGCCCCGGCCCTTGGCGGCTTCGATGAAGACGCGGAGATTGCCCTTGGCCTGCTCCTGACCGACGAACTCGGCCAGGGTCTGGGGCCGCAGGGCGCGGTCGGTCGGCGCGAGGTCGCCGTGCTGGGGCTCCCCGGAGATGACGCGGGTCACGCTTTTCTCCTGGCTTCGCGCTTCGCGCTCATCGGCCAAGCTCCTTCAGACCCGCCTTGATCAGCGCCTGGACGGTCGCGTCCTCACCCAGCTCGGCGGCGGCGGCCTCGACGACACGGCGAGCGTTCACCTCGGCGACGCCCAGGCCCATCAGGGCGGCCACGGCGTCGCCGGTCGGCGCGGGCTTGGCCGGAGCGGACGGCGCCGACGAAGCGCCAGGCGCGCTCATCAAAACCGGGCCGTCGGTGATCGGCTTGTCCTTCAGCTCGGTGACGATGCGCAGGGCGAGCTTTGGCCCGACGCCGTTGGCGCGGCCGACGGCGGCCTTGTCCTCGCGCGCCACGGCGCTGGCCAGTTCGGCCGGCGACAGCACGTCCAGCACCGCCATGGCGGCCTTCGGTCCGACGCCCTGGATCGCCTGCAGCAGCACGAAGGCGCGGCGGTCTTCGCGGGTGAGAAACCCGTAGAGCCTTAAGCCCGCGCTCTCGCTCCACTGGCTTTCGATATGCAGCAGGGTCTCCTCGCCCAGGGCCGGCAGGCGCTGGAGCGTGCGATGGCCGCAGCGGACCAGATAGCCGACGCCCATGACGTCGATCAGGGCCTCTTCCTCGCCGACCTCGGCGACGGCGCCGCGCAAACGCCCGATCATGCGACTCTCCGGTTGGCGACGCGCAGGTTGGCGTGGGTGATGGCCACGGCCAGCGCGTCGGCGCAGTCGGCCGTCGTCTTGCCCGCCGTCGGCAGCAGACGCGCGATCATGAAGCCGATCTGGGTCTTGTCGGCTGCGCCGGTCCCGACCACCGCCTTCTTGACGAGACGCGTCGAATACTCGGCGACCAGCAGCCCCGCGCGAGCTGGCGCGATCAGGGCCGCGGCGCGGGCGTGGCCCAGCTTCAGGGTCGACTGGGCGTTGGTGTTGAGAAACACCTCTTCCACCGCCGCCTCGTCGGGACGGTGCTGCTCGATCACGGCGGTGATCCCCTCGAACAGGTGCAGCAGCCGGTCGGCGAATTCGGCCTTCTCGTCTGGCGCGATCACGCCGTGGGCGACGTGAGTCATCCGCGAGCCCTCGACCGAGAGCACGCCCCAACCGGTGCGACGCAAGCCGGGATCGAGGCCGAGAATTCGAATGGGGGCGCGATTCGTGTTCATCATGTGTTCTCGCACCATCGCCTGTTCGCGCCTCCACGAAAAGCCAGTCCTTTGCTAACGCGCGGTTAACCGCGCCCCCTTGCGCGCAAGCCCGAGGCAAGCTCTGTTCCATCGAACATGTGTTTGGGGAGATGATTTCGATGAAGCCGATGGCATGGATGACGGCGGGCGCGCTGATCGCGCTGGCGAGCGCCGCGAACGCCCAGACGGCGGCGGCGCCCAAGACCGTTCGGCCAGACCAACTCGTCTTCCGCGACCTCTACAAGGAGCTGGTCGAGATCAACACGACCTTGTCGGTCGGATCCTGCACCGCCGCCGCCGAGGCGATGGGCGCGCGGCTGAAGGCGGCGGGCTATCCCGAGGCCGACGTCAAGGTCGTGGTCGAGCCCAAGCATCCTCGCGAGGGCAGCCTCGTGGCCGTCTTGCGCGGGACGGACGCCAAGACCCCGCCCATGCTGCTGCTGGCCCACATCGACGTCGTCGAGGCCAAGCGCGAGGACTGGACCCGCGACCCGTTCACGCTGGTCGAGGAGAACGGCTACTTCTACGGACGCGGCACGTCGGACGACAAGGCGCAGGCGGCCATTTGGGTCGATAGCCTGGTCCGGCTCAAGCAGGCGGGCTTCAAGCCCAAGCGCGACATCAAGATGGCCCTGACCTGCGGCGAGGAAAGCGAGGGCTATAACGGCATTGAGGACTTGGTGAAGAACCATCGTCCCCTCGTCGACGCCGCGTTCGCCCTGAACGAGGGCGCCTCCGGCGTGCTGGACGAGCAGGGCAAGGCCGTCGTCCTGGAGGTCCAGGCCGGCGAGAAGGTCTATCAGGACTTCACCCTCACCGTGACCAATCCCGGCGGCCACTCCAGCCGCCCCGCTTCGCCCAATGCGATCTATCAGCTGGCGGCGGCGCTCGACCGGATCGGCGCCTACAAGTTCCCGCCGCGCTTCAACGACGCGACGCGCGGCTATTTCACCCAGATGCAGCCGCGCGTGACGCCGGAGCAGGCGGCGGCGATGAAGGCCCTGGTCGCCGACGTCAACGATCCGGCGGCGCTGGCGGTGCTGACCAAGGACGCCACCTGGAATTCGATGCTGCGGACCACCTGCGTCGCCACCATGGTCAGCGCGGGTCATGCGCCGAACGCCCTGCCCCAGCGGGCGACGGCCAATATCAACTGCCGCATCCTGCCGGGTACGCCGATCGACGAGGTCAAGGCCAAGCTGACCGAACTGGCGGCGGATCCGGCGGTCGCCGTGACCCTGGCCCACGACTCCAAGCCCGCATCTCCGCCCCCGCCGCTGACGCCGGCGATCATGGGCCCCATCCAGAAGAACGCCGCCAAGGTGTGGCCCGGCGTTCCGATCCTGCCGGTCATGGCGACCGGCGCGACCGACGCGGTCCATACCAGCGCGGCGGGCATCCCGACCTACGGCGTCACCGGCCTGTTCCACGGCCCCGAAGGCACCGGCGCGCACGGCCTCAACGAACGCATGCGCGTCAAGTCGCTCTATGAGGGGCGCGACTTCCTGTACGGCCTGATCCAGGACTATGCGGGCGGGAAGTAGGGGGCCGGCGATGACCAGCAGAACCGGCGGCTGCCGCTGCGGCGAGATCCGCTATGCCCTGAGTGCGGCGCCGCTGTTCCATATCGCCTGCCACTGCCGAGACTGCCAGTACGTCGCCGGCGGATCTCCAAACCTGACGATGGTGTTTCCGGCGGACGCGCTCGAGGTGACCGCCGGGGACCCTCGCGTGTTCCGCGCCAGCGAGGCCAGCGGCGGCAGCTACTTCTGCGGGACCTGCGGCGTCCACGTCTTCTCGCGACCCGACAAGAACCGCCACATGGTCGCGGTGAAAGTCGGTGGGCTCGACGACGCCTCTGACTTCAAGGTCCAGGCCGACATGTGGATGGCCAGCGCGCCGCCTTGGCATCGCCCGCACGAGGACGCGCTTCAGTTCGAGCAGAATCCGCCGGACTGAGCGCCCTACTCCGCCAGATAGGCGTCCAAGTTCCGCTTCACGCGGGCCATCACCGGCTCGTCCGCGTCGGGCGCGTGGAAGGTCTGGCCCGTGATCGCCTCGAAGGCCTCGATATAGACGGCCGAAGTCCGCGCGATCAGGTCGGCGGGGATCTCCGGGATCGGGTCGTTGTACGGGTCGCACCGCTCGGCGACCCAGGCGCGGACGAAGTCCTTGTCAAAGCTGTCCGGACGCTGGCCGGCCGCGAAGCGGGCCTCATAGGTGTCGGCGCGCCAGAAGCGGCTGCTGTCGGGGGTGTGGATCTCGTCGGCCAGCACGATCGCGCCGGTCTCGTCGACGCCGAACTCGTACTTGGTGTCGGCCAGGATCAGGCCCCGCTCGGCGGCCATCTGCTGGCCGCGCGCAAATAGCGCCAGGGCGTAGGCGCTGAGCTGTTCCCACTGGGCGGGCGTGACCAGCCCCTGGGCCAGCACCTCGTCTGGCGACAGCGGGGCGTCGTGGTCGCCGTCGGCGGCCTTGCTGGTTGGGGTCAGGATGGCCTGGGGCAGACGCTGGTTGGCCTTCAAGCCGTCCGGGAGGGTCACGCCGTACATTTCGCGCTGGCCCTTGTTATAGAGCGTCAGGACCGAGGTCGAGGTCGTCCCCGCCAGATAGCCGCGCACCACCAGCTCGACCGGCAGCATCTCCAGACGCTTGCCGATCAGCACGTTCGGGTCCGGATAGGCGACGACGTGGTTGGGGCAGATGTCGGCCGTGGCGTCGAACCAGAACCGGGCCGTCTGGGTCAGCACCTGCCCCTTGCCCGGCACCGCGCACAGATTGCGGTCGAAGGCGCTGAGCCGGTCCGAGGCCACGATCACGCGGCGGCCGTCGGGCAGGTCGTAGTTGTCCCGCACCTTGCCGCGATAGTGGTTGGGCAGGTCGGGCAAGACGACCTCAGCCAGGGCGTTAGGGGCGGAAGAGGTCACCGGAGCCTCGGTCTGTCAGGGATACGCAAAGACGAAGGGGAGGTCCGTCCGGACCTCCCCCAAATGCATCAACCCAGCTTGGCCAGGTCTTCGTCGCTGATGTCTTCGTTCGAGTAGACGGCCTGGACGTCGTCGTCCTCGTCCAGCATGTCGAGCAGCTTCATCAGGGTGGCCACGGCGTCGCCCGTCACCGGGACCTGCATCTTCGGACGCCAGGCGATCTTGGTGTTCGACGCCGCGCCGAACTTGGCTTCGAGGGCGGCGGCCACGTCGTTCAGGCTTTCGAAGGCGGTATAGACCGTGTGGCCTTCGCCTTCCTCGTCCATGTCCGAGGTGACGTCATCGGCGCCGGCCTCGATGGCGGCTTCCATCATGTCGTCTTCCGACGCGGTCTTGGCCGGATAGCTGATCTGGCCGACGCGGTCGAAGTTGAAGGTCACCGAGCCGGTGGCCCCCATGTTGCCGCCCATCTTGGTGAAGTAGGAGCGGACGTTGGCGGCGGCGCGGTTCTTGTTGTCAGTCAGCACCTCGACGATGATTCCGACCCCGCCGGCGGCGACGCCTTCATAGCGGATCTCGGAATAGTCCGCCGCGTCACCCATCTGCGACTTCTTGATCGCGCGCTCAATGACGTCCTTGGGCAGGCTTTCGGCCTTGGCGTTGTTCACGGCCAGGCGCAGGCGCGGGTTCATGGCCGGATCCGGGAGGCCCGTCTTGGCCGCGACGGTGATTTCCCGCGACAGCTTGGAGAACAGCTTGGAGCGCGCGGCGTCGGCGCGGCCCTTGCGGTGCATGATGTTCTTGAATTTCGAGTGACCGGCCATTCGGAGGGCTCTGTCTCTAGTCTGAAGAGGAGTGTGGGCGCGCTTCTAACGCCCGGCGGCGGGGTTTGTCACCCCGCCTAGACGGTGGGCACCGTCGACTTCAGCCGACCGCCGACCCGGATCGGCTCGACCCGGACGGCCAGGCCCGTGCGATCGTCGGTCTCGACGAACACGCCGCACACCGTCGCCGGACCGGAAGCGGGCTGATAGCGGCCGCCGCTGATCTTGGTGGTGAAGCGCCGCAGCGGCTCTTCCTTCTGGTTGCCGATGACGCTGTCATAGTCGGCGCAGGCGCCGGCGTCGGTCTGGTAAGCGGTGCCGCCGGGCAGGATCTGGCAGTCGGCGGTCGGGACGTGGGTGTGGGTGCCCACCACCAGCGAGGCGCGGCCGTCGCAGTAATGGCCCATGGCCATCTTCTCCGAAGTCGCCTCGCAGTGCATGTCGACCACCACCGCATCGGCCACCTGGGCCAGCGGCGCCTTGTCCAGCTCGCGGTCGGCGGCGGCGAACGGGTCATCCATGGCGTCCATGTGAACCCGGCCCAAGAGGTTCACGACGAAGATCGTCTTGCCGCTGTCGGTCTGGAAGAGGTGGCTGCCGCGCCCCGGCGCGTCCGACAGGATCGGGTAGTTGGCCGGACGGATCAGGCGCGGCTCGCGCACGATATAGGTCAGGGCCTCGCGCTGGTCCCAGCTGTGATTGCCCAGCGTCAGGCAGTCGGCGCCGGCCTCGAACAGCTCACGCGCGGTGTTCTCGGTGATGCCAAAGCCCGCCGCGGCGTTCTCGGCGTTGATGATCACGAACTCGAGGCCGAGCTGACGACGAAGGTCGGGCAGATGGTCGGCCAGGCCGTCACGGCCCGACTTGCCGACGACATCGCCGAAGAAGGCGAAACGCATCGATAGTCCCAGAAGCGGAGTGTGAAGGCCCGTTACCCGGCCATCGCGTTGACCGCTATATATTCTTTTTCGGTGAGAATGGCGTCCAGCCTTTGATCGTGCGGCTCGTGCGGCAGATTCTCCATCTGCTGGCCGCTGTAGGCGAGACCCAGGACGAAGATCGACCGGCGCGCGCGCAGGAACTCAAGCGCCCGATCGTAGTAGCCGCCGCCCTGCCCCAGCCGCGTCCCGTCGCGCTGAAAGGCCAGCAACGGCGTCACGACGAGATCCGGGATCACCATCGGCTGATCGGCCGCAGGCGCGCGCAGACCGATCTCGTCATGCTTGAGCGGCTTTTCCATATCCCAGCGCCGGAACACCATCTTGCCGCCGTCACGGTCGACCACCGCCGGCAGGGCCAGGGTCCATCCGGACTCGGCCATCTGTTCGGCGAGAAGACGCGGGGAGATCTCCGATCCCAGGCCATGATAGAGCGCGGCGATCTTGCCTTTGGGGTTGGGAAACAGGCGCTCCAGAGGCGCGCGGGCGACCTCGGCGATCATCCAGTCGGCCTCGGGATGCTCGCGCGCCAGCTGCTTGCGCTGGTTGCGGAGAAACACGCGAAGGGCCGTCTTGGCCGCGATCGGATCGACGATGGTCATCGCCTGTCCATAACGCATGTCGAGGAGAAAGGGTGGCGGCGCCGCGAAGAACCGTGAAGACGTTTCAATCCACTCGAACCTGTCAGTAACAGGTGGGCCCCGTGTTCCCGCAGCCACGGCCACGGGAGGGAACAGGTCCCGATAGAGAGATTAAGGTCCCTGGGATAAGAAATCTTCGACGAGAGCCACAGCATGACCCGCCGCTGTGTAAGATAGGGACTTAGGTGGCGGAACGCCAGCGTCGCGGTGACGCGAGTGTTCGATCCGCCTATTCGATCGCGAGCTTTTCGATCTTCTCCGCCGCCGCGTCCAGCGCGCGGATGGCGGCGATCTCGGCCTTGGTGCCTTCCTGCTGCATGCGGGCGATCTCGGCGTTGGCGTGGGCCAGGCGCAGCTTCATGTCGGAGAGCTCGTCGGCCAGCAGCAATGCGCCCATCAGGAAGAGGCGCGTCTCGCCCAGCTGGCCGACGTCGGCGCTCACCTGGCGAACCTGGCGGTCGAACAGGCGGGCCAGTTCGGTCAGGTGCGGCTCCTGCCCGTCCTCGCAGCCGACCATATAGGGCCGGCCGTTCACCTGGATGGTCACCTGAGCCATGGGTCAGGCCTCCTCGGAGTCTTCGAACAGGTCATCGTCGTCGCCGGGCGCATGCAGGTCGTTGGCGACACCGTCTTCGCCCAAGGCGGCGCGGATCTCGGCGATGGCGCGGCCCAGCGCGACCGAGGCCTGCTCTCCGGCCTCCTCCAGCGCCTTCTCCCGTTCGCGGGCGGCTTCCAGGTCGGCGAGCAGGCGCGCGCGCTCCTCGTCCTCGAACAGGCCAGGCTCAGCCGCCATGGCCGGCGCGGAGGCGGCTGCGGCCTTCGCCGCGGCGAGCGCGCGCTCAGCCTCGGCCGCCTTGGCGGCCAAGCGTTGCTCAAGTTGGCTCACCGCCCGCTCCAGGCGGCGCACGGCAAGGTCAAGGGCCGTACTGTCAGCCGGCATCATCGGCGGAAATCCATCATGCGACGCAACATATAGATCGAACGGGTCTAAGCCAGACGCGGGGGCGATATTTGGGCGACGCGCAGCCCATAGCAGCTTTCTCAGGAAGGTTGTCAGTTTCTCGGGCTTGACTTCGCGACTTTCCCCCGCAAAACGCGCAGCAAAATAGGGAACGCCGGTCGATATCGTCCGGCGGCCACATATCAGGAGAAAGACCCATGGCTCTTCGCGTTGCCATCAACGGCTTCGGCCGCATCGGACGTCTGGTCCTGCGCTCCATCGCCGAGCATGGCCGTCGCGACATCGAGGTCGTCGCCATCAACGATCTGGGTCCGGTCGAGACCAACGCCCACCTGCTGCGCTACGACAGCGTCCATGGCCGCTTCCCCGGCGTCGTCACCTCGGGCGAGGACTGGATCGACGTCGGCATGGGCAAGATCAAGGTCACGGCGATCCGTAACCCCGAAGAGCTGCCGCACAAGGACCTGGGCGTCGACATCGCCTTCGAGTGCACCGGCATCTTCACCGCCAAGGACAAGGCCAGCGCCCACCTGAAGGCCGGCGCCAAGCGCGTCCTGGTCTCGGCCCCGGCCGATAACGCCGACAAGACCATCGTCTACAAGGTCAACCACGAGACCCTGACGGCCGACGACATCGTCGTCTCGAACGGCTCGTGCACCACCAACGCCCTGGCCCCGGTCGCCAAGGTCCTGCACGACCTGTTCGGCATCGAGCGTGGCTACATGACCACGATCCACAGCTACACCGGCGACCAGCCGACGCTGGACACCATGCACAAGGACCTCTACCGCGCCCGCGCCGCGGCTCTGAGCATGATCCCGACCTCGACCGGCGCCGCCAAGGCCCTGGGCCTGGTTCTGCCGGAACTGAAGGGCAAGCTGGATGGTTCGTCGATCCGCGTCCCGACCCCGAACGTCTCGGTCATCGACCTGAAGGTCGTCGCCGCCCGCGAGACCTCGATCGACGAGATCAACAAGGCCCTGCAGGCCGCCGCCGACGGCCCGATGAAGGGCGTTCTGGCCGTGACCACCGACCCGCTGGTCTCGACCGACCTGAACCACATCGCCGCCAGCTCGACCGCCGCCCTGCCCCAGACGCAGGTCATCGAGGGCAAGCTGGCCCGCGTGCTGTCGTGGTACGACAACGAGTGGGGCTTCGCGACGCGCATGAGCGACACCGCTCTTGAAATGGCGAAGTTCCTCTAAGGAATTGAAAGACCCAGCCCCCGCTCCTCAAGGAGCGGGGGTTTTCCTTGCTCAATATTCAGGACGACCGATGCCCTTCCGCACCCTCGACACCGCCGACCTCGCCGGCAAGCGCGCCCTGGTTCGGGTGGACTTCAACGTCCCAGTCGATAGCGGAAAGGTCACCGACGACACCCGCCTGCGCGCGGCGCTGCCGACCATCGCCTACCTGTCCAAGCAGGGCGCCAAGGTGGTGCTGCTGGCCCACTTCGACCGCCCCAAGGGCAAGGTCGTGCCCGAGATGAGCCTGGCCTTCGTCGCCGAGCCGCTGTCCAAGCTGCTGGAACAGCCGGTCGCCTTCGCCAGCGACTGCGTCGGTCCGGCGGCCGCTGAAGTGGTCAACGCTCTTGAGAACGGCGGCGTCGCTCTGCTGGAGAACGTCCGCTTCCACGCCGGTGAAGAGAGCAACGACGCCGACTTCGCCAAGGCCCTGGCCGCCAACGGCGACGTCTATGTCAACGACGCCTTCAGCGCCGCTCACCGCGCCCACGCCTCGACGGAAGGCCTGGCCAAGCTGCTGCCCGCCTATCCGGGCCTGTCGATGCAGCGCGAGCTGGAAGCCCTGGACGCGGCGCTGGGCAAGCCCAAGAAGCCGGTCATCGGCATCGTCGGCGGCTCGAAGGTCTCGACCAAGCTGGACCTGCTGCGCAACCTGGTGACCAAGCTGGACTACCTGGCCATTGGCGGCGGTATGGCCAACACCTTCCTCTACGCGGCCAAGATCGATGTCGGCGCCTCGCTGTGCGAGACCGACATGGCCGAGACCGCGCGCCAGATCATCGACCTGGCCGGCAGCGCGGGCTGCAAGTTGCTGCTGCCGACCGACGTCGTGGTGGCCCAGGAGGTCAAGCCCGGCGTCGCCGCCACCGTCCGCAATGTCTACGAAGTCCAACCCCAGGACCGGATCCTCGATGCCGGCCCAGAGACCGTGGCGACGCTGAACGCCACGATGGACCAGTGCCAGACGCTGATCTGGAACGGCCCCTTGGGCGTTTTTGAAGTGCCGCCGTTCGACGAGGCCACGGTCTCTGCGGCGAAACGTGCCGCTTCGCTCGCCAAATCGGGTAAGATCGTGGCGGTCGCGGGCGGCGGTGATACAGTCGCGGCGCTGAATCACGCGGGCGTGTCGGCCGATTTCACCTTCGTCTCGACGGCGGGCGGCGCGTTCCTGGAATGGATGGAAGGCAAGACGCTTCCGGGCGTCGCGGCCCTCGAGGCCTAGTTCGAATTGATCCTCCGCCCGTCCCGGCCTTCGCCGGGATGGGCGGGAAAGTTTAAGTACGTAGACTGACGACCTGGGCAGAGAGCGCTTCAGCGCCGGGCCCCAAAAACAAGAAACGACCCAACCACTTAAACGCTTGCAGGAGAAAATTACGTGGCTCGCATTACGCTGCGCCAGCTGTTGGACCATGCCGCCGAGCATGAGTACGGGCTGCCCGCCTTCAACATCAACAACATGGAACAGGGCCTGGCGATCATGGAGGCGGCCGACGCCGTCAACTCGCCGGTCATCATCCAGGCCTCGCGCGGCGCGCGGAACTACGCCAACGACATCATGCTGGCCAAGATGATCGACGCGCTCGTCGACATCTACCCGCACATCCCGGTCTGCATGCACCAAGACCACGGCAACGGCCCGGCGACCTGCGCCACGGCGATCCAGTACGGCTTCACCTCGGTGATGATGGACGGCTCGCTGATGGAGGACGCCAAGACCCCCGCCAGCTACGAGTACAACGTCGAAGTCACCCGCAAGGTCGTGCAGATGGCCCACGCCTGCGGCGTCTCGGTCGAGGGCGAGTTGGGCGTGCTGGGGAGCCTGGAAACCGGCATGGGCGAGGCCGAGGACGGCCACGGCTTCGAGGGCAAGCTCAGCCATGACGAGCTGCTGACCGATCCGGACCAGGCCGTGGACTTCGTGGCCCAGACCGGCGTCGACGCCCTGGCCATCGCCATGGGCACCAGCCACGGCGCCTACAAGTTCACGCGCAAGCCGGACGGCGACGTCCTGGCCATGAACGTGATCGAGGAAATCCACCGCCGCCTGCCCAACACCCACCTGGTGATGCACGGCTCCTCGTCGGTGCCGCAGGACCTGCAGGACATCATCAACCAGTACGGCGGCCAGATGCCCCAGACCTGGGGCGTCCCGGTCGAAGAGATCCAGCGCGGCATCAAGCACGGCGTGCGCAAGATCAATGTCGACACCGACAACCGCATGGCCATCACCGGCGCGATCCGCAAGCTGCTGGTCGAGAAGCCCGGCGAGTTCGACCCCCGCGCCTATCTGAAGCCCGCCAAGGAAGCCATGCGCAAGGTCTGCCAGGCCCGTTTCGTCGAGTTCGGCTCGGCCGGTCACGCCGACAAGATCAAGGCGCTGTCGACCGCGACCATGGCCAAGCGCTACGCCTCGGGCGAACTGCACGCCCGGTTCGGCGCCAGCCCGGCCAAGGCGGCCGCCGAATAACCGACTTCACGTCGGCGAATTCGTTTGGATTGGGGGAGGCCCTAGCCTCCCCTTTTCTTTGTCGATCAGACGCCCAGGCTCTCGACCGCCATGACGCGCGCACGCTGCAAGCGCGCAAACACACTGACCAGCAACAGTCCCGCCAGACCGCAAACCAGCATCCCCGCCGTATGCCAGGGGGCGATGAAGGCGAAGGTCGAGGAGGCGCAATGCAGGCCGAAGACGATGTCGGCCACCGCTCCGCACGCGACGCCTCCGGCGAAGCCGACCAGCCTCGGCCGCTCGGGATCGACGCTGGCGAGGCCATAGCTGGAGAACAGCAGCATCGGGGTCGCAATGGCCAGGATGCACGCGATGCAGACCAGCGCCTTGGACCAGGAAAGACTGGCCAGCGCCGCCGGAGTCATCGCCTGCGCCTGCACCGCGCCGAACACCAGAAACCCGCCCGCCACCACCGCCGCGACGATCAGCGGCGCCGGGGCCCAGGGCCGTCCCCGCGCCAGACGACAGGCCGACAGACCCGCCCCCGCCGCGATGACGGCGGCGTAGCCGAGTTTGGTCCAGAACACCGGCGTCCGCAGCGCCGCCTCGAGATCGGGCCGCGGCCCGAGCCAGGCCAGGATCATGAGGATCCCGCCCAGGAGACCCGCAGCGGCGACCTCAACCAGCCGCCACGACAGGTTTTCGACGGACCAAATGGGAAAACCGCCGCCTGCCGGGGCGGGGGTGTCGTCGATCGTCACGCGCCTCTCCCCCAAAGAACCGTATGGCGTTTATCGTTCCGCCATGCGCGTTCCAGTCGCGAAGGCTGCGGCACTTGATTGGCGTAACGTCGATTTGTCAATCGACCCTGGCGCGAGTTTTGGGTCTACCAGCGAAGCGCCCATCGGCCGACCAGCGCGCCGATGGCGGCCAGGGCCAGAACGCCCAGGCTGTACCAGAGCGCGATGAAGGTGAAGGTGTGCTCTGGACAGTGCAGGCCATAGACGGTGGCCACCACGCCGCCGGAGAACAGCCCCATGGCGAACCCCGCCAGACCCGGCCGGGTCGGCGCCGTCCCGCGCAGCGTCCATAGACCCAATCCCAGCATCGGCAGGCCCAGCAGCAGGATGCGGGGGCTGCAGGAGCGCCACGAATGGCCGTGGAGCATCTTGAGCGCGGCCTGCACATCGGGACTGACCAGCGCCTGGTACGCCCCCGCCGCCACGCAGAGCGCGAAGATCGCCGCGCCCAGCATCCAGCCGCGTCGACCCGAGCCGTCGGGTCGCGACAGGCGCTCGACGGCCAGGTAGCCCGCCGCGCCCAAGACGGCGGTATAGACCGCCTTCATCCAGAACATCGGCCCCAGAAGGGCTTGCGCCAGATCCTGGCGCGTCCCCAGCCAGGACAGCACCAGAACCAGCGCCGCCAAGGCTCCCAAGGCCGCCACCAGGGCGAGCCGGCGGGGCGGGGCGGGGTCGCGCGTCCCCTCCGCATCGCGGGCGAGGGCGTCGATCAGGTCATCCGTCCGCACGGCGCATCCTTTCAGCCAGGGCCTTCAAGGCCCGGTGCAGGGCGACCTTCGCCGCGCCTTCCGACATGCCCGCCCGCGCGCCGGCTTCGGCCAGCGAGAGTCCCGTCAGCTTCACGTCGCCGACCAGCCGCCGCTGCCGCTCGGGCAAGCTGGCGAGCGCCCGGTCCAGTTCCAGACCCACGCCGGGATCGGGCTCTTCGGCCGCCAGGAAGTCGATGTGATCCTCGATCGGCAGGGTCTGGCGAACGCGCCGACGTCGCCAATGGTCGATCAGCTTGTAGCGCGCCACCGCATGCGCCCAGGCGGTGAACGACTGGGCGCTGTCCCAGGTCGACCGCTTGAGATGCACCGCCAGCAGCGTTTCCTGCACAAGGTCCTCCACGTCTCCGGGCGCGCCGCTCATGCGCCGCGCGAAATAGGCGCGCAACCGAACGCCGAGCAGGGCCAGGCATGCGCGGTAGGCGGCGGCGTCGCCGTCCAGCCCGCGCAGCATCAGCGCCTTCAATCGGGTTTCGGTGTCCGTCACGCCAGCCCCTGATCCGCGCGAGAGCGCCCAATGGTTACATGCTGTCGCCCCGGGGCGAAAAGAGCGGTCGGCGGCGTCGCGAAATTTTGTTCGGCGAGCGGTGTAACCTTGGCCGCCTGGGCTCCGTAATCCCCATCGACCGGGCGGCGAGAGGCCGCTTCGGCGCGAACCCACCAAGGAGAGCCTCCATGACCCGCACCGCCACCACCGTCGCCCTCGCCGCCGCCCTGGCCCTTTCGGCCGGCGTCTCGATCGCCGCCGCCGACGAGCACAAGGCCGGCGCCAACACCGAGAAGTGCTACGGCGTGTCCAAGGCCGGCGAGAACGACTGCAAGGCCGGCGCCGGCACCTCGTGCGCGGGCACCTCGAAGGTCGACTATCAGGGCGACGCCTGGAAGATGGTCAAGAAGGGCACCTGCACCACGATCAAGACGCCCAAGGGCATGGGTTCGCTGACCCCGAAGGCCTAAGCGCCAGAACTGGTTCAAACCCCGTCACTCCCGGCCGCCCCGAAGCACGCCGGGAGTGACGCGCCTTGAAGATCGCCCGATGATCCCCACCGCCGGCCTTGGCCTGAAATCGCAGCACTATGACGACGCGATCATCTGCGACGCCGATGGTCTGTGGTTCGAGGTCCATCCCGAAAACTATATGTCGGCCGGCGGCCCGCGCCTGGCGGCGCTGGAAGCTGTGCGCGAGCGTCATCCCGTCTCGCTGCACGGCGTAGGCCTGTCCCTGGCGGCCGACGCCGATCCGGATGCCGATCACCTGCGCGCCTTGAAGCGTCTGGCCGATCGCTTCGAGCCGTTCGTGGTGTCCGAGCACCTGGCCTGGTCGACCCATCGCGGCGCGCACCAGCCCGACCTGTTGCCCTTCCCCCGGACGCGGGCGGCCCTGGATCGCATCTGCGACAATGTCGGCCGGATGCAGGACGCCCTTGGGCGCCGCGTGCTGGTCGAGAACCCGTCGCTCTATCTGCCCCTCCAAGGCCATGCGCTGGACGAGGTCGATTTTCTGACGGCCCTGGTGGCCCGCACCGGCTGCGGCCTGCTGGTCGACGTCAACAACGTCTTCGTCAGCGCCAGCAATCTGGGCTACGCGGCCGAGACCTATCTCGACGCCCTGCCCGCCGAGGCGATCGGCGAAATCCACCTGGCGGGACATGCGCCTGACCCGGGCGGCTCGGGCCTGCTGATCGACACCCATGGCGCGCCCGTCGCCGAGGCGGTCTGGGCGCTCTTTGAGCGCTTGATCCGCCGCATCGGACCGCGGCCGACCCTGATCGAGCGCGACGACGACATCCCCGCCTTCGCCACCCTGCTGGCCGAGCGCGATCGGGCCGCCGCTGTCCTGGCCTCGATCAACACCGCCGAGCTGCATCATGTCTGAGCTGCTCGCGTTCCAGGACGCCTTCGTGGCGGCGCTGGCGGGCGACGGCGCCCGGCTGTCGCCCTGGCTGGTGTCGTCGGACGCCGACGCGCCGGGCCTTGCGGTCTATCGCAACACCATCGCCAAGGGCTGCGTCGACGCCCTGGCCGACAATTTCCCGACCGTGCGCGCCCTCGTCGGCGAGGAGTGGTTCACCGGAGCGGCTGTTCTGTTCTCGCGGGAGCGTCCGCCCGAGCACGCCGCGCTCCTCGACTACGGCGCGGCGTTCCCGGCTTGGCTGGAGCGGTTCGAGCCGGCCGCCGACCTGCCCTACCTTGCGGGCGTAGCCCACCTCGACCGCCTTTGGACCGAGGCCCTGTTCGCCGCCGAGGCGCCCGTCCTCGAGGCGGCTGCGCTGGCGTCGCTCCCGCCGGACACCCTGGCGGCGGCCCGCGTCAGGCTCCACCCCAGCCTGCGGCTTGCAACCTTCGACGCCGGCGTGCCCGGTCTTTGGCTGTCCGCGCGCGCGGGCGACGACGCGCTTGAGCTGGGGGAGTCGCCCCAGACCCTGCTCCTGATCCGCCGCGCCGGCGCCGTCAGCAGCCGTATCGCCGACGACGCTGAAGCCGCGTTCCTCCGCGCCTGCCGCGAGGGCGACGCGCTGGGCCGCGCCGCCGAGCGCGCGGCCGAGGCCCAGCCCACCTGTTCCATCGCCTCCCTTTTCGCCGGCCTGATCGCCGACGGCGCTTTCAGTGGCCTAGACCTGGACCCTCCCGCATGACCGCCACCCCCGCGCCTTGGCGCGCACCGTTCGTTCACCTGGCTCAGATCGCCGGAAAGTTGTTGCCCGAGGATGTCCTGGCGCTGGTCGCGCGCCTCGGCGTCGCGGCTATCTTCTTCCAGTCGGGGCGCACCAAGGTGGACGGCTTCCTGCACATCACCGACGGAACCTACGCGCTGTTCGAGAGCGAGTATCACCTGCCGCTGATCCCGCCCGTATGGGCCGCGCACGCAGCGACCTATTCGGAGCACCTGTTCTCGATCCTTCTGGTTCTGGGCCTCTTCACCCGCGTCTCGGCGCTGGCCTTCCTGGGCATGACGGCGGTGATCGAGATCTTCGTCTATCCCGACGCCTGGCCCACGCACCTGTCCTGGGCGGGTCTGCTGCTCTTTCTCATCGCCCGCGGCGGAGGCGCATTCAGCCTCGACCGCATCGCGCGACTGCCCTGAGCAACACACGCCCTGCGACAATTCGCCCCACGCGAGAGGCGTTACAGTTTATGCCCGTTAAGAGTGTTTTCGCTCCTTCGGATCATCGTTCCTAGAACGTTGTTCACATACCGAGGGTGCGACGTGGGCAAGCACGAGAATACGTTCAGGTTCCAGGACGCCTCGGTCCTGATCGTGGACGAGAACACCGGCTTCATGGATCTCACCGCGCAGATCCTGATGGGCTTTGGCTTTCGGAAGCTGGAGCGGCGGGGGCTCAAGCACGCCGAGCCGGCCGCCGCCTCCGACCCGGACCTCATCATCCTGGACCCGTTTCCAGACCTCGAGGCGGGCCTGCGGCTGATCGAGGATCATCGCCGCCGGCAGTCCGCCAACGCGCCCCCGGCGGTGGTGATCGTGGTGACGGGTCACACGCCCCGCCCCCTGATCGAACAGGCGCGGCGCGTTGGGGCCGACTACATCGTGGCCAAGCCCTTCTCGGCCAACACCCTGCTGGACCGCATCCTCTGGAGCACGTCCTCGGTGTTCGCCAATCTCGCATCGACCGAGATCGACGCCGAAGACGCTGAAGACGCCGAAGACGACGCCTATCGGGCGTCGATCCAGGGCGCGACCGCGGCGCTGCTCCAGTGAGCGCCAGCCGTCTGACCCGCTTCGTGGACCTGCCGGGCGGGATCGACCCGCAGACCGCCCTACTCCGCGCTCAGGCGAACACGGAGGCCTATCGCGAGTCGGCGATGGCGCTGATCGATCAGGCCATCGACGCCCTTGTCGCCGCCGGACCGGACGTCGATGCGCGCACGGCGGCTCGTTTGGCCGAAAGCGTTCGCTCGCTGGCGGGCATGTTCGATCTGTCGGTTCTGGAGCAGTCGGCGGGCGGTCTCTGCGACATGATCCGGGCCTTGGTGGAGCGCGGCGCCTGGGACGCGACGGCGGTGCGGATCAACGTCCAGGCGCTGAAAATCATTCGCCAGCACGGCGACAGCGAGCATCTCGAAGAAATTCTGGACGGCCTGCGTCGGCTGAGCGCCAAGACGGCCAAGGGCCAGTCCTGACGTCGCTCGAAAACGCGCGGCCTCAGTGCAACGTCGGGCCGCGCGGGATGGGACGACGCCACAGCTGGCTCGTCAGGGCGTTGGCCACGCCGACCCAGCCCAGGTCGGGCGCCGTGCCGCCGCCGACCTTGCGCGCTTCCAGCGCATAGGCCGCCGAAGCCGCGAGCGACGCCGTCGCTGCGCCCAACTGACCGCCGACCCGCTTGGCGCCAAGGCCCAGCCACAGGGCGTTGAAGCCCTGCACGAGGCTCCAGATCGTCAAGGCCCGCGTGCGGGCGGGGCTGGACGGCGCGTTCCAGGTGCGCAGACCCGACAGGGTCATGGCGATGAACAGGGGCGGCAAAAGAAGGCTGGTCAGCGGCTTGGGCTGATGCGCCACCGGCTCATGCATCTCGGCGAACTCGACGGCGTACATCTCATCGTCCAGGGCCCGCTCATGGCGCCGGCCCATGATCATGGCGGCGATGATCGCGCCACCGGCCAAGGCCGCGCCGACAGCCACTTGGCCCACCGGATGATGACGTTCGCCCTGGTCGAGCTCGAACGCCTCGCGACCAGCCAAGGCGCGGTGTCGCGCGGTTCCGTTGGCGATATGCATGCGGCGCTCCCTGTGAACTCTACGGGTTCAAACAGTCCAGTTCGGCCTTGGTTCCAGGCCGGTCTGGACCTCCGGGCGCATCATGCCGGGATCAACGGAGCGAAGCAAAGGGAAGCCGCCTCACCCCGACGTAACCGCCCGCCTCTCGGCCCAGGCGCTTTAGGCCGGCAGTTCGCCCATCGCCGATTGAAGGTAGTTCGCCTCGCCCAGCGACTTCACCAGCGACAGCTGGGTTTCCAGGAAGTCGATGTGCTCCTCGGTGTCGCTGAGGATGACGCGCAGCAGTTCGCGGCTGACATAGTCGCGCGCCTGCTCGCACTGGATGATGCCGGGGATCAGGGTTTCACGGCCGGCCAGCTCGACCTGCAGGTCGCTGTTCAGGCACTCGGGCACGGTCTCGCCGATCTTCAGCTTGTGCAGGTCCTGGAGGTTGGGCAGCCCCTCCAGGAACAGGATGCGGTTGATCAGCATGTCGGCGTGTTTCATCTCGCCGATCGACTCGTCGTAGGTGATCTTGCCCAGGCGCTTGAAGCCCCAGTTGTCGTACATCCGCGCATGCAGGAAGTACTGGTTCACCGCCGTCAGCTCGTTGGTGAGCACCGCGTTGAGCAGTCGGATGATGCTGGGATCGCCCTGCATGGCGGCCTCCTTGGGCGTCTGGGATTCGCGTTGGCGGCGACCGTGGGGCAAGCGCAAACGGCGTTCAACCTGAATGTGTGCAAGTGTTTCGCGGTCTCACGGAATTCCGAGAGAACGATTCTCGGTCGCGAAAACTGCCGCGCTCGGAAGACTTATTCGGCGGCGTAGGCCAGCGCTTCGCGGCTTTCCTGGATCATCTGCCGCATCTCGCACACGCACTTGGCGCACTGGGCCTGGCAACCCTTGTGACGGAAGATATCGGCCGGCCGCGTCGCGCCCGCGTCGATGGCGGCGCGCACTTCGCGCTCGCGGATGCCGTTACAGTTGCAGACGTACAAGGACAGAACGCCTTACCCGATTGAGTGTCATTCTCATCTAGCGCAGGGCGCCGGCTTTTGCAACTGACTCTCACTCTGGTTCGCAGCGACAGGAGGTCGCAAGCGGCGGCGAATTGGCCTAAAGCGACGGCATGACGCTCGACTGCCGCCTCTATCTGATCACGCCGCCCACGCTGGATGACCTCGCCGCCTTTGGGCGTCAGCTGGCCCGGGCGCTGGACGGCGGGGACGTGGCCGCCCTGCAGATCCGCCTCAAGGACGCGCCCGACGCGGTGGTGGCCGCCGCCGTGGACGCGCTGGCGCCGATCGCCCAGGCGCGAGACGTCGCCGTCATCCTCAATGACCGCCCTGATCTCGCGGCCCGGCTGCCGGTGGACGGCGTTCATGTCGGCCAGTCGGACATGTCGTGCAAGGACGCCCGCAAGCTGATGGGCGACCGCATGGTGGGCGTGACCTGCCACGACAGCCGCCACCTGGCGATGGAAGCGGCCGAGGCCGGCGCCGACTATGTCGCCTTCGGCGCCTTCTTCCCGACCACGACCAAGGACGCCCCGACCAAGGCCGAGCCGGACATCCTGACCATCTGGCAGGAAACGATGGAGATTCCGTGCGTGGCGATCGGCGGGATCACCGCCGCGAACGCCGCAGGTCTCGCCCAGGCGGGCGCGGACTTCCTGGCGGTGTCGGCCGGCGTCTGGTCTCACCCCGAAGGCCCGGACGCCGCCGTCGCCGCCCTGAACGCCGCCATCGCCGAGGGCCTGGCCGCCCGCGTCACCGCCCGTAAGTAGTTCCAGGTAACACCGGTCTCTTGTGACGCACCGCACATCGTCCTAGCGTCTGCCCCAGCGAACAAAAGCAGGGGGAGACGCTGACATGAAGCGGCTCGTAGTGTGTTTGCTTAGCGTACCGATCCTGGCCCTCGCCACGGCCGCGATCGCCGAGGACTGGAAACTGGCTCCGGGCGAAACCAAGACCTATTACGACGCGGAGTTCAGCCGGGTTGACCAGTCCACCGGGCTGATCGTCACCCGCATCGCCGAGGGCAAGGCCAACGGCCCCTACAAGAACTGGCCCGCCTCGAAGGGCCCCATCCTGATCTTCGCGCTCGATTGTGCGGCCGACAAATGGATGGACCTTGGCATGGACTTCGACGGCTCCAAGGGCCTGCCGAAGGGCTGGCGCAAGGAAGGCAAGATCGACGACATCTCCGGCGCCGTCGGCAAGGCCGGCAAGCTGCTCTGCGAGACCAAGGACAGCCTCCCGAAGGTCGAGTTGCCTTAACCCTTCATCCGGCTTCCCCGGCGAATGCCGGGGAAGCCGGCTTTGGGAGCGGACTCGCCCGTTAACCCCAGTGAATCCGCCGCGCCTTGCCTTCCGCGCGTTCGGCGACTAGGTTCCGCGCCCGTTCTTTCACACCGTCGACCTACCGCTCCGCCGCCGGACTATCCGGCGGGCGTCGACGGCATCTTGAGGATAGCCCGCCCGTGCCCACGCCCTCCGCCCTGCTGAACGTCATGATCGAAGCGGCTCGGAAGGCCGCCCGTGGCCTGGCTCGTGACTTCGGCGAAGTCACCGAACTGCAGGTCTCCAAGAAGGGCGCGGCGGATTTCGTCACCAACGCCGACATCAAGGCCGAGCAGACCCTGTTCGAGCTGCTGACCAAGGCGCGTCCGGGCTACGGCTTCCTGGGCGAAGAGCGCGGGATGGTCGAAGGCACCGACAAGACCCACACCTGGATCGTCGACCCGCTGGACGGCACCACCAACTTCATGCACGCGATCCCGCACTTCGCGGTGAACATCGCCCTGCAGCGCGAGGGCGAGGGGATCGTCGCCGGCGTCACCTACAACCCGATCACCAACGACCTGTTCTGGGTCGAAAAGGGCAAGGGCGCGTTCCTGGGCGCCGAGAAGCGCCTGCGCGTCGCCGCCCGCCGTCACCTGGACGAGGCGGTCCTCGCCACCGGCGTCCCGTTCGCCGGCAAGCCGGGCCACGGCCAGTTCCTGAAGGAGCTGCACCAGGTCAGCCAGAAGGTCGCCGGCGTCCGTCGCTTCGGCGCGGCCTCGCTCGACCTGGCCTGGGTCGCCGCCGGTCGCTTCGACGCCTTCTGGGAGCGGAACCTCAACAGCTGGGACGTCGCAGCCGGCGTGCTGATGATCCAGGAGTCGGGCGGCAAGATCACCACGATCGACGAGAACGACCACGACGTGGTGCAGGGCAAGTCGATCCTGGCCAGCAACCAGGACCTCCACCCGCAGATCCTGGAGCGTCTGCGGGCGGCTTAAGGCGGAGCACCATCGTGTCATCCCGGAAACCTCGCAGAGGCTATCCGGGCCCCAGGGGCAAGCGGCGATGCGGCGCCCCCTGGGTCCCGGCTCGGCGCGCTGCGCGCTTGGCCGGGATGACAGTTCTCAAGGTCTAGCCAAATCGTCACATCCGCGCGCTAAATCGCGGCCCATGACCCTGCTGACCCGTCGCGCCCTGACCACCGCCGCCCTCGCCGGCACGTTCCTGCCAGGCCTGGCCCGCGCCCAGAGTCGCAAGCCGATCGTCATCGGCCACCGCGGCTGCAGCGGCGAGCGCCCTGAGCACACCGCCCTGGCCTACGAGCGCGCCATCGAACAGGGCGCGGACTTCATCGAGCCGGATCTGGTTCCGACCAAGGACGGCCATCTGGTCGCCCGCCACGAGAACGAGATCGGCGGCACGACCGACGTCGCCGGCCGCCCCGAGTTCGCCGGCCGCAAGGCCACCAAGACGATCGACGGCGAGCAGGTCACCGGCTGGTTCACCGAAGACTTCACCCTCGCCGAACTGAAGACCCTGCGGGCTCGCGAACGCCTGCCGCAACTGCGTCCCGCCAGCGCGGCGTTTGACGGCCAGGCCCAGATCCTCACTTTTGAAGACGTGTGGGCGATCGCCCAGGCGGGCTCCAAGCGCACCGGCCGCACGATCGGCGTCTATCCCGAACTGAAGCACCCCACCTACTTCGCCGCGATCGGTCTGCCGACCGAGGATCGCCTGGTGGCCAAGCTCAAGGCCGCCGGCCTCAACACCGCGACCGCGCCGGTCTTCGTGCAGTGCTTCGAGGTCGGGCCGCTCAAGCGTCTGCGCGCCAAGACCGCCGCGCGGCTGGTGCTGCTGGTCGACGCCGAAGGCGGGCCGGCGGATCAGCCGAGCGTCAAGTACGCCGACCTGATCACCGCGCAGGGGCTGAAGGACGTCGCCGTCTATGCCGACGGCCTGGGCCCGAACTGGAAGCTCGTGGTCCCCAATGACGGCCAAGCGCTATTGCCGCCCACGGATCTGATCCGAAACGCCCACGCAGCGGGCCTGGCCGTGCATCCCTGGACGGTGCGGGCCGAGAATGCGTTCCTGCCGGGATCACTGCGCCGAGGCGACGCCGCCCAGCCGACCTTCCTGGCCCAGCATGGCGACGTGGAGGCGGTGCTCAAGGCGCTTTATGCGGCGGGAGTCGATGGCGTGTTCAGCGACTTCCCGGCGGCGGCGGTCGCGGCGCGTAGCTGACGCAAGACGGAGCGTCGCGGGCTCTTGCCTAAGCGCGGCGCGCCGGTGCAGCGTGCGCCCCTTCGAAGTCGCCTACGAGAAACGCCATGAAGATCCGTCACGCCGCCTCCGCCGCTGCGCTCGCTGTCGCTCTGGCGGTTCTTGGCGCCCCGGCCCTGGCCTCGCCCGGCTCCGAGGCCCTGGACCGCGTCGCCGTCGACTTCGTGCGCCTGACGCTGGAGGCGGGCGAGCGGGAGCCCGGCTATGTCGACGCCTATTACGGCCCCAAGGACTGGCAGGACGCCGCAAAGGCCGCGCCGCGCCCGGTGTCGGTGCTGCGCAAGGAAGCCGACCGCCTGCAGGGGCTGTTGGCCAAGGTCGCCGACAAGGATCTCACGGCCGACCAGCGCCGTCGCAAGCTGTTCCTACGCGGCCAGTTGAAGGCGGCCCAGACGCGTCTGGCGATGATCGCCGGCGACACGTTCAGTTTCGAGGACGAGGCCGAGGGCCTGTTCGGCGTGCGCCCGGTGCTGAAGCCCCTGAAGAGCTACGACCCGGTCCTGGCGCGCCTGGAAAAGATCGTGCCCGGAAAGGGCGATCTGGCGGCGCGCGTCGATGCGTTCCAGAACCGCTATGTCATCCCCACCGACAAGGTCGGCGCGGTGATGGAGGCGGGCATCGCCGCCTGCAAAGCCAAGACCGAGCAGCATCTGAAGCTGCCGGCGGGCGAGCGCTTCGACCTGGAGTTCGTCACCAAGAAGCCCTGGAGCGGCTACAACTGGTACAAGGGCGACGCCCACAGCCTGATCCAGATCAACACAGACCTGCCAATCTATATCAGCCGCGCCTTGGACCTGGGCTGTCACGAGGGCTATCCCGGCCACCACGTCCTGAACGCCCTGCTCGAGCAGAAGCTGACCAAGGAAAAGGGCTGGGTCGAGTTCAGCGTCTATCCGCTTTTCTCGCCGCAGTCGTTCATCGCCGAAGGCTCGGCCAATTTCGGCATCGAACTGGCCTTCCCCGGCAAGGCCAAGACCGCCTTCGAGCGCGACAGGCTCTACCCGCTGGCGGGCCTGGATCCGAACACGGCCGAGGCCTTTGACGAACTGCAGCAGGCCAAGGCCGCCCTCGCCAGCAGCGGCAACACGGTCGCGGCCCTCTACCTGTCGGGCAAGATGACCAAGGAACAGGCGGTCCAGGCGCTGATGAAATACAGCCTGTACTCGCGGGGCGCCGCCGAGAAGCGGGTGTCGTTCATCGAGACCTACCGCTCCTACGTCATCAACTACAACATCGGCCAGGACATGGTGCGCGACCACGTCCTGCGCGCCGGCAAGACCGAAGACGCCCGCTGGAAGGCGATGGAGCGCCTGCTCAGCGAGCCGACGACGCCGGCGGATCTGAAGCGCTAGCCTTCCACGTCTAAGCCGCCTCGACCCCAAACTGGAGACGCGCCAGACGCGCATAGAGGCCGCCCCTGGCGAACAACTCCGCGTGCGCGCCCTGCTCGACGACGCGGCCCTCTTCCATGACCACGATGCGGTCGGCCTTGAGCACCGTGGCCAGGCGGTGGGCGATGACCAGGGTGGTGCGGCCTTCCATGGCCGTGGCCAGGGCCTGCTGCACCAGTTGTTCGCTCTCGGCGTCGAGGGCGCTGGTGGCTTCGTCCAGCAGCAGGATCGGCGCCTCGCGGACCAGGGCGCGGGCGATGGCCAAACGTTGCCGCTGGCCGCCCGACAGGGTCTTGGCGCGCTCGCCGACGGGCGTATCGAAGCCCTCGGGCAGGGCCGACAGGAAGCCGGTGGCCTGGGCCGCGTCGGCGGCCGCGCGGACCTCCCCGTCGGTGGCGTCGGCGCGGCCGAAGCGGATATTGTCCATCGCCGAGCCCGAGAACAGCGGCGAGTCCTGGGCCACCAGGGCCATGCGGGCGCGCACCTCGGCGGGTTCGGCGTAGCGCAGATCCACGCCGTCCAGCAGGATGCAACCGCTCTGCGGGTCGTAGAAGCGCAGCAGCAGCCGCAGGACGGTGCTCTTGCCCGCCCCTGACGGGCCGACCAGGGCGACGGTCTCGCCGGGCTTAACGCGAAGATCAAAGCCGTTCAGCGCCGGAAGATCAGGGCGACCCGGATAGGCGAAGACCACATTCTCGAAAGCGATCTCGCCCTGGCCCGGAACCGGCAGCGTCTTGGGCTTCGGCGGGGCGGCGATGTCGGGCTTGGCGTTGAGCAGTTCGGAGATGCGGTCCATGGCGCCCGAGGCCTTCTGGACGTCGCCCCAGACCTCGCCCAACGCGCCGATCGAGCCGGCGGCCATTACCGCCAGCATGGCGAACTGGGCCAGGGTGCCGCCGGTCATCTCGCCGGCCAGCACCAGACGGGCGCCGGTCCACAACAGCAGGGTGATCCCACCGAACGCCAGGGTGATGACCATGGCGGTCATGGTGGCGCGGGTGGTGATCCGGCGGACCGACGCCCTGTAGGCGTCTTCGACCGCCGCGCCGAACCGCGTCGACGAGGCCGACTCGCGCCCGAAGGCCTGCACGGTCTCCAGCGCGTCCAGGCTCTCGCCCGCATAGCCGACGGCGTCGGCGAACTTGTCCTGGGCGGTGACGGTCAGCTTGCGCACCCGGCGTCCGACCAGGAACATCGGGGCCAGGATCACCGGCACCATCAGCACGATGAAGCCGGCCAGCTTGGGCGAGACCACCGCCATGGCGGTCAGTCCACCGATCAGGTTGAGGATGTTGCGCAGGGCGATCGAGATCGACGCCCCCACCAGTTGCTCCACCAGCGCCACGTCCGTGGTCAGGCGCGACAGGACCTCGCCCGTGCGCGTCTTCAGGAAATAGGGCTGATCCAGGCTCAGCGTATGGCCATAGAGCTTGCGGCGAAGATCGGCCACCACGCGCTCGCCCAGCCGGGTGATGAAGAAGAACCGCAGCGCCGTCGCCAGGGCCAGCACCAGGGCGACCGCGCCCAGACCGACAAAGGCGCTGTTGATCGCCGCGCCCTGCCCCTTCGAGAATCCGTGGTCGATGACGTTCTTGAAGGCGTAGGTCAGGCCCAGCGTGGCGGCCGTCGAGAACAGCAGGAAGAAGCCGGCGGCCAGCCCGTCGCCCTTGTGGGCGATGACGAACGGCAGCAGATGCGCCAGCGGACGGATGTCCTTGCGACGCGGCCGGCGGGCCTTGGCCTCGGCCATGCCCTGGACCAGCTCGGCCCCCGCGCCGGGGCGACCTTCGACCTTCTGGTCGCCGCTGTTCGCGTCAGTCATCAACAGTCCCTTGCCAAAATCGCGCGGGTTCTTTATAGCCGCGCGTCTTCGAGGGCCACCCCGCGCGTGCGCGGTTTGGCGCTTACCCCATTCTCACTCGCCGGCTTAGTCGGTCTGGATCGCCGCCATGAAACAAGACATTCACCCCGACTACCACTTCATCACCGTCACCCTGACCGACGGTTCGAGCTACAAGACCCGCTCGACCTACGGCAAGGAAGGCGCGAATCTGGCGCTCGACATCGATCCGCGCACCCATCCGGCGTGGACCGGCGGGAACGCCCAACTGATGGACCGTGGCGGCCGCGTCTCGCGCTTCAACGCCAAGTTCGCCGGTTTCACCGGCAAGAAGGCCTAAGCACCCTTCTCGCCGTAAGGGCGACGAGAGGCCGGTTCCGCGTTCGCGGGCCGGCCTTTTTCGTGCCTGGAGGTCGGGCAACGCTCCCTCCCTCACGCCGCCTATCGGCGCCGCGCCACCTCCCCCGCAAGCGGGGCAGGAGGTTTGCGGCTGTCTTCCTCCTGCCCCGTGAAACGGGGGAGGTGGCGCGATGCGGATACGCATCGTGACGGAGGGGGCGTCGCCTATTCCTCTTCCGGCTCGTAAAGATCGTCCCCGCGATCGCGCATCAGATCGGTCGCGACAAAGTCCATCGCATCCTCGGCGTCCTTGAAGCTGAGCTCCGACACCGTCTGGTTGCGGATCGAGATTCCCGCCTTGTGCGTGCTCTCCGGATCACCGGTGACCAGCGGATGCCACAGCGGCAGGTCCTTGCCCTCGTGAAGCCGGCGATAGGCGCAGGAGCGCGGCATCCACTCCAGGTCCTCGATATTGTACGGCGTCAGCTTGATGCAGTCGGGCACCGTCTTCTTGCGGTTCGGATAGTCCTTGCAGCGGCAGAGCCGCTCGTCGAACAGCTGGCAGTGCACCCGCGTGGGGATGATTTCGCCGGTATCTTCGTCTTCGAAGCGAACCAAGCAGCAAAGGCCGCAGCCGTCGCATAGGCTCTCCCACTCGGGGACGGTCATTTCGGCGAGCGTCTTCGTCTGCCAGAAAGGTTTGCGTGGCGTCATGACGCCGTCCTAAACCCGATTTACCCGGCGACCAACTAGAGCCTGACCGACACCGTGAACGACTGGACGCTGCCGCCCTACAAGTTCGACGACGGGAAGAGCCCCGGAGAGCCGCCGAAGCCTGGTCAGGCCTCGACGGGCGATGGCGCTTCGCAAGATCCCTGGACGCCGCCGGACCACGATCCGTTCCGCCTGTCCGACGCCGCCGCGCCGCCTCCCCCGCCGGAACCGCCGCCCGAGGAGCCCTTCCGCGCGGATCTCAAGCACGCTGCGGCCAAGAAGACGTCCCGGAAATGGGGATGGATCTGGGGAACGCTGCTGGTCGGCTTCCTGCTGGCCGTTCTGACCGCCGGGGGCGGCGCGGCCTACGTCTGGTTCAAGTATCTGCAGGACACCCCGCCCCTGCCCTCGCGCGAGGCCCTGTTCGCGGTCAACCGCGCGCCCGGCATCCGCTTCGAGGACCGCAGCGGTCAGGTGATCGCCACGCGCGGTCCGCGCTATGGCCAGCGCATCACCCTGGGCTCGGTGCCCAACTATGTGCCGATGGCGTTCCTGGCGGCGGAGGACCGGCGGTTCTATGAGCATGGCGCCATCGACGTGCAGGGCATCGCCCGGGCGGCCTGGATCAACTACCGCGCCGGCAAGACCCGACAAGGCGCCTCCACCCTGACCCAGCAGCTGGCCAAGGGGCTGTTCCTGACCCCCGACCGGGTGGTGAAGCGCAAGCTTCAGGAGATGCTGCTGGCCTACAAGCTGGAGCAGATCCTCACCAAGGACGAGATCCTCGAGCTCTATCTCAACCGGATCTATTTCGGCGCGGGTACCTATGGCGTCGACGGCGCTTCGCAGACCTATTTCGGCAAGCCCGCCAGCCAGCTCACCCTGTCGGAAGCCGCGCTGCTGGCCAGCCTGCCCAAGGCGCCGTCGCGCCTGGCCCTGACCCGCGACATGGAGCGCGCCCTGGCCCGCTCGCGCCTGATCCTAGCGAACATGCGCAAGGAAGGCTGGATCACCGCCGAGCAGCAAAGCCAGGCCCTCGACGACACGCCCCGCCTGTCGCCGATGGCGCTGCAGGACGAGGGCGACTACGGCTGGGTGCTCGACTACGCCACCGCCGAGGCGGTCAGGATCGCCGGCCAGAACGCGCCTGACCTAGTCGTGCGGCTGACGATCGACCCGGTGCTGCAGAGCGAAGGCGCCGAGGTCGTGCGCCAAACGATGGCCACCGAGACCACGCGCTCGGGCGCCAGTCAGGCGGCGCTGTTGTCGCTGTCGGCCGACGGCGCCATCCGCGCCATGGTCGGGGGGACGGACTATTCGGAAAGCCCGTTCAACCGCGCCGTCCAGGCCAAGCGTCAGCCGGGTTCGACCTTCAAGCCGTTCGTCTACGCCGCCGCCGTCGAGAAAGGCGTGCTGCCCACCGACATCCGGGTGGACGAGCCGGTCAAGTTCGGAACCTGGTCGCCGGAGAACTACAGCGGCGGCTATCGCGGTCCCATGACCGTCGAACAGGCGCTGGTCACCTCGATCAACACCGTCGCCGTCAAGCTGGGCCAGGAGGCCGGCGGCGCGGCGATCGGCGATCTTGTCCGCCGCTTCGGGATCACCAGCCTGCCGCCGACGCCCGACCTGTCGGTGGCGCTGGGCTCCTACGAGGTGAACCTGCTGCAGCTGACCTCGGGCTTCCAGGTGTTTCAGCAGGGCGGGATCCGGATCGAGCCCTATGTGATCGAGTCGATCAGCACCCAGGGCGGGCAGCAGATCTTCCAGCACCAGCCGCCGCAGGCCGAGCGTCGGGTGTATGACGTGGCGCACGCCAGCATCATGGTGAAGATGATGAAGAAGGTCGTCACCCAGGGCACCGCCCAGCGCGCCGCCTTCGGGCGGCCCGTCGCGGGCAAGACCGGCACCAGCCAGAACTGGCGCGACGCCTGGTTTGTCGGCTTCACGCCCGACTACGTCACCGGCGTCTGGGTCGGCAACGACGACGAAAAGCCGATGAACAAGGTGGTCGGCGGCGACATTCCCGCCAGCATCTGGCGTCGCTTCATGATGACCGCGCATCAGACCCTGGCCGTGCGCGACTTCGAGTGGTTGCTGCCCGACCCGGCGCCCCAGAGCGAACCGGACCCGCGCAACGGCTTCTACGAGACCCTGTCGGCCGAGTTCTCCCGCGCCGCCTCGGAGCTGGAAGCGCCCCCGCCCGTCGCGCCGGCTCCAACCCCGCCGACTCAGGACAATCTACCCTACTAGCTGACCGGGCTCAGCGCCCGGTCGACCGCCGCCATCGCGTGCAGAGTCGTGGTGTCGAACACCGGAACCGGGCTGTCGGCCTGCGAGACCAGCAGCATGATCTCGGTGCAGCCCAGGATGATCGCCTGCGCGCCCCGCTGCGCCAGCCGCGCGATCACCGCCCGGTAGGCCTCGCGCGAGGCGTCCAGCACGCGACCGGCCACCAGCTCCTCGTAGATGATCCGATGCACGACGGCGCGGTCGTCGGCGTCAGGCGTCAGCACGGTCAGGCCGTGCTTCTTCTCCAGCCGCCCGCGATAGAAGTCGTGCTCCATGGTGAAGGCGGTGCCCAGCAGCCCGACGGTCGAAAGTCCCGCCGCGCGGATAGCCTCGCCGGTCGGGTCGGCGATGTGCAGCAGCGGGATAGGCACCGCCGCCTCGATCGCGTCGGCCTCGCGATGCATGGTGTTGGTGCAGAGCACCAGGAAATCCGCGCCGCCCGCCTCCAGCGCCCGCGCCGCGTCGGCCAGGCGTCGCGACAGTTCAGGCCAGCGCCCCGCGTGCTGCAGCGCCTCGATCTCGGCGAAGTCGAACGACCACATCAGGGTCCGCGCCGAGGCCACGCCGCCCAGACGATCGCGCACCGCCTCGTTGATCAGCCGATAGTACTGGGCCGAGCTTTCCCAACTCATCCCGCCGATCAGTCCGATCAGGGCCTGTTCGCTCATCGCGCGCTCCGCGTTAC
Source organism: Pseudomonadota bacterium (assembly GCA_020161365.1). GTDB lineage: Bacteria > Pseudomonadota > Alphaproteobacteria > Caulobacterales > Caulobacteraceae > Caulobacter. Next base: position 105,937 of record JAIUNU010000005.1, on the reverse strand, counting down.
TCACGCAAAGCGCTCTAGCAGCCTCGGGCGCGCTAAAGAACCTCTCGCCGCGACAGATGGAGGATCGCCGCGATCAAGGCGATCAGCCCAAGGCCGCCCCCGAGCGCCAGCGCCGTCTCGATCCGCCAGGCGTCGCGCGCCAACATGTTGACGGGCATCTGCCAGGGGAAGAACACGCCCTGCTTGGCCGAGGTCGCGACCACCGAGAAGAAGGTCCCGCCGATGCCCAGCGCCAGCGCCGGCACGAAGCTGGCGAACCTCAGCGCCATCCACAGCTGGATGGCGATCATCAGCAAGGCTGCGGCGACGATCTTGCCATTGAGCAAGAGCGCCTTGGAAGCATCGACCGCGCCCGTCGGAGCCACGGCGGGCTTCAGGGCCGTGGCGGCGGAGATCGCGGCCCAGGTGATCAGCTGGTTCAGCAGGGTCATGACCGCGACCAGGACCACCACGCAGATCGCCTTGGCCGCGTAGAGCTTCCATCGCGCCACGGGCAGGGCGCGCAGGTGGTCCCAGGCGCGTGGAGCGTGCTCCATCTGAGCGACCAGGGCCGTCAGGGCCGTAACGCTCATCGGCAGCATGAAGAAGGCCCATATCCCCGCCGACATCTGGAGCCACTTCTCCCAGGGCATGGGATGCTGGGCGCGCAGCAGACTGAAGAAGGCGATGAGACCGATCAAGGCGGGGGCGGCGACGGCCAGCAGGGCGGCCAGGGAGCGGTTCAGTTTGCGCAGTTCGACGGACAGGACGGCGATCATCAGGCGGCCTCGGCGAGGGACGAACGGAAACCGGCGACGCGACGATAGATGTCCTCCAGGGACCTTTCGCGGGGGCCGATGGCGAAGACCGACGCGCCGCTCTCGACCAGTTGGCGCGTGATGGCGGCGGCGGCCTGGTCGGGGTCCTCTCCGGGCCGGAGCGCGACGGTCAGGCCCGCCTCGGCGGCGACGGGCGAGCGTCCATGCGCCAGCAGCAGGCTCAAAGCCCGCGTGTCGTCGCCGGTCCGCACGATCAGTTCAGGGGCGAGGTCGGCCTTCAGTCGCGCCAGTTCGCCCTCCAGCACCAGGCGGCCGTCGTTGACGACGCCCACATGCGTGGCGGTCTGCTCGATCTCGCCCAACAGGTGGCTGGACAGCAGCACGGTCGCGCCGGTCCGCTCGGACAGGCTTCTCAGGAACCGGCGCATGTCGGCGATGCCGTCAGGGTCCAGGCCGTTGGTCGGCTCGTCCAGCACCAGGATCGGCGGCGCGCCCAGCATGGCCCGCGCCAGACCCAGGCGCTGGCGCATGCCCAGCGAGTAGCCGCCCACCTTGCGGTCGGCGTCGGCGCTCATCTCCACGACCTCCAGCACGCGGTCGATCTCGGCTTTGCGCAGGCCAAGGAGCGTGGCGGTGAGGCCCAGGTTCTCGCGGCCCGTCAGATTGCCATAGAAGCCATGCGCCTCCAGCAGCGCACCGACCTGCCGAGCCGCGCCGATGCGGTCGCGGGCGACGTCGATCCCGTTGACCCTCACCGCCCCTGCGTTGGGCCGGATCAGGCCCAGGATCATTTTCAGGGTCGTGGTCTTGCCCGCGCCGTTGCGGCCCAGGAAACCGTAAACCGCCCGCTCGGGCACGGTCATCGACAGGTCTTCGACCGCGAGGCGCGCGCCGAAACGACGGGATAGGCCTCGGGTCTCGATAGCGGCGGACATTGGCGGCGCTCACGAAATTTAAGTTAGAGATAAAGTTGCGGAGTCGCGATCTTTAAGTCAAGATTAAAGACAAGACAGGTTCCCAACCCGCCATAGATCATGACCCAGACCGAAATCCTCGCCTTCCGCAGCCGCTGCCGTCAGTTCCGCTGGCTGGCGATGTTCATGGTGATCAGCGTCGGGCTGCTGATGGCGGCCATGGCTTGGATCTTCCCTCCCCTCTATGCGCTGGTGCATCGCGAGCCCCTGCGTAGCGACCAGATGCTGGGGGCGACGATCTGGAACCTGCCGATCGCCTGTTACCTGTTCGCGGTCTGGACGATCGGTCAGACGCTCGGAGAGCTAGCGAACGGTCGGCTCATACAGGCCGCCCTGCCGCCCGCTTTGCGACGCGTCGGGATCGCGCTCGGCGTCGGGGGCCTCATCAGTGTGTTCGGAGTCACCAACCTGATGCGGCTAGTCGGCCACGCCAAGGGCGGCTATCTGCACTTCGACGTCGCCGGCATGACCCTGGGCATGATCGGCGGCGCGCTGTTCCTGCTGGGGCGCGTGATGGACCAGGCCCTGGCGGCCCAGGCTGAACTCGACGAGATGATCTGATGCCCGTCCGCGTCACGCTCGACGCCCTGATCGTCGCCAAGGGCCTGAAGGCCCGCGACCTGGCGGCGCAGGTCGGGCTCAGCGAAACCCAGCTGTCGCTGTTCCGCTCGGGCAAGGTGAAGGGCATCCGCTTCCGCACCCTGGCCCGCCTCTGCGCGGCCCTGGACTGCAAGCCCGGCGATCTTCTGGACTACGACTTCGACGCCGACGACCTGAACGCCCCTGACGACGCCGACTAGTCGCGCAGCGGCCGCAGGCGGTTGACGTGGCCCATCTTGCGGCCCGGGCGCGCCTCGCCCTTGCCGTAGAGATGCACGCGGGTCTCGGGTTCGGCGGCCAGCTTCTTCCAGGCGTCGACATCGGCGCCCAGGAGGTTGGTCATCTCGACATGGTGATGCGGCGCCGTGGGGCCCAAGGGCCAGCCGGCGACAGCGCGGATGTGTTGCTCGAACTGGTCGACCTCGCAGCCGTCCTGGGTCCAGTGGCCGGTGTTGTGGACGCGAGGCGCGAACTCGTTGACCAGCAGCTTGCCGCCCGAAAGCTCGAACAGCTCGACGCCGATGACGCCCACATAGTCCAGCGCGGTCAGGATCTTGGCCACGATCGACTCGGCCTGGTCGCGCGTGGCCGGCGTGATCTTGGCCGGCGCGACCGTGCGGCGCAGGACTCCGCCTTCGTGGTGGTTCTCGCTGACCGGATAGCAGGCGATTTCGCCGTCGCGGCCGCGCGCGGCGATGACCGACAGCTCACGGCCAAAATCGGCCGGCGCCTCCAGGATCGCCGGCTGGCGGCCGATCTTGTCGAAGGCGGCCTCGGCGTCACCGGCCTTCTGGATCCAGGCTTGGCCCTTGCCGTCGTAACCCTCGCGGCGGGTCTTCAAGAGGGACGGCGCGCCGATGCGGGCGACGGCCTCGGCAAGGCTCTCGCTGTCGTGGACAGCGGCGAAGGCCACGGTCGGCACGCCGATCTCGGCCATGAAGGTCTTTTCCGCGACCCGATCCTGGGCGGCGGCCAGGGCCTTGGCGCCCGGCGAGACCATGGCGCCCAGCGCGGTCAGCTCCGACACGGTGTCGGCGGGCACGTTCTCGAATTCGTAGGTGACGACGTCGCAGGCTTCAGCCAGGCGCTTGAGCGCCCAGCGGTCGTCATAGGCCGCCACGATCTGGCGCGCGGCGACACGGCCGGCGGGCGAGCCTTCCTCGGGGTCCTGGATCACGACGTCGAAGCCAAGGCGCGCGGCGGCCAGGGCCAGCATGCGCCCCAGCTGTCCCCCGCCGAGGACGCCGATGGTGGAACCGGGAACCAGGGGGAACGAAGCCATCTTGATCAGTCCTCGACGCTCTCGGCGACGCTGTCGGTCTGGGCGGCGCGGAAGGCCGCCAGGCGCTCGCCCAAGGCCGCATCGGAGAGCGCCAGGATCTGGGCCGCGAGCAGCCCGGCGTTCTTGGCGCCCGCATCGCCGATGGCCAGGGTGGCGACAGGCACGCCGCCCGGCATCTGCACGATCGACAGCAGGCTATCGAGCCCGCTCAGCGCCTTGGACTGCACCGGCACGCCCAGCACGGGCAGGTTAGTCATGGAGGCCGCCATGCCCGGCAGGTGCGCCGCGCCGCCAGCGCCGGCGATGATCACCTTGTAGCCCGCCTGCTCCGCGCCCGTGGCGAAATCGAACAGGCGCTGGGGCGTGCGGTGGGCCGAGACCACCTTGGCCTCCCAGGCCACGCCCAAGCTGTCCAGCGCGTCGGCCGCGCCCTTCATGGTCGGCCAGTCCGAGCGGCTGCCCATGATGATCGCGACAGGCGGCGTGGTCGAAGGCATCGGCGTCGTCCCTTGAACTCGGCGGCGGCGGATGAAAGCCGCCCCGTAGGCGGGCCGCCCTCCGCGCGCAAGCCCAAAACGACACCGACGCGTTCAACTTGGCGCCTGAGGAGGGTTTCACAGCACGATGAGACGACATGTCCCTGCGACTCTTCGGCGCCCCGATTGCGCCGAACGCCGTTCCCGTTAACCATAGGCGAGCTGTGCCATTCGATTCCCCGTAAGGTCATGAAGATTTCCGGCGCCCGGACCGAACCCTTCGCCGCCATCCGCAAGCGCGCGCTGGCGCGCGCCGGCGCGCAGGTGACGGCCCGCGAAGTGTCCGCCCCCGACAGTGCGGCCTTTCTGGGTCTGACCGAGGCCGACCTGACGCCAAAGGTGGTCGAGGCGCTTCAGACCCTGATGAGCGAGATCGAAGATCTTCGGAACGAGGTCTCGGTGCTCAAGCTGCGTCTGAACGAGGCCCAGGGTCTGGCCGACATGGACGTTCTGACGCCGGTCCTGAACCGGCGCGCCTTTCTGCGCGAGATGAAGCGGGTGGCCGCTTTCGCCCAGCGCTACGGATCGCCGGCCAGCGTGGTGTTCTTCGACCTGGACGGCTTCAAGAGCGTGAACGACCGCTTTGGCCACGCCGCCGGCGACGAGGCCCTGAAGGCGGTCGCCAAGCGCCTGCTGGCCAATGTCCGCGAGAGCGACATCGTTGGCCGCATGGGCGGCGACGAATTCGCGGTGCTGCTCGCCCAGGCTGACAAGGAAACCGCCCTGGCCAAGGCGCAAAGCCTCGCTGAGGCCGTTCGCGCCGAGCCGGTGGAGTTCGGTGAATGGTCCGCCCCGCTGCACATCTCGTTTGGCGTGCGTGAAATCGAGCCCGGCGCCGATCCGGAAGAGGCGCTGGCCGAAGCGGATGCGGCGATGTTCCTGCGGAAACGCAAGAGCGCCTGATCGCGGCGACGCCACCCTCGGCGCCCAAGCCTTGGCCATGACAACCGCCAGGCGTGCGACCTTATCGCACGGGGACTCGCCTGACGTCGGCACGCTAGTTAGCTTTACGGTTTGTTAAGCATGCGCGCGAGATTTGAGGGTCATGCAACGTATACTGGTCGCCGAAGACGATCCGGTTCTGTCGATGATCTATGAGATCACTCTGACGGAAGCTGGATTTGACGTCCTGCTCTGCAGCGACGGCCAGGAGGCGTTCGAGGCGCTAAAGACCTTCAGCCCTGACCTTGTGATCACCGACCACACCATGCCGCGGATGAGCGGCGGCGATCTTGTCAGAGCGGTGCGCCACGCCTTGCCGGGCGCCGCCACCCTGATGGCCTCGGCGGTTGATCCGCGCTTGCTGAAAGACGACCAGCACGCCGACGCGCGCCTGGAAAAGCCCGTGACGCCGGGACGCCTTCTGCAAACCGTCCGCGAACTCGAAGCCGCGCCCCCGCGCGCCTGACAGAACTTTAAGCTGACCCGACATGCCCCGCCCGCCTAGGGTGAGGTCGCGCTTCGGGGGCTTTGATGGTCGTAAATCGTGTTCTGGCCGCGTCAGCCGTTCTGACGATAGGGGCCCTGGCCGCCCTGCCGGTCGGCGCGGCGCCCCTGCAGCGGAACCTCGACGTCTATCGCGTCTCGCCGGTGGTCGAGAACGGCAAGGTTCAGGCGCTGACCGTCGAGGTCAGGCTCAGGGCCGACGCCGACGGCGAGACGCGCATGCAGTTGCCGGCCGAATGGGGCGGAGGCGAACGCCTGTGGCGGTTCCTGAAGGATCCGGTCGTGACCGGCGGTCAGCTTTCTCAGCCCGACGAGAAGACGTGGGCCATCACCTCGAAGCCCCGCGCGGCCCTGACGCTCCGGTATCGGGTCGTCAGCGCCTATGACGGCCCGCCGCCGCCGGACAGCCCCAACTTCGGCCAGCCTATCATCGGCCCGGAAGGGTTCTACGTGATCGGCCACACGATCTTCGCAACGCCCGAGGGCCGGGACCTGGACCTGGCGCGTTTTGAATGGAATCCCGCCGGCGCGTCGCTCCGGCTGGCCACGGACCTGACGCCGCTCCAGAAGTCGCCGGCTTCGATCTCGCAGTTGGGTCCCAGCGTGCTGATGGCCTATCCGGACACGGTGGAAGCGCGAAGAGACGTCGGGGGCGCGCCGCTGACCGTGGCCGTGCGTGGGACCTTCAGTTTCAACGCCGAGGCCTTGGCCGACATGACCGCCCGCTCGATCGGGGCCGCCCGGGCCTTCTGGGGGGACGATCGGACGCCGTTCCTGATCACCCTGGCCGGTCAGCCCGGGCCGCAGGGCTGGACCTCGTATCGCGGAACCGGGCTGGACGACGCCTTCGCCGTCATCTCCACCCAGAACACCAAGCTCGAGGACTATCGCCTCTTCCTGACGCACGAGTATCTGCACAGCTGGATCGCCGAACGCCTCGGCGGGGCCATCGACGGCCCGGATGAGCCGGCCGGCTATTGGTTCAGCGAGGGCTTTACCGACTACTACGCCCGCCGCTTGGCGCTGCGGGCCGGGCTCGTGGACCTGGAGACCTTCGCCGCCGCATGGAACGAGGCCCTCGACGCCTATGCGACCTCACCGGCGATCGGCGCGAACAACGCGCAGATCGTCGCCGGCTTCTGGAGCGACAGGGCGGTGCAAAAGCTGCCCTACCAACGCGGCGCGCAACTGGCGGTGCTGCTGGAGAACAGGCTGAAGACCAAGGGCGGACTGGACCGGGTGATGCTGGCCCTGCGGGATCAGGCCGCGCAGCGTCGCGGCGCAAGCCCCCGGACGCCCGCAGCCCAGGCCTTCGCTGCGGTCGCCAGAAGCATGACCGGGGTCGATCTCGCCCCCGAGATTGACCGCTATGTAAGCCGGGGCGAGCGCATCCTGCTGCCAGCCGACGCTTTTGGGGGATGCCTGACCGTTGAGACGCTGACGCGGCCCGCCTATTGGCTCGGCCTCGATCTCGCCGAGACCGGCAAGACCCGAGCCCTCGCCGGCGTCGATCCGACCGGTCCCGCCTACGCCGCAGGCCTACGCGAGGGCATGAAGTATCTGGGTCGGCAGGGCGGCAAGCCCGGCGACAGCACGGTCGAGATTGGATTGGCGGTCGAGGAGAACGGCAAGCCGCGCGTGATCCGGTTTCTGCCGAAGGGCCCCGGAGAAGTCACCGTGCAACGGCTCAAGGTCCCCACGGCGCTGACGCCAGACACCCGCGCCGCCTGCGTAAAGGCCGTGGCCGGCTAGCTAGGCGATGATATCCGGGGTCAGCAGGTCTTCGAGCCGGCCGATCTCGTCCTTGAGGACCAGCTTCTTTCGCTTCAGGCGCGCGATCTGCAGCATGTCGGGCTGGAAGCGCTCCTCCAGCGCCCGGATCGAGTCATCGAGGTCCTTATGCTCCTCGCGCAGCTCGGCGAGGCGACGTTCGATCGCGATGTCGGTATCTTCCGACGGATCATCGTCGTTCATGGACGTCATCTCGGTGGGGCCCCTCTGAGGGTCATAGATAGCAAAGGCTGACGAGCGGTAAAGGCGCTCACCGTTGCGACATCTCCAGCGCCGCCGCCAGCTGTTCCAGCGCCGCCCGGCGCGGGGGATCGCCGGACGCCTCGGCAGCCGCGCTGAGGCCGTCGACCAGGCTTGACGGGGCGGACGGCGGCCCAGCCAGAGCCTCCAGGCTTTCCATCAGGACACGCTCACCTTGCAGCTCAACCGCCTTTACGGCGTCGCGAAAGGCCTCCTTGGCGACGTCATCGACAGGCGGTCTCGGCGGCTTCAAGGCGCGTCGGACCCCGCGCAAGGGCGCGCCCACCTCGCTGTCCCAGCGGCGCATCAGCCCGGCGGCGGCCTTGAGGTCGGCCTGGCGCCCCTGCTCGGCCATCCAGGCGGCCCAGAGCAGATAGGGCACATTCTGGCCATGACCGTCCTGCAGGTTCAGGCACGCCTCTGCGACAGGTTGACGCGCATAGGCTCGCAGCGCCCAATCCCAAAGTCCGAGTGTCGCGCCCATCGCGTTAACCCTCCGCCTTTCCGGTGATCGTCTCCAAGTCCTCGCCCCAGCGCTTCACCGGGCGCCAGGACAGGTCGAAGAGATCGAGCACGCGGCCCACCGACTGATCGACCATTTCCGCGATCGAGGCGGGCTTGGCGTAGAACGCCGGCAGCGGCGGGGCGATCACGGCGCCCATCTCGGCCAGGCTGGTCATGGTGCGCAGGTGGCCCAGATGGAACGGCGTCTCGCGCACCATCAGCACCAGGGTCCGGCGCTCCTTCAGCACGACATCGGCCGCGCGGGTCATAAGCGAAGACGTAACGCCGGTGGCGATTTCGCTCATCGTCCGGACCGAACAGGGCGCGATCAGCATGCCCAGCGTGCGAAACGAGCCCGAGGCGATCGACGCCCCGACGTCGGCGGCGCGGTGGACGACGTCGGCCTTGGCGTTGACGTCGGAGACCGACAGACCCGTCTCCTGGGCGAGGGTCAGGGCGGCGGACTTCGACATCACCAGGTGACTCTCGACGCCCAGATCCCGGCAGGCGTCGAGCGCGCGCAGGCCATAGGCGACGCCGGAAGCGCCCGTTATGCCGATCACGAGGCGGGAGCGATCAGCGTTTTTCGAACCGTCCGACATGGTGAATTTTTGTCCGTCATGGGAGCAAGCCGCGCCACGTCAAGCGGGGCCGATTGCAATCATATGTGATCTGACAGCGCCGCGCAGCGGGTGTTCACTTTGGTTTCCAACAGCAAGGAGCCGAGAGCCATGGCCATCGAATCCCGTATCCGCGAGCTTGGGTCCCGTCACGAGAACCTTGACCGCAAGATCCAGGAGGAGACCAATCGACCCGGTAGCGACGGAACGGCGCTCAGGGAGCTTAAGCGGCAGAAACTTCGACTGAAGGAAGAGATCGAGGGCCTCAGGGCCCGAATGCACTAGCTGCTAAAGGCAGCCGAATAACGAGAGGCCCCGCTCCGGCAAGGAACGGGGCCTCTGCTTTTTCTGCGAGGCGCGGAGGCTTAGTCCTCGTCTTCCTCGTCGACATAACCGGTGGACTTGCCGAACACGTCCTCGGCCTTCAGGTCGCCACGCGGGGCGCGGAAGTCTTCTTCCTCTTCCTCGACCTCGGGCTCGAACTGGCCGGCTTCCGAAGCCGGGCGCAGGGTCGGATCTTCCGGCACGATGCCGCGCTTGGCGTCGTCCTTGGCCTTCTTCTCGGCGGCCTTCTTGACCAGAGCGTCCAGCTCCAGCTGGCCGACCAGACCCAGGGTCACCGGATCGACCGGCTTGATGTTGGCCGCATTCCAGTGCGTGCGCGCGCGGACCTGCTCGATCGTGGCCTTGGTGGTGCCGAGGATCTTGGAGATCTGGGCGTCGGTCACTTCGGGGTGGTGGCGCAGGAACCAGGCGATGGCGTCCGGACGGTCCTGACGGCGCGACACCGGCGTATAGCGCGGAGCCTTCTTGGCCGGCTTCAGCAGCTCGGCGTGACGGCTGACCTGGGCCTTCATGCGGTAGTCCGGATTGGCCTGAGCCTTGTCCAGCTCCTCGCGGGTCAGCTGGCCGTTGCCGATCGGATCGGCGCCCCGGATGTCGCGCGCCACTTCACCGTCGGCGATGCCGCGCACTTCCAGCGGGTGCAGGCCGCAGAAATCAGCGATCTGCTCGAAGCTGAGCGAAGTGTTGTCCACCAACCAGACGGCGGTCGCCTTGGGCATCAGGATGTCGGACATGCGGTCCTCCAGAAATGACGGCGCCCGGCCTTTCGGCCGGGCGGGATGTGGATGAACGCTATAATCCGGTTCTCGCGAAAAGGGAACCGGGCTCAAGCAGAGACCCCTCCGCCAGCGCTCGAAAGCGGTCACCCTTTACTTCAAACCGTAAGCACCACCTTGCCCACATGCTCGCCGGCCTCAAGGTGAGCATGCGCCTTGGCCGCCTCGGCGAGTGGGAAGGTCGCGTCGACGATCGGCTTCAGCTTGCCGGCCGCCACCCAGGGCCAGGCCACCCGCTCGACCTCGGCGGCTAGGCGCGCCTTCTCGTCGGCCGAGCGGGGGCGCAGGGTCGAGCCGGTGATCACCGCCCGCTTCTGCATGATCTTCATCACCGGGACCTCCAGCGTCGAACCGCCCAGGCTGGCGATGTAGACGATGCGGCCGCCGGTGTTCAGGGCGTCGAGATTCTTGTCGAAATAGCTGGCGCCGACCATGTCGAGCACGACATCCGCGCCGCCGGCGGCCTTGACGATCTCGGCGAAGTCCTCGGCCTTGGTGTCGACGGCGATGTCGGCGCCCAGCTCAAGCGCCTTGGCCTTCTTGTCCGCGCCGCGTCCGGTGGCGATGACCTTGGCCCCGGCGGCCTTGGCCATGGCGATCGCCGTTGTTCCGATTCCGGACGTTCCACCGTGAACCAGCAGCGTCTCGCCAGCCTTCAGCGCGCCATGCTCGAACACGTTGGCGAAGACGGTGAACACGGTCTCGGGCAGGGCCGCCGCGTGGATCAGATCGAGATCGCCGGGGATCGGCAGGGCGTGGCGCGCGTCCACCACGGCGTACTCGGCGTAGCCGCCCCCGCCCAGCAGGGCGCAGACCTTGTCGCCGGCCTTCCAGCGGCCCGCGCCCACCACGACCTCGCCGGCCACCTCCAGCCCCAGGGTCGCGGGCGCGCCCGGCGGCGGCGGGTAGAAGCCCATGCGCTGCAGCAGGTCGGGACGGTTGACGCCGGCCGCCGCTACCTTGATCAGGATCTCGCCCGGTCCCGGCGCGGGACGCAGGGCCTCGGCGGCGTGCAGCGCTTGCGCCGGCCCCTTGCCGCCTTCGATCGCGATCGCGGTCATCATCTCAGCCATGCCGGGCTCCTTCGTGGTGCTTGCCTTGCGGCTTAGGTAGGCGTCAGATGTCTGACGGAAAAGGGAGAAAAGCCGATGTTCGAGGAGCCTGCGGAACCCCGCGCCTTCAGCGGACGCGCCTTGAACGAGACGACCCACGAGGACCTGGAGGTCTACGGCGTCTCGGAACTGGAGGAGCGCATCGCCGCGCTACAGGCCGAGATCGAGCGCACAAAGGCCCAGCTGGCCAAGAAAAAGGCCGGACGGGATGCGGCCAATGCGCTGTTTGGTCGCCTCGACTAACGGTTCCTTTAAGGTTTCGGTGAGGTTACTGGCGGCTTAAGGCGGTGTTCCGCCTTCAGAGGTTTTAGGTCGGTTCGAAAGGGGCGGGTCGCGAAACGGGACGGTTGGCTCTGGCACGGGCGTTGCAGTTCGGTCGTCAGGCGAGACGTTCTCGCGGCCTTTCGAAGGGGCATTGAGTAGCTATGACCGAAGTGAACGCGTTTGCGGACACGCCTTGGCGCGCTGGAGTGATCCAGGATTTCGCGCGATCGGAACTGTTCGACCGGACGTTCGAGGAAGGCATGCAGCTGGTCGAGGAGACCGCCGCCTATCTCGACGGGGCCGGGCGCCATGACAGCAAGATCCTGTCCCGTAACGCCGCCCTCGGCTACGCCGCCGAAAGCATGCGCCTGACCACGCGCCTGATGCAGGTGGCGTCTTGGCTCCTGGTGCAGCGCGCCGTCCGCGAAGGCGAGATGCCGCCCGAGGCCGCCTGCGCCGAAGCCTATCGCTTGGGCGAGGAAGCCCCCGGCGATGCGCCGGCCGTCGAGGAACTGCCCTTCGGCCTGATGAACCTGCTGCAGCGCTCAGAGCGCCTCTATGAGCGCGTCCGTCATCTGGACCGCCGCATGTACGTGGAAGCCCCCAACGAGGAAGCCCCGCGCCCCGTGCAGGCCCATCTTGATCGCCTGACTGCCGCGTTCGGGGGCTAAGCCCCCCTCGCCCTACTTGCCGTACCGCATCCGGGCCAGCGCGGAGACCATCTCGCTGGCCAGGTCCATCGGCTTGAGGCCCGCCTTCCATTTCTCGAAGGCCATCACGTTGTCGATCCGGGCGTCCAGATGCGACAGCGCCGAGACGCGGCCCGACGCCATGTCGACCGCCAGGGTCGAGACCAGGATTCCCGACAGGATCGCCCGCTTGGAATAGTGGTTCTCATCGGTGGCCGTGTCGCCGGCCCAGCGCCAGATCGCATCGGCCGACTCCCAGGTGAGCCTTAAGGTCAGCGCCAGATTGGTCGGAAACGCCAGGAAGGTCGCCAGCGGCCGCAAAACGTCGGCGTTTTCCTGCGCCGCGTCGAGTCGGGCGACCACGCCCTCGCGGATTCGCTGGCGGATCTTGAGGGCGGCGACATCGAAGGCCTGCAGACGCGCCAGCGCCGCCGCGTCATGGCGTCGCGACAGCAGCGCGGCGAGGTCTCGCGGCCCTTCCGGAAGCAGCAGCTGGCCCTCGGCGTCCGAAAGCCCGGCCGCCGCCAGCGCGCGGCTGACGAGTCCGCTGTTCCAGCCGGTTTTGGGCGCGAGACGCAGGGCCTCGTCCAGAACGCGCTGTTCGGCCTGATCGGCCCAGTTCAGGCCAGCTTGGTCGGAAGCTTGGCCGGATGTGTCGACGGTTTCGCTCATGAATCCGAGTCTACACTGTGGTTTAAGCCGCGTCGCGCATGGACAGCCGCCGTTGGCTCTGCTATCAGCCCCGCCTCATCGCCTGGAAGCACCCCTTCCGGGGCACTGGTTTTATTCGCCCGCCCGGCCCCTCAAGAGGGACTTGGGAATTTTGGTCGGGCTGTCGAATGGAGAGATACCCCTGGTCCAGATTTTCGTCCGCGACAACAACGTCGATCAGGCGCTGAAGGCCCTGAAGAAGAAGATGCAACGCGAAGGCTCGTTCCGCGAAATGAAGCGGCACGTGCACTATGAAAAGCCGTCGGAAAAGCGCGCGCGCCAAAAGGCCGAAGCCGTCCGTCGCGCCCGCAAGCTGGCCCGCAAGCGCGCTCAGCGCGAAGGCCTGCTGCCGATGCCGAAGAAGCCGAGCCGGTAAGGCCCGCTTCTCTTCACATCGCTGAAGATTTCGAAGGCCGCGCGGTGATCCGCGCGGCCTTTGTCGTTTCAGCTTCGGGGTCGTTTCAGCTTCGTGGGGAGAGCTTAACCCGCCTGCTTGCGCGCGATCCGGCCGATCAGGGTCTTCAGATCGATCTTCCCGGTCGCCAGCGCGCCGACGTGGAACGCCCGGGTCGAAAACGCCACCAGGGCCACCGTCGTCACCGCCATCAGAATCGTCGTCCCCACCACCTGCATGAGCGGCGGATCACTGGCGATGCGCACGGGCATCAGGAACGGCGTGAAGGGCGGGATCCACGACAGTGTCGAGAGAATCGGCGAGTCGGGCGAGCGGATCGCCTGGCTCATGAAGATGATCGGGATCGACATCACCAGGATGATCGGCCCCAGCAGGGTCTGGGCGTCGCGCTGGGTCTCGCAGAAGGCCCCGACGCCCGCGAACAGGGCCGCGTACATCAGATAGCCCACCACCAGATAGGCGCCGAAGTAGAACACCAGGCCCTTGCCCAGCAGCACGGCGGCGAGATCGCCGGCCAGGCCCGGCGCGAAATGGATCAAGGCCGCCCATCCCGCCATGGCCCAGACGCCCATCACCGTCAGGGTCAGGCCCGCGACGCCGAGGATCTTGCCGCCCATGATCTCCGGGACCGAAGCGGACGACAGCAGCACCTCGAGGATCTTGCTCGACTTCTCCTCGATCACGCTGTTGAGCAGGATGCTGGCGCCGGTCATCACCATCGACCACAGCAGGAAGCCCGCCGCGAGCCCCACGTAGGTCGGCAGGCGATCGCGCAGCGCCACCTTGGCGCCGGAGGCGGCCTTGGGCGACAGGCTGTTGAAGGCCGGCTTCAGAGCGTCGGCCTTGTTCAGGGTTTCCTGCGAGACCCCCGCCCGGGCCAAGGCCCGCTCGCGCATGATCTCGGTGACCGTCTGGCGCAGATCGCTTTCCAGCACCGGCGCGGCGAGGTTGCGGCTCCAGAGATCGAGGGTCACGTCAGTATCGCGCCCGCTGACGATCAGCACCGAGTCGAGGCGCTTCTCACCGACCTCCCGGCGCGCGATGGCCCCGGCTTCCGCCGGCGTCCTGGCCGCCTGCGCCTCTCGCGGCGGCGGCAGGACGACAGCGTCGACCTTGGGCGGCTTGAACCGCGCGGCGGCCGTGGGGTTGAAGCGCGCCAGGGCTTCGCGTCCGGCGGCGTCGCCGCCCTGGAGCTGCGCCTTGCGGACGGCCTCCTGCGCCGCAGGGCCCGCCGATGACAGCGCCGCGGCGCGCAGAGCTCTCGCGGTCGCGCGATCCTGGTCCTCGGCCATGGCCTTGGCGATGGCGGGCGCGAAGCCCTGACCGGTCAGATCGATGATCGCCAGGCGCTCGGGCTTGGCCGATTTCATCATCATCAGCGGCGCCGAACTACTGATCCCCATCACCAGCGGCAGGGCGATGATCGACAGCCAGAAACCCACCGTGCGGACATAGGCCAGGTACTCCCGGCGGGCGATCTTCAGCAGACGGCTCATGCCTGGCCTCCGGTCAGAACGATGAAGGCGTCATGCAGGCTGGGCTCCTTGAGCTCGAACCGTCGCAGCGACAGATCCCGCGCGAACGCCGCCTTCAGGGCGTCCTGGCCGGTTCCGACCTCGGGCAAGCGCGCCACATGACGCCACCCGCCCTCGGGCAGGGGTTCGGACGTAATCTCGCCGAGACCCGGCAGGGCGGCGACCTCCTCGGCCACGAGATCGCCTTCCAGCACCAAGGCGCGGGGCGCGGCGCAACGCGCGGTGGCGACGTCGCCGTCGAACACCTTGCGCCCCCGGGCCATCAAGACGACCTTGTCGCAGAGCCGCTCGGCGTGCTGCATCACGTGGGTGGAGAACAGCACGGTGGCCCCGCGCGCCGCGATTTCGCGGATCATCGCCTCTAGCGCCTGCTGATTGACCGGGTCCAGACCCGAGAACGGCTCGTCCAGCACGACCAGTTCGGGCTCGTGCGCCAGGGCGGACAAAAGCTGGACCTTCTGGGCCATGCCCTTGGAAAGATCCTTGATCGGCCGCTTCATCGCAAAGCCCAGACCCTGGGCTTCCAGCAGAGCCATGGCCCGCTTGCGCCCCTCCGCCTCCGGCACGCCCTTCAGACCGGCGAAGAAGGCGATGGCGTCGATGGGCGTCATGCGCTTGTAGAGGCCGCGCTCCTCGGGGAGGAAGCCAATCCGTTCGCGCACTTTGGTCGCATCGTCCGCGCCGAGCACCGATATGCGTCCGGCGGTCGGCGGCAGCAGGCCCAGGATCATGCGAAGCGTGGAGGTCTTCCCCGCGCCGTTGGGACCCAGGAAGCCCGTAATCCGCCCGGCGGGAACCTCGAAGCTGACGTCGCGCACGGCGTGGAAGTCGTCATAGGTCTTGCTGACCCCTTCCAGGGTGACGGCGTTGACCATGAGACGGCTCTCCGAATCGATCCTGCGCTCTGGTTGTATCAGCCCTTTTGGCGAGCGTCGGCCACGAAGGCCACCGCGCGCACGATGTGGTCGGCGAAGCGGCGGCCGATCAGCAAGGTGTGGGTCGCGGCCTCGACATGGTCGACATAGCCGTGCTCGGAGCGGCGGGCCGGGGCGGCCTGCATTTCCTTACGCAGTTCGCGTCCTGCCACGGGGCCAGCCGTCACCACCGCCAGCGGCCACTTGGGATCGAACGGCGGCTCGGCGGCGGCCTGAGCCGAAGCCTCGGCCCAAAGCCCCACCTCTTCCGCCGAGGTGCGGTTGTGCTGGCCGTTGGCGAACGCCCAGCCCTTTTCGGCCTTGGCGGCGGGCGGCAGATCGATCTTGTCGCCGAGGCGCGTGTGGACCAGTGGCTTGTACAGCCCCAGCGAGGCGCCGACGGCCGCCCACTTCGACACGCGAGCGAAAGTCTTGATGAAGCCCTGCATCGAGGGGTTCAGAGCGGCCTCTGGCGTCGCCGCGTCGACGAGGACCAGGCCGGCGACCTTGTCGGGATTGCGGCCCGAGTACGCCCGCAGGCGCAGTCCCGCCATCGAATGGCCGACCAGAATATAGGGGCCCGGCTCGCCGGACGCGGCGACCAGCTTCTCGAAATCCGAAACGATCGCGAGGCCGTCGCGCGGGCTCGGGCCCTTCGGTGAAAAGCCCATGCCCGCCCGATCATAGGCGCAAGAGCGCCAACCCGCCTCGGTCAGCGCCGCCTGGGTGGCGCCCCAGTCGGCGGCGAAACCGAAGGCGCCCGCTTCCAGCCAGACCACGGGACGATCGCTGCTTGGCCCCTCGCAGACCAGACGCAGTGTCCGCCCGGGCTCGATCTCGACCATCTGGCCGCGCAGCTTCGGGGCGCCGGTCGCGCTCATCAGGCCGCCCGCGGCGATGTAGAACACAAGGACAAGAGCAAGGACCGCCGCGCCCCGACCGAAAAGCTGGATCATGGCGTCCAATGTAGTGCCGGTTCGCGAACGGTCGAGACCGGCGATATCAGTTTCGACCTTAAATCGCCGCGTCGGTCGAACTTGAGCCCGTCGAAGCGGCCGGCGCCGGAACGGTGGCCACGGGAAGCGTGGCCCGGACACGCCCGTTCTTCAAACGCGCCAGTTGGACCTCGCCCTTGCCCGTCTTCGCCACGCCGGGGGGCCAACGCGACACCGTCGCCTTGTGGACCTTTCGCGACACACGGCCGGCCGCGCGCAGCGGCAGGTCATCGGCCTCGGCGAAAGAACGCCCCATGAAGAAGCTGGGATTGAGCGGCTTGTCGCCCTTGCGGATCTCGAAATGGAGATGCGAGCCCGAAGAGCGGCCCGAATTACCGACGAAGGCCACGGTCTGCCCCCGGCGCAGATAGGCGCCGCGCTTCACGCCCTGCGCAGGCCGTGACAGGTGCGCGTACATCGTCGAGAAACCGCCCTTGTGGACGACGAGGACGTAGCGACCGTAGGTGGCGCTGACGCCGGTCGCCTTGACCACGCCGTCGGCCGCGACCTTCACAGACGCGCCGGCGGGCGCGGCGATATCGACGCCCTGGTGCAGCCGGCCGCTTTCCTCCCACGGAAGCTGCCGCAGGCCGAACGGCGAGTTGATCACCCGGCCGGGAAGCGGAGCATCAAAGACAAAGGCTGGCGGCGGCGCCTGGATCTCGGGTTCCGGCTCGGGTGCGGGCTGCACCGCCGCCGGCGCGGTCTGGCTGAGCGGCGCGCCCGCCACCCACTCCCCCATGGCGACGGCGCCGTTCACCGCGCCGACCATCGCCGCGACGCCCAGCATCGAGAAAAGCCCCACGCGCAAGTGCTGAGGTGAGAGAGCCAAGCTCCTGGAGACCAAAACCGCTTCCTCTTCGACGTTCGGTCAGTCGAGAGGACCGCGTCTGGGCGATCTTGCTCTCATGCTTGACCTTTCGGGATGGTGAATCGGCGGCGTGTATGAATGTCGCATGGGGCGAAAACGGGGCGCAGCTTAACCATTTGCCAACCCTGACGCCGACACCACGCTCAACAACTTCAACTATACACGGAACATTACATCAATTTTATAATATTAATCCGCCGTAACTCTCTTAATTACACGTCATGACTGAGACGTAACGGGACTTCGCGAACCCTCGCAGGTATTCAATATTCATCGGCGCACGGAAAAGCGCCCAACCAGAGGGATACTTCAAATGCGCAAGTTCATCATGAGCCTGACCACCGTCGCCACCCTGAGCCTGGCCGCCGTGCCGGTCCTGGGACTGACCCAAGCCGCCAACGCCGCCGAGCGCGACCCGAGCGTGACCATCGTGGTGTCCGACCTGAACCTGTCGCACCCGGCGCAGGCCTCAGTGTTCAAGGCGCGTGTCGACCAGGCCGGCACGGCGCTCTGCCGCGCCAAGCTCCGCAACAATGACCTCGATATGTCGTTCGGCCAGTGCAAGATGGAAGTCCATCGCGAAGCCCAGCGCCAACTCACGACGCCCCAACGCCAAGCCCTGGCTCAGGCCAAGCGGGCCGCAGCGGTTGAACTGGCGGCTCAGTGATCGCCACGACCGAACCCACATCCTCCCCACACAACCCCGCGACAGAGGCCTCAGGTAACCCTGGGGCCTTTGTTCTACGCACGAAAAAGGCCCCGGCGGATCGCGCCGGGGCCTTCGTCGTTCCGATGACCTGCGATCAGAGCCCCTTGAGGATCCCCTCGACCATCTTCTTGGCGTCGCCGAACAGCATCATGGTGTTGTCGCGGAAGAACAGCTCGTTCTCGACGCCGGCGTAGCCCGAGGCCATCCCGCGTTTCACGAACAGCACCGTGCGCGCCTTTTCCACGTCCAGGATCGGCATGCCGAAGATGGCGCTGGTCGGGTCGGTCTTGGCCGCCGGGTTGGTGACGTCGTTAGCGCCGATCACGAAGGCGACGTCCGCCGTCGAGAACTCGCTGTTGATGTCCTCCAGCTCGAAGACCTCGTCATAGGGCACGTTGGCTTCGGCCAGCAGCACGTTCATATGGCCGGGCATCCGGCCAGCGACGGGGTGGATGGCGTACTTCACCTCGACGCCCTCCTCCTTCAGCTTGTCGGCCATTTCGCGCAGGGCGTGCTGGGCCTGGGACACGGCCATGCCGTAGCCCGGGACAATGATCACCTTGCTGGCGTTCTTCATGATGAAGGCCGCGTCGTCGGCCGAGCCCTGCTTGACGGGACGGGTCTCGACCTTGCCGCCAGGGCCTGCCGCCGCGGCGTCAGCGCCGAAGCCGCCCAGGATCACCGAGACGAACGAGCGGTTCATGCCCTTGCACATGATGTAGGACAGGATCGCGCCCGACGAGCCGACGAGCGCGCCGGTGATGATCAGGGTGGTGTTCTCGAGCGTGAAGCCCAGCGCCGCCGCCGCCCAGCCGGAATAGCTGTTCAGCATCGACACCACGACCGGCATGTCCGCCCCGCCGATCGGGATGATCAGGGTGACGCCGATCAGCAGGCTCAGGGCGAAGATGCCCCAGAAGGCCCAGATCGCCGAACCGCCGCTGGCGACCAGCACCACGATCAGGGCCACAATGGCGGCCGCGATGAGGATGTTGAGCAGGTGACGGGCCGGCAGCAGGATCGGCGCGCCGCCCATGTTGCCGTTCAGCTTGGCGAAGGCGATGACCGAACCGGTGAAGGTGATGGCGCCGATGGCCAGGCCCAGCGACAGCTCGATCAGGCTGTTGAGGTGGATGGCCCCGTCTTCGCCTACGATTCCGTAGGCGCCGGGCGTGTAGATGGCGGCCACGGCCACCAGACAGGCGGCCATGCCGACCAGGCTGTGGAAGGCGGCGACCAGCTGCGGCATCGAGGTCATGGCGACCTTGCGGGCGATGACCGCCCCGACCGCGCCCCCGATGGCGACGCCGCCGAGGATCAGGCCCAGGGTCACCGCGTCCAGAGCGCCTTGGCTCCAGAGCGTGGCTAGGGTGGTGCCGACGGCGATGGCCATGCCGATCATGCCGTTGCGGTTGCCCGCTTGGCTGGTCACGGGGCTGGACAGGCCGCGAAGGGCCAGAATGAAGAGCACCCCGGAAACGAGGTACAGGATGGCGGCGAGATTGGCGTTCATTGGACTGGTTCCCCCTGCTCTCGCCCGCTCACTTCTTCTCTTTCTTCTTGTACATCGCCAGCATCCGCTGGGTGACCAAGAAGCCGCCGAAGATGTTGACCGCCGCGAAGGCCGCGGCGATCGCGCCGGCCCCCTTGGAGATCCAGGTCGAGCCGGCGACAGCGCCGCCGGCCAGGTCGGAATTGGCGCCGTGGGCCGCTGCGGCCAGCAGGGCGCCGACGATGATCACCGACGAGATGGCGTTGGTGACGGCCATCAGCGGCGTGTGCAGCGCGGGCGTCACGCTCCAGACGACGTAGTAGCCGACAAAGATGGCGAGCACGAAGATCGCCAGACGGAACACGGTGGGGTCGACGGCTTCCATGGGAGCCTCCCTTTCGATTCTGGAGTTAGGCGGTCTTCAGGTTCGGGTGGACGATCGCCCCGTCACGGGTGACGACGGCGGCCTGCAGGATCTCGTCCTCGAAGCTGGGGGCGAAGGCGCCCTCCTTGGTCGTGAACAGCGAGGAGAGGGCCAGCAGATTGCGGGCGTAGAGGGCGCTGGCGTCGGCGGCGATGCGTCCCGGCAGGTTGGCGTGACCCAGGATCTTGGCGCCGTTGGCGGTGACGACCGTCTCGTTGAGCTTGGCGCCCTCGACATTGCCGCCCTGCTCGATCGCCAGGTCGACCAGGATCGAGCCCGGCTTCATCGAGGCGACCTGCGCGGCGCTGACCAGCTTGGGCGCGGGACGGCCCGGGATCAGCGCCGTCGTGATGACGATGTCCTGCTTGGCGATGTGGCTGGAGACCAGCTCGGCCTGCTTGGCCTGGTACTCCTTGGACATCTCCTTGGCGTAGCCGCCGGCGGTTTGGGCGTTCTTGAACTCCTCGTCCTCGACGGCGAGGAACTTGGCGCCCAGCGACTCGACCTGCTCCTTGGTGGCCGGACGCACGTCGGTGGCGGTCACCACCGCGCCCAGGCGGCGAGCCGTGGCGATCGCCTGCAGGCCGGCGACGCCGACGCCCATGATGAACACCTTGGCCGCGGCGACGGTGCCGGCGGCGGTCATCATCATGGGCAAGGCCTTGCCATAGGCTTCGGCGCCCTCGATCACGGCGCGGTAGCCGGCGAGGTTGGCCTGCGAGGACAGCATGTCCATCACCTGCGCACGCGTGATGCGCGGGATGAATTCCATGGCGATCGCCGTCGCGCCCGCCTTGGCCAGCGCGTCGAGCGTTTCCTTGTCCTGATACGGATTCAGCGCCGCAGCGACGATCGCGCCCTTTTTCAGCGCCGCGATCTCGGACGACTCGGGCGCACGCACCTTGAACAGGATGTCGGCGTCCTTGAGGGCGTCCTTGGCCGTCTTGGCGATCTTGGCGCCAGCGGCCTCGTAGTCGGCGTCCGGATAGGACGCGGCCGTCCCGGCCCCGGCCTCGATCACCACCGAGAAGCCGGCGGAGCCGAGCTTCTTGACGGTTTCGGGCGTGGCCGCGACCCGCGTTTCGTTGGCGCGGGTTTCTTTCGTGACGGCGATGACGGCCATCGGCATTCCCCTCCCCAGAGCGGTGTTACCTCACCAGCATGAGGGGCTCTGTAGGGGATAGTCTTGCCTCTTGTCGAGGCATGACGTGGAGGTCAGGGAAAAATTCTACCGATGGCCACCGGTGTCAATGGCCCGAGCCGGGCTTTTCCTTCAGCAGCAGCACACCGCCCACCAGGAGAACGACGGACGCGATAGCGCTACCAATGAAGCCGGCCGGCGTGCAGAACAGCAGGGTGATGAAAAGCAGCAGAACCGCGACGGCCAGCGAGCCCCACTTCGTCATCTTGCCGAACGCCGCGTAGGTGGCGGCTTGTTCGTGGATATCCATTTCACCGCGGTGATAGTCGCCGGCCATGTGTCGTCCTCAGGAGAAAAGAAGAAACCGAGTTCGCCCGATACAACGCGGGCGACGAAGGCTCAAGCGCGCGCATCGCCCCAGCGCTCGGCCACGAAGCGCGCACGGACCGCCGCGACCGCTTCATCGACCGTAATATCCGAAATGCGGCCCTGCCCGCCATCCAGGCGCGACAGCCAGCGCGAATAGGCCGGCACGGGCGCCGTGCCCATCAATCCGACGCAGGGCGTGCCGACGGCGGCGGCGACATTCAGCGCGCCCGAGTCGTTGCCGAGGAACCCCGCCGATAGCGAGATCAACGCCGCCGACTGGTCGAGCGGCAGGTCACAAGCCACGACATTGCCCGGCAGGTCGCCGATCGCGGCCCCGGCGATCCCGGCCTCGTGCGGACCGCCAACCCAGAACACCGTACCGAACAGGTCCGCGAGTCTTCCGGCGGTCTCGGCAAAGCGCTCAGCCGGCCAGGTCCGCGCGGGTTCGCTGGCGCCGATCCCCAGGCACAACCAGGGACCGGGGCGGTCGGCGTAGCGGCTCCGCACCGCCGCCACCGCCTCGGGATCCAGCCGGAGCGCGGGCTCGCGACTGGCGACGACAAGGCCGTGCGCCCGCTCGAAGGCGTCCAGCTTCTCGATCCTGTGGGCCGGCCGCATCGTCTTGGGCAGGAAGGGTCCGGTCGTCAGGAAACGCACCTGACCATGGCCCAAGCCAAAGCCTCGTCGCTCCGGAACGCCCGCCAGGGCTGCGGCGATGGCGGGGCGGTCGATCTTTTCGAGAATCCACACCGCACGCGGCGCCTCCGCCCGACAGATCCGGTAGAAGTCCAGAGTCTCGCGCACGCCCTTCAGGCGATCCTTGTAGTGGGGGGCGTAGACCACCCGGGCCACCGACGGCTCGACCTTGAGAACCTCGGAGGCCCGGCTCGACGGCCGCGCGACCAGCACCACCCGGCCTTCGGGCGTGGTCGCCGCGATCGCCCGGATCGTCGGCAGGTGCCACATCAGGTCGCCGATGCCGCGATCCGGCGCATAGACGAGAACTGGGCCTGGGGACTTCTCTGCGGGCAAGACGGTCGTCTCTCAGCGAGGGGGTCCCGCCGATTAGCGAGCGCCGCGGAGGTTGTCACCTAGGGCGGCCGGTCAGGGCCAGTTGGACAGCAGTCCGCGCAGCCCCGCGACGCAGGCCAGGGGCTGATCGACCATCACGTGGTGATCGGCGTCGGGAATGGCGAGCTTGAGGACGCTGGAGGGCATCCGTCCGACCATGTAGTTCAGCGTCTCATCGGTCATCAGGTTCGAGCGCTCACCCCACGCCAGCGCGGTCGGGCAGGCGATCTGCGGCAGCAAATCCCCCAGATCCGGCATCTTGAAGTTTCGCCAGAGGTCGGGATCGAACTTCCAGGTCCAGCCGTCGGCGGTTTGCTTCAGCGAGCGCCGGGCGATGAAGTCGGCGATGTAAAGGTTGTTGCACGGCTGGGGCGGCGCCAGCCGGAAGCGGGTCAGCGCCTCTTCCAGCGTCGCGTAGACCGGCGCGCCCTTGCCCGAGCGCGGCGGCGGTCCTTTCCAACGCTTCTCGGGCGGCTGAATGGTGGTGTCGAGCAGGATCACCCCGCGCAGCCGGTCCGCATGGCGCGCTGCGCAGTAGAGCGTCGGGAAACCGCCGAACGAATGGCCCACCACGATCGGCTTGACGCCACCCGCCTCCAGTCCGGCCGCCTCCACCGCCGCGAAGATCTCGGCAGCGAAGAGTTCGGCGCTGTAGGCCTCCCGCCAGTCGCTGCCGCCCATGCCCGACCACGAGATCGCCGCCACGCGCCAGTCCTTGGCGAAGAAGGGCGCGATGAAGCTCCACCAGTCGGCGTGCGCGCCATTGCCGTGCAAGAGCAGCAGGCCCGGCTTGCCGACCTCGCCCCAGGTCAGAAGCTCGATATTCGCGCCCTCAACCGGGATCATCGTGCGCTCGGGCGCTTGGGCGATCGCAGCGTCGAACCATGACGGAGCAGGAGGCGGCGCGCCCATGAATGGCGCGAGCAGAGAGGCCGGCGCGGATTGGTCGTCGGCCATCGGTCAAGCCTCTTCCTTGTAAGCCAGTTCGCCGGGGCGCGGCTTGCGCGGGCTCAGCGCCTTGAAGACGCCGGTGCCGGTGATCAGCGTCCGATCGCCAGCCCAGATGCGGCCCCGCACTGTGAAGAGCAGGTCCTCCTCACCGATCAACTCGCCCTCGCCTTCCACCCAGTCGCCCAGCTTGGCGCCCGACAGGAAGTCGCACATCAGGCGTACGGTGACCCAGCTGTAGGATTTCTGCAGCGAGATGATCCGCCCCCACGCCATGTCGGCGAAGCTCATCAGCATTCCGCCGTGACAGTTGCCCAGGCCGTTGGTGTGGTGCTCCTCGACCCGGAACGCCAGACGCGCCTGACCGGGGCCCTCGCGGTGCTCGAACAGCGGGCCGATCTGGCGGCCAAAGCCACGCGACCAATTGAGTTGGGAGAAGCCGTCCGGGATGGCGGCTGTCTGGGCGTCGGTCAGATCGTCGGACATGCCGTCAGGCTAACAAGCGTTTGAAAAAAGGAAAGCCTTCCGTAAGGACGACGCCCTGGCCGGCGTCTAACCTCTCGAAACAGGGGGATGGCTTGAGCCGAGACCACGACAACTTCGCCGACTGGCTGGCGCCGCATCTGCCGATGCTGCACCGGACGGCGCGGGCGTTTGCGGAAGCTCCGGATCAGCACGACCTGCTCCAGGAACTGACCCTGGCGCTGTGGAGGGCCCGCCCCAGCTTCCGTTCGGAGAGCGCGACCGGGACCTTCGCCCACCGCGTGGCTCACAACGCCGCGCTGACCTGGAAGCGAGGCGAGGTGCGTCGACGGCTGCGCGGGGTGGCGGTCGAGACCGAACTGCTGGTCCGCGACACCGGCGAGGATCCGCAGGGTCCGCTCCTGGAGCGGCTTTATGCGGCGATCCGCACCCTGCCGCCGGTCGAGCGGTCGCTGGTCCTGCTGTCGCTGGACGGCGTGCCCTATGCCGAGATCGCCCGGCTGCACGGACTTTCGGAGAGCAATGTCGGCGCGCGGCTCACCCGCCTGCGCCAAAGGCTCTCCACCCTGGTGAAGGAGGACGCCGATGGACTTTGAGCGCCTCGAACAGGTCTGGCGGTCGGAGGCCAACCGCCCGTCCGAAGAGCAGCAGGCCCGGCTGATGGAGGAACTGATGACAATGTTGAACGCCCGCCGCAGGACGGAATTCCTGCTGGCCGCCATCCCCTTCGGCGCGATGAGCGTGTTCACGGTCGTGGCTGGGGTGGCCGCCTATCGGGGCGACGCCTTCGCGCATGACTGGCCGGGACTGGCGATGCTGGGCGTCTGCTGGGTGGTGCTGATCGGCGTGTTCTGGAACGGCTTCCGAGCCCGCCGCCGCCCCACGGGCCAGCCGATGCGCGACACCCTCGAAAGCCTCCTGGCCCAAAACCAGGCGGCCCGGCGAAACTACATGACCTTCTGCGCCCTGACGCCGGTGTTCCTGTTCCCGCTGTGGATGGCTGTCGACCACCTCAAGGACGACGGTCGCATGAGCGCCGCCGCCGGATTCCAGGCCATGGCCCTTTGCGTCTTCGCCCTGGCGGCCAGCTATGGCTGGAACACCCTGCGCTTCTATTGGGTGATGAAGCCCGAGCAGCGTCGGCTGGAGCATCTCCTGGCGGAGTACGAGTAGCCCTCGCCGCCGTTCTACACGGGGACGGCTGCGCCTAGAGCCCCACCGCCGCCAGCGCCTGGGCCTGGCGTGCGGCCACGGCCTCTTCGGAGAAGCCCTCCAGCGAGGCCTCGAACAACTGCTTCCAGTTGTGGCTGGCGTCCAGGTGCAGGAAGGCCGCGCCCAGGCCGATCGCCGCGCGGTCCATGAACACGAACTCGCGCGGGATCGTCACGCCGCCGACGGCCTTGAGGGCCTGGCGCACCTTGAACGCCTCGCGGCGACCGTATTCGCCGGGCGGGACGTCGTCGGCGACCGTACGCACACGGTCGTCCAGCAGCGGGCCGTAGATGAACCGCGCCCAGACGTTCAGCGCGTCGACCAAGGGGTCGCTGAGCCCCTGGAAGCCCCAGCTGCGATAGGCCTCAACCTGCTCGGCGCGATCATCGTTGGCGAGCGCGCGATACAGCCGGACGACGCCCGCCACGAATTTCGGGGGAAAGACGCGGATACAGCCGAAGTCGAGAAGGTTCAGGTGCGCTGCGCCCTCGCCCGCGAAGGTGTAGTTCCCTAGATGCGGATCGCCGTGGATGATCCCCAGATGGGTCATCGGGCTCCACCAAGCCTCGAACAACAGGGCCGCGATGCGATCGCGCACCGCCTGCGGCGCCGACTTGAAGGTCAGCAGCCCCTGGCCGTCCAGCCAGGTCATCGACAGCAACCGGCCGGTCGAGAGCTCGGGCACGGGCGACGGCGTCCGGATCTCTGCGCGATCGGCGAAGAAGTTGGCGTACACAGCCATCAGCTTGGCCTCGCGGGCGTAGTCCAACTCCTCGCGCAGGCGGTCGCCGATCTCGACAATCGCCTCCGACGGGTCAAGCGCGCCGTCCATGCGCTTGATCAGGGCGATCAGGGCGCGCAGCTGTCCCAGATCGCTTTCGACAGCGCTCTGCATGTCCGGATACTGCAGCTTCACCGCCAGAGCGCGACCGTCGTGCATGGTGGCGCGGTGAACCTGACCCAGCGAGGCGGCGGCGGCGGCCTCGTGCTCGAAGCTGGCGAACCGGCTCTGCCAGTCGGCGCCCAGCTCGGCGGCCATGCGCCGACGCACGAACGGCCAGCCCATGGCCGGCGCGTTGGTCTGCAGTTCCGCCAACTCCTTGGCGAACTCGGGGGGCAAAAGGTCGGGAACAGTGGCGAACATCTGGGCCGCCTTCATGAGCGGTCCCTTCAGCCCGCCGAGCGCCGCCTTCAGCGCCTTGGCGTTACGCGCGTCGGCCTCGTCGCCGCCGAACATCCGGTTGGCGCCGTACGAGACGGCCGCGCCCGACAGTCCCGCCCCGACCTTGGCGAAGCGTGAGAGGCGGCCGGAGAGGCGGTCGCGTTCGGGATCGTTGCGGTCAGTCACAGCTCACCCTGTCCAAAACTCGTGTCATCCGGGAAAGCCCGGAGGGCTTCTCCGGGACCCAGAGGCCAAGCGCACTGCGGTTCCCCCTGGGTCCCGGCGCTCCGCTTCGCTGCGGCCGGGATGACACAAGGGATTTAGGAATCAACCAAGGCTTCAAACTCATCGACCAGCCGCTCCAGCTGGGCGCAGCCGGCGGCCCAGAACGCCTTTTCGCGCGGGTTGAGCCCAAACGGGGCCAGGGCCTCGACATAGGTCTTGGTCCCCCCAGCGGCGAGCAACTGCTCATAGAGCGGCGCGAAGCGCTCGGGGTCTTCGCGACGCTTTTCCATCAGGCCGCGCACCAGGAGATCCCCGAAGGCGTAGGCATAGACATAGAACGGCGCATGGCAGAAGTGGCTGACATAGGCCCAGTAATGCTCATAGCCCGCGTTCAGCTTCACGGCCGGCCCCAGGCTCTCGCCCATCACCTCAAGCCACAGCGGGCCGATCTGGTCGGGCGACAACTCGCCGTCCTGACGGGCCTCGTGGAAGCGGCGCTCGAAGCGGTGGAAGGCGATCTGGCGCACGACAGTGTTGAGGCCGTCCTCGATCTTGCCCGCCAAGAGGCCCTTGCGGTCCTCGGGCGTGGCTTCGGCCAGCAGCCGGTCGAACACCAGGCCTTCGCCGAAGATCGAGGCCGTCTCGGCCAGGGTCAGCGGTGTGTCGGCCAGCAGCGTGCCCAGCGGCTGGCACAGGGTCTGGTGAACGGCGTGACCCAGCTCGTGGGCCAGGGTCAGGACATCCCGGCGCTCGCCCATGTAGTTCATGAACACGAACGGATGGCGGTCGGCCGTCACGGGATGGGCGAAGGCGCCCGACTGCTTGCCCGGCCGCGGCTTGGCGTCGATCCACGGCTTGTCGAAGAAGACCCGGGCGGCGTCGGCGAACTTGGGCGCCAAGTCCTGGAAGCTCTCCAGCACCATGCCCTTGGCTTCGTCCCAGGCGTAGGCGCGGGGCGCGGCGGCGGTGAGCGGCGCGTTGCGGTCCCAGTAGTCCAGCGCCTCGACGCCCATGACCTTGGCCTTCAGCGCGTAGTAGCGATGCGACAGGCGCGGATAGGCCTCGACCACCGCCTGCTCAAGGGCGTCGACCGCGTCGGCGTCGACCTCATTGGCCAGGTGGCGCGACTGGGCGGGCGTTTCATAGCGCCGCCAGCGGTCCTCGACCTGCTTTTCGAAGGCCAGGGTGTTCAGCACCAACGCCTGGGTCGAGGCGCGCTCTTCCAAGGCGCGGGCCAGGCCATCGGCCGCAGCCTTGCGGCGGTCGACGCTGGGGTCCGACAGGCGATTGAGGGCTTCGGCGAGGGTCAGGGTCTCGTCGCCGACCTTGGCGGTCAGCTTGGCCAGGGTTTCGTCGTAGAGCCGCACCCAGTTGGCGACGGCCGGGGCCTTGTCGACGATGAACCGCTCCAGCTCCGGCGACAGCTCATGCGGCCGCGACAGGCGCACGCGGCGCAGCCACGGCGTCCAGCGCGCGGCCTCGGGATGGGCCTCCAGCGCCTTGGCGATCTCGCTGTCTTCCAGCTGGTTCAGCTCGAGCGTGAAGAACAGGCTTTCGGCGGCGATCTGCGACGAGCGGGCCCGCAAGTCGGCCTCGAACTTGGCCCAGGCCGGATCGTCGCGCGCGACCGACGCGGCCAGGCCCGCATAGGCGCCCACGCCCCACAGGCCGTTGGTCGCCTGCTCGTAGAGGGTGATGCCGCGATCCAGCAGCACGCCCAGCCGCTGGGGCTCCTTGCGGGCTTCCAGGAACATGCCTTCCAGCGAGGCCAGCTCGTCATTGGCGGCCTTGGCGGCGGCCAGGTCGGTCTCGATGCGGGGATCGTCTCGGCCGACATAGAGGTCGGCCAAGTTCCATTCGGGCGGAGTGTCAGGCTTGAAGGGCGCGTTCATGGGTCAGCAGATAGGGCTGCGGCCCCCACCGGCGCAATGCTCGAGCCCCCTAGTCGCGCGCTTTCCGGGTTCGCGGCTCGACGAAAAAGGCCACCAGACAGGTCACCAGATAGGTGGCGACCGCCGCACCGCCCAAGCTGACCGGGTCGCCCGCGAGGGGCTTGAGCAGTGGAACGACCTGCAAGACCAGCAGAAAGCCCAGAAAGCCGACAGCCCCGGCCCAGCCGTGTCCTTGCTGACCGCGCCGCCAAGCCCAGGCGGCCCCGGCCATGGCCAGTAGGCCCATCTCCACGGC
Source organism: Pseudomonadota bacterium (assembly GCA_020161365.1). Lineage (GTDB taxonomy): Bacteria > Pseudomonadota > Alphaproteobacteria > Caulobacterales > Caulobacteraceae > Caulobacter. The sequence goes on along the minus strand of JAIUNU010000005.1, from coordinate 77,136 downwards.
CTGTTCGAGCACGGCGTGGTTCCATAGGCCCAGGCCGACCTTGGGTCCGCTCCAGATCAGCGGCAGGTCCGGGCGATGGACCAGAAAATCCAGCAGCCAATGCGACAGAACGGCCAGACCGATGAACAGGCCCGCCCGCCGGGGTAATTTCAAGAGCAGAACCAGCGCGGTCGCCACGGCGACGGACCAAAGCGCCGCCGCCGGCAGACTATGCGTGTAGGGCATGTGCGAAAGGATCAGGGCGCTGCCCGGCAGGCTGTGATCGACGGACGCCTTCTCGACGCCGGCGATGAGCAGGCCGCCCCAGGCGATATCCATGGCCTGACAGGCCAGCACATAGCTCCAGAGCGGCGCGCGCGGCTCGATCGCCTTGGCGGCCAACGCTCCTGCATAGTGCCCAACGAACATGACGCCCCCCCCCGGGTCTCGGCCTCGCACGCCGCGCGAGGCCCTGATCCACGATCCGTCAGCAAGGGCGTGGAAGTCCAGCGCGATGATCGACGTCGCGGCGCGAGATCAGGTCGAGCTTTCCGGCGCCTTCGCGGCCGGCCACACCCTTCGATGCCGGAAGTCACTGTTAACTATAATGTTTAAGGTTCGCGACACCTCTCTGAAAGCCGGTGTTTACCCGCGAGCTGTATCACTCTGAGCCAACAAGAGCCCTGCTCCATGTGGGCACGGCCGGTTCTGGTGGATGTTTCAATGACCAAAACGGTCCTAGTCGTCGATGACGACCCGACACAACGTCGGTTGATTCAAGCGGTGCTCGAGCGCGACGGGTTCGCGGTCTCGCACGCTGAAGGCGGTGACGCGGCGATCGCGCACCTGACGTCCGGCGCGCCGGCCGATGTGATCCTGCTCGACCTCGTCATGCCCGGCCTGAACGGCCAGGAGACGCTGAAGGAGCTTCGGGCGCGCGGCTTCCAGCAACCCGTGATCGTGCTGACCGCCAGCGGCGGCGTCGACACCGTGGTCAAGGCGATGCAGGCCGGCGCCTGCGACTTCTTCATCAAGCCCGCCTCCCCCGAACGGATCACCGTGTCGATCCGCAACGCCCTGTCGATGGGCGACCTGAAGGGCGAGGTCGAACGGCTGACCAAGCGCGCCGGCGGCAAGACCACCTTCGCGGACCTGATCGGCGCCTCGCCGGTCATGACCATGGTCAAGCGCATGGGCGAACGGGCCGCCAAAAGCGGCATTCCCGTGCTGATCACCGGCGAAAGCGGCGTCGGCAAGGAGCTGATCGCCCGGGCCGTGCATGGCTCGTCGGATCGCGCCGGCAAGCCGTTCGTGGCCGTGAACTGCGGCGCCATCCCCGAAAATCTCGTGGAGTCGATCCTGTTCGGCCACGAGAAGGGCAGCTTCACCGGCGCCACCGACAAGCATCTGGGCAAGTTCAAGGAGGCCGACGGCGGCACCCTGTTCCTCGACGAGGTGGGCGAACTGCCGCTGGACATGCAGGTCAAGCTGCTGCGCGCCCTGCAGGAAGGCGAGATCGACCCGATCGGCTCCAAGCGCTCGCTCAAGGTCGACGTCCGCATCGTGTCAGCCACCAACCGCGACCTGCAACAGGCAGTCTCGGCCGGCCGCTTCCGCGAGGACCTCTACTACCGTCTGAACGTCTTCCCCATCGAGGCCCCGTCCCTGCGGGAGCGTCGCGAGGATATCCCCGCGCTCGTCGAGGCGTTTATCCGTCGGTTCAATGTCGAGGAAGGCAAGCGCGTCATCGGCGCTTCGCCCGAGGCGATGCGGCTGCTGACCAGCTTCGACTGGCCCGGCAACGTCCGCCAGTTGGAGAACACGGTCTATCGCGCCATCGTTCTGGCCGACGCCCCGTATCTGCAGCCGTTCGACTTCCCGGCGATCTCAGGTCTGGCCGCGCCGATCGAAGCGGTCTCGATCCCGCCCGCACCGCCGCCCGCCGCGCTGCTGCAGGCGACCCACGCGGCCATGGCCGCGGCCGTCGGGACCGAAGCGCCCGTGCGCATTCTCGACGATCGCGGCCATCTGCGGACGCTGGAGGAGATCGAGCGCGACCTGATCCAGCACGCCATCGATGTCTATGCCGGCCACATGAGCGAAGTCGCCCGGCGCCTCGGCATCGGACGCTCGACCCTCTATCGCAAGGTTCGCGAGCAGGGGATCGAGGTCGACATGAAGGAAGCGGGCTGATGAGCCCGCTGATCCTGCGCCCGCTGTCGCGCGAACAGCGCCTGAAGGCCCTGCTCAAGCCGGCCCGCGCGACGGTGAAGCCTAGAGCGTGAGGCTGACGGCGGCCTTCCAAGGCCGAATGGCGATCAGTCTTCCTCGCCGTCCGGTTCAGGTTCCGGTCGTCCGCGACGCTGGAAACCCTTGCCGCGCTTCATCGGCTTCTTCTCGCCCTTGGCCTTGCGGGCGATCTCTTTCAGCTTGATGGCCTGGTTGCCCGACAGGGCCTGGCCGCGCGCGCCCTTCTCAGGATCGGCGAAGGCCCGGCCGTAGGTCTCGACCCGCTGGGCGACGCTGGTCAGGAACTCCCCTTCCCACTCGGAGAGTTCGACGCCCGACTTCTCGGCCGCGCGACGCGCCCGTTTGAGCGCGTTCAGCGCGGCCCGCTTGGCCTGTTCTTTCGGATCGGGCGGCTTGGCGCGCATCGGCAGGGAGTATCCCCGACCGTGCGCGCCGACGCACCCCTAAAAACCTAGATCTCGCCGATCGCCGACAGATAGAGATCCAGGATGGCGTCTTCTTCCTGGCGCTTGGCGCGGTCCTGCTTGCGGATGCGGACAACCTTCTTCAGCACCTTCACGTCGAAGCCGTTGCCCTTGGCCTCGGCGTAGACTTCCTTGATCTGCTCCATGATCTCGGCCTTCTCGACCTCCAGGCGCTCGACGCGCTCGATGATCGACTTCAGCTGGCCCTGGGCCGTCGAGTTCAGGACGTCGGTGTGGGGAATGGCGTCGTCGGCCATGGGCGGTCTCGCGGAAAAGGCTGGAAATGGGAGGCGCGGAACCTAGTTCGAAGCCGCGCCGCTGGGAAGCGCGATTCAACGGCCGTCCACACGTCCTCTCGCGATCTCGGCCAGGGCGGCCAGGTCGAGTCCCCTGCCATCCCCATCCAGCAACATCTCCAGACTGGCCTCGGCCAGATCGGCCTGCGGCATCGAAAGGCCCTTGGCCTCAGCGGCGTCGAGCACGAGGCGCACATCCTTCAGGCCCAGCTCGGCCGCGAAGCCGGGCGGGCTGTAGCGTCGCTCGGCAATCATGCCGCCATAGATCTTGTAGATCGGGGCGGCGAACAGGGTGCTGCTCAACATGTCCAGCAGCTCAGGGGCCGGAACGCCGTAGGCTTCGCCCAGGGCGACGGCCTCGCCCATCGACTCGATGGCCGAGACGATCATGAAGTTGCCGGCCAGTTTCAGGGCGTTGGCGCGGACGGGATCCTCGCCGAGCGGCCAGACCTTGGCGGCCAGTTGCTCCAACACCGGCATGGCGGTTGCGACGGCGTCCGGCGCGCCAGCCGCCAGCACGTTCAGCGCGCCAGCCTGGGCGACGGGCGGGCGGCCGAACACCGGAGAGGCGACATAGCCGAGGCCGAGCTCGGCATGCAGGGCGGCGAGTTCGCCGGCTAGGGCGGTCGAGATCGTGGCGAGGTTGACGTGGACCACGCCCTTGCGCGCCCGCGCCAGGACGCCGCTATCGACCAAAACCTCCTTCACCGCCTGGTCTTGGGCCAGCATGGAAAGCACGACATCGGCCCGGAACGCTTCGTCGGCGTCGGCGGCCGGGATAGCGCCCTCAGCGACCAGCGCATCGACGATGGCGGGCGACCGGTTCCACACCGTCACCTTCATCCCCTTGGCCAGCAGATTGCGGACTATGGCCGCGCCCATGGCGCCAAGGCCGATCATCGAGATGTTCATGGAGAGGCTCCGGATCCGTACGCGCCCCAGATAGGCGTCACCGCCCGATCACGCCATGGGGAGGCGCGCCGTTGTCAGATCAAGCCGTGCGCCTCGACGGCGCCGCGCAGGGCTCCGGGGTCGGTGAAGTGATGCGTGTGGAAGCCCAAGGCGTCCGCAGCGGCGATATTGGCGGCGCTGTCGTCGATGAACAGGAGATCGTGGGCGGACAGCCCCGTGCGCTCCAGGACGATCTCGTAGATGCGCGGCTGGGGCTTGATCACCCCCTCGTCGCCCGAGACCACCGCGTCGCGGAAATGGCCGAAATGCGCGGGCGAGATCGCCTGGACGACCGGCCACTTCGACTGCGGCATGTTGGTCAGGGCGAACTGGGGAACCTGGCGCGCCGCCAACGCGTCGATGACCTGGGCGGTCTCGGGGATCGGCCCCGACAGCATCTCGTCGAAGCGATCGTCCCAGGCCCGGATTTCGGCCGCATGTTCGGGAAAGCGCGCGATCAGCGACGCGGCGTTGTCGGCGAACGACACGCCGCGATCATGCGCGACATGCCAATCCAGGGTGCAGACATGCGAAAGGAACCGGTCGAGATCGGCCGGTTCCTTGAAGATCTTCGCATACAGTGCGCGGGGGTCCCAGCGCACGATGACATTGCCGACATCCCAGAGAACGGCTCTGGGACGCGAGCCCGTCATCAGCCTTGCTTGGCCTTGAAGCGCGGGTCGGTCTTGTTGATGATGTAGATGACGCCCTTGCGGCGGACCATCTTGCAGTCGCGGTGGCGACCCTTGAGCGACTTCAGCGAGCTGCGAACCTTCATGACCGTCTCTGTCTGTACTCAGCGGAGAGGTTCGGGCGCGCACAAGACGACGGCCGGAACGTCCGGGTGTTTCGGAGGCGGTGCGTATAGTCAGGACGGGGGCCTGAGTCAATGCGCTCCTGGGCCTTTCGCGCCACGCGGCGGGAACTTCACCCGTCTGGCGCGCTTGTGATTGAAGCTTTCCCTCGAACCCCGGTAGCTTCCTTCGCATGGCCATGGATCGTCGCGTCTTTCTCGTTCTCTTGCTCGCCGGCTGCGCGGACACGTCTCCGCAGGGGCCGCTGACCGCTATCAGCCCGCCGCCTTCGCCCGCGCCGAAGCCGCAGACGCCCGTCGCTCCGGCGCCCACGCCGCAGACGCCTGTTCCCGCCGGCGAGCTGGCTTTCGACACCTGGATGCAGGATTTCCGCGGCCGCGCCCTCGCCGCCGGGCTGTCGCCGGCGCTGCTGGACCGCGAACTGAGCGGGGTGATTCCGGATCCGAAGGTGATCAGCCTCGACAGCCGCCAGCCGGAGTTCTCCAAGCCCGTCGGCGACTATATCCGGGGCGTCATCAGCGACGACCGGGTCGCGATCGGCCGTAACAAGCGCGAGCAGTTGCCGTTCCTGCCGCCGATCGAGGCGCAATATGGCGTGCCGCGCGACATCCTCCTGGCCGTCTGGGCCATGGAGTCGGCCTTCGGGCAGCTACAGGGCAATTTCGACGTGGTGCGCTCGATGGTCAGCCTGGCGGCCGACGGCCGCCGCCGCGCCTGGGCCGAGGGCGAACTGATCGCCGCCCTGAAGATCATCGACTCGGGCGAGGTGACGCGCGCCCAACTGAAGGGGTCATGGGCCGGAGCCATGGGCCAGACCCAGTTCATTCCGTCCAGCTATCGCGCCACCGCCGTCGACTTCGACGGCGACGGGCGCCGGGACATCTGGGGATCGGACGCCGACGCCCTGGCGTCCGCCGCCAACCTGCTCGCCCACGGCGGATGGAAGCGCAATGTGGGCTGGGCCAAGGAAGTGATCCTGCCCCCCGGCTTCGACTATTCGGTCACCGAAGGCCCCAGGGAAATTCCGGCCTGGTGGGAGGCGCGGGGCGTTCGACGCGCCGACGGCCTGCCCTGGACCGCTCAGGACGCCGCTTCGCCGGCCATGCTGATCCTGCCGGCCGGCGCGGCGGGCCCCGCCTTCCTGGCGCTGCCGAACCACTTCGCGATCCGGACCTACAACAACTCGACGTCCTACGCCCTGGGCATCGGCCTGCTGGCCGATCGGTTCGCGGGCGGCGGGCCGCTGGTCACGCCGTGGCCGGTCGAGACGCCGCTGTCGATGTCGGACCGCATGGCGGCCCAGATCGCGCTCGCGCGGGTCGGCTTCAATCCCGGCCCCGCCGACGGCGTCATCGGCGCCGGCACGCGCCGCGCCCTGCGCGCCTGGCAACAGAGCCAGCAACTCCCCGCCGACGGCTACCTGTCGAACGACATGGTCGCGCGCCTGAAGGCCCAGGCCGGCATCACGCCCTAGAACGTGAGGCGGCTCACCGCCCGGTAGCGATTTCCATCCAGATCGAGCGGCTCTCGCCGGGCTGGAGCGCGGCCATGCCGGTCTCCCCCGCGCCGAAAGGATTGGGGCGGCTGGCGCAGGGTTCGACGCAGTAGTGATCTTCGCCTGGCGGGACATAGACGTGCAGCCAGGCGCACTCCGTTGAAGCGCTGACCACTGTGTCGGGCTGGCCCGGCGCGCTGAGCACCGCGCGCTGAGTCCAGCCGGTGTAGCAATGATCGATCAGGTCATGGCCCGCCACCGGTGCGCCCGCCGCCCAGTCCGGGCCCCACGATCCGGCGTGGTGGACCGTGGGCAGCACATCGGCGTCGATCAGCCAGACCCCGTCATGGGCCGCCGTCAGGCGTTCGCCGGGCCGCGTGGGAAAATAGGGGTGGAAACCCAGACCCGCCGGCATCACCGCTTCCCCCGCGTTGGTCACGCTCAGCGTAACCCGGAAGCCCCCCTCGCGAAGCTCGAACCGCTGCTCGGCGCGATAGGCCCAGGGCCAGTCGCCGGGCGCGTGATCAAGGGTCAGCACCGCTTCACAGCCCTTCGCCCTTTCCAACGACCAAGGCCGCCGCCAGCCCTGGCCATGCAACGCGTGGGGATGATCGCCGAGATTGGGCGGCAGCACGACCTCCCGCCCCTGAAACTGGAAGCGGCCGTTGGGGATGCGATTGCAGAACGGGACCAGCGGAAAGCTCGCCGTCAGCAGGGCGTCGCTCGATCCGGCCGCCATGGGCCGCAGCACATCCCGCCCGGCGACGGTGAAGGCGGCCACCGCGCCGCCGACCTCGGGGGCGAACATCAGGCGGGAATCTCCCGTCTCGATCGCGACCATGACCTCTGCTCCTTGGAACCGACGGCCGCATCGGTAGGTCCATTCGCCCTCATCGCCAAGCCTGATGGTAGCGGTCTCAGGGCCTTGCGCGCCTGGACGGCGCGGGCTCAACTGTGTGCATGGTCGAAACCCTCACCGCCAAGGAAGCGCGGCGCATCGCACTGGCGGCGCAGGGATTTGGCCGGCCGCGCCCCGACACCCCCGGCCGCAGGCGCCTGCTGTCCACCATCGAAGCGCTCGGCGTGGTGCAGATCGACTCGGTCAACGTGGTCTCGCGCTCGCACTACCTGCCGTTCTTCTCCCGGCTGGGCCCTTATGATCGCGGTCTGCTCGAAGACCTCGCCTGGGGCCGCAAGCCCGCCCTGGCCGAATACTGGGCGCATGAGGCGTCGTTGACGCCCCTCGCCACGCACCCGCTCCTGCGCTGGCGCATGCAGGACGCTAAAGACGGGGTTGGGGTCTGGAAGAACGTCGCCAAGTTCCTGCGCAGCCATGCCGACTTCATCGATCAGGCCCTCGAGGCCGTCGACCAGCGCGGACCGCTGGCCGCGTCCGAACTGGATCTCGGCGCAAAGGGCGCGGGCGGCTGGTGGGGCTGGAGCGAGGGCAAGCGGGCGATGGAGTGCCTGTTCTGGACGGGGCGGCTGACCACCGCCACCCGCCGCAACAGCTTCGAGCGGGTCTATGGCCTGCCCGAGCGTGTCCTCCCCAAGGCGATACACGAAGCCCCGACGCCGTCCCGCGACGAAGCCTGTCGCGCCCTCCTGATGATTTCCGCCAAGGCCATGGGCGTGGCGACCGAGCGCGACCTGCGGGACTACTTCCGACTCGGCCTCGCCGATGCGCGCCAAGGCGTGGCCGCCCTGGTCGATCAAGGCCTGCTGACCCCGGTCGCGGTCGAGGGCTGGGATCAGCCCGCCTATCTCTGGCCGCAGGCGCGGCGTCCTCGGGCGATCAAGGCCACCGCGTTGTTGTCGCCGTTCGACAACCTGATCTGGTTTCGCGAGCGGACCGAGCGGCTGTTCGGCGTCCGGGTCCGCCTCGAGATCTATACGCCAGCCCACAAGCGCACGCACGGCTACTACGTGCTGCCCTTCTTGCAGAACGAGGCGATCACCGCCCGGGTTGACCTGAAGGCCGATCGGAAGGCCGGCGTCTTGCAGGTTCTCGCCGCACACGCCGAGCCGGCCGCCGACCGCGAAACCCCTCGCCGCCTGGCCGAGGAGCTCGCCCTGATGGCGGGATGGCTGGGACTGTCGCGCATTGAAGTGAAACCTGTCGGCGACTTCGCCCCCGTCCTGGGTTCGGCGATTGACGAACAGGCTGAACTTGGCTCGACCCGAGTGTAAACCATTGTAAAAATGCCGCCGGAGGTCGAGCGAGCGATGGCGGAGCAAGGTAGAGAGGACTGGCTGGACGCCTGCTTGTCGCCCCACCGACGGCCGGACGACCGCGGCGCGTCTCGCTCCCCCGCGGGGCGCGCCACCTCCCAGCTTAAGTGAGCATATGAAAGTCGCCCTGCTCGACGACGACCAGAGTCACAACGCCCTCGTTGCTTCGGTTCTGGATCCGGCCGGCTTTACGTGCACCAGCTTCACCACGCCGTCTCGCTTGCTGGCCGAACTGCGCAAGCAGACCTTCGATCTCATCATCTTGGACTGGAACATGCCTGAACTGTCGGGCGTGGAGACGCTGAAGCTGCTGCGCGAGGATCCTCTCACCGCGCCGCCCGTCCTGCTGCTGACCAGCCGTTCGGTGGAAGCCGATCTCGTCGAGGGCCTGAACGCCGGCGCCGACGACTATATCGTCAAGCCCCTCCAACCCCAGGTTCTGCTGGCTCGCGTGAACGCGGTGGTGCGGCGCATTCATCGCTCGCCCAGCCAGCCGCAACCCGAACAGTACGGCCAGTATCGACTGGATCCCGGCGCACAGACCGCCAGCTGGGATGGCCGCGTCGAGACCCTGACCCCGAAGGAGTTCCAGCTGGCGTCGCTTCTGTTCAGCAATCTCTCGCGCCCCCTGTCCCGCGAGTACCTGCTGCGACGCATCTGGGGTCAACGGCCCGACCTGGAAACGCGGACGCTCGACGCGCACGTCTCCCGCCTGCGTTCCAAGCTGCATCTTCGCCCGAACAATGGATTCCGGCTGAGCACCGTCTATGGCTTCGGCTATCGCCTGGAAGCGTGTGACCCCGACATTACGGGCGAGGGAGATTGAACATGTCCAAGGCGACGACAGCGAGCCTCGCCGCGCTCACGCTTTTGACGGCGGCGGCCGCGCGCGCGGAAACAGCGCCCGTCGATCCTCCGGTCGCCTATATGGTCAAGCCCGGAGACACGCTGATCGCCCTGGGACGAGCCTATCTGAATCGTCCGAGCGACTATCGTCGGGTTCAGAAAGCCAATGGCGTGACCGAGCCGCGTCGACTGCGTCCGGGCTCGCGCCTTTCGATCGATCCGAACCTGCTGAAGTCGACGCCGATCGCCGCAACGCTGTCAGCGCTCACGGGTCCCGTTCAGATCGAGACCAACGGCCAGCGGACCCCCGGACGCGTAGGCATGCCGCTGTCGGAGGGCCAGTGGATCATCACCGGTCCTGGCGCCTTCGCGACCTTCGAGCTCGAGGACGCCTCGCGCGTCACCCTGCCCTCGAACACGCGCGTGCGGATCGCCAAGTTGCGCCAGACCTTGCTCAACAACGCTCCCCAGCGCGTCTTCCAGCTCGACCAGGGCAAAGGCACGATTTCCGCCACGCCGACGCCCACGCCCGGGGCGCGCTTCGAGGTGCGCACGCCGGTTTCGGTGTCGGCGGTGCGCGGCACCGAATTCCGCGTCGCCGCAGCGGCCGACCGGGCTCAGACCGAGGTCCTGAAAGGCGCCGTCGGGGTCGGCGTGGGCGAGACTGCGTCGGACGCCCCGCCCGTCGCGGCCGGCTTTGGCGTCAGCGCCTCGGCGACCGGCGTCAGCGCCCCCGTCGCGCTGTTGCCGGCGCCCAAGCTGGGCGCAGGCGGCCAGACCCAGAATGACGCGCTGGTTCGTTTCACACTGGAGCCTGTCAACGGCGCGGCGTCTTATCGCCTGCTGCTGGCGCGGGACGCGGGCTTCATCGACGTCTTCGCCGAGGCCACGACCCAGGCGACGTCCCAGGAGAAGCCGAACGCGGACTTCGGCCAGATCGCGAACGGCGTCTACTTCGTTCGGCTCACAGCCATCGACTCGGGCGGGCTGGAGGGGTTCCCGGCCGACTACAGCTTCGACCGCGACCTCGACACCCTGGACGCCGCGTCGCCCAGCGACACCCGCCAGGGCAAGCACCGCAGCTTTCTGTTCCGCTGGAGTTCGGCCGGCGACGGCGTGCGGAACTATCGGTTCCAGATGTTCGCCGAAGCCGACCCGAAGACGCCGATCGTCGACCAGCCCGGCCTTACCGAACCGCGACTGACGCTCACCGACCTCGCTCCCGGAGCCTATAGCTGGCGGGTCACCGCCCTGCGCTTCAAGGACGGCGTGATGACGGAGAAGCAAGGCCCGCCGCAGCAGTTGCAGATCGGAAAGTGACAGCGCCCTCGCCCCGGCCGCCCCGGCTGCAAGGCCGTCGAGCCTCGTGGTTCTGGCTGGCCGTCATCGCAAGCCTGGTTCTGGCCGTCGTCGCAGCCCGCGAGCCCAGCCGGCTGGACAGTCTTCTTTACGATGTCCTGACCCGCGCCAACGCACGCCCCGCAGACGACCAGATTCTCGTCGTCGATATCGATGAGGCCAGCCTCGCCCGGCTGGGCGCCTGGCCCTGGGCCCGCGACTTGCACGCCCGGATGATCGACCAGCTGGATCGAGCCGGCGCAGGGACGATCGTCTATGACGTGTTGTTCAGCCAACCCTCGCCGGACCCGGCTCAGGATCTTGCCCTCGGCGAGGCCATCAAGCGATCCGGACGCGTCTATCTGCCGGAGTTTCTGACCGACAGCGGCCAGAACGCGCCGCCGCGTATCGTGAGCTCGATCCCGGAGATCGCCCAAGGCGCGGCCGGTGTCGGCCTGGCGCACGTGCGCTTCGACAATGATGGCGTCGTTCGACGCATGGCGCCGTTCGAGGCCGACGGTCCGAACCTGCGTCCTGATCTGATGACCGTGGTCCATCGCGCCACTCGACCCGCGGGCTCACCCGATGTTACCCGGGGCGACGCCCAGACCTTGCTGATCCCGTTCGCTGGACCGCCGTCCATCTACCGGCACGCCAGCTTCGTCAGCGTGCTGGATGGCGAGGTGCCCCGGGAACTGATCGCCGGACGTACGGTGTTCGTCGGCGTCACCGCGCCGGGCCTTGGCCCGGCCTTTCCGACGCCTGTGACGCCCGACGCCGCCAGCATGACCGGCGTTCAGCTGCAGGCCAGCATCCTGGACGCTTTGCGGCGGGGACAGATGATCAAGCCGGCGGAGTCGGCGAGCCGCGTGGCGTTCAGTCTCACCGTGCTGTGGCTGCTGCTGATCGGGTTCATCGCCCTGCCGCCCCGCGCGAATCTCTTGCTGACGATGGGCCTGTGCCTTGTGGCGCTGGGCTACTCGGCCGCCCTGCTCTGGCTGGCCCATGTCTGGCTGTCGCCAATCGCCCCGGTGATTGGCCTGATACTGGTGGCGCTGGTCTGGGGCTGGGGGCAGTTGAGCCGGGTCAGCGATCTGATGGGGCGGGAACTGGCGCGCGTGCGGTCGATCGTGCGGGCGCGCAGCACGAAGCCGGCGGCCTTCCAGGGCGACGTCATCTCGCGCCAGGCGTCCAGCCTCGGCGAGGCGATCACGCACATGGACGATCTGCGCCGCTTTTCCGCCGACGCCCTCTTCAGCCTGCCCGACGCCACCCTGGTGGCGGACGCCCATGGCCGGGTGATCGCCGCAAACGCCGCCGCCCAAGCTCTGTTCGCCCCCCATCAGCCCGCCTTGAACGGCGCCTCCGTGGCGGACCTGATCAACCTGCTGGATCCCCTTGGCCGACGCTTCGAACTCGACTGGCCGCACGCCACCGACCAACAGGACCCCGTCGACCTGCATCTGCCGGACGGACGAACCCTGCAGCTCCAGACCGTGTTCCGGCGTGATGACCAGGGCGCGCCGGCCGGGTGGATCGTGCGGTTGGCCGACATCTCGATCCTGACCGCCGCGATGCGCCAGCGAGAGCAGGCGCTGCAGCTACTCACGCACGACATGCGCTCGCCCCAGACCTCGATCCTGGCCCTGCTGGCGACGACCCCGGATCTGCCGACCGAGACCGCCGAGCGGATCGCGGCCTACGCCCGACGCACCCTCGCCCTGGCCGATGGCTTCGTGCAACTGGCCCGCGCCGAGGTCACGCCGGTTTCGCTGGAGCCGCTCGATCTGGCCGACGTCGCGGTCGAGGCGATCGACGAAGTGTGGCCTCAATCGGTGCAGCGGAAGATCCGCATCGAGCAGGTCGGCGGCGACACCCCGTTGATGGTGCTGGGCGATCGCGGCGTGCTGGCCCGCGCCTTGGTCAACCTGTTGGGCAACGCCGTGAAATACAGCCCGCCCGGCTCGACCATCACCGTCACCCTTTCAGAGCAGGCTTCGCCCAGCGGCCCGATGGTGAGCGCCGCCATCGCCGATCAGGGTCCGGGCTTCTCACGGGAGGAGGCGGCCTCAGCCTTTCGGGCCTTCCAACGGTTCGAGCGGCCTGGCCAAACCCTGGCGGGCGGCGGTGTCGGACTTGGACTGGCCTTCGTTCAGGCGGCCATATCGCGTCATGGCGGAGAGGTGTCGTGCCGCAGCGAATCTGGCGTCGGCGCCGAGTTCACCGTGCGACTGCCGCGATACGGCGTCGGCTAGACCTAGCGCGCCTTGGAGTCGCTGACCGCATCGACCAAACGGTCGGCGACCTGCGTCGGCGTCTCGCGCTTGGCGCGGATCGAGGACCAAGCCAAAGTCCGACCATCGCGCGCGTCGATCACAGCCAAGGTGACAACACGCCCTTCTCCTCGCGCTTCCCAGAACCGCCACCATGGCGCTTCATCGGGCGCGCTGCGCCAGGCGTTTGGATCCAACGGACCCACGGCGCTCGACACCCCCACCGTCGCAAGCGGCTGGGCGACGCCGACCTGAACCAGATACGACGGCTTTTCGACGCTCGCCGTAGCGCCGAGCCGGCTCAAGACCCGGCTCTCGACCGCGCGGGCGTAGGTCCCGGCCTCGCCATCGGCCTGACCTGGATATGCGGCGACCGCCGTCCCCTTCATCGACGCGATATCACCCTGACCGATCGCGCGGGGCGAAGCGCAGGCGCCGAGCACAAGGCCGCACACCGCCAGGGCGAAAACCGGGTGACGCATGATCTCAATCCCCTCAAGCCGGACGAAACGACCCTAGCGCGGGCGCCCCCAAAGGTCATCCACGCGCCTGCCCGGGGCGACACACCAAAGCGACGGAGCCGGAAATTGACCCTTCCGTAAGTTTGCATCGTTATTCCGCCCCAAAAAATGGATACTGCTTCGCCGCGAGGGGTTACGGGCTTCGGATTTGGGAGATCTTTTGAGCGATACGCACTCGGACAAGGTCGCACTGCTGCGCCTGTACGAGGAGAAACGCGCCAATCTAGTGCGCGTCTTTGCGGCGCGCCTGAACTCACGAGCCGAGGCCGAGGATCTGGTACAGGATCTCTTCATCCGCATCAGCGGCCTGGAGATCCTGGAGCCGATCGATAACCCCTCCGCGCTGCTCCATCGCATCGGTTCGAACCTGATGCTCGATCGCCTGCGCAGCCAGAAGCGCTCCGGCGCGCGCGACACAGACTGGCGGGACGTCAACACGACGGTGCTGGCCGGGCAGGAGGTCGCCGATCAGCCCCCGGCGGACGACGTCGTCAACAGCCGCCAGCGCCTGCAGGCTCTGGTCAAGGCGGTCGAGGATCTGCCCGAGAAGACCCAGCAGGCCTTCCGGCTGCACAAGCTGGAGGGCCTTAGCCACGCCGAGACTGCACGGCGAATGAACATCAGCGTCAGCACTGTCGAAAAGCACATCAGCTCGGCCCTGAAGACCCTGACGAGGCGACTGCGTTGATTTATGCAATGCTAGATGGGGGACGGAAACGGTCGGCGCCGTCGACCCTCTTGGGGATGATGGATCCTTGCGGGAGCCACGCCGGATGAGCCGGTCTGCGCAATATCTTCAAGAGGCGGCCGACTGGCTGACCCGGTTGCAGCGGTCGGACGTTGGCGAGGCGGACTGGCTTGCGTTTGACGCCTGGCTGGAAGAGCCCGGCGCGCGCGAGGCCTATGACGCCGTCCAGGCCGTCGACGAGGAGATCTTCGAACGCGGAGCCGTCCTGCGGGGCGCCTTGACGGAACCTCGGCGCGTCGTTGGCAAGCGGCCCTTCTCGGTCGACTGGCGCTGGCTGAGCGGCCTGGGCGCGACGGCGGCTGCGGCCGCCATCGCCTTGACGCTCGCGCCATGGGGAGAACTTCTGCCCCAGCCAGACACGCTCTATTCGACCGCCAAGGGCGAAAGCCGGGCCATCCAGCTGGCGGATGGCAGCCGCATCGACCTGAACACCGACTCGAATCTGTCGGTTCGGCTGGAAGACGACGCTCGACGCGTCACCATTCACGATGGCCAGGCGCTGTTCGACGTCGCGCATGATGAGCGCCGCCCTTTCGTGATCACCGTCGGCGATGAGACCGTCCGCGTGCTCGGCACGAAATTCGACGTGCGCCGCCGGGACGGGCGGCTGGCCGTCACCGTTCTGCGCGGGTCAGTCGAGGTGTCGACCGAGGGCGAGGGCAAGGCCGTCAGGCTGCGCCCCGGCCAGATGCTCGAACATGTCGACGGCGCCGGCGCCCCTGTGGTTCGCGTCGTGTCGACAGAGGATCAGGTCAGCTGGCGCTCCGGCCGCCTGGTTTACCGAGACCAGACCCTGGGGCGGATCGTCAGCGATCTGAACCACTACTTCGAGCGACCACTACGGCTCGAAAGCGCGAGCACAGCTAATCTGCGCTTCTCCGGCGTATTGATCGTGGATGGTCAGGATGCGATGGTTCGCCGCCTCACCAGCCTGATGCCGATTTCGGCGACGCCGACCGATGACTCCATTCTCCTGCGCGAAAGACCGTCTACGGCGAAGTAGCGCCCTTCGGCTGGTTCGATCCTGAAACGAGCCCGCCTCCTCGCCGCCGCAGGCCTCTTTACCCTCGGCGTCCAAGGCCCCGCCTGGGCTGCGGAAGCGCGCGCGCGCCTGGATATCAAGAAGTCCACCGTCGCCGAGACCCTGATTGAACTGGGCCTTCGCCTGGGCGTCACAATGGGCGGTGTCGAGGCCTGCAAGGGCCCTGGCGTCCCCCTGGTCGGAACCTTGAGCCTGCGCGAGGCGCTGGACCGGGCCATCGCCGGAAAGGCGTGCGCGTACAGTTTCGTGGACGCGAGGACGATCCGGTTTTCACCGCTTCGCCCCGGCTCGCCGCCTCCCGCGACCGTAACGGCGCCGCCCCAGGCGGTGATCGAACCCATCGCCCCGCTCGCCCCGCTGACCATCAGCGCGGGCAAGCGGCCAGCGCGCTTGGGCAGCCTGCCGGGCGGAGTCAGCGTGATCAACGCGCCGCAGCTCCGGGACACCGGCGCGAACGACACCAGTTCGGTCGCGCGGCAGACGGCGGGCTTCATCACCACCAACCTGGGAGCCGCGCGAAACAAGATCCTGCTGCGGGGTCTTTCGGACGGCACCTTCACGGGACGCACGCAGTCGACCGTCGGGACCTATCTCGACGACCTGCCCATCAACTACAACGCCCCGGACCCCGATCTGCGGCTGATTGACGTGGATCGCGTCGAGATCCTGCGCGGCCCCCAGGGAGCGCTGTATGGCGCGGGCTCTTTGAGCGGCATCTATCGGATCGTGACCCGCCCACCGGAACTAGGGGTCGCCTCGACGTCGGTGGGCGTCACGACCGCCAGCACCGAATCCGGCTCCCCCAGCTATCGCCTGGAGAGCGTGATCAATGTCCCCACCGGCGAAAACGCCGCAGTCCGGGCCGTCGCCTATCATGACGTAGACGGCGGCTATCTGGACGACGTCAATCTGCGCCTTTCCAATGTCGATCGGACCACCCGAAGGGGCGGGCGAGCAGCCTGGCGGGTCGACCTTGGCGACTGGCGGATCAAGCTGGGCGCCGCCCGACAGAGCGTGTCGTCCAAGGACACTCAGTACGTCACTCTCGCGCCCGGCGGCCCCCGACGCGCCAACCAGGTGCGCGAAACCCACCGCAACCAACTGGGCCAAGCTTCCCTGAACATCAGCGGCTCCGGCGACTGGGGCCAAATCGAGTCCGTTACGGGCTATGTGCGCCACAACTACGCCAGCCGTTATGACGCCACCCTGTCGCTCAGCCAGTTCTCCGAAGAGGGGCTTGAGCTCGGCGTCTACGACGAGTCGACGCGGCTGCGGATGGCGGTGCAAGACCTGCTCTATACGGGGCCAACGCTGGGTCGCCTGCGCTGGATACTCGGCGCCTTCGCCGCGCGGAGCCTGGAGAACGGCGCGGCGGACCTTCGGGCCCGCGCCGGCGGCATGACCCGGGGGGTCTACAACGAACAGCGGAAAGATCGCCTCAACGAGTATGCGCTGTATGGCGAAGCCACCTACGACCTGGGCGGGGGCTGGAAGGCCGCGATTGGCGGACGGGCCTTCAAGACGACCGTCCAGACACGCTCTCGCGTCGTGGCCCCGCCGCCTGGTCAGTCACGAGATCTGGATCGCGAAGCTTCGTTCGACGGCTTCTCGCCCAAGCTCTCCCTGCAACGAGACCTGGCGGGCGGCGGTCTGATCTACCTCCTGAGCTCAGAGGGCTATCGCGCGGGCGGCTTCAACTCGGGCGGATTGCTGACGCCGGGTGAGACGCGTCGAGTTTTCCGGCCCGACCATCTGCGCAACTACGAGGTTGGCCTGTCGCTGAACCCCTGGCGTGGCCGCATGAATCTCCGAACCGCGCTGTTCATGGTCGATTGGCGCAACATCCAGACTGACCAATATTTCGGATCCGGGCTGTCCTATACGGCCAATGTCGGCGACGGGCGCAATCGCGGTCTTGAGATCGAGGCCTCCTGGCGCGCCACCCCGCGCCTCGTGGTCAGCGGCAACGCGCTGTTCAATCGTCCCGAACTGACAAGGATCGAACCCGGCTTCGGCATCGCCGGCGGCGCCAGTCTGCCGGGCGTTCCCGATGTGTCGTTCGGCGGCTTGGCCAGCTACCAGCGGCCTCTGACGCCCCGCACCTCGTTGTTGCTGACCGCCGAGGCGGGCTATATCGGCCAGTCTCGACTGACCTTCGACCCGCGATATTCCCCCTCGATGGGGGGGTACTACACCGGCAAACTGTCGGCTCAACTGCTCGGCGAAGGATGGCGCGCGGCGCTCTTCGTCAGCAATCCGTGGAACAGCTCAAGCGACACATTCGCCTATGGCAACCCGTTCAGCTTTGGCCAGGTCCGCCAAGTGACGCCGCAGCGCCCCCGCACCTGGAGCCTGTCTCTTGCCGCGAGCTTCTAGCGGAGGCGGCGACAGGGGCCGCTGGCGATTTTCTTGCTCCGCCGACGGAGGGCGCTTCAGGTCGGCGGCGTCATTACGTCGAGACCTATGCGGGGGCGTGGTCGCTCTGTCGGGATTTGGTGATGACCAGGCTTTCAGCGCTCATCTGCGCGCACAACGAGGAGCAGCGCCTTCACGCCTGCCTCTCGGCGCTTTCCTTCTGCGACGAAATCGTCGTCGTCGCTGACCGTTGCACCGACGGCACCGAAGCCGTCGCACGTCAGTATGGCGCAAAGGTCGTCTCCGGCATCTTCCCGGTCGAGGGCCCCCGCAAGCACGCCGGTCTGGCGCACTGCACGGGCGATTGGATCCTGGAACTCGACGCCGACGAAGGCGTCAGTCCCGCCTTCGCCCGAGAAGTTCGTGAAACCATCGCGCGCCCCAACGCCGCCGACTGGTACCAGGTCCCGATCGACAACTATGTCGGCGATCAACTGGTCCGGCACGGCTGGGGGGGCTCGTTTGGCACCTCCTCGGCGGCGCGCCTGTTCCGGCGCGGCGTCAAGTCGTGGAAAAGCGAACGCGTCCATCCGGGCGCGCGGCTCGACGGCGCCTTCGGCGGTCGGCTGAACGAACCGCTACGGCACATGGTCGATGAAGACATCGCCGACATGTTCGCCCGCCTGTCGCGCTACACGGCGCTCCGGGCGCAGGATCTGGCGGACGCCGGGGCGATCAAGAGCATACCCAACGACGCCTTCCGCGGGGTGCGGCGCTTCTTCAAGTGCTACGTGTCGCGTAAAGGCTATCGCGAAGGCGATCTCGGGTTCCTGATCTCACTGATGGCTGGACTTTATCCGATCCTCTCGAACCTGCGGGCGCGCGAGATCCTGCGCCAACGGAGGCGGGGAACCACCGCCGTAGCGCCGGCGCCTTCGGCGGTCTCTGTCCCGTTGCAGCGCGCCGAGGCGGCCGCGCGGTAGCCGTCAATGCCCGCGCGCCTGCCGCTCGCCTTTCGCCTGATCCTTGGCCCGGAGCTGGACCTTTGGTCCAAAGCGGGTCACGCGCCGATCATCTGGTGGCGCGACGATGACGCCCGAGCGCCAACGGGGGCGCTGGAGCGGTTGCTGGATCTCTCGCGCCGTCACAACGCGCCGCTGACCCTCGCGGCGATCGCCGGTCCCGAGCTGGCGCAGCTGGTGCGGCGCGTCAGCGAAGACCCCCCTGTCGAAATCGCCGTTCATGGCTTCACGCATGTCAACCGCCAGCCCGAGGGCGCGGGCTTTGGCGAGATCATCGACAGCGATACGGTCGAGGAAGTCCGTGAACGGCTCGACGCCACCGTCACGGCCTTTCATGAGGCCGGCGCCATGCCGACCCTGTTCGTTCCGCCGTGGAACAATCTGTCCCGCCAATTGCTCGGGGCGCTGCCGGGCTCGGCCCTGAGCGCGATCTCGGCCTTTGATGAGGCCATGAAAGAGACCGACACGGTTCCGCGCGTTGACGCGCACCTGGACGTCTTGCGCTGGAAGGGCGGCGCCCGGTTTCGCGGGCGGTGGAAATTCCTGATGCGAATGCGCCGATTGCTGGAACACAGACGCACGACCGGAGCGTGGGACGAGCCGATCGGCCTGCTGACCCACCACCTCGACCATGATCACCAGACCTGGCGTTTTCTGGAGACGTTCTTGATGGTCTTCCCGATCGTCCCCCGTCGCGCCGTGCTCGACGAACGAGGCGAGGCCCGATTCGCGCTCAGCGCGTAAAGCTTAGGCCGCTTCGGGGCGGTCGCGCAGGCACTCGCCGATCGCTCGGGCGCAGCCGGGAAGCCCCAGGGCGCCGACAAAAGACATCGCTACGGCGCAGACCAGCATGATCGGTTGAAAAATGCGCATCGGATAGGTCTCCACGCAGCGTGTCATCTGCTGACAATCTGTCACGGTTGTAAGACGGAACCTTGACGGTTGTTCCGCGCTCGAATGAAAAAATTCAGTCGGCGGCTTTCTTGTCCGTTCAAGCCACCAGGCCGTAAGCCGTTCGCGCGGCCTCGATCCGAGCAAGCTTGCCTTGCAGCGGCGCCCAGTCGTCGGACTCCGCAATCGGCGACCACAGGGCTTCAACCTCGTCGACGAGCAGCTCCTCCGGCTCTTGGCGCTGGAAAACCGGGTCCATCAATCGTTCCGGACGTTCGGGCGCAGCCTCCTCCAGCCTGCGCCGGAAATCGCGGAAGGCCTCGCTGTCGTAAAGCGCGGCCCGCGGCCCTCGCAACGCGCGCTCGGCCGACGCCTCGCCGCAGAACCAGTCGAAGAAGAACGGTTCCCAGCGGAGGTCATCGCCGCCGGCGGCCAAGGC
Organism: Pseudomonadota bacterium; assembly: GCA_020161365.1. Taxonomy (GTDB): domain Bacteria; phylum Pseudomonadota; class Alphaproteobacteria; order Caulobacterales; family Caulobacteraceae; genus Caulobacter. The sequence goes on along the minus strand of JAIUNU010000005.1, from coordinate 57,179 downwards.
GCGGAACGCGGCGTTGACCAGGTCCAGGTCGCGGTCAGCGCCCTGGCTCTTGAGGCCCAGCCTTTGCAGCATCGCGCCGCGCAAGGCCGTGCGATAGGCGTCTGAAAAGCTGTTCAAGGGGTCCAGCAGCGAGACCTGTTCGGTCACCAGGCTCAGGCATCCGGCCAGTTGCTGCAGGTTCCAGAACACCGCCTCCGGCTGTCGACCGAAGCTATAGAGACCGGCATGGTCGAAATAGGCCGCGACGAAATTGGGATCGTTGCGCGGCAGGAATCGCCAGGGCCCGTAGTCGAAGCTTTCGCCCGTGACGACCATGTTGTCGGTGTTGAGCACACCGTGCACGAAGCCCGCCGCCATCCAACGCGACAGCAGATACGCGCTGGCCTGGACCGTGGCGTGCATCAGCGCCGCCGGTCGATCGGGCTGATCGGCCAGCTGAGGGTAGTAGGTCTCCACCACATGGTCGACCAGCCGGATCATCAGGTCCCGCCGGTCGAAATAGGCCAGGCGTTGGAAGGTCCCAAAGCGGATATGGCTGTGCGACAGCCGGGTGAGCACCGCCGAGCGTGTGGGGCTGGGCTCGTCACCCCGGATCAAGGCTTCGCCCGTCTCGACCAGCGAGAAGGCGCGCGAGGTGGGAACGCCCAAGGCCTCCAGGTAGCTCGCCGCCAGAATCTCGCGGACACCGCCCTTGAGCGTCAGCCGCCCGTCGCCGGCCCGTGACCAGGGCGTCTGACCCGATCCCTTGGTCGCCAGGTCCAGCAGCCGATCGGTTCCCGCCTCGCGCAGCTGAGCGAACAGGAAGCCTCGGCCGTCTCCCAGCTCGGGATTGTACACCCGGAACTGGTGGCCGTGATACCGCATGGCCAGGGGCGTGGACTGGTTGTCCGGCAGCGGCTCGAAGCGGCCAAAATGTCTCAGCCAGGCTTCGTCATCGAGGCCGTCCAGCCCCACGACGTGCGCCGCGCGGTCGTTTCGGAAGCGCAGGATGAGCTCTGGAAAGTCCGCTGGGGCGACCGGGTCGGCGAACGCCTCGCCCAGGGACTGGAATCGGGGATCGGGGCGGTAGGCGGCCAACGCGGTCATAGGGGGCCAGATGAGACCGGAGCCCAGTCCGCGCAACCCCCTTTCGAATTTCGATGACGCCCAAGGAACGCTGTCGCTTCCCAGCAACAGAGCGTCTCGGAACCCTACATTACAAGGGATTTCACTTGCCGAGACACCGTACGGCGCCTAACCCTACGCTTATCCATTCGAACAATCGTTCGGCGGAACAACGAAAAACAAGCCGGAGGCGGGCAAGCGCTTTCGGCCAATGAACCGAGGTAGGAAATGCGCTTTTCCCAGGTGCTTTGCGGCACTGCGTCCGCTGTTGTCCTCGCCGGTCTTGGCGCCACGAGCGCCGCGCAGGCTCAAACGAGTGACGCCCAGACTGTCGACAGCATCATCGTCACCGCCCAGAAGCGGGAACAGAACCTGCAGGACGTTCCGGTGGTGGTCACCGCCGTCGGCGCCAAGCTGCTGCAAGACACCGGCGTCAAGGACATCAAGGATCTGACGATCCTGACCCCCGGCCTGACCGTGACTTCGACCTCGTCGGAAGCCTCGACCACCGCCCGCGTTCGCGGCGTCGGCACCGTCGGCGACAACCCCGGCCTGGAAAGCTCGGTCGGCGTGGTGATCGACGGCGTCTATCGCCCCCGCAACGGAGTCGGCTTCGGTGACCTGGGCGAAATGGAGCGCATCGAAGTGCTGAAGGGGCCGCAGGGAACCCTTTTCGGCAAGAACACCTCGGCCGGCGTCATCAACGTCGTCACCAAGGAGCCGGAGTTCGGCTTCGGCGCCAACGCCGAAGTCACGCTGGGCAACTACGACGCCAAGGGCGTCTCCGCCTCGGTCACCGGCCCCTTGATGGGCGACAAGATGGCCGGCCGCCTGTACTTCGCCGCGCGGGAGCGCGACGGCTACAACGACGTGGTGGTGGGCAAGGGTCCGTCCAGCCGCAAGCAGGACGCCGACCAGAACTTCTACACCGTCCGCGGCCAACTGCTGTTCGTGCCCGACGACAACGCCACCTTCCGCTTCATCGCCGACTACAGCCGTCGCGACGAGAACTGCTGCGGCGCCGTCCAGATCCGCACCGGTCCGACGGCCGGCCTCCTCGCGCTGGTCTCGGGTGAAGCCACGCCGGTGGCGACGACCGCCGATCCCTACAAGCGCGTCGCCTATTCGAACCGCGGCGCGCCCGCCAAGATCGAAGACAAGGGCGTCTCGCTGCAGGGCGACATCGACCTGCCGATCGGCACCCTGACCAGCATCTCGGCGATCCGCCAGTGGCGCACCGACAACGGCCAGGACTCCGATTTCACGACCGCCGACATCACCTACCGCAACAAGGACGGCACGAACTACTCGCAGTTCACGACCTACAGCCAGGAACTGCGTCTGGCGGGCAAGTCGGACAAGTTCGACTGGATGGTCGGTGCGTTCCTGGCCGACGAACGCCTCGAGAACCGCGCCAACTTCCTCTTCGGCAACCAGTACGAACAGTATCTGGGGCGCCTGCTGTCGGGCTCGGTCGCGCCGGGCGGGGTTCCGAACTTTATTGCGCTGCTCCTGAACCGCGCGCCGAACACCTCGTTCACGCCCGGACAGGGCCTCTATGACCGTTATGATCAACGGGCCAAGACGGTGGCTCTGTTCACCAACGACACCTGGCACGTGACCGACGCGTTCGAAATCACCGCCGGCCTCCGCTACACCGTTGAGAAGAAGGACCTGGCGACCTTCCAAACCAACAGCGACGGCGGTGTCGGCTGCGGCACGGCGCTCTCGCCTGCGGGTCAGGCGCGTATCGCCGGGATCGTGGGCGCTGCGGCGACCCCGACCATCGTCGGCAATCTCTGCCTCCCCTGGGCCAATCCGCTGTTCAACGGCCGCGGCACCAATCAGGAGCGCACGGACAAGGAGTGGAGCGGCACGATCAAGGCCTCGTACCGCTTCTCGCCCGAGGTCTTCACCTACGCCTCGTTCGCGCGCGGCTATAAGGGCGGCGGCTTCAACCTGGACCGCACCCAGTCGTCTAACGGCCTGCCCTCGGGCGGTCCGGGCGTGGTGCCGATCTACGACACCTCGTTCCCGGCCGAGTTCGTGGATAGCTACGAACTGGGCATGAAGAACACCCTGTTCAACCGCACCGTCCTGTTGAACCTCAGCCTCTTCCAGCAGAAGTTCACCGACTTCCAGCTGAACACCTTCCTGGGTACGTCGTTCGTGGTGCGCTCCATCCCCGAAGTGACGTCGAAGGGTATCGACGCCGACTTCATGTGGTTCACGCCGGTGCGCGGCCTGGTCATCCAGAGCGGCTTCACCTACGCCGACACCAAGTACGGCAAGCAGCCGATCCCGAACGACCCGGGCAACGCCCTGGCGCTTCTGCCCGGCAGCAACCTGTCTCTGGCGCCGAAGTATTCGGGCTCGGGCTCGCTCACCTACGAAACCTCGGTCGGTGACAACCTGAAGGCGCGCTTCAATATCGGCGCGAAGTACTCCTCGAAGTACAATACGGGCTCCGACCTGTTCCCGCCGAAGGTCCAGAAGGGCTACACGGTCGTGAACGGTCGCGTCGGCCTTGGCTCCGAGGACGAGCGCTGGACTGTGGAACTCTGGGGCCAGAACCTCTTCAACGAGAAGTACATGCAGGTGGCGTTCAATGGCCCGCTGCAAGGCTCCTCGGGTCTGAGCGCCACGCAGAAGACCTACAATGCGGCTCTGGATACGATCACGTACAACGCGTTCCTCGGCGCGCCGCGCACCTACGGCGTCACCCTGCGCTCGAAGTTCTAGGTCTACCGGGAGGGGGACCGGCGGCGCCCAGCGCGCCGCCGGCTTTCGGAAGAGGAAGGGCGATCCGCCTGGCGGGTCGCCCTTTTTCCTTGGGCGGAGGGGTTCCGGTTCGGCGCGTATCACCGCAGCATGGCCCGAGAGATTCGCTTTCGGGCGCGGAGACACGCCGATGAAGACCGTTCGCTTCCTCGGATTCTGGATCTGCCTGGCGCTGGGGCTCATCCTCGGCGCGCTGAGCCAGCGCCCGCCTGCGCCGGCGCCCGTCAGCGCGCCCGCCACCGCCTTCTCCGCCGATCGCGCCATGGCCGACATCGCGGCGATCGCGCAAAGGCCGCACCCCACCGGCTCCGCCGAGATCGTCAGGGTTCGAGACTATCTGCTGGGGCGGATCAACGAGCTGCGCCTGGAGGTTTCGGTCCGCCCCGGGGAGGGGTTCTGGCCTTATGGACGGGACGGCCGGGCCCTCGGCGTGGCGGCGGTGCAGAACCTGGTCGGCGTGTTGCCGGGCCGCGATCGCACCCTGCCGGCGATCCTGGTCATGAGCCATTATGACTCGGTGCATAATTCGCCCGGCGCCGCCGACGACGCCTCGGGAACCGCCGCGGCTCTGGAGATCGCTCGCGCCCTGAAGGCCAGCGGCCCGCACGCCCGGGACGTGATCTTCCTGTTCACGGACGCCGAGGAAGCGGGCCTGCTGGGCGCGGACGCCTTCTTCTCCCGCGACCCCAGTCTGTCGCGCGTAGGCCTCGTGGTGAACATGGAGGCGCGCGGCGACGCCGGTCGCGCGGCGATGTTCCAGACCGGGCCGGGCAACGGTGCGCTGGTCGGCCTCTTCGCCCGTGAGGCCAAGGGGGCGTCCGGCAACTCGATGGCGTCCACGGTCTACGAGAAGATGCCCAACGACACCGACTTCACCCATGCGGTGAACAAGGGCCTGCCGGGCCTGAACCTGGCCTTCATCGACAATCAGCTCGCCTATCACACGCCGCTGGCTCGACCCGACCATCTGCAACGCGGGAGCCTGCAGCACATGGGCGATCAGGTGCTGCCCACGGTGCTGGCCCTGGCCAACGCGCCGACCCTGCCGGCCAAGACCGAGAACGCCATCTATTCCGACGTCCTGGGCCTGTTCATGATCCGCTACCCGCCAGTGGTGGGGTGGGCGCTGCTGGTGATCGCAGCCGCCCTGGTCGGCTTCTCGGCCTGGCGCGCCCTGGCGGGACGCGGGGCGACCGGTTGGGAAATCGCCCGCGGCGCGGCGGGCCTGCTGCTGACCGCCGCCAGCGCGGGCCTCGTGCTGCATCTGGTCGGACGTCTCCTGATGATCGACGGCGCGCAGCGCTATTACGGCCTGCTGACTCGCTTCGACTTCTTGCTGTGGGGCGCGGGGCTGCTGGCGGCCGCGACCGGACTGGGCGTCGCCACCGCCCAAGCCAGAGGCGCTCGGCGAATCATCCCGGCCGTCGTCGCGCTGATCCTGGGCGGCGCCTGCAGTCTGATCGGCGGCTTCGACCCCGTGGGGCTCGGCCTTGGGCTGGCGGCCAGCGTGCTGGCGGCCCTTGCGCTCGGGTTCCGCACCGAGGTGCTGGGCGCGTGGATCGGAGGGATGGTCGTGGTGCTGCTGCTGGCGGTCGCCGCGCAGGTCCTGGCCCCCGGCGCGACGGTGATGCTGACCTGGCCGCTGCTGGTGGCCGCCCTCGGCGCGGCGCTGGTGATCGGCGTCGGCGGTACGCGAGACAAGCGGGTCGCCATGGCGCTGACTGCCGTGGTCGGCCTCCTGGCGATCCTGTCGACCGCCCAGTTGGCCGCCTGGGGCGCCTGGACCTTCGCGGGCGTGGGCCTGATGGAGCCGGCCGTGCTGGCCGTGTTCGCCATGCTGGCCGCCCCGGCGCTTTCACCATTGGCCCACGATTTCGCCGCCACCCGCTGGGCCTGGCGCGCCGCCGGGGTGATGGCGCTGGTCGGCGCGGCCCTGATCGCCAACGCCGCGCGTCTGGGGGGTGAACCTGACCGCCCAGCCATCACCCAGGCCCTGCACGTCGCCGACCTCTCGAGCGGCAAGGCCTGGCGGGTCGCGGACCTGAAGCGGCTCGATGGCTGGACCCGCGCCACCCTGCCCGACGACGGCGGATCCGAGCCGCGCCAGCAGGCCCTGGCGCCGTTCTGGCGTGAACCGGTCTGGATGTCGGAGACCCGGGTGGTCCCCGTCGCCAGCCCGCAGCTGACCGTCACCCGCGCCGAGGATCGCCTTCTGATCCGCCTGATCCCTGCGCCCGGCGCCGAGCAGGTGACGATCCGCCTTCGCCCCAGCGCTCCGCTCAGCCAGCCGCGCCTGAACGGTCGGCCGATCACTTTGGCGGCCAAGCCCGGACAGTGGTCGAGCCTGACCTATCACGCGCCCGATCCGAACGGGATCACCCTGAGCTTCACCATCGCCGGCTCCGGCCAGGTCGAGGTCGCCGCGCTGGAGCATCACGACGGCTGGCCCGCCCTGGCCAAGGCTCCGCCGCCCAAGCCCGCCGACCTGATGGCCTTTGGCATGTCGGACAAGACCGCCGTGCTCGTGCGCGCCGGCCTGTCCTGGTGAGCCGCTAGACCGTGAAGACCCCCTCCCCCGGCGTCTTGGCGTAGAGCGCCTCGACGCGATCGCCGCGACGTTCCAGCACGCAGCGCTGGTTGACGTAGCCCTTGTCGGTGATCTCGCCCGCGTCGATCGACGGTGGCTCGGTTAGCAGGGTGAAGCGGGCCACGCGGCGCGAGGAGCCGCCGGCGCCGGCGTTGAACGCCGCCAGTCGGTCCTTGATGATCGCGACCAGCTTTTCGAGCGGCGTTCCCGGCCCAGGATCGGCGACCAGGGCCGCCAGCCCGGCCGGCGAGGGCCACAGCATCGCGCCGATGAACGCCTTGTCCTGGCCGGTGATCACCGCGTCGTGGATATAGGGGCTGCAGGCGGCCACTAGGTCGGGCCGCAGCACGCCGACGCTGACCCAGGTGCCGCTGTCGAGCTTGAAATCCTCGGTCACCCGGCCGTCGAAGACGAGCCCCTTGGCCGGATCGTCCGGGTCGACGAACCGCGCCGCATCGCCCAGCTTGTAGAAGCCCTCCTCGTCGAAGGCCGCCGCCGTGCGTTCGGGGTCCTTGTGATAGCCCGCCGCCACCGTCGGGCCCTTCACCCGCACCTCGTACTTGCTGCCGCTGGGCGCCAGCTTCAGCTGGATGCCCGGCAGCGGCAGTCCCACCAGCCCGACCCGCTCGGTGATCCAATGGGTGACGGTAATGCCCTGCGTTTCGGTCGCGCCGTACATGGTGGTCAGCGGGATGCGATGCCCGGTCTCGGCGACGGCCAGGGCCTGGATGCGCTCGTAGACGTCGTTGCTCAGCGTCGCGCCGCCATAGCCCATGTAGCGCAGGTTCTTGAAGAACGAGCGCCGTAGCACGGGGTCGTTCTCCATCGCCTCGGCCAGCATCGAGAACGCGATCGGGGCCGAGCCGAAGACGATGGGCGAGACCTCGTAGAGGTTCTTGATCGTCGTCTCGAACATGCCCGGCAGCGGCTTGCCCTCGTCGATGTGCAGCGTGCCGCCGCCCCAGATCACGGCGTTGAAGCCGATATTGCCCGCCGAGATATGGCTCCAGGGCATCCATTCCAGGCTTTGGGGAACGTCGTCGGTCGGCGTGTCCGTGCGCAGGCCCTCTTGGCCGGCGATTACCCCGGCCATCATGCCGTGGGTCTGGGGCACGGCCTTGGGCAGGCCCGTCGACCCGGACGTGAAGAGATACTTGGCCACCGTCTCGGGGCCGACGGTCTCGCGGGCCGCAGCCACCGCCGCCGTTGGGACAGTCCCGGCGACCTCGGAAAAGGCGATCGCCCCATCGCCCACGCCGTCGGCGGTGATCACCGCAAGGCTGGGATCCAGCGCTTTCAGCGTCGCCAACGCCCCGGCGAACATCGCGCCGCTCTGGGCGAAGACGACGCGGGGCGCGACCTTCTCGAAGCAGTGCTTGAGCTTGGCGTGGTCAGTCGAGATCAGGCTGTAGGCCGGACTGATCGGCGCAGCCGGCACGCCGGCGGTATAGGCGCCCAGGGTCATCAGGGCGTGCTCGATCGAATTGCCCGACAGGATCATGACGCTGTCGTGAGGTCCAAGCTTCTGATCGATCAGCCATTGGGCGATCCCTTCGACCGCCCGCAGCGCCTCGCCGTAGGTCACGCCGCGCCAGGGGCCGTGGCCTGGCTCGCGCTGTTTCAGGTAGGGCCGATCGGGATGCTCGGCGGCCTTTGCGGCAATCAGGTGAGCGATCGAGCGCGGCCCCTCGCCGGGCGCATGGTTGGAGGTGATGACGATCGAGCCGTCCGGTCGGCGCTCGACCGACACCTCGGGGCCTTTCATGGCCAACGGCTTGAACGGAGCTGTGGAGACGTCGCGTGGAGGCGACGCGCCATCGGGCGGCGTCATGGTCTCACTCCCTAAGTTATCGTTGTTCTGTTGGGAGGGACGTTAACTGAACCCCGCCGCGCGGCAAGGTTGATGTTGAGAAACCGCCCTTCAGGCGCGCGGTCGTCGTCGCGCTGCGCGGGCTGCGGCCTCGGCGGCGGTGACCTGGGCGGCGAAGCTCGCGAGGTCGACCCCGAAGCGTTCGCCGCAGCCGCAGTCGATGACGGGCAGCATCCGCACCGCCGCGATGCGGGCCGGCGCTTGACCACCGCAGTGCGGGCAGGTGAAGCCCAGTTCAACGCCACCCACGTCCAGACCAGCCATCTCGGTCGCTCGCGTTTTCGGTCCCGACTCAGAGGAGACCACGAGGACGATGACAGTCGCCACCACGGCTGCGCCATGCGGCGCTTTGTCCGAGGGGGCGCGGAAGGCGCCCCAACACATGACCGGCCGCCACAGACAACGGATTTCAAGGCCGCCCGCCCCGCTAGCGCTCCGGCCAAGGCCGCCGAGAGGGGGCGGATACCCTTTGGGGGCGGAGAAGAGATCAGATAGTTCGTGAAATTGTTTCCCTCGCGCTCTAGGACCTCCAGCTTATGGAGACGTCCAAACTCTATCAGGTGACTTGATGCACGACCGCGCCGGCCTTCGCGCTCTGCCCGGAGATCTTGTCGATCTCGACGCCCTGATGGCGGCCTATTTCGAGATCGTGCCGGACGTCTCAAACCCCGCTCAGAAGGTCGTGTTCGGCACCTCGGGCCACCGGGGCTCCAGCCTGGACGGCGGGTTCAACGAGGCCCACATCCTGGCGATCACCCAAGCCGTGGTCGAGCACCGCGCCGCCCAGGGCGTCACGGGCCCGCTGTTCGTCGGGCGCGACACCCATGGCCTGTCCGAACCGGCCTGGCGGTCGGTGCTGGAAGTGCTGGCCGGCAACGGGGTCGAGACTCTGGTCGACTCGCGCGACGGCTTCACCCCGACCCCGGCCGTCTCACGCGCCATCCTGACCCACAACCGCCACGGCGGCGCACAGGCTGACGGCCTACTGCTGACCCCCTCGCACAATCCGCCGCGGGATGGCGGCATCAAGTACAACCCGCCCTCGGGCGGTCCGGCGGACTCAGCCGCCACCTCCGCCATCGCCGCCCGCGCCAACGAACTCCTGGTCCAAGGCCTGGCCGGCGTAAAACGCGTCCCGTTCGAGACGGCCCGCAAGGCCGTGGGCGGCTACGACTTCCTGGGCCGATATGTCGACGACCTACCCGCGGTGATCGATATGGCCGCTATCCGTGCGGCCAAGGTGCGCATTGGCGCAGACCCGCTGGGCGGCGCGGCCGTCGCCTACTGGGGCGCGATCGCCGAGCGCCACGGCCTGGACCTGACCGTGGTCAATCAGGCCGTCGATCCGCGCTGGGCGTTCATGCCGCTCGACACCGACGGCAAGATCCGGATGGACTGCTCGTCCGCCTCGGCCATGGCCAATCTGATCGGGATCATGAAGGGCGGCGCGGCCCATGAGTTCGCCCCCTATGACGTCGCGACCGGCAACGACGCCGACGCCGACCGCCACGGCATCGTCACCCCCGACGGCGGGCTGATGAACCCCAACCACTATCTGGCCGCCGCGATCTCGTACCTGTTCAGCCATCGCCCGGCCTGGAGCGCGGATACGGCGGTCGGCAAGACGCTGGTCTCGTCCTCGATGATCGACCGCGTGGTGGCGGGGCTGGGCCGTCGGCTGCTCGAAGTACCGGTCGGCTTCAAGTACTTTGTGCCCGGCCTCCTGGACGGCTCGGTCGGTTTCGGCGGCGAGGAGTCGGCGGGCGCGGCCTTCCTGCGTCACGACGGCGGCGTCTGGACGACCGACAAGGACGGCATACAGCTGGCCTTGCTGGCGGCCGAAATCCAGGCGGTGACGGGCCAGAGCGCCAGCCAGCTCTATGCCGGCCTGACCAAGACGTACGGCGCGCCGGCCTACGCCCGCGTCGACGCCCCGGCCAGCCGCGAGGACAAGGCGCGGCTTTCCAAGCTGAGCCCTAGCGATGTCTCAGCCAAGACCCTCGCTGGCGAGGCGATCACCGACATCCTCACGGCCGCCCCCGGCAACGGCGAGGCGATCGGCGGCCTGAAGGTCTGCACGCAGAACGCCTGGTTCGCTGCGCGGCCTTCGGGCACCGAGGACGTCTACAAGGTCTATGCGGAGTCGTTCCTGGGCCCGGATCACCTGAAGCAGGTCCAGGCCGAGGCGCGGGAAGTGGTGGCGGGGGCGCTGAAAGGCTGAAGGCGCTCAACCACCGCGTCATCCCGGATAGCGCTGCGGCCGGGATGACACGGTGATGGAGCTTGAGGCGACCACCACCCTAGCCCTTCGCCGCGTCAGCGCTTATACCGCCCCGCATGTTTGAAGGCCTCTCCCCCCTCGCCCGTGACGCCCGCTCCTGGCCCTTCGAGCAGGCGCGCGCCACGATCGCCCGCGTCCTGCGCGTGCGCCTCCCCGACCGCGCCGACCAGGAAGCCGCCAAGGCCCTGATCGACGCCGGCAAGACCGACGAGGCGGTGAAAACCTATCCGGCGCTGGCCAAGGCCGTGATCTTCGAAACGGGCTACGGGCCGTCGGGCCTGCCGCACCTGGGCACCTTTGGCGAGGTGGCGCGCACGACCATGGTGCGTCAGGCCTTCCGCGCGCTGGTCGACGACCACATCCCCACGCGCCTGATCGCCTTCAGCGACGACATGGATGGCCTGCGCAAGGTTCCCGACAACATCGAGAACAAGCAGCCGCTGATCGAGGATCTGGGCAAGCCGCTGACTGTCGTCCGTGACCCCTTCGGCACCCACGACAGCTTCGGCGCGCACAACAACGCCCGCCTGCGCGCGTTTCTGGACGGCTTCGGCTTCGAGTACGAATTCGTCTCCTCGACCGAGTGCTACAAGGGCGGCCTGTTCGACGCGACCCTGCTGACGGCGCTCGAGCGCTTCGACGCGATCCAGAAGGTGATGCTGCCGACGCTGGGCGAAGAGCGCCGCGCGACCTACTCGCCGTTCCTGCCGATCAGCCCGTCGACGGGCAAGGTGCTGCAGGTCCCGACCCTGGAGCGCAATGTCGAGAAGGGCACGATCGTCTTCGAGGACGAGGACGGCTCGAAGGTCGAGGTCCCGGTCACCGGCGGCCACGTGAAGATGCAGTGGAAGCCTGACTGGGCCATGCGCTGGACCGCGCTTGGCGTCGACTATGAGATGTCGGGCAAGGACCTGATCGACTCGGTCAAGGCCTCGGGCGCGATCTGTAGGGCGCTGGGCGGGGTTCCGCCGGAAGGCTTCAACTACGAGCTCTTCCTGGACGAGAACAACCAGAAGATCTCCAAGTCCAAGGGCAACGGCCTCTCCATGGAGGACTGGCTGCGGTACGGCGCGCCCGAGAGCCTGTCGTACTACATGTTCCAGAGCCCCAAGTCGGCCAAGAAGCTCTATTTCGACGTCATCCCGAAGGCGACCGACGAGTACCTGCAGCAACTGGATGCGTTCGGCCGCCAGGAGCCGGCCAAACAGCTGGACAACCCGGTCTGGCACATCCACGCAGGGACGCCGCCCGAACAGGGCTCGCCGGTGTCGTTCAGCCTGATGCTGAACCTCGTCTCGGCCGCCGACGCCTCGACCAAGGAAATCCTCTGGGGCTTCCTGTCGCGCTACATCCCGGGCGCCTCGCCGGAGACCCAGCCGCTGCTGGACCGCCTGGCGGGCTACGCGATCAACTACTACGAGGACTTCGTGAAGCCCTCGAAGGTGTTCCGCGCGCCGACCGACCAGGAGCGCGCCGCCATGCTGGACCTGCTGGCCAAGCTGAAGGCCATGCCGGCCGGCACCCAGGACGCCGAGCTGATCCAGAACGAGGTGTTCGAGGTCGGCAAGACCCATGGCTTCGACCCGCTGCGCGCCTGGTTCCAGGCCCTCTACGAGGTGCTGCTGGGCCAGAGCCAGGGCCCGCGCTTCGGTTCCTTCGCGGCGATCTTCGGGATCGACCGCACGGTGGCGCTGATCGAAGAGAAGCTGGGCTAGCGCCTCTCCCCTTACGGGAGAGGCGGCAAGATGCAGGTCGCGCCGGGTGAATCCCCGCGACCTGCGACACCATGTCCGCGAGGATGAACGCCGCCTGAAGCCGGGATTAAGGGTATGCCCATGTTTCGGAGTCTAGGCTGAAACCATCAGAACCAAGATTAGTCCTCAAGGTTTCGTCCCATGGCTTCCTTCACGCTCCGCCCCACCGACCGCCAGGAATTCGACTCCCTGCTCGGCGGGATCGTGCAACAGTTCCCCGACGCCCACGTCGAGGCCGCACACAACGACACCTGGAATTCCTATCGGGTGGACGTGTCGTGCGCCGATCCGGCCGCCGGCCCGCTGATCGCCTGGCTGCTCGACAGCCACGCCGACTGCCCGCGCACCTGATCCTGCCGGATAAGATCCTTGGCCTGGGTCGGCCTACTGGCTGACCCAGACGATCCGGGCGATCCAGGCGACCTCGTCGCGCGACATCAGGCGCTCCGCGCCCGCGCGGTCCAACGCCAGGAGTTCGATGCTCCGCGCCGTGACCCGGCCCAGCTCCCGCACCAAGACCTCGCCGCCATGGGTGCGCGCCACCACGCGATCGCCCTTGCGCGGCTCCAGGGTCGGCGAAACCAGCAGTCGGTCGCCGTCGCGATAGACCGGCGCGAGGTCGTCGCCGGTCACCTCCAGCGCGAACAGGCCGTCCTCTAACTCAGGCGCGGGCGCTTCGTCCCATCCGCCGCCGACCGGCAGGCCTGCTGCGTCGAAGAAGCCGTCCTTGCCGGCCTGGGCCAGGTCGATCAGCGGCGCGCCCCGCCGGCCGGCCGTGCGGACCGGCGACCGCTCGGTCAGGGCGGCGAACTCCGAGAAATTGACCCCGGTGGCCTCCAGGAGCTTGGACAGGCTTTCGGTCGAGGGCCAGCGGGCGTGGCCGGCCTCGGCGGATCCGCGCTTGGAGCGGTTGAAGCTGGTGGGATCAAGACCCGCCATCCTGGCCATGGCCGAGGGGGTCATGTCGAAGCGTTCGGCCAGGGCGTCGATCGCGCGCCAGATTTCGCCGTGAGACAGGGTCGCCATCGGCTCCTCCTCCAATCGGCCTTCTCGGGGAAGCTAAGCCCCCCACGCTAGGAATGCAAACCTATCGCCTACGTCTAGATTGACGTTTACGTAAGCGTTGACGACGTCACGGGATCGGGTTTAGGGTGATCAACGATAACAAAGCGGCCCGGCCGCGGTAGCCAGGCCCTCTTCCTTGGGAGGTTTCCATCCATGGCCGACCTGCGACGCCCCGAGCGGACTTTCACGATCCGCCAGCTGTGCAACGAATTTAAAGCCACGCCCCGCGCCTTGCGCTTCTACGAGGACAAGGGGCTGTTGAACCCCGCTCGTGAAGGCCTGAACCGCGTCTACTCTCACAAGGACCGCGTCCGTCTGCAGCTGATCCTGCGCGGCAAGCGGGTGGGCCTGTCCCTGACCGAGATCCGCGAACTGCTCGACCTCTATGACGAGAACGACGAGGGCGCGGCGCAGATGGCCCGCTCGCTGAAGAAGTTCCGCGAACGCGCCACGGCGCTGGAGCAACAGCGCGACGATATCGACAACGCCCTGATCGAGCTGCGCGAGGCCTGCAATCGCCTCGAGCGCCGCCTCACCGAAATCCGCCCCGACCTGCTGCCCCGCGCGGCCGACTACGAGCAGGTGCTGCGCGCCCGCCTCGACGGCCACGCCGACGCGATGCTGGGCAAGTAGGGCCCTCACGCGCCGCCGACGCCGTCGACAAGACGCGCAAGGCGGCCGCCCGTCTTTCCTCCTCCCGATCCTAGCCAGGACCGTTCCATGACCTATCAGCCGCCCGTTCGCGATCACGCCTTCATTCTGCGCGACGTGCTCAATATCGACCAGCACGGCGACCTGCCGGGCTTCTCCGATGCGCCGTTCGAGGTGGTCGAGCAGATCCTCGAGGCCGCCGCCCAGTTCACGGGCGGGGTGCTGGCGCCGCTGAATACGGTCGGCGACAAGACGGGCTGCAAGCTGGATCCGGTCACCAACACCGTCACCACCCCGCCGGGCTTCAAGGACGCCTACAAGCAGCTGTGCGAGGGCGGCTGGACCGCGATCGGTTCGGACCCGGCCTATGGCGGCCAAGGCCTGCCGCACGTCGTGAACCTGGCGTTCAGCGAGATGTCGAGCTCGGCCAACATGGCCTTCTCAATGTATCCGGGCCTGGCCCACGGCGCCTATTCGGCCATCCACACGGGCGGCTCTGACGCGCAGAAGCAGACCTACCTGCCCAAGATGGTGTCCGGCGAATGGACCGGCACCATGAACCTGACCGAGCCGCACTGCGGCACGGACCTTGGCCTGCTGCGCACCAAGGCGGTCCCTCAGGCCGACGGCAGCTACAAGATCACCGGCCAGAAGATCTGGATCTCGGCCGGCGAGCACGACATGGCCGACAACATCGTCCACCTCGTTCTGGCCCGCATCGAGGGCGCGCCGGCCGGGGTGAAGGGCATCAGCCTGTTCATCGTGCCGAAGTTCATCCCCAACGCCGACGGTTCGGTGGGGCCGCGCAACGAAGGCGCCAAGTGCGTGGGCCTCGAAGAAAAGATGGGCATCCACGGCAACGCCACCTGCGTGATGCAGTATGACGAGGCGACCGGCTACCTGATCGGTGAGGAGAATTCCGGCCTCAAGATCATGTTCGTCATGATGAACGAGGCCCGCCTGGGCGTAGGCATGCAGGGCGTGGCCCAGGGCGAAGCCGCCTACCAGGCCGCCGTCGCCTTCGCCAAGGACCGCCTGCAAGGCCGCTCGCTGACCGGCCCGAAGAACGCCGAAGGCCCGGCCGACCCGATCATCGTCCATCCGGACGTGCGTCGCATGCTGCTCGAGAGCAAGGCCCTGATCGAAGGCGGCCGCGCCTTCCTGTTCTGGACCGCCCTGCACGGCGACCTCTCGCACGTCCACCCCGACGCGGCGGTGCGCGAGAAGTCGTCCGACTATATGGGCCTGATGACGCCGGTGCTGAAAGGCTACCTGACCGACAAGGGCTTCCAGGTCTGCTCGAACGCCGTTCAGGTGCATGGCGGCAGCGGCTTCACCGAACACTTCCCGGTCAGCCAATTCATGCGCGACTGCCGCATCGCCCTGATCTACGAGGGCACCAACGGCGTGCAGGCCCTGGACCTGGTCGGCCGCAAGCTGGCGGCCAAGGGCGGCCGCGCGGTCATGACCTTCTTCCAGGAAATCGACCAGTTCATCGGCGAGAACGACACCGACGAGGCGCTGAAGCCGTTCATCGAAGCGCTGGGCGGGGTGAAGGCCCAGCTGCAGGACGGCACCATGTGGCTGATGCAGAACGGCCTGCAGAACCCTGACAACGCCGGCGCGGCCTCGACCGACTACATGCACCTCTTCGGCCTGACGGGCCTAGCCTACATGTGGGCGCTGATGGCCAAGGCCGCCAACGCCAAGATCGCGGCCGGTTCGTCCGACCCGTTCTATTCGACCAAGCTGACGACCGGTCGCTATTTCATCGAACGCATCTTGCCTGACGCAGCGTCGCATCTGGCCAAGCTGAAGACCGGTTCGGCGACCCTGATGGCGCTGCCTGCGGAGGCTTTCTGATCATGAGCGTGCTCAACGTGGAAAAACCGGCCTTCATGGCCGAGGAAGACATCGCGATCTTCGAGGACGCGGTCGGCAAGTTCTTCGACGAGCACGCGCCTGAAGAGACCGTCGCCAAGTGGCGCAAGAACCATTGCGTCGACCGCGACATGTGGACCAAGGCGGGGGAGGCCGGCTTGCTCGGCCTCTCCACGCCCGAGCAGTACGGCGGCGCCGGCGGCGACTACCGGCACGAGGTTGTGCTGATGGAACAGCTGGGCCTCAAGGGCGTCGACGGGTTCGGCATCAGCCTGCATAACGCGATCATCATGCCCTACGTCGTCCACTACGGGACGGAAGAGCAGAAGCGGCGCTGGCTTCCCAAAATGGCCACCGGCGAACTGGTCGGCGCGATCGCCATGACCGAGCCGGGCGCCGGGTCCGATCTCCAGGGGGTGAAGACCACTGCCAAGAAGGTGGGCAACCACTACGTCATCAACGGCTCCAAGACCTTCATCACCAACGGCCAGACTGCCAACTTCATCATCGTGGTCGCCAAGACCGACCCCACAGCGGGCGCGCGTGGCACGTCCCTGCTGATCGTCGAGACCGACGAGGTCGAGGGTTTCGAGCGCGGGCGCAACCTCGACAAGCTCGGCCAGGAAGCCCAGGACACCTCGGAACTGTTCTTCAATGACGTGAAGATCCCGACCGAGAACCTGCTGGGAACCGACGAAGGCCAGGGCTTCTTCCAGCTGATGGGCCAGTTGCCGCAGGAGCGGCTGAACATCGCCGTGCAGGGCATGGCCACGATCGAGCGGGCGCTGGAGCTGACCATCGCCTACGTCAAGGACCGCAAGGCCTTCGGCAAGGCGATCATCGATTTCCAGAACACCCAGTTCGTCCTGGCCGAGTGCAAGACCGAGGCGACCGTGGCCCGCGTCTTCGTCAACCACTGCATCGAGCAGCACCTGGCCGGCAAGCTGGACGCGGCCACCGCGTCGATGGCCAAGTACTGGGTCTCGGATCTGGAGAACAAGATCGTCGATCGCTGCTTGCAGCTGTTTGGCGGCTACGGCTTCATGAACGAGTACCCGATCGCGCGCATGTACAAGGACAGCCGCATCCAGCGCATCTACGGCGGCACCAACGAGATCATGAAACTCCTGATCGCGAGGACGCTATGATCGTAACGCTGCTGGCCGGCCTGCTGGCCGGCGCCGCCGGGGCCGAACCGCCCGCCGCCAACGACGCCCGCTCGGCCGTCGTCTGCGTCCGCGCGGTGCAGGGTCCGCGCCCGCTGACCTTCTCGGGCGAACTGGTCGGCAAGCGGCCCCAGCCCGGCGCGTTCAAGCTGCCGCTGCAGCCGCCCGGCAAGGACGTCTGCAACGTCCTGCTGCGCTCCAAGATCGCCGAATGGCGGCTGGAAGTGACCACCTCGGGCTTTACGCCCTGCACCCTGCCGCCGCCCGAGTTCGGGTCGCGCCTCTATTACCGGGCCAAGGCCTCGGCCAGCGGCCTGAAGTGCGAGCCGATCGGCAAGTACCCGATCGGCAACTGGAAACCCTAAGGACGTCCGGTCTTCCGGTCGCCTGACAAAGACACGAACAACGCTTCGCAGGAAGGAGCCATTCCATGGCTGACGCTTACATTTTCGACGCCGTGCGCACGCCGCGCGGCAAGGGCAAGAAGGACGGCTCGCTGCACGAGACCACCGCCCTGTCGCTGGCCACCCAGGTGCTGGAAGCCCTGCGCGACCGTAACGGCCTGGACACCAGCAAGGTCGACGACGTCGTCCTGGGCTGCGTCTCGCCGGTCGGCGAGCAAGGCAGCGACATCGCCCGCACCGCCGTCCTGACCGCCGACTACGCCGAGAGCGTCGCCGGCGTGCAGATCAATCGCTTCTGCGCCTCGGGCCTGGAAGCCGTAAACATGGCCGCGGCCAAGGTCGCCTCGGGCGAAGCGGGCCTCGCCATCGGCGGCGGCGTTGAGAGCATGAGCCGCGTGCCGATGGGCAGCGACGGCGGCGCCTGGCCGACCGACCCCTCTTCGGCCTTCAAGACCTATTTCGCCCCGCAGGGCGTGTCGGCCGACCTGATCGCCACCCTGTACGGTTTCTCCCGCGACGACGTCGACGCCTACGCCGTCGAGAGCCAGAAGCGCGCGGCGGCCGCCTGGGCCGACGGTCGCTTCAAGAAGTCGGTGATCCCGGTGAAGGACCAGCTGGGCCTGACCCTGCTGGACCATGACGAGACCGTGCGCGGCTCCACCACCATGCAGACCCTGGCCTCGCTGAATCCGTCGTTCACGGGCATGGGCGAGATGGCCTTCGACGCCGTCGTCACCCAGCGCTATCCGCAGGTCGAGCGCGTCAACCACGTGCACCACGCCGGCAACAGCTCGGGCATCGTCGACGGCGCCGCCGGCGTGCTGATCGGCACCAAGGAAATGGGCGAGGCCCTCGGCCTGAAGGCCCGCGCCAAGATCAAGGGCGCGGCCTCGATCGGCAGCGAACCCTCGATCATGCTCACCGGTCCGGCCCTGGTCAGCGAAAAGCTGCTCAAGAAGCTGGGCATGGAGGTCAAGGACATCGACCTCTACGAACTGAACGAAGCCTTCGCCTCGGTCGTGCTGCGCATGATGCAGGCGCTGGATATCCCGCACGACAAGATGAACGTCAACGGCGGTGCCATCGCCATGGGCCACCCGCTCGGCGCCACCGGCGCGATGATCCTGGGCACCGTCCTCGACGAGCTGGAACGCTCGGACAAGGAAACCGCCCTGATCACCCTGTGCGTCGGCGCCGGCATGGGCACCGCCACGGTCATCGAACGCGTCTAACCTTCTCGATCAGGAACTAGTCACATGGAAAACTTCAAGATCGAGGTCGATTCCGACGGCGTGGCCCTCGTCACCTTCGACGTGCCCGGCCGTTCGATGAACACCCTGACCGCTTCGGTCATCAAGGAAATCGGCGAGATCGTCGAGCGCATCAAGTCCGACGCCGAGATCAAGGGCGTCGTGATCACCTCGGGCAAGACGACGGGCTTCTGCGCCGGCGCGGACCTGGGCGAACTGGGCGGCAACGGCGGTCTGGGCGGCGGCGCTGGCGGTGAGGCCGGCCTGAAGGCCGCCTATGACGCCGGCTTCGCGCTCAACAAGGCCTTCCGCGCCCTGGAAACCTGCGGCAAGCCGGTCGCCGCCGCGATCAACGGCCTGGCCATGGGCGGCGGTCTCGAGATCGCCCTGGCCTGCCACTATCGCGTGGTCGCCGACAACCCGAAGATCCAGCTCGCTTTGCCGGAAGCCAAGGTCGGCCTGCTGCCGGGCGCCGGCGGCACCCAGCGCCTGCCGCGCCTGATGGGCGTGATGGCCGCTGCGCCGTACCTGCTGGAAGGCAAGTCGATGAAGCCGGCCGAGGCGCTTGCCAACAAGGTCGTGCACGAAGTCGTGCCGGCCGACCAGGTCGTCGAAGCCGCCAAGACCTGGGTCAAGACCAAGGGCGACCCCGTCGCGCCGTGGGACAAGAAGGACTTCAAGCTGCCCGGCGGCGGCCCCTACACCCCGACCGGCGGCCAGGTGTTCATCATGGGCAACGCCATGCTGCGCAAGCAGACCTATGGCAACTACCCGGCCCAGCTGAACATCCTGAAGGCCGTCTATGAAGGCACGCAGGTTCCGTTCGACGCGGCCATCCGCATCGAGACCCGCTACTTCCTGAAGACGATGATGTCGCCCCAGGCCAAGGGCATGATCCGCACGCTGTTCCTGTCCCTGCAGGAGCTGGGCAAGGGTTCGGGCCGTCCGGCCAATGTCCCGCCGTCGGAAGCCAAGAAGGTCGCCGTGCTGGGCGCGGGCATGATGGGCGCGGGCATCGCCTATGTCCAAGCCATGGCCGGCATCGAGACCGTCCTGATCGACCAGAGCCAGGAAGCCGCCGAGAAGGGCAAGGCCTATGCCGAGAACCTGCTGAAAAAGGCGGTGTCGCGCGGCAAGATGACTCAGGACAAGGCCGACGCCGTCCTGGCCCTGATCACCCCGACCACCGACTACGCGCACGTCAAGGGCAGCGACCTCGTCATCGAGGCGGTGTTCGAGAACCGCGAGATCAAGGCCGACGTGACCCAGAAGGCCGAGGCCCAGCTGGCCGAGGACGCCATCTTCGGTTCGAACACCTCGACCCTGCCGATCACCGGCCTGTCGAAGGCCAGCGTGCGTCCGAAGAACTTCATCGGGATCCACTTCTTCTCGCCGGTCGACAAGATGGGCCTCGTCGAGATCATCATGGGCGAGGAGACCAGCCAGGAAGCCCTGGCCAAGTCGATCGACTACGTCCTGAAGATCAAGAAGACCCCGATCGTCGTGAACGACAGCCGCGGCTTCTACACGTCGCGCTGCTTCGGCACCTTCGTGCAGGAAGGCCTGGAGATGCTGGCTGACGGCATCGCGCCGGCCATCATCGACAATGTCGGCCGCGCCACGGGCATGCCGCGCGGTCCGCTGGAAATGAACGACGACGTCGCTCTGGACCTTGGCTACAAGGTCACCCAGCAGACCAAGAAGGATCTTGGCGACAAGTTCGAGGACCGTCCGTTCGCCCCGATCATCGAAAAGATGGTGGTCGAGCTGCAGCGCTTCGGCCGCAAGAACGGCAAGGGCTTCTACGACTATCCGGAAAACGGCCCCAAGACTCTGTGGAAGGGCCTGTCGGACCTGGCCCCGGTGACGATCGCCGAAGCCGACCAGACGCTGATCCAGGAGATCCGCACCCGCCTGCTGTACCGCCAGGCCGTTGAGGCCGCGCGTTGCTTCGAGGAAGGTGTGATCACCGATCCGCGCGAAGCCGATGTCGGCGCGATCCTGGGCTGGGGCTTCGCGCCCTGGACCGGCGGTCCGATCAGCCTGATCGACGCCGTCGGCGCCAAGGCCTTCGTCGAAACCTGCGACGGCCTCGCCCAGAAGTACGGCAAGCGGTTCGCGCCGCCGGCCCTGCTGCGCGAGATGGCCGAGAAGGGCGAGACCTTCTACGGCCGCTTCGGCGCCAAGGCCAAGGCCGCGGCGTAAGCCAAGCCTGAACGCCAACGACGGAAGGCCCGGTGGCGACACCGGGCCTTTTCGTCTCTTCAGTGTGGGGCGTTCATCGCGTCGAGAAACCGCTCCAGGGTGATGTTGCGGCCGCACAGCACGACCGCGACGCTGCCGCCGGCGAACTGGTCCGCGCAGGCCTCCAGCCCGGCCAGGGCCAGGCCGGCCGCCCCCTCCACCATCCAATGCTCGTGTTCAGCCAGCCGGCGCATGGCGGCGGCGATCCTGGCCTCCTCCACCTCCACGCACAGCGGCGCGAGATCGGACGCCAGATCGATGGTCATCGCGCCGGGCTCAACGCCGCCTGCGGTGGCGTCGGACAGGGTGGGCGACTCCTCGACGCTGACGGCCCGACCGTGCTCGATCGCCCGCAACAGGCTGGGCGCGTTGACCGGCCAGGCGCCGACCAGCCGGGTCTCGGGCCGCATATCCTTCAAGGCCGCCCCGACCCCCGCGAGAAGACCGCCGCCGCCTACGGACACGACCACTGCGTCGAGACGTGCGGCCTGATGGGCCAGCTCCACCCCTAGCGAGCCCTGACCCGCGATCACCTCGAGATCGTTGTAGGGCGAAACATAGGGTCGGCCCTCGTGCGTGGCCGCCGCTCTGGCCGCCTGCTCGGCGACCAGCGGCTCGCCGGCGTGCAGGATGACCTCAGCGCCTTGATCGACCATGGCGTCGAGCTTGGCGCGTGAGGCGAGCCTGGGCGCATGCACCGTCACCGGAATCCGCATCTCCCGACCCGCGGTCGCCACGGCCAGGCCGTGATTACCGGTCGACGCCGCGATCACGCCCCGCGCTCGACTCTCGGGGGGCAGGCGTGACAGCTTGTTGAACGCGCCCCGGAACTTGAACGAACCCGTCGGCAGCAGGTGCTCGCACTTGAGGTAAACCTCGCAGCCATAGACGCGCGACAGGGCGCGGCTGTGCACGAGAGGACTCGGCGGCGTTCGGGCGCGCAGCCGGCGTTCGGCCTCGCGCGCGTCGGCCGCCACCCTGGCCAGCCGAGACGGATCGCCGGTCTTGGCCAACATCGGGCGGGGTTGTGTCACGGTTGATCCCATCTTCGCGCCGGCGCGCCCCGTTGCGCCCCCGACCTCGCCATGCTATTTCTAAATTAGACAAAACGTCAAATCTTCAGCGAGCGCCATGCAAGACCTTCCCGACCATCAGGCCTGGACGCCCTCGCTGGAGCCTCACTTCGCGGTGGCGCAGGGCATCGCGGCGCTGTTCGCCCCCTTCGTCGAAGTGGTCGTGCACGATCTGGCCAGCGAGTCGGTGGCTCACATCGCCAATCCCATGTCTCGTCGCGCGCCCGGAGACCCTTCTCAACTGGACGACGTGCGGTTCAGCGCCGATCAGCACCTGATCGGACCCTATGAGAAGACCAATTGGGATGGTCGACGCATGAAGTCGATCTCGATCGTTCTGCGAGAAGGCGACGCGGCGATCGGCTTGCTGTGCATCAACATCGATGTCTCCGCCTTCGACCAGGTCCGACGCGCCCTGGACGGCTTCCTCGGATCGCCGCCGCGAGACGAGAACGTGCGCGCGCTGTTCGTCCATGACTGGCACGAACGGATCAACGGATTCGTGACCCAATGGTGCGCCGACCGGAAGCTGCGCATCTCGGATATCGACCGTCGCGACCGACGCGAGCTTATCGAGGGCCTTCAGGCCATGGGCGCCTTCGAGGCCCGCCGCGCTCCCGCCTATGTCGCGCGGATTCTCGGAGTCAGCCGCGCCACGATCTATAACGAGCTCAGCGCCCTCCGACAGGACTCCGCTCCAGCGTGAAGTGGTTCGGCAAGGACGCCATCCTGTCGGCCATCGACCCCGATCAGGCGATCGCGGCCATCGGCCGGGCGTTCCAGGATCATTCCAGCGGCAAGGTCCAGGCGATCGCCACCGGCCATCTGCGATTCGACCAGCCGCCCGGCGATGTCCATGTCAAAGGCGCGCATATCGACGGCAGACCCCTGTTCGCGGTCAAGGTCGCCAGCAGCTTCTACGAGAATCCTCACCGGAACCTGCCGTCGAGCACCGGCCTGATGGTGGTCTTCGACGGCCATACCGGCGTTCCCCTCGGGGTCCTGTCCGATGAAGGCGCGCTGACGGATCTCAGGACCGCCATCGCCGGCGCCATCGCCGCCAAGCTGATCGCGCCGCGCCATCCCCGCCGTCTCGGCGTCGTCGGCGCCGGAACCCAGGCCGCCTTGCAGGCGCGCTGGATCGCCCGCGCGCTTGGCGTCGAAGCGGTCGCGATCTGGGCCCGCGACGCGCAGAAAGCCGCCGCCCTGGCCCAAACGCTGTCGACGGAAGGCGTCGCGGCCATGGCCGTCGATGACTTGGCGATCCTGTGCCGGGACGCCGACCTGATCGTCACCACGACGCCGGCGCGATCCCCGCTTCTGGGGCTGGAGGTCCTGAGGCCGGGGCTTCGGATCATCGCCGTCGGCGCGGACTCCGCCGGCAAACGCGAGCTCGCGCCGGAACTCGTCGGCGCGGTCGATCTCGTTCTGGTGGACTCTCGGGCGCAATGCGCCGCCTGCGGCGACTGCGCCCATGTGACGCCGGCGCCCCGGATGGTCGAGATCGGCGAGGTGTTGGGCGCGGGCGCACCGCCCGCGCTCCCGCCCGAGGCGACGGCGATCGCCGACCTGACAGGCCTGGGCGCTCAAGACGCCGCCATCGCGGAACTCGCCTGGCGCGAACTCACCAGATCATAAGGAAAAACATCGTGGGGGAGACCATCATGCACAAAACCCTTTCCGGCTGGGGAAGCCTGACCTGCGCCGTCGCGCTGGGCGCGGTCCTGGCGGTGACGCCATTGGCCTCTCGTGCGCAGGAAAAGGCCTCGGCCTTCGAGCCCTCGCCCGAACAGGCCGCCCTGCTGCAGAGGGCGCGGGCGCTCGGCGTCACCGACAGCACGTCCCGCCCCGCGCCCGGAGGGGGCATGATCCTGGGCGGCAAGCTGGAGGGCCGCCAGTTCGCCGTGGCCATCCCGGCCGGTTGGAAGGGCGACGCCCTGGTCTTCGCGCACGGCTACACCCTCCCCGGAACGCCGGTGGACGTGGCCGAAGACCCGCTGTCCGCCGGCGCCGGCGGCAGCGGGATCATGCGCTTCGCCTATCAGGACGGCCTGGCCGCAGGCCTCAGCGCCTATGACAAGGCCGGCATGGGCGTGAAGACCGGCGCGACGAACACGTTGCGGCTGCGAAACTTCCTGGCGTCCCTGGGGGCGAAGAAGATCTATGTCAGCGGATCCTCCATGGGCGGCAATATTGTCATGGCGCTGATCGAGCAGCAGCCGCGCGCCTTCGCCGGGGCCCTGGCCCAATGCGGCGTCACCGACGGCTGGGAGCGGGAGATCGGCCAGCTGACCGATCTGCGTCTGGCCTACAACCAGCTGACCGCGGGCACGCCCTACGCCCTGCCCGGCGTGCAGGATGCCACGCGTTCGGCCTTGCCGATCGTCGCCGCGCCGGGTCAGGATCAGGACGCTTTCATGCGCACGCAGGTCATGACGCTGGTGGCGCCCGTCGTCGCCCTGTTCATGGCGGCGGAAAAGGCGCCGGACGGCCCAGAAGCGCGGATCATTCGCCAGATCGCCTCGATCGGCGGCTTCGAACCGGACAAGGCCGCCTTCTTCTATCCGCTCGTGACGCTGGGGTTCGGCGCCGACGACATGCGCGCGACCTTTGGCGGCCAGATCTATGGCAATCGGGACAAGGTCTATCGCAGCAACGAAATGACCCCCGCCGAACTCGAGGCGTTCAATCGCAAGGTCCAGCGCTTCGGCGCCGATCCCGAAGCGGTCGCGGAGGCCCGCCGCTGGCGCCAGGCGACCGGCCGGTTCCAGACGCCGCTGGTGACCATCCACAATCGCATCGACTCGCTTGTGCCCTACGCCCAGGCCGAGGGCCTGAGCCGCATCGTCGCGGCGGCGGGCAACACCGCCAAGCTGCTGCAGATGGCGGTCCCGGCCGTCCAGTCGCCGCTGCCCTTGGGCGGGAAGGGCTATGACCATTGCGGGTTTACCGCCGATCAGATCCAGACCGGATGGCGGGCTCTGCGCCAATGGACCGAGACCGGCGAGCGACCCCGCCTCGCCGACTATTGAGACAAGCCTGATGCGCCGCGCCCCCTCGCCGGGGCGCGGCCTACCGGTCGAACTTGGTGGACAGGATGATTGACGAGGTCGTGCGCTCGACGCCGGGCAAATGGCCGATGCTGTCGATCACCTCGTCCATCCGGGCGACCGAGGCCGTGGCGGCCACCGCGATCATGTCGAAGTCGCCGCTGACCGAATGCAGAACCCGCACCTCGGGAATGGCGCGCAGGGCCGCCTCCACCGCACGGCTCTCCTTCGGCGCGACCTTGATCATGACCTGGGCGCGCACAGCGCCGTGCGCATGGTCCGCAGCCAGCCGGACCCCGTAGCCCACGATGACCCCGTCACGTTCCAGGCGTTCGATCCGACTTTGCACCGTCGTGCGCGATCGTCCCACCCGGCGCGCCAGGTCCGCTGTCGAGGCCCGTCCGTTCTCGCGCAGGGCGTCGAGCAGTTTCTGGTCGACCAGATCGATCGTCATTGTGCGAAGTCACCCCTGCGTTTCGCCGAAAATTTCACATCATTTCGACGGCCTCGCCACTATAATTCGTCAGCCTCGCCCGCATCATGGCCCTCGTCCTTCAAGGGAGAGCCGGGCGCATGAAAAAGGTCGTGGTTGTCGGGGGCGGCAAGATCGGGTCGATGATCGCCGAGATGCTGGCGGGGTGCGGCGACTACGCCGTGACGGTCGCCGACGCCTGCGCCCAGACGCTGGAACGCCTGGAAACCACCGCGCCGGTGAACAAGGCCCAGGTCGACATCACCGACGAAGCCGCATTGGATCGCCTGCTGGCCGGCAAGTTCGCGGTGCTGAGCGCCGCGCCCTTCCACCTGACCGTGGCCATCGCCCGCGCGGCCAAGACCGCCGGCGCCCA
This sequence comes from Pseudomonadota bacterium, assembly GCA_020161365.1. Lineage (GTDB taxonomy): Bacteria > Pseudomonadota > Alphaproteobacteria > Caulobacterales > Caulobacteraceae > Caulobacter. The sequence continues at coordinate 31,170 of JAIUNU010000005.1, read as the reverse complement.
CTACCTTGACCTGACCGAGGACGTGGCGAGCACGCGCGCGGTCAAGGCGATGGCGCTGACCGCCGGCAGCGCCTTCGTCCCGCAGTGCGGCCTGGCGCCGGGCTTCATCGGCATCGCGGCCTACGATCTGGCCCAGCGCTTCGATGAACTGCATGACGTGCGCATGGGCGTGGGCGCCTTGCCGAAGTTTCCGTCGAACGCGCTGAACTATAATCTGACCTGGTCGACCGACGGTCTGATCAACGAATACTGCGAGCCTTGCGAAGCCATCGTCGGCGGGGTGCGCCGTGAGACCCAGCCGCTGGAAGACCGGGAGGAATTCGCCCTGGACGGCGTGCTGTACGAGGCCTTCAACACCTCCGGCGGGCTGGGCACGCTGTGCGAGACCCTCGACGGCAAGGTCCGCAACCTCTCTTACCGGACGATCCGCTACCCCGGTCACGCGGCCCTGATGAAGGCGCTGCTGCACGATCTTCGCCTTCGCGAACGGCGCTCGGTCCTGAAGGACATCCTGGAGAACGCCCTGCCCGCCACCTTGCAGGACGTGGTCATCGTGTTCGTCAGCGTCAGCGGCCTGCGCGGCGGGCGGCTGATGCAGGAGACCTACGCCCAGAAGATCTACGGCGCCGAGATCGGCGGCCGGCCGCGTAGCGCGATCCAACTCACCACGGCGGCCGGCATCTGCACGGTTCTGGACCTGCTGGCCGAGGGCAAGCTGCCCACCGCCGGCTTCGTGCGCCAGGAGGACGTGGCGCTGGCCGATGTTCTGGCCAACCGTTTCGGGCGGCTCTACGCCCCCTCGTCGGCCGTCGACCTCGCCGCCTGACGTGCTGGCCGCTCGCCACCTGACCGCGCTCGAAGCGCTGGTCGGTCCCGCCGGGCTTGTGTCGGCGGCGGCCGATCGCGCCGGCTATGAGACGCCCGCGCGCTACGCCCAGGGCCGGGCGGCGGCCGTCGTCAGACCGGCGACCACCGCAGAGGTGTCGGCCGTGGTCGCCTACTGCGCGCGTGAGGGCCTGGCCTTCGTGCCGCAGGGCGCCAATACCGGCCTCGTCGAAGGCTCCACGCCGGACGCCAGCGGCGACCAGCTGGTGCTGTCTCTGGATCGCTTGACCGCGCCGTTGGAGATCGACCCGGACGACCGCACGGTGACGGTGGGAGCCGGCGTGCGCCTGTCGACCCTGAACGCGGCGCTGGAGCCCCACGGCCTTTTCCTGCCCATCGACCTGGGGGCCGATCCCAGCCTGGGCGGCATGGCCGCCACCAACACCGGCGGCGCCCGGTTCCTGCGCTATGGCGACATGCGCCGTCACGTGCTGGGGCTGGAGGTGGTGCTGCCGAACGCCCAGGGCACGGTGCTGACCTTGTCGCACGGCCTGCGCAAGGACAACGCCGCGCTCGCGCTGCGGCAGCTGTTCGTCGGCGGCTGCGGCGCGTTCGGCGTCATCACCCGGGTCACCGTCGAGGTGCACCACCGGCCCCGCCAGACCGCTGCGGCCCTGCTGATTCCGCGGGACCTGGATGCGGTGCTGCCGCTGTTGTGCGCCTTCGAGGCCGAGGCCGGCGCCATGCTGACCGCGTTCGAGGGCATGTCGCGGGCGGCGATGGAGCGGGCCATCGCCCACGTGCCGTCCCTGGCCAATCCGTTCTCGGGCGGCGTTCCCGACTATGCGGTGCTGGTGGAGCTGACCCGGTCCTGGTCGCCCCGCGACGGCGAGGCCAGCCTGGACGATACGTTGCAGCAGATCGCCGGCCAGTTGCTGGACCGCGACGACGCGCCGCTGGCCGACGCCCTGTTTGGCCCGACGACCAGGATGTGGACCCTGCGCCATGCGCTGTCGGAAGGTCTGCGGGCCAGCGGCCCGGTGCTGGGCTTCGACCTCAGTTTCCGCCGCCGCGATCTGGCGCGCTTCCGGACCGAGGCCCTCGCGATGCTGGCCGCCGATTTCCCCGATTACGTCCTTTGCGACTTTGGCCACATCGCCGACGGCGGAATCCACTTCAACCTCGTGGGTCCCGCCGATCCCGAGCGGCGTGCGGCCCTGCGCGAGGCGGTCCTTGGTCTCGCCATGGGGGGGTTCTCCGCCAGCTTCAGCGGCGAGCATGGCCTTGGACGCGCCGTTCAGGACGCTTATGAGCGCTTCACACCGCGCGTCGCGCGGGACTATGCCGCCTCCGTCGCCGCCGTGTTCGGGCGCGGGTCGGCCAGTGTCCGACTGACGCCCGATCCTTCTCGCCTTTCGCCTAGCCAGGACTGCCGATGACCACCCTGCCCACCGCCATCGCCGACGCCCGCGCCCTGCTGACGCGTCTGGGCGTCGCTCCCTCCGTCCTGGACGGCGGCGTGCTGGCCGCTCGCTCGCCGGTGACCGGCGAGGTGCTGGCGCGTCTGGGCGAACACAGCTCCGAGGAGGCGGCGCAGGTGATCGAGACGGCCCACCAGGCCTTCCTCGCGTGGCGAAAGGTCCCCGCCCCGCGCCGGGGCGAGCTGGTCCGCCTGCTGGGCGAAGAACTGCGCGCGGCCAAGGACGACCTGGCCGCCCTTGTCACCCTGGAGGCCGGCAAGGTCGCGTCAGAGGGCCTGGGCGAGGTGCAGGAAATGATCGACATCTGCGACTACGCTACGGGCCTGTCGCGCCAGCTGTTCGGCTTGACCCTGGCCACCGAGCGCCCGTCGCACCGGATGATGGAGACCTGGCACCCGCTGGGCGTTGTCGGCGTGATCAGCGCCTTCAATTTCCCGGTCGCGGTGTGGTCGTGGAACGCGGCCCTGGCCTTCGTCTGCGGCGACGCCGTGGTCTGGAAACCTTCGGAAAAGACCCCGCTGACGGCCCTGGCCGTCCAGGCCCTTTTCGAGAAGGCCCGCGCCAAGTTCGGTCCGGACGCCCCCGACGGGCTGTCTTCTCTGCTGATCGGCGGCCGCGCCGTGGGTGAGGCCCTGGTCGATCACCCCAAGGTTCCGCTGGTCTCGGCCACGGGCTCGACCGCCATGGGGCGGCAGGTCGGTCCGCGTCTGGCTGCCCGCTTCGCCCGAGCCCTGTTGGAGCTGGGCGGCAACAACGCCGCCATCGTCGCGCCGTCGGCGGACCTGGACCTGACGCTTCGCGGCGTGGCGTTTGCGGCCATGGGCACCGCCGGCCAGCGCTGCACCACGCTGCGTCGACTGTTCGTGCATGACAGCGTCTATGACGCCTTCGTTTCCCGCCTGAAGGCCGCCTACGCCAGCGTGCCCGTCGGCGACCCGCGCGCTGGCGGCGTGTTGGTCGGGCCTTTGGTCGACAAGGCCGCGTTCGACGCCATGCAAGGCGCGCTCGAGCAGGCCCGCGCGGCGGGCGGAACGGTCACCGGCGGCGCCCGCGTCGACATTGCCGGACCGGACGCCTTCTACGCCGCGCCGGCCCTGGTCGAGATCGATCACCAGGCCGAGGTCGTCCGGCGCGAGACGTTCGCGCCGATTCTCTATGTCATGCGCTACAGCGAACTGGACGAAGCCATCGCCGCCCAGAACGACGTGGCCCAGGGCCTGTCGTCGTCGATCTTCACGCTGAACGTCCGCGAGGCCGAGCGGTTCGTGTCGAGCGAAGGCAGCGACTGCGGCATCGCAAACGTCAATATCGGTCCCTCGGGCGCCGAGATCGGCGGCGCGTTCGGCGGCGAGAAGGAAACCGGCGGCGGGCGCGAGGCCGGCTCCGACAGCTGGAAGGCCTACATGCGCCGCGCCACCAACACCATCAACTATGGGACCACCCTGCCGCTGGCGCAGGGCGTCACCTTCGACGTCTGAGGCCCGCCGACATGTCGCACCTTTCCAGCCTCGTCGCCTCGGTCCTGGGCCAGACGGCGGCCGCCACCATCCTGGACGTCCTGGAGATCGCGCCCGTCCTGACCTCGGAGACCGACGGACCGGTCTCGCGCGGGGTCTTCGCCATGGCCCTGAACGCGGCGCTGTTCCATGACGTGATGAACCGCGTGCCGCTAGGCGCGGCCTATGTGACCGAGCGACGGGCGGCGGGCCATCGGATCCTGTTCGACCACGGCGCCCTGCGCACCATCGACTTCGGCGACGGCCCGACGGGCGCCCTGCCCGGCGGACACCTGGCCTTCGCCCGCCTCCTGACGCCGCTGGGCTACGCCGTGGCCGACGTCTATCCGCTGGATCGACTGAAGATGACCGGCCGCGCCTACGCCCATCTCGACCTGCCCGAAGCGATCCCGCAGTTCTTCGTCAGCGAGCTGCATGTCCAACGCTTCTCGCCGGCCTTCCAGGTCATCGCCCACGCCGTGTTCGACGCATCGACCGATCCGCTCGGCCCGGCGGCCAAGGCGGCCCTGGAGGCTTTCTCGGCCACGGGCGCGTGCGATCTGGATCGGGCGCGCGCCGCTCTTCCCGAAGTGATCGCCGCCTTCGCCCGCACCCACGGTCCGCTGCGGCTGGAGCACTACGAGGCGCTGAAGGCGGAATCGGCCGAGGCCGCCTGGATCGCCACCGAGGGCCAGGCCTTCAATCACGCCACCGATCGCGTCCCCGACGTCCAGGCGGTGTCGGACGCCCAGAAGGCCTTGGGCCGGCCGATCAAGGACGCCGTCGAGATTTCCGGTTCGGGCCGCGTGCGCCAGACCGCCTTCAAGGCTCAGCCGGTCACGCGCGTCTTCGTCACAGATGCGGGCGAAGAAAGCCGGGTCGTGCCGGGCTCGTTCCACGAGTTCATCAGCCGCGATCGGTTTGTCGACGAACACGGCGTCGAGCGGCTGGACCTGCGCTTCGACAGCGGCAACGCCCAGGGCATCTTCAAGATGACGGAAGCGGCCTAACCGTCCGACCGCCAGCCGGCCCGCCGTACGACCTTGCCCGGCCGCGCAGTAGTCGGCGCGCCCTTGTCGAAGACGATCGCGCCGTTGACCCAGACCGTGCTGACCCCCGTCGCCAGGGCGTTGGGATGATCCACATCTGCGTGGTCGGTGATCGTCGAAGGATCGAACAGTACGAGATCGGCGTGAAAGCCCGGCGCGATGGTTCCGCGTCCGGCGATGCCGAGCTGGGCGGCCGTCTGGGCGGACATCTTGTGGACCGCCTGCTCCAGGGTCAGCAGACGCTGCTCCCGCACATACAGCCGCAGGACCTTGGCGAAGGCCCCGAACCCGCGCGGATGCAGGCCGTGGGTCATGCCGTCCGAACAGATCACGGAATGCTTCCAAGCGACGAACGCGGCGATGTCGGCCTCGGACATGGCGGAGCCGATCACGGCGTCGGCGCGCTCGAGGTCCAGATGCGCGGCCATATAGGCCTCCGACTGGCGAGTCAGGGTCAGATAGGTTTCGACCGGATCGGCCCCGCGCTCGGCTGCGATCTGGGCGATGGTCTTGCCCACCAGGGAAGGATCCGGCGCGAACACCGCGATACGCAGGCCGTCCGGCGTGGTCAGCTTGGTCAGGGCGAACCGCGCGGCGGCCCGGTCTTCGAAGTTCCGCTCCGGCAACAGGACCGACAGATTGCTCTGCCAATAGCTGTAGGGATAGACATCGGCGGTGATGTTGACGCCCTGAGCGCGCGCGGCGTCCAGCTTGGCGAGGATCTTGGGCGCTTCGCCCCAGCGGTCGACGATGCCGATCTTCAGGTGGGAGATCTGAACCGGCGCCTTGGTTTCACGACCAATCGCGATGATCTCGTCGATCGCCGCATCCAGCTTCACGTCCTCGCTGCGCAGGTGGCTGATGTAGCGCCCGCCGCTGGCGGCTGCGGTCCTGGCCAGGGCCACCACCTCTTCAGGCGGGCCGTAGATTCCCGGATCGTATTCCAGGCCGGTGGACAGCCCCAGCGAGCCGGCGCGCATGTCCTGGGTCAGGTCGGCGTTCATGGCCGCCATCTCTGCCGAGGTGGCCGCGCGCTTGTAGTCCTGGCCCATGGCGCGGGCCCGAAGGCTGCCGTGGCCGGTGTAGGAGGCGACATTGACGGCCAGGGGCGCGGTCGCCAGCTGGTCGAAATAGGCCTTCAGCGGCAGGGCCGAAAAGCCGTCCTGTCCCACCACGATGGTGGTCACGCCCTGGGCGGTCAGCATCGCCATTTCCGGCGTCGCCTCGGCCTGCCGGTCATGGTGGCTGTGCGCGTCGATGAAACCTGGCGCCAAGGTCAGCCCCTTGGCGTCGACGACCGCCTCGCCCGGCTTGGGCTTGAGCTTGCCGACCGCGACGATGCGGTCGTTGTCGATCCGGACACTGACGGCGCGCGCCGGCGCGCCCGTCCCGTCCACCACCTTGGCGCGGACGATCAGCGTCGAGGCCAGGGCGCTCGTCCCCAACAGCCACACCAGGCCCAGGGTCGAACCGAAAAGGGACAGTCTCATGCGCCCACCCGTTGTTGCACCCGTCGGACTCTAGCGCGCGCCCGCGAGGGTTTCCGTCGTTTCGAGGGCTCCGGACGCGAGGAGCCTTCCCGCAGGCCGGCGCGGGCGCTTACCTTTATCGCTCCGATCGCGCTAAGCGTAGGCTGGCGCGTCACTAGGAAAGCTCATGAGCGACCAGCGTAAGGATCTCGACCGGATCGACATCAAGATCCTCGCCCTGCTGCAGCGCCAGGGTCGCGTCACCAAGGCCGCAATGGGCGAGTTAGTCGGGCTGTCGGCGTCGCGCTGCTGGGAGCGGATGAAGCGCCTGGAGAAGTCCAGGATCATCCGCGGCTATCACGCCGAGGTCGATCTGGGTCGCCTCGCCAAGCTCTCGACCTTCATCGTGCAGGTCAAGCTGACCGAGTACTCCTACGCCAAGGCCAGGACGTTCGAGGCCGGGATCGTCGGTCTGCCCAACGTCATCGGCTGTCAGGCGGTGCTGGGCGACGTCGATTATCTGGTCACGATCGCCGCCTTCAGCATCGAGCACTACCAGGCGATCATGGAGAGCATGCTCGACACGCTCAACGTCTCGTTCGACTACGTGACCCTGCCGGTCACCAAGACGCTCAAGGGCGACAGCGACCGCGATCTGCCGGCGCTTCTGGCCACGAGCCAGGACCTGGAGGCCTGAGGGCCTATCCCCACAGATCGGGACCGTTCGGCCTCAGCCAGCCGTCCTGGTAGCCAAAGCCGCCCTCGACATCGCGCACCAGCTGCATCGGGCAATCCAGGTCGATGATCTCGCAGCCCTGGGCCAGCAGCAGCGCTGGCGCGATCCCCAACGACGTGCCCTCCATGCAGCCGACCATCAGCCGCAATCCCCGCCATCGCGCCGCCTCGGCCAAGGCCAGCGCCTCGGTCAGCCCGCCGGCCTTGTCGAGCTTGATGTTGCAGAATGCGTAGCGGCCCACGACTCGGTCCAGATCCGCGCGGTCGTCGAACGACTCGTCCGCGCACAGCGGCACGGCGCCGCGATAGTCGCAGAGTTCGTCGTCGCACCCGACCGGCAGCGGCTGCTCCAGCAACTCCACCCCCAGCGCCGCCATGCGCGGCGCGCGATCGTTCAGCTGCGCCAGGGTCCAGCCCTGGTTGGCGTCGGCAATCAGGCGCGCACGGGGCGCAGCGGCGCGGATCGCCTCCAGTCGAGACATGTCGTCGCGATCGCCTAACTTGACCTTCAAGGCCCCGTAGCGTTCGGCCCACCGACCGGCCTTGGTTCCCATGGCCTCCGGCGTGTCCATGCCCAGGGTGACGAAGGTCTCGATCACGCGCAGCGGCGCCAGACCCGCGCGGACCGCTGCCGACACGCCCGACCGCTTGGCTTCCAGATCCCAAAGGGCGCAGTCGACGGCGTTCCGCGCGCCGCCAGGCGGCAGCAGGGCCGCAAGACCCGCGCGGTCCAGCACCGCGCCCCGATCCAGGCGCTCACGAAAACCGCGGAGCTGGTCCAGCATGCGGTCCGGCGTGTCGCCGCGATAGTCGACGCCCGCCGCCTCGCCGCGCCCGACCGCGCCGTCCGCCTCGATCTCGACCTCGACGACCACGGCCTCGGTATAGGCCTTGCGGGCGATGACGAAGGGTTCGATGAGCTCATGAACCCGCGACCGCGCGGTCAGCCGCATCAGGCCGCGCCCCTCCGCGCCGCCTGCGGCGCCAGGACGTCGACAATCGCCGCCACGCCGGTGCGCACGGGATCGCAGCACGGGATCCCCAGCGCGGCGGCGACATCGCGCAGATAGTCGGCGGCGGCCTCGGGCGACAGACGCGAGGTGTTGACGCAGACGCCCACGACCCGCGCCGCCGGATTGGTCAGTCGGGCGTGACGCAGGTTGAGATCGATCGCCTCGGCCAGGCTGGGGGTCGGAAACGACTCCAGCCCGTCGATCGCCGCGCGGGTGGCGTCGTGGCAGACGATCAGGGCGTCCGGCTGGCTGCCGTGCAGCAGGCCCAGTGACACCCCCGCATAGGCGGGATGGAAGAGCGAGCCCTGGCCTTCGATGATGTCCCAGTGATCCTCCGGAGCCGCCGGACTGAGGACCTCGGCCGCGCCGGCCACGAAGTCGGAGACGATGGCGTCGATCGGCGCGCCCGAGCCGGCGATGAAGATCCCGGTCTGGCCGGTGGCGCGGAAGTCGGCGCTGACGCCCCGCGCCTTCAGTTCCCGGGTGACGGCCAGCGCGGCGTACATCTTGCCGACCGCGCAGTCGGTGCCGACCGTCAGAAGGCGCTGGCCCTCGCGCTTGGCGCCCTCGCCCACCACGATGAAGCGCGCATCAGGCTCGCGCGCTTCGAACAGCCGCCGCCCCAGACGCTCGGCGGCCTCGCGCACGCGGGGCAGGCTGGCCAGGCGCGTATGAAGTCCCGAAACCAGGTCCAGGCCGGCTTCCAGCGCCTCGATCAGGACGGCTTCCCAGTGCAGCGGAATGAAGCCGCCCGCATTGGCCACGCCGATCAGCAGCGAGCGCGCGCCGGCGGCCTTGGCCGCACCGGGCGTCATGTCGGCCAGGCCCAGGTCGACCTCGCAGCCCTCGAGTCGAAGCTGGCCGACGCAGGCGTCGGGCCGCCAATAGGCGACGCCCAAAGCAGTCTTGGCGCTGACGCGGTCAACGTCGGCGAGGAACATCAGGCACGGATAGGGAAAATCCACGGCAGGCTCTCGTATGGGCGCGCTGGTCGGCGCGGCGAATCTTCAGGCCGCGAACGACCGGCTGGCGGAAGGGCGGGCGGAGGGCAGCATGCGCGAGGCCACGGAGGCGCTGACGCCGCTGAGTCCCTCGATTCGGGCGATCAGCGCGTCCAGCCGCTCGGCGTGCGAGGCCTCGACCACCGCGACCAGATCGTAGTCCCCCGAAATCTGATGCAGGGCGGTCACCCCGTCGATCTCGGAGAGCGCAAGCTCGGTTCGCGCCATGTCGCGCCGCGCCACCCGCAGCATGACATGGGCGCGCGGCCACGCCTCGCCACGCCCAGCGTCGGCCTCGACGCCCAGAAATCCGGGCCCAGTATGGATCCGCTGGAGGCTCACCCTGTCTCTCCGCTCAAGCTCACACGGCAGATTAAGCCGTCTTGCTCTCCGGAAATCGTCGACTTGCCCGGGCGACGCGAGAGAAACGCCCGTCAGAAGCGCTTAACGCAGGACTTTCGTCGCCAGCAGGATCGAAGACGTCGTTCGCTCGATGCCCTCGATCTCTCCGATCCGGTCGATCAGCGTGTTCAGGTCGCCGACGGTCTCAGCCTCGACCACGGCGATCAGGTCGTACTCGCCGCTGATCGCGTGAAGCGCCGAGAGTTCGGCGATGGCCGCCAGCGACTCCTCGATGGTCTTGGCGTGCTTGAGCTGGGTCTTGATCATCACCTGGGCGCGGATCAGCCGTCGGTCGTAGGACTCGCCAAGCCGCACGGTGTAGCCGCCGATGACCCCGAGCTCCTCCAGCCGGCTCAGGCGGGCATAGACATTGGCGCGCGACAGGCCGAGGTCACCCGCCAGCTTGGTCACGGGCTGGCGCGAGTCTTCGCGCAGCATCGCCAGCAGACGGCGATCCAGATCGCTCAGCGCTCGGTCATCTGATTTCGTCACGCCTTCTGTCCCCCTGCTCGGCGCTTCGGATCAACGCGGTGAAGGCTCGTCGGCGTAGATCGCCGTGCGCGGCGTCGGCGCCGACGAGGAAATCGCGCCGCGATACATGCCCAGATCGTTCATGCCGAACGCCGCGCGTCCTTCACCATCGATCGCGATCAAGCCGCCGTCGCCGCCAATCTTGGTGATCGCCGCCATCGTGCCGTCCGCAGCCTGTTGAACGGTCTCGCCCTTCCAGGCCAGGCGGTCGCAAACCTGGCGCGCAGCGCTCTCCCGGATGAAGTATTCGCCCGAGCCGGTGGCCGACACGGCGCAGACCCCGTCGCGCGCGTAGGTTCCCGCGCCGATGATCGGGCTGTCGCCGATCCGAGCCCAGCGCTTGCCAGTCATGCCGCCGGTCGAGGTGGCGGCGGCGACATGGCCCTTCTGATCGAGCGCCACCGCCCCGACCGTTCCGAAGAGGTGGGTGGGATCCAGCATGGCGTGGTGATCCTTGCGCCAGGCCAGCAACTGTTTCCAGCGTTCCTCGGTGTAGAAATACCCGGGCGGCGCCTGTTCCAGACCCATCTCTTTGGAAAACTGGTCCGCGCCTTCGCGCGCGAGCAGGACGTGAGGCGACTTCTCCATGACCGCGCGGGCCAGGCTGATCGGATTGCGCGTGCGCGTGACGCCGGCGACGGCGCCGGCCTTCAGGGTCGCGCCGTCCATGATCGCCGCATCCAGCTCGTTACGCCCCTCCGCCGTAAAGACCGCGCCCTTGCCGGCGTTGAACAGGGGGTTGTCCTCCAGAACCCGAACGGCGGCCTCGACAGCGTCCAGACTGGAGCCGCCCGCCTTCAGGATCCGCGCGCCCGCATCGAGCGCCGCGTCCAGACCCGCGCGGAACGCCTTGTCCTTTTCGGGCGTCAGCTCCCCGCGTTCGAGGACCCCGGCGCCGCCATGCACGGCGAGCGACCATTTGGCCTCGCCTGCCGCCGCGGCCAGGGTCGGTGTCGAGACGGCCAGGCCGCAGAGCGCGAGGCAGGTCAGGCGGAGAAGGGTTGGGAGCGTCATCATCATCTTCGTCTGGTGAGCGACCGGGCTATCGATCACTGCGGATCAGGGTTCCCTTGTCCACCCGCGCGGTGATCGTGAAGTCGGGCTTGGTGACCTGGAAGGTCTTGAAATCGAGCGTGCTGTCCGGTCCCAGGCCGACGATCGGGAATGCCCCATAGCTCAAGGGCTGGCCGGCGATGATGGTCGCGGGCTTCTTCAGCGGCCGCACCAGCCAAGCATGACCAGGGCCGTAGTAGCGGCCGATCCCCTGCCCATCGATCAACATGGCGCCGGCCTCGTCCACGCCCAGACCGGTGATGGCCGTGTCGTTCTCTTCCTGGATCAGCCGTCCGACGAAGGTGACAAGCCGCCCCTGACGGTCGCGCTTGTCGAAGTGGGTGTCGGTGATGACCTTGGACAGGTAGGGCAGGTGCAGGAAATCGCGCACCAGCGTGACGCTGGGGCCAGTCGGATTCTTCAAGGCGTCCGGCGAGGTCAGGCTGATCGAGTCCAGACACCCATAGACATAGCCGCCCAGCACCGCCAACCCCGCGCTGGTGCCGCCGATCGGCTTGCCGGCCTTGACGTGGGCGTCCAGAGCCCTGTTCAGGGCCGTGCCCTTCCAGGCGCGGACATAGTTGCTCTGGTCGCCGCCCCCAAAGAAGATCCCGTCGGCCCGAGCAATGATCGCCAGCAGCTTCGGATCCTCGCCGGCGTCCTCGTCGTGGATCACCAGGGTCTCGACCGACACCACGCCGCCCACGTCGTTGTAGATCTCGTCCTGCAGTTCGCGGCCGCCTCGCGCACGCAGCACGACGATGTGGCCGCCGCCGGACTGCTTGACGAAGATCCTGAAGGCGTCAATCGGCCAGTCCCCGCCCCCGAACAGGCCCAGCAGCGGCCCGGTCTTGCCCGGCGTTGGGGCGTTCACGTCGCCGATGCGGTAGTACTCATAGCCCGGTCCGACGGCGTCCGGCCCCGCAGGCGTGGCCGCGCCCGCACTGGCGACGCCCAACAGCAACGCCGCTATCGCCACCGCCGCCGCAAATCGAACCATCTGGCGTCCTCCGTTCAGACCAGCCTAGCCGCGCTCCGTGTTTCACGGTGCGAACCATCACGTTTCGACGCCCGGAAAAGTCAAATTGCTCAGTCCGACGGCGCGACGACCAAATTGCTGCACGTCAAACGCAATCTGTCCAATATTTTTGACAAAATGTATTTTCCGACTTTCAATCTGAGAACGTCGCAACCCCAAATAGGCCCAATCTCGGAACAGCGCCGAGGTTTTGGCTTCAGGCAAGGTCTGTCGGCGCAACAAAAAAGGGGGATATCGATGAAGACGCATCTTCTTCGCGCCAGCGCCTTGGCTGGGATGGCCGGGCTCATGATCGTCGGCCAGGCCGGGGCTCAGACTACGGCGACCGCGAACGATGACACGGTCGAGGCGCTGGTGATCACCGGCTCGCGCATCCCCCGCATCGCGACGGAAGGCCCCGCGCCGGTGACCGTGATCACCAGCGACAACATCAAGGCCGCAGGCTTCAACAGCGTTCCGGACGTCATGCGCGCCCTGACCCAGAACGGCGGCGAGACCCAGACCCAACAATCGTCCAGCGGCATGGACTGGACGCCGGGGGCCCAGCAGGTGGACCTGCGCGGCCTGGGACCCAATCACACCCTGGTGCTGGTCAATGGCCGCCGCATCGCGGACTTTCCGCTGCCCTATAACGGCAAGAGCGCCTTCACCGACACCTCGTCGATCCCGCTGGGCATGATCGACCGGATCGAGGTCCTCAGCGGCAGCGCCTCGGCCGTCTACGGCTCCGACGCCATCTCGGGCGTGGTCAACTTCAACCTCAAGAAGAAGGTCGACGGGACGACGGTCGACGTCACCCTCGGCGGTTACGAGCGAGGCGGCGGCGCCAGCCAACGCGTGAATGTTTCCAGCGGTTATTCAAAGGGCGACTTCGACCTGGTGATCGGCGGCGAGTTCGTCAACCAGCGTCCGATCTGGGCCTATGACCGCGACATCCAGGACAGCACCAAGGACAGCCCGAGCCGGCGCACGGCGATCGCGCGGCGCGACTTCCTGCGCATGGACCCCTCAGAAGACGTCTATCTCGATCCAGGCGCCAACACCTGCAAGGCCCTATCGAAGCTGAACGGCGGATCGGTCGAATACGCCAGCCGCCCCGGTTGGGGCGCCTATGACCCCGACCTCGACGACTACAGCCCTGGCTACTACTGCGGCAGCTTCAGCTCGATCGGCTACGGCACGATCGTCAGCGAGCGCAAGAGCGCCAACGTCGTGGCCTCGCTGAACTACGCGCCGCGCGACACCCTGGCCTTCTTCGCCGACATCTCGGCGGGCTACAGCCGCACCCGGCAGTTCCAGGACGTCCTGAACTGGGAGTACCAGGACGCCAACGGCAGCGAGGACGGCATCTTCTACAACCAGTTCAGCGGCGGGCTCGACCTTTGGCACCGCAACTTCACGCCCGAGGAGATGGGCGGACTGAACAAGGGCTTCATCAAGAACGTCTCCCGCACCTTCAGCATCACGCCGGGCGTCAAAGGCGCCCTGGGCGGCGGCTGGGACTACGAGGCCTTCTATAATTTCAGCCAGTACAAGTCCTCGATCAGCTGGCCCAAGGTGGTCACCTCAAAGGCCACCGCCTTCTTCCTGGGTCCGCAACAAGGCGTCGACGCCGATAGCGGCTACGCGATCTTCAACGCCAATCCGACACGCCTCTATACGCCGCTGACCCCGTCCGAATTCGAGTCGATCACGGCGCGCACCACCTATCGGCCCATCGCGCGCCAGCAGGGCGTGTCGTTCCAGGTCAACAAGGCCGATCTCTTCCGCCTGCCGGCCGGCCCTGTCGGCTTCGCCGCGGTCGCCGAGTACGGCCACCAGTCCTACCGGCTGGGTCTCGATCCGCTGGCGACCGTCAACTACTACTACGGCCTGCGCGACGCCGACGGTTCAGGCTCGCGCGATCGCTGGGGCGTGGGCTACGAGTTCCGGGTTCCGCTGCTGCGGAGCCTCGAGCTGTCCACCGCCGGTCGCTACGACGGCTACAAGTACGGCGGCAACACGATCGACAAGTTCACCTACAACGGCGGCCTGGAGTGGCGGCCGCTGAAGACCGTGTTGCTGCGCGCCGCTTACGGCACCGGCTTCCGCGCGCCGGACCTGCACTATGTCTTCGCCAAGGAGGGTATCAGCCACCCGTCCGGCACCGACTACTACCGTTGCCGGATCGAGGAGCCGGGCGAGGACATCGGCGACTGCAGCTATGCCGATGAGGGACTGGTCAAGGTTCGCCTCGGCAACGCCAAGCTGAAGCCCGAAACGTCGAAGTCGCTCAACTACGGGGCCGTCTGGTCACCCGTTCGCAACTTCGACATCTCGGTCGACTACTTCCGGGTCGAGCTGGACAACGCGGTGCTCGACATGAGCCTGGACAGCGTTCTGCGACAGGAGGCCGACTGCCGGATCGGCAAGACCTCGGCCGGCACGCCCGTCAGCGCCACCTCGCCGACCTGCGTCGACGCCCTGGCGCGCGTGAAGCGCAACCCGCTGACCGCCACGATCAATCCGGGCGCGATCAGCACCGTGACCATCAATCCGATCAACGTCGCCACCGAGCGGACGACCGGCGTTGACGTCGCGGCCCACTATCGCTGGCCGACCAGCAGCTTCGGCACGTTCAATTTCAGCCTGGCGCACACCTGGGTGCACAACCATACCAGCCGCCAGTATCCGGGCGATCCCATCAAGAACCAGCTGGCCTTCGACAGCGGTTACGTCATCCCGCGCACCAAGAGCAGCGCGGCGATCAACTGGACCCTCGACGACCTGAGCATCGGTCTGCACGGTCAACGCCTGGACCGCATCGCCAACTACAACGAGGACGGCTGGACCAAGGCGACCTACATGGTCAACGCCACGGTGCAGTACGAGATCAACGACCGCACGCGTCTCAGCCTGGCCATCGACAATCTGTTGGACAAGGACCCGCCGCGCGACCCGACCTATTCGGGATATCCTTACTACGACACCTCGTGGTTCTCCGCGACGGGACGCAGCTACTACCTGCAGCTGACCCACAAGTTCGGCGGCGCCGGCGGCCTTTGAGACCACAACCCGCGTGACCTCATGCCGAGGCGGTCGCGACGCGACCGCCTCGGCGACCCCCGCCAGGAGATCTCGCATGACGTCCAAGCTGGCATTGGCCGCGTGCCTGGCGCTGGCGACCGCTTCGGCGGCGCTGGCCGCCCCCAAGGCGCCCCCTCCGACCCCGCCGATTCCGATCGCGCGGGCTGTGGACTATCCGGGCGTGATCGACCTCAAGGTCGACGTCAGCGACACGACGCGCAAGGTCTTCCGGGTCACAGAGACCCTTCCCGTCTCGCCCGGCCCGCTGGTGCTGTCGCTTCCCAAGTGGATCCCGGGAGAGCACTCGCCCAGCGCCCAGATCGTGCTGATGAGCGGCTTCACCGTCACGACCGACGACGGCCGGCGGCTGGCGTGGCGGCGCGATCCGGTCGAGATGACCGCTTTCCACATTGATGTCCCGGCCGGCGTCCAGTCCCTCACCGTTCGTCTGGAGCAGCCCACCGCACAGCCCGGCGGACCGGTTCGGATCGCCGTCACCCCAAACCTCGTGCTGCTGAAATGGACCGCCGTCGCGCTGTATCCCGCCGGCTACGAGGTCAGTCGGATCAAGGTCCGACCAACGCTGACCATCCCGACCGGTTGGACCCTCGCCACCGCACTAGACGGGCCCGAGACCGATGGGGCGACGACGCGTTTCGCGCCCACCAGTTTCGAGACCTTGATGGATTCACCGGTCTACGCCGGGCGTCACAAGGCCGCCTTCGATCTCGATCCTGGCGCAAGCCGGCCCGTCCGCCTGACCGTGTTCGCGGACTCGCCCAAGGACCTGAAGGCCACGCCCGCGCAGATCGACATCCATCGTCGGCTCGTCCAGCAGACGGACAAGCTGTTCGGCGGCGCGCGGAATTTCGACCACTACGACTTCCTGCTCAGCCTGAACCCCGCCGTCGGCTACCTGGGCGCCGAGCACCAGAGATCCAGCGAGAACGGGTACAGCTCGGCCGGCTATTTCACCGCCTGGGACACCGCCTTCACCGGGCGAGACATCCTGGCCCACGAATATGTCCATGCCTGGAACGGCAAGCACCGCCGCCCGGCGGATCTATGGACGCCTGACTACACCACGCCGATGCGCAACAGCCTGTTGTGGGTCTATGAGGGGCTGACCGAGTACTACGGCGATACGCTGGCGACGCGTTCGGGCCTGTATTCTTCCGAGCAGATGCGCCAGCGGCTCGCCCTGATCGCGGCCAACGCCGAAGCCACGCCGGGGCGCGGCTGGCGCAGCCTGCGCGACACGACAAACGCCTACATCATGAATTCGGCCGGCGGCACGGGCTCCACCAGCTGGCTGCGATCGCTCGACTACTACGAGGAAGGCCAGCTGCTCTGGCTGGACGTCGATACGCTGATCCGCGAACGCACCCACGGCGCCAAGTCGCTGGACGACTTCGCCCGGGCGTTCTTCGGGGTGGACGACGGCGACATGACGGTCTCGACCTACGAGGTCGAGGACGTCTTCAGCGCGCTGAACGCGGTCACGCCCTACGACTGGGCCGCGTTCATCAACGCCCGCCTGGACAGCCATGATCGCGCCCCGCTGGATGGCCTGACGCGCGCCGGCTGGCGCCTGGTCTTCGAAGCCCAGCCTTCGGCCTATGTCACAGCCTATGAGAAAGACGCCGAGACCAGCCTGCTGACCTTCTCGCTGGGCGCTGAGATCGGCTGGGACGGCGCGGTCAAGGAGGCTCTCTGGGACGGCCCGCTGTTCCGCGCGGGCGTGATCGCCGGGAGCCGCATCGTCAAGGTCAACGGCAAGCCCTACGCCCCCGACACCTTGAAGGCCGCGATCGCCGCAGCCGCCAGGCCGGGCGCGTCAGCCATTGTTCTGGGGGTCAGGGCTGATGATCGGGACCGCGTGGTCAGGGTCGCCTATCACGGCGGCCCCCGTTACCCGCACTTGCGCCGCCTGCCCCAGACGCCCGATCGCCTCGGGCAGATTCTCTCCCCGCGCTAGCGCCCGAGGTCAGGGCCTCTTCGACCATCACGGGCAGGGTCGACGGTCGTGATTGACAATAATTCTATTTTAGATGAAATCTAAAAAACAAGAAAAGCCAGCCGGGGCCGCGTGCGATCCCGTCGCGGCTGAAGCGCCGGTGTCGGCGGCGTCGAAAGGCGCGGGCGCCGCCCGGCGCCGTCGAGGGGGAGACCAACAGGTGAAACGACGTCTTTTAGGGATGACCATGGCGCTGGCCGTCATCAGCCCGTCGATCGCTGGGGCCGATCCCAGCGATGGCCGCGTGTCGTCCTTCTATACGTGGGCGAAACCTCTCCCCGCCCGCGCCGGCGCGCTGTTGCGCGCCGAGCCGCTAGAGCCCGCGCTGATCTTGCCAGGCGCGGGCTCTGGCCAGCGTATTCTCTACAGCTCGACCGACGGCTTGGACGGCAAGACCGCGCTGGCGGTATCGGGCGCCCTGTTCCTGCCGGAAGGCCAACCACCCGAAGGCGGCTGGCCGGTCGTCGCCTGGGCGCACGGCACCGTCGGCGTCGCCGATATCTGCGCGCCGTCCTGGGCGGGACGGTCCTGGCGCGACGTCAGCTATCTCTCTGCCTGGCTGCGACAGGGCTTCGCGGTGGTCGCCACTGACTATCAGGGCCTGGGCACGCCAGGAGCCCACCCCTACCTCGCCACGCGCCCCGAGGCCTATTCGGTGCTGGACGCGGCTCGGGCCGTCGTTCGGGAACGTCGCGAGCTGGCCAACAAGATCGTCCTGGTAGGCCAGTCGCAGGGCGGCGGCGCAGTGATCGCCGCAGCGGGCCTGGCGCCAGAGTATGCGCCGGATCTCAACGTGGTCGCGACAGTGGCCACAGGCGCGGCCGCAGTCTATCCACGCGCGACCCAACCTTCTGGCGGGAGCTCCGCCGAGGTGGACGCCACCTCCGCCTATGCTCTCTACCTCGCGTTGTCGTTCATGGCCGCCGACCGCTCGGCTAAGGCCGACCAGCTGCTCAGCTCCAAGGCGATGCCGCTGCTGGCCCTGGCCAACAGCCGCTGCATGGACGCGCTAAGCGGCGATGTGCTGAGCGCCGGGCTCAACTGGGGAAATGTCCTGGCCCCCACAGCCCTTGGGATGCTCGCCCAGCGAATGGAACTCGTCGCCTTCCCCCGTTACGCCATTCCCACCCCGATCTTCATGGGTACGGGCGAGCGCGATATCGATGTCGAGCCCGCTCGCCAGGGCGAGCTCGCGGCGCAGCTCTGCAACGCCGGCTCGCGTGTCGAGCACCATGTGTACAAGGGACTCGATCACAGCGGCGCCGTGAACGCCTCGCTCGCCCATTCCATTCCCTTCGTGCGACGGATGATCGCGGGCGGCGCGCCTGCCGCCGCCTGTGGGCAGGACAGCTGAGCGTGGACGCGCTGAGCGGCTTTCTCGGCCTTGGCCTGTTGGCTCTGGCTGGCCCGGCTGGTCAGCCCGCCGACGAAGCGCGCTGCGCGGCGCTGACCCAGGCGCCGATCGTGAACGGACGGATCACCTCGGCGCGTCCGGTGACGCCGGAAGACGGCTTCGAGACCGGTCTGGCTTTCCCATCAAAGCTGCCCCTGCCGCGCCGGCTGTGCCGGGTGGCGATGACCTTGTCACCAGTCACCGGGTCGACCATCCGCGCCGAGCTTTGGCTGCCCATGGACAGCGGCTGGAACGGCAAACTGCTGGCGGCCGGCAACGGCGGCTTTGGCGGCAGCCTGTCCGACCCGATGCTGACCATGCGGGCCGCCGTCGCCCGTGGCTACGCTGCGGTCGGCAACGACATGGGCCACGATGCGGCTGATCCGACATGGTTTGCGCGCGACACGGCGGTGACGGACTTCGCCTGGCGCGCCGACCACGCCTCGACCGCCGCGGCCAAGACGATCCTGGCGACCTACTATGGAGCGGCGGCGAGGCTGACCTACTTCCACGGCTGCTCCAGCGGCGGACGTGAGGCCCTGGCGGCGGCCACGCGCTTTCCCGCCGACTATGACGGCGTCATCGCCGGCGCGCCGCCGGCCGACTATAGCGGCCTGCTGCTCGCGGCGGCCTGGACGCAGCAACAGTTGGCGCGCCCGGGCGCGATGCTCGACGAGGCCGACCTGCAGCTACTCGGTAAAGCCAGGCTGGCGGCTTGCGACGCCAAGGACGGCCAGTCAGACGGGATCATCGCCGATCCACGCCGCTGCCGCTTCGAGCCGCGCGCCCTGGCGTGTCGACCGGGACAGTCCAGCGGATGCCTGACGCCGGCCAAGCTGAAGGCGGCGCGCGCGATCTATCGGGGACCACCGGGCCTGGCTGGAACGCCGACGGGCGCCGAGGCGACGCCGGACGGCTGGGCCGCCTGGATCGTGGGGCCCAACGCCCGCCATCGCTACTTCCTGCAGGGCACCATCGGCGGGATGATGCTGCGCGACCCGGCATGGCGCATCGCCGATTTCGATCTGGTTCGCGATGCGCCGAAGGTGCGCGCGACCTTCCGCGCGAACGGCGTGGACGCGCCGCCAGCCGACCTCTCGGCGTTCCGCCGACGGGGCGGACGCCTGATCCTCTATCACGGCTGGGCCGACGCGGGCGTCAATCCGCTGGGCAGCATTCGTTGGCGCGACGCGGTCGCGCAACGCATGGGACGCCGCGCGGCTGACGAGACGCTGGCGCTGTTCATGGTCCCCGGTCTTGGCCACTGCGCCGGCGGCGTCGGACCTCACCATCTCGACATGCTGGGCGCGCTCGAACTCTGGCGTGAAGCCGGACAGGCGCCGTCCGAGGTGCTCGGAACCCGATTTAGCGGCTCGCCACTGGCGGCGGCGATGGAACTGCCCGCCGGGCGCAAGATCTCCGCGCGGCCGGTCTGTCGCTACCCCGCCGTCGCCCGCTGGGACGGTCGCGGCGATCCCGACCAGGCCGAGCACTACCGATGCCGCCGCTGAGCGCGGCCGCGCGTCAGTGATCAATAAAAACAACAGCATAATACGAAATGGGGAGGATAAAATGCGTCGAAACACCCTGATGGGCCTACTGCTGGCCAGCGCTTGTCTGACAGACGCTGCGGCGGCATGGGCGCAGGAGCAGTCAACCGTTCAGGTCGGCGACGCCGGCGCGCAGGTTCAGGTCGACGAGATCGTGGTGACCGCCAGCCGGCGGGCCGAACGACTTGTGGACGTCGCGGGTCAGGTCGGCGCTGTCGACGGCGGCACGCTGGAAAAGCTCAAGGCCCGCAACCTTGCTGACTTCGCCGCCTTCACCCCGGGTGTCAGCTTTCAGAGCACGTCGCCCGGCACCAACCGGGTCGTCATTCGCGGCGTCACCACCGGAGGCTCTCAGCAGAGCAGCGCTATCGGGCTCTATGTCGACGACGTGCCGATCGGCTCCAGCACGCAGTTTGGCCAAGGCGCGCAGGCGCTCAATATCGGACTCTTCGACCTCGACCGCATCGAGGTGCTCAATGGGCCGCAGGGTACGCTCTACGGAGCCAACGCGCTGGGCGGCACGCTCAAATACATCACCGCCACGCCCGACGCCGGCGCGCCCAGCGGACGGATCGAGGCGGAAGGCGGCCATACCGAGCATGGTGCGGGCAGCTGGGCCGGACGCGCGATGGCCAATCTTCCGCTCGGCGATGACTTCGCGTTGCGCGCCGTCGGCGTCTACGAGGACAACGGCGGCTTCATCGATGACCCGACGCACGGCCGCGACAATCTGGGCCGCTCGAAGGTACTGGGGGGTCGCCTTTCTATAGGTGGCGCGCTGACGCCGCGTCTTCGCCTCCGGCTCAACGCCTTTGGACAGCGCGTCAAGACAGACGGCGCAGCGGTCGAGTTCCAGAATCCGTCGACCGGCCGTCCGACGGGCGGCGCCTACAACCAATCCAACGCCACGCCCGAAAGCGGCCGCGCGTCGCTGGCGCTGGTCTCCGGCGTGGGCGACCTCGACCTCGGCAAGGCCAAGTTGACCACGGTCACCGCCTGGCAGGATAACCGGCTCAAGGCGATATCTGATGAGAGCATCACCTATGGCGCGATCGTCACCGCCCTGTTCGGCCCGGTGGCCGGCAGCAATCCGTTTCGCCTGACCACCGACGTTCGCACGCGGCGCTTCACCCAGGAGCTGCGCCTGGCCTCCATCGACAACAAGCGTCTCGAATGGGTGGTCGGAGGGTTCTATTCCCGCGAGAAGACCCGCCAACAGGTCGGCCTCACCAACGCCGCGAGCAGCGACGGCTATCTGTTCGGCGTTCCGATCGGCAGCTTCGATATTCCCAGCGTCCAACGCGAACTCGCCCTGTTCGGCGACGCCACGGTCTATTTCTCGCGCACGGTCGACGCGACGATTGGCGTGCGCCAGAGCTGGAACAAGCTCGATTACGTCCAGCGCGCCTGGGGGCTGGGCAACAATCCCACCAACCCGTTCGGGGTGATCACCAGCCAGGCGAGCTCGGACGAGAGCACGACCACGTGGCTCTTCAACCTGCGCTACCGCCCGACCTCGGCGACGACGGTCTATACGCGCGCGGCCAGCGGCTATCGACCGGGCGGACCCAATATCGTCTTCGGTTCGGGGTCTGGGAACGCCAGCTTCGGGTCCGACCAGCTCTGGAACTACGAGGTCGGGGTCAAGCAGAGCTTCGGCGACGGCCGCGGGCTGATCTCCGTGACGGGCTATCAGATCGACTGGAGCAAGATCCAGCTCGTGGTCAACGTCAACGGCGTGAACCAGTATGTGAACGGCGGCGACGCGCGCGTTCGCGGCTCAGAGTTCGCTCTGTCATGGCGCAGCCGGGCGGGAGTCGGCATGACCCTGTCGGGGGCCTATACCGACGCCAAGCTGACCACGGTCGCTCCGGCCCTGGGGGTTGGGTATGTCGGCGCACGTCTGCCGCTCTCACCGCGCCTGAGTCTTGCGGCCTTGATCGACTACCGCGCTAAGCTGAGCGGTGGAGCGACGGCGGATTTCACGCTCGCGCTTCGACACGTGGGGAACCGGCAGGCCGGCTATGTCGGCAGCCCCTCGATCCCGCTCTATCGCCTCAAGGCCTACCAGACGGTCGACGCCAGCGTCGACGTCACCCTGGTCAGCGGGTGGCGCTTCAGTCCGTACATCCGCAACCTGTTCGATGTGCGCGGCGACGTCTCGGCGGCGACGTTCGCCAACGCCTATGTGCCCTCCGCGCCCGTCCCGGTCACACTCTCCCAGCCTCGCACGCTCGGGCTCACGATCGGGCGAAGCTTCTAAGGCGGCGACCGCACGCTCGCCCGGCCTCCTGTCCGGCGCGCGTGCGGTCGCTCCATCGCTCTAAAATCCAGCGTCGGCGCCGGGTGCGCGAACTCCGTCCAGGGTCTAGGCGGAGCGTTTGGCCTTGCGTGGGGGATCTGTCGCCACGGACCGGGTGGCGGTCGTCCACTCCGTCAAACCGTCGACGGGCGTCGGGCGCCCGATCGCATAGCCTTGCAGCTCCGCGCAGTCTTCTCCGCGCAGGAACAGGATCTGCTCCTCGGTCTCGACGCCCTCGGCCACGACGGGGATCTCGAGGCTGCGCCCCAAGCCGAGGACAGCGCGGACGATGACCGTGGCGCGGTCGTGCCGGTGGATGTTCTCGACGAAGCTCTTGTCGATCTTGATCTTGTCGAACGGGAACGATTGCAGCGTCGACAACGAGGAGAAGCCGGTGCCAAAGTCGTCCATGGCGATCCGCACGCCCAGGGCCTTGAGGCGTCGAAGGTTGTCGAGCGCCCGCTGATAGTCCTTGAAGAGCGCGCTTTCGGTGATCTCCAGCTCCAGGCGGGACGGTGAAAGGCCCGTGGTGATCAGCACCTCGTGCACCAGGCTGGGCAGCGCAGGATTGTGCAACTGCAGCGGCGACAGGTTGACGGCGATCCGGAGCGGCTTTTCCCAGGCGGCGGCGTCCGCGCAGGCCTGGCGGAGAACCCAGTCGCCGAGCGCCCCGATCAGGCCGTTCTCCTCGGCCACGGGAATGAACTCAAGCGGCGGGATCATGCCCCGGGTCGGATGCTTCCAGCGGACGAGGGCCTCGAAGCCGCACACGTCACCGTCCGCAGCGCGGGCCAGCGGCTGGTAGTGAACCAGCAGTTCGTTGTCAGCGATGCCTTGGCGCAGGTCGCGCGCCAGATTGCGCCGCTCGCGAATGGTGTCGTCCATCTCCCGCTTGAAGAAGCGATAGGCGCCCCGGCCGCTTTCCTTGGCCCGGTACAGGGCCATGTCGGCATTGGCCATCAGGGCTTCGACGGTCCGGCCATCGTCCGGGTAGAGGCTGACGCCCAGGCTTGAGCCCAGGGCCAGCTCCTGGCCCTCGTGCGCCACGGGCGCGCCGAGCGTTTCGATCAGACGTCCGGCCAGTTCGGCCGCCGCGGCGGGCTGATCGCCCCCGGCCACCTGGACGACGATGAACTCGTCACCGCCAAGGCGCGCTGCGAAGGACGGCGCCTGGACCGTCGACTGCAAGCGCCGGGCGGTTTCGACCAAGAGGGCGTCACCGGCCAGATGGCCATGCTGGTCGTTGGCTTCCTTGAAGTGGTCCAGGTCGATGCAGATGACCGCCAGACTTTCACCCGAGGCCTCGACGCGGTCGATGGCCGCGGCCAAGCGCATCTGCAGTGAGTTGCGGTTGAGAAGCCCGGTCAGGCCATCGTGCTCGGCAAGGTAGCGAATCTTTTCCTCGGCCGCGCGCCGTTCCCGCAGATCCCGGACGGCCAGAACGGTCAGTCCCGAGGTTTCAACCCGGGCGCCGTCGTCCATCAGACGCGAAAACACCTCGACCGGGATCTCGCGCCCGCCGGCGACGGGCTGCAGGAAGCCCTCGCGGCGAACATCCTCGCGGTTTGGCGACGCTTCGTCGAACGTCAGGATCTCGCCGAACAGTGGGCGACCGACAAGGTCCGAGAGCGAAGCGCCGGCCAGCTCGCAGAAGGCGGCGTTGGCGTCGTTGATCCGGCCCGACTGCACGACCACCAGACCTTCATAGGCGGCGTTGGCCAGGCGGCGAATGCGCTCGAGCGCCGAGCGCGAGGTTTGGGATTCGATCGCCACGGCGCCCAGTCCGCCCAGGATGATCATGCTGGTGATCGAACCGACAGCCAGGGTGAGGATGCCGCCGGACAGCAGTTGCTCGGGCACCGAGACCGCCATGTCGGGCACGATGGTGATCGCGGACATGCCCGTGAAATGCAGAGAAACGATGCCCAGGCACAGCAGGCCGCCGCCGATCGCTTGGCGCCGGATCGTGCGCGCGGAGCCGGCCAAGATCAGGGCGGCTGTCGCACCGGCCACGCCCAGCAAGGTCGAGAGGCCGACGGTCGCGTGCTCCCAGACCAGCTGGCCCTGCGTGACGAAGGCCGACATGCCCGTATAGTGCATCGAGGCGACGCCGAGCCCGATCAGAACCCCGCCGGCGAGGTCGTTGGTCGTCGTGCGCTGCGCCGAGGCCACCGCAAATCCGCCCGCCATGAACAGGGCGGCGATCATCAGCGACAGCAGGGTTCCCGTGGGGCTGTAGCCGGTCTTGAGGCCGGGCGTGAACGCCACCATGGCGATGAAGTGGGTAGCCCAGACGCTCGACCCGGCGACGAGGCCTGTCAGCAGCAGCCAGGCGGACCGCACGACGCCCCGCGCGCCGCGCATCCGCGAATAGAGCCGGAAGGTCGTAAAGCAACCTGCAAGGCAGACAGCGCCGGCGACGAGCACGAGGCGCAAGTCGTGCTGCGTTGTCAGGCAGGTCAGAAACTTCAGCACGCAACACCCCCCCAAAGGGTCACTAGAAATCAGTGTTACCGCACAAGTTACGAATAAACCCTTTCTGGAGTTAAGGTTGACGCAGGCCTATGGCATGGGCCCCGCCGCCTGAGCCCGATGCCATCGCCAGGCGCTGGAAACGATCGCGTCCAGATCCCGGACCGGCGTCCAATCCAGCAAGGCTTGCGCCTTGGCGTTGTCGCCAACCAGCACCGGCGCATCACCGGCGCGGCGCGGCGCGATCTGCACGTTCAAGGGCTCGCCGCTCGCGCGCCCCACCGCATCGACCAGTTCACGAACCGTGGTTCCTGTCCCCGTACCCAGGTTGAACGCTTCCGACGACCCGCCCGCAAGCAATCGCCGCAAGGCCGCCACATGGGCGTCGGCGAGATCCAGAACATGCACGTAGTCGCGGACCGCCGTGCCGTCGCGGGTGTCATAGTCGTCGCCAAAGATCGTGAAATGGGGCCTCTGGCCCAGGGCGACCTGGATGGCGAGCGGTAGGGCGTGGGTTTCCGGCTCGTGCCACTCACCGATACGGCCCTCCGGATCGGCGCCCGCCGCGTTGAAATACCGCAGGACCGCGCTGCGGAAGCCGACATAGCGATCGTAATCGGCCAGCGCCTGCTCGACCATCAGCTTGCTGCGGCCATAAGGGTTGAGCGGCGCCTGGGGATGGTCCTCGTTCATCGGCAGACGGACCGGGTCGCCGAAGGTCGCGCAGGTCGACGAAAACACCAGCGCTTTCACGCCGGCCCGTCGCGCCGCCTCGATCAGGGTGATGGCTCCCCCGACATTCGTGTCGAAGAAGGCGCCCGGCGACTTTACCGATTCCCCCACCTCGATACGCGCCGCGAAGTGCAGGACCGCCACCGGCGCATGGGCCGCGAACACCGCGTCCAACCGCCTCGCATCGCGAATGTCGCCGAGCTCCAGCGGCCCCCACCGGACGTGCTCGCGGTGACCGTTCGAAAGATCGTCGAACACGACCGGACGAAAGCCGGCCTCGGCGAGCGCCAGACAGCAGTGCGAGCCGACATAGCCCGCGCCGCCGGTCACCAGAACGGTTTGCATGCAAAATCCCTACCAGAAGCCGTCCATGGCTACCGGGTTTCGCGGGAGGGCGAAAGAACGCGGCCCGCCCCGCCGACATACCGGTCCATCAATCGGGCGATTGCAGGGACGGGTCGACCGAGCGTTTGGCCAGTTGGTGCTCGCGCCACGAGATGAACAGGGTGGACACGACCACGATCGCGGCGCCGATGATCGTGGCGGGGCGGGGTACCTCGTGGAAGAGCAAGAGGCCTGCGGCGACCGCGAACACCAGCCGGGTGTAGTCGATCGGCGCCATAACGGCGGCCTCGCCCGCCTGCATCCCCTTGATATAGGCGCCCTGCGTGAACGTGCCGATGACGCCCATCGTGGCCAGCAGTCCCAGGTCGGGCCAGGTCGGCCAGCGCCAGACAAACAGCGCCGGCGGGATTGCGAAGACCAGACCCAGCACCGCCGCATAGACCAGGAGCACGAACGGGCTGTGGTCGCGGGTCATCACCTTCATGCCGGTGATCGTCAGGGCGAACAGAAACGCCGACGCCAAAGCGCAGACCTGCGGCCAGCCGATCCAGGCCTGCACGCCGCCCGCCCCGGGTCGCAGCATGATCAGCACGCCGACAAAGCCCACCATCGCCGCACTGATCCGCAACGGTCCGATCGGTTCGCGAAGCACCAGGCCCGCCAGCGGAACCAGCCACAGCGTCCGCGTGAACGACAGCGCGTTGGCGTCGGCCAGGGGCAGCTTCTGATAGGCGTAAAAGCCCATGATCAGGGCTAGCACGCCGGCGCTGGAACGGAAGATCAGGATGCCGGGACGCGTGGTGCGGAACGCCCCGCGCCAGTCGCGAGCGATCAGCGGCAACAGCACCAGGACGCCGGCCAGCTGCCGGTAGAAGGTTTGGAGGGCCGCCGGATAGCCGGGCCCGAGGAACTTGATCAGGGTCGTCATCGCCGTGAAGCCGACCGCAGAGGCCAGCATCCACAGCGCGCCGCGCAGGTTCGGGGTGAGCGTCACCCCGCCCCGCCGGCAGCCAGAAGCTGGGCGCGCATCTGCTCGGCCTGCTCAGGCGTAATCCCCATGGCCGCCAGGATCGGCGAGGGCGTATTGACGTCCCAGGCGCTGCGCGGGCCCACGGTGATGCCGCCGTCGACAACGATGTGCGTGCCGGTCACGAACCGCGAGTCGTCGCTCGCAAGATAGAGGGCGGCCGCCGCGATGTCCTCGGGCAGGCCCGACTTGGGGATCGGCTGGATCTTCGGACCGATCGAGGCGATCTGCGCGGCCATCTGGTCGGCCACTTCGCGCGGCAGGCCCATCGAGGCGCCGAAGATCGAGGTGGCGATCAGGCCTGGGCAGATGGCGTTGACGCGGATCTTCTGCGGGGAGAGTTCGGCTGCGGCGCAGCGGCTCATGTGGATCACGGCCGCCTTCGCCGATGAATAGGCCAGCGGGCCGAAACCTGCCTGCAGACCCGCGATCGAGGCGGTGTTGATGATCGAGCCGCCGCCGCGCTTCAGCATCAGCGGCAGGGCGTGCTTCATGCCCATGGCCGGACCGCGGACCAAGAGCGCGAAGGTCTTGTCCCAGGCCTCGGCCGTCAGCTCGGGGACGCCCGCAGGGGTGCCGCCGTGGCCGGCGTTGTTGAACAGGATGTCGAGGCCGCCGAAGCTGTCTTCGGCCAGGGCCATGGTCTTGGCCAGATCGTCATCCGAGGTGACGTCGCAGCGCGAGAAGCGGACCTTGTCGGGGAAGCGCTGCTCCAGCATGCGCCCCTTCTCGTCCTGCAGGTCGGCGGCGACGACGCAAGCGCCCTCGGCGACGAAGAGCTCGACTGCGCCAAGCCCGATACCCGAGCAGCCCCCGGTGATCACGGCGACCTTGCCGTCCAGACGTCCGACCATCGATTTCTTCCTCCGCGTTCCCCGACCTCTCCTGGGTCAGTGATCAATGATCATATTCGCGGAGCGGGTAGGGATTGGCTAGAGGCCTTCCGCGACGCGGCGCGGTTTTCGGGGCTGGAATCCGTCGGGTCGGCTAAGGTGCGACCTCGTTGCGGCCGCGGATCTGCTCCCAGCGCGCCTTGTCCGTCGCCTGCGAGCCGCGCTGCGACAGCGCCCGAGCCACATCGCCGACGGCCGGGCCGATCAGCGACCAGGGCTCGACGCAGTAGCGGAAGAACAGCCGCTTGGGATCGGCCGTCAGGCGGAACAGCCATTCCAGCCCCAGCGGGCCCATCCAGCGCGGCGCGGCCTTCTGGACGCCGGCCTCGTAGTCGAAGGCCCCGCCGACGGTGAAGGTCGCCGCCGGGCCGTAGGCCTTGTGGTTCTCCAGCGTCCAGATTTCCTGGCGCGGCATGCCCATGCCGACCAGCACGATGTCCGGCGCGTAGTCGCGGATTCGGGCGAGCACGGCCTCGTTCTCGGCCGACCCCGAGGCGGCGTCGAAATAGCCGTGATGCGTCTCGATGCGCGCGTTCGGCCAGTCCTGGCGGATGCGCTCGACAGCCTTTTCGCCGACGCCGGGCGCGCCGCCGACGAAGAAGACCTTCCAGCCCTTCCGGCTGGCCAGGGCCCAGAAGGCGTCGCGCCAGTCCAGATAGGTGCAGCGGTGAAAGCGCCGGCTGGCGCGGCCCACCAGACGCGCCCAGAAAATCAGCGGGGTGGAGTCGACCTCGATCAGGTCGGCGGCCTTGTAGAACTCGCCGATCCGCGGGTCCTGGCCGAGCAGGTAGAGGCTGTGCAGGTTGTGGTTGGCGACGATGGCGCTCTGGCCCGCCTCCAGCTTGCCGGTGACGAAGTGGAAGACCTCCTCCGGGCGCACCAGGTCCACAGTCCCGCCGAGCACCCGCACGCGCTCTTCGGGACGGCGAGCCAGCCGGTAGGGACGGCGCGGCGCGGCCGGGGCGGCCTCGTTGAAGCCGCTCTGCTCCTGGGGAACAAACATCTCCGCAGAGTCTCCTCGTCTTGGAGACATTCTGCGGAGAGAGCCTGTTTCCTTCGCTAAGAAGGATGCTTAGCGCGTTTTAACCACGCCGTGGCGCCGCCCTTATTCGACGATGATGACCACCTTGCCCATCGCCTTGCGGCTGGACAGGTGCGCGATCGCCTCGCCGGCCCGGGCCAGCGGGAAGCGTTCGGAGACGTACGGCCGGATCTTGCCGGCGGCGTAGAGGTCCATCAGCTCCTTCAGGTTCTGGGCGTGGCCCTTGGGGTCGCGCGCCACCGCCGCGCCCCAGAACACGCCGACGATGTCGCACGACTTCAGCAGCGTCAGGTTCAGCGGGATCTTCGGGATGCCCGACGGGAAGCCGATGACCAGGAAGCGGCCGTTCCAGCCGGCCGCGCGGATCGTGGCCTCCGAATAGTCGCCGCCGACCGCGTCATAGGCCACGTCCCAGCCGTCCGAACCGCAGGCGCCCTTGATCAGGTTGGCCAGCTCCTTCTGGCCGTCCTTGTCGAACGGACCGCGCGGATAGACGACGCCGCTGTCGGCGCCGTGCTTGATGGCCAGGTCGACCTTCTCCTGACTCGAGGCCGCGGCGATCACCTTGGCGCCCATCGCCTTGCCCAGCTCGACGGCGGCCAAACCGACGCCCCCGGCCGCGCCCAGCACCAGCAGGGTCTCGCCGGCCTTCAGTACGCCGCGATCCTTCAGCGCGTAGTACGAGGTGCCGTAGGTCAGGACGAAGGCGGCGGCCTCGTCGAAGGGCATGTTGTCGGGAATGGGCGTGCAGCGGCCCTCTTCCAGGGCCAGCTTCTCGGCGTAGCCGCCCCAGCCGGTCGAGGCCAGCACGCGGTCGCCGACCTTGAAGCGGGTCACGCCCTCGCCGACCGCCGAGATCACGCCCGACACCTCGCCGCCCGGCGCGAACGGACGCGTCGGCTTGAACTGGTACTTGTCCTCGATGATCAGGACGTCGGGATAGTTCACCCCGCAGGCCTTCACGTCGATCAGCACCTGGCCCGCGCCGGCGACGGGATCGGGCAGCTCCTCTAGCACCAGGGTCTCGGGACCGCCGACTTCCTTGCTGAGCACTGCCTTCATGATCGCCTCTCCCCAAATCTTTTCGCTAAAAGGACGTTCTTCGCTAAGAGGCCGGACGCTAGCGCGGGACGTCGAGCCAAGGAAGCAGAATGTCAAACAAACGTTTTAGTCTCGCCCTGCACGGCGGCGCCGGAGCCAAGCGCGGCCACGACTACGGCGTCGAGATCGCCCACATGCGTGGCCTCGTCGAAGCCGCCCGCGACCGCCTGGCCGCCGGGGCCAGCGCGCTGGACGTGGCGGTCGAGACCGTGATCGGTCTCGAGGCCAGCGGGCTCTACATCGCCGGCAAGGGCGCCTCGCCCAACGCCGATGGCGAATACGAACTCGACGCCAGCCTGATGGATGGCCCCACCCTGCGCGCCGGTTCGGTCGCCGCCTTGCAGGGCTTCAAGAGCCCGATCCTGGCCGCCCGGGCGGTGATGGAGCGCACCCCCCACGTCATGCTGGCCGGCCAGGGCGCCATCGACTTCGCCCGCGAGCAGGGGCTGGAGGCGGTCGAGGACCCTGACGCCTGGTTCACCCGCGCGGGGGCCTTCGAGGATAACCACCCGCCCGACGCCCTGCCCACCGGCACCGTCGGCTGCGTGGTTCGCGACGCCGAGGGGCGCCTCGCCGCCGCCACCTCCACCGCCGGGGTGTTTGGCAAGCGGCCCGGCCGGGTGGGCGACAGCCCGATCATCGGCGCCGGGGCCTGGGCCGACGGCCACGCCGCGGTCTCCTGCACCGGCCAGGGCGAGTACTTCATCCGCGCCGCCGTCGCCGCCCAGATCGCCCACCGCGTCCGCTTCGGCGGACAGGCGCTGGACATCGCCGCCAAGGCCGCCATCGACAGCGTCGCCGAGCTCGGCGGTCATGGCGGACTGATTGCGGTGGATCGGGACGGAAACATCGCCATGCCCTTCGTCTCCAGCGGCCTCAAACGCGCCGCCCTGTCGCCGGACGGGACCATCGTCAGCGCGGCGTTTTAGAGAAATCCTCCCCCCAGCGGGGGAGGATTTTGGGGCGCGCGTCCGCCGCTTCACGCGGCGCGACCGCTGAAGGTGCTGGGGAGGCGACGGAGCGGCCGGGCGAACCCGGAGTACCGTGAGTGTGTTTTGTGTTTCGGCTCGCGCTTCCGCTCCGCCAGGTTGTTCTTGCCCGTGAGGATGGGGGGCGTGAGCGTCTTTCAGCTCGGG
>JAIUNU010000004.1 GCA_020161365.1 Pseudomonadota bacterium | reverse complement strand
GACCACGCGGCCCCGCTCAACCTAGCCCCGCCGCCGCATTGGGCCGGATCCATACGCCCTCCCCCGCGACGGGGATGGCTATGATTGTGCAGCAGGATTTAGCGCCGGGGATAAGTTGGCGCGTAAAAGTGAGAAGGCGTTGATTTCGTTGGCTTCGGCGTCGCCAATTCGGAGCGTTCACGCCCGCCAATCCCCGTAAACCGGTCCCCTCTCCCAGAGGGAGAGGGTGGCCGCGAAGCGGTCGGGAGAGGGGTTTCAAAGCCAGCACCCTGCCGGCGCTCCGGCCAAGGCCGTACTCCCTCTCCCCGGCCCTCTCCCCATGGGAGAGGGTGCGTGGTCGCGTTTTCTTCTCTGCAGGGGGAGGGTGGACCCTCACCCCTCGCCGCTGTCCATCGGCTGATCGTAGGCGGCCATCATGGCCATGTTCAGGATCTTGGACACCGAGGCCGACAGCGGCGCGATCTGCACCGATTTGGAGAGGCCCAGCAGAACCGGGCCGATCACTGTGGCGCCGCCCAGCGACTGGACCAGCTTGGTCGAGATCGAGGCGGCGTGGATGGCCGGCATGATCAGGACATTGGCGCTGTCGGTCAGGCGCATGAACGGATAGTTGGCGCGCTTTTCCGGATCCAGCGCCAGCTCCGGCGGCATCTCGCCCTCGTACTCGAAGTCGACGTCCATCTCGTCGAGCATCGCCACGGCCTCGCGAACCTTTTCCGAGCGCAGGCCCATCGGGTTGCCGAAGGTCGAGTAGCTCATGAAGGCTACGCGCGGCTTGAAGCCCAGGCGGCGGACGGCGCGGGCGGCTTCGCAGGCGATCTCGACCAGCTCCTCAGCCTCGGGCAGCTCGGTGACGTTGGTGTCGGCCACGAACAGGGTGTGGCCCTTGGCCAGCACGACCGACATGCCCATGATCCGGCCGCCCGGCGCCGGGTCGACGACGCGCAGCACCTCCTCCAGGGCCTGGTCGAAGCTGCGGGTGACGCCGGTGACCATGCCGTCGGCCTCGCCCAAGGTGACCATCGAGGCGGCGAAGCTGTTGCGGTCCTGATTGATCAGGCGCTGGACGTCGCGCTTCAGATAGCCCTGGCGCTGCAGGCGCGCGTACAGGGCGTCGACATAGTCGGGGTTCCGGTCCGAAAGGCGGGCGTTGATGATCTCAAGACCCGCCGTCTCGGGATCCAGGCCCACCAGGCGCATGTTCTCGTGCACCAGGTTCTCGCGGCCGCAGAGGATGGCCTTGCCGAACCCGCCGCTCTGATAGGCGTAGGCGGCGCGGATGACGCTGGGGTCCTCGCCCTCGGCGAAGACGATGCGCTTGGGATTGGCCAGCACCGAGCCGGAGATCTTCTGCAGGAAGCCGGCGGTGGGGTCCAGGCGCTGGGCGAGGCTGGCGCGATAGGCGTCCATGTCGGCGATCGGCTTGCGGGCCACGCCGGTGTCCATCGCCGCCTGGGCGACGAACGGCGGCACGTACCAGATCAGGCGCGGGTCGAAGGCCGACGGGATGATGTAGTCCGGCCCGAACTTCAGCTGTCGGCCATGATAGGCGGCGGCCACCTCGTCCGGCACGTCCTCGCGCGCCAGCATGGCCAGGGCCTGGGCGCAGGCGATCTTCATCTCGTGGTTCACGCGGCGGGCCCGCACGTCCAGCGCGCCGCGGAAGATGTAGGGGAAGCCCAGGACGTTATTGACCTGGTTGGGATAGTCGCTGCGCCCCGTGCCCATGATCGCGTCCTTGCGGACCCGCTTGACCTCTTCGGGCGTGATCTCCGGATCGGGATTGGCCATGGCGAAGATGACTGGGTTCGGAGCCATCGAGGCGATCATCTCGGGGGTGAAGGCGCCCTTGGCCGACAGGCCCAGCAGCACGTCGGCGCCGACCACGGCCTCGGCCAGGGTGCGCTTGTCGGTCTCGACCGCGTGGGCGCTTTTCCACTGGTTCATGCCTTCGGTGCGGCCGCGATAGAGCACGCCCTTGGAGTCGACGGCGATGCAGTTCTCGGCCCGCACGCCCATCGCCTTGATCAGCTCCAGCGAGGCGATGCCGGCCGCGCCGGGGCCGTTCAGCACGACCTTCACGTCCTCGATCTTCTTGCCGGTGATATGGCAGGCGTTGATCAGGCCGGCGGCGCAGATGATCGCCGTGCCATGCTGGTCGTCGTGGAACACCGGGATGTCGAGCAGCTCCTGCAGCTCGGTCTCGATGCGGAAGCACTCGGGGCTCTTGATGTCCTCCAGATTGATGCCGCCGAAGGTGACGCCGATGTTCTTGACCACCGTGATGATCTCGTCGGGGTCCTTGGTGGTGACCTCGATGTCGATCGAGTCGACGTCGCCGAAGCGCTTGAAGAGGACGCTCTTGCCTTCCATCACCGGCTTGGAGGCCAGGGCCCCCAGGTCGCCAAGGCCCAGGATCGCGGTGCCGTTCGAGATCACCGCCACCAGGTTGCCCTTGGAGGTGTATTCGTAGGCCATGTCCGGATCGGCGGCGATGGCGTGCACGGGCACGGCGACGCCCGGCGAATAGGCCAGGCTCAGGTCGCGCTGGGTGGCCATTGGCTTGGTCGGCACGATGGCGATCTTGCCGGGGGTCGGATGACGGTGGAAGGCCAGGGCCTCCGCATCCGTGAAGGTCTTGCGTTCCGCGTCACTCATCCGGCGTTTCCCATTCCTGCTGCGCAAGTCGATGAAGGGGCGCGCCGATCGATGCGGACACGCCCTTATATGTCCGTACCGTAACGAGGGGGGACGGACCTCACAACCGGGTCGGATCGCGAAAATCCCCGCAAACGCTTGTTGGGCTTGGCGTTGCGTCAAGCGCGGCGCCGCTGCGGAAGGCGGCCTGAGGTTGACCTGAAGGGGCGGAACAGGTGATTTGCCCACGGTCAGTTTTCTCCTGGAGTTCGACTTGTCCCAGCCCGTGAAGATCGCGATCGCCGGCGCCAATGGCCGCATGGGGCGCGCCGTCGCTCAGGCGCTCGAGGGGCGGGCTGACGCCGTGGTCGCCGCGCGCTTCGAGCGTCCGGGCGTCGAGGGCGCGGGCCTGGTCGCGCGCGAGGCCGCCCTGGCCGCCGCCGAGGCGGTGATCGACTTTACGCTGCCCGAGGCCTCGGTCGCCCTGGCCGAGGAGGCCGCCGCGAACGGCGGGCCGGCGCTGGTGATCGGCTCGACCGGGTTTTCGGACGAGCAACTGGCCCGCATCGACGCGCTCGCCAAGACCATCCCGATCGTCCGCTCGGGCAACTACTCGCTGGGCGTCAACATGCTGATGGGCCTGGTGCGCCAGGCCGCCGCCGCCCTGCCCGCGCAGGACTGGGACATCGAGGTGTTCGAGGCGCACCACAAGCGCAAGATCGACGCCCCGTCGGGCACGGCCCTGATGCTGGGCGAGGCCGCCGCCGAAGGGCGGGGCGTGACCCTCTCCGAGGTCGCCGATCGGGGCCGCGACGGCGTCACCGGCCCCCGCAGGGACGGCGACATCGGCTTTTCGGTGGTGCGCGGCGGCGGGATCATCGGCGAGCACAGCGTGATCTTCGCCGGCGAAAGCGAGAGCCTGACCCTGTCGCACTCGGCCATCGATCGTGGCCTGTTCGCGCGCGGAGCGATCGCCGCCGCCGTCTGGGTCAAGGGCAAGCCGCCGGGCCTCTACGACATGCAGGACGTACTGGGCTTCAAGAAATAGGGATCCAAAGCTTGGCCGGGGGGCTTTGTTAGGACACCAGACGCCAGGACGTGATGGCACGACCCTCGACCAATCCGACGCCAGACACCGCCTCCTCGCCGCCCGGCGCGGCGGCGCGGCGCCATGCGCGCCTGGTGGATCTGGGCCTGGAGGCGGTGTCGCTGTCGATGATGGCCTTCATCGCCGCAGGTCTCGTCGTCTGGTCGGGACGTCGCGAGATCAGCCGCGAACTGGCCGAGGCCTGGCTGAGTGAGCGGGGGATCGAGGCTGCGGTCCAGTTGGAGGATGTCGACGCCTCGGGCTTCGTCGGCAAGGTGCGCCTGGGCCCGGCCAACGCGCCGATCTTCGCCGCCGATCGCCTGGAGGTCACCTACGACCTCTCGACCCCGTGGAGCGGGGACCGCTTCGGGATCCAGACCAAGGCCGTGCGCCTGGTTCGGCCGCGTATCGCCGCCACGCTCGACGACAAGGGCCTGCGGCTGGGCGCGCTGCAGCCGCTGATCGACGAGGCCTTGAAGGCGCCGCGACGTCCGGGCGTTCCCAGTCCGGCGGTGCTGGTCGAGGACGCGCGGCTGGACCTCATCACGCCCGGCGGCCGCGCGCGGATCACCGGCGACGCCAGCCTGGACAACGGCCAGTTGCTGCGGCTGGACGCGCGTCTGGCGCCGCTGCGCCACGCGAGCAGCGACCTGACGATCAACGCCCGCGGCGCGACCGTGACCGCCCGCAAGCGCGGCGACCGACTGACCCTGGATGTCACCTTGGCCCTGGACAGCCTGGAGAGCGCGCCGAGCGGCCTCGCCGCGACCACCGCCCAGCTCAGCGCCGACCTGCCCTATCCGGACCTCGTCGGCCGGACGGCGCGAGGCCCGGTGAAGGCCCAACTTTCGCTGCGCGCAGAGGCTGCGCGGCTGGGCGATGGCCAGGTCGAGGGGCTGGACGCCAACCTGTCCTGGAACGGTCGACTGGACGGCGGCCCGCAAGATGTCGCCTTAATGGGCAAGGGGCGGGCGGTTCTGCGCGGCGAGCGCCTGTCGACGCCATCGCTGACGGCGCGCGAAGCCGTCCTGGCCCTGGACCTGGCGCGCGTGGTGGGCGGCCGCCAAGACGGACGTCTGCGCGTGCGCGGCGCGACCGCCCTCGACCTGCGGGCCGGCCAGGCGATCGCGGGCGGTGCGGCCATACAGAATCTTCGGGCCGCCGGATCGTCGGACGCCCTGGTCCTGGCGACCGACGCCGAAGGCGCGCGCATGGACGGTCCGTTGAAGATCCAGGCGACCGCCGATCGGCTTGCCACGGGCGCCCTGGCCCTGGCGTCCGCGCGCGCCGCGGCCAGCGGCCGGTTCAGCCAGGCCCCGCAAGGCCTGACCCTCAGCCTCGACGGTGAAGCGTCGGGCGCGAGCGGGATTTCAGGACCGGACGCGGCGCGGCTGGCGGGCCTTATCCCCAACCCCGCCTATGGCCAGCCGCTGAGCCAGGCGCTCCGCACGTTCCGGCTGTCGGCGCCGGGCCTAGGCGTCGAGGTCGGAAAGGGGCGCGCGCGGGTGTCGCTGTCGCGGGAAGCCCGCCTCGCCGCGCCGAACGGCGTCCTCCTGACCGCCTCCGCGCCCAACGGCCTCCTGGTCGACGCCGGCCCGGACGGCGCGCGCGGGGGACTGCGGGCGGCGCTTTCCGGCGGCGGCCTGCCGACGATGCGGCTGGCGGCGGCGGACTGGCGCGCGGCGGGGGGCGTGATGACCTCGCCGCTGACCCTCGCGACCGAGGACTTCGACCTGCCGCCGCTGCAGGGGATCGGCGGCCAGATCGATGGCCAGGCGCGGATCGCCGGCGGCCGCCTCACCCTGGCCACGCGACAGTGCGCGGCGATCACGGCGAAAGCCTATGCCTTGGGCGAGAGCCCCATCACGAACGTCAAGGCCACCCTCTGCCCGAGCGCCGCGCCGCTGGTCGCCGCCGGGCCGGGCGGGTGGAGCGCCGCCTTGCGCTTCAAGGACGGCGAAGGCGACGTGACCAGCGCTCAGGCGCGCCTCCAGACGATTCAGGGCGAAGCCACGCTGGGCGGCGCGCGCGGGTTCGAGCGCGCCGAGGTGCGCGTCGACAGCGCCGCCGTCGCCGACGCCGCGCCAGAACGGCGGTTCAATCCGATCCTCGCCAAGGGACGGCTGGGTCTGTCCGGCGGGCTTTGGAGCGGCGGCTTCCAGGCGACCACGCCCGTCGGCGCGCCGCTCGGCGAGATCCGCCTGCGCCACGTCGTGGCCACGGGCCGGGGTCAGGCCGATATCGACGCCTCGAAGCTGGTGTTCGCGCCGGGAGGCCTCCAACCGGCGGAGCTGTCGCCGATGGCGGCCTTCGCCCGCGAGGCCAAGGGCGGGGCCAGCTTCACCGGCGTCTTCGCCTGGGATCAGGCCGGCGCCACTAGCCGGGGACGCCTGGTCGCCGACAAGATCGACTTCACCAGCCCGATCGGCTTCGTCGCCACGCTGGACGGCGCGGTCGACTTCACCAGCCTCGCGCCGCTGGCCAGCGCGCCGAACCAGACGATGCGGGTCGTCAAGATCGACTCGCTGGTGCCGCTCACCGGGATCGAGTCGGTGTTCCAGTTGGGCGCGGAGATGCTGCACATCTCCAAGGCCACGTTCCAGGCCGCCAAGGGCCGGGTTTCGATCGAGCCGATCGACGTGCCACTCGGTCCCGACAAGACGATCAAGGGCGCCGTCGTCATCGAGCATCTCGACCTGGGCGAGCTGATCGCCGCCTCGTCCCTCGCCGACCGCATCAAGATCGACGCCGTCGTCGATGGCCGCCTGCCCTTCACCTTCGGACCCGAGGGCCTGAGGTTCCAGAACGGCCAGGTGCGCGCGATCCAGCCAGGACGGCTGGAGATCGCCCGCACGGCGCTGTCGAACGTCGCCGCCAGCCCGGCCGACGCGCCCGGCGCGCCGCCGACCCAGCCGCCCGGCCAGGTCAATGCGATCCAGGACTTCGCCTACCAGGCCATGGAGAACCTGGCGTTCGACCAGCTGGAAGCGGGCGTCAACAGCACCGACAACGGGCGGTTGGGGATCCTCTTCCATGTGAAGGGTCAGCACGACCCCAAGGTGGCCGAGAAGGCCAGGATCGGGATCCTGGACCTCCTGCGCGGCCGCGCGTTCGACAAGCGCATCGCCCTGCCGGCCAAGACGCCCGTGGACCTGACCCTCGACACGTCGCTGAACTTCGACGAGCTTCTGGACGCCTGGCGGCGTTCGTTCGCCGGCGAAGCGCCCGCCCCGCCTCGTTCAGGTCCGGTTCAACCGTGACCCGTCACCCTGCGTAGGAACTGGAGACCAGACGCATGAGAAAGCGCGCCCTCTTGATGGCCCTGATCGCGACCGGAGCGCTCGGCGCGGCCGCGTGCACGCCGACCGTCCGCGTGAAGGTCGACCCGATCAATATCTACGCCAAGCTGGACGCCGACGTGCGCGTGCGGCTGGACAAGGAAGTCCAGTCGCTGATCCAGCAGAACCCCAACCTGTTCTAAGCAAGGAGGACCGACATGATCCGCAAGACGATGACGGTTCTGGCCCTGGGCCTGGCGATGACCGCCGCCGGCGCGGGCCTGGCCATGGCCCAATCGGCCGCCGCCAAGGCGACCGTCGACGCCGCCAAGACCGCCGGAACGGTCGGCGAGCAGGCCGACGGATACCTCGGCATCGTGTCCGGCGGCGACGCCGCCCTGCGCGCCGCCGTGGCCGAGATCAACACCGGCCGCGCCGCCGCCTACAAGGACATCGCCGCCAAGACCGGCGTGACCGTCGAGGCCGCCGGTCAGGCGACCGCCAAGCAGCTCTACGCCCGCCTAGCCCCGGGCCAGTACTGGAAGCCGCTCGACGGCGGCTGGATCAAGAAGTAGTCGGCTGCGCAGCAGCCAAAAAGAAGGGCGGCCTCCTCGCGGAGGCCGCCCCGTCTTTTGGATCCTACCCCTCTTACGGCCTCTGGCGCGCAGGGGAGGGCTGAGTGTCGTAGCGCTGGGCCTCGGCGGGAGTCTGGACGCCGTTGTTGACCTCGACCGCCGCCAGGTCCTTGGCGCGGTAGCTCCAGGCGCCGAACAAGGCGATCGCCGCGAGAACCGTGGAAACGATCAGTATCCAGAAAATATGCTTGCCCCAGCGGCCCTGGCGGGCGCGGGTCGCGCTGACGCGCGGCGCCGTCTCGTTGGGCGCGGCGTGGTGATGAATGTCGGCGGGCATGACGCTTACCTCCTTATGGGGTCCACATGCGAACGGCGTCCGCGCGCTGGTGGTCGTGGAAAGCCTGCACCGTCCCGGCCGAGGCGCCCATCACCGCGATCACGACCAGGGCCATGATGCGCGAACGCGTTCTTCTTTGACGCTGGCTGAGCGTCGAAACGAAAACCGTACCGCCATGTTCGGCCACATAGGTGCGAATCACGACGCTGCTCCCCTGCCCGGCGGACCCGATGTCCGCCCCGCAGTTTCAACGTCCTGGCCGGGCGCCTGTTCCGAGGATTTCGCGGCGCGTCAGTCGCGAAGCCGCAACTGAAAAAATATCGCACACCGCCGGGAACTAAGCGCCGACGGCTCCGTTGTGTATTTGCGAAGGCGGCGACGCCCCCCCGACTTGAGACTGGCGCAAGCCAGTCTGCCGCCTTCGCACCCCCCTTTGTTGATGCGAACTTAGGCGGACCGGCTTCCCGGACCGCCTTTCTTCGTTTGCAGGCCCAGATCCCTCGCCCGGCCGGCGTCGGATCAGCGGGGCTCCAGGTCGAACAGCACGTCGGCGCGACGACGCAGCGGGTCCGCAGCGCCGGACGTGGAAACCGCGCCTGCATCACCCACGGCGGCCATGTCCACGTCCACCTTCGCGAACCCCACGCGCGCCAGCGCCTGGGACACCGCCTCGGCCCGTCGACGCGACAGCGCCAGATTGGCCTCCGGCGCGCCCACGGCGTCGGCCAGGCCAACGACGCGCACGGATCGCACCGCGCAGTCCCGCGCCTGAGCCCGGGCGTTGTCGAGCACCATCCGCGCTTCTCGTGTCAGGGCGGCGCTATCGCGGTCGAAATAGAGCGAGGCCTGGAAGTCGGCGCAGACCGCCGGCGCGGTCGTCACGGGCTTTCGCAGGACCCGGAAGGGCCCTTCGGTCGCTGCGCAGCCGGCCGTGGCCAGCAACGCGCCGCCCAGGATCATGGTGCGTATGGTCTTCATGCCAAACCCTCCGTCAGAAATAGCGGACATGACAAAGGCGACCGGCGGGGCCGGTCGCCTCTCTGGAGCATGCTGTTCGCACGCGTGGCCCCTTAGTAGCGGGGCGCGCCGTCTTCCCAATAGTAACGGCCGCTCCGCGAGTCGTAGTAGTAATACCGGCCCGCGCGCTCGTCATAGTACTGGCGACGGTTGACGCTGGTCGCGCCGCAGCCGCCGTCCTCGCGACAGCCCTTCACCGCGCCCGCGGTGCCGCCGATCGCGGCGCCGATCGCCGCGCCCGTTCCGGCGCTGCCGCTGCCCACATTGTTGCCGATCACCGCGCCGGCGATGGCGCCAAGCGCGGCCCCGCCGGCGGCGTTGCGTTCGACATTACCGGTCGAGGTGCACGCGGCGGCGAGCATGCCGACGCCCATCAGGGCGATCATGGTCGTCTTCATCTTGGCTCTCCGTTCCGAGCTGTCCAGGCCCAGCTAACGGCTCCAGCGGCCCATGGTTCCGCAGGCAAGCGGAACCATGGCCGGAACCGACCGTTGCGTCGCGGAAGCTTTCGTGAGGGGGTATGCGCATGAAGCGCATCGACGTCATCGCCAACATCGCCTCCGGCTCGGTCGGGCCGGACGCCCCCGAGGTCGCGGAACGGCTGCTGGCGGAATATGGCGTCGCCGGGGTCGTTCACGCCCCCGCGCCGGGAGAGCTGGCCGGCTGCCTTCGCGCGGTCATCGACAGTGCGCCGGAGGCTGTCCTGGTGCTGGCCGGGGACGGCACCGCGCGCGCCGCCGCCGAGATGGCCGGACCGCAAGGCCCCCTGATCGCGCCCCTGCCGGGCGGCACCATGAACATGTTGCCGCACGCGCTCTATGGCGAACGTCCCTGGCAGGCGGTGATGCGCGATTGCCTGGACGCGGGCGAGGCGCGCGCGATCTCGGGCGGCGAGGTGGACGGGCGGTTGTTCTTCGTCGCCGCCATCCTGGGCAGCCCCGCCTTGTGGGCCACAGCCCGCGAAGCAGCGCGGCAGGGGCGACTGGATCTGGCCCTGGCCCGCGCCCGCCGCGCCTTCCGGCGCGCGTTTTCCGGCCGCCTGCGCTACGTGCTGGACGGTCGGCCAAAGGGCAAGACCGAGGCCCTGACCTTCCTGTGTCCACTGGTCTCGACCGCGCTCGACGCCGAGGAGCAGGCGCTGGAAGCCGCCGCCCTCGACCCCAGCGGCGCGATCGAGGTCTTTCGCCTGGGGATGAACGCCGCCTTTGGCCAATGGCGCGACGACCCTGCGGTGTCGGTAGGCCGCTGCCGCACCGGCCAGATCTGGGCCAATGGACGCATCCCCGCGATCCTCGACGGCGAACCAGCTCGGCTGGACGCCGAGGCGTCCGTCCGTTTCCGACCCGACGCGTTTCGCGCGCTGGTCCCGGCGAACCGATGAAGCTGATCCAGCTTTCGGATATCCATTTCGGCGGCGAGAATGTCGAAGCTGTCTCAGCGGCCGGCGCGTGGATTCGCGCCGCCGCGCCCGACCTGGTGGTGGTGGCCGGCGATCTGACGCTGGACGGAAAGGCCTCGGAGTTCGACGCGGCGGCGGCCTGGCTCAGCGCCTTGCCGCGCCCGCTCCTGGTGACGCCCGGCAATCACGACACCCCGTTCGTCGGTCCCGGCGAGCTGTGGGAACGGTTCACGCATCCCTGGCGGCGGTTCTGCGACCGCTTCGGCGACGAGGACGGCGCCGTCTGGCGCGGCGAGGGTGTCACGGTGACCAGCCTGAACACGGCCCGCGCGGCCCAGCTACGCTGGAACTGGTCGAAAGGGGCGGTAGCCCGCAACCAGATGCGACGCGTGGTGCGCGAGCTTGAGGCCGCGCCGGTCGGCGATCTGCGCGTGGTGGTCTGTCATCACCCGCTGATGGAGGTCTTGGGCGGACCGATGACGGCGCGCGTGCGAGGCGGCGTCGACGCCGCCAACAGGTTCGTGCAGGCCGGGGCCGACGTCATTCTTTCGGGTCACATCCATCTGCCCTTCGTCACCGCGCTGCCGTTCGGCGACGGTCGGACCCAGGCGATCGGGTCCGGCACCCTGTCACAGCGCGAGCGGGGCGCAGCGCCCGGCTTCAACGTGATTGAGGTTGAGCCGGGCTGCGTGCGGGTCCAGGCTCTGGCCTATGCGGGGGGCGACTTCACAGCCTGGCGGAGCTGGGCGGTCGATCGCCGCACCTGAGGCCTGCGGCGGCGCGACCGATGTCACGCCGCCCTTGGTCTCGTCAGGCCGGGGCCGGATAGGCCCAGCCCTGCGCGCCCGACTTGGCGGCCGCATACTGGCTGTCGGCCAGGGTCCAGTTGATCAGATTGTCGAACACCGCTTCGAGGAAGCCCTTCCGCAGGTTCTGGTAATCCAGATAGTAGGCGTGCTCCCAGACGTCGGCGACAACCAGGGCGGTCAGGCCTTCCGTGACCGGGCTCTCGGCGTCGTGGGTCGAGATGACCTTCAGGGCGCCCGAGGCGTCCGAGACCAGCCACACCCAGCCCGAACCGAAGTGGCCGACGCCCTCGGCGACGAACTTCTCCTTCAGGGCGTCCAGGCCGCCGAAGGTGGCGTCGATGGCGGCGGCCAGTTCGGCGCCCGGCGCGGTCTTGGTCGGGGACAGGCCGTCCCAGAAGAAGGCGTGGTTCCAGGCCTGGGCGGCGTTGTTGAACACCTTGCCGGGACCGGCGCCCTTGATCACCGCTTCCAGCGAGCCCTTGTCGTCGCCGTTCAGCAGGCCGTTCAAGGCCGTGACATAGGCGGCGTGGTGCTTGTCGTGGTGGAAGCGCAGGGTGTTGGCCGAGATGGTCGGCTCCAGCGCGTCATAGGCGTAAGGCAGGTCGGGAAGCGTGTACGGCATGATCACTCCATGGGAAGGCGTTCCCATGAAGGGAGGAGCGGGAACGCGCGGGAAGGCATCTAGTGCGCGCGGGCGCGAAGCGTAAGCGGCTTCGACCATCCCGAACGCTCAACTTTCGTTGAAAAATACCCCTGGAAACTTGGGGTTTCCGCGCATCGCGCGCCGGACAAAGCCCAGGTGCGCGACGCCGGGTTTGAGCTCCACGTCAGCGCTGCGGCGGCTTCGGGTCGAGAAACGCCTTGGCCACGCTGGCCGTCAGACCCGGGTTCTTCAGGGCGAAGATTCCGGCCGCCAAACCGAGGCCGATCGACATGATCGGACGCTCGCGAACGATCTCGACGATCTTGCCGGTCATGTCGAAACCAGCCGGCGGGGGCGCCTGGTGGCTGGCGGCGCGGTGGCCTTCGACCTTGCGCGCGGCGACCATGCCGGCGATCGCGACGATCAACGCTGCGACCGCGGCGACGATGGCGGCCGCGCCGGCGGGCGTGACCAGCGGAACGAGCATCGCGTAGAGCGCGAACGCCGCCGACACGACGCTGACCGCAGCAGCGGCGGCGATCGCCGCCGCCGCCGCCAGCGTCATCAGGGTTTTTTCAAACATCAGCGGTTGTGACGGCTGCCGCCGGCGATCAGCAGGCCGATCAGCACGCCCACGCCCAGACCGGCCAGGGTGGCGGTGATCGGGCGCTCGCGAATGCGATCGGCGGCGTAGGCTTGAGCCTCTTCCAGCGTCTGGCCGGCG
Source organism: Pseudomonadota bacterium (assembly GCA_020161365.1). Classification (GTDB taxonomy): domain Bacteria; phylum Pseudomonadota; class Alphaproteobacteria; order Caulobacterales; family Caulobacteraceae; genus Caulobacter. Next base: position 312,402 of record JAIUNU010000004.1, on the reverse strand, counting down.
GTGTCGGTGTAGGCGCGGCTCTGGGCGCGCAGGGTCTCGAAGCCTTCCGAAACCGACTTCTCGACGCGCTTGGCCGCTTCGGTCAGGGAGACGCGGGCGGCGTCGGCGGCTTGCGCGAAGCTGCGCTCGGCGTGCTCGACCGCTTCCAGAGTCGCGGTCTTGGCCTTGGCGGCTTCCTTGGCGGCGGGGGAGCTGGCGGGCATTGGATTGTCTCTCCTGTTCGCGACGCGACCGACCGGGCGCTGCTGACGCGCCCCGTCAACGCCGAGCTTGGCGCTAGGGTTCCAAGTTAGCGCAACGCCGCAAGCTTCACCACTGACGAATCCAAAGGCGCTCGCCCTACACGCGAAGCGAGGCTAAGGTCGAATCATGGACGACGCCCCGACAGCCAGCGACGACCGCCGGGAAGCCGAACGCCTGGCCGCCCTGCGTGAGCTGGACGTTCTGGACGGCGTCGTGAACGCGCCCGCCCTGTCGCGCGTGGTCCGGCTGGCGGCCAAACTGTTCGACGCGCCCAAGGCGGCGATCGCGCTGGTGGACGAGACCCGCATCTGGCGCGCGGCCTATCTCGGCTATAGCAGCCCCGAAGCTCCCCGGCACGGCGATCTGGCCGACCGCGTGGTCGCGGCCGACAGTCCGGTCGATCTCGCAGTTCCCATCCGCGACGGCGAGGGCCGGCCGCTGGGCGCGCTCGTGGTGGAGGGGCCCGGGATGGGCGGCCCGGCCTCGGACGACGACCTGCAGGCCTTGGCGGATCTCGCCGAGCTCGCCGCCGAAGCGCTGTGCGGCCCGTGCGCGAAGGCCCCGACGCTGGAGAGCGAGCGCCTGGATCTGGCCATCGCCGCAGCCAGCCTCGGCGAGTTCGAATGGGATATTCCGGAGAACATCTTCAAGATCAGCCCTCGCTTGGCGAAGATCTCGGGCATCCCCGTAGGCGAGATGCCCAGCCAAGGCGGCGATGGCCTTTACCCATACATTCACCCCGATGACCGCGACGCGGCGCGCGCCAGCGTTGACGCGCAACTCGCCGAGAACGGCCGCTTTACCGTCGAGTACCGCCGTCTGGCGCCGGACGGCGCGGGCGAGGTGTGGAACAGCGCTGCGGGCGTAATGCTGCGCGACGCCGATGGCCGGCCGACCCGCCTGATCGGCGTCGTCCAGGACATCACCGAACGCAAGCTGCAGGAGAAGCAGCGCGAGAGCCTGGTCGCCGAGCTGGAACACCGCATCAAGAACCTTCTGGCGGTCGTTCAGTCGGTGGCCGCGCAATCGGCGCGCAAGTCGGCCTCGCTGGACGTGTTCCTGAAGACCTTCGCCGCGCGGCTGAAGTCGATGAGCTCGGCCCACGACCTGCTCAGCGCCGCCCGCTGGCGCGGCGCGACCCTCGCCCGCATCGCGGCGGCCGAGCTCGGGGGGCTGGCCCCGACCCAGACCCGCTGGGACGGGCCCGAACTGTTCCTGACGCCGCGCGCCGCCTCCGCCCTGTCGCTGGCGCTGCACGAGCTGGCCGTCAATGCGGTGCGCTATGGCTCGCTCTCCACTGAAAACGGCAAGGTCGAGGTGGTGTGGCGCCGCACGCCCGACGGCGGCTTCGCGCTGGAATGGCTGGAGACAGGCGGTCCGCCGGCCACCGCCCCCGCGACCAAGGGCTTTGGCGCCACCCTGATCGAGGACGTCGCCGGTCGCGAGCTCGGCGGCGCGGCCAAGATCAACTATCGCTCCAGCGGCGTCACCGCGATGATCCAGGGTGCGGCCGACGCCTTGGCCGATGCGCCGCCGGTCGAGCCGGTCAGCGCCGCTCCCGAACGAATTGTCGAGACCGTGGTCGCCGCCGACGAGACCGTGCGGCCGGGCGCGATCGCCGGCCTGAAGGTTCTGATCGTCGAGGACTCGCTGTTGCTGGCGCTGGAGCTGGAAGCGGGCCTTGAGGACGCTGGCGTCGAGGTGATCGGTTGCGCGGCCGAACTGGGCGAGGCGCTGTCGATGGTGGAGCAGGACTTCGACGTGGCGGTGCTGGACGCCGACCTCAACGGCCAGTCGGTGGCGCCGGTCGCCGAGATCCTGCGCTCGATGGGCCGTCCGTTCGTCTTCGCGACCGGCTATGCCGACAAGGCCGCGCCGATGGGCTTCGACGCCCCGATCGTGCGCAAGCCCTACAACGTTCACCAGATCGCCCGCGCCGTGGCCGGGGTCACCGGACGGGCTTGACCCCATGCTGATCCGACGCGCCGCGCCACGAGATCTTGAGGCCTGGGCCGCCTTGCGCCTCGCCCTGTGGTCCGACGAGACGCTCGACGACCACCGCGCCGAAGTCGCCGAGGCCCTGGCCACAGACAACGACCTCGTCGCCTATGTGGCCGAGACGCCTGACGGCGGTCTTGCGGGCTTTGTCGAAGCGGCCCTGCGCCACGACTATGTCAACGGCTGCGACACCTCGCCGGTGGCCTTTGTCGAGGGCCTCTACGTCGCGCCCGAGCATCGCGGCGGCGACATCGCCCGCCGGCTGTGCGACGCCGTCGCCGACTGGGGACGCGGGCGAGGCTGCACGGAGCTGGCGTCGGACGCCGAGCTCGACAACGTGGCCAGTCACGCCTTCCACAAGGCGATCGGCTTCGAGGAGACCGAGCGCGTCGTCTATTTCCGCAAGGCGCTCTGAGCCGTCACGGCATCAGCCCAGCACGCCCTTCTTGCGCAAGGCCGCCACGGCCTCCGCGCTCATCCCGGCCACATCCTCCAGCACCGCGTCCGTATGCTCGCCCAGGGTCGGCCCAGGCCAGCGCACCCCGCCGGGCGTTTCGGTCAGCCGGGGGAAGGCGTTCTGCATCTTGAGTTCGCCGAACACCGGATGCGGCACCGTGACAATCGACCCCCGCGCCGCGAACTGCGGGTCCGCCAGCATGTCCGGCGCGCGGTAGATGCGCCCGGTGGCCAGGCCCGCCGCTTCCAGCTTGGGCAGCAGATCGTCAATCGCCTGGTCGGCGGTCCAGGCGGCGATGCGGGCGTCGAGCTCGGCCTGATGCGCGCCGCGCGCGGCATGGTCGCGGTAGCGGGGATCATCGGCGAGGTCCGGGCGCCCCATCAGGTCGCACAGGCGGCGGAACAGGGTGTCCTGGTTGGCCCCGATCAGCACGAGTTCGCCGCTCTTGGTCGGGTAGACATTGGACGGGGCGATGCCCGGCAGCACCGCGCCCGACCGTTCGCGGACATAGCCGGTCAGATCGTACTCGGTGACCAGGTTCTCCATCACCGTCAGCACGCTTTCGTAGATGGCGGTGTCGACCACCTGCCCCCGTCCGGTGCGCTGGCGGGCGTGCAGGGCCATCATCACGCCCAGCGCGGCGTTCAGGCCGGACAGACTGTCGCCGATCGAGATGCCGGCCCGCGCGGGCGGGCGGTCAGGTTCGCCGGTGATATGACGCAGGCCGCCCATCGCCTCGCCGACCAGGGCGTAGCCAGCCCGGCTGGAATACGGGCCGGTCTGTCCGAAGCCCGACACCCGCGCCATCACAAGCCCCGGATTGGTCTTGGCCAAGGCCTCGTAACCCATGCCCCACTTTTCCAGCGTGCCGGGGCGAAAGTTCTCGACCACCACGTCGGCCTTGGCGATCAGGGCCCGGGCGATGTCGCGGCCCTCCTCGGTGCGCAGGTCCACCGTGACCGACTTCTTGTTGCGGCCGATCACTGGCCACCAGGGTGACAGGCCCTTGGGCTTGGAGCGCCCCCATTGGCGCATCGGGTCGCCGACCTTGGGGTCCTCCAGCTTGATCACCTCGGCGCCGAAGTCGCCCAACACCTGACCGCAGAAGGGCCCAGCGATCAGCGAGCCCATCTCGATCACCCGCAAGCCGGTCAACGGACCCTGGCTCATGCGAATTTCCCCCAAGCTTGAGGAACCGATCACGGCCCCGTGATGTTCTTGTTTGCACGACGGCGAACCGCGGCGCCGGCCCCGATCTCTCATCGCAGAGACCCTCAGTACAAAAAGAAACCCAGGGAAAGACAGCCATGACCCGTCATTTTCTCGTCGTCGGCGCCGCCGTCGCCGCGCTGAGCCTCGCCGCCTGCGGCCAGAAGTCCGATGAAACCAAGGGCGCCGCCACGCCGGCCGAACAGGCCGCGACGCCGGACGCCAACCCTGCCGCCACGGTTCCGACCCTGGCGGACGAAACCAAGGCTGATGTGTTCGCCACCAAGATGGCCGACAGCGACATGTTCGAGATCGAAGCCGCCAAGCTGGCCGCCGCGCGCTCGACCAATCCGTCGGTGAAGAAGTTCGCCATGATGATGGAGACGGCCCACAAGAAGACCAGCGACGGTCTGAAGTCGGCGATCTCGGCCTCGGGCGTGGCGTTTACGGCGCCGACCATGCTGTCCAAGGACATGCAGGACGAGCTCGACGACCTGTCGAAGGCCGACGCGAAGGACTTCGACAAGGAATATGCCGACGCCATGGTCGACGCCCACCAAGCGGCGCTGAACCTGCTGCAGCGCTACGCCCAGGACGGCGACACGCCGGCGCTGAAGACCTTCGCCGCCGAGACCGCGCCGAAGGTCCAGGAGCACCTGAACATGGCCGAAGGCCTGAAGAAGGGCTTCGACACCGGCGAAGACGTGGCCAAGGCCCGTCAGTAGTTAGGGAATGGCGTAGGCGACCGTCGCCTTGGCGGCGGCGCGCTCGCGCCCTTCGGTCCACATCAGGACATCGACCGTCGCGATCCGACGGCCGAGCTTGAGCAGGGTGGCCTCGGCATAGAGGTCTCCCGGCTTGCAGCCCCGAAGAAAGTGGATGTTGAGCGAGGTGGTCACGGACAGGGCCACCTCGCCGATCCGCGCCAGGATCATGGCGTAGGCGGCGGTGTCGGCCAGGCTCATCATCGTCGGCCCCGAGATCACGCCGCCCGGCCGCAGTTGCCGGGACGCATAGGGCAGCATCAGCAACGCGCGCTCAGCCTCGACCTCAACGACCTGCGGCATCTGCTCTCGATCCACCTCGGGAAAGGCGCGATGCAGGAACGCGTTCAGCGCCCCCGCATCCATCCGGATTTCAGCCCCTTCGCTCACCCGCCGACCTTCACCGTGTTGTCGTCGCCATTGCGGTCGATCACCGTGTTGTACGGATCGATCCCGGCGAAGCTCGGCGCCTTGTCGACCGTGAAGGTGAAGCGGTTCTCGCCCGAGCGGATCGGCCGGCGCTGGTAGAGCACGACGTTCTTGGCGGCGAAGCCCTTGTCGCCCGGCTTGGCGGTGAACAGGCCGATATCCATGGTCTCGTTCAGCGCGGCGTTGGTCTCCTTGCCCTTGCCGTCGGCGTACTTCTTCTGCGCATCGATCACGACCGTGACCTCGAACTTGCCATCAGCGCGGTTCTTCACCGCCGCGCTCTTGGTCTTCAGGTCGTAGAGCGTGATCTTCTCGAAGAGGTCGGTGATCAGCGCCTGCTTGTCGGCAGGCGCTTCGGCCCGGAGCGCGGCCATGAAGTCCAGCGTGGTCGGATACGGCGCGCCCTTGAAGGCGTGGTCGGCAATCAGCTTGCGCAGGGCGCGGTTGACGGCCTCTTCGCCGATCTGGTCCTGCAGCCGGTACATGACCAGCGAACCCTTGCGGTAGTAGATGTAGGGCTGGTTCTCGACCTTGTAGAGCGGCTGCTCGTCGATCACGTCGCCGCCCCGGGCCCGCAGATAGCTGTCCAGCTCGAACTTCAGGAACTTGCGGATCTGGTCCTCGCCATAGGTGTGCTTCATCACCATCAGGGCCGAGTACTGGGCGAAGGTCTCCGACAGCATGGCGCCGCCCTGCTGGTTGGCCCCGATCACCTGGTGCGCCCACCACTGGTGGCCGATCTCGTGCGCGCCGACATAGGTCACCATGTCGATCTTGGTCGGATCGCGGTAGTCGGAAATGAAGAACATCCCCTCCGACCACGGAATGGTGTTGGCGAACGACTGCGCGAACTGAGCGTAGTCGGGGAACTCCTGATAGCGCAGCTGGCGGAACTGATAGGGGCTGAAATGGGTCCCCATATAGTCCAGTGAGCGCTTCATCGACGTCTTCATGCGGTCGATGTTCCAGGGGTGCTGGGCGTCGTAATAGACCGCCAATTGCACGCCCTTGTAGGTCTCCTCGGCCACCTTGTAGCGGGCCGACTGGATGGAGACGAACGGCATGATCGGCGCCTCGGTGACGAAGCGGGCGGTGCGGCGGCCGTTCTTGACCGTGTCAGACACCTTGTAGCCTGGCGCGATCGGCGTCTGGTCGGCGACGGTGGTCACCGTGATGTCGGACTGGATGAAGTCGGCGTCCTTGCGCAGCCCGTTGAACTGCAGCGAGGCGACATCGCCCAGCTTGGCCATCCGCTGCTCGGGCGGCAGGCCGTATTTGCGGCGCTTGGCCCGGTCGGTCAGCAGGCCGTCGCGCGACATGCCCAGGATCGGCGCGATCTCCAGATTGTTGACGAAGGTCCCGTTGTCGACGACCCGCGTCTCCTGACCGCTGTTGGGGAAGCCGCGCTGAGCCCGCAGGGTGATGAAGCTCATCTTGCGCTGCTCGCCGGGCGCCATGGGCGTGTCGAAGGCGAAGATGCGGTAGTTGAACGTCTCGTAGGTCTTCTTGGGCCGCGCCCCCTCGATCGACAGACCCTTGACCGTCAGATCGCGGTCGAAGCGGACGTGGATTTCCTTCAACGCCGCGCCCGTCCGGTTCTCCAGAACGTAGGAGCCCTTGGTCTCCAGGCTGGGCGCGTGCGGCTGGATGTCGACCTCCAGGGTCTGGGCGATAATCTTGGGCTGGGGCACGTTCTCGAACGGCAGCAGGGTCTTTTCGTAGTCGGCCTGCCACTTCTCGCCGTCGATGCGGGTGCGGTATTCGTTCCAGACGTTGGTGTTGACGTAGATGAACCCGCCCAGCGCAACGAAGGCCGCCAGCGACACGCCCATCAGCGCGCCGGCGCCGCCGTTCAGGCGCAGCGGCAGACGGCGCAGCCGCGGCAGCAGGCGGCTTTCCGTTCCGCGCCGCCACAAGCCATAGGCCAGCACCAGCAGGATCAGCGCGAACGCCGTCCAGTAGGCCCGCAGCCACCAGGCGCCGATCCAGAACTTGCCCAGCCCGTTCATGTCGGAGAAGGGCGTCTCGGTCGTGGCGCCGTAGTTGTAGAGCTTGTGCTCGAAGCCCAGGTTCGTGAACGTGATGGTGCTGACGATGTAGATCACCATCAGCGCCCAGCCGATGAACTTGTGCGGGCTGATCGTCTGCAGGAAGACCGCCAGCACGGCCACCAGGATGAAGTCCACCGCCTGCGGCAGCACGTACCACAGCAGATACTTCTCGAGCTCGAAGTTGAAGTAGCCGTGGAACACCTGGCTGAGCACGGCGGCGAGCACGCTGATCAGCAGGGTGGAGATCAGCACGAGGCTGATCGCCAGGGTCTTGGGGGCGACGAACGCCCAGTCCGGAACCGGGGTGGCGTCGATAATCTCGTGGGTCTTGCGCTCACGCTCGCGCCAGACCAGCTCGCCCGAGTAGTAGATGGCGATGATCATCGGGATCAGGCCGAACGAGCCGAGCAGCGGAAAGAGCAAAATCCGGGTGACCGGATAGACGACACCGCCGTAGCGGCCGGCCTCGGTGGCGAACCACAGCGAGCCCATGGCGTTCGCCAGGCCCAGGAACAGCAGCACGAAATAGGCCGGGCTCTTGAACACCTGACCCATGTCGAGGCGGGTGCGGACCATCAGCTGAGCCCAGGCCGTCCGGCGGTCGAACACCGGGGTCGGCAGCGGGCCGGTGGCGACGGGCGCCGCGTCGGACGCCGCGACCTTGGCCTTCTTGGCGGCCTTGCGCTGGCCCGAGAGCTCGGCCGACTGGAAGCGGAACAGGCTGTAGGCGAGCGCCAGGAAGCCGGCCGCCAAGGCCAGGACGAACACCCGGTTGAACAGCAGCGCGCCGGCGAGCGGTGGGGTCAGGCTGTTGCGCTCGCTGGCGGTCCAGTACTTGGTCGCGAGGCCAAAGGCGGCGGTGCCCAGCGGCTCCCAAAGCGCCGCGCCCTTCTCGTACTCGGGCCGATCCAGCGCGATGCCGGCGACGACATACAGAACGAGGAAGGCGATGACGCCGACATAGGTCCACATCATCGAACGGGTGACGGTGGCCAGGGCGAAGAAGATGGCCGAGGTCAGCAGGATCGACGGCATGGCCAGGGCGAAATACGAGAACAGATAGGCGTTCAGGCTGTTGGGTCCGAGCCGCTCGGGGTCGACCCAGGGCATGAACGAACCGATGAAGATGGCCAGGGGCACGACCAGGAACGAGATCGCCGCCGCCAGGAACGCGCCGGTGAAGCGGCCGTACAGGTAGTCGAACTTGCGGATCCGCGTAGACCGCAGGATCGGGCCAAAGCCCGTCTCGTCGTCCCGGACGACCACATTGGCCACGAAGGCCGTGGTCACGAACATGTAGAAGATCGACAGGATCAGGTGCGTCTGCGCGATCGCATATGGCGCGTTCTTGTGGATGTTGCCGCCGCCGCCGATCCGGATCTGATCGATCGTCGCCGCGCCGAACGTCATCAGGAAGAAGATGACCGCCACCACCCAGAACACGGGCGACTTCAGCTGGTAGCGGAGCTCAAAGCCCGCGATCTTGCCAAACATCAGCGCGTCCTCCCTACGCCGCCTGGCGCGAACGGGTGGACGACAGGGTGGAGAAGTAGACGTCCTCCAGCCCGCCCTCGACGGGGGTGAAGCCGGCGCCCGGATCGGTCTCGGACTCGATGTGGATCACGGTGCGGCCGGCCAGCAGGCGGGTGGAGATGACCTTGTACTGGGCCTTGGCGGCCTCCAGCTCGGGCTTGTCGATGATCTTCTTCCAGATGCGGCCCTTCAACTGGGCCACGAGGTCGGCCGGGGCGCCCTCGCGCACGATGCGGCCGTTGCAGATGATGGCCATGGACGGGCACAGGTCGCTGACGTCCTCGACGATGTGGGTCGACAGGATCACCACCACGTTCTCGCCGATCTCGGCCAGCAGGTTGAGGAAGCGGTTACGCTCCTCGGGGTCGAGGCCGGCGGTCGGCTCGTCGACGATGATCAGACGCGGATCGCCGATCAGGGCCTGGGCGATGCCGAAGCGCTGGCGCATGCCGCCCGAGAAGCCGGCGATGGCCTTCTTGCGCACATCCCACAGGTTCACCTGATTGAGCAGGTTCTCGACAGTTTCCTTGCGCTCCTTGCCGCCGGCGATCCCCTTCAGCACGGCCATGTGGTCGAGCATGTCGTAGGCCGACACGCGCGGATAGACGCCGAAGTCCTGTGGCAGGTAGCCCAGCGTCTTGCGCAACTCCTCAGGGTGCTTGAGCACGTCAATGTCGCCGAACCGGATATGGCCCGAGGTCGGGGCCTGCAGGGTGGCGATGGTGCGCATCAGGGTCGACTTGCCGGCGCCGTTGGGGCCCAACAGGCCGTACATGCCGCGCGGGATCGTCAGGCTGACCTCATCCAGGGCGCGGGTGCCGTTGCCATAGACGTGCGTCAGGTTCTCGATGATCAGCATGGTCTTCCTACTGCCCCCGATGGATGCTGGACCGCCGCCCGCCAAGACGGCGTGGCGGAGCCAGGCTCCAAAGTTTCCAATTCGGCGTCCGTCGCATCGGATGTCGCCATCCGCGTTCCGCACGCCTTAGCCCTAGTCCCCAACGGCGAGATGACTCGACCACGCGCGTGGCGGCAAGTGAAAGAACGTTTAGGGCGTCCGTTCAACCATCTCATTGCTGAACGGCGACCACTTTGAGTCCGGATTTCACGGTTTCGCGACCGGGGTTTTGACGCGCGGCGTTTGGGTCTACAGGAAGCGCCATGACGATCTACGCTTTTCCCCCGCACGCCATCCCGACGGTCCCGGTGGAGGGATCAGACGCCTTGTTTCCGGTCCGCCGGATCCTGTGTGTCGGCCGCAACTACGCGGCTCACCGCCGTGAAATGGGGGGCGATGACCGTGATCCGCCGTTCTTCTTCGCCAAGCCCGCCGACGCGATCGCGCCGCTCGCCGCAGAGATCGCCTATCCGCCGGCGACCGGCGACCTGCATCACGAAATCGAGCTGGTGGTCGCCCTGAAGGCCGGCGGGGCCAACCTGTCGGTCGACCAAGCCCTGGCCTGCGTGTTCGGCTACGCCGTCGGCGTCGACCTGACGCGTCGCGACCTGCAGGGCGCGGCCAAGGCCAAGGGCCAGCCCTGGGAAGCGGGCAAGGCCTTCGACCAGAGCGCCCCGATCAGCGCTCTGCGCGTGATGGAAGCCCCTGCGGCCGAGGCGGCGGTGACTCTGTCGGTCAACGGCCAGGAGCGCCAACGCGGTCAGGTCGGCGACATGATCTGGAACGTCGGCGAGGTGATCGCCAAGGCCAGCGAGCTTTGGACCCTGGCACCGGGCGACCTGATCTTCACCGGCACCCCCGAAGGCGTCGCCGCCATCGGGCGCGGCGACAAGGTCGTGGGCGAGGTCGAAGGCGTCGGCCGCCTGGAATTCACCCTCGTCTAGCGCCAACGCGCCCTCCGACATCCTGCGAGAGACTGCGATGAAGCTCGTCCTGCACAGCGCCAAGCGCGCCAGCGCGCCCTATCGGGTCCGCATCGGCCTGAACCTCAAAGGTCTGGCGTTCGAACTCCGCCCCGTGGACCTCGTGGCCAACGCCCATCAGGACGAGGCCTACCGCGCGCTGAACGCCCAGGCCCTGGTCCCGACCCTGGAGGTCGACGGACGCCCCCTGACCCAAAGCCTGGCGATCCTGGAATGGCTGGACGAGACCTTTCCGGAGCATCCGCTGCTTCCCGCCGACGCCTTCGACCGGGCGACGGTCCGGGCCATGGCCGAGATCATCGCCTGCGACATCCATCCGCTGAACAACCTGCGCATCCTGCGCCAGCTGACGGCGATGGCGATCGACGAGCCGGCGCGCAACGCCTGGGCGGCGCGGTGGATCCAGGACGGCTTTTCCGCGTTGGAGCCGATGGTCGCCCACCACGGCCGGGGTTACGCGTTCGGCGATGCGCCCGGATTGGTCGACTGCCTCTTGGTCCCGCAAGTGTTCAACGCCAACCGCTTCAATGTCGACCTGACCCCGTTCCCCGCCATCGAAGCCGCCGTCGCGCACGCCCGAGCCCACCCGGCCATCGCCGCCGCTCACCCTGATCACCACCCGGAGCGCTAGATGCTTGAGGATCTGAAAGCCAACAACGCCGCCTGGTCGAAGAGCAAGACCGCGGTCGATCCCGAGTTCTTCAAGCGCTTGGCCAACCAGCAGAGCCCCGAATATCTGTGGATCGGCTGCAGCGACAGCCGGGTGCCGGCCAACGAGATCGTCGGCCTGGATCCCGGCGAACTGTTCGTGCACCGCAACGTCGCCAATCTGGCTCCGCCGCAGGACGCCAACTATCTGAGCGTGCTGCAGTTCGCGGTCGACGTGCTGAAGGTCAAGCACATCATGGTGGTCGGCCACTATGGATGCGGCGGCGTGGCGGCGGCCATCGACGGCAAGCGTCGCGGCCTTGTCGACCACTGGCTTCACCCGATCCGCGAGGTCCACGCCGAACACCGCCACGAGCTGGAGGCGATCCCCGAAGAGCGCGCCATGCTCGACCGGCTGACCGAGCTGAACGTCACCCGCCAGGTGCGCAATGTGGCCTCCGACGTCTTCGTCCAGGACGCCTGGGCGCGCGGGCAGTCACTGGCCGTGCATGGCTGGGTCTATTCGCTGGCCGACGGCCTGGTGAACGACCTCAATGTCGGAATCGCCGGGCTGGAAGACTACCAGCGCGCGGTCGAGCAACCGGGCTGACGCCCTACCCGCCGCGGATCCGCACGCGGGCCGCAGCCTTGCGACCTTCGGCGTCTACGACGGTCAGCCGGTAGAACCCGGGCGCGGCCGGTTTCCAGATCGCGCGGCCGCTGACCGGATCGGGGCCCAGCGGCGTCCCCTCCACATACCAGGTCAGGCCCTCGCCCTCGGCGGCGAGGACCAGGCCCCGCGCTTTCGGCCCCAAGGCGTCGACCTGCACGGACGCGCCGTCAGGCGGGAAGATCAGGCGCGGGCCTTCGTCGGCCGCGCGCAGCTTCTGGAGGGCCAGCGGCGCGGCCTTCGGCGCGATTGAGCGCGGCGCCGAGCCTTGGACGCCGATTGCGTCGGCCACGTCAAACAGCAGCGGCAAGGCCGCGTCCCGTCCGGTGAGCCCGCCCCGCGCGCCGCCGTCGGCCCGGCCTGTCCAGACCAGGATCGCGTAGCCTCCGACCACCCCGGCCGCCACGGCGTCGCGGAACCCGTAGGAAGTGCCGGTCTTGAAGGCCATCGACGGCCCGCCCCGCGTCAGGGCCGAGGGCGCGCGCCCCTTCGGCGCGGGCGCCTCGCGCAGGATGTCCAGCACCTGCCGCGCCGCCTCGGGCCGGACGAGGCGCGTCCCGTCAGCGCGTTCGCGAACCTTGGCCTCCGCCTCGGTCCAGGCCAGGGGCTTGGCGATCCCGTTGTCGCCCAGCGCTGCGTACAGCATGACGAGGTCACGCCAGGTGATCCCCTCGCCGCCCAGAGCCAGGGCAAGGCCAGCCTCCTTCAACTGCGCCTTGGGCCGCGCCAGATGCGCGCCGGCCGCCTCGATCCGGCCGGCGAAGGTCTCCGGTCCCAGCTTCTCCAGGGTGGCGACGGCCGGGACGTTCAGCGAGTGGGCCAGGGCCTCGCGCACCGTCACCTTGTCGTGGAACACCCGGTCGAAGTTCTCGGGCTGGTAGTCGGCGAAGCGGGTGGCGCTGTCGGTCAGCTGGGTGTCGGCGGCGACAAGACCGTCATCCATGGCCATCGCGTAGATGAACGGCTTCAGCGCCGACCCTGGCGAGCGCAGGGCGCGGGTCATGTCGACCCAGCCACCGGCCCGGTCCCGGCCCGCCGAACCGACCGAAGCCCGCACCGCCCGATTGCGGATCTCGACCACCAGGATCGCGGCCGTGGCGTCCGGGCCCTGGGCGGCGGCGACGGCGGCGGCCATCGGCTCCAGGCGCAACTGCAGGTCCGCTTCCAGGGTCGAGACCACGCTGGCCTGGCCCTTGGGCGCGGCCCGCGCCAGCTCACCGGCGGCATGCCAGGCCAGGGTCGGGAAGGCCGCGCGCCTGGGCAGGGGCTCGTTCTCAGCCTCGTAAGCGGCGGCCTCGGTTATCGTGCCGCCCCGCACCATCTTGTCCAGCACCGCACGCCGCGCCGCCTTGGCCGCTTCAGGCCGACGGTCCGGGCGGCGGGCCTCGGGCGACTGCGGCAGGGCGATCAGCAGGGCCTGCTCGCCATCGGTCAGGCTGGAGGGCTCATGGCCGAAATAGCTGAGGCTGGCCGCCCGCGCGCCCTCCAGATTGCCGCCATAGGGCGCGAGGGTCAGGTAGAGGGCCAGGATCTCGCGCTTGGAGAGGCGCGCCTCCAGTTGCACGGCCCGGACCATCTCGATCAGCTTGGAGCCCAAGGTGCGCGGGCGCGGCTCAAGCAGACGGGCGGTCTGCATGGTCAGGGTCGAGGCGCCGGACGTCACGCGGCCGTGGACCACGGCCGAGCCCACGGCCCGGACCAGCGACAGCGGATCCACACCGAGATGCCACCAGAACCGGGCGTCCTCCACCTTGATCAGACGCTTCTGGAACGTCGCGTCGGTTCGCTCCAGATCGGCGCGAATCCGCCAGCGGCCGTCCTCGACCGGCAGGGCGCGCAGCCAGGCGCCGCGCCGGTCCAGAACCACCGGCGAGGACTGCTGCGCCCGGGTCATGTCGGGCGGGAAGACGGCGCTGAGGGTGAAGAGAGTCAGCTCGACGGCGAGAACGGCGAAGAGGGCCTTGGTCAGGCGGGGGACACGACCGCTCGTCTTCCCCCTCCGGGGGAGGAGGATGCGCAGCATCCGGAGGGGGCGAGTGAGGGAAACCCCGCCAGAAACGTCCAGACCCCTCACCGACTGGCCCCCTCCGGGCCTGCGGCCCTCCTCCCCCAGAGGGGGAAGAAGGCCGATAGGCCGTCACGCATCACGGCCCCGGCGCGATGGTCGCGCGGGAGGCGGTGGACCGCGCCTCGATGGCCGGACGGTACATGTCCTTGGCCACCGCGCCCGGCAGGAAGAACGAGCCCGGCGTCACCGCCCGCGCCACATAGGCAAGGGCGAAGGCCTTGTTGCCCTCCAGGTCGACGGCCGCGATGAAGCGGTCGTCGCGGCTTTCCTGCACGTCGGCGGCGGTCAGCTCGCCCAGGAACTTGAACGGGCCATTCTGAGCGTCGTCGGCGCCGAGGGTGGTCTCGATCTCGAAGCCGGCAGGCAGTGCGTCGTCAACCACCAGCGCCATCGAGCGCGCCTGCATCGAGCGGCCGGAGACCAGCACGATGATCCGGTCGCCCTGACGGATGCTCGCCGGGTCGATCGCCGCGCCGCTCATCGACAGCAGGCGCTTGCCCACCGACAAGCCGCTGGCGCTGGCCGGCGGCGGCGCGACCGGCGTGCCGCGCACGCTGACCGTCCGCCACAGAACACCCTTGCCGGTGTTGACGAAGCGGGCGTCAGCCAGCTTGCCCACCGCCCAGCGCGGGGCGCCGCCGGCGGGCGGCAGCGGATTGGCGCCGGTCGCCTGGATCGAGATCGGCCCCGAGGCCTTGATGAGGGCGTTGGCCGCGTGCAGCAGCGCCGCCTGCTCCTGGGTGTTGAGGGCGTCGGGATCCTTGACCGAGTTCTCCAGGCGTCCCTGCATCTGGCGGGCCACGTCCATCATGCCGGACTCGGCGGCCAGGGCGGTCAGCACGGCGGTGTCACGAAGGGTGGACTGGTACCAGTCCATCTCGTCACGATAGCCCAACGATCCGACCGCCTGGCGCATGGCCGAGCGGGCGCGGGCGTTGTCGCCCATGCGGGCCAGGCCGGCGGCGACATAGGCCTTGGCGATCGGCTGGTCCTCGTCCTTCATCTGCACGTCGTGCCACCAGCGCAGGCGAGCCAGGTCGCCCTTGCCGGCCTTGGCCATCACATAGAGGGCGTAGGCGCTGGCGCGGCGGCGCATGCGTTCGGTGGCCTTCTTCGAAGCGTCCTCGTTGCTGGCCCACCAGCCCGGATACTCCATGCGATAGGCGACCGAGGCCCAGCCTTCGGGGCGGCTGACCTGGCGCATGGCGCCCACGGCCTTGTCGATGGCCGCGTCCGGCACGGCCACGCCTTGAGCCTTCGCCTCCAGAAGGAAGTCGACGACATAGGCGCCCAGCCACGGATCAGCCTCGCCATCGCCCACGCGCCAGAGACCGAAGGCGCCGTCCAGCGTCTGGCGATCCAGCAACTTGCCCACCGCGCCGGCGAGCGCGGCCGGCGTACGCTTGAGCTTGGGGTCGTTGGAGAAAGTCTGGGCGTACAGCAGCGGATAGGCCGTCGACACCAGTTGCTCGGTGCAGCCGTACGGATAGCGCTGCAACGCCACGGCGATCGCCGAGGGGTCGAAGCCCCGGATCGGCGAGTAGCTGACCTGCATCGTCACATCACCCGCCGCCAAGCCCGCCAGCAACGGGTAGGAAGGCGTGAAGGCTTCGCCCGGCTTCTGCGGCTCGGTCGTGGTGCGCACGATGTCGCCCCAGCCCAGGCGCGTCTGGATCGGATAGTCCTTCTGGGTGGTAAAGCCGGGACCTGCGACCTTGAAGCCGATCTTGCCCACGCCCGTGACGTCGGGCGCCAGGAAGGGAATCTTCTCGGCGACGCGCTGGCCCAGGACCAACTGGAACACCTTCTTGAAGGCGACCTTCAACCCGCCGACCGAGAAGGCCTCGGCGGTGTAGGCGCCGGGCTTGCCCTCGACATTGTGCAGCTCCAGCGTGGCGTAGGCCTCGTCACCGGGCGCCAGGAAGCGCGGCAGGTTCAGGTCCGCCACCACCGGCTGGCGCACGGTCAGCGGCTTGGAGGCCGAGCCGACGGCGGTGTCGGTCCAGGCCACGGCCTGGATGCGCAGCTCGCCGTTGAAGTCGGCGGCCGGCAGCTTGACCACCGCCTTCCCGTCGAAGCCGGTCTCCACGACGCCCGACCATAGCGCCACGGTCTTGATCGGCGTGGTGGTCAGGCCTTCGCCGCCGATCTCGTCGCCGCCGAAATTGACATTGGCCGGCGCGCCCATGTTCGGGTCCAGAAGACGACCGTAGTCGTCACGGTAGTTGAGGGTCAGGGCCCGCTTGCCGAAGTACCACTTCACCGGGTCGGGGCTTTCCTGGTGGGTCAGGCGCAGGATGCCCTCGTCCACCGCCGCGATGGTGATGCGGGCCTTCTGGCCCAGGCCCATGCCCGACACCTTCACCGGGATCTCGACCGGGGCCTTGCTGTCAATCTTGCTGGGCGTGCCCAGGTCGACCGTCAGTTTGCGGCCCTTGGGGTCGATCGGCACGTAGACGAGACCCAGCGCCCGACGCGGCTTGGGCGAAGCCACCGGATCACGCGGCTGGATCACGCTGACCATCACATAGGCCCCGCCGCCCCAGGCGGCCGAGGTCTTCAGGCGCACGGTCGTCCCGTTCTCGCCGACGCTGACGGTCTTCAGGTCGATCAGGCGATCGGTGGCGACCGCGATCTGGGCTTCGCCGGCATAGGGCGGCTTCAGCGTGATCTCGACCGTGTCGCCTTGCGCATAGGTCTTGGTTCCGGCGGTGACGCGGACGACGTCCGGCGCCTCGCCCTCACGGGCCGGCGCGCCCCAGCCTGCGGAGAAGCGCGTGACGGTCCGGGCGCCATCGGCCCCTTCGACCTCGAGGCGATAGTCGCCCCAGCCGAGGCGTCGGGCGATCTTGGCCGGCTGGCCGGCGCCGATATTGACCTGCGCCTTGGCCACGATCGCGTCGCGGCTGCTGCGCCGCCACTGCCAGCGGCCGTTCTGCTGGAACCAATCATAGTCCCAGCGCTCGGCCACCAGGGTGTAGGTCGCCGTGGCGCCGATGCGCTGGCCGGCGGCGTTGACGGCGATGATGTCGAGGCTGACGGGCGGATCGCTCTTGCCCGACTCGCCCTGCTCGACCTTGACCCCGTAATAGACCGCCTTGGGACGGACCTTGAGCTCCAGCCCCTCGCGGACCGGCCGACCGCCGGGCTCGAACACCGAGGCGGTGACCGAGGCCACCAGCGGCTGGGCGGTGTCGCCGACGTCGCCGGTTCCGACTGACAGGATCGCGTGGCCTTCGCCGTCCGTCACGGTCGAACCCAGGTCGAGATACTTTTCGTCGAACGGCTTGCCCTGGTCTCCCCACGCGTAGCCCTTGAAGGCCGGGAACGGATCGGTGTCGGCGCGCAGGCGCGCCTCGCCTTGGGTCTGCAGGCCCGCGCCCGGCGCGCCGTAGAGGAACCGGGCGGAGACGTCGACCTTGCGGGTGTCGCCCGCGCCCAGCGGTACGGTTTCCTGGCCCGTGGCGGTGACGGCCAGACGCTGCGGCGCGAAGTCTTCGACGGAGAAGCTCAGCGAGCCCGTCGCCTCCTCGATGCCCTCGACATGCAACTGCGCCGTCCAGCGCCCGCGCGGCGCCGAGCGCGGCAGGGCGATGTCGGCCAGAGCCACGCCGGCGTTGGCCTGGCTGAACGGGTAGCGGCGGAACTCGACGCCGGACGGACGCTTGACGATGATCTCGCCCTTACGATCGTTGACGGCCTTGGCCATCCGGTCGCGGATCATGGCGGTCAGGTGGACCGTTTCGCCCGGACGATAGATGCCCCGGTCCGCGTAGAGGTAGCCATCGATATCGGCCGCGACGCTGCGGCCGTCGACCCCGCCCTCGGTGCGGCCGCCAACGCCCTGCTTGGACAGGTCCACCGGCGAGCGGTCGAGGTCCAGCACCGCCAGATCGCCCTGCGCCCCATAGGCCATGACCATCTTGGCGCGCTCGGCGCCCTGGCCCTTCAGCAGCGGACGCAGGAACCGCACGCGGCCGTCGGCGTCGCTCTGCGCTTCGGCCAGGGGCTCGCCATCGGCGGCCACCAGGGCCACGCGCACGCCCGACAGGGTCTTGGCGCTCTTCAGCGAGCGGACGACAACGTCAAGGCTTTCCGAGCCGTCATAGGCCAGCATCGCCATGTCGGTGAACACGATCCAGCGGCGAGCCTGGGCGGGATTGCTGTCGCTGTCCTCGGGATCGCGGCCGCCCGACGCGTCGCGCGCCTTGATGACGAAGGCGCCGGCCTTCATGTCCTTCAGCACCGCGCCCAGCGGGAAGACGGTGGTGGCCTTCTGGCCGGTCGCGCCGCCGGTGACCTGCACCGTGCCCTTCCAGACCTGGCGGCCGTCGTCGCCGACGGTATCTTCGCCATAGTCGCCGGCCCAGTCGCCTTCGCCTGTCGGTTCGGGGGCGCTGATCGATTTGCGGACCAGGTTGCGGTCTGGTACGCGCCAGACCTCGATGGCCAGGGTCTGGACGTTGATCGTCTCGATCGCGACGCCGTCGGACTCCTCGCGCGGCAGGATCACGCCGTCGCCGGCGAAGCCGACATAAGGCGGCTTTTCTCCAAACGTGAAGTCGACGTCGGCGTTGGCGCCCAGGGTCTCGCCGCCCTTGGCGGGCAGACCCTTGAGCAGGGTGATTCGATGGTCGGTGAAGCCGATCCCGCCCAGGCACAGCTCGTCGCCCTTCACCCGGACCGACGGCTGGCGGCCGATGTCGGGCGACACCAGCACGAAGTCGGCATAGGCCTTGGACGGATCCAGATCCCGGCTCATGCGGATACAGGCCAGCGGGTCGGGACCACTGCTGTCGACGCGCGTCTGCCAGACGGCGAAGCCTTCAGGCTTGGGTATGCCGCGACGCGGCGCGTTGGCCGATCGGGGCTTACCGAACAGCGACCAGGCCTCGCCCTTGACCGACTCCGCGCCCGCAGGCTTGCCGCCGCCGAAGAAGTGGCCGCCCTTGCCGACGGCGAAGCCGCCGCCAAAGCCGACGACCAGGGCCCCGGCCAGGGCGAGGGCCACGGGCCCCTTCAGGGCGGTCGGCCAACGGTCGGAGAGCGCCTGACGCAGGCCGTCCCAGCGAGCGGCCAGGCCGCCAAGGGAGTCGCGGCCGCCTTCCGGCGGCGTCTCGTCCGTCGACATCCCGATATCTCCCCTGCTCGCCTAGGCTCGAGGCGACTTGAGCCTAAGCCGCGACAGGGGTCAACGGCGGGACGATGACGATATTACGCGTCGAACGCGACCAGTCCGGTGCCGAGGTCGTAGCAGGCGGAGACAACCTTCAGGCGGCCCTCTTCCATCTTCTCGGCCAGTACGCCGTCGGCCACCTTGAGGCGAGCGGCGACATCGCGGACGTTCTGGCGGATGGCTGCGTCCTGCAGGTCCGCCGGGTGGCGCTCCTCGGCCGTGACCACGGCCGGCAGGATCGGCAACACCATCTCATGCAGCGCGCCATGCAGGTGGGCGTGCTTGGTGGCGACATCGACCGCCGCGCCGACCGCGCCGCACTTGGTATGTCCCAGCACCACGATCAGCGGCGCGCCCAGATGCTCGACCGCATAGATGATCGAGCCCAGGCCCTCGCGACCGACCGTGGAGCCGGCGACGCGGACCACGAACAGTTCGCCGAGATTGCAGTCGAACACCAGTTCGGGCGCGACCCGGCTGTCGGAGCAGCCGACGATGATCGCGAACGGCTTCTGGCCGTTGGAAAGCTCGGCCACGCGGGCCAGGGACGGCAGCATCAGATTGGCCCCGCCTCGGGCGAAGATCGCATTGCCGTGCTTGAGACGGCCCAGCGCTTCCTCC
Organism: Pseudomonadota bacterium; assembly: GCA_020161365.1. GTDB lineage: Bacteria > Pseudomonadota > Alphaproteobacteria > Caulobacterales > Caulobacteraceae > Caulobacter. Next base: position 292,654 of record JAIUNU010000004.1, on the reverse strand, counting down.
GGCGTCACCTCCTGCGGCGGCGCGTGGCTTTCAGGCTCGTGGGCGGGGTCCGGCTCCATCGGCTTGACGCTGGCCAGCGCCTTGTCGAGCGCGGCCTTGTCGCTGGCCTGATGCTTTAGGGCGCTGGCGGTGCGCCGCCCCTTCTTGGTCAGCACGCTGGGTCCGTGCCCCTCACCCTCGGCGAAGGCCAGCGCGGGCGCGGCCATGCCGGCCAGCGCGCCCAAAAGGAGCCGTCTCGAAACCATCTCGTCCCCCGACGCGGTTGGATGTCGGCGAGACGTTAGGCCAAGACGGTTCAAGACAAGGTTAATCGATCCCTACAGCGGCAATTCGACACGCTTGACCACCGTGCGCATGGCGATGCTGGAACTGACCCGCACCACGCCGGGGATCCGGGTCAGTTCCTGGGCGTGGACGCGCTCGAGGTCGTCGACATCGCGCACCACCAGACGCAGCAGATAGTCCGAACCGCCAGTCATCAGGTAGCATTCCGCCACCTCCCGGACGCTGGCGACGGCCTTCTCGAAGGCGCTCAGTGCGCTCTCGGCCTGGGACGACAGGGTCACGGTCACGAAGACGCTGAGCGGCAGCCCCACGGCCCGCTCGTCGATCACCGCGGCGTAGCGGCTGATGACCCCCTGCTCCTCCAACGCGCGCACGCGGCGCAGGCAGGCCGACTCCGACAAACTGACCGCCTCGCCCAGTTCGACAAAGCTGGCGCGCCCCCGCCTTTGCAGCGCTGTGAGGAGCTTAAGGTCGAAACTATCGAGTTCTACGGCGGCTTTCTTCATAACTTGACCATATTACGCAGGATTCCTGCATCAACTAGGCCTCCGAGACCAAAATCGCCAAGAAAACTGCGACAAAAGCGGCGCATGATCGGCTTTAAAGCGCTTTTGGAGGAAGCATCATGCGCGTTGGCGTCCCTTCTGAGATCAAACCGGGCGAGCACCGGGTCGGCCTGACCCCCACCGCCGTCCGTGAATATGTCGGACACGGCCACACCGTCATCGTCCAGTCCGGCGCGGGCCTCGGCGCCGGCTATGCCGACGACGTCTACGTCAGGGCGGGGGCCAGCATCGTTCCCGACGCCGCCGCCGTCTTCGCCGGGGCGGACATGATCGTGAAGGTCAAGGAGCCGCAGAAGGTCGAGTGGGAAAAGCTCGAACCGCGCCACATCCTGTTCACCTACCTGCACCTGGCGCCCGATCCGGCCCAGACCGAAGGCCTGCTCAAGAGCGGCTGCGCGGCCATCGCCTATGAGACCGTCACCGACGCCAAAGGCGGCCTGCCGCTGCTGGCGCCGATGTCGGAAGTGGCCGGTCGCATCGCGGTGTTCTCGGCGGCCGAGACCCTGCTGAAGCACAACGGCGGCATGGGCCTGCTCCTCTGCGGCGTGCCCGGCGTGCCGCCGGCGCGCGTGGCCGTGCTGGGCGGCGGCGTGGTCGGCAGCAACGCCGCCCGCATGGCCGCGGGCCTGGGCGCCGAGGTCGTGGTGCTGGAACGCTCGATCCCCCGGATGCGCGAACTGGACGACCTCTATCAAGGCCGGATCCTGACCCGCTACTCGACCTTCGGGGCGGTGGAAGAAGAAATCCTCAAGGCCGACGTCGTCATCGGCGCCGTGCTGACCGCCGGTGCGGCTGCGCCGAAGCTGGTCCGTCGCGAGCACCTGAAGCAGATGAAGCCCGGCTCGGTGCTGGTCGACGTCTCGATCGATCAGGGCGGCTGCTTCGAGACCAGCAAGCCGACCACCCACGCCGAGCCGACCTATACGGTCGACGGCGTCGTCCACTACTGTGTGGCCAACATGCCGGGCGCGGCGCCGCGCACGTCGTCGGAAGCCCTGGGCAACGCGACCCTGCCCTTTGGCCTGGCTCTGGCCGACAAGGGCCTGGACGCGCTGAAGACCAACGTCCACCTCGCGCGCGGCCTGAACGTCCTGAACGGCGAACTGACCCACCCGGCCGTCGCCGAGGCCCTGGGCAAGCCCTCGATCGACCCGTACGGCGCCTGGAAGTAAGACCGTCCGGTTACATCGGACAGAAGAAGGGCGCCGCGCGGGTCTCGCACGGCGCCCTTTTTAGTTTTGGGAGAGAGACAGACGCTTACAAAAGTCAGGCGGCGAAGCGGGCGATGTCCTGACGGTTCTCGACCAGGTCGAGCACGTCGCCCATGCGGAAATCGGGGTCGCCGGGATAGAGGGCGTCGTAGACCGAGCGCGCGAAAGCCAGATCGGCGGCGGTCTTGACCCGCCAGTCCAGCCGCGACCAGTCGCGGGCGGCGCGCAGGTGGGCCTGACTCCAGCGCTGCGGCTGGGCGCGAATGGCGGCGGTGGGCGAGATGCGCGCGGTCGGGTCGCGCTCTTCGGCGGCGGCCTCGCGCAGAACGCCGGCCTTGATGACCTCGACCTCGAGCCCGGCCGGAAAGGTCCGGTGGACGCGGTTGGAGGTGTAGTCGGCGCCGCTGGCCAGGGCCATCCGGACCGCGTCGTCGACCACGCCTGCGTCCATGAACGGGCCGTCGCCCTTCAGGCGAACCACATGGCTGACGGCGCTGATCGCGTCGGCGCAGCGGGCGATGCGCGCCAGGATGTCGGCCCCGGCCCCGCGATGAACGGTGTGGCCGCGCGAGACGAGAAAGCCCGCCAGGGCGTCGTCAGCCTCGTCCTGGCTGGTGGCGACGATGATCTTGGAAAGGCAGCGCGCGCCGCGCAGACGCTCCAGCTGACGCACGATCATCGGCTGGCCGTGCAGCGTGGCCATCGACTTGCCCGGCAGCCGGGACGAACCCATGCGGGCTTGCAGGACGGCGAGGATCATGGACGCGTCTCCCTTTGTTGGGACCAACCTAGACCGAAAGAATAAAACCTCGATGAATCAGAAACTTATGCGACCTTAACAGGCACGCTTAACGCGCGCTGAACGACGCGGGCCAAGGCGCGCGCCGTCCGATGCGATCTATTGTCGGGTGTGATTCTAGGCGGGTGTTAGGCGACCCAACGTCGCGGATCGAGCGCGACCGGATCGTCGATGGCCATGTCGTCCCAGTCGAGGTCCGGCGGCGGACTCGAGGCGGCCGCGACCACCGCCGACAGCTCGGCAGCGGAGTTGACGCCGACCAGAACGGCGGAGCCTTCGGCGCGCGACAAGGCAAAGCCCAGCGCGGCCTGCAGCGGGTCCGAGCGCCCCTCGGCGATCATGCGGCGTACGCGCGACAGGCGGCCCGAAGCGCCCTTCAACTGGGCCGGCACGCGATCGGGCGGCAGGAACAGCAGGCCGTTCAGGAAGATCGAGCGCAGATGAACCTCGACGCCCATGCCCGCGATACGTTGAAGCGAGCCGTCAGCCAGCAGGCGCTGGTCCAGCAGCGAGGCCGGGGCTTGCAGGATGTCGGGCTTGAAGCGCTTGGCCACGCCCACCGGATCGTCCGAGGCGTGGGCCGAGACGCCGATCTTGGCGAACAGCCCCTGGTCTTTCAGGCGCTGCAGGCGGTCCCACAGCGCCGCGCCGTGCGGCCCGAACAGTTCGGCGGGCGAGTGGACGACAATGGCGTCGGCGCGCTCGACGCCGATGCGACGCAGCGCGGCGCGGGCCTCGGCCTCGACATAGTCGGGACCACGATCGGCGCGCGCGGTGGAGATCGTCACCCGGAACGGAACCGGGCGCGGAATGAGGTCGCCCAGCAGGGTTTCAGCGCGGCCGAACAGGCCCGAGGCGTCCAGCACCGACAGCTTGGCGCGCGCGGCGATGTTCAGGATATCGCGGGCTTCGGCTTCCGGCGTGCGGCCGCGCGGCGCGGACGAGCTCCCGCCGTCGAGGCCGAATTGAGCGGCCGCCAGACCCAGTTTTGAGACCGAAATGGACATCGCCATCCGTGCGCGAAACTCACCAACAGAACCCGAGGCTAAGCCCCAAGGTTTGAACATCCGGTTTCTGGAACCTTGCCGAGGGGTTAAAGTCACGCCGATGAGCTCTGACGCAAAAGACGCCGCCTGGCCGATGTACGGCCTGGCCGACGACGCCCGCCCGGCCTTGGCCCAGGCGCTTTCGAGGGGCCCGGCGACGCTGGCGACGATTATCGCCCTGGGCGGCGGCGGGCCGCGCCCGGTCGGCGCCCAGATGGTTTTCGGCGACGGACTCATCTCGGGTTTCCTGTCGGGCGGCTGTATCGAGGCCGACGTCGAGGTCCATGCTCGTGCCTGTCTGGAAGACGGCGTTCCGCGCCGGCTTGTCTATGGCGAGGGCAGCCCTTGGCCCGATATCCGACTCCTCTGCGGCGCGCGGATCGAGATCCTGGTCGAACGGATCGCGCCCGACGACGCGGCCGCCCGAACCCTGCTCGACCTCGCCGCCGCCCGCCTGCCGGCCTTCTGGGTCAGCGACGGCGCGCGCCGAATCTGCGCCGAGGAGCCGCAAGTCCCTTGGCCGGGCGCGTTCGAGCGGGCTTACGACCCGGTCCCGCGCCTGGTGGTGATCGGTGGCGATCCGACGGCGCTGGCCATTGCGGGGCTCGCGACGCAATCTGGTCACGAGACTTTCCTGCTGCGCCCGAAGGGTCCGGCCGCGCCACCGCCTCTGCCGGGCGTCGCCTACCGCCGCGAGCCGCTGGAAGACGCCCTCGCCGCCATAGGGCTGGACGCCTGGACGTCAGTGGCGGTGTGCGGTCACGATCTGGAGAAGGATCACACGGCGCTGATGGCGACCCTGCCCTCCCCCGCGCCCTATGTCGGCCTGCTGGGCGCGCGGCGGCGCCTACCCGAACGTCTTGCGCGGTTGAAGGCGGCCGGGTTGGACGAGCGGGATCTCGCCAAGCTGCGCGCGCCGATCGGCCTTGATCTGGGCGGAAAGGCGCCGTTCGAGGTGGCCGTCGCGGTGATCGGCGAGGTGATGGCGACCCGGCACGGCCAGCCGGCGCTCGAACGGCGGGCTGTGGAAGCTTAGGCCGGCGCCTGCTCGGCCGCGAACGCCGCCAGGTCTTCGATCAGGGCGTTGGCCGCCATGTTCACCAGCTCGCCGCCCTTTTCGGGCGTCGCCTGGGCCGGGTCCGAGCCCATGCGGCCGTCGGCGTAGCGGGCGCGGAAATCCAGCGCTTCGCGGATCGGTCCCGTCGGCGCGATCTGGGGCGAATAGGCCGCCGTCTTGATCGCCTCGGGATAGGCCCACTGGGTCACCGCGATCTCGGACGGGGTTGCGTGGCTGCCGTGTCCGGTCGGAAACTGCCGGTTGGCCAGGGCGTTGACGCCGGCCAGGTCCCACCAGTTCTTGAGCTTGAGCGCGAACGGCGCGCGCTGCTGGCGGAAGCTGTAGTCCGCATAGATCTCCGAGAACGCGGCCTCGATCGAAGCGACATTGCCGCCGTGACCGTTCAGGAAATAGATCCGGGTGAAGCCGTGCGCCGACAGCGACCGCACCCAGTCGCCGATCGCGGCGATGAAGGTCGAGGGCCGCAGGAAGATGGTGCCCGGAAACGCCAAGTGATGCTGAGCCATGCCGATATTGAAGGTCGGGGCCACCAGCACCCTGTCGTCGGCGCGCTTGCTGGCCTCATGGGCGATGATCTCGGGACACAGCCAGTCGGTGCCCAGCAGGCCCGTCGGACCATGCTGTTCATTCGACCCGATCGGGACCACCACGGCGGTGTTCGTCTCGAGCCGAGCCTTGATCTCGGGCCAGGTGGACAGGGCGAGCAGCATCGAAAACTCCTGAGCAACGCGACGTTTTGTCTAAGCTCAATCTGGGTCCGGACAAGTAGAATCCCTGATTGCGGCCGCACGCTCGCTGGCGTCATGGTGCGGTTCTGGGCGGCTTGGCCGCGCCAGGGAGGATCATGATGGCCGAAGGCCACGCCGACCGGGTCTTATCCGTCTTGAGCAACGGCGCCGCCGCGGCGCTGTCGCCGATCGCCGCCTCGTGGCGGCGCTGCCTGACCCAGCACCACCTGGACCCCGAGAACCGCAAGCCTCCCGAAACCCTGACCGGCGCCGAACTGCGCGAGGCGCAGGAGCGCATGGGCCCCTTCCTGGCGGCGGCGCGGGACAATCTGGACTCGCTGTTCCAGGCGGTGGGAGAGTCGGGCTGCTGCGTGTTGCTGACCGACGCCCAGGGCGTGCCCGTGGACCGTCGCGGCGTCGCGGGGGACGACCCGGTGTTCCGCCGCTGGGGCCTGTGGGAAGGAGCGGTCTGGAGCGAGGCCCGCGAAGGCACCAACGGCATCGGCACCTGCATCGCCGAACAGCGCGTCCTGACCGTGCACCGCGATCAGCACTTCCATACCCGCAATATCGGGCTGTCCTGCACGGTGGCGCCGCTGTTCGACGCGACGGGCGGCCTAGCCGGTGCGCTCGACGTGTCGTCATGCCGGCCCGGCCTGGAGGGCCTGACCAGCCTGGTCGAACGCATCGTCACCGACGCCGCCCGCCGGATCGAGGCGCGCGCCTTCCGCGATGCGTTTCCGGACGCCCGGATCGTACTGCTGCCTGAACAGACCCTGGAGCGGGCCTCGGCCCCGATGCTGGCCGTGGACGGTGATGACCTGATCATCGGCGCCACCCGGGCGGCCCGCCAGGCCCTGAAACTGACCGACGCGGTCCTGCGCGGCGGGGTCACCTTCCCGGATCGCGCCGCCAGCCTGGACGAGGCCGAGCGGGCGGCGGTGCGGCGCGCGCTGTCCCAGACCGGCGGCAACGTCTCGGCGGCGGCGGCGCTTCTGGGCCTGTCGCGCGCCACGATGAATCGCAAGCTCAAGCGGCTCGACCTGGCGCGAGGGCGCGAATTCATCTGAAGGTGTCTCACCGATGAGACACTCGGCGCCGGCCGGACTCCCGACCCGCTTCGAAGCCGCGCCCTGTTGGCCGCAAGTTTTCCTCCAGATGTCCGCCGGCAAGGCGGCTGGAGGAAACCATGACCAAGCCCGAGTTCATCGATTCCCTGTCGCGCGCGCCGTTCAAGGCCCGCTACGACAACTTCATCGGCGGCCAGTGGGTCGCGCCGGCCGACGGCCGCTACTTCGACAACAGCTCGCCGATCCACGGCCGCAAGATCTGCGAGATCGCGCGCTCTCAGGCTGTCGACATCGAGCGCGCCCTCGACGCCGCCCACGCCGCCAAGGACGCCTGGGCGAAGACCAGCGCCGCTGACCGTTCGCGCGTCCTGCTGCGCATCGCCGACCGGATGGAAGAGAACCTCGAGGCCCTCGCCACGGCCGAGACCTGGGACAACGGCAAGCCGATCCGCGAGACCATGGCGGCCGACATCCCGCTGGCCATCGACCATTTCCGCTATTTCGCGGGTTGCCTGCGCAGCCAGGAAGGTTCGATCTCCGAGATCGACCACGACACCATCGCCTACCACTTCCATGAGCCGCTGGGCGTGGTCGGCCAGATCATCCCCTGGAACTTCCCGCTGCTGATGGCCTGCTGGAAGCTGGCGCCCGCCCTGGCGGCCGGCAACTGCGTGGTGCTGAAGCCCGCAGAGCAGACCCCCGCCTCGATCATGGTCTGGGCGGAGATGATCGGCGACCTGCTGCCCGCCGGCGTGCTGAACATCGTCAACGGCTTCGGAATCGAAGCCGGCAAGCCGCTGGCCTCCAGCCCGCGCATCGCCAAGATCGCCTTCACCGGCGAGACCTCGACCGGCCGGCTGATCATGCAGTACGCCGCGCAGAACCTGATCCCGGTGACCCTGGAGTTGGGCGGCAAGTCGCCGAACATCTTCTTCGACGACGTGACGCGCGAGGACGACGACTATCTCGATAAGGCCCTGGAAGGCTTCACCATGTTCGCCCTGAACCAGGGCGAGGTCTGCACCTGCCCCAGCCGGGCCCTGGTGCAGGAGTCGATCTATGAGAAGTTCATGGAACGCGCCCTCAAGCGCGTGAACGCCGTGGTCCAGGGCAGCCCGCTCGATCCGGCCACCATGATCGGCGCCCAGGCCTCCGAAGAGCAGCTGAACAAGATCCTCGGCTACATGGATATCGGCCGCAACGAAGGGGCCAAGCTGCTGGCTGGCGGCCAGCGTAAGATCCTGCCGGGCCTGCTGGCCGACGGCTACTATGTCGAGCCGACCGTGTTCGAGGGCCACAACAAGATGCGGATCTTCCAGGAGGAGATCTTCGGCCCGGTCCTGGCCGTCACCACCTTCAAGACCGAGGAAGAAGCGCTGGCCATCGCCAACGACACCGCCTTCGGCCTGGGCGCCGGTGTCTGGAGCCGTGACGCCAACCGCTGCTATCGCTTCGGACGCGGCATCCAGGCCGGCCGCGTGTGGACCAACTGCTACCACGCCTATCCCGCCCACGCGGCGTTTGGCGGCTACAAGCAGTCGGGCGTCGGGCGCGAGACCCACAAGATGATGCTCGACCACTACCAGCAGACCAAGAACATGCTGGTCAGCTACAGCCCCAAGGCTTTGGGCTTCTTCTGATCCGTTCACAGGATCCCAAGTCGGCCGGTCGGCGCGAGAAACCTCATTGGTCTTCTTGCGCCGGGCGGTTGGCTTCGCCTAATTCCGCGCCGATAATAAAGGGGAGTAGCGCAGGTGAGCGACGGTATGCTGTTTCCGGTTCCCAAGGCCTGGGCTGATCGCGCCCATGTAAACGCCGACGCCCTGGCCGCCGCCCGTCGGCGCGCCGACGAGGATCCGCACGGCTACTGGAAGGACCTGGCCGGCCGCCTGGACTGGATCACCCCGCCCACCAAGATCAAGGACGTCTCCTTCCGCGAAGAAGACTTCCGCATCCGCTGGTACGAGGACGGTGTCCTCAACGTCTCGGCCAACTGCATCGACCGCCACCTTCGCCACCGCGCCCATGACGTGGCGCTGATCTGGGAAGGCGACGATCCGGCCGCCTCGCGGAAAATCACCTATGCGGAGCTGCACGAGCAGGTCTGCCGCATGGCCAATGTCTTCAAGGCCCAAGGCGTGACCAAGGGCGACCGGGTCACGATCTACCTGCCGATGATCCCCGAGGCAGCCTATGCGATGCTGGCCTGCGCCCGGATCGGCGCCGTCCACTCGGTGGTGTTCGCCGGCTTCTCACCCGACAGCCTGGCGGGACGCATCAACGACTGCGACTCCAAGCTGGTCATCACCGCCGATGAAGGCGTTCGCGGCGGTAAGCGCATCCCGCTGAAGGCCAATGTCGACGCCGCCCTGGCGCACTGTCCGGGCGTGGAAAAGGTGCTGGTCGTCACCCGCACCGGCGCCAGCGTGCCACTGACCGCCGGCCGCGACATCGTCTACGAGCACGCCGCCGCCAAGGCCTCGATCCACTGCGCGCCCGAGCCGATGAACGCCGAGGACCCGCTGTTCATCCTCTACACCTCCGGCTCAACGGGTAAACCCAAGGGCGTGCTGCATACGACCGGCGGCTATCTGGTCTGGGCCAGCTGGACGCACGAGGCGGTGTTCGACTACCGCCCGGGCGAGGTCTACTGGTGCACCGCCGACATCGGCTGGGTCACCGGCCACACCTACATCGTCTATGGCCCCCTCGCGAACGGCGCGACCAGCGTGATGTTCGAAGGGGTGCCGAACTATCCCTGCAACAGCCGCTTCTGGCAGGTGATCGACAAGCACAAGGTCGAGATCTTCTACACCGCCCCGACGGCCCTGCGCGCCCTGATGCGCGAGGGCGAGGCGCCGGTCGAGCGCACCTCGCGCGCCTCGTTGCGCCTGCTGGGCAGCGTGGGCGAGCCGATCAATCCGGAGGCCTGGCTCTGGTACCACCGCGTGGTGGGCGAAAGCCGCTGCCCGATCGTCGACACCTGGTGGCAGACCGAGACGGGCGGCACGCTGATGACGCCCCTGCCCGGCGCCGACGCCCTGAAGCCCGGATCGGCCTGCGGGCCCATGCCCGGCGTCAAGCCGCAGCTGGTGGACGCCGAGGGCGTGGTTCTGGAGGGCGCGACCGAGGGCAACCTCGTGATTACCGACAGCTGGCCCGGCCAGATGCGCACGGTCTATGGCGACCACCGCCGTTTCTTCGAGACCTATTTCTCGACCTATCCCGGCAAGTATTTCACCGGCGACGGCTGCCGCCGCGACGCCGACGGCTACTACTGGATCACCGGCCGGGTGGACGACGTACTGAACGTCTCGGGCCACCGCCTGGGCACGGCCGAGGTCGAAAGCGCCCTGGTCGCCCACCCGCGCGTGGCCGAGGCGGCGGTCGTCGGCTATCCGCATAACATCAAGGGCCAGGGCATCTACTGCTACGTGACCCTGAACGCCGGGGTGACCGCCTCGGACGCGCTGCGCAAAGAGCTGACCGACTGGGTGCGCCGCGAGATCGGCCCGATCGCCACACCAGATGTCATCCAGTGGGCCCCGGGCCTGCCCAAGACCCGCTCGGGCAAGATCATGCGCCGGATTCTGCGCAAGATCGCCGAAAACGAAATTGGCAGCCTCGGGGACACCTCGACCTTGGCCGACCCCTCGGTGGTGGACGATCTGATCCAGAACCGCGCGGGCGCGTGACGAAAACCGGGCCGGCGCGTTAGCATCGACACGATGCGCCGGCTCGCCCTGCTTTTCCTATCGCTTCTGGTCGCCACGCCCGCGCGCGCGGCGACCGAATGGATCGTCAAGGACGACGGCGTCCAGGTCGAGGCCCATGCCGACGCTCAAGGGCGCGGCGTGGTGCGCGCCAGCGTCGAGATCGCCGCCCCGCCCTCGGTGGTGTACGGCGTCATCCTCGATTGCGATCGCGCCGCCCGGATGAGCCCCGGGGTCAAGCGCTGCAAGGTGGTCTCTCGCGCTCCTGACGGCTCGGAGGTGCGCGAGCACACCGTCAAGTGGGGCTTCTTCCTCCCCGCCATGCAGTCGAGGGCCCGTCTGGTCTTGCGGCCCGATCGCGAAATCCGCTTCACCTGTATCGGCGGCGACATCCGCGCCTGTGACGGCTACTGGCGGCTGGAGCCGATCGACGGCGGCGCCCGCACGCGGGTCACCTACGACCTCTGGGCCACGGCGCCCTTCGCTGTGCCTGCCGGCCTCGTCTCCAGCCTGATGCGCCGCACCGTGCCGCAATCCTTGGTCGCCCTCCGGCGCGAGTGCGAGACGCCATGACCGGGCGCGATGACCCCGCGCCCGACGCGCTGATGCTGTTCGACGGGGTCTGCCATCTCTGCGACGGCGTAGTGCGCACGGTGCTGCGCCTGGACCGCCAAGGCGTGATCCGCTTCACCTCAGTCCAGTCGCCGTTCGGGCGGCGGCTGGCGATCGCGCATGGCCTGGACCCCGACGCGCCCGAAAGCTTCCTGTTCTTCGACAGCGGACGGCCGCTTCGCAAGACCGCCGCCGTGGCCGCCCTGCTCCGCCGGCTGCCCGCGCCCTGGCGCCACCTCGCCTGGATCGACCGTCTGCCGCGCGCCCTGACCGACCGAGCATACGACTGGATCGCCGCCAATCGGTACCAGATCTTTGGCAAAAGCGATCATTGCCACGTCCCGGCTCCGGACCAGCGCGCACGCTTCCTGCTCGACTAGCGGATTTTCCGACGACGAGCCGGATCCACTTCGCCGAAAAATGCTCTTAGAACAGGGCCGCGACGCTCTCGGCGCTATAGGGCTTTTGCAGAACAGGAATGTCGCGGAAGCGGTCGGGGAACGACGCGCTGTCGCCAAACCCCGTCCCGAACGCGAACGGCGCGCCCGCCGCCAGCAGGGCGTCGGCCACCGGAAAGCTGGTCTCCGCGCCCAGATTGACGTCCAGGATCGCGAACGGAGGCGACCAGCCGTTAAGCGCCTCAAGCGCCTGAGCGACGCTGGAAACCACGGTGATGTCCTTGACCCCCATCCGGGTCAGCATGTCTTCCAGATCGAGCGCGATGATCATGTTGTCTTCCAGAACCAGCATACGCTCTGGCGCGCGGATTGGTCCGTCGGGGCGTCGGGGCTGGGCGACCGCGGCCGCGACGCCTTCGCTGGTCACATAGCGGCTGGGGATACGGATGCGCGCCTGGAAGCCCTCTGGACGGTAGTCGAGCGCGACCTCGCCGTTCAGATCGTGGGGAATGGAGTGCTCGATGATCGTCGAGCCGAACCCTCGCCGGGTGGGCGGCTTGACCCGGGGCCCGTCGTGCTCGCGCCAGTCGATGATCAAATCGCCCTTCGGGTCACGTCGCCAGTCGATCGATACCCACCCTCGCTGGTCGCAGAGCGCGCCATACTTCGCCGAATTGGTCATCAGTTCGTGGATGACCAGCGACAGTATGGAGAAGGCGTCTGGGGCGAGAGCGGTGGGCTCGCCGGTCAGACGCACGCGCTGGGCCTTGGAAGACAGATAGGCCTCGGCCTCGGCGGTGATCAGATCGCCGAGCGCGCCTGGGCCCCATTGGTGACGCGTGATCTGGTCGTGTGCGCGGGCCAGGGCCTGAACGCGCCCGCCGACAACGTCGGCGAACTCGGCCACGCTGGCGACGCCCGCCTGGCTTTGACCAATGAGGCCGCGGATCAGGCCCAGAATGTTGCGAACCCTGTGGTTCAGCTCGGCGATCAGCAGCTCCTGACGCTGGTTCGCGCGCTGGCGCTCAGCGTCGGCCAGGTCGGTCAGGCGGAAGACGATTTCCAGGAGACTGGCGCGCATGCTCTCGGCCAGGGACCGCTCCACAGAGGTCCAGGGCCGGCTCTGGCCTCGGACGGTCTCCTCCCAGGCCTCGAAGCTCTTACGGGGCGTCAGCCGATCACCCAGAGGCCCCACCTTGGTCAGCTTCTCGGGTTTGCCGCCCCAGACCAGGGTCTTGGCCTCCTCCTTGCGGAAGAAGATCAGATAGTCACGTGGCGCGCGCGACAGGGGCACGGCCATCATGCCCGCCGCCTTCTCCGACCAGTCCGCAGCCGCCGGCAAAAGCGCGCTGATGTCGTGTGTGGCGTAGACGGCGTGGGTGTCCTTGTCGCGCAACAGACGGATCAGGGTATGCACGTCGCTGGCGCTCGGGGTGGAGTCGCGCAGGGTCAATCGCCCGTCCAGCCACAAGGCCAGGCCGTCGCAATGCACGAGGCGACAAAGATCATCGAGGAACGGGATCAGGCTATCGGCGCCAGGCTGGCCGCTGACGACGGCGGTCATCATGCGGTCGTGGAGCGCGCGCGCCTCGGCCATCCTGCGCGTCTCGGCTTCGCGCTCGCGGCTTTCCAGGGTCAGGGAGAACAGCTGGCCAAACAGCTCGGCGGCCGTGCGACGCTCATAGCTCACGTGCCTGGGCGCGTAGTGGTGACAGGCGAACAGGCCCCATAGCTTGCCGTCGCGCAGGATCGAGATCGACAGCGAGGCCGCCACGCCCATGTTGCGCAGATACTCGATGTGGATCGGCGAGACCGCCCGCAGCATGCTCATCGACAGGTCCACCGGCTCGCCGGTCGTGCTGACAGGCGGGATGATCGGCGAGACTTGGGCGTCGATGTCGGTGATGATCCGGAGCCAGTTGCGTTCGTAGAGCGCACGCGCCTGCACCGGGATGTCCGAAGCCGGATAGCGCTGCCCCAGGAATGAACCAATGCCCGGGCGCACCGACTCGGCGATCACCTCTCCTGCCCCGTCGTGAGCGAAGCGGTAGACCATGACGCGGTCGAACTCCGTGAGGGCCCGGACCTGCCGCGCGGCCTCATGGCAGAACTCTTCGAAGGTCGGACGGGCGGTGATCCGCATCGTCATCGAGCGCACCGCCGAGGCGGCCTCGATAAGGATCTCCGGATGGCTGGGCTCGGCCTCGATAATCAGAAGACGACCGGAATAGTGCAGCGCCAGATCGAAGTCTTCGCCGCCGTCGGTCAGCGGTTGACCAAACATGCGCTCCACCGCGTCGGCGCCCCGCATGATCTGCAGCCGCCCCCGGATATTGTGGATGGCGTGGCCGCTCATGATCTGAGTCAGCGGCTTGCCCAAAAGGTCTTCGGCCGCAACGCCGAGATAGCGCAGGGTGGAGGTGGACGCATGAGCGACCACCCAGTCGCTATCCACCGCCAGCAGGCAGCCGAAAGGCTGAACCGACCCCAGAATGTGGATCGGCTCGCGGTCGCAGTTGGTCAGGTCGACGTCAAACCCGGACATGGGCGCAGCCTCGGGCATTCAGGCCTCCAGTCGGCGGGCTAAGGCTCTCGAACGCTTCCGAGAAGCAGCGAAAGCCATATCGCGCGCCGGCTTCGACGATGTCTGTCCGGCAGTCGACTTTTGGCGAGGCTTCAAGCCACGTCAGAAAGGTGCGCCAGAGGTTCTGCTCCTGGCCGTGGGTCAGATACGCGATCGGCAAGCCTGCATCGGCCGCCCGCACCTGGCGCGACAGCAGCCGCCCGCCAAGGCGCGACCCCTCCAGCACATAGAGCACGCCCGCGCCAAACGCGGGGGACGGTATGGCGGCCGTCGAGGGAGCGAAGGGCGTCGCCCCCAGCATACAGAGGTCGCGCTCGAGCGCGTGGCGACGCGCGCGATCTGGCCAGTCCGGCAGCCAGTCCGACACGCCCGCTCGCTCCAGCGCCAGTTCCAGGGGAATCAGGGCCCGAGCCGAAGCATTCAGAAAGGCGCGATAGCCTGCCTTCGTCTCAAGGTGCGCGACCGTCACAACGGCGTCCAGCGCGTCATGCTCATGAGCCGTTGCGACCTTCAGGCGGTCGCGTAGCGAACGTTCCGGCAAGTTCCCCCCCGTGGCGCGTCAGCCCAAGGAGTCATTGGGGGACGAGTCGACCATCACTAACTCTGACGGCGCAGCTTGGTTCCACCCACATGAACTGTCGGTAAGGTTTCTCGGCTCCAGCGCGGTGCTAGGGTCCGCGCAAACCGCTCAGGAGACCCTGCCGAATGATCCGCACCGCCAAGCTGGCCCTCGTGGCCGCGGCCCTGTCCACCTCGGCGCTGTCGCCGCTCGCCCTGGCCGCGACGGCCCCGGCGCAGCCCGCCGCGACGGCCGCGATCGCCGTTCCGCCGATCGCTTACCAGCAGCGCGTGCTGGCCAACGGCCTGAAGGTGTTCACCTCGCGCGACACCACAACGCCGAACGTGTCGGTCCAGGTCTGGTATGGCGTCGGCTCCAAGGACGACCCGCAAGGCCGCTCGGGCTTCGCGCACCTGTTCGAACACCTGATGTTCAAGGCCACGCGCAACATGCCCAACGAGACGCTGGACCGTCTGACCGAGGACGTCGGCGGCTTCAACAACGCCTCCACCTGGGACGACTTCACCAACTATTACGAGGTCGTGCCGGCCAATCACCTGGAGCGTCTGATCTGGGCCGAGTCAGACCGTCTGAAGTCGCTGGTCATCGACGAGGCGGTGTTCGCTTCCGAGCGCGACGTGGTGAAGGAAGAGCTGCGCCAGCGGGTGCTGGCCGACCCCTACGGCCGCTTCTTCGCCCTGTCGATCCCGCAGCAGTCCTTCGCGGTCCACCCCTATCAGCGTCCGGGCATCGGCTCGATCGAGGAACTGGACGCGGCGACCGTCGACGACGTGCGCGCCTTCCACCGCACCTTTTACCGCCCGGATAACGCCGCCCTGATCGTGGTCGGCAACTTCGACCAGGCCAAGCTGGATGCGATGATCGACAAGTACTTCGGGTCGCTGGCCGCGCCCGGCGGAACGATCCCGAAGGTCACGGCGGTGGAGCCGGCCCGCACCGGTCCGAAGACCGTCAACACCTACGGCCCAAACGTCCCGCTGCCCGCACTGGCCATCACCTGGCTGGCCCCGGCGGCGTCCGACCAGGACACGCCCGCCCTAGCCGTGCTGGACGCCATCCTGACCGCCGGCAAGTCGTCGCGCCTCTATGACAGCCTGGTCTATGATCAGAAGATCGCCCAGTCGGTGTTCTCGTCGGCCCCGAACAATGCCCAGCCGGGCCTGTTCTATGTCGGCGCCATCATGGCCGGTGGCAAGACGGTGGCCCAGGGCGAAGCCGCTCTGCGCGCGCAGGTCGCCCGGGTCCGCGACGGACTGGTGACGCCGGCCGAACTGGCCGAGGCCAAGGCCGGCCTGCTGGCCGACGCCGTGCGCCGCCGCGAGGAGATCGACGGCCGCGGCTTCGCGATCGGCTACGCCCTACAGACCGAGGGCGACGCCGCCGCCGCCAACACCAGCCTCGCCAAGCTGCAGGCGGTGACCGCCGCCGACATCCAGCGCGTGGCCCGCAAGTACCTGGCCGACGACCGCCGCACGGTGATCAACTACCTGCCCGAAAAGGACCGTCCGGCCGGCGAAAAGGACGTGACCCCGCCGATCCCGAAGGTGGCTTCGGTCAAGTACGATGGTCCGGTGACGACGCTGGCCCCGGAAGCCGAGCGCGAGAAGCCCCCAGCGGTCGCCGCCCCGGTTCCTGCCGTCATGCCGAGCCCGGCGGAAAAGACCCTGGCCAACGGCCTGCGGGTCATCGTCGCCAAGTCCAGCGACCTTCCGCTGATCACCTCGACCCTGACGGTGAAGGGCGGCGCCAGTTCCGATCCCGCCGGTCTGGCGGGCACGTCCAGCCTGACCTCCGAGCTGCTGACCGAAGGCACCGCCACCCGATCGGCGACGCAGGTCGCGCGCGAAACCGAGGCCCTCGGCGCCAACCTGTCGGCGGGGTCGGGCTGGGAAGCCGCGTCGCTGACGCTCAGCGTGACCGCCAACAACGCCGCCCCGGCCATGGCGATCATGGCCGACGTCGCCCAGAACCCCGCCTTCAAGGCCGAAGAACTGGACCGTGTCCGCGCCGAGACCCTGGATAGTCTGTCAGTCGCCTTCCAGCGCCCTGGCAGCCTCGCCAGCTTCGCCACCAGCCCCGTGCTCTACGCCGGCTCGGCTTATGGCCATGTCGCGGGCGGCACGCCCGGCTCGCTGCCCAAGATCAAGCGCGAGGACCTGGCCAAGACCCATGCCGCCTACTGGCGTCCGGACAACGCCGTGCTGGTCGTGACCGGCAACCTGACCCCCGAGGCCGGCTTCGCCCTGGCCGAGAAGGCGTTCGGCGGCTGGAAAAAGCCTGCGACGCCGCCACCCGCCGCGCCGGCCGCGCCCACAGGCTACCAGCCGCGCACCGTCGTCATCGACCTGCCCGGCACGGGCCAGGCCGCCGTGGTGCTGGCCAAGCCGGCCATCACCCGCGCCGACCCGAGCTACTATCAGGGCGTCGTCGCCAACACGGTTCTGGGCGTCGGTTTCTCGTCGCGCCTGAACCAGGAAATCCGCATCAAGCGCGGCCTGTCCTACGGCGCCGGCTCCAGCCTGACCCCGCAAGGCCAGTTCGGCGGCTTCTCGGCGCGCGTGCAGACAAAGAACCCCTCGGCCGGCGAGGTGATCAGCCTCACCCGCACCGAGCTGAGCCGCCTGGCCAACGAACCGGCCTCGGTCGGCGAACTGGCCGCCCGCAAGTCGGTGCTGGTCGGCGGCTTTGGTCGCGACCTCGGCACCTCGGAAGGCCTGGCGGGCATCCTGGGCAACCTCGCCGTCTACGGCGTGCCGTTGACCGAGATCCAGAGCTACGCCGCCAAGGTCGAGGCCGTGACGCCCGAACAGGTGCAGGCCTTCGCCAAGGCCAAGCTGGATCCCAGCCAGATGAGCGTGATCGTCGCGGGCGACGCCAAGGCTATGGGCGAAGGTCTCGCCAAGGTCGCGCCCAACGCCACGGTCATCCCGGCCGCCAAGCTGGACCTCGATAAGCCTGGCCTGACCCAATAGGTCGCCGAGATCCGCAATAGGAAAGGCCGGCCGCTGGCGACAGCGGCCGGCCTTTTCGTGTCCGAGCGGCTTGTCAGTCCTTCTTGGCCAACAGGTCGCGGATCTCGGTCAGCAGCTTCTCTTCCGGCGTCGGCGCAGGCGGCGCGGCGGGCGCGGGCTCGGCCGCATCCTGGCGGCGGATCTCGTTGACTAGCTTGACCAGCAGGAAGACCACGGTGGCGACGATGAAGAACTGGATCACGGTGTTGATGAAGGCGCCGTACTGGATCGCCACCTTCTCGATCGCCTCGGTCGCCGGGTCTTCGGGCCGCAGCACCCACTCCAGCTTCGAGAAGTCCAGCCCGCCGGTCAGGAGGCCGATCGGCGGCATGATCACCTGATCGACCAGGCTCTTGACGATGCCGTTGAAGGCCGCGCCGATGATCACGCCCACGGCCAGATCGATGACGTTGCCCCGCGCGATGAACTCGCGGAATTCCTTGACCATGCTCATGACAGAGCTCTCCCCTTGAATCTCAAGGGGCGAAGCTGCGGGCGTTCGTGACCTGGGGTCAAGCCCAGGTCATGATTGTTGTTATTCGTCGCCGTCGGCGTTGAGACGGGCGCGCAGCTCCTTGCCGCTCTTGAAGAACGGTACGTGCTTGGCGCGAACATCGACGGCTTCGCCGGTGCGCGGATTGCGGCCGGTGCGCGCCGGGCGCGAACGCACCGACAGGGCCCCAAAGCCGCGAAGCTCCACTCGGCCGCCGTCTTCCAGGGCCCCGATCATGCGTTCCAGGATCACGCCGACGACACGCTCGACATCCTTCTGCGTCAGGTGCGGATTTTCATTCGCGAGCCTGGCGATGAGTTCGGACTTGATCATCGAAATCCCCGGAACGCCCCTGGGAGGAGAAAGGCGCGAGCGGACCTTTGCCCAACGACGGCTGAGTCTTCAAGGGGTTGCATGAAATTCTCGAACGCGGTTCGGTTAATGCGTAGGGATGCAGAGCATCACATCCCCTTCGGCGCGCGGACGATCTGAGGCTCCCCCGCCAGGCGGCGAAGCGTCTTGTTCGCCTCCTCGGCCTGAGCGAACGGGAGCTCTCGCGCAAGGCTGCGGTTCGATTCCGAGAACCGCGCGACACCGTCCTTGACCTCGGCGGTCTTCGAGACCTCGCGACTGGCCAGCACGCCCGTCCAGTTCGGTCCCTTCACGGAGAAGCCCTCGCCCTTACCGGGGAGCACGATCTCGACGACGCCGGCCATAAAGGTGGGAAAAGCGATCATGAAGGGCGCATCGCTGTTGGGACCCGGCTCGCGGCGCGGAAAGGCCGACACCTTGCCTGAGCCTGAACCGGGGATATGGAACTCACGCACCCCCAGATCGTCGTTCATCTTCCAATCCAGGTCGGCCGTACCGCCCAGCGTGATCCTGGCTTCGCCGTTCGGGGAAACATCGAAGTCGATCTTTTCGATATTCACCCAGCTCATCGTGGACGAGGTGCTTTGCTTCAACCCGCGTTCGATGTCGGCGCGCGGCGCGGTGCGCAACGCGCGCGCAAAGCCCAGCGCCGCGTCGCCCCGGATCACCGTGGTCATGGTGATCGGCGCCGGCTTGTCGAGTCCGCCCGAAGCATCGATCCGGATCAGGCCATCGGTGTCCGGCTTGCTAAGCGGCGTCTGAACTATCTCCTCCAGGGCCGCGCCATCGGCGCGCAGCGGCAGGGCCCAACGGAACGGCGGCGGCCGCAGGCCGTCGAGATCGCCGACGTCGCCCGAGCGAGTGCCGTCCAGCCAATAGCTCCTGTCGGCGATACGGGCCCGGACCAGCACGTGGTTGAACAGCGCCGCCGAGGGCAGTCGCTCCTCCAGCCCGTCGCCGCCGGTGGTGGAGACCAGCACGGGCTCGGCCTCGACCCCGAGTTCGCGTAGGACCGCCAGCAGCAGCACCGTCTTGCCCTTGCAGTCTCCGAAGCGACGGGCCCAGGTCTCGTTGGCCGAGGCGGGCTTGTAGCCGCCGTCCCCCATGCCAAGGAACAGATAGCGCGTCTTGTCCTCGACCAGTTGGAGCGCCTTGAACGCGCGGATCTTCGGGTCGGCGCTGGCCGCCGCGATCCCCGCGATCTCTGGCCGCAGCGACGAGTCCGCCGACAGTTCCGAGGCCTTGGCGTAGAGGGGGGCCATCAGGCGCGAGATGTCCGCCCAGCCGGTATAGGTCGTCGCCTCCAGAGCGCCCAGCCGCTGGAACCGAGCCGGCGCGCCGATCGGCGTCTTCGGCGGCTTGACGCTCGCGACGTCGACCATGAGCTCGTTGATCTTGCCGGTCTTGGAGAGCTTGGGCTGGGGGAAGCCCGGCGTCGTTCGCCAGGTCAGAGGCGTCCCGTCGGGCCACAGCAAGCGTACACGAAACCGACCGGCCACGCCGCTCCAGGCCATATTCTCGAAGTCGTTGGTGCGGCCGTCCAGCAGAGCTTCCTTGTGCTCCTGGGTGTAGGACCAGTCGACCACGTCGCCGACCTGGAGGTCCTTGATCTGAATCGTCGCGCTCATCCGCCCGTCCAGCATGGCGCGCTCCAGGTTCTTCTCGCGGCGCAACACCAGGACGTCCTGGCCTTGCTTGAGAAGATCGATCCGCCGCCCATCGCGGATGATGGCGAGAGCATGGAGCGTGACCTTGTCGCGGACAGGATCCCAGGTCACCGAGCGCGATCCGCCTTGCAGCCCCTCGGGCTTGAGCACCTTGACGACGCGACGGACGTAGTAGGCCGAACCGGTGTTGTCGTGCTGGGACTGGTTGTCGTTCAGCAGCAACTGGTTCGACGGCGCCTGGCCGTCCTCGGGCGGGGCGGGAACCTCGGCCACCTGCACCCATTTGGCTGGAGGCCCATAGCTGGGCTTCTCATCGGCCCAAGCCGCGCCCGCCAAGACGACGATGGAGCCCACGGCGACGGCCGCGCCTTGCAAACCCCGAACCCAAGCGCTCCGCACGAACACCCCCCGCACTCAACCCTTGAGCGTTGTGGCAGACTTTCGCGCAAAAGAAAACGGCGGCTGGATCGCTCCAGCCGCCGCCAACTTCAACGTCTAGGAAAGACGAAGCTTAGTCCTTGCTGGCCCGCTCGCGCAGGGCCGCGCCGAGGATGTCGCCCAGCGAAGCGCCGGAGTCCGACGAGCCGAACTGCTCGATGGCTTCCTTCTCTTCGGCCATTTCCAGCGACTTGATCGACAGCGAGACGCGGCGAGCGGCCTTGTCCACGTTGGTGATCTGGGCGTCGACGCGGTCACCCACGGCGAAGCGCTCCGGACGCTGCTCTTGACGATCGCGCGACAGGTCCGACTTGCGGATGAAGGCGGTCATCGGAGCGTCGTCTTCACCGAAGCGGACTTCGATGCCGCCCGAGGTGACTTCCGTGACGGTGACGGTCACGGTCTGGTTCTTGCGGTAGGTGTCGCCCGACATCGGGTCGCCAGCCAGTTGCTTGATGCCCAGCGAGATGCGTTCCTTCTCGACGTCGACGTCGAGAACCTTCGCCTTGACCATGTCGCCCTTCTTGTAGCGGGCCATGGCTTCTTCGCCCGGGACGCTCCAGTCGATGTCCGACAGGTGCACCATGCCGTCGATGTCGTTGTCGAGGCCGACGAACAGACCGAATTCGGTCGCGTTCTTGACTTCGCCTTCGACCGACGAACCGACCGGGTGGGCTTCCAGGAAGGCTTCCCACGGGTTGGCCAGGGCTTGCTTCAGGCCCAGCGAAACGCGGCGCTTGGACGGATCGACGTCCAGGACCACGACGTCGACTTCCTGCGAGGTCGAGACGATCTTGCCGGGGTGGACGTTCTTCTTGGTCCACGACATTTCCGACACGTGCACCAGGCCTTCAACGCCGGCTTCCAGCTCCACGAAGGCGCCGTAGTCGGTGATGTTGGTGATGCGGCCGGTGAACTTGGCGCCGACCGGGTACTTGGCTTCAACGCCGTCCCACGGATCCGACTGCAGTTGCTTCATGCCGAGCGAGATGCGCTGGGTGTCCGGATTGATCTTGACGATCTGGACCTTCACGGTGTCGCCCACGGCCAGCACTTGGCTCGGGTGGTTGACGCGCTTCCAGCTCATGTCGGTGACGTGCAGCAGGCCGTCGATGCCGCCCAGGTCGACGAACGCACCGTAGTCGGTGATGTTCTTGACGACGCCTTCGCGGATTTCACCTTCTTGCAGCTGCGACACCAGCTCGGTGCGCTGCTCGGCGCGGGCTTCTTCCAGGATGGCGCGACGCGAGACAACGATGTTGCCGCGCGGACGGTCCATCTTCAGGATGGCGAAGGGCTGTTCCTTGCCCATCAGCGGGCCGACGTCGCGGACCGGACGGATGTCGACTTGCGAGCCCGGCAGGAAGGCCGAGGCGCCGCCCAGGTCGACGGTGAAGCCACCCTTCACGCGGCCGACGATCGCGCCCATGACGGGTTCGTTGCGGGCATAGACGCCTTCCAGACGGGTCCAGGCTTCTTCGCGCTTGGCCTTTTCGCGGCTGATGACCGCTTCGCCCATGGCGTTTTCGAGGCGTTCCAGGAAGACTTCGACGGTGTCGCCGGCCTTCACGGTGGCCTTGCCGTTCTCGTCGACGCCGAATTCCTTCAGCTGGACGCGGCCTTCGGTCTTCAGACCGACGTCGATGATGGCGAAGTCCTTTTCGATCCCGACGACCTTGCCCTTGACGACGGTGCCTTCCGCGAAGTCGCGGCCGCCCATGGAGTCGTTGAGGAGCGCTTCGAAATCGTCGCGCGTCGGGTTGAAGCTCATATCGTCAGCCATGCTGATCTTTGGTCTCGTAGGTTGGGGGAAGCCCTTGGGTGAGCGCCGTCGGAAAGACGGTTCTCGGGATTCCGGATGAAGTGGGTTTTGAAAGCGGGCCCGCGATGTTCTCGATCGCGGCGAGGCCGGCGGTGGATTTGCCCCTCCGGCTAGAGCCGGTGACGGGCGCGCGCGTCCTCGACGATACGGCGGGCCGCATCGAAGGCCTGCTCTATAGTCATTTCCGACGTGTCGAGCAAGACGGCGTCGGCCGCCTGGGTCATCGGCGCGTCCTTGCGCCCCCCGTCACGGGCGTCGCGCTTGTGAATGTCGGCCAGGATGTCTTCGAAAGCGACCTCCTCGCCCTGGCTCACCAGCTGCTTCCAGCGGCGCGCGGCGCGCACCTCCGGGCGGGCGGTGACGTAGAGCTTGGCCGGGGCGTGCGGCGCGATCACCGTGCCGATGTCACGGCCGTCGATGACCGAGCCAGGCTCGCGGGCCGCGAAGGCTTGCTGCAGGTCCAGCAGGGCCGCGCGGACGCCGGGATGCACCGCGCATCGGCTGGCGGCCTCGCCGGCGGCGCGGGTGCGCACCTCGGCCCGGTCCAGCGCCGACAGGTCGAGCGTCCGCGCCACGGCCTCGGCGGCGATCGGATCGTCAAGGTCGCCCGCGCCGTCGAGAATGGCCACGCCGACCGCGCGATAAAGCAGACCGGTGTCCAGCAGCGGGTAGTCGTAGAGCGCCGCCAGGCGCCCCGCGATCGTGCCCTTGCCCGAAGCGGCCGGTCCGTCGACGGCGATCACAAAGGCCATGGTCAGACTTCCGACAGCGTCGCGCCGAGGCCTCGCATCAGGTCGGCGAAACCCGGGAAGCTGGTGGCGATCATGCCTGGTTCGTCGACCGCGACCTCGCTCTGGGCGGCCATGCCCAGGATCAGGTGGCTCATGGCGATCCGGTGGTCGCCATGGGTGACGACGGTGGCGCTGCCGCTCGGCGCCTGGCCCGTGCCGGTGACGATGAAGCCTTCGGGCTCTTCGACCACCTGGACGCCGCAGGCCTTGAGGCCGTTAGCGGTCAGGCTGATCCGGTCGCTTTCCTTGACGCGCATCTCGCCGACGCCGCGCATCACCGTCTCGCCCTCCGCGAAGGCGGCGGCCACGGCCAGGATCGGATACTCGTCGATCATCGCCGGCGCACGCTCGGGCGGCACGACCACGCCCTTGAGCTTGGAATAGCGGGCGGTGATGTCGCCGACCTCTTCCCCGCTGGCGACGCGGACGTTCGAGATGACGAGATCCGCGCCCATCTCCCGCAAGGTCGTGAACAGGCCGGTGCGCAGCTCGTTGAGCATCACCCCCTCGACCGTCACCGCCGAGCCGGGAACGATCAGGGCGGCGACCAGCGGGAAGGCGGCGGACGACGGATCGCCGGGCACCGCCACATGGGCTCCAGCCAGCTTCTGGCCCTCGGGCAGGCGGATATGGCGGATGCTCTTCTCGCCCGCGACACGATCCTCGACGATCACCTCGGCGCCGAAGGCGCGCAGCATGCGCTCGGTGTGGTCGCGGGTGGCCTCGGGCTCGATCACCTCCACACCGCCTTCGGCGTGCAGGCCGGCCAGCAGGACGGCCGACTTCACCTGGGCCGACGCCATGGGGAGGTTGTATTGCAGGCCGCGCAACGACCCGCCTTTCAAAGTCAGCGGCAGTCGCCCCTTGTCGCGGCCCAGCCAGGTCGCGCCCATGCGGGCCAGCGGGTCCAGCACGCGGCCCATGGGGCGGCCGCGCAGCGACTGGTCCCCGGTGAAGGTGGCGCACATCGGAAAGCCCGCCGCAGCGCCCATGATCAGGCGCACGCCGGTGCCGGCGTTGCCGCAGTCGATGACGTCGGAGGGCTCCTCGAAGCCGCCCTTGCCCTCGATGCGCCAGCGACCCACGCCCTCGCGTTCGATCCGCGCGCCGAAGGCCTGCATGGCCCGGGCGGTGGCGAGAACGTCGTCGCCCTCCAGAAGACCCTCGACCGTCGTCGTCCCGGTCGCGAGCGCGCCCAGGATCATCGAACGGTGCGAAATGGACTTGTCTCCCGGAGCGCGCACGATCCCTCGCAGAGCGCCTCCGGGGGCGCTCTTCAATCCAGCCAGCGACATGCCGAAACCGGCTCCTTAGTATTTGGTGGTTTTCGCGAAGGGGTTTGCTTTTGACAGCGGGCTCTCGCCATGGCAAGTCACCCGCCGCTTTTCCCATCAGGATCAAAGGGTCGCCAACTTGGCCAATCCCGACTTGGGCGCAAAACAAATCTGCCCCAACTGCCAATCGAAGTTCTACGACCTCAACCGTCGTCCCGCCGTCTGCCCCAAGTGCGGTGAGCAGTTCGACCCGGAAGAGGCGCTGAAATCGCGCCGTGTCCGCGCTCGCGCCGTCACGCCGGACTATGACGCCGACGACGAGAAGGAAGCGGTCGCGCCCAAGGAGGTCGACGGCTACGAGGACGAAGTCGACGACACCCCGGAAATCGACGAGGCCGCCGAGGCCGACGTCGTCGAGACCGATGACGAAGACGTCGATCCGGGCGCGCCGACGCCGGCCGGCGGTGACGACCTGGGCGTCGACTTCGCCGAAGACGAGGACCTCGCCGAGGACGCTGACGACGTTCCGTTCCTCGAGGACGAAGACGATGACGACATTCTCGACGAGGAGATCGAAGGTCTCCCGGGCGAGGGCGACGACGACTGATCCAGCGGACAGCCGGCTTCGATCCTGTCGAAACCGGCTGTCCACAGGCGTTTTTGGGGCTGCGACATTTTTCTCGAAAAAAGTTCGAGAAGAGGCTTGATCCCAAAAAAATCCCGGACTAGTTTCCGCGCCTCTTCGGGGGGCGACGCAAGTTTGAAACGCCGAAGAGGCCAAGGATTTCCGAGAGTTACCGCTAGGTTTTCTCAGGAATATTTGGGGCTATAGCTCAGCTGGTAGAGCGCTTGAATGGCATTCAAGAGGTCAGCGGTTCGACTCCGCTTAGCTCCACCATCAAGGCCCGGACGGAAACGTCCGGGCCTTGTCCATTTTAGCGCCTCGCGCCTCTCCTCCTCTTGAACCGAGCTCCACCGCGCGCCATGTCTGGAGCCGTGTCGCGGCGATCGGCGCCGATCCTCGGGCCTGTCGCCGCGAACGAAGTCGCTTCAGCGAGGACTTCGCGATGACCCGGACGATCCTGTTCGACAGCCCCTTCCTGCTGGGCTTCGAGCACACCCGAGACCTGATCGAGCGCGCCGCGAAGGCGGCTGCGGAAAGCTATCCCCCGTACAATGTGGAACAGGCCGATCATGGCGGCGTGCGCATCACGCTGGCGGTGGCCGGCTTCGCGCCTGACCAACTGCATGTGACCGTCGAAGGCGGGCAGCTGGTCGTCGCGGGCAAGCGCGAGAGCGCCGACGGACGATCGGAGGCCGAGCGCGCCTTCCTGCATCGCGGGATCGCCGCCCGAGGCTTCGTACGCACCTTCGTCCTCGCCGAGGGCATGGAGGTTACGGCTGCGACGCTAGAGCACGGCCTGCTGCACATCGACCTGGCCCGCCCGGCTCCCGAACGCCTGGTCAAGAAAATCCCGATCCGCAGCGCGGGCTGAAAACGCCGCGCAGAACTCGCCTTAGGCCGCGCGGTCTGAACCGCGCGGAGTACGGCGCGTTCCCTCAATGAAGGAGGTGGTCTTATGACGCCCAACACCCAACACGGCCGGCCCTTTACGAGCGAAGCCTTTGCCGCCCTTGGCGCGCCGGAGCTTGTCTATGTCAGGCCCATCAAGGCCGCTGAAATCCTGGCCGACGCGCCTGAAGGCGTCGAGGACTTCAACCTCTCGCCAGATCAGACGCTCTACGCGGTGTGCCGCGCCGATGGCGCGCGTCTGGCGGTCATGATCGACCGCGATACGGCGATCGCCGCCGCGCTCGCTCACGAGCTGGCGCCGGTGTCTGTCCATTAGACCAGGAAGGTCGTCAGGCGGCGGTGCTGGCGGGCTGGTCCGTCAGAAGGACGTGAATGGCGTCCGCCGAACGCGCCTGCCTCAGCGCCGACCGGAGCTCGGGCTGACGCATCATCCGCGCCACCCGAGCCAAGGCGCGCAGGTGCTGTGCGTTGCCGTCGTGCGGAGCGAACAGGGCGACCAGCAGGTCGACCGGCTTATCGTCGAGCGCGTCAAAGGCCACTGGCGTGTCCAGCCTCACCACGACTGCGCGCACCCGGTCCAGACCGTCGACACGGGCATGGGGGATCGCCACGCCCTCCCCGACGCCGGTCGAACCGGCGGCTTCGCGTTCGATTAGTCCATCAAGAGCCACGTCGGGATCAACGCCGAGCACACGACTGGCGATGTCCGCGACCATCGACAGGACCTGGCGCTTGCCGGGCGCGCTGGCGCGCAGCGCCACCGCTCCGGGTTCGAGAAGATCGCCAATGGTCATGGACTTCCAACGCTCGCTGTTTTCCGACCGCCTTGGCGCCGTCGACGGAAATCACCGACGGCGCCAAACCATGACACGGCCTGGTTAGCTCGCGGTTGACCCGTTTCCGTTCGACTTCGTGCGTTCGGGGTCGATCCAGCCGATATTCCCGTCTGGACGTCGATAGACCACGGAGATCCCCCCATGGGCGGCGTTCCTAAACACGATTGCCGGGTATCCGGTCAAGTCCAGTTCCATGACAGCCATGGAAACGGTCATCGTCTTCATCGCGGCCTGGGTTTCCGCAATGACCATCGCCGCAGGCGCGCCCGTCGGGTGGTCGTCTTCCACATCCCAGTCTTCATCGATGTCGTCGCCTTCGGGCGCCCGGAGGACGAACATTGCGGCGTTCTCGACCTTCTTGGCCGTCGCCGCCGCCGAGTGGCTTTTAAGTCGCCTCTTGTAGCGCCTGATGCGCGTATCGATCTTGGCCAGGGCCGCGTCGAACGCGGCGTGCGCGTCACCGCCTGACCCGTGGCTGATAAGCTGCTGACCCGAAGCCAGCTTGACTGAGCAATCGACACGGAAGGCGTAGCCGTCCTTGCTGACCACGACCTCGGCGGCTCCGCCGCGATCGAAGTATTTGCCGATGCTTTGAGCGATTTCGTCGGAGACTCGCGCTCGCAGAGCCTCACCAACGTCGACATGCTTGCCGGAGACTTGGACTTGCATACCGATACAACGCGCCTGTCGCAGACGGGTGTCAAGCGGCGCTTTCGTGGCTTTTGAGCGACCTCAAATGAGCCCCGAAAATACCCCCAGAAGCTTGCGGACGGTGAGCACAACGACATGGGCGCTGACAAAGAGAAGCGCCCCGCTGCCCACAGCCATCAGATAACCCAGCAGGGCCAGGATTCCGTCCCGCTGGAGCAGCGCCAGGGCCAAAACGGCCACCGTCGCGCCGGGGGCCAGGTTGCCCAGCGGAATGGGGAGAACCAGCACCAGAGCCAGCAGGGTGCAGACCACGCCAATCGCCCGTTCGCCCAGGGGTGCGAACAATGGCCGCAGCCGGGGCCGGGTGATCAACTCCATGCTCCGAACGATCGGGCCGAGGCGACGGAAGAGCCCGCGCAGGTCGTCGCGCTTCAGGGGCTTTTCCATCAGGCCGCGCGGCAGCCAGGGCGTGTCCGCGCCCATCGCGATCTGCGGAGCCAAGAACAGGATCGGCAACGACAGAATGGTGGAGGACCCGGGCGGAAGTGGCAGGGTGTTGAGAAGGCCAAACACCAGCAGCATCGCGCCGAACGCACGGCTGTCGAACGCCGCCAGCATTTGCCCAACGGTCAGGGTGGGGCTGGCGTCCTCGCCAAAGCCCTCGATCACGTCCGCCAGACTCTTTTCGCTCATCAAATCCTCTCGGCCCGCACGGGAACGCGCAGGAGACGAAAAAGAGGCGACTTCAGACCGCTTCCTTCATCAGGCGGCGACGCTCCACCGAAGAGGGGATCCGCATGGCCTCCCGGTACTTGGCCACGGTCCGGCGGGCGATGTCGACCCCCGCCGCCTTGAGAATTTCCACGATGCGATCGTCGGAGTGGACGTCGGCCTCGCACTTCTCGGCGTCGACTAGGCCCTTGATCTTGTGGCGCACGCTGGCGGCCGAGTGGGCCTCGCCGCCTTCCGAGGACTGGATGGCGGAGGTGAAGAAGAACTTCAGCTCGAAGACGCCGCGCGGCGTGGCGATGTACTTGTTGGAGGTGACGCGGCTGACCGTGCTCTCGTGCATGCCGATCGCGTCGGCGACCGTCTTCAGGTTCAGCGGGCGCAAATGCTCGACGCCGAAGGCCAGGAAACCGTCCTGCTGGCGCACGATCTCGCTGGCGACCTTCAGGATGGTCTTGGCGCGCTGATCCAGGCTCTTCACCAGCCAGTTGGCCGAAGCCATGCAGTCGGCGACGAAGGTCTTCTCCTGGTCGCTGCGCGCGCCCTTGGAGACGCGGGCGTGGTAGCGCTGGTCGACCAGCACGCGCGGCAGGGTGTCGGTGTTGAGCTCCACGTGCCACATGCCGCCCAGCCCCTCGCGGACCATGACGTCAGGCACCAGGGTCTCGGCGGGCTCACTGTGATAGGCCGCGCCTGGACGGGGGTTGAGCGATCGGATCTCGGCGATCATGTCGCGCAGATCTTCATCGTCGACACCACAGATCCGGCGCAGACCCGCCAAATCCCGTTTGGCCAGCAGCTCGAGGTTGTCGAGCATCGCGGCCATGGCCGGATCGTAGCGGTTCAGATCCTTCAGCTGCAGCGCCAGGCACTCGCGCACGTCGCGGGCAAAGACGCCGACCGGCTCAAAGCCCTGCAGAACCGCCAGGGTCTCCTCGACAAGCGCCAGTTCGCAGCCCAGGCGCTGAGCCAGCTCGGTGATGTCCAGGCGCAGGTAGCCGCCCTCGTCGACCGCGTCGATCAGGATCTCGGCCACCGCGTTTCGGGCCGGCGACAGCGCGGCCTGGACCAGCTGGGCGCGGAGGTGCGCAGCGAGGGTCGGCGCGTCGGCCAGCGCGCGTTCATAGCCGTCGTCGCTTTCGAAAGAGCCGCCGCCGCCCGCGCGCGACCAGTCGATCTGACCGCCGGCATGCTCGGCTTCCGCGCCGTCGCCCGTGGCGCGTTCGCCGGGCGAGACGTCCTCGGACGGGGCGTCCATCTCGCGGCCCGCCGTGGTGTCGGCGACCGCATCGACCTGGGTCAGGCTGGCGTCCCGCGCGGCCTCGGCCTCGCCCGTCGGCTCGTGATCGCCCTCATCGCGTTGCAGGAGCGGGTTTCGCTCCAGCTCGGCCTCGACGAAGGCGTCGAGCTCGATGTTCGACAGCTGCAGCAGCTTGATGGCCTGCTGCAGTTGCGGGGTGATGACGAGGCCCTGGCCTTGCCGGAGCTCTAGTCGGTGGCTGAGCGCCAATGCGCCCTCCTGACGTACGAAAAACTTTCGAACGCCATTGAAGAGCGGTTCTGGTTAACGGGTCGCCAACGCCTGCAATTATCGGGCCGGTGCGACGGTCTGTCCCGGAAAAGCGCTTAGGCCTTGCTAAACAAGGCCCTAATCGCCGAGACGCGGCTCGGTGAAGCTCTCGCCCAGATAAACGCGCTTCACTTCCGGGTTTTCGACGATCTCGCGCGGCGAGCCCTCGAACAACACCTCGCCGGCATGGATGATCGAGGCCCGGTCGATGATGTCGAGCGTCTCGCGGACGTTGTGGTCGGTGATCAGGATGCCGATGCCACGCCCCTTCAGATAGCCGATCACCTCGCGGATGTCGGCGATCGCCAGGGGGTCGATGCCGGCGAACGGCTCGTCCAGCAGCATGAAGGACGGCTCGCTGGCCAGGGCGCGGGCGATTTCCACGCGGCGGCGCTCACCGCCCGACAGGGCGACGGCCGGAGACTTGCGAATATGGGTGATCCGCAGTTCCTCGAGGATGCTGGTCACCTGCTCGCGGGCCTTGCGCGGGTCGCGCTCGCGCATTTCGACCACGGCCATGACGTTCTGTTCGACCGTCATGCCCCGGAAGATCGAGGCTTCCTGCGGCAGATAGCCGACGCCAAGCCGGGCGCGCTGGAACATCGGCTGGGCCGTGATGTTCTCGCCGTCCAGATAGATCGCGCCGTAGTCGGCGGCGATCAGGCCGGTGACCATGTAGAAGCAGGTCGTCTTGCCGGCGCCGTTGGGGCCCAGAAGACCGGCCACCTCGCCCCGCTTGAGGCGCAGGGACACGTTCTTGACGACCGGACGGTCGCCGAACGACTTGCCCACGGAATCGACGAACAGGCCGTCCATGTCGTTGGAGGTCAGGGTCATCCGTGATCCTAGCGCTGCTGGGCCGGCGCGTCGGACTTCGGGGTGTCGTCCTGATAGAACACCGCGCGCACGCGACGCTGGGCGCTGCGCCCCGGGCTCGTCGATTCCAGCTTGGCGTCGTTGGTCTTGGTGTTGACGGTCAGGCGGTCGCCACGGGCGACGTCCTTGCCCTTGACCACGATGACGTCCCCAGTGAGGACCGCCGTGTTGTTGCTGAACGTATAGACCGCGCGATCGCCGCGGGCGTTCTGCTGGTCGCTCACGAGGTAGACGGTGCCCTCGGCCTCCATCCGCTCGGCGGAACCGCACGCATTGGCGTTCTCGGCCGTTGGGCGCTTGGCGTTATAGATCGTCACCTTCTCGGCGCGCAGGCGCGAGCGGTTCTGCAGGATCTCGACCCGCCCCGTGAAGATGATGAGGCACTTGCTGTTGATCGTTTCCTGATTGTCGGCGGAGACGTCCACCGGCGCGCTGGATCCGCCCTGCTGAGCAAAAGCCGCCCCGCCGGCGCCCACGCCAAACAGGATCAACGCGGTCATCGCCGCAGCCGTCCATCGCTTCATCAGAACCATGTCCTCATCCGTCGCGGTCCGCGTCCGAAGCGAACCCGCGCCATTTCTCTTTACTGCCGTTCGAACCGCGCGCGAACCCCGCCCCGGAAAACGATGCGATCGCCCTTGTCATATACGGAGTAGGCCTGGGATTGCACCTGTCCGCTGGGCCCTTCGCCGTTCATCAGGGTCTCGCCGGTCACGTCGCCCGTGCGGGTGTCGACGAACGACTCCTCCGAGGCGAAGCGATAGCCCGTTCCGTCGTCCAGGCGCACATCGTCCTTCAGCTTCAGTCCAAAGGTGTCCTGCCGATAGATCCCATGCTTGGCGGTCATCCGCGTCGGGGTCGGCGAGCCCGTGTCCAGCGTCAGCGCCGGCTCTTCCAGGATGATGCGCCGAGGGTCGGCGTCGTCCCGGATCGCCGAGCGCGCCGTGATCATAAAGCTGCGGCCGTCCGTCGACTGTCCGTAGAACCGGGGCGTGATCAGTCGGATTTCGGTGCGGGCCTCGGCCGGGGCCCGGGCGGCGGCGGTATAGGTTCGCCACCCGACCTGGGCGGTCACCGCGACCAGCAGCACCCCGATCGCAGCCGGCAGAACGACACGCGCCGCCCGCACGCGGCGCGAGCGACGGCGCCAGCGCGCGAGGTCGGCGCTCATCGATCGTCCGGTCATGACCGCGGCGGGCTGCATCGGGTCCTCAGCTGTGGGCGAAGATGTCCATCTCCTCCCAACCGGCCAGGTCCAGCGAGGCGCGGTGGGGGAGATAGTCGAAGGCGTGTTGGGCCAGGGCCATGCGACCTTCGCGCTCGAGCATGGCGTTCAGCTTCAGGCGCAGCGCGTGCAGGTGCAGGACGTCAGACGCGGCGTAGGCTACCTGGTCAGCGCTCAGCGACGGCGCGCCCCAGTCCGACGACTGCTGGACCTTGGACAGTTCGACGCCCAGCAATTCTCGCGTCACGTCCTTCAGGCCGTGGCGGTCGGTATAGGTACGGGCCAGCTTGCTGGCGATCTTGGTGCAGTAGACGGGCGCGGTCACGACCCCAAGATGGAGTTCGAACATGGCGATATCAAAGCGTCCGAAGTGAAATAGCTTCAGAATCTTCGGATTGGTCAGCAGCGCCTTGAGGTTTGGACAGTCATAGGTCGGTCGGCTCAGACGCACGACGTGCGCGTCGCCGTCGCCGGCCGAAAGTTGCACCACGCAGAGCGGGTCGCGCCCCAGGCGCAGGCCCATGGTCTCCGAATCGATCGCGATGATCTCCGCGTCCGCGAAGACGCCGTCGGGCAGATCGCCCTCATGAACGAAATTGGCCAACTCTCAGACGTCTCCGGCGAAGTCTCGACGCATCGACGCGCCGAACCACGCGCTCGATGTAAGCGCGCGACACTTATACTCACGATGAACGGATTAGCTATCCGCCGTACTACCGGCGCCACCCCGAGCTTCTAACGAAGCCACACAAGGGGTGGTGCCCAGGAGAGGACTCGAACCTCCACGACCTTTCGGTCACTGGCACCTGAAGCCAGCGCGTCTACCAATTCCGCCACCTGGGCCCGCTGTCGCAACCGGTGAGGTCGCCGCGAGGCCGGGACGTTTAGGGAAAGCCTCAGGCCGCGTCAACAGCGAAAAAACGACAAATCGTGATTTCGTTGCGAACCGGCGCGCGGTCGTCTAATTCCCGCCTCATCGCATGCACGAGGAATGATGATGCAAGGTCTGGTCACGGTGTTCGGCGGCTCCGGTTTCGTGGGCGGTCAAGTCGTGCGGGCGCTCGCCAAGGCGGGCCATCGCGTGCGGGTGGCCGTGCGCCAGCCCAACCTCGCCTACAAGATGCGCATGCTGGGCGACGTCGGTCAGATCGAGGTGGTCCAGGCCAATGTCCGTAACGCGGCTTCGGTGGCCCGCGCGCTGGATGGCGCCGAGGCCTGTGTGAACCTTGTCGGCGTGCTGTTCGAGAGCGGCCGCCAGAAGTTCCTCTCCGTGCACGCCATGGGCGCGCGCAACGTCGCCGAAGCCGCCGCCAAGGCTGGCCTGAAGCATCTGGTCCATGTCAGCGCGATCGGCGCCGACGTCGATAGCGCGGCCAAGTACGCCCGTTCCAAGGGCGAAGGCGAGGCCGCCGTGCGCGAGGCGTTCCCCAGCGCCACCATCGTCCGCCCGTCGATCGTGTTCGGCCCCGAGGACGGCTTCTTCAACCGCTTCGCCCAGATGGCGGCCCTCGCGCCCGCCCTGCCGCTGGTCGGCGGCGAGACGCGGTTCCAGCCGGTGTTTGTCGGCGATGTCGCAGCGGTGATCGCGAAGGCGGTCGCCAGCCCCGCCGCGGCCGGCGTGACCTACGAACTGGGCGGCCCGACCGTCTACACGATGCGGGAGATCCTTGAGCTGATCCTGCTGGAGACCGGTCGCAACCGTCCGCTAATCCCCCTGCCCTGGCCGGTGGCGTCGCTGATCGGCTCGCTCGGCGACCTCGTGGCGGGCGTCATCCCGCCGCCGCTGACCTCTGACCAGGTCGAAATGCTCAAGAGCGACAACGTCGCCGACAAGGGCCTGCCGGGCCTCGTCGAAGCCGGCGTGATCCCGACGGCGGTCGAAGCCGTAGTCCCGACCTATCTTTACCGCTACCGCAAGGGCGGCCAGTACGCTGAGACGCCGGCCGGCGCGTTCTGAGGCCGGACGACGGATTGAAATCAAAAGGGCGGGCGCCGCGTGGTGCCCGCCCTTGTTGTTTGGATGTCAGGCCCGCTCAACGGGTCAGGTTCAAAGCGATCAGCCCTCCAACCCCGACGACGATGCGCCACCAGGCGAACGGCGCGAAGCCGTGCCGGGTGATGAAGTCCAGCACTGTCCTGACCACGAACACGCCCGAGACCAGCGCCGCCACGAAGCCCAGGGCGATCAGGCCCAGATCGTTCGTGCTCAGCTTGTCGATGTTCTTGTAGAGGTCATAGGCGAAGGCCCCCGCCATGGTCGGCATGGCCAGGAAGAAGCTGAACTCGGCCGCCGAACGCTTGTCGCACTTGAGCAGTAGCGCCCCCGCGATGGTCGCGCCCGACCGTGAGACGCCGGGAACCAGGGCGATGCACTGGAACAGGCCGATCAGGAAGGCCGTCTTCAGCGGATACTGCGACACATCGGTGTAGCGCGGCTCCAGCTTCATCCGATCCAGTCCCAGCAGGATGACGCCGCCGACGATCAGGGTGACGCAGACCAGGGTCGGGCTCTCGTAGAGCACCGTCTTGATGTAGTCGTGGGCCAACACCCCGACCAGCACCGCCGGCAGGAAGGCCAGCAGCACGCCCAGGACGAAGCGGCGCGAGCCGGGATCGGTCGGCAGGGTGGTCAAGAGGCCCCACAGACGCCCGAAATAGACGCTGGTGATCGCCAGGATGGCGCCGAGCTGGATCAGGACCTGAAAGGTGTTGCCCGGACTGTGGAAGCCCAGAAAGTGGCCCGCGAGGAGCAGGTGCCCCGTTGAGGAGACCGGAATGAACTCGGTCAGGCCCTCGATCAGGCCCAATACGATCGCGATCAGCCAATCCGGCATGGACGCCCCCAGAAGTGACCGCTCCGGCGTGCGCCCGAGTTGGTAAACTTGGCGTTAATCCACAAATTGGACCATTATTATCGAAATATGCGATCCTGTCGCAATAGCCACAGCATTGGGCTGGATATAATCGTCTACTTTTTTGACAAAAGCATTCTTCTTGCCCCAAAGAGTCCTTATGAGGCCGGCGAGAGCAATTTTTCTCCCAATCCGGGGGCGAGGGAAGTCGCATGGCCGAGCGCATGCTGAAATTCACGACGGTGGCCCGCAAGACGCCTGAAAAGCGCGCGGCTGCTGAGCGTTCGGGCGATTTCCATGAGATCTACGCCGACTTCATCGACGCCAAGGCCACCGAACAGTCCTCGCGCTGCTCGCAATGCGGCGTGCCGTTCTGTCAGACGCACTGCCCGCTGCACAACAACATCCCCGACTGGTTGCGGATGACCGCCGAGGGGCGCCTGGAGGAAGCCTACGCCCTTTCGCAGGCCACCAATTCCATGCCGGAGGTCTGCGGTCGGATTTGCCCGCAGGATCGTCTGTGCGAAGGCAATTGCGTCATCGAACAGTCGGGCCACGGCACCGTGACCATCGGCTCGGTCGAACGCTACCTGACCGACAAGGCCTGGGAGATGGGCTGGGTGAAGCCGCTGGTCGCCGGCCCCGCGCGAGGCCAGTCGGTCGGCGTCGTGGGCGCGGGTCCGGCCGGCCTCGCCGCCGCCGAGAAGCTGCGCGAAGCCGGCTATGACGTCACCGTCTATGACCGTCACGATCGCGCCGGCGGCCTGCTGATCTACGGGATTCCGGGTTTCAAGCTGGAAAAGGACGTGGTCGAGCGCCGCACCCAGCGTCTGGCGGAGGGCGGGGTCGCCTTCAAGCTGGGGTTCGAGGTCGGCAAGGACGCCTCGCTGGAGGATCTGCGCGCCCAGCACGACGCGGTGCTGATCGCCGTCGGCGTCTACGCCGCGCGCGACCTCACCGTGCCGGGGAGCGGCAGCAAGGGCGTGGCCGCAGCGCTCGACTATCTGATCGCTTCCAACCGCCTGAACCTCGGCGACACCGTTCCGGCCTTCGACTCCGGCGAACTGAACGCCGAGGGCAAGGACGTGGTCGTGGTCGGCGGCGGCGACACCGCCATGGACTGCGTGCGGACGGCCGTGCGCCAGGGCGCCAAGTCGGTCACCTGCCTCTATCGCCGGGACAAGGCCAACATGCCGGGCTCGATGCGCGAGGTCGCCAACGCCGAGGAAGAAGGCGTCACCTTCGAGTGGCTCGCCGCCCCGCGCGCCTTGGCGGGCGAAGCCGAAGCCGTCACCGGCGTCCGCGCCATCCGCATGCGCCTGGGCGCCCCGGATGCGTCCGGTCGCCAGAGCCCCGAGGAAATCCCCGGCGGTGATTTCGACCGCCCGGCCCAGCTGGTCATCAAGGCCCTCGGCTTCGAGCCCGAGAACCTGCCCGAACTGTGGTCCGCGCCGGACCTGAAGGTCACCCGCTGGGGCACCGTGAAGGCCGATGTCCGCAACCAGATGACCAATCTCGACGGCGTGTTCGCCGCCGGCGACATCGTGCGCGGCGCCTCGCTCGTCGTCTGGGCGATCAAGGACGGCCGCGACGCCGCCGACGCCATCCATCGCTACCTGCTGGCCAAGGCGTCCTCGACGCTGATCGCCGCCGAATAAGAGAGGACCAGGATCATGAGCCAGATGGACCTCTATCTGAAGAACCGCCAGGCGCTGATCGACGGCCACGCCTACGATCCCTCGACCGAACGCGACGCGTGCGGCGTGGGCCTCGTCTGCGCCATTGACGGCCAGCCGCGCCGCGAAGTCGTCGAACTGGCGATCAAGGCCTTGAAGGCCCTGTGGCACCGAGGCGCCGTCGACGCAGACGGCAAGACCGGCGACGGCGCCGGCGTGCTGGTCAGCGTTCCGCAGGACTTCTTCGTCGATCAGGTGCGCCGCACCGGCCACGCCCTGCGCCAGGGCCCGATCGCCGTGGGTCAGGTGTTCCTGCCGCGCACGGACCTCGGCGCCCAGGAGCTGTGCCGCACGATCGTCGAGGCCGAAGCCCTGCGCTTTGGCTTCTACATCTACGGCTGGCGCCAGGTGCCGGTCGACACCTCGGTGATCGGCGAGAAGGCCAACGCCACGCGTCCCGAGATCGAGCAGATCATGCTGGCCGCCCCGGCTGGCCTGGAAGGCGAGGCTCTGGAGCGGGCGCTGTTCCTGTGCCGCAAGCGCATCGAAAAGCGCGTCCACGCCCAGAACGTCAGCGACTTCTACATCTGCTCGTTCTCGGCCAAGTCGCTGATCTACAAGGGTATGTTCCTGGCCGAGCACATCGACGCCTTCTATCCCGACCTGAAGGACGAGCGCTTCGCGGCCGCCGTGGCGATCTTCCACCAGCGCTATTCGACCAACACCTTCCCGCAGTGGCGCCTGGCCCAGCCGTTCCGGATGCTGGCCCACAACGGCGAGATCAACACGATCAAGGGCAACATCAACTGGATGAAGTCCCACGAGATCAAGATGGCCGCCCAGGCCTTCGGCGAGTTCGGGGACGACGTGAAGCCGGTGATCCAGCCCGGCGGGTCGGACAGCGCCAACCTCGACAACACCTTCGAGGTGCTGGTGCGCGCTGGTCGTGACGCACCGATG
Source organism: Pseudomonadota bacterium (assembly GCA_020161365.1). Lineage (GTDB taxonomy): Bacteria > Pseudomonadota > Alphaproteobacteria > Caulobacterales > Caulobacteraceae > Caulobacter. The sequence goes on along the minus strand of JAIUNU010000004.1, from coordinate 255,207 downwards.
GCCAAGGCCCTGCTGGTGCCCGAAGCCGCCAATCCGAAGATGAAGGACGCCCACAAGGCGCTCTATTCCTACTGCAACGCGGTGATGGAGCCGTGGGACGGTCCGGCCGCCCTGTGCGCCACCGACGGCCGCTGGGTCGTGGCCGGCAAGGACCGCTCGGGCCTGCGCCCGCTGCGCGTGGCCTATACCGACGACGGCCTGGTGATCATGGGCTCTGAAGCCGGCATGTGCGGCGTCGAGGAGGCCCGCATCACCCGCAAGCTGGCGATCTCGCCCGGCCGCATGCTGGCCATCGATCTGGCCGAGGGCCGTCTCTACGGCGAGGATGAAATCATCGACGAACTGGCCGGCCGCCACCCCTATACCGAGTGGCTGGGCAACATGGTCGATCTTGAGAAGGAGATCGGCCCCGGCCCCGAGCCGCGCAAGTTCGGCCGCGAGGAGCTGACCCGTCGCCAGGCCGCCGCCGGCTACAGCCTGGAAGATCTCGAGATGATCCTCGCCCCGATGGTCGAGGAGGGCAAGGAAGCCGTCGGCTCAATGGGCGACGACACGCCGCTGGCGGTGCTGTCGGAAAAGTACCGTCCGCTCAGCCACTACTTCCGCCAGAACTTCAGCCAGGTCACGAACCCGCCGATCGACCCCCTGCGGGAGACCGGCGTCATGAGCCTGAAGACGCGGTTCAAGAACCTCGGCAACATCCTGGCCCAGGACGCAGCGCAGGCTGACGTCTACGTCCTGGAAAGCCCCGTGCTGACCACCGGCATGTACGAGCGAATCCACGGACTGCTGGGTGAGAAGAACGTCGCAGTCATCGACTGCACCATGCCGCTGCCCGCCGAGGAGGCCCGCGCCGGTGACGCCCTTCGCGCCAATCTCGACCGCATCCGCGCCGAGGCCGAGGACGCCGTGCTGCGCGGCTGCGGGGCGATCGTGCTGACCGACGAGGCCAGCGACGCCGAGCGCGTGGCCCTGCCGATGATCCTGGCCACGGGCGGCGTCCATGCCCACCTCGTCAACAAGGGCCTGCGGTCCTACGTCTCGATCATCGTCCGTTCGGCCGAATGCCTGGACACCCACTATTTCGCGGTGCTGGTCGGCGTGGGTGCCACGGCGGTCAACGCCTATCTGGCCCAGGAGAGCTTCCAGGATCGCCTGGAACGCGGCCTGATCGGCGACAAGTCGCTGCGCGACGTGTGCATCAACTTCAAGACCGCCATCGAGGGCGGGCTGCTGAAGATCATCTCAAAGATGGGGATCAGCGTCATCTCCTCGTACCGCGGCGGCTACAACTTCGAAGCCGTCGGCCTGTCGCGGGCCCTGGCCGCCGAGTTCTTCCCCGGCATGCCCTCGCGCATCTCGGGCATCGGCCTGGCCGGCATCGAGAGCAAGACGGTCGAGCTGCACCGCAAGGCCTGGGGAACGCCTGCCGTCACCCTGCCGGTCGGGGGCCTGTACAAGGCCCGTCGCTCGGGCGAGGCCCACGCCTTCGAGGCGCGCCTGATGCACACCCTGCAGACTGCCTGCGACACCGGCGACTATGAGCTGTACCGCCGCTGGTCCAATGGCCTGCGCACGCAGAAGCCGATCCAGCTGCGCGACCTTCTCGACTGGCGCTCGGACCGCAACCCGATCGCCACAGACGACGTCGAAAGCGTCAACGAGATCCGCAAGCGCTTCGTCACGCCGGGCATGAGCCTGGGGGCCCTCAGCCCCGAGGCCCACGGCGCCCTGAACATCGCCATGAACCGCATCGGCGCCCGCTCTGTCTCGGGCGAGGGCGGTGAGGACAGCGCGCGCTACAAGCCGCTGCCCAACGGCGACAACCCCAACAGCGCCATCAAGCAGGTGGCCTCGGGACGGTTCGGCGTCACCGCCGAGTATCTGAACCAGTGCGTCGAGCTGGAGATCAAGGTCGCGCAAGGCGCCAAGCCCGGCGAGGGCGGCCAGCTGCCCGGGTTCAAGGTCACGGAAATGATCGCCCGCCTGCGTCACTCCACCCCCGGCGTGATGCTGATCAGCCCGCCGCCGCACCACGACATCTACTCGATCGAGGACCTGGCCCAGCTCATCTATGACCTGAAGCAGATCAACCCGATCGCCCGGGTCACGGTGAAGCTGGTGGCCGCCACCGGCATCGGCGCGATCGCGGCCGGGGTCGCCAAGGCGAAGGCGGATGTGATCCTGGTCGCCGGCGGCGTCGGCGGCACCGGCGCCTCGCCCCAGACCTCGGTGAAGTACGCCGGCGGTCCGTGGGAGATGGGCCTGTCGGAAGCCAACCAGGTGCTGACCCTGAACAACCTGCGCCACTCCGTCGTCCTGCGGGCCGACGGCGGCATGCGCACAGGTCGCGACATCGTCATCGCCGCGATGATGGGCGCCGAGGAGTTCGGCATCGGCACCGCCTCTCTGGTGGCCATGGGCTGCATCATGGTGCGCCAGTGCCACTCCAACACCTGTCCCGTCGGCGTCTGCACCCAGGACGAGGCCCTGCGCGCCAAGTTTACCGGCACGCCCGACAAGGTCATCAACCTCTTCACCTTCATCGCCGAAGAGGTGCGCGAGATCCTGGCGGGCCTGGGCTTCAAGAGCCTGCAGGAAATCGTCGGCCGCACCGACCTGCTGGCCCAGGTCAGCCGCGGCGGCGAGCACCTGGACGACCTTGACCTGAACCCGCTGCTGGTCCGCGCCGATCCGGGCAGTAACAAGCCCTACAACACGGTCGAAGGCCGCAACGCGGTGCCGGATACGCTGGACGCCCAGATCGTCCGCGACGCCGCGCCGCTGCTGGAGCGCGGCGAGAAGATGCAGCTGACCTACACGGTCCGCAGCACCGCCCGTACGATCGGCACACGCACCTCCAGCCATATCGTCCGCAAGTTCGGCATGAAGGGCCTGCCCTCGGGCCACCTGACCGTCCAGCTCAAGGGCTCGGCCGGCCAGAGCCTCGGCGCCTTCGCGGTCCAGGGCCTGCGGATCGAGCTGACCGGTGAGGCCAACGACTATGTCGGCAAAGGCCTGTCGGGCGCGACGATCGTGATCAAGCCGGCGCGGGGGCTCGCTGCGCCCGAGACCAACACCCTGATCGGCAACACCGTGTTGTTCGGCGCCACCTCGGGCCGGCTGTTCGCGGCGGGTCAGGCGGGCGAGCGTTTCGCGGTCCGCAACTCCGGCGCCACCACGGTGGTTGAAGGCTGCGGCGCCAATGGCTGCGAGTACATGACTGGCGGCCAGGTGGTGATCCTGGGCCCGACCGGGAACAACTTTGGCGCCGGCATGACCGGCGGCATGGCCTTCGTGCTCGACCAGCACGACCGCTTCCAGGACAACATCAATCCGGACAGCATCGTCGTGCAGCGCCTGGCGTCGCCCTATTGGGAAGGCGTGCTGCGCTCGCTGATCGCCGAGCACGCCCGGGAGACGGACTCCGCTTTCGCCGAGTCGCTCCTCCGGGATTGGGACCGAGTGCGAGACCAGTTCTGGCAGGTCTGCCCGAAGGAAATGGTCAACCGTCTGCCCCAGCCTCTGGCAGCGGAAGAAGCCGTGCACGAACGCGCCTGACGCCCGATGGGCCTGGAAGAACGAGAACGCCGCCGGGGCCCAACAGCCTCGGCGGCGGTTTTCGTTCAGGCGGCGGCCTTCGCCGTGCGCCGCTTGAACGTCGCCCGCGCCCGGGCGACCGGAACGCCGTCGGCGCGCACCGTCGCCTCGGCGAAACAGATCGAGCGACCCAGCTTGACGAAGTCGGTGTCGAACTCCAGCCACTGCCCCGGCCGCGCCGAACCCAGATAGTCGAGCGTCAGTGATACAGTGACGAGACCGTCCACCGGCGCGCCGGTGCGAGCCAGGTTCATCCCCAGAGACAGCCCCATCGCATTGTCGGCCATAGTCGCCAGGAACCCGCCATGCGGCATGTGTCGGGAATTGCAGTGCGGCTCACGCAGGCGCGTCGCCAGCACCAGACGATCTTCGGCGACGCGCGCGTACAGCGGCTCCCACGGCTCGGTGATCGGACTGCGCCGCCCATGCGCGGAAAAGCCTTCGGGAACCGGGTCGTCCATGGCGGCCTCGCAGGAATTCAAACAACTGTTTTAATCTACCACGGGCTCTGGCCTTGCGCGAGAGGGGCAAGGCGGGTCGTTATGGGCCGACGGCTGAACGGAAAGGGGCGGCTCGACATTCCATGTCCATGCGCGCCTTTGCTCATCTGCTGGATCGACTGTCGCTGACCAGCTCGCGTAACGCCAAGCTGACCTTGATCCAGGATCATCTTCGCCAGACGCCCGATCCCGACCGCGGCTATGCGCTCGCGGCCCTGACCGGCGCGCTGTCGTTCAACGCCGCCAAGCCGGCCTTCATCCGCAAGGCGGTCGAGGCGCGGATGGACTCTCAGCTGTTCGCCTGGTCGTACGACTTCGTCGGCGATCTGGCGGAAACCGTCTCGCTGGTGTGGCCCGCTCAGCCCGGCGCGAACCGCCCGCCTGAACTCTCGGAGGTCATCGACGCCCTGCATTCGGCGTCCCGCGCCGAGGTCCAGCGCCTGATCGAGGGCTGGCTGGACGCCCTGGATCCCGACGGACGCTGGGCGCTCTTGAAACTGATGACCGGCGGCTTGCGGGTCGGCGTCTCCTCACGCCTGGCCAAACAGGCCTGCGCCAATCTCGGCGGCGTCGACATCGGCGAGATCGAGGAGGTCTGGCACGCGATGACGCCACCCTATGGCGACCTTTTCGCCTGGCTGGAAGGACGCTCAGAGCGGCCGTCGCCCGACGCCCCGGGGCGCTTCCGCCCCGTGATGCTGGCTCAGCCGATCGACGAGGAAACCGACTTCCCCAAACTGGACCCCGCCGACTACGTCGCCGAGTGGAAATGGGACGGCATCCGCGTCCAGGCCGTGTCCGAGCGCGGCGAGCGGCGGCTCTACACCCGCACGGGCGACGACATCTCGGCCAGCTTTCCCGACGTCGTGGCGGCGCTGGACTTCGAGGGCGCCATCGATGGCGAACTGTTGGTGATCCGCGACGGCGCCCTGGCCTCGTTCGGCGACCTCCAGCAGCGCCTTAACCGCAAGACCGTGGACGCCAAGCAGTTGGCGAGCTTCCCGGCCGGGATCCGGGCCTACGACCTGCTGATGGACGGCGAGACCGACCTCCGGTCCCTGCCCTTCGCCGAGCGTCGCGCGCGGCTGGAAGCGTTCGTTGGCCGACTGGCGAGCACGCGGATCGACCTGTCGCCGCTGCAGCCCTTCGAGACCTGGGAAGACCTCGCCGCGCTGCGCCGCGACCCGCCGGAGGGCGACGCGCGCCTCTCCGAAGGCCTGATGCTCAAGCGCCGCGACAGCGTCTATGAACCTGGCCGCCCCAAGGGGCCCTGGTTCAAGTGGAAGCGCGATCCGCGCCTGATCGACGCGGTGCTGATGTACGCCCAGCGTGGGCACGGCAAGCGATCGAGCTTCTATTCGGACTACACCTTCGGCGTCTGGCGCGAGGACGAGGAGGGCCGGCGCGCCCTCACCCCGGTTGGCAAGGCCTATTTCGGCTTCACCGACGAGGAGCTGAAGCGGATCGACAAGTTCGTCCGCGACAATACCGTGGAGCGCTTTGGTCCTGTCCGTTCCGTCCGCGCCGAGCTGGACTTTGGCCTGGTGTTCGAGGTCGCCTTCGAAGGTCTTCAACGCTCCAGCCGGCATAAGTCGGGCGTGGCCATGCGCTTTCCGCGCATCCACCGCATCCGGTGGGACAAGCCGGCCGGCGAGGCCGATGAACTCAAAACACTAGAGGCGATGATCGACTAGGGCCCGGCGTTCATATCTCGTTTGCCTTGTACCCCTACGTCAGGTTGCGAGGAGTTCGCCCATGTCGCCGGTCCTTGCCTCTCTGCTGCCGTTCCTGCAGGCCAACGCCAACGAGCGCTATCGCCAGGCCTATTCGCGGATCGGCCTGACGATCCTGTTGAGCTGGGCCCTGCAGCTGATCGACCGCGCGGACCTGATTATCCCCTGGCTGGCGGCGAGCCTTTCGGTGCAGGCGCTGGAATTCTTCGCCGTACGCCCCTTCGCCAAGGGTCAGCTTCCGCAGCACGGCCTGGAGTCGCGGATCGTGCTGATGCTGGTAGCCATGGTGGCGATGGCCGTGGTGCATGCCGGATCGGTGCTGGTTCTCTGGGTCAGCGGCGAGCCGCCGCTGATGGCCCTGGCCTTGATGGTCCTGGTCGGGGGCGTGCTGAACAATGTGGGTTCGGGCGTCGACAGCCGCATGCTGTTTTATCTGGGCGCGACGCCCTACGCGCTCAGCCTGGCGGCGACGCCGATGCTGATCTGGGACCGATCGCACCAGCAGGTCATGATCCTGGCCGCTTCGGTCGCCTTCTTCATGCTGGCGGTTCACACGATCTGGACGCGGATGCATCGCAACCGCCGCGCGGTCGTCGCTGCGCGCGAAGAGGCCGACCGTCGGCGCGTGGAGACCGAAGAAGCGCTGTCCGACCGCACCGCCATGGCCGCGATCGTCAGCCACGAGCTGCGGACGCCGCTGTCGGCCATCCTGGCGGGCGCGCACCTGATCCGCGCCGGATCCTCGCCGGAGCAGACCCGGGCCACGGCTGACCTGATCATCGACGCCGGCCACCTGATGACCGATCTGCTGACCGACATGCTGGACCAGGCCAAGATCGAGGCGCGGGCGATGAGCCTCGAGGCGCGCGACTTCGACCTCCTCGGCGCCGCCCGTGACGCCGGTCGGTTCTGGTCCGCCAACGCGCGGGTCAAGGGCCTCACCTTGGTGGAGCCGCCGAAGGACCAGCCTGCGGTATGGGTGCGCGGCGACCCCTTCCGGCTGCGGCAGATCCTCAACAATCTCCTGTCCAACGCCGTGAAGTTCACCGAGCACGGCTCGATCGCCCTGCGCGTGCGGGCCGAGCCCCTTGCGAACGATCGGGTCCGGATCGCGATCGAGGTTCAGGACAACGGTCCCGGGATCGCCGAGGACGCGATGAGCCGCCTTTTTACGCCCTACGCCCAGGCCTCCCAGGAGACCGCGCGCACCTACGGCGGGACGGGGCTGGGTCTGGCGGTCAGCCGTCAGCTCGCCCGCCTGATGGGCGGCGAACTGGAGGCCAGACCCGGCGAGGCGCGCGGCGTCACTTTCGTCTTGAGCCTGGATCTTCCGCAGGGACGCGAGGAGGAGATGCCGCGCGCCTCGTCCACGCCGGAGCCCAGCGCTCCAGACCTCGCGGCGCTGAAAATCCTCGTGGTCGACGATCACGAGGTGAACCGGCGCACCTTGGCGCTGGTGCTGGAGCCGCTGGGCGCGGACCTGACCACCGCCCCCGACGGCCTGGAAGCACTGGCGGCGCTGGAGGCCCAGGCCTTCGACGTGGTGTTGATGGACGTCAACATGCCGGGGCTTGACGGGCGCGAGGCCACGCGCCGCCTGCGCGCCGGCGACGGCCTCAATCACGACACCCCGGTGATCGGCTTCAGCGCCGGCGTGGCCGACCACGAGGTCGAGGCCTGTCACGAAGCCGGCATGACCGACTGGATCGCCAAGCCCCTCGACATCCGGGCGCTCTACGCCGCCCTGGCCCGCGCCCAGGATTCGCGGCGCGACGCGGGCCGAAGCGTCGTCAGCCGTTGAAGGCCCGGATCGCGTCGATGATCTTCTGCTGGTCGTCTGCGCCCAGATAGGGATGCATCGGCAGCGCCAGCACAGTTTGCGCCTTGGCCTCCGTGACCGGCAGGCCGCCGGCGCCGCGTGGGAACTGGGCGTAGGGCGCCTGAACGTGCATCGGGACCGGATAGTAGACCGCCGTCGGCACACCCTGCGCGCGCAGATGCGCCGCGAGGCCGTCGCGGTTCTCGTGCTCGATCACATACTGAGCCCAGACCGAGACACCGCCCTCAATGACCGTCGGCGTGGAGATCACCGCGCCCTTGAGGCCCTCGGCGTATCGCTCGGCGACGACCTGCCGCAGCGCGATCTCCTCGGCGAAGATCGCCAGCTTCTCGATCAGGATCGCCGCCTGGATCGTGTCGAGGCGCGAATTCATGCCGATGCGCGTATTCAGATACTTCGGATCGTGGTCGAAGGTCCTGCCGGCGAGATCCGGACCGACCGCCTTGCCGTGGACGCGATAGCTGTCCATCAGGTCCCAAAGCGTGGCGTCATTGGTCAGCACCGCGCCGCCGTCGCCGTAGCAACCCAGTGGCTTGGCGGGAAAGAAGCTGGTGGTGGCGACGTCCGCCCAATGCAGCGGGTGATGCCCGTTCAGGGTGCAGCCGAAGCCCTGGGCGCTGTCGGCGATCAGCTTCAGCCCCTCGCGATCACAGATGGCCTTGATGGCCGGATAGTCGGCTGGCTGGCCGAACAGATCGACGGCGATCACCACCTTGGGCGTAAGCTTACCCTCCGCCTTCACACCCGCGATGGCGGCCTCAAGCTTGACCGGATCGAGATTGTAGGTGTCGGGCAGCACGTCGACAAACACCGGCGTCGCCCCGACCCACGGCACGACCTCGGGCGTCGCGGCGAAGGTGAAGGACGGGCAGAACACCGCGTCGCCCGGCCCGACGCCCCAGGCCATCAGCGGCAGGGCGATGGCGTCAGTGCCGTTGGCGCACGACAGGGCCAGTTTCGCCTGGCCAAACGCGGCCAGCTGCGCCTCGAACTCTCGCACCTGCGGCCCCATCACATAGGCGCCGCTGTCGAGAACCTTGGCGATGGCGGTGTCGATCTTTTCGCGGATCCGGCGCTGCTGCGCGCCGAGGTCGATGAAGGGCATGCTCATGGGCGGCGCTCTTAGTCAGGCTTCGTGACGATTTCGAGCCAATTGATGTAACCGACTGTTTCCCGTCGGACGCAAGCGGAACCCTGGGAAGCTTGACCGCGTTGACCTGGACGCGCGGGGGCGCCTATCGAGATCCTCATGAAGACCAAGCCCAGCCTCTTGCCGGCCGACACGCCGTTGCCTTCCCTGGCCAATGTAAAGGCCGACGAGACGATGCTCGGCCATTTCCTCGACTGGCTGGGCAAGCTGGCGGTGAACCTGGTCGTCGCCGCCCTGATCCTAGCCGTCACCTTCTGGGCCGCGGGCTGGGCGGCGCGGTTCATGCGCCGCACCCTGACCCGCGTACATCGCAGCAACCCCGATCCGACCCTCGAGAGCTTCGCCGCCTCCCTGGCCCGCTACGCCATCGTGGCGGTGGGGCTCGTGGCCGTGCTGCAGCAGCTTGGCGTGCAGGCGACCTCCATCATCGCGGTGCTGGGCGCGGCGTCGCTGGCCATCGGTCTGGCTCTTCAGGGCGCGCTGTCGAACGTCGCTGCGGGTGTGATGATCCTGCTGTTTCGCCCCTACCGCGTCGGCGATGTCATCGAGACCGCGACGCGTCAGGGCACGGTCAAGTCGCTCGACCTGCTGTTCACCGAGATCGCGACACCTGACAACGTCAAGGTGATGATCCCCAACAGCAAGGTGTTCGGCGATGTCATCCTGAACTACTCCAATCACCGTCATCGGCGGGTGGACGTGCTGTTCAAGGTCCCGCTGAAAACCGACCTGGTGGCGGTGCTCAAGCGTCTGCGCGAGCGGGCCGAGAACGACGCGCGCATCCGTCAGGATCCCGCGCCAATGATCGAAGTCACCGACCTTTCAGAGGTCTTCGCCCAGGCGGCGATCCGGGTGTGGACGGCGGCGGCCGATTTCGGTCCGGTCAAGACCGACCTGATGCTGTCGGCGCACCTGCTCGCGGAGGACCCGATGCGGACCGATCTTCCGCCGCCACGGCCCTCAAAGGCCATCGACCCCTCGCCCGCCATGCCGGGCGAAGGCGAGCATCACCATCTGCTGGCCCTGATCAAGCCGCGCCGGAGCCGCAAGGCCGGCGCCAAGTCCAAGGCGCCGGCCGAGAAGCCGCAATAGGGCGAGGCGATCCTCGCGGCGACAAAAAGCGAACTCTAGAGGATCGACTGGCCCGTCGAGGCCCAGTCCTTCAGGAACAGTTCCAGACCCTTGTCGGTCAGCGGATGCTTGTAGAGGTCGCTGAACACCGCCGGCGGGATGGTGACGACGTCGGCGCCGACGATCGCGGCTTCCTTGACGTGGCCGGCGTTGCGCACCGAGGCCGCCAGGATTTCGGTCTCGTAGCCGTAGTTGTCATAGATCGCACGGATGTCGCGGATCAGGTCCATGCCGTCAAAGCCATAGTCGTCCAGGCGGCCAATGAACGGCGAGATGTAGGTCGCGCCCGCCTTGGCGGCCAGCAGGGCTTGGGTCGGCGAGAAGCACAGGGTGACGTTGGTCTTGATCTCTTCGTCGGCGAAGGCGGCGCAGGCGATCAGGCCGTCCCGGGTCAGCGGGATCTTGACCACGACGTTCGGCGCGATCTTGGCCAGCTTCTGACCTTCGGCGATCATCGCGTCGGCCGTGGTGGCCGCCACTTCAGCGCTGATCGGACCCGGGACGATGTCGCAGATCTCGGCGATCACCTCCAGCATCGGGCGGCCCGACTTGGCGATCAGGGTCGGGTTGGTGGTCACGCCGTCGATCAGGCCGGTCGAGGCGAGGTCCGCGATGACCTTGGTGTCGGTGCTGTCGAGGAAGATCTGCATGGGTCTCTTGCGCTGTATTGTAGGGGGGCGGTGGCGGCCGGTTTATCGCGGGCGGGCCGCGCGCGCCAGCGATTAGCCGGGTAGCCCCGCCGCGACCAGCCGATCCGCCGTGCGCTCGACCGCCGGGCGCCAAGGTTCGGGCGTGAAGTCGAACACGGTCCGAAGCTTGGCCGTTTCGAGCGGCGAGCGCGGCGGCCGGGGCGCGGGCTCGGCGAACGCCGCCTGGGTGGTCGGCTCCAGCCTGGCCTTCGCCAGCGGATCCCGATCGATCGCGGCCTTGGCGAAGTCGAAGCGGCTGGTCTCGCCAGCATTGGCGAAATGGAACAGGCCGAACACGGGGTCGTCCACAGACGCCTGGGTCCAGCGCGCGCCGGCGCCGATCAGAAAGTCAGCCAAGGCCTCGCCGTCGGTGGGCGAGCCGAACTGGTCGGCCACCACCTTCAGCGCGTCCCGCTCGCGCGCCAGCTTCAGCATGAAGCTGACATAGTTGCGGCCGTAGCGCGAAAAGACCCAGGAGATGCGCAGTACGACGGCGCGGGGGTGGGCCAGAACCGCCTGCTCGCCCGCCAGCTTGGAGCGGCCATAGACATTGATCGGCTCGGGGCGATCGGTCTCGACATAAGGACGATCGGTCCGGCCGTTGAACACCGCGTCGGTCGACAGATGCACGAACGGCAGCCCGCGCTCGGCGCAGGCGGCGGCCATGACGCCGGGGGCCTGCGCGTTGACGGCGAAGGCCGAGTCGGGCGCAGCCTCGGCGGGATCGACCTGGGTGAAGGCGGCGGTGTTGATCACAAGATCGCAGTCTGCGGCCAGGATCGCGGCGCGGACGCGCTCGGGATCGGCAAGGTCGCAATCGCTGCGCGACAAGGCGGTCAGCGCCGCCCGCCCCTGCGCCGCGACCCGCATCGCGGTGGCGACCTGACCCGTCTGGCCGAACTGGAGAATCCTCATCTCAGCGCCGGAACGCGGTCACCCAAGGCGGCGGCGACGAAGTCCCGCAGGCTGCCGCCCTCGAACAGATAGCCCGGCACGCCCGCCCGGCGTCCGGCTTCGACGTCGATGTCCCGGTCGCCGATGATCACGGCCTCCTCGGGCGAAAGTCCCCAGTCGGCCAAGCCGCGCAGGATCATGCCGGGATTGGGCTTGCGGTCCGGATGGTTGGCGATCCGATAGGCCTCCACCACCGCCGTCTCGTGAAAAGGGCAGTGGTAGAAGGCGTCGATCCGCCCGCCGGCCTCGGCCAGGCCCGACTGCATAGCCGCGTGGAAGCGCGCCAGGGCCGCTTCGTCGAAATAGCCGCGGCCGATCCCGGACTGATTGGTGACCACCAGCACGGTCAACCCCGCGCGGGTCATCGCCGCGACCGCCTCGCGGGCGCCCTCGATCCAGTCGAGCCGCGCCGGATCATGCACATAGCCGTGATCGACGTTGAGCACGCCGTCGCGATCGAGGAACACGGCCTTGAGCGGGGGAAGAACGGTCTGACGGGTCATGGCGGAGCACTAACCGGCCGGCGAGCGGTCGCCAAGTCGCCGTCTTGGCCTTGGCCCGCAACCTCCCTAGAAGGGAGCGCCGATGGAGCTCCCGATGACCGACGCCTTCGCCGACGCCGCCCGCCTTCGCGATCGCCTGAAGACCTGGGCGGCCGAGACCGCCTATCCGATCTGGTGGGAGGTCGGCGCGGATCAGACCAAGGGCGGCTTTTTCGAGAAGATCGACCTCGAGGGACGCGCCGTCGAAGGCCCTCGACGCGGACGGGTACTTCCGCGCCAGATCTATGCCTACGCCATCGCGGGCGACCTGGGCTGGCGGGGCCCCTGGCGCACCGCCGTCGAACACGGCCTGGATTTTTTCCTGTCGGCCTATCGCCGCGCCGATGGCCAGTTCCGCACCCTGGTGGGACCTAGCGGCGAGGCCTTGGACGACACCGCCGACCTCTACGACCAGGCCTTCGCGATCTTCGCCCTGGCGGCTGTGGCCAAGGCCCTGCCGGAGCGTGCGCAGCAGGCCAGGAGCATGGCCGTCGAGGTGCGTGACCGCCTGATCGCCGACCGCAAGCATCCCCTCGCGGGCTTCCATCAGTCAAACCCCGCGACGGCTCCGCTTCAATCCAACCCGCACATGCACCTGTTCGAGGCGATGCTGGCCTGGAACGAGATCGACCCGGAACCGACGTGGCGCGCCCTCGCCGACGAGATCGCGGACCTGGCCCTGACCAGATTCGTCCACGCCGAGACCGGCATGGTCCGCGAGTTCTTCGACCTCGACTGGAGCCCGGCGCCGGGCGTCGAGGGCCGCATCTGCGAGCCAGGGCATCAGTTCGAATGGGGCTGGTTGCTCTTGCGATGGGGCAGGCTGGCTGATCGCCCCGACGCGACGGCCGCCGCCCTGAAAATGATCGACGACGCCGAGAAGCTCGGAACCGATTTCGCCAGAGGCGTCGCGATCAACGCCTTGCTGGACGACTACTCCGTCCACGATGACGGCGCGCGTCTCTGGCCGCAGACCGAACGGATCAAGGCGGCGGTGCTCGCCGCTGAAATCACCGGCGACGCGAAGTATTGGGAGATGGCCGTAGCCGCCGCTGTCGGTCTGCTGGCTTACCTGCGCACGCCGGTTCCCGGCCTTTGGCGCGACAAGTACCTGGCCGACGAGACCTTCGTCGAAGAGCCCGCGCCGGCGAGCTCCTTTTATCACATCGTCCTGGCGATCCTGGAAATGGACCGCGTGATCAGCGCGGCCGCGTAACCAGCAGGGTCGCGGCCCCGATCGCGCGGACCTGAACGTCGGTGTCCAGCGTCAGGAGCGCTCCAGAGGCGTAGACCTCGCCGTCCATCTCGATCACGCCCTCCAGAAGCTGGATCGTCGAAGCGGGCAGCAACACCGTCTCGCCTGCCGCAGAGCGGCGCAGTTCGACGTCGAAGGCGTCGGTCGAAACCAGCGTCTCGGCGCCGTTCGAGACGGCGTTCTTGCGCGAGGCGATCGAGCGGCCCTTGGCTTTCAGGCCATCCACCAGCGTCTTGACCGCCTGGCTGTCCTTGCGATGGCAGACCAGCACAGCGTCAGGCTCGGCCACCACGACGATGTCGTTGACGCCGATCACGCCGACATAGGGTCCGGTCGACCGCACAAGGACATTGGACGATCCATGCAGTTCGACGTCGCCCGCCCGGGCGTTGCCGTCGTCGTCGCGCGTCGACGCTTCCCAGATCGCGTCCCAGGCCCCCAGGTCCGACCAGGCGAACGCGGCCGGCGCGACGGCCGCCTTTTGGGTGCGCTCCATGACCGCGTAGTCGAGCGAGATCTTCTTGGCCTGGGCGAAGGCGTCGCGGTCGAGGCGACCGATCCCGGCCTCCAGTTCAAGGCCGGCGACACAGCTCCTGGCGGCCGCGGCGACCGTGGGCTCGAAGGCGTCGAACTCGGCCAGAAGGGTCGCGGCCTGGAAGGCGAAGTTGCCGCTGTTCCAGAGATAACCCTCCAGCAGGTAGCGCTCGGCCGTGATTTGGTCGGGCTTTTCGACGAAGGCGGCGACTTCGCGCACCGAACCGTCCAGGAGCGGCGCGCCGGGACGGATGTAGCCGAAACCGGTCGCGGGAACCGTCGGCTGCACTCCGAACGTGACGATATAGCCCTGCTCGGCCGCCCTGGCGGCGGTGACGGCCGCTTGCTGGAAGATTTCGGGCTGGGCGATGTGGTGGTCGGCGGCCAGCATCAGCACCACGCCGGCCGGGTCCCGGGCCTGGACATAGGCGGCGGCGGCGGCCACGGCCGGCGCGCTGTCACGCGCCTCGGGTTCGACGAGGATCGTCGCCCAGGCGCCGATCTCGGCGGTCTGCTCGGCCACGAAAGCGACCATCGCCTCGCCGGTGACGACGACAACCTCGGCCACGCCAGGGATGTCCTTCACCCGCAGGACGGTTTCCTGGAACGAGGACCGGTCGCCGACCAGCTTCAGAAATTGCTTGGGCTGGTCGCTACGCGACGCGGGCCAGAGACGGGTGCCAGAGCCCCCGCACAGGATCACCGGATAGATCGCCGCCAAGACTTGTCCTCATAAACAGCCGTCTTCGCCCCCTGTCAGGGCTCTTGCGCCGACTGCTTAAAGGCAAAGCCGACGGTAACGAAGGTTTTTCCTCAAGGGGCCTCGGCTCAGGCGGGAACGCCTTCGCGCAGTTCGGCTAGCCAGGCGTCGGCGGTAACGTCCGAAGGCATCCGCCAGTCGCCGCGGGGCGACAACGCGCCGCCGGACGAGATTTTCGGCCCGTTCGGCACGGCCGAGCGTTTGAACTGGTTGGCGAAGAACCGCTTCAGGAACAGCTCCAGCCAGCGCTTGATCTCCGGCAGATCATAGGCGCGTCGCGCGCTTTCGGGCAGGCCTGCGGGCCAGGCGCCGCGCTCGACGTCATGCCAGGCGCTCCAGGCCAGAAACGCGATCTTGGACGGCGCCATGCCGTAGCGGGTCATGTAGTAGAGATTGAAGTCCTGCAGGGCGTAGGGACCCACGAAACTCTCGGTCGCCTGGACCGCTTCCCCCGGCACAAGCTCCGGCGAGATTTCCGTCGCCAGGATATCCTCGAGCAGAGCCGCAGCGTCGGCGTCCACGTCGCCCGAATGGGCCACAAAGCGGATCAGGTGCTGGATCAGGGTCTTCGGCGCGCCGCAGTTGGGGTTGTAGTGGCTCATGTGGTCGCCGACGCCATAGGTGCACCAGCCCAGCGCCAGCTCCGACAGGTCGCCGGTACCCACCACGAGGGCGGCGTGGTGGTTGGCCAGTCGGAACAGATAGTCGGTGCGCAGGCCGGCCTGGACGTTCTCGAAGGTCACGTCATAGACCGGCTCGCCGCGCCCGAACGGGTGGTCCAGATCCTTCAGCATCTGGGTCGCGGCGGGTCGGATATCCAGTTCGGCGGCGGTGACGCCCATGGCCCACATCAACGACCAGGCGTTGGACTTGGTCCGGTCCGAGGTCGCAAAGCCCGGCAGGGTGTAGGCCAGGATGTTGGTCCGCGGCAGACCAAGCTGATCCATCGCCTTGGCCGCCACGAGCAGGGCCTGGGTCGAGTCCAGCCCTCCCGAAACGCCGATCACCAGCTTCTTCAGGCCCGAGGCTTCCAGCCGACGGGCGAGCCCCTGGACCTGAATATTGTAGGCTTCATAGCAGTTCTCCCGCAGCTTGGCCGGATCGGAGGGCGTGAACGGAAAGCGTTCCAGCGGCCGCGCCAAGGCCAGATCCCCCTCCTGAGCGGAGAAGGCGAACGGAACCATCCGGAACGGCGTCTTGCTAGGGGCCAAGGCCATGGCGTCGCCAAAGCTGCCCACTCGCATCCGCTCCTGCCGGAGCCGATCGACATCGACATCGGCGAAGGTCCAGGCCGGGCCGGTCGAAAAGCGTGGGGTCTCCGCGAGCAGGGCGCCCATCTCGTGGATATCCACGTGGCCGTCCCAGGCCAGGTCGGTCGAGCTCTCCCCCGCTCCGGCCGCCGAATAGACATAGGCCGCGATCATCCGGGAGGCCTGGCTGGCGCAGAGCAGGCGCCGCGTCTCGGACTTGCCGATCGTGATGTTGCTGGCCGACAGGTTCAGCAGGATCTCGGCCCCGGCCAGGGCCTGGGCCGTGCTGGGCGGGGTCGGGGTCCAGAGGTCCTCGCAGACCTCGACACCCACGGTGAAGGGCGACACGCCCTCGCCGCGAAACAGGATGTCGGTCCCAAACGGGACCGACTGGCCGGCCAGACTCAAGGTCTTGCCCGCGACACCCGCGCCCGGCGTGAACCAGCGCCGCTCATAGAACTCGCGATAGTTGGGCAGGAAGCTCTTGGGGACGACGCCCAGAACCTTGCCGCCCTGAACGGCGATGGCCGTATTGTAGAGGCGGCCGGCGTCACGGATCGGGCCGCCGACCACGATCATCGGGGCCAGATCGGCGCTCTCTTCGGCCAGGGTCGCGATCGCCGCCTCGACGGCGTCGAGCAGCACATCCTGCTGCAGCAGATCATCGATGGTGTAGCCCGTGAGGCCGAGCTCGGGGAACACGATGACCGCCACGCCGGCGTCATGGGCCTCACGCGCCAGCGCCAGGATGTTCCGGGCGTTGGTCGCCGGATCCGCCAGCTTGACCTTGGGGACGGCGGTGGCGACGCGCACGAAACCGTGGCGGTAGGGCGAGAAGAACGACGGACGACCCAAGGGACCAGCCTTTCAGGTTATGCTTAAACTGAGCATAAGTCGGTCGCCAGCTATAAACCCTGCAGGCCATGTTGCAAAGCGCCCACGAGGCGCGCTCCGCGCCGCTTAACCGGCCCGCGCGGGTTGACCCTCAAGGGTTCCCATGCGAGTGCGCCCCTCGCGCAGCCCTGCAAAACATACAAAGACGGAAGCCCTCATGCCCGTTTCGCCCATCAAGATGGCCGACGCGATCCGCGTCCTTTCCATGGACGCCGTGCACAAGGCCAAGTCCGGACACCAGGGCATGCCGATGGGCATGGCTGACGTGGCGACGGTTCTGTGGGGCAAGTTCCTCAAGTTCGACGCCAGCCGGCCTGACTGGGCCGACCGGGACCGCTTCGTGCTGTCGGCCGGTCACGGCTCGATGCTGCTCTATTCGCTGCTGCATCTGACCGGCTTCAAGGCCGTGACGATGAAAGAGATCGAGAACTTCCGTCAGTGGGGTTCGCTGACCCCCGGCCACCCGGAAGTCCACCACACGCCCGGCGTCGAGACCACCACCGGTCCGCTGGGCCAGGGCCTGGCCACCGCCGTCGGCATGGCGATGGCCGAGGCGCATCTGGCCGCGCGCTACGGCTCGGATCTCGTCGATCACCGTACCTGGGTCATCGCCGGCGACGGCTGCCTGATGGAAGGCGTCAGCCACGAAGCGATCAGCATCGCCGGCCGCCTGCGCCTGAACAAGCTGACGGTGCTGTTCGACGACAACAACACCACCATCGACGGCGAGGCCACCATCGCCGAGACCGGCGACCAGGTCGCCCGCTTCAAGGCCGCTGGCTGGGCGGTCAAGGTCGTCGACGGCCACGACCACGGCAAGATCGCCGCCGCCCTGCGCTGGGCCACAAAGCAGGACCGTCCGACCATGATCGCGTGCAAGACGCTGATCTCCAAGGGTGCGGGCCCCAAGGAAGGCGACCCCCACAGCCACGGCTACACCCTGTTCGACAACGAGATCGCCGCCTCGCGCGTCGCCATGGGTTGGGACGCTGCGCCGTTCACCGTGCCGGACGACATCGCCAAGGCCTGGAAGAGCGTCGGCCGTCGCGGCGCCAAGGTCCGCAAGGCGTGGGAGGCCAAGCTGGCCTCTTCGCCCAAGAGCGCCGACTTCACCCGCGCCATGAAGGGCGAGCTGCCGGCCAACGCTTTCGAAGCCCTGGACGCCCACATCGCCAAGGCCCTGGAGACCAAGCCGGTCAACGCGACCCGCGTGCACTCTGGCTCAGCCCTGGATCATCTGATCCCGGCGATCCCCGAGATGATCGGCGGCTCGGCCGATCTGACCGGCTCGAACAACACCCTCGTCAAGGGCATGGGCGCGTTCGACGCCCCGGGCTACGAAGGCCGCTACGTCCACTACGGCGTGCGCGAGTTCGGCATGGCCGCCGCCATGAACGGCATGTCGCTGCACGGCGGGATCATCCCCTATTCAGGCACCTTCCTGGCCTTCGCCGACTACAGCCGCGCAGCGATCCGCCTCGGCGCCCTGATGGAGGCCCGCGTCATCCACGTGATGACCCACGACTCCATCGGCCTGGGCGAGGACGGCCCGACCCACCAGCCGGTCGAGCACGTGGCGTCCCTGCGCGCTATCCCCAACCTGCTGGTCTTCCGTCCGGCCGACGCGGTGGAAGCCGCCGAATGCTGGAAGGCGGCTTTGCAGCATCAGCGCACGCCGTCGGTAATGACCCTGTCGCGCCAGAAAACCCCGCACGTCCGCACCCAGGGCGGCGATCTGTCGGCCAAGGGCGCCTACGAGTTGCTGGCGGCCGAGGGCGGCGAAGCTCAGGTAACGATCTTCGCCTCGGGCACCGAGGTGGGCGTCGCCGTCGCCGCGCGCGACATCCTACAGGCCCAGGGCAAGCCGACCCGCGTCGTCTCCACCCCCTGCTGGGAGCTCTTCGACCAGCAGCCCGCCGCCTACCAA
The DNA here is from genome assembly GCA_020161365.1 of Pseudomonadota bacterium. Classification (GTDB taxonomy): domain Bacteria; phylum Pseudomonadota; class Alphaproteobacteria; order Caulobacterales; family Caulobacteraceae; genus Caulobacter. Next base: position 236,448 of record JAIUNU010000004.1, on the reverse strand, counting down.
GCCGCCGTCATCGGCAAGGCCCCGGTGCGCGTGGCCGTCGAAGCCGGCGTGCGCATGGGCTGGGAGCGCTTCATTGGCGAGAACGGCAAGTTCGTCGGCATGAAGAGCTTCGGCGCATCGGCTCCGTTCGAGCGTCTCTATAAGGAATTCGGCATCACCGCAGAGGCCGTGGCCGAAGCGGCGTCCGCCTGAAACCTGATTCGCGGCGCGATGGACCCACCGCCGCGCGCCGCCCCTCCGTGCGTGCGAGAGCCCTGTGACGTGACGTCGCAGGGCCTCGAAGCATGAAGGCAAGAAAATGCGAAAATCGCCTCGTCGGGGAGGCGTCACTCAGCGGGTTGGGGGTCCTTGGTGGAGCCGAGGGGAATCGAACCCCTGACCTCCTCATTGCGAACGAGGCGCTCTACCATCTGAGCTACGGCCCCAAGGAGCGGCGGAGATACGGCCCCAAAGCGCGCTCGTCAAGCGGCTCCTTCGCTTGCCAGCACGCGCGTGGCGCGGCAAGAAGCGAAAAGTCAGGACAGGACCCTCATGACCGCCCTTATCAACTTCGTGTTCTTCATCCTCGACGGCCTGCTCAGCCTTCTGTGGTGGGCGATCGTCATCTCGGCGATCCTGAGCTGGCTGGTGGCGTTCGACGTCATCAACCGTCGCAACAACGCCGTCTACCAGATCCTCGACTTCCTCGATCGCGTGACCGGGCCCGTGCTGCGTCCGTTCCAGCGCATTATCCCGTCGCTGGGCGGCGTCGATATCAGCCCGATCATCGTGCTGCTGATCATTTCGGGCGTGCAGAACTACCTGTTGCCGGCGCTGAGGATGACGCTGGTCGGCCTGGTCGGCTGACACTTGGCGCTTAGCCTCGTCGTTCGTCTCACTCCGCGCGGCGGCCGCGACGCCGCCGACGGCTGGGCCTGTGACGCCGATGGCCGCCCCTATCTGAAGGTCCGCGTCAGCAGCCCGCCGGTGGAGGGTGCGGCCAACGCGGCCCTCATCGCCTTCCTCGCCAAGGCCCTTAAAGTCCCGCGCTCGGCCGTTCGCGTGGTCTCTGGAGACACCGCGCGGGTCAAGCGCCTGGAGCTGGACGGCGTCGAGGCCGCCGACATCGCGCGAGCCTTCGGCGCGCCGCCGTAGCCGCAGATTCCGTTTCGGACCGAAGACTTGCCCGTGCACTGGCAAAAGGGCGCAATTTCCTTCCAAAACCCGTCCCGGGGCCGCCCCATTGACGCGACGGGCGGCTTTCATCTCCTCTTAGCCCTTCGCGCCTAGCCTAGGTTGAAATGGGGTCGCGCGACGATCTCGGGGGGAAGGCGCTGATGAGCGCGACGACAGTGGACAAGGACGTGGCTCGGGCCGTCGCCTCGCGACGCGCCAACATGTACCTGCGCCTCGGGTCGACCCTGGTGATCTCGGTGATTCTGGACGTCTTCGTCGGCATGCGCTGGGTCTGGCTCTGGGCGGCCCTGTATACGGCGATCCAGCTGTTAGAAACCCGTCTGGCGGCGTGGCTGGCCGATCAACCGCGCTCCGGTCACGAGCGCTGGCGTCTGGTGTCCGTCACCGTCGCGCCTTTCCTGACTTCGGCGATCTTCGGCTTCCTCTCCATTCCGCTTTTCGCGTCGCACGAGCGCTTCGCCCCCACCCTGGGCGGCATGCTGCTGGCTGGCGCGCTGATGAACGTGGTCATCGTCAACGGCAGCCTGCGCTCGGCCACGATTTCCGCCGCCGCGCCCCATATCATCTACCTGTTGATCATTCCGATCGTCGCCCGACAGGCGAACCCCGATGCCCCGCTCGCCAGCGCCCTGTGGTTGGGGGCCCTTCTGCTGATCGCGGCCGTCGCAGTCGCCTCGCGCACGCTCAGCGCCGCGCTGCGCGCCGAGGCGGACGCCAAGACCGAAGCCGAGCGGCGCCGGCACGAGGCCGAGGAAGCGGTGGCGGCGAAGTCGGCCTTCGTGGCCATGATCAGTCACGAACTCCGGACGCCCATCAGCGCCATCCTCGCCGGAGCCGCGCGCCTGCACGGCGAGGTTCCCGAGCCCAGTTCCAGGATGCACGCGCAGCTCATCGCCGACGCCGGCGGCCTGATGCGCACGCTTCTGAACGACCTTCTCGACTTCTCCCGGCTTGAGGCTGGACGCATGTCGGTGGAGAAGTCCCCCTTCAACCTGCGCCAGAGCCTGTCTGACACCCTTCGGCTTTGGCGGCCCGAGCTGGCGCGCAAGGGCCTGAAGTTTCGCGTCACCGGCGCGTCGACCGTGCCGCAGTGGGTGACCGGCGACGCGATGCGGCTGAAGCAGGTGCTGAACAACCTTCTCTCCAACGCCGCGAAATTCACCGGCCGGGGCGGCGTCGCCGTCACGCTGGGAACCGAACACGTCGGCGACCAGGCGCGCCTGACCATCGACGTGGTCGACACCGGTCCCGGCATTCCGGAGGCGGCGATCGCGCGCCTGTTCACCCCCTTTGACCAGCTCGACGAGTCCGTGGTGCGCCAGCATGGCGGATCGGGTCTCGGCCTGGCGATCAGCCGTGAACTGGCGCGCCTGATGGGCGGCGATCTGACGGCGGCCAACGAGCCCGGCCAAGGCGCCCGCTTCCGACTGTCCGTGCTCCTTGAGCCCGCCGACGCGCCCGCGCTCCGCCCGGTTGGGCCCTCGATCAGCGGCTTGCGAGTCCTGGTCGTCGACGACCATGTGGTGAACCGCCGGGCCGTCGAGCTGATCCTGCAGCCGTTCGGCGTGGAGGCCACCCTGGCCGAGTCCGGCGAGGAGGCTCTGGAGCTGCTCGGGTCGGAGGTCTTCGACGCCGTGCTGATGGACGTCTACATGCCGGGCCTGGATGGTCGCGAGACCACGCGCCGGCTGCGCGCCAGCGCCAGCCCTAATCGCGATGCGCCGGTCATCGCGGTGACGGCGTCGGCCACCGTCAAGGACTGGGAAGCCTGCACGGCGGCCGGCATGAACGCGCACGTCGCCAAGCCCATCGACCCGACCGAATTGTTCACGGCCTTGTCTCAGGTGCTGGCGGCCCGGGACGACGCAGGTCGGGCGGAAGCCGACGTGCTGTCCAGCAGCGCCTGAAGTCGCTCCGTCAGGGCGGCCTCGTCCTTGAGGTCGCATTCCCACACGGTCTCGACCCGCCAACCCGCCTCGACCAGGGCCGCTTGCGTCCGCACGTCGCGCGCCACATTCCGCGCGACCTTGGCCAGCCAGTACTCGCGGTTCGCCTTGGGCACCCGCGCGCCGCGCGGGCAGTCATGGCCGTGCCAGAAACAGCCGTGGACGAAGAACGCCAGCCGTCGCCCGGGCATCACGACGTCAGGCGAGCCGGGCAGGTCCTGGCGATGCAGGCGATAGCGAGCGCCAAGACCCGTCAGCAGTCGGCGCAGGCGAAGCTCGGGCCCGGTGTCCCGGCTCCGCACCCGCGCCATGACGGCCGAGCGCTTGGCCTTGTCGTAGACATCGCTCAAGGCGCCCGGCCCGGGGCTAGAGCCCGTCGAACAGGGCGGTCGACAGGTAACGCTCGGCGAAGCTCGGGATGATCACCACGATGGTCTTGCCCTTGTACTCGTCGCGAAGGGCCAGATCGAAGGCCGCCGTCAGCGCCGCACCGGAGCTGATGCCGACCGGTAAACCCTCGGTGGCCGCCGCGCGGCGGGCCATGGCGAAGGCGTCGTCGTTGCTGACCTGGACGATGTCGTCGATCACGCCGCGGTCCAGCACGCCCGGCACGAACCCGGCGCCGATCCCCTGGATCTTGTGCGGACCCGGCGCGCCGCCCGACAGCACGGGCGAGGCCTCGGGTTCGACCGCCACCATCTTCAGCGACGGCTTGCGCGCCTTGAGCACCTGCCCGACCCCGGTGATCGTGCCGCCGGTGCCGACGCCCGAAACCACCGCGTCCACGGCGCCGGCGGTGTCGTTCCAGATTTCCTCGGCGGTCGAGACGCGATGGATCAGAGGATTCGCGCCGTTCTCGAACTGCTGCGGCATGACCGCGCCCGGCGTCGCGTCGATCAGCTCCTGGGCGCGGGCGACGGCGCCGCGCATGCCCTTCTCCGCCGGGGTGAGTTCCAGCTTGGCCCCCAGCAGCAGCAACATCTTGCGACGCTCGATGGACATGCTTTCGGGCATGACCAGGGTCAGCTTGTAACCCTTGGCCGCCGCGACGAAGGCCAGGGCGATGCCGGTGTTGCCGGAGGTCGGCTCCACGATCGTCGAGCCGGGCTTCAGCACGCCCTGGGCTTCCAAGGACTCGATCATGGACACCCCGATCCGGTCCTTCACCGAGGCGATCGGGTTGAAGAACTCCAGCTTGGCCAGCACCTCGGCCTTGGGGTTCAGCTCGGCCGTCAGGCGCGGCAGGCGCACCAGCGGCGTGTCGCCGATCGTGTCGATGATCGAGTCATAGATCTTGCCGCGACCGGCGCGCTTGAAGCGAGCGGCGTCATAGAGGGAGGAAGCGTCGTCCATCGGAACACCCTGGGGCCTGTTGCGGGAGGGCGGCACCCTAGACCCGCCTCAGGCCGCTGTCAGGGGGTCATTCCGCAGCGAGGCTTGCAGTTTTGCTATCAATAAGCGGCGCCAGCAGGGTTTCCGCCAGCCAGCGCACGACGGGAACGGCGACGCCATCGCCCATGATCTGCAAGCCGGCCGTCTGCGATTTGGGGAGCTGATAGCTGTCGGGCAGCCCCATCAGGCGCGCGGCCTCCCGCGGCGAGATCAGGCGGGAGCGCACCGCGCCTTGATCAATCACCAACAGCGTCTGGCGCGAGGATCCGCCGCGCGGCGTGCGCAGGCATCCCGCCAGCCCGTCGAACCGCACCTCGGCGCGCTGCACACCGCCGCGCATACGTCGGAAGACCGCGCCCACGGCCCGCTCGCATTCAGCCAGGCGCGCGTCAACAGCGGCGCGGTGCGCCGGCGCCATCAGCGCCAGCAGGGCCTCCGTGCGGTCCGGGGGGCTCCAGGCGGCCTCCTCGTCAGGCTCCAGCAGCGCGACCAGATCGGTGTTGCGCGGGGGCGGCGACGGGACGCCCCACCAGACCCACGCCGACTGGAGCTCGGCCGGCAACCGAGCGACCGCCTCGCGGACGGCCCGCGTCTGAAAGGCGCTGCCCCCGACAAACGCGGCGGGCGGGTTTCGCGTGGCGATGACGAAGACGCGGGGCCGGGATTGCGGCACGAACACGCCGGCGTCGATCTCCAGCGCGCCAAACCGGTAGCCCTCCTCGTGCAAGGCCCGGCAAAGCGCGGTGAAGTCCGCCCCGCCGTGGGAGGTCAACAGACCGACTACGTTCTCGATCACGATGACGGAGGGCGCGCGTCCTTCAGCCGAGAGCGTCCGCATCAGGCTCCAGAAGCCGAAGAACGCCGACGAGCGCCCACCGACCAGTCCCGCCCGCGCGCCCGCGAGACTGAAGTCCTGGCAAGGGCTGGACGCCCAGGCCAGATCCGCCGTCGGCAATTGCCCGGCGTTCAGGGCGAATACGTCACCTTCATGAAAATGCTCGGCGGCGTCGCTGAAATTGGCGCGGTAGGCGGCCGCCTTGACCGGATCGAAGTCGTTGGCGAAGGCGCACGACCAATCATCGCCCAGGCCGAGGCGGGCCATGCCGCCGCCGGCGAAGAACTCCAGGAAGCGCCTTTGACCGTTCCGATTCATCGTCGGGGAGTCTAGCCTCAAGCGACCTTTAGGGGATAGCCAAAGACATGCGCCACGCCCTCCTGATCGCCGCCGCCCTGACGCTCGCCGCCTGCGGCGCTCCGATGGGCGCCTCCGAGGAGACTCCGCCGCCGGCCGACGCGCCGGTGACGGCGGGTCCGGACTACTCCGGCGACTTCGACGCGGTGGGGACCGAACCGTTCTGGTCGGTGAAGGTCCGCGCCGAGAGCCTCACGTTGTCACGCCCCGACCAAGCCGACGTCGCCACCGCCAATCCTGGCGTCCGCGCGGATGGCGAGCAGGGGGTCTGGGACGCCACCGCAGACGAGCGGCGGCTGGTGCTGCGCCTGACGCCCGGCGATTGCTCGGACGGCATGTCGGATCGCCGCTACGGCTACGCCGCCGAGGTCTGGATCGACGGCGAGACCCTGCGGGGCTGCGCCGCGAAGACCGCCGCCCTGGCCGCTCAGCCCCGGCCCTAGTCGCCCTTCGGCCCCAGATAGCCGGGGCCATAGACCGCCGCACGGAAGTCGCGGTGCAAGGTCGTGTCGAACGGATAGGTCTGGACGAAGAACACGGCCGTCAGCCGGTTGACCGGATCGACCCAGAAAAGCGTTGTCTCGCGGCCGTCCCAGAAGAACTCGCCGACCGCGCCGCGATTTTCATCGGGCGTCTGGGGCGGGCTCTTGCGGACGGCGAAGTCGAAGCCGAAGCCGACCGTGCCCTTGCTGGGAAGCCAGCTCCGCGCGGTGACGCGCGCATCCAGGTGATCGGTCGCCATCAAACGTACCGTCGAAGGCTTCAGGATCCTCACCCCCTCCAGCGCGCCGCCGTTCAGCAACATGCGCGAGAAGCGGGCGTAATCGTCGATCGGCGCGACCAGCCCGGCCCCGCCCATCGTCAGGCGGCGACTGGCATCGAAGTTCATCGCCCGCGTCTCGGCGTCGGCCTGGCGCGCCAGCTTTCCGTCCGCCCCCTTGTTGTAGGTCGCCGCCAGTCGGGCGAAGGCGCTCTCCGGCTGGGTCCAGCCTGTTTCTTTCATGCCCAGCGGATCGAGAATGTGGGCCCGCACATAGGCCTCGAACGGCTGCCCTGATAGCCGCTCCACGAGCAGGGCCTGGACGTCCACGGCGACGCTGTAGCTCCACTGCTCACCGGGATCGTAGAGCAGGGGCGCGGTGGCCAGGCGACGGCCAAACTCGGCGAGGTCGTTGCGCAGGTTCAGCGGATCGGCGGCGCGGAACGCTGCATCGGCCGGACTGTCGCCCCAGCCATAGGAGAAGCCCGCCGTATGGCGCAGGATATCGCGAACCAGGATCGGTCGCGCCGCTGGCCGCACCCCGCCCTTGCCGTCCGACACCTTCATGTCGGCGAACTCGGGCAGATAGCGCGACAGCGGATCGTCCAGGCCGAACTTGCCCTGCTCCCACAGCTGCATCAGGGCCACGCCCGTCACCGGCTTGGTCATGGAGAAGATCTGGACCAGGGTGTCGCGGCGCATCGGCTTTCCCGCCTCGCGGTCGGCCATGCCGGCGACGCCGAAATAGCGCTCCTCGCCGTCCTGCCAGACCAACGCCGAGACCCCGACGGCGCGACCGCTGTCGACCATCGCCGTGAGCGCCGCATCGATCCGGGCCTTATCGATCTTGACCGGCGCCGAGGCCTCGGCGGCCCGAGCAGGCGCGGCGATCGTCGGCGCGGCCTCCGCGCAAAGCAGCAGCGCCGCAACGGCGCCGAGCACGAAATTCTTGGACACACGGCCTCCCGCAGCGCTCTTATGACGAGGTTGGACTGTCACCGAGCGCGCGCGGCTTTTCCAGCACGACGTGGTCGTAACTACGTCGACAGGCCCAGCCGCTGGCCCGCATAGCGCGCGCGCAGCGGCCCCCACCAGGCCTCGTTGTCGAGGTACCATTGGATGGTCTTGCGCAGGCCGGTGTCGAACGTTTCCTGCGCCGTCCAGCCCAACTCGGTCTCCAGCTTGGTCGCATCGATGGCGTAGCGGGCGTCGTGGCCCGGACGATCGGCGACGAAGGTGATCAGGTCACGATGGCTCTGGCCCGGGATCGGCCGCAGCTCATCGAGAATGTCGCAGATCGCCTCGACCACCTGCAGGTTCGTACGCTCATTGCGGCCGCCCACGTTGTAGCTCTCGCCCGGCGCGCCCTTGGTGGCGATCAGGTGCAGGGCGCGGGCGTGGTCCTCGACGTGCAGCCAGTCTCGGACATTGTCGCCCTTGCCGTAGACCGGCAGCGGCTTGCCCTCCAGCGCATTCAGGGTGACCAGCGGGATCAGCTTCTCGGGGAAGTGATAGGGTCCATAGTTGTTCGAGCAGTTGGAGACCACGACCGGCAGGCCATAGGTGTGATGCCAGGCGCGCGCCAGGTGGTCCGATGAGGCCTTCGACGCCGAATAGGGCGAGCGCGGATCGTAGGGCGTGGTCTCGCTGAACAGGCCTTCCGCACCCAGGCTGCCGAACACCTCGTCGGTCGAGATGTGATGGAAGCGGAACGCCGCCTTGTCGGCGCCTTCGAGCCCCTGCCAGTGCTCAAGCGCGGCCTGCAGCATCACATAGGTGCCGACGATGTTGGTCTGGATGAAATCGCCCGGGCCAGTGATCGAGCGGTCGACATGGCTCTCGGCGGCCAGATGCATCACGACGTCGGGTCGAAACGCCTTGATCGTCGCCGAAACCCGCGCCGCATCGGCGACGTCGCCCTGCACGAACTGGTAGTCGGCCTTGCCCTCCAGCATGGCCAGGCTGGCCTGCGAGGCGGCGTAGGTCAGCTTGTCGTAGTTCAGGATCGCGACATTGTTCTGGCCGGCCAGATGGCGGCACACGGCCGAGCCGATGAAGCCCGACCCGCCGGTCACCATCACGCGGAGATTCTGCTGCGGCATGCGCGGGTTAGCCTCGGGCTTCGAAAGAGTGAGCCCCGTATCCAGTTTTTAGTGTACGCGCAACTTAGTCGGTAAAGACCACCGTCTTGCGGCCGTTCAGCAGCACGCGGTCTTCCAGGCGATAACGCAGGGCCCGGGCCAGGACGCGGCGCTCGATGTCGCGGCCCTTGCGGACCAGGTCTTCTGGCGTGTCGCGGTGGCTGATGCGCTCGACGTCCTGCTCGATGATCGGACCCTCATCCAGGTCGCCGGTCACATAGTGCGCCGAGGCGCCGATCAGCTTCACGCCGCGCGCATGGGCCTGGTGGTAGGGCTTGGCGCCCTTGAAGCCCGGCAGGAACGAATGGTGGATGTTGATGCAGCGGCCCTGCAGCTTGGCCGACAGGCCGTCGGACAGCACCTGCATGTAGCGGGCGAGCACCACGATGTCGGTCTTGGTCTCCTGGATCAGCTTCCACAGCTCGGCTTCCTGCTCGAACTTGGTCTCCTTGGTCACCGGCAGGTGGTGGAAGGGCAGGTCGGACAGGTCGATATGGGCGTAGGTTTCGGCCGGGTGATTGGACACGACGCCCGTGATGTCCATCGGCAGCTCGCCGATGCGCCAGCGATAGACAAGGTCGGCCAGGCAGTGGTCGAACTTGCTGGCCAGCAGCAGCACACGATAGCGGTCGGCGCGGTTGCGCAGCGTCCATTTCATCTTGAAGCCATCGGCCAGCGCCCCGAAGTCGCTGCGCAGGGCTTCGCGGTCCGCGCCATCGGCGTCAAAGACCACGCGCATGAAGAACTGACCGGTCTCCTGGTCGTCGAACTGCTGGGCGTCGAGAATGTTGCAGCCGCGCTCGAACAGGAAGGCTGAAACCTTGGCGACGATGCCGCGCTGGTCGGGGCAGGAGAGGGTCAGGATCATGGTCCGCTCCCTCTAGAGAAGCCGGCGCGCGATGAAAAGCGGTTCATCGTCGCGCGCGAGCACGAAATCCCCTGACACGCTGCTTGAAAGGCCATTTGGAAGGCATGACCTTGCCGGGCGCGACCCCGTGGGGCTGCGGGGTGGCGGATCCCGCGCAAACGGGTCTAGGCTCGGACCATGGTCGCCTCATCCGAAGCCCTGTCCGCCCGCGCCATCGACATCCTGGCCAAGCTAGTGGCGTTCGACACCACGTCGCGCCGCTCGAATCTCGAGTTGATCCAGTGGGTCGAGCGGTATCTGGCCGAGCTGAACGTCCCGACCCGGCGCGTGCCGAACGCAGAAGGGACGAAATCGAATCTGATGGCGATGATCGGGCCCGCGGTGGATGGCGGGGTCGTTCTGTCGGGCCATACCGACGTGGTCCCCGTCGACGGGCAGCCGTGGTCCAGCGACCCCTGGGTGCTGACCGAGCGCGACGGCCGGCTTTATGGGCGCGGGACCTGCGACATGAAGGGCTTCCTGGCCCTGGCCCTGGCCGCCGCCCCGGACCTGGCCCAGGCCAACCTTCGCAAGCCCGTCCATCTGGCGTTCTCCTATGACGAGGAGGTCGGGTGCCTGGGCGCGCCCGACATGATCGACGTGATCGCCCGCGAGACTCCCCGCCCCGCCCTGGTGGTGGTCGGCGAGCCGACTGACATGGTGGCGGTGCGGGCCCACAAGGGCATCGCCAGCTTCAAGGTCACGGTCACCGGCCGCGAGGCGCATTCCAGCCTCACCCACCTGGGGGTCTCCGCCAACATGGCGGCGATCAAGCTGATGGCGATGCTGGTCGCGCTATCGGAAAAGCTCGAGCGCGAAGCCGACCCCGACTCGCCGTTCACGCCCAAGGGCGCGACCCTGACAATCGGCCAAGTGAACGGCGGCACGGCGGTCAACATCCTGGCGCGGGAGTGCGTCTTCATCTTCGACCTGCGCACGCCGGCCGGCATGGACCCTGTCGCGCTGCTGTCGGACTTCTTCGCCATGGCCTCGGCCCTGGACGCGGAAATCAAGGCCAGGGCGCCCGAGGGCGGGGTCAAGGTCGAACGCCGCTCGCTGACTCCCGCTTTCGCGCCGGAAGAGGACGGCGTGGCCGAGACTTTCGCCCGCAAGCTGGCCGGCGACAATGGACCGGCGCGTGTCGTGCCCTACGCGGCCGAGGCCGGGCAGTTCCAAGGCGCGGGCTTCTCGACCGTGATCTGCGGTCCCGGCTCGATCGATCAGGCCCACCAGCCCGACGAATACGTCGAGATCAGCCAGATGCAGCGCGGGGCGGCCTTCATGCGCCGGCTGATCGAGGACCTGACAACCTAACGCCGTTTCCCCGGCGAAGGCCGGGGCCCAGATGGAAGAGCGCTGGGGGGGGAAGCTATGAGCTCGGCATCAATCCTATCAGCCCAAGCGCTGCGAGATCTGGATCCCGGCATTCGCCGGGAAGATCGGGGGTAAGGTTACGCGCCCCGCCACTTCCGGATCACGAACCGACGGCCGATAAAGGCCGCCGGATCAATCGACATCACCCGAAGGATCGATCCCGGCGAAGCCTTGCGTTTGACCTGGATCGCCCGGCGATCGGCCATCACCTGGTCCAGATCCTCGCGTTTGAGCGCCGCGCGGATGCCCCGGATCGCCGGCGCGACATCGCCCCGCCGCCAATGCAGCAGCAGGAGACCCGCCGTCACCGCGACATGCAGGGGCAGCGTCACGGGGAAAAGCCAGCCGGGCGTGTTCTTCAGGAAGGTCCAGACCCGGTTGCGCGAGCCGTGGAAGATCGAGAAGTCCGATCGTACCCCGGTGCTGGCTGAGCCCACATGGGCGACCTTGGCCTTGGGCAAGAGCAGGGTGGGTTCGCCATAGAGCCTGAGGCGGTAGCCGAGATCGACGTCCTCGCAGTAGCAGAAGTAGCGCTCGTCAAAGCCGCCGACGCTCAGGAACAGGTCCCGGTCGATCAGCATCGCCGCGCCGCAGGCCGAAAACACCTCGCCCTCGGGGAGAACCGCCGGCGGCTTGCGGCCATACCCGCCGCGGAACGGTATGCCCGCGCTGGTGACGTTGTCGCCGGCGCCGTCCAGCAAGCCAGGCCGGTCGGCGGAGAGCTGGAGGGAAGCAAAGCTCTTCACGGTCGGATGCCGCGCCGCCCCCGCCATCAGCTCCGCCAGCCAGTCCGGCTCGGCGTAGGCGTCAGGATTGAGCAGCACAAGCCAACGGCCCTTGGCGCGGCGGGCGGCCAGGTTGTTGCCGGCGGCGAAGCCGAGGTTCGCGCCCGCCTCGACGAAGTCGACCCACGGATGGGCCTTGGCGGCGGCTTGGGGCGCGCCGTCGGTCGAGGCGTTGTCGATCAGGATCGTCTCGAAGTCGCGAAAGGTCTGGGCCGCGAGCCTGGCCAGGCACGGCTCCAGCGTCGGGCCGCTCTGGTACGAGACGATGACGACGGTTACCGCCGGGCCGGTCTTGTGTTCGAGCGTGTCAGACGGCATCGGTGGTCAGCAAGTTCCAGAGCAAAGTATCGCGTCATGAAGATCACGCCGCTGGCGATCCCCGAAGTGCTGCTTATCACGCCCGCACGCCATGGCGATGAGCGCGGCTGGTTTTCCGAGACTTTCCGCCAGTCGGCGCTGGAGGAGGCTGGCTTCAACGCGGCGTTCGTCCAGGACAACCATGTCCGCTCGACGACCCGCGGCATCCAGCGTGGACTGCACTATCAGAAGACACCCCACGCCCAGGACAAGCTGCTGCGCTGCGTGGTCGGGTCGATCTTCGACGTGGCGGTCGATATCCGCAAAGGCTCACCAACCTATGGCCAATGGGTCGGGGCCGAGCTGTCCGCCGAGAACCGCCAACAGCTCCTCGTCCCCAAGGGTTTCGCCCACGGCTACGTCACCCTGACCGACGCCTGCGAGGTGCTCTACAAGGTGACCGACTACTATGCGCCCCAGGCCGAGGGCGGCGTGCGCTGGAGCGACCCCGCCATCGGGATCGACTGGCCAATCCCGATCGAGGAGATCACCGCCAATGATCGCGACAACGCCGCGCCGTTGCTGGACGAGATCGACTCGCCGTTCGTGTACTGAAATCCTCCCCCTAGCGGGGGAGGTGTCCGCAAAGCGGACGGTGGGGGAAGTTCTGGAGGGCCTGCCACTTCCCTCTCCGTCGCCTTTGGGCGACACCTCTCCCTTAGGGAGAGGATTGAAATGACCGCCTTCACCGACTTCTTCTGGACCGCCCACGACGGCCTGCCGCTGCATGCTCGCGACTATGCGCCGGTCGGTGAGCCCCGCGGGCTGCCGGTGATCTGCATCCACGGCCTGACGCGCAACGCGCGGGACTTCGAGGACCTGGCCCCCCGAATCGCCGCCATGGGTCGGCGCGTGCTGGCGGTGGACGTTCGGGGCCGAGGCCTGTCGGCGCGCGATCCAGACCCGATGAACTATCATCCCGGAACCTATGCGGGCGACGTCGTCGCTCTACTGGCGGCCGCCGGGATCGCGCGGGCGGTCTTCGTCGGCACCAGCATGGGCGGGCTGATCACCATGGTGCTGACCTCGCTGCAGCCCGAAGCCATCGCCGGGGCGGTGCTGAACGACGTCGGCCCTGAGCTGTCCCCAGTGGGGCTGGCGCGTATCGCCGGTTATACGGGCCTCGCCAGCCGTTTCGACACCTGGGACGCGGCGGTCGCCTACGCCAAGGCGATCAACGAGGCGGCCTTCCCCGCCTATGGCGCGCAGGATTGGGACGTCTTCGCCCGCCGCCTGTTCGACCGGACCGACGACGGCTTCGTGCTGGCCTATGATCCCGACATCTCCGCCCCGATCAAGGCCGCCGCAGAGGCCGACGCCAAGACCCAGGCCGAGGGCGGCCAGGCCCTGGCGCCGCCGGACATGTATCCGCTGTTCCGCGCGCTGGCGAAGGATCGGCCGCTGCTGCTGGTGCGCGGCGCGATCTCGGACCTGATCGATGTCGACATCGCCCAACGCATGCGCGCCGCCGCGCCCGCCATGGCCTATGCCGAGGTCCCCGGTGTGGGTCACGCGCCGATGCTGACCGAGCCGCAAGCCTGGGCGGCGATAGAAAACCTGCTGCACGAAGCGCCCTAAGAGACGTGAACGGAAAGCCCTGCCGTGCTAGAGGCGCGGCCACGGCAGTTTCTCGCCGCGACAGAAGTGGACGTCATGACCCTCGACCTCGCCGCCATCCAGGCCGCCGCCGGCCGTCTCCAAGGCCAGATCGAGCGCACGCCGTGCCGCCACTCCAGGACCCTGTCGAAGATCACCGGCGCCGAGGTGTGGGTGAAGTTCGAGAATCTGCAGTTCACCGCCGCCTACAAGGAGCGCGGCGCGCTGAACAAGCTGATGCTGCTGTCGGAGACCGAGAAGCAGCGCGGGGTCATCGCCGCCAGCGCCGGCAACCATGCCCAGGGCCTGGCCTATCACGGCGCGCGGCTGGGCGTGCCGGTCACCATCGTCATGCCCAAGACCACGCCCTTCGTGAAGGTGCAGCACACCCGCGACTTTGGCGCGACCGTGGTGATCGAGGGCGAGACCTATGACGACGCCAACGCCCACGCCCGCAAGCTGCGCGACGAGCAGGGTCTGACGTTCGTTCACCCGTTCGACGACTACGACATCATGGCCGGCCAGGGCACGATCGCTTTGGAAATGCTGGAAGACGCGCCCGACCTGGAAGTCCTCCCCGTGCCGATCGGCGGCGGCGGCTTGATCAGCGGCGTGGCGACGGCCGCCAAGGCGCTGAAGCCCGACATCCGCATCGTCGGGTGCGAGCCGGCGATGTACCCATCCTTCACCGCCCGCATGCGCGGCGTGGCGGCCCATTGCGGCGGCCAGACCATCGCCGAAGGGGTTGCGGTCAAGCAGGTCGGCGATCTGACCTATGGCGTGGTGCGGCCGCTGATCGACGACGTGCTGCTGCTGGAAGAGCCGCATCTGGAGCAGGCCGTCTCGCTGTATTGCAACGTCGAGAAGACCATCGCAGAAGGCGCCGGCGCGGCCTCGCTGGCCGCCCTGCTGGCCTATCCCGAACGCTTCCGGGGCAAGAAGTGCGGCCTGATCCTGTGCGGCGGCAATATCGACACCCGCCTGCTGGCCTCGGTCCTGACCCGCGAACTGGTCCGCGCCCAGCGCCTGGTCAGTCTGCGGATCATCGGCGACGATCGGCCGGGCCTGCTGTCGACCGTGGCCTCGGTGATCGGGACCATGGGCGCCAATATCATCGAGGTGAACCACAACCGCCTGGCCCTGGACGTGCCGGCCAAGGGCGCGGAGTTCGACATCACCATCGAGACCCGCGACGCCCAGCACACTCAAGAGGTCATGGAGGCCCTGCGCGAAAGCGGCTACCCGCCCCGCGCGGTCTAGCCCTTGGGCTTGCCCGGCCCGATCCGGTTCACGTCAAGCAGTTCGATCCGGAAGATCATCACGCTGTTGGCGGGGATCGGGCCCTTGTCCTGCGCGCCATAGCCCAGGGCCGGCGGCACGTAGAGGATCCACTCGTCGCCGGCCTTCATGCGCTGCAAGGCGATGACCCACGCCGGGACCAGCCCGTCCAGCGGGAACACCGCCGGCACGCCGCGCTCGTAGCTGGAATCGAACACCGTGCCGTCGATCAGCTTGCCCTCGTAGTGGACCTTGACCTCGTCGGCCTTGCTTGGGTGCATGCCGCCGTTCGGGCCTTCGCGCACGACCTTGTACTGCAAGCCCTGCGGCAGGGTCACGACGCCCGGCTCCTTGGCGTTCTTGGCCATGAAGGCGTCGGCGGCGGCGAGGTTCTCCTGCGCCTTCTTGCTGGGACCGCAAGCGGCGAGGACCAGACCCGCGGCGGCGAGAGTGGCGAGCAGGGCGCGACGATGCATGGGAGACCTCGATCGAAACAGGTCGTCCAGCTAGCACGGCCGGCCCGAAAATCCATGCCTGGACCGCCACACCCGGCGCGCGGGAAGTCGATTTCACGCAACAGGAGTGGCGTCCGGGCCTCCGGGCGCCTAGAAACAGCTACCCGCCTCCGCAGACGAGATGTTCATGAAGCCCGTTCGCAAAGCTGTTCTGCCTGTCGCCGGCCTTGGCACCCGTGTCCTGCCGGGCACCAAGACCACGCCGAAGGAACTGCTGAACGTCGTTGATCGCCCGATCCTGTCCTATATCGTCGAGGAAGGCCGCAAGGCAGGCATCGAGCACTTCGTCTTCGTCACCGGCCGCAGCAAGGGCGCAATCGAGGACTATTTCGACCATCAGGTCGAGCTCGAGGCGCAACTGGAGGCCAAGGGCAAGACCGACATTCTGCAGCAACTCCGCGCCGAACTGCCCAAGCCGGGCGAGATGAGCTTCGTACGCCAGATGGCCCCGCTTGGCCTGGGCCACGCGGTGTGGTGCGCCCGCGACATCATCGGCGACGAGCCGTTCGCGGTGATGCTGCCGGACGTCATCGTCGACGCCGAGCGCCCGTGCCTGGGTCAGTTGGTGGACGTCTACAACAAGGTCGGCGGCGGCAATGTCATCGGCGTCGAGGAGGTGCCGGAGAGCGAGACCCACAAGTACGGTGTCGTCGCCCCTGGCAAGGTCGATGGCCGCATGGCCACCATGACCGGCATGGTCGAGAAGCCGCCGCAAGGCACGGCGCCGTCCAACTGGGCGATCGCCGGCCGCTATATCCTGCAGCCCGAGATCTTCGCCCTGCTGGCGGCCCAGGAGAAGGGCGCCGGCAACGAGATCCAGCTGACCGACTCGATGGCCAAGCTGATGAAGGACCAGCCCTTCCACGCCTATGTGTACGAGGGCGTCACCCATGACTGCGGCGATAAGATCGGCCTGCTGCGCGCCAACGTAGCCCTCGCTCTGAAGCGCCCAGACCTGGGCGCGGCCGCGCGCGCGGCGGTCGAGGCGGCGCTAAAAGTTTAGAGCCATTCGGCGAGAACGCTCTCGTCGCCCTCGCGCCCTCGAAGGGCCGCCGCAACGTCTCCCAGCAACCGCCGCGCGGCCCACACCGCCGCGCCGCGTACGACCGGCACGGGGTCGGCCAGCAGCGGCTCCACCACCGCCATCAAGCTAGCGTCCCCGCTGTTGCCGATCGCGTAGAGCACATTGCGTACGAAGCGGTCACGGCCGATCCGCTTGATCGGGTTCTTCGAGAACAACGCTCGAAAGGCCGCATCGTCCAGCCCCGCCAGCTCGGCCAGGGACGGCTGGCGCAGCGCCTCCCGCGCGACGAGCTTGGCCTCGTTCGACAGCGAGGCGAACTTGTTCCACGGACACACCGCCAGACAGTCGTCGCAGCCGTAGATTCGGTTACCCAGCGCCTCGCGAAACTCGGTCGGAATGGGTCCGGAGAGCTCGATCGTCAGGTACGAGATGCAGCGTCGCGCATCCAACTGGCGGGGGGCGGGGAAGGCGTTAGTCGGGCAGACGTCGAGGCACGCGCGGCACGAGCCGCAATGATCGACCTCGGGCTCGTCCGGCGGCAGGTCCAGCGTGGTCAGGACGCTGCCCAGGAACAGCCACGAGCCGAACTGGCGGGATACAAGGTTCGTATGCTTGCCCTGCCAGCCCAGGCCAGCGCGCTGGGCCAAGGGCTTTTCGAGCAGCGGCGCGGTATCGACGAAGACCTTCACGTCCTGGCCGAACCGGCGGTGCATCCAGCCGGCCAGCACCTTCAGGCGCTTCTTGATCACGTCGTGATAGTCGTCGCCCTGGGCATAGACCGAGATCGCCGCGCGTTCCGGATCCTTGAGCTGTTCGAGCGGATCAATGTCGGGGCCGTAGTTGACGCCCAGCACCACCGCCGACTTCGCCTCGGTCCACATGGCCGTCGGATGGGAACGCCGCTCCAGCGTCTCCTCCATCCAGCCCATGGCGCCGTGGCGCTCGGTCTGGACGAACTCGCGCAGCCAGTCGCCGTTGGGCCAGGCTTCGGTGGCGCTGGCGAAGCCGCAGACAGAAAAGCCGAGCCTCAAGGCCTCGGCGCGGATCTCGTCCTTGATACGGTCTGGCGTCAGCTCAGAAGTCGAGGTCGTCATAGTGCGCGGCCGGCGCGAGGCCGGGCCAGCGGTCGGCCAGGATCGGCCTGAAGCAAGGCCTCGACTTCAGTTTCATGTACCACGTCTTGGCGGTCGGGAAGTCCTTCCACGGCACGTCGCCGAAGTAGTCGATCACCGACAGGTGCGCGGCGGCGGCAAAGTCGGCCAGGCTCATGCGACGCCCGGCTAGCCAGTCGCGGGTCTGCAGCAGCCCCTCGATATAGCCCAGGTGCATCCGAAGGGCCTCGCGACCCTGGCGCAGCGCCGCGAGGTCCGGCGCGCCCATCCGCAGCAGGCGCTTTTCCATCTTCTCGTGCAGCAGGAAGCCGTTGACCTCGTTGTCGAACTTGCGGTCGAACCACTGCAGCAGCCGCCGGGCCTCGGCGCGCTCGCCCGGATCGCGCCCCAACAGCGGCGGCTCGCTCTCGGTCTCTTCGATGTGCTCCAGGATCGCGCGGGTCTCGCAAACCACGAGGTTGCGCTGATGCTTGGTCTCGACCAGCACCGGCGGCATGCCCGAGGGGTTCAGCGCAGTGAACTCCGGCGGCATTTCCCAGTAGCGAACCTGCACCTCGACAAAGGGCAGACGCTTCTCGCCCAGCGCCAGGCGCACCTGTCGCGACGCGGGGTCCAGAGGAAAATGATGAAGAGTACGTTCGACGCTCATGCCCAGGCGCAATCAGGCTGCATCGAAAGAGCGATGCGCCGTTTTGCTTAACAACAGATTGCCGAACCACGTTTAGCCAGGAAATCCAGGCTTTTGCGCGGCGTTTTGGCGCTGAAGGCTCAGCTGTTCATCCGGGCGATGAGGTTGGTCGTGCTTTGGCCCTGCTTCAGCTCGGCCAGAACGACCTTTCCGCCGTAGCCGAGCACGATATCGGCCCCCACCACCGTCTCGATCGTATAGTCGGCGCCCTTGACCAGGACGTCGGGGCGAAAGGCCTTGATGAGCTCCAGCGGCGTGTCCTCGTCGAACAGGACGACCAGGTCCACCGACGACAGCGACGCCAGCACCGTGGCGCGGCCCTGCTCCTTCTGCACCGGACGCGTCGGGCCTTTCAGCTTGGACACCGAGGCGTCGGTATTGAGGCCGACGATGAGGCGATCGCAGGCGGCCTTGGCCTGGGACAGCAGCGACACATGGCCTGGATGCAGCAGGTCGAAACAGCCGTTTGTGAAGCCCACCTTCAGGCCGCGCGCGCGCCAGCCTTCCACGATCCGGCGAGCCTGCTCGCGGTCAGCGATCTTGATCTCGCCCGGCTCGCCCCGAACAGAGCTGGCGCAGGCCGTCAATTCGGCGGCGGTGACGACGTCAGTGCCGAGCTTGGCGACCACCAGACCGCCGGCCAGATTAGCCAGCTGGGCGGATTGGGTCAGGCTGGCGCCTGCGGCGACTGACAGGGCCAGAGTCGCCGCAACGGTGTCGCCTGCGCCGGACACGTCGAAAACCTCGATCGCCGTCGCGGGCAGATGGATCGGCGCCTGGTCCCGCACCGCCAGGGTCATACCGGCCCCGCCGCGGGTGATCAGGGCCGCCTCAAGCCCAGGCGCCATGGCCAGAATGGCCGCGCCGGCGTCTTCCGAGGCCGCATCGCTGTTATCAACGATCCCCGTGGCCTCAGCGGCTTCCTTCCGGTTCGGCTTGATCAAGGTGGCGCCGTCGTAGCGCGAGAAGTCCCGACTCTTGGGATCGACGATCACCGGCTTGCCGGTGACTTTGGCGGCGTCGATGGCGCCCCGGATCACCTCAGGCGTCAGAACGCCCTTGGCGTAATCGGACAGCACCACGACATCGGCTGCAGCCAGTCTGCTCTTGAAGGCCGTCAGGAGGGCCGCCCCGTCGCCGGGTCCTCGGTCCTCGCGGTCGACCCGCAGCATCTGGTGCGAGCCGGAGATGTAGCGGACCTTCTCGGTCGTGCGTCGCGTGGGATCCGCCACCAGCTCGGCCTCCAGGCCCGCCTCGGCGTCGATCATGCCCCGCAGCGCCGCCCCAGCCTCGTCCTGACCAACAAGCCCGATCAGCACGGCCTTGGCGCCCAGCGCCGCGACGTTGCGCGCGACGTTGCCGGCCCCGCCCAGCATGGCGGTTTCCTTCTCGACCGCGATGACCGGCACCGGCGCCTCGGGCGAGATGCGATCGACCGCGCCGTAGATAAAGCGGTCCAGCATCACGTCGCCCAGCACCAGCACGGTCTTGCCGGCGAAGGCGCGGGGCAGGTGGGCCAGGGTGTCGTCCATCGGGGTCCTTCGGGTTCTCGCGGCGCTTTTGCCCCCGTCGGGGCGTCTTGGGCAAGCGCCGTCAGTCGTGCTCGACCTCGGCGAAAAGGCCGCCGTGCTTCTCGGCCAGACCGCGCGGATCGCCGTGGATGATCAGGTCCGCCGCCGGAAAGGCGTCCAGCACGCGGTTCTCCGCCGCGACGATGATCGCGTGCGCGTCCGCCAACGAGATGTCGCCGGCGAGGTCGGCGTGCATCTGGATATGGACATAGGGACCCGAGGCGCGCGTGCGGAGTTGGTGGACGCCCAGAACCTTGGGGTCGGCGGTGACCAGCGCGACGATCTTCTCGCGATCCTCGTCGGGCAGCTCGCGGTCCATCAGCTGATGCGACGCCTCGCGGAACACGCCGACGGCGCCCCAGATCAGCCACAGCGCCACGATCAGGCCGGCCACGGCGTCCACCCACGGCAACCCCAGCCAAGCGGCCGCGCCGACACCGACCAGGGCGACGGCGTTTGACGCAAGGTCGGCGGCGTAGTGGGCCCGGTCGCCCGAGATCGCGATCGAGCCGCTGGCCTTCACCACCCGGGTCTGGGCGGTGATCAGCGCGAAGGTCAGCACGATCGAGATCGCCATGACCGCGACGCCGGCCAGCCCGTGCTCGACGGGTTGCGGATGAAGCCAGGCGTTGACGGCCTCGCGCCCCACCAGGGCGCCCGATGCGAAGACCAGCCCGCCCTGCATCAGGCTGGAAAAGGCCTCGGCCTTGCCGTGCCCGAAGCGGTGCTCGGCGTCCGGCGGTTCAGCGGCGTAACGTACCGCGTAGACGGTGATCAGCGACGCGACGAGGTCCAGGGCCGAGTCCGAGAGCGACGCCAGGATCGCCACCGATCCGCTGGCTTGCCAGGCGATGGCTTTCACCACGATCAGAATGGCTGCCGTGGCGACCGACAGCAGCGCCACGCGCTGAGTGGCGGCCCGGGTCTCGGGTGAGGCGGCGGAGAGCGACATGGCCTCTCTCTACCGCACTCGGCGCCGAAGGCTAAGCCGCGACGCGGACCTCGGGACCAACATAGACCGATTGTGGCCGGATCAGGCGGCCACCGGCCAGTTGCTCTCGCGCATGGGCCAGCCAGCCGGCGACCCGCCCCATGGCGAACACGCAGGTGAAACTGGCCGGCGGCAGCCCCAGGGCCTCGAGCAACAGGGCGGTGTAAAACTCGACATTGGTGTCCAGCGGCCGGTCGGGTTTGTGCTCGCGCAGGATCTCGAGCGCGGCCTGCTCCACGGCTTCTGCGAAGGCCAACCGGCCGGGAGCCGCGCCGGTGGCGCTCGCCAGCGTCCGCACGGCCGCCTTCAAGGCGTCGGCGCGCGGGTCGCGGACACGATAGATCCGATGACCAAAGCCCATCAGCCGGTCGCCGCGCGCCAGGGCGCGCTCAAGCCAGGGCCGCGCGTTCCGCGGCGTTCCGATCGCGTCCAGCATGTCGATCACCGGTCCCGGCGCGCCCCCGTGCAGCGGACCCTTGAGCGCCGAAAGTCCGGCCAGAACGGACGAGGTCAGGCCCGCCCGCGTCGAGGCCACCACCCGCGCCGCGAAGGTTGAGGCGTTGAGGCCGTGATCGCAGACCGTGACCAGATAGGCGTCCAGCGCGGCGGCCTCGGCGTCGGTGGCGGGAGCGCCGCGGGTCATCCGTAGGATATCGGCGGCGTGCGACAGCGCCGGATCGGGCGCGATCGGCGTGTTTCCGGCCGCCACGCGCAGCACGGCTGGCGTGAATACGGCCGGCGCGGCGATCAGCAGCAGGGCCGTCCCCAGATCATCGCCGTCGGGCAAACGCGCCAGCAGGGCGCGCATGGCCTCGACCGGATCGCGCCGGGCCAGGCCATCATCCAGAGCGCCGACCTCGGCGAACACGCGGGCGCGGGCCTCGCCCAGCACGGCGGCGAGATCGCTGGGCGCCTCGTCAAAGAAGCCGTCGAACAGCAGGTGCGCGGCTTCCTCATAGCGTGTCCGCCCCGCGAGATCCTCGACGGCATAGCCCCGGATCACCAGGCGGCCCCGGGCGCCATCGACATCGGACAGAACGGTTCGGGCGGCGATCACGCCCTCAAGACCCTCGGACATGTGCGGTCTCCTTTCAAGCCGAGGGAGCGCCGGCGCGACTTGATCGTCAATCTTGATCAATATAATCAATCTATATGACCGACTGGCTAGACGCGGATCAGGTTCTGGAGCGATTGGGGATCAGACCCCAGACGCTCTACGCCTATGTCAGTCGCGGCCGGATCGAAGCCGCTGCGCACCCGGGGGACCCACGCCGCAGCCTCTATCGCGCCTCCGACGTTGCAGCTCTGGCCCGAAAGAAGGCGCGCGGGCGTCGCGTCGCGGACGTCGCCGCCGAGGCCATCGCCTGGGGCGAACCCGTCCTGCCCTCCGCCATCACGACGGTGGCCAGCGGCCGGCTCTGGTATCGGGGCCAGGACGCAGCGGTCCTCGCCGACCAAGGCCTGACACTGGAAAACGTCGCTCGACTTCTGCGGGGCGGCCACGGCGCGGCGTTGAAGACCTCCAGCCGCCCAGCCCCGCCCATCACCGACAGCGCGCGCTCACGCCTGTTCCTCACCCTCGCCGAACGCGCGGGACGGGAGCCGCCAGCCCGAGGCCGCGCCCCGCTGGCCCTGGCCATGGAGGCGGCGGACCTCCTGGACGCGATCGTCGACGCCGCCACGGGCCGAACGGGCGACGGGCCGGCGCATCAGCGCTTCGCCCAGGCCTGGAGCCTGAACGACGCCGGGGCCGACCTGATCCGGCGGGCGCTGGTGCTTCTGGCCGATCACGAGCTGAACGCGTCGACCTTCGCCGCGCGCGTGGCCGCCTCGACCGGCGCCTCCCTATCCGCGGCTTGCCTGGCCGGTCTGTCGGCGCTGTCGGGACCCCTGCACGGCGGCATGGCGGCGCGCGTGGAGGCCTTTGTCGACGAGGCGGACCGGCGCGGCGAGACCGCCGCCGTCTCAGCGCGCCTCGAACGCGGCTCCAGCCTGCCGGGCTTCGACCATCCGCTCTATCCCGACGGCGACCCACGAGCGGCGGCGCTTCTGAACAGTTTCGAGCCGCCCGCGCCGCTAGCGGCGCTTTGGCGGGCCACCCAGGCGGCGACGGGGCTGGCGCCGAACATCGACTTTGCGCTGGTCGCTCTGGCGCGCGGCCTCGCCCTGCCGCCAGACGCCCCGTTCATTCTGTTCGCTACCGCCCGGAGCGCCGGCTGGACGGCCCACGCCATTGAGCAGCTGCAGACAGGCAAGCTGATCCGGCCCCGCGCCCGCTATGTCGGCGGCGCGCCGGGCGCCGAGCGTCACTCGCCCTCTTCGTCGTCGTAACCCACCAGACGAAGGGCCCTCGCGGGGATGCCCTCAAGCTGGCACCAGCGCTCCAAGGCTTCCTCGCGTCCGTGCGTGATCCAGACCTCGCCGGGCCTCAGCTCGGCGAGGGTCGCGGTCAGCTCGTCCCAGTCGGCGTGGTCCGACAGGATCAGGGGCAACTCCACCCCGCGCTGGCGCGCGCGGGCCCGCACGCGCATCCAACCCGAGGCGAAGCAGTCGACGGGATCGGGGAAGCGGCGCGACCAGCGATCGGCGATGGCGCTGGGCGGCGCGATCACGATCTGGCCGGCGAAGGCGTCCTTCGGTCCCGAGGCGGTGGCCGGCGCCAGCGGTCCAAGATCCACGCCATGCGCCTCATAGAGGGCGTTCAGCCGCTCCAGCGCGCCATGGACATAGATCGTCTTGTCCCAGCCGCCATCGCGCAGCAGCCGGATCACCCGCTGGGCCTTGCCCAAAGCGTAGGCGCCCACGAGATGGCAGCGATCCGGGAACTGCTCGACCGACGACAGCAGGCTGCGGATCTCTCCGGCGTCGTCCGGGTGACGGAAGACCGGCAGGCCGAAGGTCGCCTCGGTGATGAACACGTCGCAGGGCACGGGCTCAAACCGCGCGCAGGTCGGATCGCGGCGACGCTTGTAGTCGCCGGAGACGACCATGGTCAGCCCCTTCCAGCGCACCACCGCCTGGGCCGAGCCCAGAACATGACCGGCCGGGACCAAGGTCACGGAGACGCCGTCATGCGTGAAACTCTGGCCGTAGGGGATGGCTTCGCGGCGACCAGCGAAGTCCTCGCCGTAGCGGACCGCCATGATCGCCAGAGTCTCGGGCGTCGCGGCGACGACGCCGTGTCCGGCCCTGGCGTGGTCGGCATGGCCATGGGTGATCACGGCCCGGTCCACGGGGCGGACCGGGTCGATGTAGAAGTCTCCCGTCGGACAGTAGAGGCCCGCCGGCCGGGGACAGAGAAGGTCTTCGGGCTTGATCACGTCTGGATAAGACAACGCCTTAGAGCCTGTCGGGTTTGGATGAAACCATCTAAACCCATAAACAGGCTGTAAATCATAGGGTTAGAGCGTGACAGGCGCCGAAGCCGGTTCCCACTTTCGGCGTCACGCTCTAGGCGCTAAGCCTATCGCATGAGCGATCACGAACAGACAAAACTCATCGCCACGGCGATGAATGAGGGCAGCCCCCAGGCCAAGGCTCTGGGATTCGCCACGCTGGAGATCGGCGACGCGGTCGCCGTTCTGAAAGTCCCCTATCGGCCCGAGATCGTCGGCGATCCCGAGACCGGCGTGATCGCCGGCGGCGTCGTGACGACCCTGCTGGACCACGCCAGCGGCCAGGCGGTCCACGCCGCGTTGGCGACCTGGACCTCGATTGCGACCCTGGACCTGCGGATCGACTACATGCGGGCGGCGGAGCCAGGTCTCGACGTAATGGCCCGCGCCCACTGCTACAAGCTGACCCGCTCGGTGGCCTTTGTCCGCGCCGTCGCCTACGACCGCGATCCGGAGGATCCGATCGCGACCGGCCAGGCGACTTTCATGCTCGACTCCAGTGCGGGCAAGAAGGCCGGCGCCAACCTGAAACCCTCGCGCGAACAGCGCGCCAAGACTGGAGGGGTCGACCAATGAGCGACGCCGACACCCGCCTCGTCTCGATGCTGGACTCCATCCCCTACGCCCGCTTCCTTGGCGTCAAGGCCGAGCTGGCCGGGGATGAGATGACCGCCGTCCTGCCTTTCGCCCAGCATATCGTCGGCAATCCGATGCTGCCCGCGATCCACGGCGGCGTTCTGGGCGCCTTCATGGAAATGACAGCCCTGGCCCAGCTCTCCGTGGCCGCGCCGATGAAGCGCCAGCCCCGCACCATCGACGTCTCGATCGAGTATCTGCGCTCGGGACGGCCTCAGACCACCTACGCCCGGGCGATCATCAAGAAACTGGGCCGCCGGATCGCCAATGTGCATGTGGAGGCCTGGCAGGAGACCCGATCCGCGCCGATCGCGACCTTGCGCGGCCTGTTTCTGGTGGCGCCCAGCGAGGACTAACACCAGAGGGACCTCCGCCGGGCCCGGAGGGGTGAAAGTTTCTCCTGAAGCCGAATTAGACGACTACATTACACCTCGTTAATGTCGATTATGGACGTCAACGTTTCTTAAATCGGCGTCATGAAGCAAGAGTAACGTGTAATAACCAAGGTCGAGGCCTATATCCCTCTCATCGGACGCCAACGGGGCGGCCGAAGACAAAAAAGGGATCAAGACCATGACCATGAAGACCAACACCGTCGCCGGCTTCGCCTCGCTCGTTCTCGCGGTTCTGCCGCTGGTCGTTATCGCTGGTTCGCTCGCCTCGAGCTTCTAAGTGATCGCCGCTTAACCTTCGTCGGGCGCCGCTCCACCTGAGCCGGCCCGACGAAGATGGCGATGGAGCTATCGCCCAAGACTATAAAGAATAAAGACTTTTCGCCGTCCGATGCAGGATGGCGTGGCGCGCCGCCAGACGATCGATATCCGCGTCATAGCCGCCGCCGATAACCCCGACCACGGGGATCTCCGAGGAAAGACAAGCGCCCAGGACATAGGCCTCTCGTCGCGCAAGGCCCTCGTCGGTCAGCGCCAGACGGCCCAGCTTGTCGTCCGCATGCGGATCGACACCTGCATTGAAGAAGACGATGTCAGGTCGGACGCTCGACAGCAGCGCCGGCAGAACCTCGGACAGCTTGGCCAGATAGGCCGCATCGTCAGTTCCGTCGGCAAGCGCGACATCCAGATCACTGACCACCTTGCGATGCGGGAAGTTCTTCTCGGCGTGCATCGAGAAGGTGAAGACGCTGGGGTCGTTCTCGAAGATCCGCGCCGTACCGTCGCCCTGATGCACATCAAGGTCGACGACCAGGGCCTGCCTGATCGCGCCCTCGGCCAGGAGCCGTCGGGCCGCCACCGCCACATCGTTGAAGACGCAGAAGCCAGCGCCGCCGTCCGCCGCTGCATGATGGCTGCCGCCGGCGGTGTTGCAGGCGATACCGTGCTCCAGCGCCAGACGCGCCGCCAGCAACGTGCCACCCGTGGCCGCGCACGCGCGGGCCGCAACGCTTTCAGTGTTAGGCATGCCGATCCGGCGCACGACGTCTGCGGGCAAGGTCAGCTCGATCACGCCCCGGACATAGGTTTCGTCATGGGCGAGTCGAAGCGTCTCCACATCGACCGGCTCGGGCCGAATGAAGCCGTCGGGGCCAGGCACGCCCTCGGACTCCAGAACCGTCGCCAGGCGCGAGAACTTGTCCATGGGAAAGCGGTGGCCTGCCGGCATCTCGGCGCGGAAGGCGGGATGGTGGACGATCGGCGGTGGCGCAGACATGGCCATGACGATGGGGAGCGCGGCGGCGTGACGCAAGGAGACGGGTTGCGGCGCCGCAAAACGAGGCTTATCGCAGTGCGCCATGCAGACGACCGAGAACCTCGCCGACATCCTGGACCTCGAACCGATCGAGGTGAACCTGTTCCGGGGCATCAGCCCGAACGACGGCTTCCCCCGCATCTTCGGCGGCCTGGTGATCGCCCAGGCCCTTCTGGCCGCCTACAAGACAGTGCCGGACCGCATCTGCCACTCGCTGCACGCCTATTTCATCCGCCCCGGGGACGTCACCGCCCCCGTGCTTTACGAGGTGGAGCGCGCCCGTGACGGCGGCACCTTCACCACGCGCCGCGTCGCCGCGATCCAGCATGGCGAGCAGATCTTCAACCTCGCCGCCTCGTTCCAGACACCGGAAGACGGCTTCGAGCACCAGTCGGAAATGCCCGAATCGGTCGATCCGGAGTCCCTGCCGACCGAAGCCGACTTCCTGCGCAGCCTGGGCGACCAGATCCATCCGAAGATGGTGGCGATCGCCGAGCGTCCGCGTCCGGTCGACATCCGCTGGATCGATCCGCAAAACCCGATCGCGCCTGTCAAGAAGTCGGGCACCAAGCAGGTCTGGATGCGCGCCAAGGCGCCGCTGGGCGACGACGTGAAGATGCAGCAGGCCGCCCTGGCCTACGCCTCCGACATGGCGTTCATGGAAAGCGCCCTGCGCCCGCACGGCCTGATCTGGACCACGCCCGGCATTCAGGCCGCCAGCCTGGACCATGCCATGTGGTTCCATCATCCGTTCAACTTCAACGACTGGACGCTGTTCGCCCAGGACAGCCCCAGCGCCTCGCAAGGCCGGGGTTTGGTGCGCGGTCAAATGTTCAGCCAGGACGGCAAGTTGCTGGCGTCGGTCGCTCAGGAATGCCTGATGCGGGTGCGGAAGTAGCGCTCAGAGCGCTTCGATCCGGGCTACGCCCGCAGCGGCGAGGGCCCGGAGAAGCGACGCTGCTTGCATGCCGTTGGTCAATTCGCCCGCCAGCGCCATCCGCACAGCCTCCGGCGCCGAGACCCAGAAGCTCTCGATGCGCTCACCCGGATCGTCGTGGGGCGCGGCCACCTGGACGACATCGCGGAAGAGCACGATGTGACTCCGGTTGTCGTGGCTGGCCGAATTGGCCCGGAAATTTCCGATAAGCGTCGGCGTTCCGGCGCATCCGGTCTCCTCGAGAAGCTCCCGCGCTGCGGCGGCGATGGGATCCGCCTCCTCGGGGTCCATCCGGCCGGCGGGGATTTAGGTCGAGACGTCCCCGAGAGCGTGGCGATACTGCCGGACCAGAAGGACGTTGTTGGCGCCGTCGAGGGCCACGATCTCAAGCCAGTCCGCGTACTCAAGCACATAGTAGGGCGCGATCACCGCGCCGTCGTCGGTGACACAATCGTCGGCGCGGACGCTGATCCAGCGGTCCCTGTGGATGTGCCGTGAGGCGGTCACCCGCCACTTTCCGTCGGGCATCGCTCAGATCTCCTACAGGGGGCGTCAGTCCCGATCGCCGAGCTCTTCGTCTTCCGAGGGTCCCTCGGCCTCGCCCACCAGGGCCGGCGGATCGGCCAGGATCAGACCTTCGCTGATCTTCACCTCGGGGACAGCCGCCCGCGTGAACGGCAGATACCAGGTCGGGCCGCCCAGGTCGGGGGTAATCTCGAGGATGTCACCAGCGCCAAAGTTCTGGACGCTCTTCACGCGGCCGAGCAGCGCGTCGGTGACGACATGACGGACGGTGAGACCGACCAGATCAGTCAGATAGAACTCGTCCTCATCCGGCTCGGGCAAGGCCGAGCGGGGAACGTAAAGCCGCAGCCCGCGCAGAGCGTCGGCGGCCTCCTTCGTCTCAACGCCAGGACAGCGGCACACCACGCCGTCCTTGGTCTTGCGCGCCGAGGCGATGGTCAGGGCCGGCGAGCCGTCCTGGCGCTTCAGCGTCTTGAAGCCCGCGATGCTGAGCGGGTCCTCGGTATAGGTCGAGATCCGCACCTCGCCGCGCACGCCAAAACCGCCGGCCACGCGGCCGACCAGGATCAGCGGATCGTCGGGAGACACAGCCATCGTCTGGACAGAGTCGCGCCGCCGCCTCGAAAGAGACGACGGCGCTGGAACCCTTAGCCTTCGGTGGTTTCTTCAGCAGCCGGAGCTTCGGCGGCCGGGGCCTCTTCAGCCGGAGCAGCGGCCGCAGCGGCGGCGGCTTCAGCAGCGGCGGCCTTTTCGGCTTCGGCGGCGGCCTTGGCGTCAGCTTCGGCTTGCTTGCGCTCTTCTTCACGTTGGGCGCGCTCGGCCAGACGCTCTTGCGCCTTCTTGCCCGGCTTACCCTTTTCCGGGTTGTTGCCGTGCGTCCAGGCGACCAGGCCTTGAGCGGCCAGGAAGCGGGCGACGCGGTCGGTCGGCTGGGCGCCCTTCTTGAGCCACTCTTGGATCGACTCGACCTTCAGGGTGACGCGGTTGGCGTCGTCCTTCTTGAGGAGCGGGTTATAGGTGCCGACCTTCTCGATGAAACGGCCATCGCGCGGCGAGTGGCTGTCAGCGACGACGATCGAGTAGTACGGACGCTTCTTGGCGCCGCCACGGGCGAGACGGATCTTCAGCATTTGCGGTAGTCCTTAGGGTCTAAAGTTCTATTTCTTGAACGGGTTGAAGCCGGGCAGGCCCAGGCCGGAGAGAGGGTTGGGCTTGGCGTCGCCGCCACTCCCGAGGCCCGGCAGACCGGGCAGCCCCGAGAGGCCTTGGCCCCCCGCTGCATTCGGATCGACGGCGGGCATCTTGCCGCCGCCCAAATTCTTGAGACGGGCCATGTCGCCGCCGCCCATCATCTGGGCCATGCGGGCCAGGCCCTTGCCGCCGTCCTTGGACATGGCCTTGAACATGTCGGCCATCTGGCGGTGTTGCTTGAGCAGGCGATTGACCTCGGCCACGTCGACGCCGGCGCCGGCCGCGATGCGGCGCTTGCGCGAAGCGGCGAGAATGTCGGGCTTCTTGCGCTCTTCCTTGGTCATCGAGCTGATGATCGCCTGCTGGCGACGGAAGATGCTGTCGTCGACGCCGCTCTCGGCGATCTGCTTCTTGACCTTCTGGACGCCCGGCAGCAGGCCCATGATGCCTTCCATGCCGCCCAGCTTCTGCATCTGGCGCAGTTGGGCGGCGAGGTCGTCGAGGTCGAACTTGCCCTTGGCCAGCTTCTTGGCCATGCGCTCGGCTTCGGCCTGGTCGAGATCGGCGGCAGCCTTTTCGACCAGCGCCACGACGTCGCCCTGACCCAGGATCCGGCCGGCGACGCGGCGGGCGTCGAACACGTCCAGCTGGTCGATCTTCTCGCCGGCGCCGAGGAACTTGATCGGCAGGCCGGTGACATGGCGCATCGACAGCGCCGCGCCGCCCCGGCCGTCGCCGTCGGCGCGGGTCAGGATCAGGCCGGTCAGCGGCAGGCGCTCGTGGAACGCCTTGGCCGTGCGAACGGCGTCCTGACCGGTCAGGCTGTCGGCGACCAGGATGGTCTCGCTCGGATTGGCGATGCGAGCGATCTCGGCCGCTTCGCTCATCATCGACTCGTCCAGCGTGGTGCGGCCGGCGGTGTCGAGGATCAGGACGTCATAGCCGCCCAGCTTGGCGGCGGTCAGGGCGCGCTTGGCGATGTCCGGGGCGCTCTGGCCCGCGACGATCGGCAGGCTCTCGACCTCGACTTGGCGGGCCAGGGTCGCCAGCTGCTCCATGGCCGCCGGGCGACGGGTATCGAGCGAGGCGACCAGAACCTTCTTGCGGTCGGTCTTCGACAGGCGCAGGGCCAGCTTGCCGGTGGTGGTGGTCTTGCCCGAGCCTTGCAGGCCGGCCATCAGGATGACCGACGGCGGGTTGAGCGCCAGGTTCAGGCCTGTCGGCTGCTCGCCGCCCAGCATGTCCACCAGACCGTCATAGACGATCTTGACCACCTGGTCGGCCGGCTTGACCGAGCGGATGACCGCCTCGCCCGACGCCAGCTCCTTGGCCTTGCTGATAAAGTCCTTGACGACCGGCAGGGCGACGTCGGCCTCGAGCAGCGCGACGCGGACCTCGCGCAGCGCCTCGTCGATGTCCTTTTCGGACAGCACGCCGCGACCGCCAAGGCGTTCGAAGACGCCGGAAAGTCGCTCTGTAAGGCCGTCGAACATGTCGAACCCTGGTTAGAACACCCGAGCATGACGGACGTCATGCTCGACTCCTTAAGACTCCGCCTGCTCGCGAGCAGGCGGTGGCCAAACGCGATCAGCCCCCGTGGACGATCACGTCGACGGGGGTCCTCGCCGTCCTCGTCCGGATGGATCCTGCGCTAACAGGCCGGGGTCGTGACGGTGGAGGCGCTGCTGATAAAGCGCCGGAAGCCGGGGCTTATGGCTGAAAAAGCCTACGGAGTCAAAAGCACCCCTCCATCCGACCTTTCCGGCGAATGCCGGGACCCAGATGGAGGAGCGATTGGGCGTCCGCCAGCAGCGCTGAGCTTGTCCAATGAGCGCCACCGACTTGGGATCTGGGCCCCGGCATTCGCCGGGGAGATCGGACTGAAAGTCGTTACGCCATGCCGAGATAGTCGCGCTTGCCGACCTCGACGCCGTTGTGGCGCAGGATCGCGTAGGCCGTGGTCAGGTGGAAGAAGAAGTTCGGCTGGGCCTGGCCCTGGAAGTAGGCCAACCCCTTGACCACGCTGGTCTCGCCGCGACGCGTCAGGGTGATGTCGCGATCCTCGGCGCCGTCGAAGGCTGCGGGGTCCAGACCCTCGACATAGGCGATGGCGCGGTCAATGCGGGCGATCAGTTCGGCGAAGCTGGTCTCGACGTCGTCCCAGGCTGGAACCTCCTGCCCCGCGAGACGCGCGCAGCAGCCCTTGGCGAAGTCGGTGGCGATCTGGACCTGGCGGATCAGCGGGAACATGTCGGGATAGAGCCGCGCCTTCAGCAGCGCGTCCGGATCCCAGCCCTTGGCCTCGACCTGGGCGACGGCCTTGGTCAACACGCCCTTCAGACCTCTGAGGCCCTGGATGAACACGGGCGCGCTGGCATGGTGGATCGAGATCGACATGGGGAGCTCCGGAAGCACGAGATGCGCCTAGATAGGGCCGCTCGGCGTCGACCGGAAGCGGAACGGTTCTGCGACGCTGGGGGTTTTTAGGGCTTCGCATTCGCAACCGATGAGGTCCGCCATGAAAGTCAGCGACGCCATGACCAGCCAGGTCTCGGTCGCCCGTCCCTCCGACACCGTCCGCCAGGTCGCCGAGACCATGGCCAAGGTCGATAGCGGCGTGGTGCCCGTGGTCGACGACGGCAAGGTGGTCGGCCTGGTCACCGACCGCGACATCGTCCTGCGCGTCGTCGCCGAGGGCCGCAGCTTCGACAGCGCGGTCTCCGAGGTGATGTCGGACGGCGAGGTGCTCTCGGTGAAAGAAGACGACGTCCTCGCCGACGCCACGGCCAAGATGGCCAACCATCAGGTCCGACGTCTGGTCGTGCTGAACGACTCCGGCAATCTGACTGGCATCCTATCGCTGGGCGACGTGGCCAAGGACTATGGCGCCAAGCAGGTCGGCAAGACCCTAGAGGAGATCTCCCAGGAACCGGGCGACGCGGCGCACTAAACATAGAAAAAGGGCGGCCCCGCGAGGAGCCGCCCTTCGTCGTTCTTGAGTCGAAAGTCGCTTAGACCAGCGAGCCGTCGATGGCCTTGCAGGCTTCCATCAGGCCCTTCACCGACTCGACCGACTTGGCGAACATCGCCTTTTCGTCGTCGTTGGTTTCGAACTCGACGATCTTCTCGGCGCCGCCAGCGCCGATGACGACCGGCACGCCGACATAGAGGCCGTCCAGGCCGTATTGGCCGGTCAGGTAGGTGGCGCACGGCAGGACGCGCTTCTTGTCCTTCAGGTACGAGGTCGCCATCGCGATGGCGCTCTCGGCCGGGGCGTAGAAGGCCGAGCCGGTCTTCAGCAGGGCGACGATCTCGCCGCCGCCCTTGCGGGTGCGCTCGACGATGGCGTCCAGCTTGTCTTGCGACAGCCAGCCTTGCTTGACCAGTTCCGGCAGCGGCAGGCCGCCGACCGTCGAGTGACGGACCATCGGCACCATGTCGTCGCCGTGGCCGCCCAGGGTCCAAGCGTGGATGTCTTCGACCGACACACCAGTGGCTTCGGCCAGGAAGTAGGCGAAGCGGGCCGAGTCGAGGACGCCGGCCATGCCGATCACCTTTTCCTTCGGCAGGCCCGAGAACTGCTGCAGGGCCCAGACCATCGCGTCGAGCGGGTTGGTGATGCAGATGACGAAGGCGTTCGGGGCGTGGGCCTTGATGCCTTCGCCGACGGCCTTCATGACCTTCAGGTTGATGCCCAGCAGGTCGTCGCGGCTCATGCCCGGCTTGCGCGGCACGCCGGCGGTCACGATGCAGACGTCGGCGCCGGCGATGTCGGCGTAGTCGTTGGCGCCCTTCAGGGCCACGTCCTTGCCGAACACGGCCGAGGCTTCGGCGATGTCGAGCGCCTTACCCTGCGGGGTGCCTTCGGCGATGTCGAACAGGATCACGTCGCCCAGCTCTTCGCGAGCGGCGATGTGGGCCAGGGTGCCGCCGATCATGCCGGCGCCGATAAGGGCGATCTTCGCGCGAGCCATGGGGTCTCCATCAAGGCTGTGGACAGTGGAAATGTCGCGCGCGGTCTAGACCCGTAGCGGCCCCGCCTCAAGCCCTCTTTCCCGTTTCGCTGCACTGCGGCAAAGTCGTCTGAACAACGATAATGAGCGCCAGGGGCGAGGGGCACGATGAGCAAGACCGATCCGGGGAACTATTTCGAAGACTTCCGACTGGGCCAGAGACTGGTCCACGCCACGCCGCGCACCGTGACGGCGGGGGATGTGGCGCTCTACACCGCGCTCTACGGCCCGCGCTTCTCGCTGTTTTCCTCGGACGCCTTCGCGCAAGGGTGCGGCCTTATGTCCGCCCCCGTCGACCCGCTGATCGCGTTCCACGTGGTGTTCGGCAAGACCGTGCCCGACATCAGCCTGAACGCCGTCGCGAATCTCGGCTACGCCGAGGGCCGCTTCCTGGCGCCGGTCTTCCCGGGCGACACGCTGAGCGCCGTCTCCGACGTCATCGGGCTGAAGGAAAACTCCAACCGTAAGACCGGCGTCGTCTATGTCCGCACCACGGGCGTGAACCAGCGGGGCGAGGCGGTGCTGAGCTATGTGCGCTGGGTGATGGTGCGCAAGCGCGACGCCGAGGCCGAGATCGCTGAGCAGACCGTCCCGTCCCTGGCCGGCGCGGTGGCGCCCGCCGACCTGACGCTGCCGCAAGGCCTCGACTTCTCCGCCTATGACTGGTCGCTGGCTGGCGCTCCGCACGCCTTCGAGGACTACGCGATCGGCGAAAAGATCGACCATGTCGACGGCATGGCGGTGGAAGAAGCCGAGCACCAGATGGCCACGCGCCTGTGGCAGAACACCGCCAAGGTTCACTTCAACCAGTTCGAGCGCGCCAAGGACCCGTCCGGCAAGCGCCTGGTCTATGGCGGCGTGGTGATCTCGACGGCCAAGGCGCTATCGTTCAACGGCCTGCAAAACGCCGGCCTGATCCTGGCCATCAACGGCGGGCGCCACGTGGCGCCGTTCTTCGCCGGCGGCACGGTGTTCGCCTGGAGCGAGGTGCTGGACAAGGCGGATCTCGGCGCCGCCGGCGCTCTGCGGCTGCGTCTGGTGGCCACGAAGGACAAGCCCTGCGACGCCTTCCCGGACAAGGACGCCGACGGGGTCTACGACCCGGCCGTCATCCTCGACTTCGACTACTGGGCGGCGGTTCCCAAGCGTGGCTGAGTTCGCGCTGGACCCGGCGTTCGTGGCGACCTCGCATGCGGTGATCCAGCTGCCGCTGTGCGAGATCAGGCTGCAGGACGACGCGCGCTATCCCTGGCTGGTGCTGATCCCGCGCCGGCCCGGTCTGCGGGAGCTGGAGGATCTGAGCCCCGCTGATCGCGTCCAGCTTCTTGAGGAAACCCTCCATGCCGGATCCGCCGTCCGCGCGATCGGGTCCACGCTCGGCCTGGCGGTCGACAAGTTGAATATCGGGGCCCTGGGCAATGTCACCGCCCAGCTGCATGTCCATGTCGTCGGACGGCGCCCGGGCGATCCCGCCTGGCCGGGCCCGGTCTGGGGCCACAGCCCAGCCGAGGCTTACCCGGCCGAGGTTCGCGACACGGCGATCACGGCCGCCCGCGCAGCCCTGGCGGTCTAGAGCATCTTCCGATCTGTTTGGATTGGAGAAATGCTCTGGTCCTCCGTAGCTCTAGCGCTTCTTTTTCTTGGCGCTCTTGGCTGGCGTCGCCTTGGCCTTGCCCTTGCGCGCGGCGGTGGCCTTGGACTTGCCCTTCTTGCCGGCCGAGGCCTTGCTCTTCTTGGCGGCGGCGGCGCACTTGGCTTTGGCCGCCTTCAGGGCCTTGCCCTTCTTGCCCTTGGTGGAACAGACCGGCGCGGCGGCGGCGGCCGGCGCGGGACGGCTGGCGACCACGCGCGGCGGCCAGACATAGGGGCCTCGCCCCTGTGATTCATAGCCTGGCGGCGCCTGGGGCAGGAGGCGCTCGGCCCGCACGGCCACGGACGAACCGTTCTCGAGCAGTTCGCCCGACCAGACCTCATCAGCGGCGGGGCGCAGGGTGAGCACGGCCGACTCGCCGCCGCGCGGGCTGAAACGGGCGATGATCTGGTCGCCCTCGCGGCGCAGGTCGTCGATCAGGCCGGTCGAACCCACAGACCCCGGCCGCCGCACGTCACGCCAGGCGCCTTCCAGCTCGCTTGCGCCGCCCGCCTTGTCGACGATCTGCAGCGCATAGAGCTCCCCGCCCTGCGCGCCTGTGACCCTCCAGCCGCCATCGAGCGGACCTTGCAGGTTCTGCGCCGCCGCAATGGAGCCCTTGACCCTCAGTTCATAGATCTGGGCGGTCGTCAGGTAGGCGCCGGGCGCCGCTGGGGCTTCCGGCTCGGGGGGCGGAATCGGCAGGATACGCGCGCGACGGCGCGGCGCCGGCGCTTCAGCGGTTTCGGCGGCTTCCTCGTCCAAAGTCTGGGCGCTCTGGGCGATCAAGTCGGCCAGGGGGTCCAGAGCTTCCGGGACTTGAGCAGGATCCGCGCCCGACGGCGCGGCCTGAGGCGCGGTGTTGACCGGCGCATCGGCCCCGGCCGCGACCGGAACAGCCGGCCGGGCGCTCAGCGGAGGACCCTGCGTCCCGAAGGTCGGCACATAGTCTGCGGGCGGAGTCGTCGCCGGGGTCTGCTGCTGGGCCAGCGCGGGGCTGGCCACCAGGACGACGGATAGAACGATAGCCCGCATAGAAACCTTCAAACGCCGCCTAAGCTTCCGCCGATCGTCCCGAAATGGCTTCCGCCACCGCGACAAGACGCTCTGCCTGCGCCAGATGCAAGCGTTCGGCCATCTTTCCGTCGACGCGCAGAGCGCCTTTGCCAGCATTTTCGGGCGCGTTGAAGGCGGCGATCACCGCCTGGCTCCAGGCCACGTCCTCAGGCGACGGCGAGAACACGCGATTGCAGATTTCCAGATGCTTGGGATGGATCAGGGTCTTGCCGTCGAAGCCGAAATCGACGCCCTGGACACAGACCGCCTCAAGCGCCGCGAGGTCCTCAATGTCGTTGTGCACGCCGTCCAGGATCGTCAGGCCATGGCCCCGCGCGGCGGCGACCGAAAGGGTCAACAAGGGCAGGAAGGGCGCGCGATCGGGGGTCTGGCGCGCCCGCATCTCCTTGGCGAAGTCGTTGACGCCCATGACCCAAGCCGACAGGCGGGTGGCATGCCTGGCCTCGGCGATCTCCCACAGGTGGAAAGCCGCCTTCGCCGTCTCGATCATGGTCCATAGGCGGGTGCTGGGCGGCGCCGACGTCAGGTGCTGGTCGTAAAGGCGAACGTCAGCGGCGTCGTTGACCTTGGGAACGAGCACCGCGTCCGGCCCCGCCTCGGCGGCGGCGGCCAGGTCTTCGGCGCCCCACGGCGTGTCGATTCCGTTGACCCGGATCACCACCTCGCGGGGACCAAAGCCGCCCGCCTTGACCGCCGCTACCGCGGCCTCGCGGGCCGCCGGCTTCATCTCGGGCGCGACGGCGTCTTCCAGGTCAAGGATGATCACGTCGGCGTCGAGGCTGCGAGCCTTCTCGACCGCCTTGGCGTTGGACGCGGGCATATAGAGCGCGCTGCGACGCGGACGATGGGCTTGGGCGGTGGTCATGGGAACTCCCCTGCGGTCTTTTGTGCTTTGCGGCGACCTTAGCATTGCTGCGACGCAGCAAAAGCCTTTCGGCTGAAATCATCGCCACGGGGAAGCGACTTGTCGCCTCTCGTGCGCGGGCGCAGGATCCGCCCATGACCATCACGCGCTATGACAAGGACGCCCGCAACGTGCTCGGAACAGCGCTGGCGCCGTGCTCGCTGGACCCCGTCACAGGCTTCTACCGCAACGGCTGCTGCGAGACGGGTCCGCACGATCTGGGCCTGCACACGGTGTGCGCCGTGATGACCAGCGCGTTCCTCGCCTTCTCGAAGGCCCAGGGCAACGACCTCTCCACGCCCCGCCCGGACCTGGCCTTCCCCGGTCTGAAGCCCGGCGACCGCTGGTGCCTGTGCGCCGGACGCTGGAAGGAGGCGCTGGACGCCGGTATGGCGCCGCAGGTCGTGCTCGAGGCGACGCACGAGGAAATGCTGGCGGTCGTTCCTCTGGGCGTGCTGAAGGACCACGCTGCAGCCTGATCAGGCGCGGAGCGTATACTCTCGTTCCAGCCGGTAGGCCGAGCCCTCGCGCGTCTGCCAGCTAGAATAGAGACCGAAGCGATCGACCCGGAAGGCCGGCGACCGCAGAAGGTTATTGGCCTGCAGCCAGGCGCCGACCTCTGGAACCGACGGGCGCTTCAGGTAGGCCAGGGTCACGTGCGGCGTGTAGAGGCGGCTTTCCGGCTTCAGGCCTGCGGTTCGCGCCGCGCGCTCGTGAGCCTTCTGGAGCTGACGAAGGGGCGCGCTTTCGTCCACCCCGGCCCAAACCGCGTGGATGTCGGCGCCTTCTCCGAACGACCCCGCGCCGGCCAGCGCCAGGTCGAAGCCGGGCGCATCAATCTCGGCCAGGGCTTCGTCCAGATCGGCGGCGACATCCTCGGCGACATCGCCGACGAAGCGCAGCGTGATGTGGAAGGCCTCGAGCGGCCGCCACCGCGCCGCCTCGATCCCGTACTGACGCGGCAGCAGCCCCTGGCCGATCTCGGGCGGGATAGCGATGGCGGTGAAGAGACGGATCATCGGTGCTTTACGGGCACGGATTGGGGTGACGCAGGTGGATGGCCTCGACCGCCTTTTCCAGCTCGTCGGTCCAGGTCAGGTCGAAGGCGTCGATATTCGTCTTCAGCTGCGCCATCGAGGTGGCGCCGATGATGGTGGACGTGACGAACGGCCGCGCGTCGCAGAACTTGAGCGCCAGCTGGGCGGGATCCAGGCCGTGCGTGCGCGCCAGATCGACATAACTCCGGAACGCCTCCAGCGCGCCGGGGCCCTCGTAGCGCTGCATCCGGTCGTAGAGCGCCTTGCGCGAACCCGCCGGCAGCGCGCCGTCCAGGTACTTGCCGGTCAACTGACCCTGGGCCAGCGGCGAATAGGCCAGGAGCCCGACCTGCTCGCGCATGGCGATCTCGGCCAGGCCGTATTCGAACGTGCGGTTGGCCAGGTGATAGGCGTTCTGGATCGAGGCGATGCGGGGCAGGCCGCGCGTGTCGCTTTCCGACAGGAACCGCATCACGCCCCAGGGAAACTCGTTGGACACCCCGACATGGCGGATATTGCCCTTCTTCACGTGGGCGTCGAGCGCCAGAAGAATGTCGCCGAAGCTCTCGAACTCCAGGCTGTAGTCCTTGAAGGTCTGGCCGCCGAACACACGCACCCGGCGGTCCGGCCAGTGCAGTTGATAGAGGTCGAGGTAGTCGGTTCCCAGGCGACGCAGCGAGCCCTCGACAGCCTCGTCGATCTGGGCCTTCGTCTGGCGGGTCACCGCGCCGTCCTTGCGTAGCCAGGGCAGGCCGCCGAACGCCGCGCCCTGGCCGGCGACCTTGGAGGCCAGCACGATCTCGGATCGCTTACCGGTCTTGCGCAGCCACGAGCCAATATAGGTCTCGGTCAGGCCCTGGGTCTCAGGATTGGGCGGGCTGGCGTACAGCTCCGCCGTATCCCAGAAATTGACGCCCCGGCTCAGCGCGTAGTCCATCTGCTCGTGCGCCTCGGCCTCGGAGTTCTGCGAGCCCCAGGTCATGGTTCCGAGGCAGCAGCGCGAAACCGTCACGTCCGTTCGGCCGAGCTTGGCGTATTCCATCGGGGATGCCTCTTTTTGCGCAGGATCCGCGTTGTAGAGGGGTCGACGGAACTCTCGCAAGATGGACGCGGCGGCAGCGGACCCGAGCACAATTTCGCGAACGCATACCATGAACGCATCTCGCGGGGGATTGCGCGAACGGCGAGGACACCCGATATTTGGTGAGCGTCCATGGTGGACGCCTAGCTCAAGGGCTTATTCGATGAACGACTTCAACCGCGGCTATGCGCGCTCGATCCCGGCGGATCGCGCCGACATGTCGGTTGACGCCGGCCTGCGCAAATTCATGCTCGGCGTCTACAACAAGGTGGCGGCGGGTCTCGTGGTCTCGGGCGCTCTGGCCTACGCCACCTCTTCGGTCCCGGCGATCCGCGACCTGATGTTCGTGGTGCAGGGCGACCGTCTGGTCGGCGTGACCCCGCTCTATCTGGTGGTGGCCTTCGCGCCGCTGGTGCTGATGCTGGTGGCGGGCTTCGCGCTGCGTAACCCCAAGCCGCAAACGGCCGGCGCGCTGTACTGGACCATCGTCGCGCTGATCGGCGCCTCCTTGGGCTCGGTCGTCCTGCGCTACACGGGCGAGTCGGTCGCGGCGACCTTCTTCGTCACCGCCACCGCCTTCGGCGGTCTCAGCCTGTTCGGCTACACCACCAAGAAGGATCTGACCGGCTTCGGCAGCTTCCTGATGATGGGCGTCATCGGCCTGGTCGTCGCCTCGCTGGTCAGCATCTTCCTGAAGAGCCCCGCGCTGATGTTCGCCATCAACGTGCTGGGCGTGTTCATCTTCTCGGGCCTGATCGCCTACGACACCCAGCGCCTGAAGATGACCTATTACGAACTGGGCGGCGACCGCGCCTCGATGGCCGTGGCCACCAACTTCGGCGCGCTGAGCCTCTACATCAACTTCATCAACCTGTTCCAATTCCTGCTGTCGTTCCTGGGCGGCAATCGGGAATAGGCGGACTTCTTCATCGTCTGGCGATGACGATAACCCCGGCGGACCATCCGCCGGGGTTTTTGTTTGGGCCAGCGGTGCGGCGTTCAGTCGATGACCGAGAACTTGCCCTTCTCGAAGACGCGCAGAACCTGGGTCAGCTCGTGCCCGCGCTTGAGGATCTGGCCGCCCTGGCCATAGACCGCCCAGGCGCCCTGCTTGCGGGCCAGGGCCGGACGCTTCTCGACCCGATAGAGCGGCGCCTCGGCTGCGTGGCGAAAGATCGAGAACACCGCGCTCTCCG
Organism: Pseudomonadota bacterium; assembly: GCA_020161365.1. Lineage (GTDB taxonomy): Bacteria > Pseudomonadota > Alphaproteobacteria > Caulobacterales > Caulobacteraceae > Caulobacter. The sequence goes on along the minus strand of JAIUNU010000004.1, from coordinate 196,314 downwards.
CCAAGCCGGCGATGCCGTAGTCGCGCCACTCACCCGCAGCCACCATGCGCCCATAGAGGCGCATCAGTTGGTCGAGCTCTCGACGTTCGAAGAAGACGACGCCGCCCACGGGCGCGGATGAGGACTCCAGGGCCATCCTGCGAATCTAGCCCGAATTCGTCAGATTGGAACTGTCCGTGTCGCGACAGTCACGTCTGACCAAAATGACACGCGGCGGACACGGTGCGCCCCGATATGACCTTATTTCGGTCCTTCGCCCGCCTGTTTGCCGGCCGATAACAACAACGTCGGCTGATCGGACATCCTGCGCTCCAGGATCCTGAACAGCCCCCCCAGCCCCCCCGGATCGCGGGCCGGTCAGCCGACGAACCTATATCCCCCTCCCCTGAAGTGAGCCCGCGCGGACCCCCCCCACCGCGCGGGCTTTTCGCGCACCGCGCTGGCGGCGCCGCCCTGCGCGCCGCGAAAGGACCTTTATTTGGCCGATCCCTCGCCCGCTTGAGCCGCGATAAGGGAGACGTCGAAGGCAGCCGGACCGGGTCCTGACCAGCCCCCCAGCCCTCCCGGTCCTCAAACGGTCGCCATCGACACCCGTAAGGACCCGCGCGGCTCGTCCCCTCCAGCCGCGCGGGTTTCCCTTTGTCAAATAACTCGGTGAAGAGGTCGAGCGCTCAGCGCTCGGCGCGTCGCGTGTCGGCGGCGGGCGTCTGCGCCACGCCGAGGATACGACCGCCCTTGGCCCCCTGAACGATCACCACCGTCACAAGGTCGGCGTCGCCGGCGGCCGGCAGGCGATAGAGCCTGGGCTTGCCGGCCCAGGGGCCAAGCTTGACCAATTCGCGGACGACGTTGCGGTGAACCAGGGTCTGGCCCTTGTTGTCGCCGCGCTTGATGGCGATGTCCTGCTCGCGCGGATCATAGCGGACGAGCCAAACCTCGCCGCCGCCGCGCGGGGCCGGGCCCGAACCCACCGCCACCCGGGTCTTGCCGATGAACTGCATGTCCGGCGGGTTGAGGCGGGCGCGCGCGGCGCTCTTGACCAGATCCTCGACCGCCTCGGCCTTGGCGCCCGACGCCTGGACCCGACCGGCCACCACCACCTGCGGCGTCGGCACGTCGCGCAGGGCGAACTTCTTGGCGTAGGCGCGCTGGCGCTCGGCGAAGACCGGCTTGGCGAAGGTGTCCTTCCAGCCCAGATAGTCCCAGTAGTCGACGGAATAGGTCAGGGCGAGCACCCCATCCTGCTCAGCGAGTTCGGCGGCGACCCGATTGGCCTTGCCGCACGAGGAACAGCCTTGGGCCGTGAAGAGCTCGACCACCACAGGCGGCTTCTGGGCCCACGCGGCGCCCCCCGATGACAGGGTGGCGACAACGCCGGACAGAACCAGACTGAACAGGGAAAGGGCGGCCTTACGCATTGGGCGCACTTAAGCCAAGAACGCCCCGGATGGCCGTTCACGAGGCCGTGAATAGGGTCGTCATGTGGGAAGAAAACGACTCGACATCGTTGTCAGATCGCGTCGCACACGAAAACGGCCGGCCCCGCGAGGGACCGGCCGTCTTTTAGAGTCGCTGAACGCGCGGCTTAGTCGGCCTTGGCCAGGTTCCGCAGCACGTAGTTCAGCACGCCGCCGTTCTTGAAGTACTCAAGCTCGGTCGGGGTGTCGATGCGGCAGCGGACCGGGAAGCGAGCGATGCGGCCATCGGTCGGGCGGTAGAGCTCGACGATCAGCTGCTTGCGCGGCGCCAGGTCCGTAAGGCCACGGATCGAGACGATTTCCTCGCCCGTCAGCTCCAGCTTCTGCCAGCCGTCCTGGACGAACTGCAGCGGCAGCACGCCCATGCCGACCAGGTTCGAACGGTGGATGCGCTCGAAGCTCTCGCAGATCACCGCGCGGACGCCCAGGAGCTTGGTGCCCTTGGCGGCCCAGTCACGCGAGGAGCCGGTGCCGTATTCCTTGCCGCCGAAGACGACCGCCGGACGGCCTTCTTCCTGATACTTCATGGCCGCGTCGTAGATCGACATCACTTCGCCGGTCGGGAAGTGCTTGGTCACGCCGCCCTCGATGTCCGGGGTGATGCGGTTGCGGATGCGGATGTTGGCGAACGTGCCGCGCATCATGACCTGGTGGTTGCCGCGACGCGCGCCGTAGCCGTTGAAGTCCACCGGCTGGACGCCGTTGTCGATCAAGAACTTGCCGGCCGGGCTGGAGGCCTTGATCGAACCGGCCGGGCTGATGTGGTCGGTGGTGATCGAGTCGCCGAACACCGCCAGGATCCGAGCTTCCACGATGTCGGTCACCGGGGCCGGCGTCATCGACATGTTGGGGAAGTACGGCGGGTTCTGGACGTAGGTCGAGTCGGCTTCCCAGGCATAGGTCTGGCCGCCGGTGACGTTGATGCCCTGCCAGTTCTTGTCGCCCTTGAAGACGTCGCCGTAACGGCTGGCGAACATCTTCTCGTTGATGGCCTTGCGCTGCAGGGCGGCGATGTCCTCGTTCGAAGGCCAGATGTCCTTCAGGAAGACGTCGTTACCCTTCTTGTCCTTGCCGATCGGCTGGGTGGCCAGGTCGATCTTCAGGGTGCCGGCCAGGGCGTAGGCCACCACCAGCGGCGGCGAGGCCAGGTAGTTGGCGCGGACGTCCGGGTTCACGCGGCCTTCGAAGTTGCGGTTGCCCGACAGCACCGAGCAGGCGACCAGGTCGTTGTCGTTGATCGTCTTGCTGATGGCTTCCGGCAGCGGACCCGAGTTGCCGATGCAGGTGGTGCAGCCGTAGCCGACCAGGTTGAAGCCCAGGGCGTCGAGATGCTTGGTCAGGCCGGCCTTGGCCAGGTAGTCGGTGACCACCTGCGAGCCGGGGGCCAGCGAGGTCTTCACCCACGGCTTGGCCTTCAGGCCCTTGGCGACCGCGTTCTTGGCCAGGAGGCCGGCGGCGATCAGGACCGAGGGGTTGGAGGTGTTGGTGCACGAGGTGATGGCCGCGATGACCACGTCGCCGTGACCGACGTCGAAATCCTCGCCTTCGACCGGGGCGCGGAAGTCAGGCTGCTCGGCCTTGCCGAACTCGCCGACCAGCGACTCCTGGAACTTGTAGGAGGCCTCGGCGAGTAGGACGCGGTCCTGCGGACGCTTCGGACCGGCCAGCGACGGCTGGACCGCCGACAGGTCGAGTTCCAGGGTGTCGGTGAAGGTCGGCTCGGCGACGCCGGGCTCCCACCACAGGCCCTGCTCCTTGGCGTAGGCTTCGACCAGGGCGACGCGATCAGCCGTGCGGCCGGTGCCCTTCAGATAGGCGATGGTCGCGGCCGAGATCGGGAAGAAGCCGCAGGTGGCGCCGTATTCCGGGGCCATGTTGGCGATGGTCGCCTGGTCTTCCAGGGTCAGGTTGGCCAGGGCGTCGCCATAGAATTCGACGAACTTGCCGACCACGCCCTTCTTGCGCAGCATCTGGGTGACGGTCAGCACCAGGTCGGTGGCCGTCGCGCCTTCCGGCAGGGCGCCGGTCAGCTTGAAGCCGATGACTTCCGGGATCAGCATCGGGATCGGCTGGCCCAGCATCGCGGCCTCGGCCTCGATGCCGCCCACGCCCCAGCCCAGCACGGCCAGGCCGTTGACCATGGTGGTGTGGCTGTCGGTGCCGACGACGGTGTCGGGATAGGCGACCTGCTCGCCATCGACCTCGTTGGTCCACACGGTCTGGGCCAGGTACTCGAGGTTCACCTGGTGGCAGATGCCGGTGCCGGGCGGCACGACGCGGAAGTTGTTGAACGCCGACGAGCCCCAGCGCAGGAAGCGGTAACGCTCGATGTTGCGCTCGTACTCGCGCTTGACGTTGGCGTCATAGGCCTTGGCGTCGCCGAAGTTGTCGACCATCACCGAGTGGTCGATCACCAGGTCGACCGGGTTCAGCGGGTTGATCTTGGCCGGGTTGGCGCCCAGGGCGACCATGGCGTCGCGCATGGCGGCCAGGTCGACGACGGCCGGAACGCCGGTGAAGTCCTGCATCAGCACGCGCGCCGGGCGGAAGCTGATTTCGTGTTCGACCGAGCCCTTGTTGTTGAGCCAGGCGGCGACCGCCTTGAGGTCGTCTTCATTGACCGAGACGCCGTCCTCGTTTCGCAGGAGGTTCTCGAGCAGCACCTTCATCGAGACCGGCAGCGAAGAAACGTCGGCAAGACCGGCTTCCTCGGCGGCGCGAAGGCTGTAATAGACGTAAGACTGTTTGCCGACCTTGAGCTCGCGGCGGGCTTTGAGGCTGTCCACAGACGCCATTTTCAAGGATCCTTCTCTGTCCACGGCCGCCCGAAAACCACTCCCGGAATCACGCGCAGATCGGAAGGGACACACAGGTTCCGCCTCCGCGCCGCGTACCACCCTGAACGACTGGAGGGGGGCGACCGGCCGCTTCTTAGCGCCGCCGTCGAGCAACGTCCATGTCACGTGCGGGGTCTTGGCGTGTTGAGAGTTGTTCTCATTCAGGATCTGGCGATCTCGCGGGGCGAGCGAACGCTGTTTTCCAAGTTGGATCTGACACTTCGCTCGGGTGAGGCGGCCACGCTGGTGGGACGAAATGGCGCGGGCAAGACCAGCCTGCTGCGGGCTGTCGCGGGTCTTTTGCGACCGGCCGCCGGTTCGATCGGCTTCGAAGATGGCAACGGCCCCATCGAAGCCGACACGGCGCGCGCCGAACACCTGCACATGCTGGGCCACCAGGACGGACTGAAATCCAGCCGCACGGCCTGGGAGGAACTGCGCTTCCAGACGCTCTGGACCGGTGGGACCGAAGAGAGCGCCCGCGCCGCCGCCCAGCGATTCGACCTGCGCCGTCTTCTGGACCTGGAGGTGCGCCGCCTCTCCGCCGGCCAGCGCCGCCGCCTCGCCCTCGCCCGCCTTGTGGCGAGCCGCCGGTCGCTTTGGCTGCTGGACGAGCCGATGGCCCCGCTGGACGCTGGTCAGCGCGCGGCTTTCGGCGCGGTGATGGCCGAGCACATCGCCGGCGGCGGCATGATCCTGGCCTCGGTCCACGACCCCCTGCCCATCCCCGCCCGCAGCGTGGAGATCGGCGCATGAGGGCGTTCGGAATCCTGCTGCGGCGCGAACTGGCCCTGGCCTGGGGCAAGGGCGGCGGCCCGTTGCTGGCCCTGACCTTCTACGCCTGCGTCGTCGTGCTGCTGCCGATGGCGTCAGGTCGCGCGCCTGAGCGCCTGGCCTCGATCGCGCCTGGGATCGCCTGGCTGGCCCTGGCCCTGGCGGCGCTGCTGTCGCTGGAGCGCCTGTTCGAGCGCGACTACGAGGACGGGACGCTCGATCTCCTGGCCATGGGCCCCGCGCCGCTGGAGGCGGTCGCGGTCGCCAAGTGCCTGGCCCAATGGCTCGCCACCGGCGCGCCGCTGGCGCTGGCCGCCCCGGTCGCAGCTCTCATGCTGGGCGCGGACCTGAAGGTCATGCCGCTTCTGGTGCTCTGCGCCCTGGCCGGGGGACTGGCCTTCGCCTTCCTCGGCGGCCTCGGCGCGGCCCTGGCCCTGGGCAGCAAGCGCGGCGGCCTGCTGGTCGCGGTGATCGTGCTGCCGCTGTTCGCCCCGCCGGTGATCTTCGGGGCTGGCGCCCTGGACGGCTATGCGGCCGGCCTGCCCTGGACCGGCGGCCTGCTGTTCCTGCTGGCCTACAGCGCTGGCGCGGTCGCTCTGACCCCGCTCGCCATGGGCGCGGCCTGCCGGAGCGCGCTGGATTAGGGCGTCGGCGCGACCGTGGCCTGGAGGTCTCCGGGCTTCGCCTGGCGCTCGCCCAGCACCACCGCGAAGCTGCCGCCGATAATTAGCAGGCCGCCGGCGAACAGGGCGGCGGTCAGGTGGTCGCCGAACAGCAAAACGCCGCAGGCCGCGCCCATCAGCGGCTCGATATTGATGAACACGCCGGCGCTGGCCGCCCCGACCTGCGCCGCGCCGTACTGCCAGGCGGCTGTGGCCAGCAGGGTGGCGAGCACGCCTTGAGCAAAGATCGCGCTCCAGGCGGGCGCGCTAAGCGCCAGCTTCGGCGGACCGTGCATGACGAAGGCGATCGGCAGCACCACCAGCGCGGCGACGATGATCGACACCGCCGGAATGGCCATGGGATTGGGCGCGGGCGGCGCGCGGCGCAGCACCAGGAGCCAGGTCAGGAAGAGAAACAGCGCGGCGATCGACAGCGCCACCCCCAGCGGCGAGCTGGCGCCATCGGGCTTGCCCGCGATCAGGGCCGCGCCCAGGGTGGCCGCCGCCACGCCGACCCAGGACAGGCGCGAGACCTTCTCGCCCAGCACCCGGGCGCTCACGGCGATCAGCGCCGGCATGGCGCCGACCAGCAGCGCCGCGACCGTGACGCTGACATGGGCCAGGCCTTCGAACTGGACCATGAAGGCCACGCCGTAGAGGGCGCCGGCCAGCAGCACGATCGGCGAGCGAAACAACGCCCGCACCTCCGGACGCCGCAGTGCGAAGGGGGCGGCGGCCACGGCGGCCACCAGGAAGCGCAGCAGCACCATGTGAGCCGCGTCGGTCTCCTGCAGGATCAGCTTGCCCGTGGGAAAGCCCAGTCCCCAGCTGATCCCGGCCAGAGCCAGAGCGACGAACGCGAGCGACTTCATACCAGGCTCCGACAGGAAGGTTCGCCGGGCGATGGCACGACGCGGGGCGCATTTCTAGAGCCCGGCCGAGCCAGGGCGTGTCAGCTGCGAAGCGCGCGACAGCGAACAGAGTTATGGGCGATCGGCAAACATTGAATTTTGTTCATGTTCTTGGACATTTTCGCGCCATAACCGCGTGGCCAAGCTCCAGGCTCGGATTACGAACGGGAGCTCACAACCATGCGTAAAACCTTTTCTCGCCTCGCCGTCACGGGCGCGGCCCTCTCCACCTTGATCGCCGGCGCGGCCCTCGCGCAGGTCCAGCCGCCGCCCGCCCCGCCGGCTCCCCCGCCGCCGCCGGAAGCGCCCCTCCCCCCGCTGCCGCCGCTGCCAATGGAAGGCATGATGGCGATGACCGGTCCGGGCATGGACATGATGATGATGCGCCACGGCCGCTCTGCGGACCCCGAAAAGCGCGCCCAGCGCCTGCGCGACGTCCTGCAGCTGCGTCCGGACCAGGACGGCGCCCTCAAGGCTTTCGTCGAAGCGACCACCCCCAAGATCGAGATCAAGCGCGAGGTCGTCACCAAGGACAAGGCCAGCAAGAAGGACGGCGATACGCTGGAATGGTCCGGGCGCGCGCCGCCGACCACACTCGAACGCCTGGACCGCATGACCAAGATGGCCGACGCCATGAAGAAGCGGGCCGACGCCACGCGCGCCTTCTACACGTCGCTGTCGCCGAGCCAGCAGAAGACCTTCGACGTGCTGGGCATGGGCGAGGGCGGCATGGGCGGCGACGAGCACATCGTCGTGCGGCGCTTCGACACCAAGGGCCCCGCCATGTTCAAGGGCGGCGACCGCCGGGTCATCATCCAGCGCAAGGTCGGCTGACCCAGGCCTCGGCGGAAGCGGCGTCCAGGGGCGTCGCTTCCCTCCGTAGCGATACGGCCATTGCCCGCGCGCGTCGCTCGCACTAAGCAGCCTGCATGGACGCCCGCCACACGTTCGATTTCCTGACCAATCCCGAGCGGTTCATGGCCTTCTCGCGATGGGCCGCGCCGTGGCTGGGCGGACTGTCCGCCGCCGCCGCCGTCATCGGACTGGTCCTGACCTTCATGGTCCCCGAGGACTATCAGCAGGGCGACACGGTGCGGATGATGTTTATCCACATCCCCGCCGCGTCGCTGTCGATGTTCATCTATCTCTGCCTGGGGATCGCCAGCCTGCTGTCGCTGGTGTTCCGTCATGTGCTGGCCGACCTGGCGGCGCAGGCGTGCGCGCCGATCGGTGCGGTCTACACGGCCCTGGCCCTGATCACCGGCTCGCTGTGGGGCCGCCCCATGTGGGGAACCTTCTGGGTCTGGGACGCGCGCCTGACCTCCGTGCTGGTCCTGCTGCTGTTCTATCTCGGCTACATGGCCCTGCGCGGCGCGCTCGAGGACGAGCAGAAGGCCGCCCGATCAGCCGCCATCCTGGCCTTGGTCGGCGTGATCAACCTGCCGGTCGTCAAGTTCTCGGTCGACTGGTGGAACACCCTGCACCAGGGCTCCTCGACCTTCTTCGCGGACAAGGGCGACCACCTGCCGGCGATCTACGCCTGGCCGGCGGTGTTCATGGCGCTGGCCTATCTCGGCGGATTCGGCGCGCTGTGGCTGGTGCGCATTCGCGCGCTGGTCTGGCGGCGCAAGGCCCGCAGCCTCTCGATGAAGCTGGCGGAGGGCGCGCGATGAGCTTTGACTTCGACGCCGGCAAATACGCTATCTACCTGTGGCCCGCCTTCGCCGTGTCAGCCGTGGCGTTCGCCTGGCTGATCGGCGACAGCCTGGCCACGGCCCGTCGCTGGCGTCGCGAGGCCGAGCGCCTGCAAGCCGAGTTTGACGAGCAGCGCCCGTGAAGCGCTGGCTAGCCTTCTCGCCGCTGATCGTACTGGCGGCCCTGGCGGTGCTGTTCGCCGGCTATGCGCTCAAGCGCGATCCGCGCGTCCAGCCCCAGGCCCTGGTCGGCAAACCCATGCCCGCCCTGACCCTGCCCGACCTGGCGACAGGCCGTCCGGAGCCGATCCGGCAAGCGGGCCAGGGCCCGATCCTGGTGAATTTCTTCGCCTCCTGGTGCGCGCCCTGCGAGGTCGAGCATCCGCAGCTGATGGCCCTGAAGGCCCAGGGCGTGAAAGTGGTTGGCGTCGCCTACAAGGACGCCCCAGCCAATACTCAGGCCTTCCTGACCCGGCTTGGCGACCCCTTCGCCGCCAAGCGCGTCGATCGCGATGGCCGCGCGGGACTCGAATTCGGCGTCACCGGCGTCCCCGAGACCTATCTCGTCGGCTCCGACGGCATGATCATCGCTAAACACACCGGCCCGCTGACGCCCGAGGCGGCCGAGGACCTGCTGCGTCAGGCCAGATAACAGCGCTACCGGACGCAGGTCTTAGGCGAGGCGGTTTCGCGCTCCAGCCCCGCCATCATCGCCAAGGCCTCGGCCTTAGGAACCGGACGCAGAGGCCCCTGCCCCACCGCCAGCTGATAGTCGCAGTCGAGCAGCTTGAAGGGCGGCTTGTCGTCCGTCGGGTGGCGCTCGATCAGCATGCGGTCGGCCGAGGCCCAGACGGACGTGACGTCGGTGATCAGCGTCTGGCGGTCGGGCGTGCGCACCCAGGTCTCGCCCTTGCCGCCGACCGAGACCCGATAGCCGTTCGCCAGGGTCTGATGGCTGGGCAGCATCGAGTTGACCATCGCGGCGATGAACACCGCGACCGCGCCCAGGACGATCAGGAAGATGATCTTCTGCCGGTTCATCGGGCCTCTCGTCGCCGCCGTCCGCGCCAGGTGCGCTTTCACGTCGCGGAGCTACCGCGTTAACGCGGCGTTGACCATACTCGCCGACGCTCCATTAACCATGTTAGCTTGCGAGTCATGAGCACCGTCCGCCCCGCCGGTTGGCCCCACGTCCCGTCGAAAACGAACTCGACTCCCGCTGCGGGTCAGGGCGCCTCGACGCGCGCGGCGTTCTTCCAGGCGGCCCTCGGCGACGCTGCGCCGGCCCGACCAGCCCCCGCGCCCTCGACGGTGCAGATGCAGACCATGGCGCAGCCGCAGCAGCGCCAAGCGCCGCCGAAGCCGTTCGTGCAGCCGGACGCCCAACCCACGAAGATCCTGCGGCCCGGCTCTTTGCTGAATATCGTGGTCTAGCCGGTCAGGCCGCCTTCTTGGCGGCCTTGTCCTTCTTGGGCTTCTTCTCTTTTTTCGGCTTCTCGGCCTTCGGCGCCTTGACCTTCTTGGCCTTGGGCTCGCCCTCGGCCGGATGAAGCTCGGCGCCGGCCATGTCAGACAGCAGATCCAGGAACCCGTCGCGCTTGCTCGGCTTCAGGAGCGCCAGGATGCGCGCGTCGGCCATGGCCACCATCGGGCGGATCGTCTCCAGCGCCTCGCGGCCGGCCTCGGTCAGGCGCACGCTGTTGGCGCGGGCGTCCTCGCTGGAGCGCTGACGTTCGAGATGGCCCTTGGTGATCATCCGGGCGACCATGTCGGCCAGGGTCGAGCGGTCGATCCCGGTGGCGCGGACAAGAGCCGTCTGCGTGACGCCCTCATTCTCGGCCACGGCCGCCAGCACCGCAAACTGCCTTTGGGTGACGCCGGCGTCACCGCACTCTTCGGCGTAGATGTCCAGGGCCAGCTGCAGCACGCGGTGAAGCAGGTGACTCGGCGAACGCTCCAGAAGCGTCGCGCCCTGCTTGTCGCCCTTCCCCTTCGCCATCGTCGCCGCCCCTATTCGCTCGGCCATGCTCGGCCGACGGATCAAGGCTAGCATCCGAACACGTCGGTTTGACGACAACGGTCCGTGGACGGTTCAACGGCGGCGACGGCGCCAGGACGGACTAGAACCCAGCGTCCGGCGGCTCGGCGCCCTTGGGGTCGTCGCCTTTGGCCATGTGCTTCATCATGAACGGCAGCTGTGTCGCGACGAACACCAGCGCGACCGGCAGCAGGGCCAGGCGGAACTTGACCCAGGTGTCGGTGTCCTGGGTGTTGCGCACCACCTCGTTGACGATGGCCACCAGTGCGAAATAGGCGCCGTAGCGCAGGGTCAGGGTGCGCCAGGCTGCGTCGGGCAGATGGAGCGCCTCGCCCATGATCACCTTGAGCGGCTGGCGCTTCATCAGCACGCCGCCGACCAGGAAGGCCGCCAGAGCCAGATTGATCACCGTCACCTTGATCTTCACGAACACGTCGGAGTGGAAGATCAGGCCCAGGGTCCCGAAAACCAGCGCCATGCCGCCGAAGAACAGCGGCAGGATAGCCAGACGCCGCTCGACGGCATAGCCGATCGCCAGGGCGGCGGCCGACGCCGCGACCAGCACCCAGGTCGCCTTCTGGAAGTCCTTGGTGACGAAATAGGCCACGCCGAACGCGATGGCCGCGCCATAGTCGACGACCGTCCGAACCCAGCCGCTGTTCTTTTTAGGAGCCTCTGCGGGCGCTTCGCTCACGGATCAATCCTTCAGGCCGACGAGTGAGCGGGAAAACGCCCGGGCGTCGAAAGGTTGCAGGTCCTCGACGCCCTCGCCGACGCCGATCAGCTTGATCGGGCTGTCGGAGGCGCGCGCCACGGGCACCAGGACGCCGCCGCGCGCCGTGCCGTCCAGCTTGGTCATGACAATGCCCGAGACCCCGACCTGACCGCCGAAGATCTTCTCTTGGGCAAGCGCGTTGCGGCCGACGGTGGCGTCCAGCACCAGAAGCGTCTCGTGCGGATAATCCGGATCGACCTTCTTCACGACGCGGATGACCTTCAGGAGTTCGTCCATCAGGCCCTGCTTGTTTTGCAGTCGACCGGCGGTGTCGATCAGCACCACGTCATAGTGCTCGGCCTTGGCCCGCTCGACGGCCTCGTAGGCCAGGGCGGCGGCGTCCGAACCGGTGGGCTTGGACATGAAGTCGGCGCCCGCGCGGTCGGCCCAGACCTTCAGCTGTTCGACGGCGGCGGCGCGGAAGGTGTCGCCGGCGGCGATCAGGACACGAGCGCCCTTCTCGGTCAGGTCCGCAGCGATCTTGCCCAGCGTGGTGGTCTTGCCCGATCCGTTCACGCCAATGAACAGCACGACATAGGGGCGAGGGCCATTGAGCGGGTCAAAGTCGCCCTGACGGTCGGAAAGCTCGGCGGCGATCAACTCGGCCAGGGCTTCCTTGACCTCTTCGTCGGTCGACGACTTGCCAAAGCGCGCCTTGCCGAAGGCCTCGGTGATGCGCGCGGCGATCTGCGGGCCAAGATCGGCCTCGATCAGCATCTCCTCCAGCGCGTCCAGCTGCGCCTGGTCCAGAGGCTTCTTGGTGAAGACCCCCGTGACCTGCTCGGTCATCGCCTGGGAGGACCGGGTCAGACCGGACGTCAGGCGCTGGAACCAGCCTTTTTTCTGCTCGGGCTTATCGCTCATCCGCGCCCCTTTAGTCGAACGGGCGAAAGTGTAAATCAGGATTTAACGGGCGATGGTTAGCGCCACGCGCGGACCCATGCGAAGAAGAGGCATGGACTTGCAGCTTGACCCGCTCGGAACTGCCCTTTTCTGGCTCGACTACGCCGCTGCGGCGGTTTTCGGGGCAACCGGCGCCCTCGCCGCGGCGCGTCGCAAGCATGACATCATCACGTTCGGATTCTTCGCCGCCATCACCGGCGTGGGCGGCGGCACCCTGCGGGACCTCCTGATCGGCGCGCCGGTCTTCTGGGTGCAGCGTCCCGGCTACATCCTGGCCTGTCTGATGGCCGCCACCGTGGTCTGGCTGATGGGCAAGCGCGGCTGGCGGTTCCGGGCCCTGCTCTGGCTCGACGCGCTGGGCATGGCGGCCTACGCCGTGGTCGGTACGGCCAAGGCCCTGAGCCTGGGCGTCCACCCCCTGAGCGCGGTGGTGATGGGCGTGCTGACCACCGCCTTCGGCGGGGTGATCCGCGACGTGCTGGCCGAGGAGCCGAACCTCCTCCTGCGCCGCGAAATCTATATCACCGCCGCCCTGCTGGGCGCGGGGGTCTTCGCCGCGCTGAAACTGCTGGGCGCGCCGTTCTGGCCCGCCGGGATCGCGGGGTTCGTCGCGGCGTTCGGCCTGCGGGCCTGCGCGTTGAAGTTCGGCTGGAGCTTACCGGGCTTCGCCGGCGGCGAAGCTCCGGGCGACCCGCGTCAGTAGAACCCGAAGGCTTGCGCCTCGGTCGCGATTTCCCCCCTTGCGCCGGCGGCGACTTGATCCAATATCTGTATTGCGGGCCGGGCCCCTCTGACGACTCCCACGCCATGAGCGTGATCGTGATGTCGGACCGCGTCGGGTGCGCTCGGCGTCGGGTCCAAGGGAAGCCCCCCAGACCCCTCGCCAACCCGGTGTCGGGCGCTCCCTCTCAAACAGAGGAGAGCACCATATGTCCCTTAATCCCATCCATGCCGCACGCGCGCGGATCAGCGAAACCTGGACTCCGGCGCAGCTGGATCAGCTGGACGCCCTGGTCGCGGTGTGCGCCCTGGTGGCGCGCGCCGACGGGTGGGTGACCCCCGAGGAGCGCGCCCGCATGCTTGAGCGCATGCGCGGTCTTGCAGCCCTGGCGGTGTTCGGCGTCGACGATGCTCTGGAGGCGTTCGAGGCGCTCGAGCGGCGGTTCGAGCAGGACCCCGAAGGCGCGCAGTTCGAGGCCGAAATGGCGATCCGCCGGTTGCGCGGGCGAGACGACGCTGCGCGGGCGGTGGTCAACGCGGCCTGCGTCGTCGCCACGTCGGATGGCGGACTCGACGCGGAGGAGAGAGACATGCTGCTGCGGATCTGCGGCCTGCTGTCGCTCAGCCCCGTCCAGTTCGACCTCATCGCGGAGCGGGGCCGGCGATGAGAATTGGAACCCCCGCGCCCTCGTCCTGGGTCGCGCTGCGGATGGCCCAGCAGACCTTCGTCCAGGCCGCGTCGCACGCCAGCCAGCCCACCGCCAAGCCGGTGACCGGGCCTGACCGCGTCGAACGCGGTCCCGCGCCTCGCCCGCTGACGGCGGGGCGGCTGGATATTCGGGCCTAGCGCCCAGCGCACACCGGCGCGCCGTTGAACGGCGGCGCGCCGGATCATCCCCTTCAAGGACAAGGCGCGCCCGGCCAGACCGGGGCGCGGCCAAGCCTCGACTCATCGCCGGCGACGCCTTCAGGCCGCGCGCGAGACACGCGCGCCACCGTCGCGGCTAGAAACTGAACGAGATCATGGACCTTCTGACCGCGCCGATCATCGGCAAACCTCTTTGGATGTGGGCCGGCTTCATCGTCGGCGTCCTCGCGCTGCTGGCTTTCGATCTGGGGCTCGTGCCGGGCCGAAAACGGGGACCCCGTGAAATCGGGGTCCGCGACAGCCTGATGATGTCGCTGCTCTATATCAGCCTCGGGCTCGGTTTCGGGGGTCTGGTCTGGATGCAACTGGGGGCCACGGCCGGCGTCGAATATCTGACCGGTTTCGTCATCGAAAAGAGCCTGGCGATCGACAACGTCTTTGTCATCGCGCTGATCTTCGGCTTCTTCGCCATTCCGCCAGCCTTGCAGCACCGGGTCCTGTTCTGGGGCGTGCTGGGCGTCATCATCCTGCGCGGGATCATGATTGGTGTCGGCGCGGCCCTGGTCAGCCAGTTCGGCTGGGTGCTCTACCTCTTCGCCGCCTTCCTGATCCTCACCGGCCTGAAGATGCTGTTCGCCGGGGACAAACCCGTCGACCTCAACGAAAACCCTGCGCTGAAATGGCTGCGTCGCGTTCTGCCGGTCAGCGACAAGCTGGAAGGCGAGCGCTTCTTCGTCCGCGGCGTCGACAAGCGCACGGGCAAGATGGCCCTGCTGGCCACGCCGCTGTTCCTGGCCCTGGTGTTGGTCGAACTGGCTGACCTCGTTTTCGCCGTCGACTCGGTGCCGGCGATCTTCGCCATCACCACCGACCCCTACATCGTCTACACCTCGAACATCATGGCGATCCTGGGCCTGCGTGCGCTGTACTTCGCCCTGGCCGCCGTGTTGCACCGCTTCGCCTATCTGAAGCAGGCCCTGGCCGTGCTGCTAGTGTTCATCGGCGGCAAGATCTTCATCGCCGACGCCCTGGGCTGGGAGAAGTTCCCCGCCGGCCTGTCGCTGTCGATCACCTTCGCCATCCTCGCGGCGGGCATTGGCTGGTCGCTGTGGAAGACGCGTCGCACCACGCCGTCGGCGACAGCGGGCGGCTAAGGCTCGATCAACTCGGCGAGGGCGCGCGCGCCGTCGTGGCCGACGACCTTGAAGGTCGTTATGGCGCCCGGCGTCGCCGCGCCCTCGAAGGCGATCTCGGTGAAGTCTTCGGCGCGCGCAACCCCGGCGCGCTCGACCAGGCCCGACAGGGTCCGGCCAACCTGGGCCTGCAGATGGCGTTCGAGACCGCGCTGCCCGGCCTCGCGCAGGCGGCGGGCGCGGTCCTTGATCACCGGCCCCTTCACGGGCGGCATCCGCGCCGCCGGCGTGCCGGGGCGGGCGCTGTAGGGGAAGACGTGCAGGAACGCCAGGCCCGCTTCCTCGACCAGCTTCAAGGTGTTCTCGAACGCCTCGTCGGTCTCGGTCGGGAAACCGGCGATCAAGTCGGCGCCGAAGGCGGTGTCGGGGCGCACGCGGCGTACCTCGGAAACGAGCTTCAGCGCGTCCTCGCGGCTGTGGCGGCGCTTCATGCGCTTGAGGATCAGGTTGTCACCAGCCTGCAGCGAGAGATGTAGATAAGGCATCAGGCGCGGCTCGGTCTCGAGCAGCTTGAACAGATCCGGATCGATCTCGGCCGCGTCGATCGACGACAGCCGCAGGCGCGGCAGGTCCGGAACCATCCGCAGGATGCGGCCGACCAGCTGGCCCAAGGTCGGCTGGCCCGGGAGGTCCGCGCCCCAGGAGGTCACGTCAACACCGGTCAGCACGACCTCGCGATAGCCCTCGGCCGCCAGCTTTCGGACCTGCTCGACGACCTCGCCGGCCGGGGCCGAGCGCGAGTTTCCCCGGCCATAGGGGATGATGCAGAACGTGCAGCGGTGATCGCAGCCGTTCTGCACCTCGACATAGGCGCGGGCCCGGTCCTTCAGGCCGTCGATCAGGTGACCGGCGGTCTCCTTGATCGACATGATGTCGTTGACCCGCACGCGAGCCGAGGTGTCGGTCAGGGCGCCGGGCGCGGCCTTCTCGGCGTTGCCGAGCACGAGGTCGACCTCGGGCATGGCGGCGAAGGCGGCAGGATCCACTTGGGCGGCGCAGCCCGTGACGATGATCCGCGCGCCGGGCCGTTCGCGCCGGGCCTTGCGGATCGCCTGGCGCGCCTGGCGCACGGCTTCGTTGGTCACGGCGCAGGTGTTGAACACCACCGCGTCGCTCAACCCATCCGCCGAGGCGCGGGCGCGCATGGCCTCGCTTTCATAGGCGTTCAGCCGGCACCCGAAGGTGACGACGTCGACGCCGTCGGGACCGGACAGCGTGGTCGCCGGTCCGCCCTCCTCGCCCGCTTCAGGCTTGGGGGTCGGGGTCGCCTTGATGACGGTGTAGGTGGCCATAGCCCTAAGCCGCGACCGACTCTGGCAGCTTGCCGGCGTATTCCATGGTGATCGGGCCGGTCATGATCACGTGACCGTCGCGCTCGCGCCATTCGATGGTCAGCGACCCGGTGTCGAACTCCACCCGCGCCGTGCGGTCGGTCAGCCCGCGACGCACGGCGGCGACCTGGGCGGCGCAGGCGCCGGTGCCGCAGGCCTGGGTCAGACCCGCGCCGCGCTCCCAGACCTTCAGGCGGATGTGGTCGCGGGCGGCGACATGCGCGAAGCCGACATTGACCCCTTCCGGGAACAGCGGGTGGTGCTCCACGAGGCTGCCTGTGCCGCGCGCGAAGTCGTCGGTGACCGGCGCTTCGACGAAGAACACGACGTGCGGATTGCCCATCGAGACGCAGACCGGCGTGTGGACCAGCGGCGCGTCGATGGGCCCCACCTGAAGCTCGACGCGCTCGGTATTCATCTCTTCCGACAACGGGATTTGGGTCCAGTCCAGGCCTGGCGGCCCCATGTCGACCGTGACCAGCCTGTCGCCGGCTGCGGTTCCAGACAGCCGGCCCGCCACAGTGTCGAAGGCCACCGCGTCCTTGCCGGCCGACTGCATCAGCAGCCATGCGACGCAGCGCGTGCCGTTGCCGCAAGCGCCGGCTTCTTCCCCGTCAGCATTCCAGAACCGCACATAGGCCGAGGCGCCCGGCGCCTTGGGCGGATCGATGGCGATGACCTGGTCGCAGCCGATTCCACCGTCGCGCTTGGCGATCGCGCGGATCTGCTCGGGCGTCGGGTCGAAGCGCTCGGTGAGGGTCTGGATCACGACGAAGTCGTTGCCCAGGCCGTTCATCTTCAGGAAGGTGCGGCTCATGACGCGGCTATATAGTGGAAAAGCCTCGCCAAGTCAGGGGACGCGGCGACGCGGGGACAGGATCGTCCGCACAGGGGCTGTATTTCGGTTCAAGACTGGCCGAAAAGTGGGCTGGCGCGAGACGGAATGTTCGATACCGTCCCCAGCCATGATCAAGCTCCGCCACGGCTCAGCCGCCGCCCTCGCCCTTGTCGTCCTGGCCTCCGGCTCTGCGCGGGCCCAGACGCAGGATCCCCACCTCGCCCTTGAGGCCGTCGAGAGCCCCGAGTCCCTCGCCTGGGTGAAGGCCGAGAACGACAAGACCCTGCCGCTGCTCTCGGGCGATCCGCGCTTCGCCGGCCTGCAGGCCTGCAGGCCGAGGCTTTGAAGATCCTGGCCGCCAAGGACCGGATCGCGATGCCGAACTTCATCGGCAAGACGGTGTTCAACTTCTGGCAGGACGCGACCCACGTGCGCGGCGTTTGGCGGCGCACCAGCCTTGAATCGTACAAGTCGGCCGATCCCCAGTGGGAGACGGTGATCGACCTCGACGCCCTCGCCGCCGCCGAGGGCAAGAACTGGATCTGGAAGGGCGCCGACTGCCGGCCCAAGACCCATGACCGGTGCCTGGTGAACCTGTCCAACGGCGGCAAGGACGCCGTCACCGTCCGCGAGTTCGACCTGACGACCAAGACCTTCGTCGACCCGGCGGCGGGCGGCTTCGCGCTGCCCGAGAGCAAGCAGTCGATCGAGTGGCTGGACGCCGACACCCTGATCCTGACCCGCGACTGGGGTCCCGGCACGACCACCGACAGCGGCTACGGCATGGTGGTCAAGACACTGAAGCGCGGCCAGGCCCTGGATCAGGCGGTCGAGGTCTATCGCGGCCAGAAGGGCGACGTTTCAGTACGACCGAACGTGATCCGCGACGCCAAGGGAAACCGCATTGTCCTGATCGAACAGGCGACCGACTTCTTCAACAGCCTCTATTTCGAGTGGACGGACAAGGGTCTGGCGCAACTGCCCCTTCCCAAGCAGGGCGGCGTGATCGGCATGCTGGACGGCTCTCTCGTCGTGAAGACCGAAGAGCCCTGGACCTTCGCCGGGGTCACCATCCCCGCCGGGAGCCTGGCCCTGGCCACGCCCCAACGTCTGCGCCCGGGCAGCGAGATCGTAACCTCCAACGGTTGTAACCCCTGCGCCATCCTCTCGCCGGGACCGCGCCAGTCGATCGCCCAGGCCACTGTCACTGACAATCGCGTGGTCGCGGTCGTCTATGACAACGTCCGGGGCTCGCTGGTCAGCCTGGAGAACCGGGGCGAACGCGGCGTGGTCAAGACCAACCTGCCCGTCATCGATAACGCCGCCGTCACCCTGGGCTCGCACTCGGACGAGGGCGATCTGGTCTTCTACACCGACGAAGGCTTCGCCACCCCGACCCAGTTGAAGCTGGCCGACGCCACGGGGACCACCGCCCAAACGGTCAAGGCCCTGCCCGCCCAGTTCGACGCCAGCAAGCTGGAGGTCGAGCAGAAGGTCGCCACCTCCAAGGACGGGACCAAGATCCCCTACTTCCTGATCCACCCGAAGGGCCACAAGCACGACGGCAAGAACCCGCTGCTGCTGCACGCCTATGGCGGCTTCAACCTGTCGAAGCTGCCGGTGTACGACCCGCTGATCGGCAAGCTCTGGCTCGAGCGCGGCGGCAGCTACGCCGTGGCCAACATCCGGGGCGGCGGCGAATTCGGGCCGGCCTGGCATCAGGCGGCCCTGAAGGCTAACCGCCAGCGGGCCTATGACGACTATTTCGCCGTGGCCGAGGACCTGATCGCCAAGAAGATCACCTCGCCGCGCCATCTGGGCGCCTATGGCCGCTCGAACGGCGGACTCCTGATGGGCGTGGCCATGACCCAGCGGCCGGATCTCTGGAACGCGGTGATCGTCGAAAGCCCGCTGCTGGACATGATCCGCTACACCCAGCTGCCCGCCGGCGCTTCGTGGATCGGCGAATATGGCGATCCCGCTATCCCGGCCGAACGGGCCTGGATCGAGAAGTACAGCCCCTATCAGAACCTGAAGGCTGGGGTGAAATACCCGCTGGCCTACATCACCACCTCGACCAAGGACGACCGCGTCCATCCTGGCCACGCCCGCAAGTTCGCCGCGCGCCTGGACGACCTGAAGGTCGACCACCTCTATTTCGAGAACACCGACGGCGGCCACGCCAACGGCGCCGATCCCAAGGCCAACGCCCGTCGTTGGGCCCTGCACTACACCTACCTGTCGCGCCAGCTGATGGATCACTAGATGCGTAAGTTCCTGTTCGCCCTCCTCGCGTCTTCGAGCCTGATGACCCTGACCCCCGCCCAAGCTGACGACACTCCCAAGCCCGCCGCCGAGGCCCGCACGCCCCTGTCGGAACTGGGCAAGGACGATCCCTATCTGTGGATGGAGGAGATCGAGGGGACCCGCGCCATGGACTGGGCCAAGGCCCAGAACGCGCGCTCGCTGCCGGTGCTTCAGGGCGACGCCCGCTATGCGGACCTTGAGGCCAAGGCTCTCGCCATCCTGAACGCCAAGGACCGGGTGCCCGGCGTATCGTTCGCCGGCGACGGCTCCCTGCGCAACTTCTGGCAGGACAAGGACCATGTGCGCGGCATCTGGCGGAAGACCACGCTGGACAGCTACCGCACCGCCGAGCCCGCGTGGGAGACGATCCTCGACATCGACGCCCTGGCCAAGGCCGAGAACGCCAACTGGGTGTTCAAGGGCGCCAGCTGCCTGCCCCCGGACGACACCCGATGCCTGGTGACGCTGTCGAACGGCGGCAAGGACGCCGTGACGGTCCGTGAGTTCGACACGGTCACCAAGAGCTTCGTGCCGGGCGGCTTCGCGCTCCCGGAAGGCAAGCAGAACTACACCTGGCTGGACAAGGACACCCTGCTGGTCGGCCGCGAGTGGACGCCGGGCGAGCTGACCAAGTCGGGCTACGCCTATGTGCTGAAGGCCCTGAAGCGCGGGCAGACCCTGGACCAGGCCAAGGAGATCTATCGCGGCGTCGAGACTGACGTCTCGGTCAGTCCGTTCGTGCTGCGCGACGCCGACGGCAAGGTCGTGGCGGTGATGGCCAACCGGGGCGTCACCTTCTTCGAGAGCGAGACCTATCTGATCGAGGGCGACAAGCCCGTGAAGCTCGACCTGCCGCTGAAGAGCTCGATCCAGGGCTATGTCGACGGCCAGATGGTCGTTCTGATGGAACAGGACTGGCCCGCGAAGGGCTTCAAGACCGGCGACCTGATCAGCTTCGATCTCGCCAAGCTGAAGGCGGCGCCGGACAAGGCGGTCGCCACGCTGGTCCTTCGGCCGACGGCCCGCCAGTCAGTGGAGCAGGTCCAGACCACCCGCACCAAGCTGGTGGTCGGCATGCTCGACAACGTCAAGGGCGCCGCCAAGGTCTTCACTCACGGTCCCAAAGGGTGGACCGCCGCGAGCCTCGACCTGCCGGCCAACAGTTCGATCGGCCTCGGCTCGTCGGACGAAAAGGGCGAGCGCCTGTTCGTCACCGTCACCGGCTACTTGACGCCCACCACCTACTGGCTGGCTGACGCCGGCTCGCTGAAGCTGGAACAGGTCAAGGCCTCGCCGGCCCGTTTCGACGCCTCGACCCACGTGGTCGAGCAGTTCGAGGCGACCAGCACGGATGGGACCAAGATTCCCTACTTCGTCGTCCGGCCAAAGGACGTGAAGTACGACGGCTCGGCTCCGACCCTGCTGTACGCGTACGGCGGCTTCCAGGTGCCGATGACGCCCGGCTATTCGGGCGTGATGGGCAAGCTGTGGCTAGAGCGCGGCGGCGTCTATGTGGTGGCCAACATCCGGGGCGGCGGCGAGTTTGGTCCGGCCTGGCACTCGGCCGGTCTCAAGGAGAACCGCCAGAAGGTCTATGACGACTTCTTCGCGGTCTCGCAGGACCTGATCACCCGCAAGATCACCTCGCCGCGCCGGCTGGGGATCATGGGCGGATCGAACGGCGGCCTGCTGATGGGCGTGGCCCTGACCCAGCGGCCCGACCTCTATAACGCCATCGTCGTGCAGGTGCCGCTGTTCGACATGATCCGCTACAGCCAGCTTGGCGCGGGCGCCTCGTGGGTGGGCGAATATGGCGATCCGGCCATCCCCTCTGAGCGCGCGGTCATCGCCAAGTACGATCCGTACTCGAACCTCAAGGCTGGCCAGAAATATCCCGAGGTGTTCATCGAGACCTCGACCAAGGATGACCGGGTCCATCCCGCCCACGCCCGCAAGGCCGCCGCGCGCCTGATGGAACTGGGCTATCCGGTGCTCTACTACGAGAACATCGACGGCGGTCACGCCGGCGCCGCGAACCTCGCCGAAACCGCGCGGCGACAGGCGCTGGAGTACGTCTATCTGACGCGAAAGCTGATGGACTGAGACGGCGGCGCCGTTCGCCCCGCCCTTAAGGGCTTGCGAGCGGCGCAGAGCCTCGCGTAACGGCGTCGCGTCAACCCTAAGGAAATCTCTCGGCGCCAGAGTGCCCGCCGACTCTTCCCGTCGGACAGGCCCCTTTGCCCATCGAAATCGTCAAAGCCCTGGACCTCTCGGCCGCCGACCTCGCGCGGTGGACGCAGCTGCGCCGGGGCCAGACGCGGCTGGACTCGCCCTTTCTGTCACCGCAATGGACGCTTTCGGTCGCCCGCGCCCAGGCCGACAAGAGTGACCAGATCAGGGTCGCCATCGAGCGCGGCGCCGGGGGCGAAGCGATGGCGTTTCTTCCAGTGCGGGTCCGCCAGGACGTCGCCATGCCGGTTGGCGCGCCGATGTGCGACTATCAGGCCCTGATCTCGGCGCCCGGCGTCACCATGGACCCGCGCGAGCTCCTGAGCGCCCTCGGCGTAGGCCGGATCGACTTCTGCCACATGATGGCCGATGACGAGACCCTGGGCCGTCACGCCCGGGGCCAGACCGACAGCTGGATGGTGGAGCTGCCAGACGGCTATGAAGCCTATGCCAACGAACGCCGGGCCTCAGGCATCGGCGTGCTGAAGGATATCGACAAGAAACGCCGCAAGGCCGAGCGCGAAGTGGGTCCCTGTCGGTTCACGGCGATGTCCAGCAGCCAGGCCGCCTTCGACCAGTTGATCGCCTGGAAACGCGTGCAACTGCTGCTGACCCACCAGACCGACCTCTTCAAGGCCCCCTGGGTCCACAGGCTTCTGGACGACCTCTTCGAGCGGCGCGATCCCGACTTCGGCGGCGGACTCTACACCCTGCATCTGGGTGAGCGGCTGGCGGCGGTGCACTTTCACCTGCGCGGCGAGCACACCATCCACGGCTGGCTCATCGCCCACAACCCCGACCTCGAGCGCTATTCGCCGGGCATGATGCTGTTCCAGGACATTCTCAAGAGCATGGACGGCACGCCCTACACGCGGCTGGATCTTGGGACCGGCGACTACCGCTTCAAGCGTGAGCTCTCCAACGCCCGGCAGCGCGTGGTGTTCGGCTTCCTGGGGTCGCCCTCGGTGCCGAGCCTGGTCCGGCACGCCGTCTATGGCGTCCGCAGCGTGGCCGAGGCCCTGCCGCTGGGCCGGATCTCGGAACTGCCCGGCAAGGCGATGCGGCGGATCGACCTGCTGCGCGGCCTGCACTGAGGGCCGGGCCTCAGGGTCGCGAGGCGGCCGCGTTGATCCGGATGGCTTGAGGATCGATCCCGCCCGCCAGCCACGCGCGCGTCCATCCATACTTCAGCTCGCCTTCGCGAAAGGCGAAGCGGTCCAGGTGCTTGGCCACCACGTCCTCGAGCGCCGAGAGCGCCTCCAGGTCGGCGGCCTCGACCGTGATGTCGAGACCGTCCCGGTGCGCGCTCATCCGACACGTTCCGAGCGGCAGCGGAAAATAGGCCGAGGTGTCGTCGTAACGGACCTCGAACTTGTGGCTCCAGTGCTTGGCGAGCTGGATCATGTAGCGGGCCGCCTTTTCGGTGGCGACCCGGGCATGGCTTTCCATGGATGGTCTTTCCTAGATGGACTCGATGACGGCCGCGGCGTCGTCCAGCGCCTTGGCCACGGCGGCGACCTGTTCGGCGGTCAGTTGCCCGCCATGCAGTTTCAGGCGCAGCGCCGTCTTGAGGTTCTCGCGCGCTCGCATGATCTGCGGCGAGAAGGCTGCGCTGGTCGAAGCGGCCTCGGCCATGCGTTCGAAGAGCGAGCGCACCGACGGCGCATTGCTGGCCAGAAACGCCTCGCCTTCGGGGGTGATCGCATACAGCTTCTTGCCGCCGACCGCCTCGCTGGCGACCACGTAGCCGAGCTCTTCCAGCAGGGTCAGGGTCGGATAGACGACGCCCGGACTGGGCGTATAGGCGCCGCCCGCCGCCGTCTCGATCGCCTTGATCAGCTCATAGCCGTGGCTGGGCTTGTCGGCGATCAGCTTGAGCACCACGAAGCGCAGATCGCCGTGGTCGAAAAAGCGGCCCATCCGACCGCCTCGCCCACGCGGTCCGCCGTGGGCGCCGTGAAAGCCGAACGGGTGCCGGCCATGATGTTCGCGCATGGAGCCGCCCCAGCGGCCCGAATGATGATGATGACGTCCAAACATATTTAGATCCTATTTCGTTATATCGAAATTACAGATATATCGAAACTCGCTCGGGTCAAGAGTGAATTTCGATATATCTATTCTCGTGGGCCGCCGGCGAGGCTTAGGCGCCACGCTCGTCGGCAAACCGCCAAGCTTGGCGCGTTCGCGGCGTGTTCGGACAAGCGAACCCCCGGATCCCGTCGTAAGAGTTGAGTCTCGCGGCGGATTATCCGCGTCGGCGCTGCGACGGTGAACGTCCGGGCAGGACCGAAATAGTCTGTACCCATCCTTGATACGGAAGACGGCGTGAATACATGGCGCCTATGAGAAGCAGGAGCATCGGCTTGCGAGACCAGCACGACAGTCCAGGTCTTCAGCCCCTCGGGCGACGCCTCGCCGCAGGGGTGTTGGCCGCCGTCTGCGGGCTGTCGATCGCCACCGGAGCCCTGGCGCAGGGCGACGCCGCGCTTCCCGCCCCCGCCGCTGAGACCGCCAATGACCCGCTGGAAGGCCTGAACCGGGCCTCCTTCAAGCTCGGAATGGGATTGGACCGGGCTTTTCTGGGGCCGATCGCGCACGGCTACATGGCCGTGACTCCGCGCGTCGTGCGCGACCGCGTCAGCTCAGCGATCTACAATCTGGGCGAGCCGAACACGGTGATGAACCAGGTGCTCCAGGGCAAGCCGCGCCGCGCGGTACGCTCCAGCACCCGCTTCGTGGTCAATTCGACGATCGGCGTGCTGGGCCTGTTCGATGTCGCCGCCAAGATGGGCCTGCCGCCGCGCGGCGCCGATTTCGGCCAGACCTTCGGCCGCTGGGGCGCAGGCCCCGGCGCCTACCTCTATGTCCCCCTGATGGGGCCGCTGAATGTCCGGGACGGCGTCGGCCGCGCGCTCGACATCGTCACCGATCCGGTCTCGATGGTCGCCGGCGGCTTCGACACCGACTTCGGCAAGGCGCGGACTGCGGTCACGGTGGTGGACCTGCGCGCCGCGACGGACTCCGGGTTCAGAGCCCTGAAGGACGCGGCCGATCCCTACGTGACCACTCGCTCCGCCTATGGGCAGTACCGCGAGGCCTTCGTGCGTGAAGCTACGGGCGAGACCGAGACTCTTCCCGATTTCGACACGCCGCCTGGCGAGCCGACCACGCCGTCGCCGCCCTCACCCTGATCTTCCCCGGTAGAACCATGCGAAACATCCTCTCCACCCGTCGCCAAGCCAACAAGACGCTTCTGGCCGCCGTCGGCGTCGCCCTTTCGGCCATCGCCGCTCCGGCCATGGCCCAGAGCGGCGCGCGCGACCCCGGCGCCGAGGCCTTCGTGCAGGCCAAGGCCCAGCGCGTGATCAGCGTTCTGGCCAACAAGGGCATGAACGAGGCGCAGAAGAAGCAGGTCTTCCACCAGGCCGTCGACGAGCTGGCCGATGTGCCGCGCATCACCAACTTCGTGCTGGGCAAGTATGCGCGCACGATCACGCCGGAGCAGCGGGCCCGGTTCACCCCCGTGTTCCGGACCTATGCCGAGAACGTCTATCAGAGCCGCATCAGCGACTATCGCGGCGAACAGCTGAAGGTCACCGGCTCGGTTGTCCGCAAGCCGGGCGACGTCATCGTCAACACGGTGGTCTCCGGCGGCCAGCTCAGCCAGCCGGTGCCAGTCTCCTGGCGGGTGCTCGGCGGCGGCGCGAACTGGAAGGTGGTCGACGTCCAGTTCAAGGGAATCTGGTTGGCGATCACCCAGCAACAGGACTTCGTGTCCACGATCGACAACGCCGGCGGCAATATCGACGTGCTGATCAACCAACTCCAGAAGGGCGGCTCGGGTCGCCGCTAGACGCGGCCCGAACCTGAGAGGCAGAAGCATATGGCTGTGCGCGAACAATGGGCCGAGACGGCCATGGGCGTCGTCGTTCTCGCCCTGGCGGCGGGGTTCTTGACCTATTCGCTGACCGTCGGCGGCGTTCACATGAAGCGCGGCGACTATGAGATCAGCGCCAAGTTCGGCGAGGCCGGCTCGCTGGCCCCCGGCGCGGCTGTCACGGTCGCGGGCGTCAAGGTGGGCACCGTCTCCGAAGTCACGCTCGAGCCCAAGACCTATCTGGCGGTGGCCAAGCTCAGCCTCGACCCCACCGTGAAGCTGCCCGCCGACTCGACGGCCAAGATCACCAGCGACGGCCTGCTGGGCGGCACGCACGTGGCCATCGCGCCCGGCGCCTCGCTGGACGACCTCAAGCCCGGCGGCGAGATCGAGAACACGCAGGGCGCGGTCGACCTCTTTGGCCTGATCGGCTCGGTGATCCGCCCGCAAGGCGGGGCGGCGGCCGCGCCCGCCCCAACAGCGACCAGTCCTGCCACCCAGCCGGCCGAGAGCTACTGAGATGACCGCGGCCGAGGCGGCCCGGCGCGTCGCCACCCACCCCGTCCAGGCCCTGGGCCGCTCGGCGCTGGCCGCCGTGCGCCTGGTGGGCGCGGTCGGCGTCTTCGCCGTGCGCGGGATCATCGCCGCCCTGACGCCGGTCTGGTTCGTCAGCCAGCTACGCCGTCAGATCGTGGCGATCGGATTCTTCTCGCTTCCGGTCGTCGGCCTGACGGCGGTGTTCACGGGCGCGGCCCTGGCGCTGAACATCTTCACCGGCGGCGGACGGTTCAACGCCGAACAGGTCATGCCGCAGATCGTCGCGCTGGGCATCACGCGGGAACTTGGGCCCGTGCTGGCCGCCCTGATGCTGGCCGGCCGCGTCTCGGCCGCGATCGCCGCAGAGATCGGCGCCATGCGTGCGACCGAGCAGATCGACGCCATGCGCACCCTGTCGACCGACCCATTCCGTTACCTCGTCGCCCCGCGTCTGCTGGCGGCGGTGCTGACCCTGCCCCTGCTGACCGCTGTGGCCGACATCATCGGCATCGCCGGCGGCTGGCTGGTCGCCACCCGGGTGCTGGAGTTCAATCCGACGGTCTATGTCCGCAACACCATCAACTTTCTTGAGAGCTGGGACATCGTCTCGGGCCTCATCAAGGCGGCCGTGTTCGGCTTCATCGTGGCCTTGATGGGCTGCTATCACGGCTACAACGCGTCAGGCGGCGCGCGCGGCGTCGGCCGGGCCACGACGCATGCGGTGGTTTCCTCGGCGATCCTGATCTTCGCCTCGGACTACCTCCTGACCACCCTTTTCACGCACATGTCATGACCAGCGCGGTTCCAAAGCTCGCCTGGAAGGGCGTCACCAAGCAGTTCGGCGATCGCAAGGTGCTCGACCAGCTCGACCTGTCGGTCGCCCCGGGGCGGTCGCTGGTGATCATTGGCGGTTCAGGCCAGGGCAAGTCGGTGACGATCAAGGCGGCGCTGGGTCTTCTGCGGCCGGAGGCTGGAGCGATCGAGCTCGACGGGAAGAACATCGTCGGCCTGTCGGAAGGCCAGCGCCGCAAGCTGTTCTCGCGCGTCGGGGTTCTGTTTCAGGGCGCGGCGCTGTTCGACAGCCTGACCATCTGGGAGAACGTCGCGTTCCGGCTCATCAACGCCGACGGCGTGTCCCGGCGAAAGGCTCGGGAGCGGGCAATCGAGGCCTTGGAGCAGGTTCGCCTGTCCGCCGATGTCGCCGACCGTTTCCCGTCCGAGCTGTCGGGCGGCATGCAAAAGCGCGTCGGGCTGGCCCGCGCCGTGGTGGCTCAGCCCGAGATCCTGTTCTTCGACGAACCGACCACGGGGCTGGATCCCATTACGGCGGCGGCGATCAATCAGCTGATCTCGGACCAGGTTCGCCGTCTGGGTTCGACGGCGGTCTCGATCACCCACGACCTGGCCTCGGCGCAGACGATCGGCGACGAGATCGCCATGCTGCACGACGGGCGCATTATCTGGCGCGGGCCGGCCTCCGAGTTGGCCACCACCGACAATCCCTATGTCCGTCAGTTCGTCGAAGGACGCGCCGAAGGCCCGATTTCACACACGGCGTAGCGCAGGGGCGCACCGTTCCCGGCGGAGCCTAGACCGCGTCCCGGAGCGTGTCGGCCAGGAGCCGACCCTCGACGCCCCGGCTGGAGCCGGCCCGCCAGGCCACGACGATCTCGCGGCTGGGATGATCAGCGTCCAAGGGGCGGACGGTGACCGCCGCCTTGTCGGTCAAACCAGCCTGCACGGCCATCTTGGGCAGGAACGAAACCCCCAGCCCAGATCCGATCATCTGCACCAGCGTCGGCAGCGACGTCGCGGCGAAGGTTTCTTCCTCGCCGACCCCGCGCGGCGGCTCCAGTCCGCACGCGGCCAAGGCGTGGTCGCGCAGACAGTGCCCGTCCTCCAGCAGGATCAGATCCTCGCCGGCGAGACTGTCGGGGTCCACCCGGGTCGAGGCCGCCATCGGATGGTTGGCGGGCGCGGCGGCCAGAAGTTCGTCGTCCTCGACGTGGGCCCAGTCCAGGCCGCTCATGTCGTAGGGAAGAGCGATCAGCGCCGCGTCCAGCGCGCCGGTCTTCAAGGCGCCGATAAGCCGGTGGGTAAGGTCCTCGCGCAAGAACAGCTTCAGCTTGGGGAAACGGTCCCGCAGCACAGGCAGCGCGCGCGGCAGGAGATAGGGCGCTACGGTCGGGATCACGCCCAGACGGAAACGCCCGGCCAGCGGCTGGCCCGCGCCTCGCGCGGCCTGAACCAGATCCTCGGCCCGGGCCAGGATGTCCTCGGCGCGTCGCACCGCCTCCTGACCAGCGGCGGTGAGGATCACGCCGGACCGCGCCCGATCGACGACCGGCGCGCCCAGGATCTTCTCCAGCTCCTGGATGCCGGCCGACAGGGTCGGCTGGGTGACGTGCGCGTTCTCGGCCGCGCGGCTGAAGGAGCCATGCTCGGACAGGAGCTTCAGGTACTGGAGTTGGCGGAGCGTGGGCAGAAGCATGGCCGCCATATAGGACGGCTCTATTGTTTCGACAAAGACTATCGAGCCGACCACCGACCCGTTTTGGCGGAAGGGTTGAGCAGACCGGGACAGGACGCTCGGCCCGATGCTATCGCCTGCGGCACGAGGGTTGAGCGGAGCGAGCCATGTCGATCGAGGTCCTGCGCGCGCGACTGCCTGAGTACGCCCGGGACCTCGCCACCAACCTCGCCTTGCTGGCGGACGACACCACGCTGGACAGGGCGGCGCACTGGGGCTGTTTCATCGCCAGCGCGCACGCCGTAGGCGAACCCCTGACCCTGCGCGCGGTCGAGGAGGCGGCCAGGGCTGGGGGCGCGTCGTCGTCGACCATCGACACGGCCCGCTCGGCGGCGGCGATGATGGCGATGACCAATGTCTATTTTCGCGCCGTACACCTGATGCAGGCGTCTGAGTATCAGGCCCTGCCCTCGCGCCTGCGCATGAACCATGGCCGTCACGCGGACGCGCCCTCGACGCACTACGACCTTTGGTGCGTCGCGGTGTCGGCGATCAACGGTTGCGGCGCGTGCCTCGACAGCCACGAGGCCGCGCTTCGTCGCAAGGGGGTCGCCCCCTCTCAGGTACAGGTCGCCCTGCGTATCGCCTCAGTTGTATCGGCGGTCGCCCGGACCCTCGCCGCCGAAGCGGCGCTTCATCCCCAGAATTCGCCGGTCTGAGCCCGCGCCGCGACGCCCGGTCGCGGTGTCGGCCCCTCGACATTCATCTTGTCCGTAAACTAAGTTGTTAACCTCTGGGTAACAGATTCGCGGCGTCCGCCGAGCCGTCTCACTTGAGGCGCCGAGGACTCGCATGGGGCGAAGGTGGCCGAATGAGACTGCTGTCGAAGAACGCGCGCGAGACGAAGAACGGCAAGCCCACCGTGCTGGGCGACGAGGCCCGGTCGGAGGCGATGCAGCACCAGATCGAGTCCACCCAGGCTATCGGCCAACGCTATGAGACCATCCACGGCGGGCTCGACAGCATCGGCCGGGTCATGGAGCACCTGAAAGCCATCGAGCCGCTGATCGCCGAGATTCGCGGGCCCGTAAGCCAGGAGTTCGAAGCCCGTCGCGCCGAACACGCCGAACTGATCGCCGTCCGCGCCAATCTCGATCAGGCACAACGCCAGATCGCCGTGATCCAGGCCGAGGAGCGCGAGGTTTCCGCGCGCCTCGCCGCCGCCGAGACGGCTCTTGGCGAGTCCGAAGCCCGCCGCCAGACCCAGGAAGCGGCGCTGGAGGACAACGCCCTCGAAATCGACCGGCTTCGCAACGCCCTGCTGCAATCAGACCTGAAGGTCTCCAGCCTGGACGCCTCGCTGCGCGACGCCACCGCGCGTATCGAGCATCTGGTGCAGGACGTCGAAGGTTTGCGCCTGCAGGCCCAGGACATCGACGCCCGTCGCGGCGAGGCGGAAGCCGCCCTGGCCCGCGCCAACCAGGACAATGCTCTGCTGGGCGAGGAAGCCGCGACGCTCAAGAAGCGCGTCGATCAGGCCGGCGCGGATCTGGCCCGTCTGTCGCGCATCGAGACCGATCTGGAAGCGCAACTCGCCGCCGAGCGCGCGCGCGTCCAGGCGATCGAGAACGCCCTGGCCGCTCACCAGACCGACAGCGGTCGCACCATCCGGGGCCTGGAAAGCCAGGTCGAGGCCAACCGCGCCGAGATCTCGGCCCTGCAGACCCGCCTGGAGACCGCGACGGGTCGCGCCGACAAGCTGGAAGAGATGAACGGCCAGATCTCGGCCCGTCTCGCCGACTCCAGCGCCCAGCAGAAGGCCGTCGAGCGCCGCGCCGGCGACCTCAACGTCGCCCTGGAACGCGCCCTCGATCGTATCCGCGCCCTGGAGGAAGAGGCCGACGGCCTGCGCCAGCGTCACGCCGGTGTCGACACCGCCCGCGCCACCGCCATCGAACGCGCCGACCAGCTGGCCAAGAGCGCCGTCGCTCAGGAAAAGGCGCTCAAGCGCGCCGAGGAGCGCGCCCAGCAACTGCGGACGCGCCTCGATGGCATGCAGGAAGCGCAGGATCAGGCCCGCCGCGATCACGAGGCCAAGGTCGCCGAACTGCAGGCGACCATCGAGCGCCTCACCTCGGAGGCCGCTCTGGCCGAAGGCGCCCTGGAAGCCGCCCGCCGCGATCGCTCGCGCCTGCAGATGGCCCTGCTCGGGGCCAGCGACGAAGGCATGGCCGCGACGGCCTAGGCCCGCATTACTCGCCGAAACAAGACGCCCGCGACCGAGGGGTTCGCGGGCGTTTTTCATTGTTGCGGCCGAGGGCGGAAGCGCTGCGCGTCTATCGCGCCTCGACAGCCGTCTTCAGGCCCTGGACCTGTTGGCCAAGCACCCCATCGACCGGCGCGGCCAGCTTGTCGAGGCCCCCCTTGAAATAGCCGCCGACATCATAGGTGACCGTGACGGTCGTGGCGCCGTCCTTTTCGGTCAACAGGATGGTCATCGCGCCCGTGGCGCCCGAAGACTGCAAGGGGCCAAGGCCGCCGCTCAGCACCAGTTTCTGGCCTGGCGCGGCGTGGACGGTGGTCATGTGCAGCACAGAGCCGCCATTGGGCAGGCGCTCGCAGAAACAGCCCCCCGACGCCGCACCGAGCGAGAGGTTGGCGGCCGAACCCGACCAGGTATGGGCCGACGACCACCACTTCGACGGCTGGACCAGCACGCCCCAGACAGCGGCCGCCGGCGCGGCGATCACCACCTGATGCCGCACCTGAAATCCGGCCGGCTGGGCGTCCGTCACCTCGGCCCGCGCGGTTGCTGCAGCCAGCAGCGCCAGAGCGGCCGCACCGATCATGATCCTCATGGCCTGATCCTCCCGAACCAAGCTTGGTCGTTGCAGGCTCTAAGCGTCAACTATCCTCGTTACTCGACAGGCGAGGTGATCGTGGCCCCGCGGGCCTTCAGGCGATCCAGAACCCCATCCGCCGGCAGCAGGAAGCCCAGGTCCACCACCGCCACCGTGACGCCGGGCCGCTTCAGGGCTTCGGTCATCGCCTCTGTCGTCTGGGCCAGGCCCTTCTCCAGCAGAGCCGCGCCGCCCGGGACATGAGTCAGGCAGCGCTGGGCGGCGCTGGCGCGATAACGCGCACGCACCGAGGCCAGGTCTCCGTCCGCCCAGTCGCGGCCGATCGTGGTCGAGTGGGCGCCGTCATAGGCGACTTCGTCGAGGGCCACCCGCAGGCAATAGAGCTGGTCCTCGGGCGAGAGCTTGCCGGCGATGGCGGTGACCGCGCTCATCCGGTACTGCCCCACGGCCTTGACCTTCAGCTTCCGCGCCTTGGCCATGCGCTCGATCGTGCTGACCGGCTTGGCCTCCGAGAGACCGGCGGCCTGACGGAAGTCCGACAGCAGCAGGAACCCGGCCACCGCCGGCTTCCAGTTCTTGTACTCGCCCGCGCCCTTGCGGGCCTGGGTGCGGGACTCGACGAACCGCGCCTTGAGGTCTGGTGGAAGCTGGTCCTCCAGCGACTTGCCGAGCGGTTGGCGCAGGCCAGCCCCGAACTTCAGGACAAAGCCGGCCATCTGGGCGACGCCCACGGCCGCCTCGGGCGGAACCAGGACGAGGCTGGCCTTGTCCAGCGCCTTGTTCAGGCGGGGGCTGTTCCATTTCAGCTGATGCGGCAGCGGCGGGGCGGACCCCAGGATGTAGAGCTTGGCGCCGTCCTTCTCGACCAGCCACACGGCGGGCCCGGGCGGCTTGGCCATGATCGTCAGTTCGGCGACCACGGCGCTCTCGTCGTGGGCGGGGCCTTGGCCCAGATCGACGGTCGGCGTGGGCGCCGTCTGGGCCAGGGCCGGCGCGGAGACGACCAGAGCCAGGGCCAGCGGCAGGTGCTTGAGCGCGATCATCGATACTCCTTTGGCCCCCGAGTCCTCTAGCGTGTCCCCCGTCGGGCGAGAAGGTGCGGTCGTCGCGGCGGGGGCGCATACGGAAAACGCCGCGACGGCCAAAAGGCTGTCGCGGCGTTCCAACGCTTAGCGTGTCGCTCAGGCCCCCGGCGGAACCGGGAAGCCGCGCTTGCGCATCAGGGCGCCGATCTTGACGTCACGGCCCCGGAAGGCGCGGAACTGCTCGACCGGGTCGACTGTGTTGCCCTTGGACATGATGTCCTCGTAAAGGCGCTTGGCGACGGCCTTGTCGTAGAACCCGCCCGGCGCCTGCGCGAAGGCCTCGGCGGCGTCGGCGGTCAGGGTGTCGGACCACAGGTAGCTGTAATAGCCGGCCGAGTAGCCATCGCCCGAGAACACGTGACCGAACTGCGGCGTGCGGTGCCGCATGACGATCTCCTTGGGCATGTTCAGCTTGGCCAGCTCCTCGCGCTCGAACGCGTCCGGATCGATGTCCACGTCGCCGGCCAGGTGCAGCTTCATGTCGATCAGGGCGCTGGCCAGATATTCGGTGGTGCCAAAGCCCTGGCCGAACTTGCCGGCGGCCTCGATCTTCTTGACCAGCTCGGCCGGGATCGGCTTGCCGGTCTGATAGTGCAGGGCGAACTGGTTCAGCACCTGCGGCGTGGACAGCCAGTGCTCGTTCAGCTGGCTCGGGAACTCGACATAGTCACGCGCCACGTTGGTGCCCGACACCGACGGATAGGTCGCATTGGCGTTCAGGCCGTGAATGGCGTGGCCGAACTCGTGGAACAGCGTGACCGCGTCGTCCCACGAGATCAGCACCGGCTCGCCCGGCTTGCCCTTGATGAAGTTTGAGTTGTTCGAGACGATCGTGGTGATGTCGCCCTTGAACCGCTCCTGCGTGCGGTAGGCGTTCATCCACGCGCCCGAGCGCTTGCCGGGGCGGGCATAGGGGTCGAAGTACCACAGGCCCACATGCTTGCCGGCGCGGGTCACCTCATAGACCGTCACATCCTCGTGGAAGACGGGAATGCCCTCCAGCTTCTTGAATTCGAAGCCGTAGAGCTGGCCCGAGGCCCAGAACATACCCTCGCGCAACTTGTCCAGCTGCAGGTACGGCTTCACCTCGTTCATATCGAGGTCGTACTTCGCCTTGCGCACCTTCTCGGCGTAGAAGCGGTAGTCCCAGGGCTCCAGCTTGAACCCGCCCCCCTCCTTGTCGATGATCGCCTGCATGTCGGCGACGTCGATGGCCACCTGGGCGATAGCCGGCTTCCAGACCGCCTCCATCAGCGCCATGGCGTTTTCGGGCGTCTTGGCCATGGCGTTCTCGAGGCGCCAGTGGGCGTGGGTCTTGTAGCCCAGGAGCTTGGCCCGCTCGACGCGCAGCTTCAGGATCTTGCTGATGATGGCGTTGTTGTCGGTGGCCCCGCCGTTGTCGCCGCGATTGACGAAGGCCCGCCAGACCTTCTCGCGCGCGCTGCGCACCGGCGACTCCGTGAGGAAGGGGTCAACGCTGGAGCGGGTGTTGACGATCACGTGCTTGCCGGGAAGCTTGCGCGTCGCGGCGTTCGAGGCGGCGGCGGCCTTGAGGCCTTCGGGCAGGCCGGCCAGATCGGCGTCGGAGAGCTCGATCCAGGTGTTCTCGTCGGCCAAGAGGTTCTGGCTGAACCTGGTGTAGAGGCCCGCCAGCTCGGTGTTGATCGCGCCGACCCGGGCCTTGGCCTCCGGCGACAGCTTCGCGCCCGACCGGACGAAGTTGGTGTAGTAGATCCACAACACGCGCTGCTGCTCGGGCGTCAGCTTGGCCTTGTCCGGCGAGTCATAGACGGCCTGGATGCGGGCGAAGAGCGCCGCGTTCTGGTTGACCTTGTCGTAGTGGGCCGACAGCGCCGGATCCATCACCTCCTCGACCTTCTGGAATTCCGGGCTGCTCATGTTTGAGCCCCAGATGCCGTAGTAGGTCTGGACGTCGTTCAGCATCCGGCCGGCGTCTTCCAACGCGGCGATGGTGTTTTCGAAGGTCGGCGCGGCCTTGTTGGCGGTGATCGCGTCGATCTCGGCCAGGTTCCTGACCATGGCCGCCTCGAGCGCCGGCTTGAAGTCGGCGACCTTCACCTTGTCGAAAGCGGGCACGCCGCCAAAGGGACCGGCCCACTTCTGGGTCAGGGGATTTTGGGTCTCCGCGAGGGCGAGGCCGGGTTGAAGGGCGGCCATGGCGCCGGTGACGGCGGCCGAAGCGAGAAAGGTACGACGTTGCACGGAGGATCTCCGGTGGAAGTGTTGGCCCCGACCCTAGGATATGGGCGGCCAGCCTGTCACATGACAGGACCGTAACCTTTTTCATCGGCTTCCTGTGCGTGGACGCGCCGAGGTTTGGCGGCTACAGCTTGGCCCATGATCGGCGTCTTTGACTCTGGCGTGGGCGGCCTCTCGGTCCACCGCGCCCTCGTGCAGCGTCTGCCCCAGGCGGACTTCACCTATCTGGCTGACCAGGCGAACGCGCCCTACGGCGTGCGGACCGGCGAGGACATCGTCGAGCTGACCAAGGCCGGCTGCATCCGCCTGTTCGAGCGCGGCGCCAGCCTGGTCGTATTGGCCTGCAACACCGCCTCGGCCATCGCCCTGCGCCGCCTGCAGCAGACCTGGCTGCCCGGCTATCGCAAAGAGATCGGCCGTCCGGTCAACATCCTCGGCATCATCGTGCCGACGATCGAGAAGGCCACGGGCCTGCCCTGGGAGCACGAGGCCGAACGCCGCGGCGAGATGGTCCAGGCCCTGGACATCCTGGGCGTCTTCGCCACCCAGGCCACGGTGCGCTCTCGCGTCTATGAGATCGAGATCGATAAGCGCAAGCAGGACCTGGCGGTGTTCTCCGAGGCCTGTCCGGAGCTGGTGCCGCTGATCGAAGGCGACGCCAGCGCCGTCGAGATCGCCAAGGCCGTCGAGGGCCACGTGCAGGCCCTCAAGACCCGCATCGGCCGCTATCCCGATCGCGTCGTGCTGGGCTGCACCCACTACGAGATCATCGCCGACATCTTCCGCGCCGCCCTGCCGGCGGGTACGCCGCTGATTCAACAGCCGGAAGCCACGGCCGAAGGTCTGGCCCTCTATCTGGAGCGCCATCCCGAATATGATCCGGGGACAGGCGGCGCCCGCGTCTTCCTGACGACCGGAACGCCGGGTCCGCAGAACGGCCTGGTACAGAGCTTCTGGGGCGCCCCGCTGGCGTTCGAGGCGGCTTAGGGCGCGGGCAGGTCCGTTTTGGGCGGCGATGTTTGAGACGGCGATCGACCTGTTGCTGGTGTTCAAATCGTCCGCCTCACATCCATTTATCCCGACCTCCCCGGCGAATGCCGGGGCCCAGATTCATCCGGAACGTCTGGGGATGACGCGCCCTAGCTGCGCGCTGAAAGGATAAGCGTGAGCGGGTTCGATCTGGACCCCGGCATTCGCCGGGGAGGTCGGGTTTATGGAAATATTCTAGAGACGGCTTTCGGCCCGGGGCGGACTTTGCCTCCCTCTCCCTCTGGGAGAGGGAGCAATGACCGACATCCACCCTTCACTCACATTGGCGACGTCCGCTTCACAACGTGAGCGCCAGACACCTCAATCCCCGTTGTCGCATGGGGATTGGCGCCCCCACCCCCAACACAATCAACGCCTTAGCTCGCCAAGCCTCGGGACGAGCCAAAATCGACGCATCCTCCGCAAAACCACCCGCACAATGGTCCCACCTCGTCGCGGGGAAAGGGCGCATGGCCAGCGACCAGTTGCGGCGACGGGGGGCGGTCGAGCGGGGACAGGTTCGAGGGGGATACTCGGACGGTCCGGGGATCTGGTTGCTGGCCAGACCCGCCCGCCGTCGGCGTGGTTGAGGGTAAAGGGATGTGTCTTAGCCTGGAGTGGCTCGTCCTCCTCGACCGTCGGGCGTCTGGGAAACCAGGAGCCCGGGTCCCGGTAAGGCCTGAACAGGGCCACCCGACGGGACGCTGGCGGATAACGGCTGCGCGGAGCGTTCGGGCTTCGTCGAAACGGTATTCAACTCTCACACTCCGGACGGATGTCCGGCGCTCCGCAGCCCTTTCCATCCCTTCAGCGAGCGATCGCGTGAAGCCGGAAAAGCGCGCCCCCTCCGTTGGCGGATGGGGAGGGGGAGGGGTGGGGTGAACACCGCGTCGAATGCAGCGCACAGCCGCTACCTCCGCAGCCACCCCATCCCCGGCCCTTCCCCATCAAGGGGAAGCGAGGATTGTCTCGAACCCGCGACGTCATGACCGCCGTCCTAACGGACGTCGTAAACAGCCCTTAACGGTCTTGAGGCACAACATGGCGGTTCGACCGGCTTGGCCGGTCCCGAGATACGACGTTGAGTTCGGAGACTTTTCATGGCGCGAGCCGCGCGGCGATCCACGACGGAGCTCCTTTGGGATGCGATCCGTTATGGCTGGGCCCAGCCCTGGACGGCCCGGTTCCGGGGCGGGATCGTCACCGTCGTCGGTGCGATCCTGCTTCTGGCCATCGCGACCTATAACGCCACCGATCCGAGCTTTAACGCCGTCACGGACGAGCCGGCCCGCAACGCTCTGGGCGGCCTGGGCGCGGCGATCTCCGATATCCTGATGCAGTCCCTGGGCCTGTCGGCCTGGGGCATCGCGCTGCTGATGCTGGTGTTCGGCGTCACCCGCGTAGCGCAAGCCGACCCCGACGCCGACCGCAGGGACCTGCGCCAGCGGGCGCTGATCGGCGCCCTGGGCCTGCTGGCGCTATCGGCCGTGCTGGCCGCGCCGCCGCCGCCCGCGATCTGGCAGCTCGAAAAGGGCCTGGGCGGCTTCTGGGGCGACACGCTGCTGCACATGGTCGCCGCCGTCCTGAGCTTCGCCCACATTCCCGGCGCGACGATCATCGCCGCCGTGCTGTTTGGAATCGCCGCCATCGCAGCCCTGGGGTTCGCGATCGGCGTGCGCGAGGTCGACCCCGACGCCATCCACGCCGCCGTCAGCAACGCCCTGCAACCGCGCGCCCGTCCTGAGCCCGAACCAGAGCCTGCGCCCGTCGCCAAGCCGGTCCGCGTCAAACGCGAGAAGGCCGAGGCCGCGCCGAAGCGCGCCGGCCGCCTGCCGCCTCTGGACGCCGACGAGGACGAGACCCCGATCGCGGCGCCGCAGGCCGCTTCCGCGCCGCGCGCCTACACCCCGCCGCCGGCCCAGGACGACGAGGACGATTTCGAGGACACCCTCGACGCGCGTCCCATGGCCATCGCCAAGCCCAAGGCCCCGGTCAAGGAGTCCGGCCGCGAGGCGCGCGAGCAGCAGAAGGCGTTCGACTTCGAGGAAGACGCCGGCTTCCAGCTGCCCGAACTGGCCATGCTGGCGAAATCCAAGCCGCGCTCGTCGGAGGTGGACGCCGGGGCCCTGCGCCAAAACGCCCGCCTGCTGGAAAGCGTGCTGGCCGAGTTCGGCGTGAAGGGGCAGATCGACCAGATCCGTCCCGGCCCTGTGGTCACCATGTATGAGCTGGTGCCGGCGCCGGGCGTGAAGACCGCACGCGTCGTAGCCCTGGCCGACGACATCGCCCGCTCGATGAGTGTGATCTCGTGCCGCGTCGCCGTGGC
Source organism: Pseudomonadota bacterium (assembly GCA_020161365.1). Lineage (GTDB taxonomy): Bacteria > Pseudomonadota > Alphaproteobacteria > Caulobacterales > Caulobacteraceae > Caulobacter. Next base: position 158,348 of record JAIUNU010000004.1, on the reverse strand, counting down.
CCAAGGCCGCAACGCCATCGGCATCGAGATGCCCAACCAGCGCCGCGAGACTGTCTATCTGCGCGACCTCTTGTCCAGCGCCGACTACGAAAAGGCCAGTCAGATCCTGCCGATGGCGCTGGGCGAAACGATCGGCGGCGAGCCCTATATCGCCGACCTGGCCAAGATGCCCCACCTCTTGATCGCCGGCACCACCGGCTCGGGCAAGTCAGTCGGCGTCAACGCGATGATCCTGTCGATCCTGTACAAGCTGCCGCCCGAAAAGTGCCGCTTCATCATGGTCGATCCCAAGATGCTGGAACTGTCCGTCTATGACGGCATCCCGCACCTACTCGCGCCTGTCGTGACCGACCCGAAGAAGGCCGTCGTGGCCCTGAAATGGACCGTCCGCGAGATGGAAGACCGCTATCGCCGTATGTCCAAGATCGGCGTGCGCAATATCGGCGGCTACAACGAAAAGGCCAACGAGGCGGCCGCCAAGGGCGAACACTTCGAGCGCACCGTGCAGACCGGCTTCGACGACGCGGGTCGTCCGATCTACGAGACCGAACAGATCCGCCCCGAGCCGATGCCCTATCTCGTCGTGGTCATCGACGAGGTGGCCGACCTGATGATGGTGGCCGGCAAGGACATCGAAGGCGCCGTGCAGCGTCTGGCCCAGATGGCCCGCGCCGCCGGCATCCACCTGATCATGGCCACCCAGCGTCCGTCGGTCGACGTCATCACCGGCACCATCAAGGCCAACTTCCCGACCCGGATCAGCTTCCAGGTCACGTCGAAGATCGACGCCCGCACCATCCTGGGCGAGCAGGGCGCCGAGCAGCTGCTGGGCCAGGGCGACATGCTCTACATGGCCGGCGGCGGCCGCATCACCCGCCTGCATGGTCCGTTCGTGTCGGACGGCGAGGTGGAGGCCGTGGCCAAGTTCCTGCGCGACCAGGGCATTCCGCAGTACCTCGAAGAAGTCACCGCCGGCGGCGACGAGGAGCAGGAAGAAGCGATCGAAGGCGCGTTCTCGGGCGAGGGCGGCGCCAACGACCTCTACGACCACGCCGTGGCCGTGGTCACCCGCGACCGCAAGGCCTCGACCAGCTACATCCAGCGCCGGCTGCAGATCGGCTACAACCGCGCGGCCTCGCTGATGGAGCGGATGGAGAAGGAGGGCGTCGTCGGCGCCGCCAACCACGCCGGCAAGCGCGAGATTCTCGCGCCGCCGCCGCCGCCGCTTTGATTTGCACCCCGATCTTCCCGGCGAAGGCCGGGATCCAGATGCCAAGGCGGCTGTGTCCCCCGAAAGGATCACAAGTGTCTTTGCCTGCGCCTTCCAGCTCTATGATCTGGGCCCCGGCCTTGGCCGGGGAGGTCGGGTAAAATGAAGCAACCTTCGCCTTGGCTGCGGCGTTCCGCACGCTCCCAACCTGAACGGGGCTTCATCGGGCCGCCGGAAAATGGCCTTGCGGCGGCCTTCGCGGCGGCCAAGGTTGGGGCTAAGGAGTCCAGATGACGACACGCCGTACCCTCCTGGCGGCCGGCCTCGCCGCCGCCCTCGCCTCGCCCGCCCTGACCACGCCTGTCTGGGCTCAGGGCTCGACCGCGCCGGTTCCGGCCAAGCTGACCGCCGAGCAGAAGGCCCTGCTGGACAAGGCCACCGCCTATATCCAGGGCCTGTCCTCGGCCAAGGGCCGGTTCGTGCAGACCGATCAGCGCGGAACCCAGACGCAGGGGACCTTCTACCTGCAGCGTCCCGGCAAGGCGCGGTTCCAGTACGATCCGCCGGCCGGCCTGCTGGTCGTGTCGAATGGCAACAACGTCAACATCTTCGACAGCCGGCTGAAGACCTACGAGAGCTATCCGCTCAGCAAGACGCCGCTGAACCTGCTGCTGGCGCGCGAGGTCCGTCTGGATCGCGGCGTGGTGATCACGGATGTTCGCCCGCTGGCCGACGGCTTCACGATCGTGGCGCAGGACGCCAAGCGTCAGGCCTTGGGCCGCATCTCGATCGACTTTTCGAACGGTCCGGTGGCGTTGATGGGCTGGACCGTCACCGACATCAAAGGCGGACAGATCCGGGTTCGCCTCGCCGATTTCGCAGAAACTGCCAACCTCGACCCGAAACTCTTTGTCCTCACCGACCCTCGTCGGAAGGTGGGTAAGCCCTAGCGGCGCTGATTTGTGACATTCTCACAACATGCAAGAATCAACCGACATGTCTATTGACTAAAAATTGGGACGTGGCATATTTAACACGCATGGCGACGAGCGACCGACCCGCTCTTCGCGAACCGTGCCGGACCCTATCCCCTCCCGGCGGCGGCATGAGAGACTAGACTTTCGCCCAGATGCTCGATGCGTCTGGGCGTTTTTCTTTCCGGTGCCGCGAAACCGCGATACAGCGCTGCCATGCGCCTCCGTATCGCCACCTGGAACGTCAATTCCGTCCGCCTGCGCGCCGAGCAGGCCGCCCGCTTCGTCGATGAGCAGGCGCCGGACGTCCTGTGCATGCAGGAGATCAAGTGCCAGGAGGGCGAGTTCCCGCGGGAAGCCTTCGAGGCCATGGGCCTGCCGCACCTGAAGATCGCGGGCCAGAAGGGCTGGCACGGGGTGGCCATCGCCTCGCGCCTGCCGATCGAGGACGTTCCCACCCTGATGAACTGCCGCGAGGGCCATGCGCGCTGCGTGGCGGTCAAGGTGGCCGGGGTCGAGATCCAGAACTTCTACATCCCGGCCGGCGGCGACCTGCCTGATCGACTCGCCAATCCGAAGTTCGACCACAAGCTCGACTTCTACGAGACGTTGACCGCCGCGCTGAAGCGACGCGACCCCAAGGATCCGCTGATCGTCACTGGCGACCTCAACATCGCGCCGGGCGAGAACGACGTCTGGAGCCACCGCCAGATGCTGAAAGTGGTCAGCCACACGCCGCCGGAGCTGGAAGCCTTCGAGGCGCTGATCAAGTCGATGGACCTGCTGGACCTGCCGCGCCTGGCGACCCCGGAGCCGGAGAAGCTGTTCTCCTGGTGGAGCTACCGCGCCGCCGACTTCCGCAAGTCCAATCGCGGTCTGCGCCTGGACCACATTCTGGCCAGCCCCGGCCTTCGCGACGCCGCGATCCTGGACGGCAAGGTTTCGTCGCGGGTCCACGACGATGTCCGCGAATGGGAACGTCCCAGCGACCACGCGCCGGTCACCGCCGACCTCAAAGTCTGACGTCTTCGACGCTCAGCGTTGACAGACGGGGCAGTAGAAGGTCGAGCGCCCCGCCTGGACCTCGCGGGCGATCACGCCCTTGCACCCCGGCGTCGGGCAGGGCGCGCCCTCGCGGTCATAGACGCGGAAGCGGTGCTGGAAATAGCCCAGCGCGCCATCGGCGGCGGCGAAGTCCTTCAGCGTGGAGCCGCCGACCTCAACCGCCTCGGCCAGGACGTCCTTGATCGCGGCGGTCAGCGGGCCGAGGCGCTTTTTGGCGATGCCGCCTGACGGCTTGAACGGCGAGATGCCCGACCGATGCAGGGCCTCGCAGACATAGATATTGCCCAGACCCGCGACCGTGCGCTGGTCCAACAGCAAGGTCTTGGGACCTTGCTTGCGGTTGGCGAAGGCCTTTTCCAGCACGCCCGCGTCGAAGCCCCCGCCCAACGGCTCTGGTCCCATGGTCGCGAACCATGGGTGATGAGTGACGCGATCGGTCGGGATCAGGTCCATGAAGCCGAAACGGCGCGGATCGTAGTAGGTGACCGTAGCGCCCTCCTCGGTCTGGAACACGACATGGGCGTGCTTGTCGTCAGGCGTGACCTCGCGAGCGAAATCGCCGGGCCGAACGGTCCCCTCGGGCGCGGCGATCTCGAAGCGGCCGGTCATGCCCAGGTGCATGACCAGGGTGTCGCCTCGGTCGAGCGGCGCCAGGATGTACTTGGCGCGGCGATCCAGGCGCAGGATCCGTGCGCCGGTCAGCCGCTGCACAAAGCCGTCGGGCAGCGGGAAACGGAGGTCGGGCCGGTTGGCGCGGACGCTGGACAGACGCGCGCCGGACAGAACGGGCTCCAGGCCCCGACGGACGGTCTCGACTTCGGGCAATTCGGGCACGGGGATCCTTCGGCGGATGACGGCGGGCGTGTCGCGGGCTAATAGCGGACCTACATACAGAAAGTCCGGCCCAAAGACGTCATGAGCAACACCTCCGCCAGCTTCGGTTTCAAGGATGTCGACGCCTCGCTGAAGGCAGGTCTGGTGCGCGGGGTCTTCGACCGCGTCGCCAAGAACTACGACATCATGAACGACCTGATGAGCGGCGGCGTCCACCGGCTGTGGAAGGACGCGGTCGCCGCGCGCCTCAACCCGCAGCCGGGCGAAGTGATCATCGACTGCGCCGGCGGCACGGGCGACATGGCCCGTCGGTTCGCCAAGATGGCGCGCAAGGCGCAGGAGCGCCGGGGCGGTCCGGACGCGACGATCAACATCGTCGACTACAACGCCGAAATGATCATGGCCGGGATCGAGCGGGGCGGCGAACCGGAGATCACCTGGACCGTCGGCGACGCCCAGCGCCTGCCGCTGCCCGACGCCTATGCCGACGCCTATGTGATCTCGTTCGGCATCCGCAACGTGACCGACATCGACGCGGCCTTGCGCGAAGCGCGGCGGGTGCTCAAGCCGGGCGGTCGCTTCCTGTGCTTGGAATTCTCGCGGCCAGTCACCGAACCGCTGGCCAAGGCCTATGACGCCTACAGCTTCAAGGTCATCCCGCAGGTCGGCGAGTGGGTGGCCAAGGATCGCGATGCGTACCAGTACCTGGTCGAGAGCATCCGTCGCTTCCCCGACCAACGCACCTTCGCGGCCATGATCGAGGCTGCGGGCTTCAAGCGCGTCACCTTCACTAACTTTACGGGCGGCGTCGCGGCCCTGCACCAGGGTTGGGCGATCTAGAACCGTGGCGACGCTCGAAGCCTTCTGGCGCCTGACCGGCGCGGGCTGGGCCTTGGTCCGGGCCGACGCCCTGATCCCCCGTGAACTGGAGCCGCTGCTTCCTCCGGGCGCCAAGCTGGCGGGGCGCGTCCTTCGCCTGTTCGCGGGCTCGGCCGCGCGCAAGGGACGGCCAGGAGAACGACTGGCGGCGGTTCTGGAACGGCAAGGCCCAGCGGCGATCAAGATGGGCCAGTTCCTGTCGACGCGCGCCGACATCTTTGGCGTCGCCTTCGCAGACGACCTTTCACGCCTGAAAGATCGGCTTCCGGCCTTTCCGCTGAATGTCGCCAAGGCCGAGATCGCCCGCAGTCTCGGCAAGCCGCTGAATGAGATCTTCGCTGAAATCGGTGAGCCGGTGGCCGCCGCCTCGTTGGCCCAGGCTCATCCGGCCACATTGGTCGATGGCCGCAAGGTCGCGGTCAAGGTGCTGCGTCCCGGCGTCGAACGCCAGGTGGCGCGTGACAGCGCGGTGCTGCGTCTTGCTGCGCGTCTCGCCGAAGCCCTCGCCCCCGCCTCGCGCCGCCTTCGCCCGACCGAGTTCGTCGAGGTGGTCATCCGCGCCCTGGATCTCGAGATGGATCTGCGCTTCGAAGCGGCCGGCTGCGCCGAGCTGGGCGAGGTCATGGCCGTCGACCCCTATATGCGGGCCCCAGGCGTCTGCTGGGAGGGCGTGGGCAAACGCGTCCTGACCTTGACTTGGGCGGACGGTGCGCCACTGTCCGACCCGGCCTCGCTCGATCTGCCGGGGCTGGACCGCAAGACGCTGGCGGAGAACGTCACCCGGGGCTTCCTGGCCCAAGCTCTGGACCACGGGCTGTTCCACGCCGACCTGCACGAAGGCAACCTGTTCGTCGCGGCGCCCGCGACCGTCACCGCAGTCGACTACGGAATCATCGGCCGCCTCGGCCCCGGCGAGCGCCGCTACCTGGCCGAAATCCTGTACGGCTTTCTCAATCGCGATTATGCGCGAATCGCCAAGATCCACTTCGACGCCGGCTATGTGCCCGCGCACCAGGACATGAACGCCTTCGCCCAGGCGCTGCGCGCGGTGGGCGAGCCGGTCTTCGGCCGCAATGCGCGCGAAGTCTCGATGGGGCGGTTGCTCGCGCAACTGTTCGAGATCACCGCCCTGTTCGACATGGCGCTGCGCCCTGAACTGGTGCTGCTGCAGAAGACCATGGTGACGGTGGAAGGCGTGGCGAGACGGATCGATCCGACGCACGATCTCTGGGCCGCCGCCGACCCGGTGGTGCGCCGCTGGATTGGCCGCGAGCTATCCCCCACGGCCAAGGCCCGCGATTTCGCCGAAGAGGCCCTACGGGCTATCAAGGCCTTGGCGCGTCTGGTCGAAACGCCTCCGGCGCCCGCACCTGTGGATACTGAGCGGCGGCACACCTGGCCGCTGCTCTGGTTCATGGTCGGCGCCGCGACGGCGGGCGCAGCGTTCGTGACCGGACTGCTGCTGGGCCGCTAGAGCCGGTCACGATCTTTGCGAAGCACTCGGCGACGCGAGGACCGCGAGAACCATGGTTGCTCAGCCGACAAGCGACCCGCCGCCTCCGGTTCGTTCCGAGGTTGGCGCGAGGCATTCGACGTTGAAACTGCCGACGACCGCTTCGAACAACGCCAGCCTCGGCCCGAAGCCGGCGCCGTTGAGCGCATCGGCGATGTGGCCAGCCATATCCGCCAGGATGATCCCCCACGCCGTGGTTTCCATCACCACGTCCCGTTCGGCGTAGAGACCGCACCTCAACGAGCAGTGCAATCCGTGCTCGGCGATCCAAACGCGGGCCAGTTCGACCGCGTTAGGGTCGCGAAGGGCGGCGGGCGGTAAGGCGCGTACATCCATCAGAGATCTCCGCGAGCAGAACCCAGAACAGTCGAGCGCCGCTAGCCTTCGGCCTGTTCGCGCTTCTTTGACGCCGACGCGCGCCGCGCCTCCCGCGTCTTCTGCTCATCCCAGTAGGCGCCGCCCTCGTCGGGCTTGAACATCGTGCGCGGCGCGCCTTCGCGCGAGACGACCGCGAAGACATTGGCTTTGGGATCGTAGATCAGAAGGTCGCCATTCGCGCGCTTGAGAGTCTCCGCGCCTCTCGGCGGATCGCTGACGAACGCGTGGACCTTCGCGACGTAGTCATCCACCGACTTGGCGGCGAAGGTCGCGCCGTTACGCTCGAACGAACGCTGGGCGTTCTCCTCGGCTGAACGTGTGCGATTGGCGGCCCAGTAGGGCTTGCCCGCCACGAGCTTGACCGGAGCATCCCGAGGAACGTCCCGCCCGTCTTCGCGGCCCGAGCGTTCGGGCGCATCGGTCGGCGCGCTTTCTGCCAAGGCCCGATCGCGACCGGTCGGCGCCTTTACCGCCGAGGCGCCGCTGTCGCACGCCGCCATCCCCAGCCCGACCAGAAGCGCCAGAGCTACGGCTGTCGGATATCGTGCAATCTTCATGATCGTATTCACCAATTTGCTCTACCCTAACGATTAATGAACGAAAGAGGAACGCGAGTCGAGTCGGATTTTCGCGCGGCGATTGGCTCTGGCGCTTTCGCGCGCGGATGGGCATGTGCTGGGAAGTTCGACCAGTGCGCGGAGCGAGGCGTGGACGAGAAGCGGGTTCTTCTGATCGTCGGCGGAGGCGTGGCGGCCTACAAGGCTCTGCTGCTGACCCGGCTCTTGCGCAAGGCCGGCGTGGCTGTTCGCCCGATCCTGACCAAGGCGGGAGCCGAGTTTGTCACCCCGCTGTCCCTGGCCGCGCTGGCCGAGGACAAGGTCTATCAAGACCTGTTCTCGCTGACCGACGAGCATGAGATGGGACACATCGAATTGTCGCGGTCGGCCGACCTTATCGTCGTGGCGCCGGCGACCGCCGATCTGATCGGCAAGGCCGCTCAGGGCCTGGCCGGCGATCTGGCCTCGACCACGCTCCTCGCCACCGACAAGCCCGTGCTGATGGCGCCGGCCATGAACGTGCGCATGTGGCTCCATCCCGCCACCCAGCGCAACGTCGCCACGCTGAAGGCGGACGGCGTGACGTTCGTGGGGCCCGAGGAGGGGGCCATGGCCTGCGGTGAGTTTGGTCCGGGGCGCCTGGCCGAACCCGAGGCCATCTTCGCGGCGGTCATGGCCGCGCTGACGGGTCCGACGAACCGGCCGCTGGAAGGCAAGCGCGCGCTCGTCACGGCCGGCCCGACCTTCGAGCCGATCGATCCGGTCCGCGGGATCACAAACCGGTCCAGCGGCAAGCAGGGCTTTGCGATCGCCGAGGCCCTGGCGCGCCTGGGCGCGCAGGTCACCCTGGTGGCCGGCCCCGTCGCGCTTCCCACGCCTGCCGGGGTCCGCCGGATCGACGTGGAAACCGCGCGGCAGATGCTGGCCGCCAGTCAGTCCGCGTTGCCAGCCGATGTCGGCGTGTTCGTGGCGGCGGTCGCCGACTGGCGCGTTGACGAGGCGTTCGGCAGCAAACTGAAAAAGGAAAAGGGCGGTCCGCCGGCCCTGACCTTCGTCGAGAATCCCGACATCCTGGCCACTCTGTCGGCGACCGGTCCGCAACGTCCGCGTCTCGTCATTGGCTTCGCGGCCGAGACTGACCATGTCGAGGAGCATGCCCGCGCCAAGCTTGCCCGCAAGGGCTGCGACTGGATCATCGCCAACGACGTCACCGAGCCCGGCGTGATGGGCGGCGGCGAGAACGCTGTACTGCTCGTGACAAAGTCTGGGACCGAGCGCTGGGATCGCGCCGCCAAGGATCAGGTGGCGGCCCAGATCGCCCAACGCATCGCCGACGCCCTGGCCTGACGTCGCAGGCTCGACCCTGGCGGAGCCGACGGCAAATCAGTTAAAGCCGAGCCTAAGTTCGAGGAGTTCCCGCATGTCCGCCATCCCCGCTGGCCTCGCGATCCGTTTCAAGCGCTGGGACGGTAACCCCGACCTGCCGGTTCCCGCCTATGCGACGACGGGCGCGGCGGGTTTCGATCTGCGCGCTGCGGTCCCGGAAGACGAACCGATGGTTCTCAAGCCCGGGGCGCGTTGCATGGCGCCCACGGGCTTTTCAGTCGCGATTCCGGACGGCTATGAGATGCAGGTGCGGCCTCGCTCGGGTTTGGCGCTCAAGAACGGGGTGACGGTCGTCAACGCGCCGGGCACCGTGGACAGCGATTATCGCGGCCAGGTCTGCGTGCTCCTGATTAACCTCGGCGAGGAAGACTTTACGATCCGCCGGGGCGATCGCATCGCGCAGGGCGTCATCGCCGCTGCGCCGCAATGGCCTCTGGTCGAGGTCGAGGATCTCGACGCCACCGAACGGGGCGCCGGCGGATTTGGCTCGACCGGTGTCTAGTTGATGGCCGAGTGCATGGCCCGCAGGCCGAGCATCAGGTAGCCGCCAAAGCCCACGGCGAACGCCGCGGCGGCCGTCCACAGAATCGGGCGGATCATATCCAGAGGCGTCTGGCCAGGATGGGACTGGGACTTCACGGCAACCTCCTGCGGCCAAAAGGGCGGACCGGCGAAACGCACCGGAGGAGATACGCGCTCCCGAACCCTTGGTTGCGTTGGGGAGCGGCTTTTAGTGTGTCGTGATTCCGGCGCAAGCGGAAATTGCGGCCTGGTGTCGCAGTCAAACCGCGCACGCCCAGTGCTCGCAAGGGAGGTTCGCGATTTTGAGGGCGGCCCTGTTGATTTTTGGACGGATGCGTCCATTTATCGCTTGAAGCGCGCGCCGGACCCTTCTATCCGGCGCGCTTGTTGTCTTTTGACAAGGGTTGCGCATGGCGGCGTCCGAGAAGAAGAAGCTGGTTCCCCTGATCCTGGGCGGCGTGACTCTGGTCGCGGTTCTGGCCGGTGGGACCCTGTGGTTCCTCGACAAGCAGCATTTCGAAAGCACGGACAACGCCTTCGTGCAGGCCGACACCGTGCAGGTCAGCCCGCAGGTGTCGGGCTATGTCGCCGAAGTGCTCGTCGCCGACAACCAGCGGGTCGAGCCCGGTCAGGTGCTGGCCAAGATCGATCCGTCGACCTTCCAGGCGCGGGTTGATCAGGCGATCGCCAACGCCGCGGCGGCGGACGCCGCCGTCCGCGCGATCGACGACAAGAACAGCCTCGAGCAGGCGGTTATCGCCCAGAAGGCCGCCGGCGTGACCAGCGCCCAGGCGGACGCGAGCCGGGCCAAGGCCGACTACGACCGCTACAACGCCTTGGCCGGCCAAGGCTGGGTGTCGCAGCAGAAGGTCCAGACCACCAAGGCCGCCGCCACCCAATCGGCCGCCGGCGTGGCGAGCGCACAGGCGGCGCTGGAAGCCGAGAAGCGGGCCGCTCAATCGCTGGGCTCGGCCAAGGCTCAGGCCGTCGCTCAGGCCGCCGCCGCGCACGCCGCTGTGGAGCAGACCAAGCTGGACCTGGAACGCACCGTGATCCGCGCGCCTGTCGGCGGCGTGGTCGGCGCCCGTTCGGTCCGCCCGGGTCAACTGGTTCAGCCGGGCGTGGCCCTGATGTCGGTCGTGCCTCTGGGCCAGGCCTATATCGTGGCCAACTTCAAGGAGACGCAGGTCGCGCGCCTTCGCGTGGGTCAACCCGTCGAGATCAAGGCCGACGCCTTCGGCAAACAGAAGATCGTCGGCAAAGTCGACAGCTTCGCGCCGGCCACCGGACAGGAGTTCGCCCTGATCCCGGTGGAGAACGCCGTCGGCAACTTCACCAAGATCACGCAACGCCTGCCCGTGAAGATCGCGGTCGATCGCAGCCAGCTTGGTGCCGCGCTGCGTCCCGGCCTTTCGGTCGAGATCAAGGTCGACGTCCGCGACCGCTCGGGTCCCTCGTTCGCAGAAGCCGCTCAGGTCACCCCGCAGATGGCCCGCCAGGGCGCGGCCCGCTAGCCGGCCGCCCAGCTATGGCCGACGCCGCCCTCCCCGCCGACTCCCTCGGCAAGACCGAGTCATCGCCTCGTGGGCCGGCGACGCCCGGCGCCGCCGCACCCGTCAACTGGACCAAGCTCTTTTTGGGCTTCGGCGCGATGGTCATCGGCCAGTTCATGGCGATCCTGGACATCCAGATCGTGGCGGCGTCCCTGCCGCAGATCCAGGCCGGCGTCGGCGCCAGCACGGATCAGGTCAGCTGGATCCAGACCGCCTACCTGATCCCCGAGGTCGTGATGATCCCCCTGTCGGGGTACCTGTCGCGGCTGTGGGGAACCCAGAGGCTATATCTCGTCTCCTGCGCCGGCTTTATCGTCATGAGCGTGCTGACGGGGCTGTCCTCGTCCATCGACATGATGATCCTGACCCGCGCGCTGCAGGGTTTCATCGGCGGCGCGATGATCCCGACGGTCTTCGCCGTCGCCTTCACTGCATTCCCGCCCGAGCGTCGCGTCACCGCCAGCGTGATCATGGGCCTGATCGTCACCCTGGCGCCCACGGTCGGCCCCACCCTCGGCGGCCACCTGACCGAGTGGCTGAGCTGGCGCTGGTTGTTTTTCATCAACGTTCCCACCGGCCTGATCGTACTGTTCGGCGTGGCGCGCTGGGGCGACTTCGACAAGGGCGACCCGAGCCTCGCCAAGGGCTTCGACTGGTTTGGCCTGGCGGTCATGGCCGTCTTCCTGATGAGCATGCAGTACGTGCTGGAGGAAGGCGCCAAGGACGACTGGTTCGATGACAGCCTGATCCTGTGGCTGACCGTCGTCGCGGTGGTCGGTGGGGCGACCTTCATCTGGCGGCAGATGACCTATCGCAACCCGATCGTGGAGCTGCGGGCCTTCGCCAATCGCAACTTCACCGTCGGCGTTCTGATGACGGCCGTTTCGGGCGCCAGCCTGTTCGGCGGCACCTTCCTGCTGCCGCAGTTCCTCGGGCGCGTGCGACACTATTCGGCCTCGGAGGTCGGCACGACCATGGTCATCTCGGGGCTGTCGATGTTCCTGACGGGCCCGATCGCCGGACGGCTGGTACGCAAGACGGACCCTCGTATCCCGATGTGCGTCGGCTTCCTGCTCGCTGGGTTCGGCATGTACATGGCCCACGGGGTCACCAAAGACTGGGGCTTCTGGGAGTTCGCGAGCGTGCAGGCCTGCCGCGGCGTGGGCGTGATGATCGCCATGATCGCCACCCAGCAGATCACGATGAGCACCCTGCCCCCGCACATGGTCAAGAACGCCTCGGGCCTGGTGAACCTGGCGCGCAACACCGGCGGCGCGGTCGGCCTGGCCTTGCTGGCGACCTCCATCACCCAGCAGACGGCGCTCTACTACGACGACATGACGTCGAAGGTGACCCAAGGCAGCGCAGCCGCGGGCATGATGGCCGGACTGACAGAGCGGATGATGCAACTGGGCGTCGCCGATCCGGCCGGCGCGGCGCGCAAGGCGGTGGGCGGCATGATGCAGCAGCAGGCGACCGTCCTGGCGTTCGGCGACAGCTTCACCCTGCTCGCGATCGGCTGCTTTATCGCCGCCGCCGTTTCGCTGCTGGCGGCGCCGGTGAAGAATGCTCCCCCTCCGCCATCGGACGCTCACTGATGCCGCGCGTTCCCGGACAGATCGACGTCGCTAAGAGCGAAGCCATCCTCGACGCTGCAGTCGAGGTCATCGGTGAGCGCGGTCTGGCCGCGCCGATGGCCGCGATCGCGCGTCATGCCGGCGTCTCCAAACAGACCGTCTATAATCACTACGGCTCGAAAGCCGAATTGATGCGGGCGTTGATGCAGCGCCGGGTCGAGAGCATTACAGCATCGTTGCGAGAGCCGGGCGCGGCGGACAATCCTACCGAAGCGCTCGAGGCCTACGCCCGCTCGGTGCTGGAGACAGTGATCACCACGAAGAGCTATTCGATGATGCGGGTGATTATTCTTGGCTCGGGCGAAATGCCCGATATCGCGCTGGAAGTCTTCGAGGCCGGCCCGCTGAACGCCCGTCGTCAGCTGGCCGCCTTCTTGGAAACCGAGACCCGGCTCGGTCGCATGAAGGTCGAGGATTTCGACCAGGCCGCCGAATTCTTTTCCGGCATGGTCATGGGCCACAGCCAACTGCGGTCGCTCCTGCGTCTGCCCTCCGACAAGACCCAGGAACAGTTCGGCCGCCTCGCGCGGGAGGCGGCCGAAAGGTTCATGCGGGCTTACGCGCCGTAGACCCGGCGTAGACGTCAGGCCTCTTCAGGGTCGGGCATGCCCATCATGTGGAAGCCCGCGTCGACGTGGACGACCTCGCCTGTCGTCGACTTGCCAAGGTCGGACGCCAGCCACAGGGCGCAGCCGGCGACGCCTTCCATCGAGGTGTCTTCCTTCATCGCGCTGAACGCACGGCCCTGGGCGATCATGCCGCGGCCGCCGGCGATGCCCGCCAAGGCCAGGGTGCGCATCGCGCCGGCGGAAATGGCGTTGCAGCGGATGCCCTTGGGACCCAGATCCCGGGCGATATAGCGGGTCGAGGCCTCAAGCGCGGCCTTGGCCACGCCCATGGTGTTGTAGTTCGGGATCGTCCGCTCGGAGCCCAGATAGGTCATGGTGATCAGCGAGCCGCCGTTCGGCATCAGCTTGGAGGCGCGCTTGGCGACGTCCACGAAGCTGAAGGCCGAGATATTCATGGCCAGCAGGAAACCCTCGCGGGTGGTGTTGTCGACAAACGAGCCCTTCAGCTCGTTCTTGTTGGCGAAGGCCACCGAGTGGACCACGAAGTCGATGGTCCCGAACGCCTTCTCGATCTCGGCGAAGGCCGCGTCCATCGAGGCGTCGTCGGTGACATCGCAGGGGATCATCGTCTTGACGCCGATGCTCTCGGCCAGCGGGCGCACGCGGCGCTCGAGCTCCTCGCCCTGATAGGTGAAGGCCATCTCGGCGCCTTGGGCAGCCAATTGGCTGGCAATGCCCCAGGCGATCGAGTTGTGGTTGGCCACGCCCATGACGAGGCCCTTCTTGCCCCGCATCAGCTCGCCCTTGGGGAACGCGTAATCGTCGGCCATGTGTCGGGCCCTCTTTCGCAAATCGTTGACCGCTGGTTAGCAGGCGCGGTGGGCCTGCGGAACCCTTTCAGCGTCGGACCAGCGTGGCGTAGGCGCTCTCCAGCGACCGGGCGAAGGCGACGGGATCAAACAGGCTCGAACGCCGAACGGCCTCGGCGACGCGAGGCTTCAGGTTCTCGTCAACCACAGAGGCAAGCGCTCTGGCGACGTAGTCGGCCTTGGAACGCGCGATCAGGTCGGTCATGCCGATGGCGGTGAGCAGGCTGGCGCCGACCCGGCTGGCGAAACTCTCACCCGGCAAGGTCAACACAGGAACCCCCATCCGCAGGGCGTCGCTGGCGGTTGTGTGGGCCCCGTAGGGCCAGGTGTCGAGCACCAGGTCGGCCAAGGCGTGACGCGCCAGATGCGCGTCGTGAGGCGCGGGATCGGCGAAGATCAGACGCTCCGGCGCGACGCCGGCCTTGCTCGCCTCGGCGCGAAGATTTTCGGCTGCGCCCGGCGCCCCCGCGTAGAGCCAGAGGACGCTCTCGGGGGCCCTGCGGAGGATCTCCATCCAGGTCGTGAACACCTCTGGCGTGATCTTCGCCGGATTGTTGAAGCAGCAGAAGACCTGGGCCCCCTCCGGCAGACCAGCCTCGATGCGGGTGGGCGGTGGTATGGCCGGAGCCAGCGCGTCGTTGGGCTGGTAGTGCGGCAGGCGAACCACCGTTTCAGACCAGTGCACCTCGGCATCCGGTGGGATCGTCACAGCGTCCGCCAGAACCACATCGGCGTGCGCGCCCAGGGTGCCGGGATAGCCCAGCCAACTCACCTGAACGGGCGCCGCGCGATGGGCCAGGATTCCCGGACGTCCGTCCTGGGTGTAGCCCTTTAAATCCACTACGATATCAAGGCTCTGTTCACGGCACTTCATAGCGATGGCCGCGTCGGAAAGTCGCCGAGCCTCGATCCAATGTTCAAAGGCGGCGCGCAGCCTTTCCTGCATCGCCCCACCCGTCTCAGGCCCGTACGAGACCGCGTAGATCTCGAACCTTGACCGGTCATGCGCCTCCAGAACCCCCGCCAGAAGCCGGGCCGTCGCGTGTTCGTGCAGGTCGGAAGAAAGGTAGCCGACGCGGATCCGCCCGCCTGGAGGTTTGACCGGCCATACCGGAACCGCAACGCCGGTCGGCGCTGACAGCGTCGCGCAGCGGCGATGCAAGGCCGGCAGGTCGAACAGGGCCAGGGCGGCGAAAGGCGCGACGCCCGGTCGCCCGAGCTTCAAGTCCGCCTTGACCAGCATGTCCAGCGCGGCGTTCTCGCGCCAGTCGCAGGTTTGGCGGCGCGCCCACATCAGGTCTCCGGCCAGTCGCGGATGGTCGGGACTCAGCTCGAACAAGACCTCCAAGTCGCCCGCAGCGTCAGCGGGACGGTTGAGTAGCGCCAGCAAAACAGCACGTTCCGCGCGGTAGGCGGGCTCTCGCGGCGCGGCCGCAACCGCGCGATCCATCGCCACCAGGGCTTCTGCAAATCCGCCCAATCGCTGAAGCGAAACCGCCAAGGCGCTGAATACCGGCGGATTTTCGGGGTCGGCCGTCAAGGCGGCGCGCGCGGCGACCACCGCCTCGTCGTCGCGCTGCAAGCTCGTCAGGGCCAGCGTTCGTGCGGACAGCAGACCCGGGCGGGCGCGATCCAGCGCCAAACCCGCTTCCAGGGCCGTCAGCGCCGCGCCGGCCGAGCCCAGTTCCAGACGGGCCACGCCCAGCAGATGCCAGGCCTCGACACTGGGCGCGTCGATGACCAGCCGTTCGCATAGGGCCACCGCGTCATGCAGCCGCCCGGCGCGATAAAGGTCGAAGGCCTCCCGGGCGCTGGTCAACGCCCGCCGGCTCTAGACGCGGCTGAAGATCAGGGTGCCGTTGGTGCCGCCAAAGCCGAAGCTATTAGACATCACCGTCTCCAGCGGCTTGTCGGCCCGCTGGCGCAGGATCGGCAGGTCGGCGAATTCGGGGTCGAGTTCTTCGATATTGGCGCTCTCGGCCGCGAAGTCGTTGTTGAGCATGAGGATCGAGTAGATCGCCTCCTGCGCGCCGGCGGCGCCCAGGCTGTGCCCGGTCAGCGACTTGGTCGACGAGATCATCGGCGCCTTGTCGCCAAACACGTCGCGCACCGCGCCCATTTCCTTGCTGTCGCCGACCGGCGTCGAGGTGCCGTGGGGGTTCAGGTAGTCGATGGTCCGGTTCCCCGCCTCGGCCATGGCCAGGCGCATGCACCGGACGGCGCCCTCACCCGACGGCGCGACCATGTCGTAACCGTCGGAATTGGCGGCGTAGCCCACGACCTCGCCATAGATCTTGGCGCCGCGCGCCTTGGCGTGCTCGTACTCTTCCAGCACCAGGATCCCCGCGCCGCCGGCGATCACGAAGCCATCGCGGTTCTTGTCATAGGCGCGGCTGGCCACGGCGGGGCGGTCGTTGAAGTTGCTGCTCATGGCGCCCATGGCGTCGAACAGGTTCGACAGGCTCCAGTCCAGTTCCTCGCAACCACCGGCGAAGACGATGTCCTGCTTGCCCAGCTGGATCTGCTCGGCGGCCGCGCCGATGCAGTGGGCGCTGGTCGCACAGGCCGAGCTGATCGAATAGTTGATCCCGCGGATCTTGAACCAGGTCGACAGCACTGCCGAAGGCCCCGAGCTCATCGCCTTGGGCACTGCGAACGGACCGATCCGCTTGGGACCCTTTTCCTTGGTGGTCGCCGCCGCGTCGATGATCACGCGGGTCGAGGGTCCGCCCGAACCGACGATCAGGCCGGTACGCTCGTGGGAGATCTCGCTCTCCGACAGGCCGGAGTCGGCGATCGCCTGCTCCATGGCGATGTGAGCGTAGGCCGTGCCGGGCGCCAGGAAGCGCGCCGCGCGGCGGTCCACCAGCGACTCCCAATCGATCTGGGGCGCGGCGTGAACCTGACAGCGGAAGCCGAGCTCGGCGTATTCTGGCGCGGCGATCACGCCCGACTTGGCTTCGCGCAGCGAGGCCAAGACCTCATTGGCGTTGTTGCCGATGGACGAGACGATCCCCAGTCCGGTGACGACGACGCGACGCATATTCTAAATCCTCTTCTCCCCCAACGATCCGACAGGGGCCAGCTCTCTAGGGCCGGTCTCGTCTAACGGATCAAGCCATTTGTTCGGGCGTGAACAGGCCAACCTTCAGGTCACTGGTTTCGTAGATCACCTTGCCGTCCGCTTCCAGGACGCCGTCGGCGATGCCCATCACCAGCTTGCGCATGATCACACGCTTCAGGTCGATCTTGTAGACGACCTTCTTGATGTCGGGCGTGACCTGGCCCGTAAACTTCACTTCGCCTACGCCCAGGGCGCGGCCGCGGCCGGGACCACCCGACCAGCCGAGGAAGAAGCCGACCAGCTGCCACATGGCGTCCAGACCCAGGCAACCGGGCATAACGGGATCACCGATGAAATGGCAGCCGAAGAACCAGAGATCGGGGTTGATATCGAACTCGGCCTCGACATAGCCCTTGCCATACTTGCCGCCCTCGGCCTCGATCCGAACGATCCGGTCGAACATCAGCATCGGCGGGGCCGGCAGTTGGGCGTTGCCGGGGCCAAACATCTCGCCGCGGCCGCAGGCCAGGAGTTCTTCGAAGGTGTAGGCGTTCTTCTGCATGGGGACGCCCTAGCACGATGGCGGGTCCGGCCTCAACGTTTCCCTACGCGCGCGGATCCCGCGCCCCTAACGCTTTCGACACTGGATCGCCGGATCGGCGCCCCAGATTTCGTTCTCTCGAGCCCAGCCCGACGAGCCGTCGGCCCGCAGCCGGCACCACCCCTTCTCACATTTGTCGAGAGACGCGACCGACCGCGCCTTCAGATAGGCGCTGATCTTGGCCCCGTCCTTGGGCGCATTGAGCAGAGGCAGATTGGTCGGCTGGACGCGCATCGCCGCGCGCCGGCCATCGGTTGTGCGCTTATGGACCCAGGCCAGCCCCCCCTCGGGATCACAGATCCTGCGCCACTCGCGCGTCTCGGCCACGACCTGCACCGGCAGGCCCTTGGCGTGATACACCCACAAGAGCTGATGCTCCTCGTCCGGACCGTTGCGCGCGTTGACCTCGGCATACTTCAGGGAGACGTAGCGCGGCACCTCCAGGCCCGACGGCGTCACCTTGGGCCCCTCGGCCGCAGCCGGACCGGCCAGCAAGGCCCCTCCCGCCGCAATTCCGACCATGACGCGCGTCAAACCCATTCGAGACAAACCTTGTTCTGTTTTTGACCGCATGTTGCTTGGCCCCCACCGGCCCCTTTGCTACAGCTTTCAAACGCCTGTCAGAGAGAGCTTTTCAAACCGCCCATGGCCGCCCGCAAGCTCAAAGTCATCGTGACCCGCAAACTCCCCGATCCGGTGGAGACGCGGATGTGCGAGCTGTTCGACACCGAACTGAACGTCTCCGACAAGCCCATGACGCCAGACGAGCTGGTCGACGCCATGAGCCGCGCCGACGTGCTCGTGCCAACGATCACCGATCGCATCGATTCGCGCCTTCTGTCGCGATCCGGTGATCGGCTCAAGCTGATCGCCAATTTTGGCGCCGGCGTGGACAACATCGACGTCGCCACCGCCAACGCCCGCGGCATTATCGTCACCAACACGCCGGGCGTGCTGACCGAAGACACCGCCGACCTGACCATGACCCTGATCATGGCCGCGTCGCGCCGGATCGTCGAAGGCGCCGAGGTGGTCAAGGCCGGCGGCTTCCATGGCTGGTCTCCGACCTGGATGCTGGGCCGCCGCCTATGGGGCAAGCGCCTGGGCATCATCGGCATGGGCCGCATCGGCCAGGCCGTCGCCCGCCGCGCCAAGGCCTTCGGCATGCAGGTCCACTATCATAACCGCAAGCCGGTCAACGCACGGATCGCCGAGGAGCTGGGCTGCACCTACTGGGAAAGCCTCGACCAGATGCTGGCCCGCATGGACTTCGTGTCGGTCAATTGCCCGCACACGCCGGCCACCTATCACCTGCTGTCGGCCCGCCGCCTGAAGCTGCTGCGGCCGCACGCGGTGGTGGTGAACACCGCGCGCGGCGAAGTCATCGACGAAGGCGCTCTGGCCAACATGCTGGCCAAGGGCGAGATCGCCGGCGCGGGCCTCGACGTCTACGAGCACGAGCCGGCGATCAATCCCAAGCTGCTGAAACTGCCGAATGTCGTGCTGCTGCCGCACATGGGCTCGGCCACGGTCGAGGGCCGCATCGACATGGGCGAGAAGGTCATCGTCAATGTGAAGACCTTCATGGACGGCCACAGGCCGCCGGATCGCGTCATTCCGGCGATGCTCTGAAGCGGTCAGGCCGTAGCCATGTTGGCGGACATCCGGCCGAAGACATCCCGGAGGGCCTCGGCCATATCGGGCGCGATTTCGGCCTGATCCATCGCGCGCGACATGGCGTCGACCCATTGTCGCCCGAGCTCCGCATCGATCGGCATCGCGCGATGCAGCGACATCATGCAGACGCCGGGTCGCGCCGCGAACCAATCTCGAGGCCCGCCAAGCCAGCCGGTGATGAACCCGGCCAGCGAGGCGCGCATCGGGGTCAGGTCCTGGGCATGGATCGCCCGAAGCCGCGCATAGGCCGGATCGGTCTCCATCAAATCATAAAAGGCGTTGACCATCGCCGCCACCGGCGCTGCGCCGCCGATCTGGTCGAAGGCTGTCTGCTGGACGGCGTCGGTCATCGGGAACTCCTGCGAAAGCGTCAGATGGCGGACCGACGCGGTGGAACACCTTGATCCGCCGCAACCTCAGCCGCGCATGTCCCCCGTCTCGATGAATCGCTGGTGCCAGGCGAAGGCCTCCGTCAGCAGGGTCGGCGACTGCTGGCCGTAAGACTCCCGCCGGGCGCGGGCCAAGTAATCGTTCAGGGCGGGTCGATAGTCCGGGTGGGCGCAGTTTTCGATGATCACCTCGGCGCGTTGCCGGGGCGACAGCCCACGCAGGTCGGCCAAGCCCTGTTCGGTCACCAAGACCTGGACGTCCTGGTTGATATGGTCGACGTGCGGAGCCTTGGGCACGATGGTCGAAATCTTGCCGCCCTTGGCCGTCGAAGGGGCCATGAAGATCGAGACATAGGCGTTGCGAGCGAAGTCGCCGCTACCGCCGATGCCGTTCTGGATGCGCGATCCCATCAGGTGGGTCGAGTTCACCGCCCCGTGGATATCGGCCTCGATCATGCCGTTCATAGCGATGCAGCCCAGGCGACGGATCAGTTCGGGGTGGTTGCTGATTTCCTGGGGCCGCAACACCAGACGATCTCTAATCCGGTCGAGGTCGGCGTTCAGCGCGTGCGCCGCCTCGGGACTCAGTGAAAAGGCCGTAGCCGAGGCGCTCAAAAGCTTGCCGGACTCCAACAGCGCCAGCATCCCGTCCTGGAGAACCTCGGTATAGGCGGTCATGCCGTCGAAAGGCCCCTCGACCAGGCCGAACATCACCGCATTGGCGATGTTGCCGACGCCCGATTGCAACGGCAGCAGGTTCGCGGGCAGTCGTCCCCGCGCCACCTCGTGGCGGAAGAACTCCAGCAGGTGGCCGGCGATCGCGCGGTGGTCCTCGTCAGGCGCATCGAAGGGCAGGTTTCGGTCGGGCGAGTCCGTCTCGACCACCGCCACCACCTTGGCCGGGTCGCAGCGGAAATAGGCCTCGCCGATCCTCTGATCGGGCCGCGTCAAGGGAATAGGACGCCGATCGGGCGGCAAGGCCGTGCCGTAGTAGATGTCGTGCATCCCCTCCAGGGCGGGGTTCTGCCACCGGTTCACCTCTAGGATCACCTTGGAGGCGCGGTCGATCCAGGTCTTGTTATTGCCGATGGACGAGGACGGGATCAGCGATCCGTCCGGCCGGATTCCGGTGACCTCGATGACCGCCGTATCCAGCGGGCCGAGAAACCCTTGCCAGGCCATCGGCGCCACCTGCGACAGGTGCATGTCGAAATAGTCCATCTCGCCGCGATTGATCATCTCGCGGGCGATCGGATCGGAATTGTAGGGCAGGCGGAACTCTATCCCGTTGGCCTTGGCCAGGGCGCCGTCCAGCTCCGGTCCGGTCGAGGCGCCGGTCCAGACCCGCAGCTTGAAGGGGCGACCGGCGGCGTGCTCGGTCTCGATCCGGCGCGCCAACGCCAGGGGCACGGCCTTGGGATAGCCTGAACCGGTGAAACCGCTCATGCCCACGGTTTCCCCGTGGCCAATCAGCGCCGCAGCGTCCTCGGGCGACATCACCTTGGCGTTCAGCGCCGCCAGTCCGATCCGAGATCCGTTCATCGTCGCCCCACGCCCTTGATCAGACCGCATATGGCCGGGCGCGCATGGCTATGTCAGGTCCGTACGAACCCGAAGACGGCGTTATTCGACCGGATGGGCGGCGAGCCAAGCCTCCAGATCGGCGGCCGAACGATCGGGGATCTGCTCCATCGGCACATGGCCGACGCCCGGATAGAGGATCAGGGTGGCGCCCGGTATGGCCTTGTGGAACTTCTCGCCGTCTGCCGCAGGAATGATCCTGTCCTCCTGTCCGAACATGATCAGGGTCGGCGCATGGATCGTCGAAAGTTCGGCGGCCGTGGCGTCGCGGCGGGGGCCGCTCTGCAACGAGAGCAGAACGTCGCGATGACCGGGTCCGCGGGACAATTCCACATAGCGATCGATCAAGGCCGGGGTCACCAGTCTCTGATCCCAGTAGCCCGAGCGTAAACCCTGGGCGACCAGCATACGGGTGTCGACGTCCTTCAACACGGCGCGACCGATCGGATGGCGAAGCACGTTGAAGATCAGCGCCCCGCTCGACTTCTCCGACGGCCATCCCGCCGCGTCGACCAGAACGAGTCGCTGAACCTTGCCCGGGTGGTCGACCGCATAGGTCCAGGCCACCGCACCGCCCATGGAGTTTCCGAACAGGGTGAAACGGGTCAGGCCCAGCCGCGACGTCAGCGCGTCGACCACGGACACAAATCCTTGGCGCCCTGCGACATAGCTCCCCGACGTCCGCGTCAGCCCATGGCCGGGGAGATCCAGCACCACCACACGGTAGGACTTTGACAGCCGCGCCGCCCACGCGTCCCAAGCGTGGGTTGAGGCGGAATAGCCGTGCACCAGCACGATCGCCGGCGCGTCTCGCGGTCCCAGATCGCGATAGTGCGCCCGCACGCCGCCGGGCAGATCCATGTACTGCGAGTCCGGATAACCGTACTTGGCCTCCAGCGTGTCGTAGGGGATGTCGGGCCGCTGCAGCACCAGCCACGCCCCCGCCGACACGGCGACCAGCAGGCCCAGCGTGATCGCCAGACGGCGCAAGAAGCGCTTCATCTCGACACTCCCGAGAACCATTGCCCCATAGCGAACGGCGTTACGCTAGGGAGGTCAAGCGCCACAGGACGGGCACTGAGGGTCGCGCCCGATCCGGACGGTGCGGGTTTCACCGGCCAAACCATCGTAGATCAGCAAGCGCCCCGAAAGGGGCTCACCCGCACCCGTGATCAGCTTCACCGCCTCCAGGGCCATCATGGAGCCGATCACCCCGGCGAGCGCCCCGACCACGCCCACCAGCGCGCAGGTCTCCGCATCAGGCGGGATTTCCGGCACCAGACATCGATAGCAGGGCTGTCCGTGAAACACGCCGACCTGACCCGTCCAGCGACCCAGGGCGCCACTCACCAAAGGCTTACCTTGCACCAGACAGGCGTCGCTGACGGCGAAGCGGGTCGCAAAATCGTCGGTGCCATCGAGCACAAGGTCATACTTGGAGACCACCGCCTCTGCGTTGGACGCATCCAGCCATACCGGATGGGTCTCGACGGTCGTGTTGGGGTTCAGCGCGCGCAGGTGCTCGGTCGCAGCCTCCACCTTGGGTCGGCCGACATCGGCGGTGGCGTACAGCACCTGGCGCTGCAGGTTCGAGAGCGAGACGGTGTCTGGATCAACCAGCCCGATCGTCCCGACCCCGGCGGCGGCCAGATACAGCGCGGCGGGCGCGCCGAGGCCGCCCGCCCCCACCAACAGAACCCGAGCGGCCTTCAGCTTCTGCTGGCCCGGACCACCCACCTCGCGCAGCACCAAGTGGCGGGCGTAGCGCTCGACTTCGGCTTCCGAAAAACTCATGGCGCTTGACCCTCCGCCCCGGCCTCGCCACATGCGAAGCCATGCAAAGCAACAGCTCTTCCTTCCCCGACTGGCACGGCACGACCATTCTGGCGGTGCGCAAGAACGGTTCGACCGTGATCGCCGGCGACGGACAGGTCTCCATGGGCCCAACCGTCGTCAAGGGCAACGCCCGCAAGGTGCGACGCCTGGCCGGGGGCAAAGTGGTCGCAGGCTTCGCCGGCGCCACGGCCGACGCCTTCACGCTCATTGAGCGGTTGGAAGCCAAGCTGGAGCAGTATCCCGACCAGCTGGCGCGCGCCTGCGTCGATCTGGCCAAGGACTGGCGGACCGATCGCTACCTGCGCCGGCTGGAGGCCATGTTGCTGGTGGCCGATAAGACCGCCATCTACACCGTCACCGGCGTCGGCGACGTGCTGGAGCCGGGCGAGAGCCTCGGCGGCGGCGCGGTCGCGGCGATCGGCTCGGGCGGCAACTACGCCCTGGCGGCCGGCAAGGCCTTGGTCGACCTCGATCTTTCGGCCGAGGACATCGCCCGCAAGGCGATGGGTATCGCCGCCGAGATCTGCGTCTATACGAACGGTAACCTGACGGTCGAAAGCCTTTAGGCTTTGACTCCTCCCGGGAGGACCTTCGAATGTTCAGGACCATGCTGATCGCCGGGCTCGCCGCTGCGTGCTGGACAACGCCTACAATGGCCGACCCGGGCGTCGCCGCCCAGGTTGAGGCCGCCGAGCGCGCCTTCGCGGCGGACGGCTTGGCGCTGGGGATCCGGGATTCGTTTCTCAAGCACATGGCCGATGACGCGATCATGTTCGCGCCAGGGCCGGTGAACGCCAGGACGCTCTACGACAAGCGGCCCTCCAGCAAGACGCCGAAACTGGAGTGGTGGCCCCAGAGGATCATCGCGGCCCGGTCCGGCGAGCTCGCGCTGTCCGTCGGCCCGTCCGAGATCAACGACAAGCGCGGCGGTTACTTCGCGACCATCTGGCGCAAGGCGCCGGACGGGCGGTGGGCATGGATCTACGACGGCGGGGCCGCCGCCGACGCCGCAAGCGCCCCGGGTCCGGATGCGCAGACCACGCTCGACCCCGTCGCCAAGTCCGGCGAGCGCTCGGCGGCCCTCGCCTTCGACAAGGTCCGAATCGCCGAGAGGGCCTTGGCCCAGGCGGTTGAAAGCGACGCGCCTGCCGCCTATCGACGCGCCCTGGCCGCTGACGCCTGGGTGCTGGGGCCGAAGGGAACCGAAGGCCTGACCCCCGCCGCCGTCGCCGAACGCACAAACGCGCGGCCCCAGCGCATGGTCCTCACCCTGCGTGGCGGCGGCGCCTCCAAGGCGGGTGACTTCGTCTGGACCCATGGCGAGGCCGGTTGGGCCGACCACCAGGAAATCATCGAACGCGCGCACTATATGCATGTCTGGCAGAAGCGCCCCGAAGGCTGGCGCTTGATCTTCGAGGCCCTGATCAACGACCGATGACTGAGTTTTCCCCCCGCGAGATCGTTTCCGAACTGGACCGCTACATCGTCGGCCACGCCGAGGCCAAGAAGGCCGTGGCCGTCGCCCTGCGCAACCGTTGGCGCCGCCGCCGCGTGCCCGCCGACCTGCGCGATGAGGTGACCCCGAAGAACATCCTGCTGATCGGCCCCACCGGCGTCGGCAAGACCGAGATCGCCCGTCGCCTGGCCAAGCTGGCGCAGGCGCCGTTCCTGAAGGTCGAGGCCACCAAGTTCACCGAGGTCGGCTATGTCGGCCGGGACGTCGACCAGATCGTCCGCGATCTCGTCGAAAGCGCGCTGGCCATGGTGCGTGACAAGCGCCGCGCCGCTGTAAAGGCCAAGGCCGAGGGCGCCGCCGAGGAGCGCATCCTCGACGCCCTGACCGGTCCGGGCTCGACGGCCGCCCGCGAGGCGTTCCGCAAGAAGCTGCGCGCCGGCGAGCTGGACGACAGGGAGGTCGAGCTGCAGCTGGCCGACACCGGCGGCCCCAGCTTCGACATCCCCGGCCAACCGGGCGCGGCGGTGTTCAACCTGTCGGACATGATGAAATCGCTGGGCGGCGGCCGCACCAAGACCCACAAGACCACCGTCTCGGGCGCCTGGGCGCCGCTGATCGCCGAAGAGAGCGACAAGTTGCTGGACCAGGAGGCCCTGACCCAGGAGGCCCTGGAACTGGCCGAGAACCACGGCATCGTCTTTCTGGACGAGATCGACAAGGTCGCCAGCTCGTCTCAGCGCTCCGGCGCCGACGTGTCCCGCGAGGGGGTGCAGCGGGATCTTCTGCCGCTGATCGAGGGCACCACGGTCTCGACCAAGCATGGGCCGGTCAAGACCGACCACATCCTGTTCATCGCTTCGGGCGCCTTCCACGTCGCCAAGCCGTCGGATCTCTTGCCCGAACTTCAGGGCCGCCTGCCGATCCGGGTGGAGCTCAAGGGCCTGTCGCGCGACGACATGCGGCGGATCCTGACCGAGCCGGAGGCCAACCTGATCCGCCAGCACCAGGCGCTGATGGCGACGGAAGAGGTCACGCTGGTCTTCACCGACGAGGCGATCGACGCTCTGGCCGACGCGGCCGTGGCCGTCAACGGCTCGGTCGAGAACATCGGCGCCCGCCGCCTGCAGACGATCATGGAGAAGGTGGTCGAGGAGATCAGCTTCACCGCCGCCGATCGCGGCGGCGAGACTGTGACGATCGACGCGGCCTATGTGCAGGCGCGGGTGGGCGCGCTTGCGGCGAACGCGGATCTGAGCCGGTTTATTCTGTAGCCCCAAATCCTCCCCCTCGCGGGGGAGGTGGTCGCAAAGCGACCGGAGGGGGAAGTTCTGCTGAGCTTGCGACTTCCCTCTCCGTCGGACTCGCCGACACCTCTCCCTTGGGGAGAGGATTTACTCACCCTCCCGCCGCCACAGCCTCCATCCCCAGGATCGCCGCCTTGCGGGCGAGGCCCCAGTGATATCCCGTCAACCGCCCGTCCTTGGCGATGGCGCGGTGGCAAGGGATCAGAAGCGAGATCGGATTGGCCCCGATGGCGCCGCCGGTGGCCTGGAACGCCTTCGGCTTGCCGGCCCAGGCGGCCACCTGGCCATAGGTGGCGGTCTCGCCGGCCTTGATGTTCAGCAGGGCCTTCCAGACCTGGATGTGGAACGGCGAGCCGATCAACACCACGGGCAAGGGTCCCTCCCCGCCCGCGAAGGCGCGCAGGGCCATGGCTTCGGCGGCACGGTCATCCTGAAACCAGTCGGCGGCGGGAAAGCGGCGATACATGTCGGCGAAGCTGGCCTCATCGTCTCCGTCGGAGAACGCCAGACCCGCGAGACCCCGATCCGCCATCACGAACAAACCCCTGCCGAACGGGGTCGGCGCCCAGCCCCAGCGCAGGCGCATGCCTGCGCCACGCCGCCGGACTTCCCCGGGCGTGGCGGCCTCCTGGGCGATGAAGAGGTCGTGCAGGCGTGAGGGCCCGGACAGCCCGGCGTCGAAGGCGGCGTCCAGAACTGTCCCGCCGGCCTCCAGCGAGCGCCGCGCCTCGGCGTGAGCGATGGCGGACACGAAGGTCTTGGGACTCACGCCCGCCCATCGCGTGAAGATGCGCTGGAAGTGGAAGGGCGACAGGCCCACCGCCTGGGCGGCGTCGTCCAGGGAAGGATGGTCCGACCACCGCTCGGCCAGCCAGTCGAGCGCCCTGGCCATGCGGTGATAGTCGACCGAGCGCTCGGCCAGGCGGGCCAGCTCCTGGCGCGCGGCCTCGGAGATGGCGTCGGAAAGGGGAGTTGCATCGTAAGCCATGGTCATAGGCTAGACCCATGGCCCTGCACCGTCCGCCCGGTTCTTGCGCCGATCAAGACCAGCGCTCGTTGCGAGCCGAGCGGATCGCGTCCTTTAGCGCGTTGGCGAGCTCTACGCGCTGGTCCGGTCCAAGGGCGCGCGCCAGCGTCAGGCGCTTGCGATGGATCATCAGTCGAACGCGAACCTCGTGCTCGCCCGGTTGCTCGACACCGACCCGCGTAAAGGCCGTCGGGGAAGTCCAGACCGTTCGCGCGCCCTTCTCGTCCTCGCGGCTGACCGTGACCGCCTCAGCCGTGACCTGAATGCGCTCCACCCTCCGCGCGGCCCGCTCGCTGGCGCGCAAGGCGACCCACAGCGCCAGGACGTCGAGCCCAAGGAACGGCAAAACGGGCGGCGCGCGGATCACGATCAGGAAGATCGCCACTAGCACGTTGAACGCCAGGACGACGGCGAGCAGCACCGCACCGCCCTGCGGGCTCAGCGAGCGATGAGGGGCGATCACCCGGTCCATGTAGATCGGCTTGGCCATGGCGCGAATTTAGGCCCCCGAGACGCTCTTGGCGAGCCGAGTCCCCCACGGCATGGTCGCCTCATGGTCAAGACTCCCCGCAAAGCCGGTTCGGTCAGCAAGACGCCCATCCGGAAGGCCGCCAAGAAGCCTGTGAAACGCCTCTCGCCCGCCCAGCGCGAGCGCGTCGCTGTCCTGTTCGACCGGTTCGAGGGCCTGGATCTGCATCCAAAGACCGAACTGAACTACTCCAACCCCTATGAGCTGGTCACCGCCGTCGCCCTATCAGCCCAGGCCACCGACGTTCAGGTCAACAAGGCCACCGGCCCGCTGTTCCAGGTCGCCAACAGCGCCGAGGCGATGCTGGCGTTGGGAGAAGATGGGCTGATCAAGTACATCGCCTCGATCGGCCTGTTCCGTAGCAAGGCCAAGAACGTCATCGCCGCCGCCCGGATCATCACCGACAAGCACGGCGGCCAAGTGCCGCTGAACCGGGAGGATCTCGAAGCCCTGCCCGGCGTGGGACGCAAGACCGCCAGCGTGGTGCTGAACGAACTGGACATCGAGCCCGCCATCGCCGTCGACACCCACGTCTTCCGGGTCTCGCATCGCCTGAAGCTATCGAGCGGCAAGACGCCCGACGCGGTCGAGCAGGACCTGATGCGGGTGGTGCCGCCGCCCTACCAGACCCGAGCGCACCACTGGCTGATCCTGCACGGCCGCTATGTCTGCGTAGCCCGCAAGCCCAAGTGCGAGATCTGCAAGATCAGCGACCTGTGTCCGTCGCGGGAGCTGTTTTTGGGGGCGTAGTCCCAAAATCCTCTCCCTATGGGAGAGGTGTCGGCGCAGCCGACGGAGAGGGGAGGGACCGGACCAGGACAGCTTCCCCCTCCGGCGCTTCGCGCCACCTCCCCGCCAGGGGGAGGATTTATCTCACCCGATCGCCCGTATCACCGACGCCGCGAACGCCGCGCCCTTGTCGTGGGCGTGTTCGAGGAAGAGGTCCGGCTCGATCACCTCCAGCTCCATCAGCTGCGGCGTGTGGTCGAGACCCCGGATCAGGTCGACGCGAGCATAGGTCAACGGGGGCCCAGAGACTTCCAGCACCATCGCCGCCGCGCGCAGCGCTTCGGGCTCGGGCGCGACCTCGCTGACCCGGCCGCCGAACTGCGGCTGGACGCGGAAATCGCCGTCGACGGCGACCTTGGCCACCGCGTGACTGAAGCGGCCATCGAAGAAGAATAACGAGAGCTCCCCCTCCTCGCCCACCGCCGGTAGGAAAGGCTGGATCAGGGCCGGGCCGGCCGGACCGCCGTCCAGCGAACCGCGACGCCTGACCCGGATCGTCTCATGCGAGCCGGCCGAGACCTGCGGTTTGACCACCACCTCGTCGACCCCGAAGGCGTTGAACGCCGCCTCGAGCGCCTCGGGGGTCAGTCGGTCGTGCGCTTGGGTCGGCACAACGGGCGCGCCCTTTGAGGCCAGCTCGACCAGATAGGTCTTCGTGGTGTTCCAGCGCAGCACCGACGGCGGGTTCGCCATCCGCACGCCCTTGGCCTCGAAGGCGTCGAGCTGCGCGAACCAGTCGGCCTGCCGGGCATGATACCCCCAGGCCAGGGACGGCATGACCAAGCGCGCCTGGCTCGGCGCGACCGGATCGGTCCAGGGCTGAGCCTCGACCGTCAGACCGTGGGCGCGAAGCGGCGCGGCCAAGCGCTCGAACAGGGTCGACCAGCTGTCGCCATAGCGATGCTCGTCACGGGCGGGCACCAGGAGCAGGACGTCGACCATCGGTTTACCCAGGCTTGCTAGAACAGCGGAGCTAGGATGTCGCACGCCTTTGGGCAACCCTCGCGTTGCCACAGCGGACCACATCCTTTAATCGCAACGCGACTTGGACCTTCGGTCCTGTTCTTTCAAAGGTTTTTCCGCCCCATGACCGCGCTCTACGACGTCGCCGCCATCGGCAACGCCATTGTCGACGTCATCGCCCAGTGCGACGACGCCTTCCTCGAGCGCGAAGGCCTGGTGAAGGGCTCGATGGCCCTGATCGATCCGGCGCGCGCCGCCAGCCTGTACGACGTGATGTCGGCGGCGATCGAGGCCTCGGGCGGCAGCGCCGCCAACACCGTGGCCGGCGTGGCCAGCTTTGGCGGCAAGGCCGCGTTCCTCGGCAAGGTCGCGGACGACCAGCTGGGCCGCGTCTTCCGACACGACATGAACGCGATCGGCTGCGTCTTCACGACGCCGCCGCTGGCCGAAGGCCCGGCGACGGCGCAGAGCCTGATCAACGTCACGCCCGACGCCCAGCGCACGATGTCGACCTATCTGGGCGCCTGCGTCGAGCTGAACCCGGCCGATGTCGATCCCGAGATCATCGAAGCCGCGCAGATCTCGTATCTGGAAGGCTACCTGTTCGATCCGCCGGAAGCCCG
Organism: Pseudomonadota bacterium; assembly: GCA_020161365.1. Classification (GTDB taxonomy): domain Bacteria; phylum Pseudomonadota; class Alphaproteobacteria; order Caulobacterales; family Caulobacteraceae; genus Caulobacter. The sequence goes on along the minus strand of JAIUNU010000004.1, from coordinate 128,563 downwards.
TCGCGCCTTCGCCAAGGCCGCCGCCCTCGCCCACGGCGCCGGTCGCAAGATCGCCCTGACACTGTCGGACAGCTTCGTCGTCGACCGCCATCGTGGCGCCCTGCTCGGCTTCGTCGAGACCCAGTGCGACATCGTCTTCGCCAACGCCGCCGAGGTCTGCGCCCTGTTCGAGACCGACGATTTCGACGCGGCGGTGAAGGCCCTGGCCGAACGCTGCGAGATCGCCGCCGTGACCCGCAGCGAAAAGGGTTCGGTCGTCGCCGCAAACGGGCAGTTGCACGAAATCTCGGCCTACCCCGTGGAAAAAGTCGTGGACACGACCGGCGCGGGCGACCAATACGCGGCGGGTTTCCTCTTTGGCCTTTCGCAGGGCCGCCCGCTGCCTATCTGTGGCCAGCTGGGCAGCCTGGCGGCCGCCGAGGTGATTGACCACTACGGTCCGCGCCCGCAGGTCTCCCTGCGCGAGCTGGCCGAAAAGAACGGACTTTAGAGCTCAGATGGCCCGCACCGCTGAAGTGGTCCGCGAGACGAAGGAGACCCAGATCCGGGTCTGGATCGATCTCGACGGGACCGGCGTCTCGACGATCTCCACCGGCATCGGTTTCTACGACCATATGCTGGAGAGCTTCGCGCGCCATGGCGGCTTCGACCTGAAGGTCGAGACCAAGGGCGACCTGCACATCGACATGCACCATACGGTCGAGGACACCGGCATCGTGCTGGGCCAGGCGATCAACAAGGCGCTGGACGGCTTCAAGGGCATCCGGCGTTTCGGCTCGGCCTATATCCCGATGGACGAGACCCTGACCCGCTGCGCCATCGACCTTTCGAACCGGCCGTATCTGATCTGGAAGGTCGAGTTCAAGCGGCCCAAGGTCGGCGAGATGGACACCGAGCTCTTCAAGGAGTTCCACCACGCGTTCGCCATGAACAGCGGGGCGTGCATCCATCTGGAGACCCTGTACGGCGACAACACCCACCACGTCGCCGAAAGCGGCTTCAAGGCCCTGGCCCGGGCGCTGCGTCAGGCGGTCGAGATCGACCCCAAGACCGGCGGCCAGGCTCCGTCCACCAAGGGCGTGCTGTAGGAACCTGATTTCATGCAGACCGTCGCCCTGATCGATTACGGGTCGGGCAACCTGCGTTCGGCCGAGAAGGCCCTGCGCGAGGCGGCCCGCCGCCGCGCGCTCGACGCCGACATCGTTGTCACCGCCGACCCCGACCTTGTCGCCAAGGCCGACCGCGTCTTCCTGCCCGGCGTCGGCGCCTTCGCCTCGTGCCGCGCGGGCCTGGACGCCACAGGCGTCTACGAGGCCATGAACCAGGCCGTGCATGGCCGCGGCGTTCCGTTCATGGGCATCTGCGTCGGTCACCAGCTCCTGGCCACCGAGGGCCTGGAGTTCGGCGTCACGCCAGGTCTCGACTGGATCAAGGGCCAGGTGAAGAAGCTGGAGCCCAACGATCCGTCGCTCACCATCCCCCACATGGGCTGGAACGCGATCAACCTCACGCGCGCTCATGCCCTGTTCGCGGGCATCGAGGACGGCGCCCACATGTACTTCGCCAATTCGTTCGCCCTGACCCCTTCCCATATGGAAGATGTCGTCGCGACCGCCGATCACGGCGGACCGTTCACGGCCGCTGTGGCCAAGGACAATGTCGCGGGCGTACAGTTCCACCCCGAAAAATCACAAAGTGCCGGGCTCGCCCTGCTCGCCAACTTCCTGGAATGGCGCCCATGATCCTCTATCCCGCCATCGACCTGAAGGACGGCCAGTGCGTGCGCCTGCTGCATGGCGACATGGAGAAGGCCACGGTCTTCAACACCTCGCCCGCCGATCAGGCCCAGCGCTTCGTCAGGGACGGCTTCTCGTGGCTGCACGTTGTTGATCTGAACGGCGCCATCGAGGGCAAGTCGGTCAACACCGCCGCCGTCGAGACGATCCTGGAGTCGATCTCGATCCCGGTGCAGCTGGGCGGGGGCATTCGCACCCTGGAAGGCGTCGAGGCCTGGATCGAGGCGGGCGTGTCCCGCGTGATCCTCGGCACCGTGGCCGTTCACGATCCTGAACTGGTCAAGAAGGCCGCGCGCCTATGGCCCGAACAGATCGCCGTGGCGGTCGACGTGCGTGACGGCAAGGTCGCGGTCGACGGCTGGACGGGCTTGTCGGACATCGACGCCATCAGCCTGGGCAAACGCTTCGAGGACGCGGGCGTCGCCGCCCTGATCGTCACCGACATCAGCCGAGACGGCGCCCTGACCGGCGTCAATGTCGAGGGCGTGGGCGAGCTGGCCGACGCCGTGTCGATCCCTGTGATCGCCTCGGGCGGCGTCGCCGCCGTGGCCGACATCGAGCGCCTGAAGGCCCGCAAGGGCGTCGAGATCGCCGGCGCCATCCTGGGCCGCTCGCTCTATGCCGGCACCATCAAGCCGTCCGAAGCCCTGATCGCGGCGGCCGCCTGATGCTGAAGACCCGGATCATTCCCTGCCTCGACGTGAAGGACGGGCGGGTGGTCAAGGGGGTCAACTTCGTCTCCCTGCGCGACGCCGGCGATCCTGTGGAGCAGGCCCGCGCCTATGACGCCGCCGGCGCGGACGAGCTGATGTTCCTGGACATCACCGCTTCCAGCGAGGGTCGCGGCCTGATCCTGGATGTCATCTCGCGCACCGCCGAGGTCTGCTTCATGCCCGTCTCGGTCGGCGGGGGCGTGCGGCAGGTGTCGGACATGCGCCGCCTGCTGCTGGCCGGCGCTGACAAGGTCTCGGTCAACACCGCCGCCGTCGAGAACCCCGGCCTGATCGCCGGCGGCGCCGACGCCTTCGGGGCCCAGTGCGTGGTCGTAGCTATCGACGCCAAGGCGCGCGAGGACGGCTCGGGCTGGAACGTCTGGACCTATGGCGGCCGCAAGGACACCGGCCTCGACGTGGTCGAATGGGCCGCCAAGGTGGTCGAGCGCGGCGCGGGCGAGATCCTGCTGACCTCGATGGACCGCGACGGCGCCAAGATCGGCTACGATATCCCGCTGCTGAAGGCGGTGACCGGCGCTGTGAACGTCCCGGTGATCGCCTCGGGCGGCGCCGGTAAGACTGAGCACCTGGTCGAAGCCGCCCGCGACGGCCACGCCGCCGCCGTGCTGGCTGCCTCGATCTTCCACTTCGGCGAGATTTCGATCGGTGAGGCCAAGCAGGCGATGGCCGACGCCGGGATCCCCGTGCGCCTCGACGCTCTGCAGAGGGCTGCATGAGCCAGCGGCTGACCAACGTCCTGCAACGCCTGGCCGCGACCATCGAAGCCCGCAAGGGCGGCGATCCTTCGGTGTCCTATACCGCCAAGCTGCTGAACGACCCCGCCCTCGCGGCCAAGAAGCTGGGCGAGGAAGCCGTCGAGACGGTGATCGCCGCCGTGGCGCAAGGTCCGGATGCGCTGGCCGCCGAAAGCGCCGACCTGCTCTACCACTGGCTGGCTTTGATGGCCGCCTCGGGCGTCTCGCTGGACGCCGTGGCCGAGAAGCTGGAAGCCCGCGAGGGCACGTCCGGCATCGCCGAGAAGGCGTCGCGGAAGGGCTAAACCCGCCGCTTGAGCGCCACGTACAGCGCCCCCTCGCCGCCGTGGCGGCGGTCGGCGGTGGAGACGCCGGCGACCATCTCCCGCAGGGACAGATCGGCCAGCCATTCGGGCGTGCGGATCTTCAAGACCCCCTGCCCCACCTTGCCCTTGCCGGTGATGACCAGCACCGCCCGGTGGCCCTGGCTGAACGAGCGGCGGATGAAGGCCTCCAGCGTCGCGCGGGCCTGGTCCTGATCCAGGCCATGCATGTCCAGCCGCGCGCCGATCGGGTCGCGTTCCTTGACGATCCGCAGCTTGCGATTGGGCTCGATATGGCCCGCCGGGCCTTTCATCGGCTTGGGCGCGGGCGCCTGCAAGTCCTCCGGATGCAGCCGCAGCGGCGCGATCGAGGCCAGGCGCGTGGGCGGCTCGGCCGGCAGGGCGGTGTCGGCCTTCAGCGAAGGCCGGATCCGCGCCTTGCTGCGCATCTTCTCAGGCTTGACCGGCGCGCGCGGGGTCACGGTCGAGGCGACCAGCCGCCAAAGGCGCTTGTCGTCTTCCGGTCCGGGCGGCGGCTTCTTGCTCACGCTAAGGGTTCGGCGCGAGCCGATAGAGGCGCAGGGTGTGACGCACGCGGCCGGCTTCGACGCCCGCCTTGGCGCCGGAGCCCATATAGAGATCCGCGCGCACTTCGCCCTTGATCGCACCACCGGTGTCTAGCGCCATCACCGCGCGGCGGTAGACCGGGAAGGCTCCAGCCAACTTCGGAGCCGCTGCATCCAGCCAGTAGAAGCCACCATAGGCGTGCTGGCCTGGATCGACGGCGATCGCTCGGCCCGGCGGCAAGGAGACACCCGCGGCGCCCGCCGGCTCCTTGCCGTCGTCGGAAACGGTGCGGAAGAACACATAGCGCGGGTTCAGCCGCATGATCGCGTCGGCGTCAGGGCCACGATGCTCGGCCAACCAGGCGCGGATCGCCTCAGCCGAGGTGTTGTTGTCAGGCAGAAGTCCCTTGTCGCGCATAGCCGTCGCGATACCGACGAAGGTCTTGCCGTTCGTACCGGCGAAGACCGCGCGCACGCGCCGACCGTCGGGCAGGACCAGCACGCCAGAGCCCTGGATCTGCAGGAAGAACAGCTCCTCGGGCCGCATCCAGGCCAGGGGCTTGTCCGTCGCCGTCGCCTCGATCTCGGCGCGGTCGGGATAGGGGACGAAGGTCGAACCTTCGACATGGCCGGTGATCTTCTTGCCGACCAGCGCGGGCTCGAAGGGTCCGAGGTCCAGCACCACCAGATCGGCGGGCAGGCCGCGCAGCGGCGCGCTGAACTCGGCGTTGCGCGACATGCGCGCTTCGTACTGCGGGGCGAAATAGGCGGTCAGCAGGCCGTCCGCCCCTGCGCCATCGCCGCCGACGGGTTCAATACGAAAGTTAGCCTCGATGAAGGCTCGGGCGGCTGGACCGTCAAGCGTCGGAGCCGTTCTGGCCAGACCGCACACCCGCACCACGGCCTGGTCCTTGGCCACCCCACAGCCGGCGCGGAACGCGTTCAGGGCCGCGAGATGATCCTCCTCGCCCCAGCCCGCGAGGCTCGCGAAGGAGAGCGCCGCCGGAGCCGGACTTTGAGCGACCGCGACAGGCTGCGGCGCAATGGGAGTCGGCGGGGAGGAAACAACCGCCGGAGGCGCGCTAGGCGTACTGGCGCATGCGCTCAGAAGAAGCGCCGCCAGCGCCAGCGGCGCCAGCGGAGAACAGTTGAAACGGGGCATCAGGCTTCGGCAGCGGCCACGAACGACAGATGCCAGTTCGGATCGGTGCTTTTGACCTCGCGCTCGAACGTCCAGAGTTCGGCCGTGCGCCGGTCGTCAACGCCTTCGCCGCGTTCGTCCTTGGTGCGGGTGCGCACCTCGGCGAGGATCCGCACCACCGCCTTGGCGGTGTCACCGGCGACCTCGACGCGCTCCAGGTCGAGGCGGGGCGGGACAAGGAACTCGACCTTCTCGGTGCGACCAGCGGTCTCGCGGGCGACCATGGCCCGCTCGAAGTTTTCCATCACCTCCGGCGACAGCAACGGCTTGAGCGTCTCGCGGTCTCCTTCCGCGTAAGCCTTGACGATCTGCTCGTAGGCGGCGCGGGCGCCGGTCAGGAACCGGCTGGGATCGAAGTCGGGCTGCCGCGCTTTCAAGGTCGCCATGCCCTCGGTTTGCAGAGTCGGATCGACGGGCGCAACGCCGGCGCCCGTACCCGCCGTTACCGCGGCGTCCTCGGGCTGACGGCCCACGCGCCGACCCAGGGTCGCGTAAAGCTGATAGAGAACAAGGGCGGCCACGGCGGCGAGGAACAGGATCTGGAACACGTCGGGGTCCGGAAGCGGGCGCTGGGCCCTGGATATGAAGTCTATATAGGTGAGCGACGTTCCCGCGTCAGGCGCCTGGCGTTGCGCCAGAACGGCCCCCATGGTAGCAGCGCCCACCTTTCTTTTGGCGTTCTAGCCGCCGATTACGGATTTTATCCTAATGACCGACACCACCGCCCCCGAGGCGACCCAGGACGGCGAGGCCGGACAAGCGGGCATTCGCATCCTGGCCCAGTTCGTGCGCGACTTCTCGTTCGAGAACCCGCTGGCCCCCGACGCGCTGCGCGCCGGCGCTTCGCAACCGGCGATCGACATGGGCGTGGAGATGAACGCTCGCGGTCGCGCCGACGGCCTGTTCGAAGTCGACCTGAAACTCTCGGCCCGCGCCGAGCGCGATGGCCAGGCGGTGTTCCACGTCGAAGTGGTCTATGGTGGCCTGTTCCACATCGCCGGCATTCCCGAAGAGGATCTTGAGCCGGTTCTGCTGATCGAGTGCCCGCGCTTCCTGTTCCCCTACGCCCGCCGCCTGATCTCGGACGTGACGGCGGAAGGCGGCTTCCCGCCGTTCCTGATCGACCCGATCGACTTCGCCGGCGTCTACGCCGCGCGCAAGGCCCAGGCCGAAGGCCAGCAGGTCGGCAACGCGTAAGCTGGGTGACAATGGCTTTTTGAAGAGGGCTCGGCTGAAAGGCCGGGCCCTTTTCTTTGAGCCATGCAAACCATGTCATCCCGGAAGCGCGTAGCGGAGAGCCGGGATGACGCGGCCTTATTGGCTTCTCGCCTAAGGCTGCAGTCGGTAGCCGCCCATCTCGGTGATCAGGATCCTGGCCACGGCAGGATCGGGCTCGATCTTCTGGCGCAGGCGGTAGACGTGGGTCTCCAACGTGTGGGTCGTGACCCCGGCGTTGTAACCCCAGACCTCGGTCAGCAGCTCCTCGCGCGACACCGGCTTGGAGCCGGCGCGATAGAGATACTTCAGGATATTGGTTTCCTTCTCGGTCAGCCGAACCTTCTTCTGCTTCTCGTCGACCAGCAGCTTGGCGGACGGGCGGAATTCGTAGGGACCGATCCGGAACAGCGCATCCTCGGACGCCTCGTAGCTGCGCAGCTGGGCGCGGATTCGGGCCAGCAGCACGCCAAAGCGGAAGGGCTTGGTGACATAGTCGTTCGCGCCGGATTCCAGGCCGAGGATCGTGTCGCTGTCGCTAGCGGCGGCCGTCAGCATGATCACCGGGGCGGTGACGCCGTTCTTGCGCATGAGACGACAGGCCTCTCGGCCGTCCATGTCCGGCAGGTCGACGTCCAGCAGGATCAGGTCGGGCTTGAGCTCGCGTGACAGCTTGACGCCTTCGCCGGCGCTTGCGGCTTCGTTGACCGCGAACTCCTCGTGCAGGGCCAACTGTTCCGCCAGCGCGCCGCGCAGGTCGTCATCGTCGTCGATCAGAAGAAGCGTCTTGCGTTGCGCCATGCGCCGGAACATGCACCGCTGCGCCCCCCGGGGACAACCCCGCGCGCGGCCTTAAGTCGAGGAGTCGTCGCTTATGCTGTTTCGAGCCCATGCGGACGGCCGGTTCGAGCTGGACGGACAGATCGTGCCGTGCGCGGTCGGCAAGGCCGGCGCCATCCCCGCCCGTGACAAGCGAGAAGGGGACAACAAGAGTCCGCTTGGGGTGTGGGCCATGCGCGAGGTCTGGTACCGGCCCGATGTCTATCCCGAGGGCCCCAAGACCGCCCTGCCCGTTCGGGCGATGAGGCCAGACGACGGCTGGTGCGACGCCCCGGCCGATCCGCGCTACAACAGGCCCGTCGCCCTGCCCTATCCCGCCAGCGCCGAGAGGATGTGGCGTGAGGACGCGGTCTACGATCTTGTGGTGATCCTGGGGCACAATGACGACCCACCCATCCCCGGCATGGGGTCGGCGATCTTCATGCATCTGGCCCGTGACGGCTATCCCGGCACCGAAGGCTGCGTGGCCCTGGCCCGGGCCGACCTCGAGATGGTGCTGGCCAAGGCCCGCCCGGGCGACGCCGTCGAGATCCTGGCGGATTAGCTTTAGCGGCGAACGCCAAACAGCGCCGAGCCGACGCGGACCGAAGTCGCGCCTTGTGCGATGGCGATCTCGAAGTCGTCGCTCATGCCCATGGACAGCTTGTCGACCCCGTTCCGCTCGGCGATGGTCGCCAACCTGGCGAAGTAGGGCGCTGGATCCTGATCGAAAGGCGGGATGCACATCAGCCCCTCGACGGTCAGGCCATAGATTGTGCGGCAAGCGTCGATGAACGTGTCAGCCCGATCCGGCGCGACACCCGCCTTCTGCGGTTCCTCACCGATATTGACCTGAACATAGAGGCGCGGCGCCTTGCCGACACGTTGGATCTCTTCGGCCAGAACGCGCGCGAGCTTCTCGCGGTCGAGGGTTTCGATGACGTCGAAGAAGCCGACGGCCTCGCGCGCCTTGTTGGTCTGCAGCGGACCGATCAGGCGCAGTTGCAAGCCCTCGCGATGCTCGGTCCACCGCTCCATCGCCTCCTGAACGCGATTCTCGCCGAACACTTTCTGTCCCGCCTCGAGCACGGGCGCGATATGGTCCCAGGGCTGAGTCTTGGACACCGCCACCAAGGTCACGCTTCCCGCCGGTCGACCAGCGCGAGCCTCGGCGGCGGCGATGCGGGCGCGGATGTCGGCGAGTGCTGGCGACATGGGGATCGAGCCTTGAACGGTCTTAGCGAACTTGAGGCCCTGTCTAGTGCGGCGGCCGCCCTTCCGCCAAGGACCGTGCGTGAAATGACGCTGCCGCGGCTGTTGTTCTTCACCGATCCGGCGCGCGTTCCAGCTCCGGAGGCCGTGGCCGAGCGGCTTCCGGCGGGGTCAGGGATCGTCTTTCGTGCTTTTGGCGCATCAAACGCCGTCGAGCAGGGGCGACGATTGAGAGCGATTGCGAGCCGTCAGGGCCTCGTCCTGCTGGCCGGCGCTCACGCCAGCCTGGCCGAAGCAATCGACGCGGACGGGGTCCACCTGCCTGAACGGATGGTTGCGAGCCTGCCGGATCTGCGAGCGGAACACCCCCGCTACCTTATCACCACCGCCGCCCACGAACTCGCCGCCATCGAAATGGCCGAGCGGCGCGGCGCCGATGCGATCGTCGTGTCACCGGTCTTTCCGAGCAACAGTCCATCCGCCGGGGCGCCTCTCGGCCTTGAGGGCCTGGCGCGGCTGGTGGGCGCGACGACGCTTCCGGTCTACGCCCTAGGCGGCGTTCGAGCGCATAACGCCGCGTCGCTGATTGATAGCGGTGTGGCCGGCCTCGCGGCGGTGGAAGCCTTGGCCAGCTGAGGCGCCAAGTCTCAAGATCAGAACTTGAAAGCGGTTTCCAGGCGCACGCGCGGCGCAGGGTCGGACTGCTGCGCCTTACGGGCGGCCAGGGCCGGGTTGGTCTCGCCCAGGGTGACCGCGCCGCCAACACGGATCGACGGCGTCACCTTGAAATAGGCGCCCGCCTTGACGTCCTGGAGGTCCATTTCGCGGCTCGAGGGCTGGTCGAGATCCAGCTTGAGGCCCCAGCGCCCCTTCTTGGCGTCCCAACGCAGGGTGCGCCTGTCGTCCTGAGGATATTGGACGCCCGAAGCAGCGCTCGTGAAATCGTTCTTGACGGTGAAATCAGGCGCGACAGCGTGCGGTTTGGCTTGGGCGAACGCCATCGACGCCGATCCTGTCAGGATCAGCGCGGCCGATGCCGCTAGAAAGAAACGCGTCGCGACCATCGCTACTCGCCGCCTGTACTCTATTGTCCCCGCTCGCCCCTTGACGGAGCGGGCCCCTAAATTGCGATTAAAGGCCTGCCTCAAACGCGGTCAACCAGCCTTTGGTCGCACCACCCTGCAGATTCCGCGATTCAATCGCCCCCTGTGGCCACGAGGTCACGCGATTCCTGTTTTGAGGCGGCGCAGCCATGCTATAGACCGGGCCCCGGCCGCGGGGGCGCGCCTGGACGCGCGAACAGCGTCGGCAAGACTTGGAGCGAGGTACTATGGCGTTTGAGCGTGGGTCTGTGATGCGCGGTGTCGCCGCGGGCGTCCTGGCTCTGTCGATGCTGGGTGTTACGGCGTGCGCCAGTAACAAGGCTCCCAAGACGTTCTCCGGACAGGAGGAAAAGGCGGGCTTTAATCCGTTCAAGCGGCTGGGCGGCGGCGACAAGGCCCCCGCCGACAAGGGCTCGATCGGCGTCAACGGCTATCTTTGGCGCGCCAGCCTCGACACGCTGGCCTTCATGCCGCTGGCCTCGGCCGATCCGTACGGCGGCGTGATCGTCACGGATTGGTACGTGAACCCAGAGACGCCGGCCGAGCGCTTCAAGGCCACGGTCTATATCCTGGACACCCGTCTCCGCGCCGATGGCCTGAATGTCACGGTGTTCAAGCAGAGCAAGGACATCAATGGAGCCTGGGTGGACGCTCCGGTCTCCGACCAGACCGCTGCGGATATCGAGAACGCGATCCTGACGCGCGCGCGCCAGCTCCGACTTTCGAACATCAACGGCTAAGGCCGAAGGGTCTCCCCGCCTCCGTGCGCGGAGACCCCCTCATCCTCCAATTTTTCAGCGCGCCTGGACCGCGAAACCGCTTATGACATCGCGGACGCTCTTCCCAGGAGCGCTCTTCGCCGATCAAGACGTGGTTTCCGATGGCCCGCTACAATCCCAAAGACACCGAACCCAAGTGGCGTGAAGCCTGGGCGAAGGCCGACGTCTTCAAGACCGGCGACATCAAGGACGGCCGTCCGAAGTACTACGTGCTTGAGATGTTCCCGTACCCGTCGGGTCGCATCCATATGGGCCACGTCCGCAACTACGCGATGGGCGACGTGGTGGCTCGCTACAAGCGCGCCCAGGGCTTCAACGTCCTGCACCCGATGGGCTGGGACGCGTTCGGCATGCCGGCCGAGAACGCGGCCATGGAGCGCGGGGTCCACCCCAAGGGCTGGACCTACGACAACATCGCCGCCATGCGCGAGCAGCTGAAGTCGCTGGGCATCTCGGTCGACTGGTCGCGCGAATTCGCCACCTGCGACCCGGAATACTACGGCAAACAGCAGGCCTGGTTCCTGCGTCTGCTGAAGCGCGGCCTGGTCTATCGCAAGGAAGCCTCGGTCAACTGGGACCCCGTCGACATGACCGTCCTGGCCAACGAGCAGGTCATCGACGGCAAGGGCTGGCGTTCCGGTGCGACGGTCGAGAAGCGCAAGCTGACCCAGTGGTTCCTGCGGATCACGGACTACGCCGACGCCCTGATCGACGGCCTCAAGACCCTGGACCGCTGGCCTGACAAGGTTCGCCTGATGCAGGAGAACTGGATCGGCCGCTCCAAGGGCCTGCGCTTCAAGTTTCAGTTTGACGGCGAAGCGCCCGACGGCCTGGCCGACGGGCTGGAGGTCTACACCACCCGTCCCGACACCCTGTTCGGCGCCAGCTTCGTCGGCATCGCGCCCGAGCATCCGCTGGCCGAGCAGTTGGCGGTCGAGAACCCGCAGATCCAGCAGTTCATCGCAGACTGCCGCAAGGGCGGCACCTCGGAAGCCGAGATCGAGAGCGCCGAGAAGCTGGGCTACGACACCGGCCTGCGGGTCAAGCACCCGCTGGACCCGTCGATCACCCTGCCCGTCTGGATCGCCAACTTCATCCTGATGGACTACGGCACCGGCGCGATCTTCGCCTGCCCCGCCCACGACCAGCGCGATCTGGATTTCGCCCGCAAGTACGACCTGCCGGTGAAGCCCGTTGTGCTGCCGAACGGCGAGGATCCAGCGACCTTTCAGGTCGGCAAGGAAGCCTATGTCGGCCCCGGCAAGATCTTCAATTCCGAGTTCCTGGACGGCATGGACGTCGAGACCGCCAAGGCCGAGGCCGTGGCGCGTATCGAGGCCGCCGGCCAGGGCCAGGGCGCGACGGTCTATCGCCTGCGCGACTGGGGCGTCTCGCGTCAGCGCTACTGGGGTTGCCCGATCCCGGTGATCCACTGCCAGGCCTGCGGCGTCGTACCTGTGCCGGAAGATCAGCTGCCGGTGGCCCTGCCTGAGGACGTCACGTTCGACAAGCCGGGCAACCCGCTGCTGCGTCATCCGACCTGGCGCCACACCACCTGCCCGTCCTGCGGCGGCGCAGCCGAGCGGGAGACCGACACGCTGGATACGTTCATCGACTCCAGCTGGTACTTCGCGCGCTTCGCGGACACGGAAGCCGCCGAACCTGTCGGCAAGGAAGCCGCTGATCACTGGCTCCCCGTCGATCAGTACATCGGTGGCGTCGAGCACGCGATCCTGCACCTGTTGTACGCCCGCTTCATCACCCGCGCCCTGAAGGATGAGGGCCTGCTGTCGGTCGAGGAGCCGTTCGCTGGCCTGTTCACCCAGGGCATGGTCACCCACGAGGCCTACAAGAACGAGGCCGGCGAGTGGGTCGAGCCCTCCGACGTGGTGATCAAGGTCGAGGGCAATAGCCGCTCGGCCATCCACGCCAAGACCGGCGCGCCGATCGTCATCGGCGACATCGAGAAGATGTCGAAGTCCAAGAAGAACGTCGTCGCCCCCGAGGACATTTTCGAGGCCTACGGCGTCGACAGTGCGCGCCTGTTCGTGATGTCCGACAGCCCGCCCGAGCGCGACGTCCAGTGGACCAACGCCGGTGTCGAGGGCTCCTGGCGCTTCACGCACCGCCTGTGGAACGAGTTCGACAGCCAGCCGACCGGCGACTTCGCGCATGATGCTTCGGACGAGGCGGCCCTGGCCCTGCGCAAGGCCGCCCACAAGCTGATCGGCTTTGTCACCGACAGCATCGAGGGTTTCCGCTTCAACAGCGGCGTGGCGCGCCTGTACGAGTTCTTGAACGCCCTGAAGGCCGCCCCGGCGGAAGGCGCCACCGACGGCGTCCTGGCCGCCCGCGCCGAAGCCCTGAACATCCTGGCCCGCCTGGTGGCGCCGTTCACGCCGCACCTGGCCGAGGAAGCCTGGGCCAAGATCGGCGGCGAAGGCATGGTCGTGAATGCGCCCTGGCCCAAGGCCGATCCGGCCCTGGCTGCGGATGACGAGCGCGTCCTGCCCATCCAGATCAACGGCAAGCGTCGCGGCGAGATCAAGGTCAAGGCCGGCGCACCGGAGGACGAGGTGACCAAAATCGCTCTGGCGGATCCGCACGTCATGGCCCACCTTGAGGGCCTCACGGTCCGCAAGGTGATCGTGGTGAAAGACCGTATCGTCAATATCGTGGCCAATTGAGACCCCAAGCGATGAAGCGCACCCTGGCGGCGGCCGCTCTGGCCCTTTCGACGATGGCTCTGTCGGCTTGCGCCGGCTTCACCCCCCTCTACGGCCGTCCGGGCGTCGAGGGCGGGCTTTCCAGCATCGAAACGGTAGCCTCCGAGGGACGTGGCGGCTATCTGCTGCGTGAGCAGCTCGACGACGCCCTGGCGCACCGTCCCGGTTCTGCGGCCGCCTACAAGCTCTATTTCTCGGTCAATGAGCAGCGCTTCGCCCGCGGCGTCCGCCTGGACAATGTCGCCAACCGCTACGAGCTGCGCATGAGCGTCGACTGGAGGCTCCTCGACGCCAAGACCGGCGGCGAGGTTCACAAGGGCCGCACGGACGTGTCTGTGACCTACGACTCGGCCGACCAACCCTATGCCGCCATCGCCGCCCAGCAGGACGGCCAGGAGCGCGCCGCCGCCGAAGCCGCGCGTAAGATCCAGCTGGATCTCGCCACCTGGCTGGCGGGAAAGAACCCGGCCTAAGCCCTATGATCCTGTCCAAGCGTCCGGACGTCGAACGCTTCCTCAAGGAGCCGACCCCGGACATCCGGGCCGTGGTGATCTACGGCAAGGATCGGGGCGTGGTGCGTGACCGGGCCAACGCGCTCTCGCGGCGCATCGTCGAGCGACCGGACGATCCGTTCGACACCGCCCAGCTGACCGACGGTGATCTCGATGCCGATCCGGCCAAGCTGGAAGACGAGCTCTCGGCGATGTCGCTGATGGGCGGCCGCCGTCTCGTGCGTCTGCGGCTGTCTGGCGAGAAGGCGGGGCCCGACAGGCAGGCCGCCGAGGCGCTGACCCGGCATGTCGAGGGCCAACTGAACCCCGACGCCTTCTTTCTGGTCGAGGCTGGCGCCCTGGGGCGGGAGTCCCAGCTCCGCAAGGTCGGCGAGAAAGCCAGCGGCTGCGCCGTCATCCCCTGCTACGAAGATGAGGCCGGCGATCTGGCCCGCCTGACGCGCGACACGCTGGCCAGTGACAAGGTCAGCCTCAACAGCGAAGCGTTGGAGCTCTTCGTTTCCCGACTCCCCAAGGAGCGCGGCGTCGCGCGTGCCGAAATCGAACGCCTGGCGCTCTATCTGGGCCCAGGCACCGGTATCAACGCCACCGCCGCCGATCTGACCGACTTTCTCGGCGTGGAGCCCGAAGCGTCGCTCAGCGACGCCGCAGCGGACGCCTTTGGCGGAAAGCTGGGCGCCGCCCAGCAGGCCCTCCGTCGTGCGGCCGCCGAGGGTGAAGGCGGACCTGCTGCGGTCCGGGCTATGGGCTACTATCTGGGACGCCTTCGGCGGGTCCTGACCCTGCACAAGAATGGCGTCGACCTGCAGGCCGCCGCCAAGGCCGCCGGCGTCTTCTGGAAGCAGGAACGCGAATTCCTCCGTCAAGCGCGCGCCTGGAACCTGGAAGCGATCCTTGAGATTCAGGGCGAGATCCTGATCGCCGACCGCGCCTGCAAGACCTCCGGCTCCCCCGATCAACTGATCGCCGAGCGCTTGGCGCTGATGATCGCAGGCCGCGCGCGTCGGTTGGGGCTTTAGTCGTTAAGACCGTCGAAACACGCGCTTTGCGACGCTGTGGACGGTTTCGAGGAAATCCTTATCCCACAATCGCTTGCACGCGATTTCGGCGCAACCCGCCCTCGCCTCACGAAAACGGCGCCTCCCAGGGTACGGAAAGGCGCCGCTTCATGCGCGACAGAGGCAATTTTTAAAGAGTGAGTTTGCACCGGAAAACCGGGCGACCGCACCCTTTTACGTGCGCCTGATCAGATCCCGCGGGTTAGTCGGTTGCACAGGTCATCGAGCTGCTCGAGCGTCGCGTAGGTGATGGTCAGCGTACCGGTGGCGCCACGATGGTCGATCGAGACGTCCAGTCCCAGAACCGAAGACAGATCAGCCTCGAGCGCCTGAGTATCCGTGTCCTTCACACGCGGCGGGCGCCCGCCCTTGCTCCTACCCGCCGCGCCCGGGTTCGGCGCCTTGCGGGCCAAGGCCTCGGTCTCGCGAACCGACAGACCGCCCTCGATGATCTGCTTGGCCAGCGCCACCGGATCGGCGGCGGCTGCGATGGCGCGTGCGTGACCGGCTGTCAGCTCGCCGCTGACGAGGTAGGACTGCACCTCTTCCGGTAGGGCCAGCAGACGCATGGTGTTCGCCACGTGGCTACGGCTTTTGCCGATGGTCTGAGCGATATTCTCCTGGGTGCGCTCGAACTTCTCCATCAGCACCTTGTAGGAGAGCGCCTCTTCCAGAACGTTCAGGTCGGCCCGCTGGACGTTCTCGATGATGCCGATCTCCAGCACCGCCAGATCGTCCAGCTCGCGCACCATGATCGGCACGGTCTTGAGGCCGGCGCGCTGGGCCGCGCGCCAGCGGCGTTCGCCCGCGACGATCTGGTATTCCCCGGCCGTGTCGGGCGAGGGCCGCACCAGGATCGGCTGCAGCACGCCCTTCTCGCGGATCGAGTTCGAGAGGTCTTCGAGATCTTCCTCGCGGAAGGTCCGGCGGGGCTGGTCGGGATTGCGCTTCAGGATCTCGATGGGCGCTTCCCGGGATCCTCCCAGTTGCTCACCAGGGGCCTGGGCCGG
The DNA here is from genome assembly GCA_020161365.1 of Pseudomonadota bacterium. Taxonomy (GTDB): domain Bacteria; phylum Pseudomonadota; class Alphaproteobacteria; order Caulobacterales; family Caulobacteraceae; genus Caulobacter. The sequence continues at coordinate 112,775 of JAIUNU010000004.1, read as the reverse complement.
CGCGGCGTCGACCTCGCCCAGCAGGGCCGAAAGCCCTCGCCCCAGACCACGACGCCCTTCGGACATACCGGGCTCTCCCACCACGACGGACTCCATCACAATCTCAGTCAAGCTACGGTTCTTGTTGTTTGGACTTAAGCGGCCTTGGCTTGGCGATCGCGCTCGCGGCTGATCACCTCACGGGCCAGCTTCAGATAGGCCTGACTGCCGGCGCACTTCAGATCATAGAGCAGCACGGGCTTGCCGAACGACGGCGCCTCGGAAACCCGGACATTGCGCGGGATCACCGCGTCATAGACCTTGTCGCCGAAGTGGGCGCGCACGTCCTTGGCGACCTGTTCCGACAAGCTGTTGCGGCGGTCGTACATGGTCAGCACAACCCCTTGAATCTCGAGGCGCGGATTGAGGCTTCCGCGCACCCGTTCGATCGTCCGCATCAGCTGGGTCAGTCCTTCCAGGGCGAAGAACTCGCACTGCAGGGGTACGAACACGGCGTCGGCGGCCGTCATGGCGTTGACGGTCAGCACGTTCAGCGACGGCGGGCAGTCGATCAGGACGTAGGTGTAGGGGCCGTTGGCGCGGACGACCTCCAGCGCATCGCGAAGACGGTACGACCGGCGAGCGGTCTGACCCAGTTCGATCTCCACCCCCGACAGATCCGCGTCAGCCGGTATGACGTCCAGCCCGGGCAGTTCGGTCTTCACGGCCGCGTCGACCACCGGCGCCTCGCCCATGAGCACGTCGTAGAGCGTGGTGCGCCGCTGGGTTCGGCCGATGCCCAACCCCGTGGAACAGTTGCCCTGCGGATCGGCGTCGATCAACAGCACACGCTCGCCGCAAGCGGCCAGGGCGGTGCCCAGATTGATCGCGGTCGTGGTCTTCCCCACCCCGCCCTTCTGATTGGCGATGGCCAGTACGCGGAGAGGATTAGCGGACACGGGAAAGCCTCTTCACTTGAACGATGCGGCCCCGAGGGTCGCTTTGACTGGTGCGCAGATCGGCGTCGAACGTCCAGGCCTTACGGGCCTCGGCGAGCTCGGCGTCGACATCCTGTCCTTTCAGGAACAGTCCGACGGCGCCGCTGCGCAGATAGGGCTCGGCGAACCCGAGCAGCTTGGCCATCGGCGCGCAGGCGCGGGCGGTGACGATGTCGACCTTCAGCTTCAGATCCTCGGCGCGGGCGTTGTGGATCTGGACCGGCAGGTCCAGATCCTTGGCCACGACTTCGAGAAAGCGGCAGCGCTTGGTCATCGACTCGACCAGATGCACCTTGGCGCCGGCCCTACCCTTCAAAAGTATGGCCAGGACGACGCCAGGCAGACCTGCGCCGGCCCCGAGATCCGCCCAAGTGATCGCCTCCGGCGCCAGAGGGATCAGCTGCGCGCTGTCCAAGGCGTGACGGGTCCAGTAGGTCGCGATCGTCAGAGGTCCCACCAGGTTCATGACCTCGTTCCATTCGGCCAGCAGCGTCTGGAAGCGTGTCAGATCGGCGATCTGGGCGTCGGTGGCGCCGATCAGGGCCTGAAAGCCGGGGGCGTCCAGGACGGTCTCGGGAGCAAGGGCGAGATCAGGCTGCACGACCGCGCCTCACATGGGCGAGCAGCGCCGTCAGAGCGCCGGGGGTCACGCCCTCGATCCGGGCCGCCTGGCCCAGGGTCAAAGGACGCACCCGCGCGAGCTTCTCACGCACTTCGTTGGAGAGGCTGCCGATCTCAGCATAGTCGAGGTCGGCCGGCAGGCGCAGGTCCTCGTCCTTGCGCAGGGATTCGGCGTCAGCCCGCTGGCGATCCAGATAGCCGGCATAAGCGGCCTCGATCTCGATCTGCTCGCGGACATCCGTGTTCCACGTGAAAACCTCGGGCCAGATCCGCCCGAGGTCGTCGAGCGTCACATCCGGATAGGCCAGCATGGCGAAGACGTCTCGGCGCACGCCGTCGCTGTTGACCTTGAAACCCGCCTTCACCGCCTCGTTCGGCGTCAGGGTCGCCGAGCGCGCGAACGCCCGGGCGGCCTCCAGGCGAGCCTTCTTCTCTGCCCACGCTTTCGCCCGTCGCTCGCCAACCACGCCCAAGCTGATCCCGCGATCGGTCAGGCGCTGGTCGGCGTTGTCGGCGCGCAGGGTCAGTCGGAACTCGGCCCGGCTGGTGAACATCCGATAGGGCTCGGTGACGCCACGGGTGACGAGATCGTCGATCATCACGCCGATATAGGCCTCATCGCGCGCGAAGATCGCGGGCTCGCGGCCTTGAACAGCCAACGCCGCGTTGAGACCGGCGACCAGCCCCTGGGCGCCCGCCTCCTCATAGCCGGTCGTGCCGTTGATCTGCCCCGCCAGATAGAGGCCCGGCAGGCGCTTGGTCTCCAGGGTCGGATACAGCTCGCGCGGATCGACATAGTCGTACTCGATCGCATACCCGTACCGGATCACCTCGACCTGTTCGAGGCCTGGGATGGTTCTCAGGAAAAGCAGCTGCGTCTCTTCCGAGACCGAGGTGGAGATGCCGTTCGGATAAACGGTGTCGTCGTCCAGGCCCTCCGGCTCCAGGAAGATCTGGTGGCTGGTCTTATCGGCGAAGCGGACGACCTTGTCCTCGATCGACGGGCAATAGCGGGGACCGACACCCGTGGCGCGGCCGCTATAGACCAGCGACTCACCGATCCGTTCGGCGATGATGCGATGGGTCTCTTCCGTGGTGTAGGTCACGCCGCAGGCGATCTGCGGCACGGCGATCTTGTCGTTCAGGTACGAGAACGGCACCGGCGTGTCGTCTGCCGCCTGGCTCTCCAGACGGTCCCAAGCGATGGTCTTGCCGTCGAGCCGCGCGGGCGTTCCGGTCTTCAGCCGCCCCATCTGGAAGCCCAGGCCATACAGGCGGTCCGAAAGACCGATCGCGGGCTGGTCCCCGACACGGCCCGCCGGGATGCGGTCCTCGCCCCGGTGAATAACGCCTTTCAGGAAGGTGCCCGTCGTCAAGACCACGCGCGGCGCGCGGTAGGCCTGGCCAGCGGCGTCCAACGCGCCGGCCACCCTGCCGTCCTCAACGATCAGGTCCTCGGCGGCGGCGGCGATGATGTCGAGGTTTCCCGTGGAAAACAGCTCGGCCTGCATCGCCTCCCGATAGAGTCGGCGATCGATCTGAGACCGAGGGCCGCGAACCGCAGGGCCCTTGGAGCGGTTCAACATCCGGAACTGGATGCCAGCCTTGTCAGCCATCCGCCCCATGACGCCGTCCAGGGCGTCGATCTCACGCACCAGATGCCCTTTACCCAGGCCGCCTATGGCCGGGTTGCAGGACATTTCCCCGATGGTTTCCAGCTTATGGGTCAGCAGCAGGGTGCGCGCGCCGGTCCGCGCCGCGGCCGCAGCCGCTTCGCAGCCGGCGTGGCCGCCGCCGATGACAATGACATCCCAGGACTTGGACAAGACGCTCGCCTCAATGCGAACGCCCCCGGGTTCGAGCGGGGGCGCTGGACTCGATCTATACGCCAATCAGGGGAGCGGGTCGATGTGACTCATCGGCGTTTCACGTGAAACACCCCCGCCACAGCTGTGAGCGCGCTGTGGACAATATGGGGGATGTTCCACGTGAAACATCACTTACCGATACAGAAGGTCGAAAACACGCGACCCAGCACATCCTCAGGATCAATGCGACCAGAGATCTTCTCAAGAGCGCGCGCTGCGAGCCGCACATCCTCGGCGGCTAGCTCGACCTCAAGACCGACGTCGGACAAGGCGCGCTCAAGATAACCCTTAGCCTCCGCCAGTCGTTCGGCGTGCCGCAGACGCGTCGCTGCGGGAAACTCGGCGCCCGACAGAGCCTCGGCCACGTGAGACGCGAGCGCGTTTCGAAGGGTGGCGGCGCCGTCCTCGGACTTGCCGGCCAGGCGCAGGACCGTCAGACCCTTCCCAGTCCAGTGATCGGCTGCGGCCGCCAAGTTCACTGGATCCGCGATGTCGGCCTTGTTGAGGATCACCCAATCCCCGGTCCGAACAGCCTCCGGGCGGTCCTCACCCTGTTTCACGTGAAAACCATCGACGATCCACAGACGCAGATCCGCATCCTCCGCCCACGCCTTGGCGCGTCGAACGCCCTCCGCCTCGATCGCATCGGAAGTATCGCGAAGTCCCGCCGTGTCAGCGAGCAGCACCTTGTAACCGCCGAGAACGAGAGGAACCTCAATCACGTCCCGCGTGGTGCCGGCGACGTCGGTTACAATGGCAGCGTCACGCTCGGCAAGGCCGTTCAGTAGTGTGCTCTTGCCGGCGTTGGGCGCGCCGACAAGCGCAATCCGGAACCCGTCTCGGACGCGCCGACCACGGGAAACGTCCGAAAGCGCCGCGTCCAGCTCCGTGCTCAGCTCCCGTAGACCTGGCCGGGCGCGTTCAGCGACTTCCTCCGGAAGATCCTCGTCTGGGAAGTCGACCGCAGCCTCCAGCATCGCCAGGGCCTGGACGAGCGAGTCGCGCCAACGTTCGTAGCGCCGGCTAAGTGCTCCACCCACCTGCCCCAGCGCCTGGCGACGCTGGGCCTCCGTCTCTGCATCGATCAGATCCGCCACGCCCTCGGCTTGCGCCAGGTCGAGCCTTCCATTCTCGAACGCTCGTCGTGTGAACTCCCCGGGCTCCGCCAAGCGCGCGCCTAGAGCCGATAGCGTAGCGAGCAAGGCCTCCACCACAGCCCGACCGCCATGCACGTGAAACTCGACGCTGTCCTCACCGGTGTAGCTGGCCGGCCTTTCAAACCGCAGCACCAGCGCCTCGTCCAACACAACGCCCCCATGCCTCAGCAGTCTCACCGCCGCTACGCGCGGCGGCGGCAAACGCCCGCAGAGGGCTGAAGTGATCTCGGTAGACCTAGGCCCCGAAACGCGCACAACCGCGACCGCCGCACGACCCGCGGCGGTGGCCAGCGCGAAGATGGTGTCCGTCATGTCCCTAGTCGCGCTTTTGCGCACCGCCACCGACGGCTGCGCCGGCCGCAGCGGTCATCAACTTGCGGAAGGACTCTTGGGCCCCGGCGCCAAAGGCCATCCAGTTCTTCATGAGTTCCTCGGGCGCCAACATCGCCATGTTGGCGTCCATGCGGTTCTGCATCTCTTTGACAAGATGCTCGTTGAGGCCGCTGACATCCGGCAGGCCGAGGAAGGCGCGAGCCTCGATCGGCGTGCAATCAATCTCGATGGTCATCTTCATCACGGGTTCCCTTCGGTCAGGGCACGATTTTGTTACGGGGCAAGCCCAGCGGGTCAGGGTAGAGCGCTTCGGTCGAAAGTCACATTGGTCCTGTAGACTTAGACCTGAAAGCGACGGAGAGCCCCGATGAGCGAGACCCTCACGATCAATACCCCCGATGGCGCCTTCTCGGCCTATGTGGCGCGCCCCAAGGCGGCGACCGCACCGGCCATCGTTGTGATCCAGGAGATCTTCGGCGTGAACAAGGTCATGCGCGACATCTGCGACGGCCTGGCGGCGCAGGGTTTCGTAGCCATCTGCCCTGACCTGTTCTGGCGGATCGAGCCCGGGATCGACATCACCGATCAGAGCGAGGCCGAATGGAAGCGGGCGTTCGAGCTCTTCAATGCGTTCGACGTGGACGCCGGTGTCTCGGACATCGCCGAGACCATCGCTGCGGCCCGCAAACTTGATGGCGTCAATGGCAAGGTTGGCGCAGTCGGCTACTGCCTTGGCGGGCTTCTGGCGTTCCTGACCGCCACCCGAACCGACATCGACGCCGCGGTCTCATACTACGGCGTTGGGATCGAACAGCGCGTGGGTGAAGCCGAGAAGCTCAACCACCCCCTTCTGATGCACATCGCCGAGAAGGACCAATTCGTCCCGCCCGAGGCGCAGCAGGTCATCCTGAATGCGCTGAAGGATCACCCGCAGATCGAGATCCACACCTATGAAGGCCGCGACCATGCCTTCGCGCGTGAGGGCGGCGCGCACTATGACGCGACCGACGCGGCCAAAGCCAACGGCCGCAGCCTGACCTTTTTCCAGAAGGCGCTGGCCTGATGCTGGCGGTCCAGGCCGTTAGGACCGGCGGACCCGAGGTGCTGGAGGTCGTCGATCTTCCCCTACCCTCGCCCGGCCCGGGTCAGATGCTCGTGCGCCATCAAGCCGTGGGTCTGAACTATATCGATACCTATCACCGCTCAGGCCTTTACCCCGTGAAGACACCGCTGGTGATCGGGCTCGAGGCGGCCGGCGTTGTCGAGGCCGTCGGTGGAAGCGTCACACGGTTCAAGATCGGCGATCGGGTGGCCTATAACGGGACCATGGGCGCCTATGCCGAAGCGGCGATCGTTCCCGCTGATCGCGCCGTCAAGGTGCCGGACAACATCGGCCTGGATGTGGCGGCCGCCGCCTTACTGAAGGGGATGACCGCCGAGTTCCTCATCCGCCGATGTTTCCACGTGAAACAAGGTGACTGGGTCCTGGTCCATGCTGCTGCCGGGGGCGTCGGCCAGATCCTTGTCCAATGGTGCAAGGCGCTCGGCGCGACGGTGGTGGCCACAGTAGGGTCCACGGCGAAGGCCTCGGTCGCCCACGATCTCGGCGCGGATCACGTGATCGACTACAGCCACGAAGATGTCGCGGCTCGGGTCGCCGAACTCACCGGCGGTCAGGGCGTCGCAGTCGTCTATGACGGCGTCGGCAAGGACACCTGGGAGGCCAGCCTCGCCAGCCTCGCTCGGCGCGGCATGTTGGTGACCTACGGCAACGCCTCGGGTCCAGCGCCCGCCTTCGCGCCTCTCGCCTTGGCCCCCAAGTCCGCCTTCGTCACCCGGCCAAAGCTGTTCGACTATATCGTCACGACCGAGGAGCTGGATGAAAGCGCCGAGGCGCTGTTCAGCGTGATCGCTTCGGGCGAGGTCAAGATCGACATCGGCCAGACCTTCCCCCTCGCCGAGGCCCGCGCAGCGCACGAGGCCCTGGAGAGTCGTAGGACCGTGGGCGCCACACTGCTCATTCCGTAGGGCCTTACCGGTAAGACCCAAAAAAAGGCGCCGGGTAGCACCGGCGCCTTTTCCATAACTGAGCGAGTCTGCTTGGACTCAGGTGTTCATCGACTGGAAGAAGTCGCCGTTCGTCTTCGACTGACGCAGCTTGTCGAGCAGGAACTCGATCGCGTCCGAGGCGCCCATCGGGTTGAGGATCCGGCGCAGGACGTAGGTCTTCTGCAGCTGGTCACGCGGCGTGATGAGCTCTTCCTTGCGGGTGCCCGACTTGAGCACGTCGATGGCCGGGAAGATGCGCTTGTCGGCCACCTTGCGGTCGAGGACGATTTCCGAGTTCCCGGTGCCCTTGAACTCTTCGAAGATGACTTCGTCCATCCGGCTGCCGGTGTCGATCAGGGCCGTGGCGATGATCGACAGCGAACCGCCCTCCTCGACATTGCGCGCCGCGCCGAAGAAGCGCTTCGGGCGCTGCAGGGCGTTGGCGTCGACACCGCCGGTCAGCACCTTGCCCGACGACGGGACAGTGGTGTTGTAGGCGCGGCCCAGACGGGTGACCGAGTCCAGCAGGATGACGACGTCGCGCTTGTGCTCGACCAGACGCTTGGCCTTCTCGATGACCATCTCGGCCACCTGGACGTGGCGGGTCGCCGGTTCGTCGAAGGTCGAGGCGATCACCTCGCCCTTCACGGTGCGCTGCATGTCGGTGACTTCTTCCGGGCGCTCGTCGATCAGGAGGACGATGAGGTAGCACTCGGGGTGGTTGGTCTCGATCGACTTGGCGATGTTCTGCAGCATCACTGTCTTACCCACGCGCGGCGGGGCGACGATCAGGCAGCGCTGGCCCTTGCCCAGCGGCGCGACGATATCGATGACCCGGCCCGAACGATCCTTCACGGTCGGATCGGGAAGTTCCATGTTCAGACGCTCTTCGGGATAGAGCGGCGTCAGGTTGTCGAAGTGGACCTTGTGCCGGACGTTGTCCGGGCTCTCGAAATTGATCTTGGTGACGCTGGTCAGGGCGAAGTAGCGCTCGCCCTCACGCGGTGAACGGATCGCGCCCTCAACGCTGTCGCCGGTGCGCAGGCCATACTTCCGGATCTGTGACGGCGACACATAGATGTCGTCCGGACCCGGAAGATAGTTGGCTTCCGGCGAGCGCAGGAAGCCAAAGCCGTCCTGCAGCACTTCCATGGTGCCCGAGCCCGAGATCTCCACGCCTTCCTCGGCGAGGGTCTTCAGGATCGCGAACATCATGTCCTGCTTGCGCATCGAGTTGGCGTTCTCGACCTCGAAGGTCTCGGCGAACGCCAGCAGGTCGGCTGGGGATTTTTCCTTCAGCTCCTGCAGCGACATGGACTTTAGGCCAAGGGCGGCGACGGCGTCAGCAATGCTGGAGCCTTCATCTTCGCCCTCGCCTTCTGCGCCCGCTTCGGAAGCGTCCACGGCCGCTTCGGCCGCAACGTCAGCCGTGTCGGCGACGATGTCCTCGGGGGTCGCCTCTTCGGCGGCCGGGATCTGGTTTTCGGTGTCTTCGGTCATGATTAGACTCAAGAAAGGGCGCGGTCCCCTAGGCGGAGTCCGGCCAGTAGAATGGCGATGGTCACATCCGGCGGAGCGGACATGCGCGTCTGTTGACGATGACGCGGGTCGTTCGGGGAACGGACTTGCGGCGGGATCGCTCGCGGGGCGCGCCAGGACGGGCACCAATCCGTGGAGAGACGTGGCCCGGCGAGCGCCGAGCCGACCGTGGATGCAAACCACGCGGACGGCGGCGGGTCAAGCGCCGCCGCCACAGCTCAGTGATTCAAGTACTTCGTCGTGACCGAGATGACGATGATGATCGCCAAAACGAACGGGATTTCATTAACCATCCGCCAGAACTTTTCCGAGCGGACGTTCTCGCCCCGCTCGAACCTCTTGCGCGACGCCGAGAGAAAACCGTGAAAGCCGTATAGCCCGACCAGCGCAGCCAGCTTGGCGACCATCCAAGGCTGCAACAAGAAATCCCAGCCCCGGATCTGCGCATCGGCGAGGATCAGGCCCAGGCCAAACACCGCCGTGGCGATCGAGGCCGGATTGATGATGCCCTTCAGAAGCCGGCGCTCCATCACCTTGAAGGTCTCGTCCATCTGCGACCCGGGGACAGCCCGGGTGTGGTAGACGAACAGGCGGGGCAGATAGAGCATGCCGGCCATGAAGGCGATCACGGCCAGGATGTGCAGCCCGCGCACCAGGTTGAAGTGCGCCACCAGGAAATCCGTCACGCCAGCGCTCCTTCCCGGCAGGGACACTTGGACCACTCCTGCCCGCAACGCCAACCACAGGCCGAAGTCGTCGTGCCGGCCTTCCGATCCACGGCGTCGCGAACCGCCTTCGCCAGCCCGTCGATGAAGGCAGGCGCCGTGCCCAAAGCGGCGACCCGCAGATAAGGCGACGCGCCGACTTCCTCGGCCAGCTCGGCATACTCGTGATCGAGCTCGACCAAGGTCTCGACGTGCTCGGAGACGAAAGCGATCGGGGTGATCATCACGCCCTTGCCTTCCGCGCCCGCGCGACGGATCTCATCGTCGGTCGACGGCCCGATCCACTTCAGCGGCCCCACCCGGCTTTGGTAGCAGACGGTCCACTCAATCTCTGACGGCAGATGCGCGGCGACCGCAGCGGCAGTCGCCTCCACCTGTTTCTGGTAAGGATCCCCGGCGAGGATAACCTTCTCAGGCAGACCATGGGCCGAGAACAGCAGGCGCACGTTCGTCGGTGAACCTGCCTTCTCCCAGCTTTCCCGGATCATCCGGGCATGGGCCTCGATCAAACCCGCTTCCGTCGGATAGCAACCGACCGTGGTCTGAACGCCCGAACCCTTGTAGGCCTTTTTCCACGCCTTCAGCGACGAACCCGTCGTGGTGGTGGAAAACTGCGGATAGAGCGGCAGCAGCACGACCTGGTCCGGTTCGAAGGCCGCGACCTGACGCGCGGTCTCGCCGGTCAGCGGATGCCAGTAGCGCATCGCGATGAAGCACTTGGCCTCGACGCCCGGCATGGCTGTCACAAGCGCAGATTCCAGGGCGCGGGCCTGCTTTTCCGTTTCCGGCAGCAAGGGCGAACCGCCGCCCATGATGGCGTAGTTGGCCTTGGCGGACTTTTCACGCGTGGTCGAAATCAGCGCCGCGAGCGGATACCGGATCAGCGCCGGAGCGCCAATGATCGCCGGATCGCGGAACAGGTTGAACAGAAACGGCCGAACGGCGTCGGGGCCATCGGGCCCGCCGAGATTGAAAAGAACGACGGCGAGCTTCTGACTCACTTGGCCACCTTCTGTCCGGTCACCCGCTCCAGCACGGCCTCGACATGGGCGATCGGCGTATCGGGCAGGATGCCGTGGCCCAGGTTGAAGATATAGGGACCCTGGTTCCACTGCTCGAGCATTTCATCGACGCGCTTGAGCAGCGCGTCGCCGCCAGCCCGGAGCAGCAGCGGATCAAGCGCGCCCTGAATGGTCTTGGTCTTCTGGATCGTCTGACCGAGCTTGGCTGAGGCCGAGGTGTCCAACGCCACGGCTTGCACCGGCGTCTTGGCGGCGTAGTCCTCGACCAAGGTTCCGGCGCCGCGCGGGAAGCCAATGATCGGTACGGTCACGCCGCGCGCCCGCAGGCCTTCAACGATACGGATGTGCGGCTGGGTGACGAGACGGTCGAACAGCGGTTCCGACAGGCCCTCGGCCCAGCTTTCGAACAGCTTCACGGCCTGGGCGCCGGCGTCGACCTGCATGGCCAGGTAGTCGATCGTCGCGTCGACCAGAACCTGGATCAAGGCGTCCAGCGTCTCGGGGTTCTGGTAGGCGAAGGTTCGCGCGCCACTCCGATCGCTTGAACCCTTCTCGATCATGTAGGTCGCCACGGTCCAGGGCGCGCCGGCGAAGCCAATCAGGGCCTTCTCCGGATCAAGCGCCGAACGAACACGGGTCAGCGTCTCGCCGACGAGCGAAAGGGCCTTACCCGCCTCCCCGGCCTTTTCGGCCATGGACTCCACGGACGGCATGTCGCCGAGCTTGGGACCCTCGCCAGCCTCGAACCAGACCTTCTGTCCTAGCGCGCCTGGGATCAGCAGGATGTCCGCGAACACGATCGAGGCGTCGAACGGAAATCGACGCATCGGCTGCAGCGTGACTTCGGCCGCCTTCTCAGGATCAAAGCAGAAGCTGATGAAGTCCGGTGCGGTCGCACGCACAGCGCGATACTCCGGCAGGTACCGGCCCGCTTGGCGCATGAACCACACCGGAGGGTTCGCATGCGTTTGGCCTTGCAGCGCGGAGAGAAACTTCGGGGTCTGTGTGGGAGACGTCATGGCTCGGGTTAAAGCCCGGCGCGAGCTTCGGCTCAAGCCCGGACGTCCCTTAAGATCTTTCTAACATATCTTAATAAGAAATTAAGATTGAAGGAGGGAGCGGAAGGGCAACTGCAAAGTGGGGAAAACGCCTGGCAGGCGAGTGACTCGCACACCTCGTCCCGGGTTTCCCCCAGCGCTCCCCACAGGGGGTTAAGGCTCTGTTAATCATGGGGATGAACGGGCAAGCCCCTTGAAGACCTTAATGAATTCTTAACGTCGTGACGGCCTAAAAACACCCCTCCCCGAACTCTTCCCGCGCTTCTGGACAAGCCAGATTCAGAGTTCAGGGGATGCGGGCCGGGCCTGGGGATGTTAGGCGAGCAATGCGACCGTTGATCACAGCGGCGCCGTGTCACGACGTCGTGGGGGCCGCTTGGCGCCCGAACGTCCCCAGAGGCAGGGCAAGTGGTTAAGCAACCGTTAACGGATGATCCACAGGAGAGTCTGGCGCAGGGTGAGGGCGAAAGGCTGCCGCCCCGTTTCGCCACCTACTTCCATATCCACCTGGTTTCCGACTCCACCGGTGAAACCCTTAACGCTATGGCGCGGGCGGTCTGCGCGCGCTTTACCGACATTCTGCCGATTGAACACATCTACGCTCTGGTGCGATCCACACGCCAACTGGATCGCGCGCTTGAAGAGATCGCCGGCGCGCCGGGCGTGGTGATGCATACGATTGTCGACCCAGGTCTGCGGACGGCGCTCGAGGAAGGGTGCCGCAAGCTGGAAATGCCCTGCATCGCCGCGCTGGATCCGGTGATCAGCGCCATGTCCCGCTATCTCGGCGCCCGGATCTCGACGCGTGTCGGCGCCCAGCACGCTCTGACCAACGATTATTTCGACCGCATCGAAGCCCTCGACTACGCCATCGCTCACGACGATGGCCAGGGCGGCCAGGATCTCACCCAGGCCGACGTCATCCTGGTGGGCGTCTCGCGGACCTCCAAGACCCCGACCTGTATCTATCTGGCCCACCGGGGCGTACGCGCCGCCAACGTGCCGCTGGTCCCCGGACGACCGCCGCCCGAGGAACTGTTCACGCTGAAGAACACCCTGATCGTCGGCCTGATCACCTCGCCCGACCGACTGATCCAGATCCGCCGCAACCGCTTGCTCTCATTGAAGGAGAACCGCGAGAGCGACTATGTCGACGCGGACGCGGTGCGTCAGGAGATCATCGCCGCGCGCCGCCTGTTCGAGCGTCAGAACTGGCCCGTCATCGACATCACGCGACGCTCCGTCGAGGAGACGGCGGCGGCGGTGATCAACCTGCTGTCCGCAGGGCGTGGCAAGGTCGAGGTCTTGGGATGAGCCCCCCGCCGATCACGCTCGCCTCCCAGAGTTCGGCGCGCCAGATGATCCTGCGAAACGCCGGCGTGACCTTCGACGCGGTCAGTCCTGGCGTGGACGAGGACGCGGCCAAGGCCGGGCTGTTGGCCGAGGCGGTCTCCCCTCGCGACATCGCCGATGCGCTCGCCGAAATGAAGGCGGTCAAGGTTTCGACCAAGCGACCCGGCCTTGTGATCGGCGCAGACCAGACCCTGGATCTCGATGGCCGGCTGATCGACAAGGCTGTTTCGCTGGAGGACGCCCGGGCACGCTTGCTGGAGCTGCGCGGAACCTCCCACAAGCTGCACTCGGCCGTGGTTATCGCGCGCGACGGACAGCCGATCTGGCGAGTGGTCGAAAGCGCCAAGCTCTCGATACGGTCGTTCAGCGACGCCTGGCTCGACCAATATATAGAGCGCCGCGGCGAGGCCCTGCTGTGGTCGGTCGGCTGCTACGAGCTGGAGGGTGAAGGCGTCCAGCTGTTCGACAGGATCGAGGGTGACTACTTCACCATTCTCGGTCTGCCGCTGATCGGCCTCTTGGATTTCCTGCGCCTTCAAGGAGCGCTCGTGACATGAGCAACGTCATCACGGGTGCGGCTGTCGTCGGCGGCGTCTGCGGTCAGCCCATTCGGCATTCGATGAGCCCGCTGATCCATAACGCCTGGATCGCTGCGGCCGGCCTCGATGCGGCCTATGTGCCGTTCGCGCCGACGGTTGACCGCTTCGAGACCTTCGTAAATGGCCTGCGTGGCGGCGCGGTGCGCGGGATCAATGTCACCATCCCCTTCAAGGAGCGCGCGCTGGCGATCGCCGACACCGCCAGTGACCTGGCGCGGATGGCGGGCGCGGCCAACCTGCTGCTCTTTGACGCCGACGGCGGTGTCCATGCCGAAAACACCGATGGCCCTGGCCTGTTGGGCGCCATCGCCGCGCAGGCGCCCGGTTACGATGTGACCGCCGCGCCGGTCGTCGTGCTCGGCGCGGGCGGCGCGGCGCGGGGCGCCATTGCGGCCTTGCTTCTCGCGGGCGCGCCGCAGGTGTCGGTCGTCAACCGGACCGTAGCGCGGGCAAAGGACTTGGCTGACACGTTTGGAGAGAAGGTCTTGGCCAGGGGCGAGGACGCCCTCCCCGCTCTGCTGCCGGAGGCCGGCCTGGTGATCAACGCGACTTCCCTGGGCTTGGGCGGCGGAGACGGTCCTGTGGCCGATCTCGCCCTGACCCCAAGGGACGCGGTGGTCCTGGACATGGTGTACAAGCCGCTGCGGACCGAGTTCCTCCGCCGCGCCGAAGCCGCTGGCCGCGCGACGGTGGACGGCCTGGAGATGCTGCTTCGCCAGGCGATCCCAACCTTCGAAGCCATCTATGGCCAGCCCCCCTCCCCCGAAGTCGACGTTCGAGGCCTGGCGTTAAAGCTCTTGGGAGAAGCCTGACATGTTGATCCTGGGGCTCACCGGATCGATCGGCATGGGCAAGTCGACGACCTCGAAGATGTTCGAGGCCGCAGGCGTTCCCGTTTATGACTCTGACGCCGCCGTGCACGCGCTCTACGCTACGGGCGGGGCGGCTGTGGAACCGGTCGAGACGGCCTTTCCCGGCGTTGTCGTCAATGGCGCGATCGATCGCGCCAAGCTCAGCGCGCGCGTGGTCGGCGATCCCGAGGCGCTGGCCAAGCTGGAGGCGATCGTTCACCCCCTGGTTGGCGCTCACCGGATCGGCTTTTTCGAGAAGGCCAAGGCCGAGGGCCACGATATCGTGGTGCTGGACGTCCCGCTGTTGTTCGAAACGGGCGGCGAAAAGCGCGTCGACAAGGTCGTGGTGGTTTCGGCTCCGGCCGACGTCCAGCGCGAGCGGGTTCTGGCCCGCCCGGAGATGACGCCGGAGAAGTTCGAGGCGATCCTGGCGCGCCAGACGCCCGACGCCGAGAAGCGCGCCCGCGCGGACTTCGTGATCGACACGGGACAGGGCCTCGACCATGCGCGGCGGCAGGTGCGCGACCTTCTGACTCTGTTGAGAACCTCCCGCTCGGCTTGAAGCCGGCGGCGAACGGCTCCATTGAAGGGCCATGGCCCGCGAGATCATCCTCGATACCGAAACCACCGGCTTCGACCCGAAGACCGGCGACCGGCTGGTTGAAATCGGCTGCATCGAGGTGGTCGACTTCATGCCGACCGGCCGCTCGTTCCACGAGTACTGCGATCCGCTGCGCGACATGCCGGCCGAGGCCGAGAAGGTCCATGGCCTGTCCAGCGCCTTCCTGACCGGCAAGCCAAAGTTCCATGAGATCGCCGATCGCTTCCTGGAATTTGTCGGCGACAGCGTCGTGGTGGCCCACAACGCCGCGTTCGACCGCCAGTTCGTCAATTTCGAGCTCGAGAAGTGCGGCAAGGCGCCGATCCACGAGGAGCGCTGGGTCGACACCCTGGCCATGGCCAAGAAGCGCTTTCCGGGCATGTACAATTCGCTCGACGCGCTTTGTAAGCGATTCAAGATCAGCCTTGAGAGCCGCGACAAACACGGCGCCCTGATCGACGCCCATCTGCTGGCCGAGGTCTATCTTGAGCTGCAGGGTGGCAAGGAGCGCGCTCTGGAGCTGACCCACTCGGTCGGGGCCCTGGCGGTCTCCGCCGCAGTCCAGGGAGCTTATGGCGCGCGACCCAGGCCCTTGGCGCCCCGCTCCACCGATGTCGAACGCGAGGTCCACGCCGCCTGGGTTCGCAAGAACCTCAAGGACAAGGCCCTGTGGATCCAGTTCGGCGTCGTTGGGGCTGAGGGATAAGGCGCGCCGCCAATCTGTGGTGATCGCGAGCGTCCCACGTCGGGCCAGAGGCGGCGCGGGGGGCTCCCCAACGCCGATGCCCTCTCTATAACTGCGCCGGCTGAAGCAGGAGAATGAGATGGCCCAGTTCCAGACCCTGATCGTCGAGGCGCCCGAGAGCGCGCCGGGCGTCACCCTGATCCGACTGAACCGGCCCGAGGCGCTGAACGCCCTTAACACCGCCCTGCTGGGCGAGTTGGCTGAGGCCCTGGCGGCGGCTGAGGCGGACGACGGCGTGGGCTGCATCGTTCTGACCGGCTCGGCCAAGGCCTTCGCCGCGGGCGCCGACATCAAGGAGATGTCGGACAAGAGCTACGCCCAGATGTTCAAGGCGGACTTCTTCACCGCCGGCGCGCGTGCGATCGAGCAGTGCCGCAAGCCGATCATCGCCGCAGTCTCCGGTTACGCGCTGGGGGGCGGTTGCGAACTGGCCATGATGTGTGACTTCATCCTGGCCGCCGACACCGCCAAGTTCGGCCAGCCGGAAATCAATCTGGGCGTCGCCCCGGGCATCGGCGGCACACAGCGCCTGACCCGCTTCGTTGGCAAGTCCAAGGCCATGGACATGATCCTGACCGGGCGGATGATGGATGCGCAGGAAGCCGAACGCTCGGGCCTGGTCTCCCGCATTTTCCCGGCCGAAAGCCTGGTCGACGAAGCCCTCGCGATCGCCGCCAAGATCGCCAGCCAGTCTCCGCTCGCGGTGGCGATGAACAAGGAGCTGGTTGAGGCGGCCTATGAAACGACCTTGACCACCGGCGTCGCGCTGGAGCGCCGACTGTTCCATTCGCTGTTCGCCTTCGAGGACCAGAAGGAAGGCATGACAGCCTTCGTCGAAAAGCGTAAACCCGCCTTCAAGGGCGCTTGATCCGGATCAGCAACGAAGACGGTGAAGCGGCCTCGGGAATCCTGCCTGTGGACCGTTGACCCAGGCCAGCGCTTCCCGTATATCCGCGCGCTCACATTTCCACCTGCTTCGCGGCCGCCCGCGCGGCTGTCCGTTTGAAGGTCCGACCTATGGCCAATAATCCCGGCGCCAAGAAGGCGATCCGCAAGATCGCTCGCCGCACCGAAGTCAACACCGCGCGTCGCTCGCGCGTGCGCACCTTCCTGCGCAAGTTTGAAGACGCGATCGCCAAGGGTGACGTCGCCGTCGCCAAGGCCGCTTTCGTTGAGGCTCAATCCGAGCTGATGCGCGCGGTTTCGAAGGGCGTCGTTCACCCGAACACGGGCTCGCGCAAGGTTTCGCGCCTGGCGGCTCGCCTGAAGAAACTGGACAAGGCCGCGGCCTAGTACAGTTATTGGACGAACTTAGTTCATCCAATCTTTTCAAAAGTTTACAAAGCCGATCAGGGAGACCTGGTCGGCTTTTGCTTTGAATCCAACGCGCTATTCCTGACGTCACAATCTGTGATCAGAGTAGTCGAAGTCGCTATTCCCTTGCCGGGCGAGGGCCTCTCGCGAGTCAACAGAAATATCCGCGATCGGACGCAAGTTTTCCGTTTGACCGGCCCGGGCCGCTGGCTAGTTTAAGGGTCTCAGCGCTCTTCCAGTCTTGGACAAAACAAGGCGGCGGCGGACCCCTCGTGTTCGCCGAGTAAGAACCTGTGTGCGTTGAGAAAAACGGTCGCGCGCCATGGGGGGCGGCGGCTGAGGTATGCGGCGATTGTTTTTGTGCAAGGCGGTGGACGAATGACCATGAAGGGCGGGGTGGCCAGCCAGGACTTCTCGGCGGCGATCGCGGCGGCTTGCGAGCCGGCGGCGAACGTCTGGTCGAAGGTTTGCGTGGCTTTGAAGCGCGAGCTGGGTGATGCGGCCTTCGGGTCGTGGATCGCGCCGGCCATGCTGCGCGAGGCCGCGACCGGCGACGTGGTCCTGGTGACGCCGACGGGCATCGCTCGCGACTGGATCCGCCGCAGCGCTTGGCGTCGGATCGGCGAGCTCTGGGCGACTCTTGATGCGACCGGTCGTCGCATCGACCTGAAGTCGCGCCTGGAATTCGAGGCGTCTGCTGGCGCCTATGTCGAAGCCGCTCCCAAGGCCGTCGCCGCCGAGCCGATCGAAATCGTCCTGCCCGTTTCCACGGATGCGCCCGCCGTCGTCACGCCCAACGCCAAATCGCCGCGCACCCAAGGTTTGCAGGAACGCTTCACCTTCGAGACCTTCGTTCCCGGTCCCGCCAACGAATTCGCCCACGCCGTGGCCCGACGGATCGCCAACTGGGCGGACGGCCACTTCAACCCCGTGCTGTTCCACGGCCCCTACGGCTTCGGCAAGACCCACCTGCTGAACGCCTTGGCCTGGGAAGCCATGCGCAATGCGCCGGAAAAGCGGGTGGTCTACCTGACGGCCGAGCGCTTCCTGTCGACCTTCGTTCGCGCCGTGATGGATCGCCAGACGGCGGCCTTCAAGGAAGAGCTGCGCGCCGCCGACCTTCTGATCATCGATGACGTCCATTTCATCGCAGGCAAACAGTCGACGCAGGAAGAGCTGTTTCACACCCTGACCGCGCTGGTTGGGGAGGGCGGCCGCGTCGTGTTCTCCGCCGATCGCCCGCCGTCGGCCATGACCGAGATGGACGCCCATCTGCGCTCCCATCTGTCGGCAGGTCTGGTGTGTGGTCTTGAGCCTGCCGATCGCAATCTTCGCCTGGGCATCCTCGAGCGCAAAATCCAGACTCTTTCCGCCGCGCACGGCTTCGAGCCGACCATGCGCGCCGAGGTGATGCAGTTCCTGGCTGACCGTTTCACCGACAGCGTCCGCGAGCTGGAAGGCGCGCTGAACACCTTGTCGGCTCGCGCCGGTGAGGGGCTGTCCCGCATGACCCTCGACGAGGTTCAGGCGATCCTGCGCCCGCACCTTCGTTCGGGCGAGAAGCGCATCACCATCGACGATATTCAAAAGGCCACCGCCGAGCACTACGGCATGAAGCAGGCTGATCTGCTGAGTGAGCGACGCAACCGCGCCGTGGCCCGCCCGCGTCAGGCCGCCATGTGGCTGGCCAAGCAACTGACCACGCGCTCGCTGCCCGACATCGGCCGCCGCTTCGGCGGTCGCGATCACACCACCGTCCTGCACGCCGTGCGGCGCATCGAGGCCCTGCGCACGGAGGACAGCGCGCTCAACCATGACCTGGAGACGCTGACCCGCAAGCTGCGGGGCTGACACTTCGGGCGTGAAGCTTACCCATGACGTTAAAGAGGGCCGTTCTCGAACAGGAGCGGCCCTCTTGTCGTTTCAGCCGGGTCGCGCCCGGCGGAGGGTCAGATTGATCCGGCCGCCACCGGGCACCAGGTTTGAGGAGCCGGGCAGGATTCTATCGACGCCGTGGAACGCCAGACGCGCCGGTCCCGACAAGCGGCAGATGTCGCCCGAGGAGAGCTTGAGGCTACGCGTCGGGTCTTTACGATTGACGCCGCCGATCCTGAACACGGCCGTATCGCCGAGGGAGATCGACAGCACGGGAAACCGGGGGTCTGTCTCGTCGCGATCCTGGTGCAGGCCCATGCGCGCGCCATCGCGGTAGAGATTGATCAGGCACGAGTCCGGCGGGGCCTGCGCATCGCCCAGCTGGCTCCAGAGGTCGAGCAGCATCGGCGGCATGTCGGGCCAAGGCTCGGCCGAGCCGGGTTGACGGTCGACATAACGATATCCGCTTCTGTCGCTGATCCAACCGAGCGGCCCAAACGCGGTCATGCCCACGCTCATCGGCTTTCCATAGGCGGTATCGTAGTTTGAAAAAGGCGCGGATCTCGCCGCCGCGAGGACGGCTTCGGTCAAGGCGGCCTGCGCCGAAACGTCGAGAAAGCCTGGCCACACATCGAAGCCAGGTAGGACGGCGAGGGGCTTTAACATTACGCGCAACGCTAAAGCGTGACGCCGAACGTGGGAACCGGTTTCGGCGCGAGTCACGCTCCAAGTCTTTGATCTAGAGCCTCGTTATCGCTTCGAAGCGATTCCGTTTTGGCGCGCGGGGCTCTAGCGCCGTCGCGGAGCGGCCGGCCCGGTGATAGTTCCATAAGCCGCGCGATCGTGCATCACCCTCTTCGACCTGGGTGGGGCCGCTTGAAGCGACGCCGATCATGGCCAACTTTCTGGCTCAGAATCCCAGATTCCCCCTCCCTGCGAGGGGTTATGGTCTTGCGCGGCGGCGCCCATCCCCCATATCCGGCTTCGAAGCGGGGTTGACGGGTTCGTCAACTTCGCACAACGCATTCCGCCCGTTCGATTTTCGTCGACGGCGCGGAGTGCGGAACTTGAACCGTAGAGAGTGCGAAGCCACTGGGGACGGAGCGAGAAAAACCGGGGCGCTTCTGAGAAGGCCCTTGTCACCGCCGTCCGCCTAAAGGAGCGACAGGTACGAAGATGAGCAAGATTATCGGTATCGACCTTGGCACCACGAACTCGTGCGTCGCCATCATGGACGGCAAGAACCCCAAGGTGATCGAGAACGCCGAGGGCGCTCGCACCACCCCGTCGGTGGTCGCCTTCCTTGAGGACGGCGAGCGCCTGATCGGCCAGCCCGCCAAGCGCCAGGCCGTCACCAATCCGACCAACACGCTGTTCGCGATCAAGCGCCTGATTGGCCGCACCGCGAACGACCCGGTGGTCGAGAAGGACAAGGGCATGGTGCCCTACGAGATCGTCAAGGGCCCGACCGGCGACGCCTGGGTCAAGGCGCACGGCAAGGACTACAGCCCGCAGGAAGTCTCGGCGTTCATCCTGCAAAAGATGAAGGAAGCCGCCGAGGCCCACCTCGGCGAGCCGGTGACAAAGGCGGTCATCACGGTTCCGGCGTACTTCAACGACGCCCAGCGTCAGGCGACCAAGGACGCCGGCAAGATCGCCGGCCTCGAAGTCCTGCGCATCATCAACGAGCCGACCGCTGCGGCCCTGGCCTATGGCCTGGACAAGGACAACAACAAGAAGATCGCTGTCTACGACCTGGGCGGCGGCACCTTCGACGTGTCGATCCTGGAAATCGGCGACGGCGTCTTCGAGGTGAAGTCGACCAACGGCGACACCTTCCTGGGCGGTGAAGACTTCGACCTGCGGATCGTCGACTACCTGGCCGACGAGTTCAAGAAGGAGCAGGGCGTCGACCTGCGCAAGGACAAGCTGGCTCTCCAGCGCCTGCGTGAGGAAGCGGAAAAGGCCAAGAAGGAGCTGTCCTCGACGGCTCAGTACGAGGTCAACCTGCCGTTCATCAGCATGAACGCCTCGGGCCCGCTGCACCTGAACATCAAGCTGTCGCGCGCCAAGCTCGAAGCCCTGGTCGATGACCTGATCGCCCGCACCATCGGTCCGTGCGAACAGGCCCTGAAGGACGCCGGCCTGAAGAAGAGCGACATCGACGAAGTGATCCTGGTCGGCGGCATGAGCCGCATGCCCAAGGTCCAGCAGGCGGTGCAGGACTTCTTCGGTCGCGAGCCGCACAAGGGCGTGAACCCCGACGAAGTCGTGGCTCTGGGCGCGGCCGTCCAGGCCGGCGTGCTGCAAGGCGACGTCAAGGACGTGCTGCTGCTGGACGTGACGCCGCTGACCCTGGGCATCGAGACCCTGGGCGGCGTGTTCACCCCGCTGATCGAACGCAACACCACGATCCCGACCAAGCGCTCGCAGACCTTCTCGACCGCTGACGACAACCAGTCGGCCGTGACGATCCGCGTGTTCCAGGGCGAACGCCCGATGGCGCAGGACAACAAGATGCTGGGCCAGTTCGATCTGGTCGGCATTCCGCCGGCGCCGCGCGGCGTGCCGCAGATCGAAGTCACCTTCGACATCGACGCCAACGGCATCGTTCAGGTGCACGCCAAGGACAAGGCGACCAACAAGGAGCACTCGATCCGCATCCAGGCCAACGGCGGCCTCTCGGACAGCGACATTGAGCGCATGGTCAAGGAAGCCGAGGCCAACAAGGCCGCGGACGAGAAGAAGAAGCAGCTGGTCGAGGCCAAGAACCAGGGCGAGGCGATCCTGCACTCGACCGAGAAGGCTCTGGCCGAGCACGGTGACAAGGTCGGCGCGGCCGAGAAGACCGCAATCGAAACCGGCATCGCCGAGCTGAAGACCGCCCTGGAAGGCGAAGACGTCGAGGCCATCCAGGCCAAGACCCAGGCCCTGATCCAGGCCTCGATGAAGCTGGGCGAGGCCATGTACCAGGCCCAGCAGGGCTCGGCCGAGGGCGGTGACGCCAAGGCTGACGACGGCGTTGTCGACGCCGAGTTCGAGGAAGTCGACGACAACAAGCCGGCGGCCTAAGACCGCCATGCGTGCGCCGCGGAACAATCCCAACCGATCTGTTCCGCGGCCGCGACCTTCCGTCTCCTGTCCCACGAGCGCCTTGCGCCGGGCCCGGAGCTATCCCACCTCTTCTCTTATAAACGCCACTCTCGTGGGCCTTTTGGGCGCCAGACGCTGACCATGCGCGACTATTACGAAATTCTCGGCGTGACCCGGACCATCGACGAAGCTGGTCTGAAGTCCGCGTTCCGCAAGCTGGCGATGGAACACCACCCGGACCGCAACGGCGGCTGCGAGAACGCGGCCGGGCGGTTCAAGGAAATCAACGAGGCCTATTCGGTCCTCTCCGACCCGCAGAAGCGCGCGGCCTATGACCGCTTCGGTCATGCCGGCGTCAACGGACCGCAGGGCGGTCCCGGCGGCTTTGGCGGCCAGGGTTTCGACGCCAGCGACATTTTCAACGACGTCTTTGGCGACGTTTTCGGCGAGATGTTCGGCGGCGGCCGTCGTCCGTCGAACGGTCCCCAGCGCGGTCAGGACCTGCGCTACGACCTGGAGATCACCCTCGAGCAGGCCTATGCCGGCGCCGAGGTCGAGATCAAGGTGCCGGCGGCCATGACCTGCGAGGTCTGCGAGGGTTCCGGCGCCAAGCCCGGCACCAGCCCGACCGTTTGCGGCACCTGCGGCGGCGCCGGCCGTGTCCGGGCGACGCAAGGCTTCTTCGCGGTCGAGCGCGGTTGCCCGCGCTGCGGCGGCTCGGGCCGGCTGGTGCTGGACCCCTGCTCGAACTGCCACGGCCACGGCCAGGTGCGTCGCGAGCGCATCCTTTCGGTCCGTATCCCGGCCGGTGTCGACGATGGCGCCCGGATCCGCCTGGCGGGCGAGGGCGACGCGGGCGCGCGGGGCGGCCCGCGCGGCGATCTCTACATCTTCCTGTCGGTTGCTCCGCACGAACTGTTCGAGCGTGACGGCCTGGATCTGCTCTGCACCGTGCCGGTGCCGATGACCACGGCGGCCCTCGGCGGGGAGATCGAGGCGCCCTGCCTGCTGGGCGGCGAGTCCTGCGATGGCCAATGCAAGGTCATGGTCCAAGTGCCGGAAGGCGCTCAGACCGGCAAGACCGTCCGCCTCAAGGGCAAGGGCATGCCCTCTCTGCGCAGCCGCCAGCGCGGTGATCTGGTGGTCGAACTGTTCGTCGAAACCCCGACCCACCTGTCGGCGCGCCAGAAGGAACTGATGCGTGAGCTGGCCGGCCTGTGCGGCGAGAAGCAAAATCCCAAGTCCGCCAACTTCGTCGGCAAGGCCAAGCGGTTCTGGGAAGAGGTCACGGGGAGCTAGCGCCGCGTCGCCGCGCGGTTGTGATAGCGGCCAAGGATCCAGATGATAGAGGCCAAGAGAACGGTCGATACGATCGCGACGGCGGCCCCGCCGTGAACAAGAAACTTCGCCTCTTGTCCGGTTGGCCACCCCACTGATGAGCCTTCCGGAATCTGGAAGACCAGTGGAATGGTCACTTCACCAGGGTTCGGTCGCAGGTCATCGGGCGGGATCATCCGGAACTTGGACGCTAGGCGCAGAGCCGCCTGGCCAAATTGTTCGCCCGTCGGCGTCTCATGGGTGATGCGACAGTTCGCCAGCCGTCCATCCGCCTTCACCTGACAGACCATGGTCACCTTGCCGGAAATCTCCCGACGAGCGGCGCGAGCGGGATAGAACGCGGCCATATCGTCCCCCGACGGCCTTTCCAGCCAATCGGGTCGATATGCGCCCATGACGGGAGGCCTGGGCGGCAGCGGCTGATGCGTAGCGCTCATGGCCTAAACTCAACTTTTAGACGATCGATCGTCAAGCAGGCTCTTGTCGTCTTTGATCCGCCATCCCCGGAAAACCTTAACGCCGCCTCTTAACGGGGGTCGCGACGCTCTGTAGTTTCCGGGGCGATGAACGCCCACGCCACGCCGACCCCTGCGCACGAGATCGACCCCACCGGCGCGACGCCGGTGATGGCGCAGTTCTTCGAGATGAAGGCGCGCCAGCCCGACGCGCTGATTTTCTTTCGCATGGGCGACTTCTACGAGCTGTTCTTCGACGACGCCTACAAGGCCGCCGCCGCGCTGGGGATCAGCCAGACCTTTCGGGGAACGCACAACGGCCAGCCGATCCCGATGGCGGGCGTGCCGCAACACGCGGCCGAGGCCTATCTGTCCAAGCTGATCCGCCTGGGCTTCAAGGTCGCCGTCTGCGAGCAGATGGAAGACCCCGCCGAGGCCAAGAAGCGCGGCTCCAAGGCGGTGGTTCGCCGCGACATCGTTCGCGTCGTGACGCCGGGCACTTTGACTGAGGACGGGTTGCTCGACGCGCGCGGCGCCAACCGTCTGGCCGCCGTCGCCCTGCGCGCAGGTCAGGCGGCCGTGGCGTCAGTCGAGCTGTCCACGGGCGAGGTCGAGGTGTTCGCCGTCGCCAAGGAAGGCGTGGCGCCGATCCTCGCCGCCCTGGCGCCGTCCGAGACCCTTGTCGCCGATCGCCTGCTGTCCGATGACGCGATTTCCCAGACGCTGAAAATCTGCGGCGGGCTGGTGCAGCCGATGCCGTCGGCCCTCTCCGAGCCCCAGGCCTCCGAGACCCGGGTGAAACGCCTCTATGGCGTCGAGACTCTGGACGGCTTTGGCGGCTTGTCGCCGGCCGAGATCGGCGCCTTGGGTCTGATCGCCGCGCACCTGGAAATGACCCAGGCCGGTCGCTTGCCGGCGCTGCGTGCGCCGCGCCGCGCGGCCGACGCCGATGTCATGGCTATCGATCCGGCCACACGCTCCAGCCTCGAAATCGACCGCACCCAGAGCGGCGACCGTAACGGCTCGTTGCTGGCGGCCATCGACCGTACGGTGACGGCGGGCGGCGCGCGCCTCCTGGCTTCGCGGTTGGCCCGCCCGCTCCTGGATGTCGCCGCCATCGACCAGCGCCTGGACGCGATCGAGTGGTTCGTCGAGCATCGCCAACTCCGTCAGCGCTTGCGCGAGGTGCTCAAGGGCGCCGGCGACATGGCGCGCGCGCTCTCCCGTCTGGCCCTGGGTCGCGGGGGGCCCCGGGATCTCGGCTGCATCCGCGATACGCTGAAGGTGGGCGAACGTCTGGCCGGCATGGCGGGCGGGGCGCCTGATCCTTTGTCGCCGCCGCCGTTCGAACTGGAACATGTCTTCAAGGCCCTGACGCCGGCCCTGCATGAGGGCCTCTCGTCCTTCCTGAACATGTTGGAGCAAGGTCTGGGCGACGACCTTCCGGCGTTAGCCCGGGACGGCGGTTTCGTCGCCTCGGGCGTGAGGCCTGAACTGGATCAGGCCCGCAGCCTGCGCGACGACAGCCGCAAGGTGATCGCCGCCCTGGAATCCCAGCTCGCCCTTGAAAGCGGCGTGCCGCTGAAGATCCGCCACAACGGCGTGCTCGGCTATTTCGTCGAGGCCACAGCTGGCAAGGCTGACCCGCTGTTTCAGCCGCCGCTGAACGCCACCTTCATTCACCGCCAGACGTTGGCCAATCAGGTCCGCTTCACGACGGTGGAGCTGGCCGATCTCGACGCCCGGATCGCCCAGGCGGCCGAGCGGGCCCTGGCGATGGAGGTCGCAGCGTTCGAGGATTGGCGTGAACAGGCCCGCTTGCTGGCCGACGCGATCCAGATCGCCTCCGAGGCTCTGGCCCGCCTGGACGTCGCCTCCAGCTTGGCCGAGTGGGCCGAGGACGCCGGCGCCGTGCGCCCAACCGTCGACAAGTCCCTGGCCTTTGACGCCAGGGCCGCGCGCCACCCGGTCGTGGAAGCCGCCGTCAAGCGCGCGGGCGAGCCCTACACGCCCAACGACTGTCGCCTGGACGCCTCCGGCGAGACCGGCGCGCGCTTGTCGATCGTCACCGGTCCGAACATGGCCGGTAAGTCGACCTTCCTGCGCCAGAACGCATTGCTGGCCATCCTGGCCCAGTCGGGTTGCTACGTGCCGGCGGCCAGTTTCCGGCTCGGGGTGGTGGATCGCCTTTTCAGCCGCGTCGGCGCCGGTGACGACCTGGCGCGGGGTCGCTCGACCTTCATGATGGAGATGGTCGAGACTGCGGCGATCCTGACCCAGGCGGGACCGCGCAGCTTGGTGATCCTGGACGAGATCGGCCGGGGCACCGCCACCTATGACGGTCTGGCGATCGCCTGGGCGTGCGCCGAGGCCTTGCACGACGTAAACCGCTGCCGCGCCCTGTTCGCCACGCACTACCATGAGCTGGCGACGCTGGAGGAGCGGATGAGCTTCGTCTCCAACCTCTCCCTGCGCGCCAAGGAATGGAACGGTGATCTGGTCTTCCTGCACGAGGCTGCGCCTGGGCCCGCCGATCGCTCGTACGGCGTGCAGGTGGCCAAGCTGGCCGGGGTTCCGGCGCCGGTCGTGGTTCGGGCCCGCGAAGTCCTGGACCGGCTGGAGAGCAAGGACCAGTCGCCGGCCAAGCTGGATGACCTGCCACTGTTCGCCATGAGTCAGGCCGTGGTCCAGGCGCCCGCCAAGGCGGCGCCCAGCGCTGTCGAGACCTCTCTGGCCGACCTCGACATTGACGGCATGAGCCCGCGCGAGGCCCTGGAAGCGCTTTATCGTCTTAAGGGTCTGCTCAGGGCCTAGGGTGTAACCATATTAACCGCATGCCCCGTCGCCTTCGCCCCACCCGCCTGGAACACGTCGTCGACGGTCACGCCCTTCGGGCCAGGCTGTCGGCCGCCGCGCTCGACTCGATCGGCAACGAAGTCGAACAGCGCGCCCGAGCGATCGATATCCTTAAGCAGGCTCTGTTCCGCGGCCGGATGATCGCCAAGGAGCGGCTGGAGAACGGCGCCAGCGGCGTCGAGACCAGTCGATTGCTCAGCGGCGTCACCGACGAGGTGATCACCGCCCTCTACGACTTCACGACGGTTCACGTCTTCCGGGCCCGCAATCCGACCGAGGGCGAGCGCCTGTGTCTGCTGGCCGTTGGCGGCTATGGCCGGGGAACCCTGGCGCCGTTCAGCGACATCGATCTGCTCTTCCTGCGACCCTACAAGCAGACGCCGCACGCCGAGAGCGTGATCGAGTACATGCTGTATGCGCTGTGGGACCTGGGCTTCAAGGTCGGCCATGCCTCGCGGACCATCGAGGAGTGCGTGAGGCTGTCTAAGGAAGACTTCACGATCCGGACCTCGATCCTGGAGGCGCGGCGCCTGACCGGCGACGAGCGCCTGGCCGAGGATCTGAAACGCCGCTTCCGCGACGAGGTCATGAAGAATACCGGCGCCCAGTTCGTCGCGGCCAAGCTGAAGGAGCGCGACGACCGGCAAGCGCGCGCTGGCGCCAGCCGCTACATGGTCGAGCCCAACGTGAAGGAAGGGAAGGGCGGCCTGCGTGACCTCCACACGCTGATGTGGATCGCAGAGTACCTGCATCCGGTCGATCGGCCCGAGGACGTCTTCAAGATGGAGGTGTTCTCGACTCGTGAGACCAAGGCGTTCATCCGGGCCTTTGACTTTCTGCATGCGGTGCGCGCCCACCTGCACTTCACCACTGGGCGGCCCGAGGAGCGGCTGACCTTCGACCTGCAGCCCGAAATCGCCCGGCGCATGGGCTATGGCGACCGAGGCGACGCGCCGGCCGTCGAGCGGTTCATGCGCCGCTACTTCCTGATCGCCAAGGAAGTCGGGACCCTAACCCGCGCCTTTTCGGCCAAGCTGGAAGCCGAGCACTTCAAGAACGAGCCCAAGGGGATCTCCCGGTTCCTGCCCGGCGCGAGGCCCAAGCGCAAAGCCCTGGACGTCGAGGGTTTCTATGAGGACGGCGGTCGCCTGAATATCGCTGGTCCCGAGATCTTCGAGGCTGATCCGGTCAATCTGATCCGCCTGTTCAAGATCGCCGACGAGCGCGACCTCGACCTGCATCCCGACGCCTTCACCGCCGTCACGCGCAGCCTGCCGCTGATCACCTCGAAGGTCCGTCGCGACCCCGAGGCCTGTCGCGCCTTTCTGCATCTGCTGGCGCGTGGCAAGCGAAGCTACCGCACTCTTACCCTGATGAATGACGCCGGCGTCCTGGGCCGGTTCATCCCGGAGTTTGGCCGGGTCGTCGCCCAGATGCAGTTCAACATGTACCACTCATACACGGTGGACGAGCATACCCTGCGCGCGGTGGGCGTGATCGGCGACATCGCGGCGGGCCAACTGGTCGAAGACCATCCCCTGTCAGTCTCGATCATGCCGCTGATTGAGGACCGCGAGTCGTTGTTCCTGGCCATGCTGCTGCACGACACCGGCAAGGGCGGCGTCGGCGGTCAGGAGAAGGCCGGGGCCCGCAGCGCCCGCAGCGCCTGTGAACGGCTGGGCCTGGAGCGCAGCAAGGTCGAGCTGGTCGCCTGGCTGGTCGAGAACCACCTCGTCATGAGCGACTTCGCCCAGAAGCGGGATGTCTCGGATCCCGGCACTGTCGCGGCCTTCGCCCGGATCGTTGAAAATCCTGAGCGCTTGCGCCTGTTGCTGGTCATCACCGTCGCCGACATTCGGGCCGTTGGCCCAGGCGTTTGGAATGGCTGGAAAGGCCAGCTGCTGCGGGAGCTCTACAACGCGACCGAGGCGGTGTTCCGCGGGGGCCGGGGCAGCGACGCCGCCGCCAATGTCCAGCGGCATCAGGAAAGCGCCGCCGAAGCCGCGCGGGCCGCTCTGCTGGAAACCGATCCCGCCGCCAAGGGCTGGGTGGCGGCGATGGAGAACGCCTATTTCAGCGCCTTCTCGCAGGATGATCTCTTCCACCATGCCGAACTGGCGCGCCGCGCAGCCATACAGGGCGGCGCAGCGGCCGAGGGCCAGGTACGGTCCGGCAGCAACGCGGCCGAGGTCGTTGTCGCGGCCAAGGACCGCCGAGGCCTGTTTTCCGACCTCGCTCTGGCCATCTCATCGCTGGGCGGCAACGTCGTCGGCGCGCGCGTGTTCACCTCTCGCCAGGGCCAGGCGCTCGACGTTTTCTACGTTCAGGACGTTACGGGCGCTCCGTTCGGCTGCGAGAATCCGCGAGCCCTGCGTCGTTTGGCCGACGCCCTGGAGGCGGCTGGCAAGGGCGACGCCCTGGCGCTCGAGCCTCGCCGGGGTTCTGAGCAGACCCGCGCGGCGGCCTTCGCGATCGCGCCTTCCGTCACGATCGACAACGAGGCGTCCAACGACGCCACGGTGGTGGAAGCCTCGGGGCGCGACCGTCCCGGCTTGCTGCACGCCCTGGCCAAGACGCTGGCCGACAGCGCGCTCTCCATCCAGTCGGCCCATATCGACGGCTATGGTGAGCGGGCGGTGGACGCCTTCTACGTCCAGACGGTCGAGGGGGGCAAAGTCACCGACGCGCGAAAGCTGAACGCGCTGAAGGCCGACCTCTTGGCGGCGCTGGAGCAGAACGAAGCTGGCGCTCCGGCCGCGCGGCCAGGTCTCCGACGCGCCCGCGCGAGCGTAGCGCGATAAGGCTCTAAGCGGCCTTCCAGTCGCCCGACTTGCCGCCGGTCTTTTCCAGAAGACGCACGGCTTCGATGACCATGCCCTTCTCGGCGGCCTTGAGCATGTCGTAGATCGTCAGGCACGCAACCGAGGCCGCCGTCAGGGCCTCCATCTCCACGCCCGTTGGCCCGGTGGTCTTCACCCGAGCGGTGACCAGGAGACCTTCGTCCGCCGGCTCGACCGCCACCTCGACCTTGGAGAGCGCCAGGGGGTGGCAGAGCGGGATCAGATCGGATGTCTTCTTGGCGGCCATGACGCCGGCCAGTTCAGCCACCACACGAACGTCGCCCTTGCGGCCCGACCCAGATATCGCCAGCGCCAGGGTTTCGGCGCTCATCCGCACGAAGCCGGACGCGACGGCCTCACGAACGGTCGCGGGTTTCTCGGAGACGTCGACCATGCGGGCGCGGCCCTGGTCGTCGATGTGCGTAAGCCTGCTCAACGTTCCAACAACCTCGGCATCAGCTCGACCATGTTGCAGGGCTTGTGACGGCTGTCCAACTGGGCGGAAATGACCTTGTCCCACCCGTCCTTCACTGCGCCGTTGCTTCCCGGCAGGCAGAAGACGAAGACGCCGTCGATCAAGCCCGCCGTCGCCCGCGACTGGAGGGTCGAAAGGCCCACCGAGGCGTAGCTGACCAGGTGGAAGACCACCGAAAAGCCGTCGATCGTCTTGTCGAACAGGGGCTCCAACGCCTCGACGGTGACATCGCGGCCTGTCAGACCGGTCCCGCCGGTGGTCACGATTACGTCGACCGCCTTGCTGCCGATCCAGGAGCGAACCTGGGCGCGGATCTGTTCGATGTCGTCGCGAACCACCGCGCGGCCGGCCAGCTCGTGGCCGGCGGTCTTGACGCGCTCGACGAGGATCTGGCCCGACGTGTCGCTGGCCTCGCCGCGCGTGTCGGAAATGGTCAGCACGGCCACGCGCACAGGGGTGAAGGGAAGGTCGGGCTTGACGCCGCCGCCGGGCTTCAGCGCTTCGGACATTCAGGTCTCCTGATCCCACCTTTGCGCGTCGGTCCTATCGCGCGCCGTCGGTTCTATCCAGCGGGGACCGTCGGGGCCGTGCTCCTTCTTCCAGAAGGGCGCGCGGCTTTTCAGATAGTCCATCAGGTGATCGCAGGCCTCGAACGCCTCCCGCCGATGCGCGGCGGCGGTGGCCACGAAGACGATCGCCTCGCCCGGCGCGATGCGGCCCACGCGATGCACGATGTGGACGTCCTGCAGGGCGAAGCGTGCGACCGCAGCCTGCGCGATCGTCGTGATCGCGCTGTCGGTGAAGCCCGGATAGGCCTCGAGCTCCAGCGCGGTGGCCGCGCCCTTCTCGGCGCGGGCGAGACCGACGAAGGTCGCCACCGCTCCCGTTTCCTGGCGATCCGCGCAGAAGGCGGTCACCAGCGCACCGGGCTCGAAGGGCTGGTCGGTCAGGGTGATGATCATCCGCCGCTCATCGGCGGCAGGAAGGCCACCTCTGTGGCGGCGGTCAGAGCGATATCGCCTCGGACGATGGTCTTGTCGACGGCGACCTGGACCCCGGCGGCGACCAGCGCTTCTCCAAGAGCAGGATCGGTGTCAGCCAGGCTGGCGCGGAGCGTCGCGAGATCCGAAGCATCGACCTCGCGCTGACGCCAGCCGGCCTGGTCGGCCAGGCGTCCGAACAGGAGAACCTTCGCCACCTCAGCCCCCCGTCGTCGACATGTGCCGCGCCACGGCCGGGCGTGGGGCGGCGATCTGGAAGTCGTGCCCCTTAGGCTTGCTTTCCAGCGCCGCGAAGATCGCCTCCGTCAGTTCGACGTCGCTGGCGCCGCTGCGGATCACTGCGCGCAGATCGCGGGCGTCGTCGCGTCCCAGGCAGGTATGCAGCGTTCCCGTGCAGGTCAGGCGCACGCGGTTGCAGGTGTCGCAGAAGTGGTTGCTGAGGGGGGTGATCAGCCCAAGACGTCCCCCGGTCTCGGCGATCCGCACGTAGCGCGCCGGGCCGCCCGTGGCGTCGCTGATATCGTTCAAGGTCCAGAAGGATGCGAGGTCGCGGCGGACGTCGACCAGGGACAGGAACTGGTCGGTGCGGTCCTGGTCGACCTCGCCCAGCGGCATGGTCTCGATCAGGGTCAGGTCGCAGCCCCGTGCATGGGCCCAGCGGATCAGGTCGGGGATCTCGCGGGCGTTGTCGTGCTTCAGCGCCACGGTGTTGATCTTGACCTGAAGGCCGGCCTTCAGGGCGGCGTCGATCCCAGCCACCACTTGCGCCACGTCGCCACCGCGCGTCAGCGCCCGGAAGAGATCCGGCTTCAAGGTGTCGAGCGAGACATTGATGCGTCGCACTCCGTGTCGGGCCAGTTCGGCGGCATGGGGCGCGAGCTGGGTTCCGTTCGTCGTCAGGGTCAGCTCGTCCAGGTCGCCCGATCGCAGATGGCGCGACAGGCTTTCCACCAGGCCCATGAAGCCCTTGCGCACCAGAGGCTCGCCGCCCGTCAGGCGCAGCTTGCGCACGCCCAGACCGACAAAGGCCGAGGCCACGCGGTCCAGTTCCTCGAGCGTGAGCACCTCCGCCTTTGGCAGGAAGGTCATATGCTCGGCCATGCAGTAGACGCAGCGCAGGTCGCACCGGTCGGTCACCGAGACGCGCAGATAGGTGACCGCGCGCCCGAAACCATCGATCAAAGACGACGCGGGCGTCCGGGGGGCGGTCGAGACCGCTTGCGCGGGGCTGTCGTCATAGGGCGTCATGTCTGTGATTAAGAATAGGCGCTGCGATCGATGACGCAAAGGGATACGGGCCCATGGGATGCGATCGTCCTGGCCGCCGGACGAGGCCAGCGGTTTGGCGGCGGGAAGCTGACCGCCGTGCTGGATGGGCGGCCGCTGGTCGCCGGCGCCCTGACCACGGCGTTTCGGGCGCCCGTCCGCCGGGTGTTCGTGGCGGTAGGGCCTGACCCAAAGATCCGCGACGCCGTGGACGTGGTTGCGAGGCGTCTGGCCGAGACTGACCGTCTCGTCATCGTCGCGGTGGAAGATGTGATCGCGGGCATGGGGGTGTCGCTCGCCCAGGCGGCCCGCGCGACACCGGACGACGCCCGTGGCGTGTTCGTCTTCCTGGGCGACATGCCCCGTATCGACCCCCGCACGCCCGAGCGACTGGCCGCCGCTCTTCGTCGGTCCGAGGATATCGTCGCGCCGGTTCATCTTGGACGGCGGGGTCATCCGGTCCTGTTTGGCGCCGCCTGGCTACCCGCGCTCCGCGCCTTGTCGGGTGACGAGGGCGCGCGAAGCCTGATCGCGAGCGCGGGGGCTCGCCTTGTCCAGGTCGCCGTCGACGATCCTGGCGTCTGCCTTGATGTCGACCGGCCTGAAGACCTGTGCGCGCTTCAACGTCCTTGAGAGCGAAGCACGCCGCCGAAAACGGTTACTGCGCCGACGGCTCCCGTGAGACGACGATCGCCTCGATTTCGGCGATCAGCCGCAGAGCCTCGGCGGCGTCGCCACGTTCTTCCAGCGCCGCCAGCCTGGGAATCAACACCCAAAGTACGCGCCGATAGTCTTCGCTCACCGCTGCAAGCGCGCGGTTGAACGCGGCGATATCCTCCTCGTCCGCGAAGGCTTCGCAATCGGACTCGCAGCGCGACGTCATGGCGCCGGGCTCGCCGGGCGCGCGGGGCCGACGCCCAAACGCCCCCGCTTCCGCCAAAAACGTCGGGGGTCAGGCGGGGCCCAGGACTGGAAACCGATACTGTTACGCTTACCCATTCCATAAAGATGAATGGGCTTTCGGTTCCCGTCCAGCGTGTATTTGGCGAACGCTGGTTGCTTAAGCCTGCGAGCGGACGAACGGGAGACGCGACGTTGCGGTCTTGTTGAGGGCGAACAAGGCGTTAGCCACCGCCGGTGCGATCACGGGAGTGCCGGGCTCGCCGACACCGCTTGGCGGATTTCCAGACGGAACGATGTTGGTCTCCACCAACGGCGCCTCATTGATCCGAAGGACACGGTAGCTGTCGAAGTTGGTCTGATCGACCTGTCCGTCAGTCAGGGTCACCTCGCCGAACAGCGCCGCCGACAGGCCGTAGCATGTACCGCCTTCCATCTGGGCCGCGATCTGGTCGGGGGAGATCGCCACGCCGCAGTCGATCGCCGTCACCACGCGGCCGACGCGCGGCGCGCCGTTCTCAAGCTTGACCTCGGCGACCTGCGCCACGACAGAGCCGAAGCTCTCGTGAACGGCGACGCCGCGTGTCCACCCCGCCGCCGCCTTGGGACCGGCCTTCTCCACCGCCAAGTTCAGGGCGGCGAGGTGACGGTCGGCCCCGGCCTTGGTGTAGAGCGCCCGACGGTACTCGACCGGATCCTTGCCGGCCTTGGCGGCCAACTGGTCGATGGTGTGCTCCATCACGAAGGCGGTATGGGTCGCTCCCACCGAACGCCACCACAGAACCGGAACGCCGATGTCGGGGAAGGCCACCTGGGCGTCGACCACGGGCGTCGCCTTCAGATAAGGCGAGTCATTGATGCCCTCGAACGCCGTGGAGTCGGGCCCCTTGCCCATCGGCATGGGCGCGCCCTTCATGATCGACTGGGTGACGATGCGATGGCGCCAGGCCGCCGGCAGGCCGTCCTTGTCGAGCTTCACCTTCAGCGCGTGCACGACGATGGGCCGGAAATAGCCCGACCGCATATCGTCCTCGCGCGTCCAGACCAGCTTCACCGGCCGGCCCTTTCCCACCTTCTTGGCGATATGAACGCACTCGACGGCGTAGTCCGACTGGAAGGTGGCGCGGCGACCGAACGAGCCGCCGGCGAACAGGGTTTCGATCTCCACCGAACCCGGCAGGCAGCCGACCACCTTGGCGACGTTCAACTGATCGAGAGTCTGGCCCTGAGAGCCGAAGGTCAGCTTGACCTTGTTGCCGTCGACGGCGGCCACGCAGTTCATCGGCTCCATGGTCGCATGAGCCAGATAGGGGAACTCGTAGTTCAACTCGACGACGTCGGCGCCCTTGGCCGATTCCAGGCCGGCGGCGTCGCCACGCTGGTCGAAGGGCTCCCACTTTACCGAGGCGTCCTTGCCCGACAGCACGTCGCGATAACCCTGGAGGATCGCCGCGCTGCCGCGCTTCTCGGCCTTTTCCTCGTCCCACTCGACCTTCAGCGCTTCACGACCCATGCGGGCGGCGTAGGTGTTCTGGGCGACGACGGCGATCCCGGTCGGGATCTCGAAGACGTCGACGACGCCTGCGACCTTCTTGGCCTCGGCCGCGTCGAAGCTCTTCACCTTGCCGCCGAACCGGGGCGCGTGAGCGACGACGGCCGTCAGCATGTCCGGCAGGCGGACGTCCTGGGTGTAACGCGCCGTACCGTCGCTCTTGGCCTGCGAATCCTTGCGGCGAACGCGATCGGAGCCGATCAGGGTGAACGCCTTGGGGTCCTTGGGCTTCGGATCGGCCGGCGGATTGACCTTGGCGGCGTCGTTCAGCAGTTCGCCAAAGGTGGCGGTCTTGCCCGAGGTATGGGTCAGGACGCTGTCCTTCACCGTGATTTCGCCGATCGGAACATTCCATCGGTTGGCGGCGGCCTGGACAAACATCGCGCGAGCGCCTGCGCCGGCTTTGCGAAGCTGGTCCCACGAATTTGAGATCGCCGAGGATCCGCCCGTCAGCTGGGCGCCCATCGTCCCGTTGGCGTAGAGCTTGGCGTTGGCGGGCGCCTGCTCGACCTTCACCTTGCTCCAGTCGGCGTCCAGCTCTTCGGCGACGATGGCCGCCAGACCGGCGTGATTACCCTGGCCAAATTCGATGTGCTTGGAGATCACCGTCACCGCGCCGTCAGGCGCGATCTTGATGAAGGGACCAAAGGCGCCGACCTCGACCTTCGAGCCGGCGCTCATCAGGTCGGCGGGAGAGCAGCCGACCAGCAGCGCGCCGCCCGCCAGGGTGGAGGCGACAACCACGTCGCGACGGCTGGGGAGGGCGGCTTTAAGGCCCTTGGGATCCACAGGGGCGTTCATCGGCCGGCTCCCCGGTGCGTCGCGCCCGAGGCGGCGACGATGGCTTCATCGATATCGGCATGCGCTTCGCCCGTGGGCGGGCCGAAGTCGGCGGCGTCCTTGATGGCGGCGCGGATGCGTTGATAGGCGCCGCAGCGACAGATGTTGCCCGCCATGGCGTCGTCGATGTCCTGGTCGCTGGGCTTGGGCTTCTGGGCCAGTAAGGCGCAGGCCGACATGATCTGGCCGGACTGGCAGTAGCCGCATTGGGGCACGTCATGACGCACCCAGGCCTGCTGGACGGGATGCTGGCCGCCCAGACCCTCGATCGTGGTGATCTTCGCCGCCCCGACGGCCTCGATCGGCGTCACGCAGGACCGGATCGCCTGCCCGTCCATATGCACCGTGCAGGCGCCGCACTGGGCCATGCCGCAGCCGAACTTGGTTCCGGTCATGCCCAGTTCGTCGCGCAGAACCCACAGCAGCGGCGTTTCTGGCCCTGCCTGTACGGATACCGGCTTGCCGTTGATGTCGAGCGTCAAGGCCATGCGTCTTCGCCTCCCAACGAAAGACGGGCGCAAAGCGCCCCAAATAAACCTAACACTGTTCACACATGGCTTGGCCAGAGAGATTTTCAACCGAGGTCCGGGTCCATTCCAGGACGCCTAAAATCGTTGGCCTCCAGTGCGGGATGGCGGGGCGCCTGCCGCGAAACCCGCTATGCTCCAAGGCCTGAAGGAGTTCGCGCCATGCGCCGTGTCGCCATTGTTCTGGCCGTTGCATCCGCCACCCTCGCGGGGTGCGCCACCGTCGCGCCGATGGATTCAACCGACGCGCCCATCCGCTATAGCTGCAAATCGGGCAAGCGCTTCACGGCCGCGTACGCTCTTCATGGCAAGCGTGTCGTCGTCACGGCGGGAGGCTCCACCAAGACCCTCAAGCTGGCGAGGTCCGGTTCCGGAGCGCGTTATGCCGCCGGCCAGGCCGAGATCTGGAGCAAGGGCGCGGACGCCATGCTCAAGGGTTTCCCGGGCGGCCCCTACGAAGACTGCCGGTCGCAATAAGCTTTCGAGGTTTTCTGTTGGATTCGTTTCCTGCCTTCTTCCCCTTGTCCGGCCGCAAGGTTGTCATCGCCGGTTCCGGCGACGCCGCCGACGCCAAGGCGCGCCTGTTCGACGGATCGCCGGCGACCCTGATCCGTCTGGACGGTCACGCCGCCTATCTGCCTGGGTCCTACAGCGGGGCGGCGCTCGCCTTCATCGCCAGTCCCGACGAGGTGTTCGTGCAGGCCGCCGCCAGCGCGGCGCGGGCCGCTCGGGTGCTGGTCAATGTGGTCGACCGGCCCGAGCTCTGCGATTTCAACACGCCTGCGGTGATCGATCGCGGCGAGGTGGTGGCGGCCGTGGGCACGGGCGGCGGCGCGCCGGTCCTGGCCACCATGCTGCGCAATGACATCGAGGCCCAGGTGCCCGAGGGCACGGGGCGCGTGGCGGCGCTGCTCGCCAAGTTCCAGAGCGAAGTCCGCAAGACCCTGCCGACGCTGCACGAGCGTCGGGCGTTCCTGCGCGATGCAGTGATGGGCGAGGCCGCCGCCGCTGCTCGCGCGGGAGACATGGACCGGGCCGGGCAATTGTTCCGAGAAGCCCTGGCCAAGGGCGGCGCGCGCAAGGGTGTCGTGAGGTTCATCGCGGGCAAGGGGCCTGCCGACCTGTTGACCCTCCGCGCGGTGAGGGCTCTGGGCACGGCCGATGTGCTGGTGCTCGACGCCGACGCCGAGCCGGAGATCGTCAAGATGGCGCGGCGCGATGTCGAGCGTTTGGATCCCGAGCGGGCTGACGCCGACCATCTGATCCAGCTGGCCCGCGAAGGCCGCCAGATCATCCGGCTGATCACGCATCCGGTGGACCCGGCGCTGATCCATGCGCTGGCCCAGGCCGAGGTCGCGGTGGAGGTTCTCCCCATCGCGACCTGACCCTCGGATCAGTTGAGCGGCCGGCCCTTGGTTTCGGGCAGCAGGAACAGGGTGGTCAGCACGCTGAGCAGGGTGAAGGCCACAGGGTACCAGAGGCCGGCATAGATGTTGCCGACGGCCGCCACGATCGCGAAGGCGAAGAACGGCACGAAGCCGCCGACCCAGCCCGTGCCGATATGGTAGGGCAAGGAGAGGGCCGTGTAGCGCACGCGGGTCGGGAACAGCTCCACCAGGCACGCCGCCAGCGGCCCGAACAGCGCGGTGGCTGCGATGACGAACACGAACAGCACGGCCAGGATCATCGGGATGTTCATGCGGCTCGGGTCGGCCTTGGCGGGATAGCCGGCCTCGACCAGAGCGGCCTTGATCCGCGTCTCCACCTCGGTCTTCACCGCCTTGACCTCGGCCTTGCCAAGGCCCGTTGCGCTCTTTGAGGTGATTTCAGCGCTGCCGATCCGCACGGCGGCGACTGCGCCGGCTGGCGCGGCTTCGTTGGCGTAGGAAACGCCCGCATTGGCCAGGGTGCTCTTGACGATGTCGCACGAGGTCACGAACGCGGTCTTGCCGACGGGGTCGAACTGCAGGGAACAGTCCTTGGGATCGGCAACGACCACGACGGGCGACTTGGCGCTGGCTTCGGCCAGGGCCGGGTTCGCCGCCTTCTCCAGAAGGTGAAAGCCGGGGAAGTAGAACAGCAGCGCCAGGGTCATGCCGCCCAGCATCACCGGCTTGCGGCCGATCTTGTCCGACAGCCAGCCGAAGACGACATAGAAGACGGCGCTGATCGCGGTGGCGGTCATCATCAGTTCGTTGATGGTCACCGGATCGACCTTCAGGAACTTCTCCATGAAGGTCTGGACGTAGAAGAAGCTCGTGTACCAGACCGCACCCTGAGCGCACATCATCGACAGGAACGCCAGGATCACCAGCTTCAGGTTGCTCCACTGGCCGAAGGCTTCGGCGTAGGGCGCCTTGGAGGCCTGGCCCTCTTCCTTCATCGCGGCGAAGGCCGGGCTTTCGGTCAGCTTCAGGCGCATCCAGACCGAGATGCCCAGGAGGCCGATCGAAACCGCGAAGGGAATCCGCCAGCCCCAGGCGTCGAAGGCGTCGGGGCCGACATACTTGCCCAGCACCCAGCGGGTGGCGAGGATGACCAGAAGTGCGCCGAACAGACCGAAGGCGGCCGAGGTCTGCACCCACGAGGTCGACCAGCCGCGCTTGTCGGCGGGCGAGTGTTCAGCCACGTAAATGGCCGCGCCGCCATATTCGCCGCCCAAGGCGAAGCCCTGCAGGCAGCGCATGAGGATCAGCAGGATCGGGGCGATGATTCCCGCTTGCTGGTAAGTTGGCAGGAAGGCGATTGCGAAAGTGGCGCCGCCCATCATCAGCACCGTGGCCAGGAACGCGCCCTTACGGCCGGCCTGGTCGCCGATCTTGCCGAACACCAGGGCGCCCAGAGGCCGGAAGGCGAAGCCCACGCCGAAGAGCGCGAGAGCGGCGATATAGCCCGCCGTCTCGTTCAAGCCCGCAAAGAAGGTCTTCGAAATGACCTGTGTCAGGCTGCCAAAGATGAAGAAGTCGTACCACTCGAAGGCCGTACCAGCCGACGAGGCCGCGACCACCGTGCGCATCGACGCGCGTTCCTGACTTTCGCCAGCCATCGGTATCCCCCTGTTTTAGCCCTGCTTAGCGTGGTTCAGGGTTTGGGGGAACGGGGTTAGGCGACGGCGTTTTGTCGTGTCGACGCCACTTGCGACAGCCGCTGGATCTCGGTGACCAGCGCGGTGGGTGAGATTGGTTTGGCCACGACCCCGTTCATGCCCGCACCGAGGTAGGCTGCGCGCTGGTGCGCCATGACGTTGGCGGTCAGCGCGATGATCGGCGCGTGGGCGGCTCCGCCGGGGAGGGCGCGAATACGCCGGGCGGCTTCCAGGCCATCCATGCCCGGCATTTGCACATCCATCAGAATGAGATCGAAGGCGCCGGCGGACGCCGCCGCGACGCCAGAGGCGCCGTCGTCCGCCACGCTGACGCAGGCGCCCAGTTGCTCAAGCAGCCGGCGTGCGACGATCTGATTGGTGGAGTTGTCCTCCACCACCAGCACCCGGACGCCTTCGAGAAGATCCGATGGTTCCGACTGCCGGATCAGCGGCGCCGCCACGATGGGGGCCGCGATGCTCAGCGAGAAGGTCGATCCGGCGCCGGGGATCGACTGGAACGACACCTCACCCCCTAGCATGCGCGCCAGTTCGCGCGTGATTGACAGGCCCAGGCCCGAACCCCCGAAACGCCGCGTCGTGCTGGCGTCCGCCTGCTTGAAACGTTCGAAAAGCCGGTCCTGCGCGTCCAGCGGCACGCCCACGCCGGTGTCGATGACGTCGAAAACCAGGCGCGGTCCATCATGTGTCGCCTTACGACGCCCGCGGATCGTGACCGAGCCCTTCAGGGTGAATTTCACCGCATTGCCGACGAGGTTGAAGAGGGCCTGCCGGACGCGCGTGGGATCGGTCTCGATCCAACCCAGATCCTCTGGCAGGTCCAGGATCAACTCCAGGCCCTTGTGCGCGGCCTGGCCGCTGAGCAGGCGAACCACGCCCCGGGCCAGCTCGCACGGATCGACCGGCTCTCGGCTCAGCTCCAGCCGGCCAGCCTCGATCCGCGAAATGTCGATGACGTCGTCGAGCAGGGTCGACAGCATCTGACCCGCGCCCAAGGCCTCGGTGAGCAGGTCCGCGTTGTCACCCGGCGGAAGCTCGCGCTTGAGCACGTGCAGCACGCCCAGGACGCCGTTCATCGGCGTGCGGATCTCGTGGCTCATATTGGCCAGGAACTGCGCCTTGGCCTCGTTGGCGGCCTGAGCGGCGCGCTTGGCGGCGATCAGGGCCAACTCGGCCTTCTTCTTTTCGTCGATGTCGAGGATCAGTCCCACCGCTTTGCGCGCGCGACCTTGCGCGTCGCGCCGGACCTCATGGAACACCCGAACCCAGTGCGCCTCTCCGTCAGGAGACAGCAGCCGGACGTCGTGCTGCTTTGGCTCCCGGCGGCCCGCGCCCGGCCGCGTGACGACAGGCTTGTAGAGCTGCTCGCGATCGTCCGGATGAATCATCGGCCAGACGGCGGCCTTGACGTCGTCGTACTCGATCTTTCGCCCCATCATGCGATGGAACTCCGGCGAACCCCAGAAGGTGCGGCTTTCGTGGTCGATTTCGTAGACGCCGGCGCGCGCCGCGCCCAACGCCACCTTCAGGCGTCGCGCGTTGCTCCTTGCTTCGCGTCGCGCGGTGGTCAGCGCCGTGATGTCGTCCATATAGGTGATGACGCCGACGATCTCGCCGGCCACGTCGCGCCAGGGTCGCGCTTCCCAGCGGAAGACACGCTCCACGCCGTCGGCGTCGTAAAGGCGGTCCTCGCGCCGGGTGACGATCTCGCCGGAAAGGGCTCGGGTGACCCGGGCCACGAACCGGGGGCGCGCGCCTTCGGTCAGCTCGGTCAGGGTCTTGCCGATGACCTGGTCCTCGGTGGACCGGAAAATCTCCAGAAAGCGCGGGCTGACCATCCGCAACTGCATGTCGAGGTCATAGACCGCCACGGCGAACGGCGCATCTTCCACCAGGCGGCGGGCGCGTCGCTCGCTCCAGATGGCCTTGTCCCGGCTGCGCGCGACCTCGGTGATGTTCTGAGAAATCCCTTTCAGGGCGAACAGTTTTCCCGGTCGGGGCTCGGCGCGATAGGTCGCGCGCAAGGTGAACCAGCCGCCGTTGTCGCCGCGCAGACGATACTCCAGCGATCCGCCCTCGCCGGTCGTCACCGCCCGCGCGAAGGCCGCCCGAACATCCTCGCGCTGGTTCTCGGGCAGTCGCGCCAGGAACAGCTCGGCGGTGGCGATGCTCTCCGGCGCGATACCTAGAAGCGCCAGGGCGTCCGGCGCCCATTCGATACGGCCAGTCTCGGGCTCGTAGCTCCACACCCCGATTCCGGCCTCCTCGGCCAGCAAGGCCTGGGTGCGCCGCGCGGCTTCCAGTTCCGCCCGGGCTTCCACCTCGGTGGTGATGTCATGCATCACCCCGACCATTTCTCCGTTCGGACCCCGGCGAGAGCGCCCCTGCAGCCAGACCCACCGGCCGTCCTTGCACCGGACCTTGAGTTCGTTGACCGCTGCGCCGGTTTCCCGCAGGCGCCGGCCGGTGTCGATCAGTTCGGGCTGGCTGTCGGGGTGGACAAACTTGATGGTCGGGGCGCCGACGAGCTCGGCCGGCGACCATCCCGTCACGACGGTCCAGGCGTCGTTGACGTTGATGAAACGGCCGTCAGCGGACACGACGGTGAGCAGCCCGCCGGCGTTGTCGAAGAACCAGCGCGCGGCCTCGGCCTCGCCAAAGGACGAGGCCGCAACGGGGGCGGGCGCAGGAATCATCGACGCCTGGGACATCCGATCTCCAGAAAGTTGGGCGGATGTTGGGGCGCAACCGTAAACTTATGGTTTTCGAGACGTATCCACGTTCTGCGAACGTGATACCCGGGCGCGCCTCAAACCTCGGCCCACTGGCGCAGCAGGTTATGATAGACGCCCGTGAGCGAAAGGATCGCCTCGTCTTCAGGTTCGGTTTGACGCGAAAGGCGCTGGATGGCGACGTCCATGTCCAGCAGCAGGGTGCGCTTGGCGTCGTCGCGGATCAGGCTCTGAATCCAGAAGAAGCTGGCGATCCTGGCGCCGCGCGTGACGGGTGTGACGTGGTGCAGGCTGGTGCTGGGGTAGAGGATCGCGTCGCCCGCGCCGAGCTTGACGACGTGATCGCCATAGAGGTCGTTCACCACCAGTTCGCCGCCGTCATAGTCCTCGGGCTCGGCCAGGAAGAGCGTGCACGACAGGTCGGTCCGCAGGCGCTGGCCCGTAACCGGATCGCGGCGAATGGCGTTGTCGACATGGTCTCGAAAACCCATGCCTTCGCCATAGCGGTTGAACATCGGCGAAAGGATGGTCTGGGGCAGGGCGGCCGCCACGAATAGCCGATTGGCCTCCAGAGCCTGCAGAATGAGGGCTCCGACTTGGCGCGCTTCCGCGCTCTCCTGCGGCAACTGCTCGTTGTTCTTGGCCATGGCGGCCTGGAAGCCGGAGGTGACATTGCCGTCGACCCACGGTCCGGCGTCGAGGATCGCGCGGCACTCGGCGACCTGGGCCTTGGTCAGAAGCTCGGGGATCTGCAACATCATCGGCGACATCCTATTTGCGAGCCATTCCTATCTGGCGGACGTTGTCGATCCTTTGATCCGGATCAGATCATCGCCGGTCCTGAATGAAAAAGCGCCCCGACCGGACTGAAACCGGACGGGGCGCTGGCGTGAGGTCCTTCGAGGGGAGGTCAGTACTTCACGTTGACGGTAAGGATCGCCTGGCGGCCCGGCGCCGGATCGGCATGGTGCACGCCGTTGGTCCGGGCGATGTAGCGCTCGTCCGTCAGGTTCTGGACATTGAGCTGCAGGTCGACCCGATCGTTGACCGCCCACGAGGCGAAGGCGTCATAGCGCCAGTAGGACGGGGCGTAGATGCGGTTGGTCCCGCCGCCGGCGCCGCCCTGGTTGCCGCCGAAGCTCTTGGAAACATAATAGGCGCCGCCGCCGAGCGCGATCTGACGGGTCACCTTGTAGGTCGTGAAGCTGGAGAAGCTGTGCTTGGGCGTGTTGGCCAGCGGGTCGCCCTGGTTGACGCTGGTATAGGCGCCGCGCACCAGCTCGCTATCCATGTAGGTATAGCCGCCGAACACCTGCCACTTCGGGGTGATGTTGCCCGAGAAGCCGAGCTCGAAA
This sequence comes from Pseudomonadota bacterium, assembly GCA_020161365.1. Lineage (GTDB taxonomy): Bacteria > Pseudomonadota > Alphaproteobacteria > Caulobacterales > Caulobacteraceae > Caulobacter. Next base: position 69,755 of record JAIUNU010000004.1, on the reverse strand, counting down.
CCCTGCACCTCGACCTCGCCCACCTGGGCGTAGGTGTTGGCGTCGATCTGGATCTGGGCGTTCTTGCGGGTGGTCTTGAACACCGCCGCCGACAGCGCCAGCGTGTTGTTCAGGACATTGGCCTTGGCGCCGGCCTCGAAGCTTTCGCTGTCTTCCGGCTCCAGTTGCGCCGTCGCGAGGTTTCCCGTGCCCGTAACGGTGTTGCTGTTCTGGTCGCCGGCCGAGATGCCGGGCGGCGTCGAGGCGGTGCCATACGACACGTACAGGCTGGACGCGGCCGTCGGCTTGTAGACCAGGCCCAACTGGTAGTTGGTGAACTCCCAGGACCCGCGGCGCGGCGTGTAGGTCGTCGAGGTGAAGACGCCGTTCGCCTGGGTGGTCGCTACGTCTACGCCGTGGCTCTCGTAGCGGTCGTGACGAAGGCCCAGGTTCAACAGCACCTTGTCGCTGAACTTGATGGTGTCGAAACCATAGACAGCGGTGGTCTTGGCGACGTTGCGCGCGGCGGGGGCGCGATTGATCACGCCGGTCCAGGCGTCCTTGTCATTGGGCTTGTAGACGAGGGTGCAGTCGCCGGCCCCAAGGCTCGCCAGGGTGTTGGCCGCGATCGTGAAGCCGGTCGGGCAAGCCGCGCCGGAGGTGGTGAAGGTCGAATAGGTGGCGTTGAGGTTTTCCTCGCGGCTCAGCTCAAGGCCGATGTCAAAGCTGTGCTCAAGGCCAAAGACCGTCCTTTTGCCGTGCAGATCGGTGACGGCGGCCACGGTCTCGGTGGGGTTCCAGCGGGTCTTGGTTCCGCGCTTCATCCACCACTGGCCCTGAACGAACTGCGCCGCGCCGCCGTCGCCGGGGTTGGTGACGATGTAGTCGTTCAGCGACTTGGAGTAGCGGACGACCTGACGCAGGTTCAGCGTATCGTCGATGCGGTGGTCGATGGCGAAGGTGGCGATATCCGACTTGGTCTTCTGGTAATCGCGCGCTGCGACGCCGTAGAAGCTGCGAGGATCCACGTTCAGGACGCCCGAGGCGGTGCGCGGCTGCGTCGTCTTGGTGACCAGCGGAATGCCGTAGTCCGGCGTCTGGTCGCCCTCCAGGTGGTAGTAGCTGGCGGTCAGCTGGGTGTCGCCGTTCAGGCCGATCGCCAGCGAGGGGGCGACGCCCCAGCGATCGAAATCCACCGACTTGCGGCCCGGCGTATCGCCTTGCGTGGCCAGGACGTTGAGACGGACCGCGACGCTGTCGTTCAGAGCGTGGTTGAGGTCCGCGGTCGCGCGGAGATAGGCGTCCGTGCCGACACCCACCGAACCGCGCGCGAAGCTGTCGGCTTTCGGGGTCTTTGACGACAGATTGATGCTGCCGCCGCCCGAGCCTCGACCGCTGTAGGCGCTGTCCGGACCCTTCACGACCTCGACCTGTTCCAGGTTGAAGATTTCGCGGACCTGGCCGCCGGTGTCGCGGACGCCGTCGACGAAGACGTTGTTGGCCGAGCTTTGACCCCGGATGAACGGACGGTCGGCCAGGGGCTGTCCGCCCTCGCCCGCGCCGAAGGTGATGCCGGGCGAGGTGCGCAGGATGTCGGCGAGCGAGGTGGCGGCGGTCTGCTCGATGATCTTGGCGGGGATCACGGTCACCGACTTGGGCGTGTCGACCAGGGGCGCGGTGAACTTGCTCGACGAAGGATCAGCGACCCGCTTGGCGTCGATCGTCACGGCGGACACAGAGCGGTCGTCGGCGGTGGCGACGGCGCTGTCCGGGCCCTCGGGGCCAGCGACGGCGGCTTGGGCGAGGCCGAGACCCGCGACACCGGCGACGGCGGCGATGCTCAAGGCGCGGCGGGGCCGGCTGACGACGCCGGCGAAGTTCGGGTTACGCATGGTGGTCCTATCCCCAGGGAGCGCCATCGACCGCGCCCCTCCTGAAATTGCGAGGCGTTCTTATCTTTGTTGTGGCGCCGCCGCAATGATAATTATTCGCAATAACAACGATCGATCTTTCAGGTCGCCCGACTGGCGTGTAAGCGCGGCGCTGACGGCGGGCTTGACGCCCTGGCCGCGCGGCGGGCCTATCCAAGGCGTTCTCTGGAGTCGCCGATGAAGACCGCCCTCGCCACCCTCCTAGCCGCGGCCATCGGCCTCACGGCCGCTACCATCGCAGAAGCCTCCAGCATCAAGGCGTGCGCCGTGCCCAAGGAGGTCGCGCCCGCGCCGACCGAAATCCCGCCGCCGGACGAGATCCACCCCGATGTGCCGATCGCGGCCTATCTGCTGGCGCTCTACTGGTCGCCCGAGGCGTGCCGCGCCGGGATCCCGGAGTCTGACAAGGCGATCCAGTGCGAGACCAATCGTTTCGGCTTCACGGTCCATGGGCTTTGGCCCAACGGGCCGGACAAGGTGCATCCTCGCTACTGCCGCTCAAGCCCGCCGATGCGGGTCAAGACGGTGAAGGCCAATCTGTGCATGACGCCGTCGCCGTGGCTGCTGCAGCACGAATGGCAGGCGCACGGGACCTGCAACTGGAAGACGCCGGAGGCTTACTTCAAGAAGGCGCGACAGATCCGTGAGCGGCTGAACGTTCCCGACCTGGATCCGGGGACTGACGAAACCATGACCGCCGGGGAGATCCGGGAGGCCTTTATCCAGCATAATCGGGGCATGACCCGCGAGGGCCTGAACGTCCGCGTCAAGCAGGGCCGCCTGACTGAGGTGTGGGTCTGCATGGACCTGAAGTACAGGCTGGCGGCCTGCCGGGGCGGCAACGGCGCGCCGGACGCCGCCGTGGTGCGCGTCACGCCCAGAGGCTGATCAAAGCGCCTCGGGCGGGCGGATGCGGCGGAAGAACGCTTCCGCGAAACCAAAGAGGCCGAACGCGACGAGTCCGGCGGCGACCATGGCCAGAATCCAGCCGCCAGCCGGCTGTTGCTCGACCACCTGGAGGGCGTCGCCCCAGCTCCGGGCCTGGCTCGCACGCACTTCAAGCCCCGCCACGATCAAGAACGCGCCCAGCGGCAAGGTGGCCAGGCCCCGCGCCGCATAGCCGACCTTGGCCAGAGGGACGATCCGCGCACAGGTCTCCGCGTCGCAGGACAGGCGCTTGGCGAAGTCCTGCATCAGGCCCTGGGCCACATTGCCGATTCCAAAACCCAGAACGATCAGGCCGGCCGCGATCAGCAGTCGATCGCCACTTGGCCAGGCAAGGATCGCCTCTGCATATTGGTGGGCGCTCTGGGTCTCGTCCGCTTCACCGACATCTTCGAAGACGTCCAGCAGCTCCAGCGCCGACCAAGCCAGGCTGCCGTAGACCGCGCCGCTCAACGCCTGGCCCGCGCGCACCGCCCAACCCTTTAGCGTCGCGCCATGGCGATCGGCGTCGAACAACGCCTGTACAAAGCGCCACACGGCGAAGCCGACCAGGCCGCTAGCGATGAGCGCGATCAGCACGCCCCCCAAGGGCCAGGCCGCCCAGGTCTCCAGAACGCCGCGCGCGCCCTTGGCCTTGGGGGTCAGGTCCAGGGCTGCCAGCAAGGCGATCGCGCCCAACCCCACATACACCGCGCCCCGCGCCGCGTAGCCGATCCGCGCCGCCCACTGCAGGGCCGTGGCTAGGCTGAGCCGCGCAGCCAGAAGTCGTCGGATCGGAGAAGAGACTAAGAGTGTCAAGCCGCGTGGCCTCCGGTATACTTGGCGTCCAGCGGCGCGGCGGATCATGCCCTGCTTCTCCCTGCTGCGGAGCGTAACGCTGGGCGCCCGCGACGGCTCCAAAACGCAAAGCGGGCGGCCCCTTTCGGAGCCGCCCGCCTGTTAGCGTCCGGAATGGGAAGCTGAAGACGCTTACGCTTCTTCGGCCGCCGCTTCCTTCTTGCTCAGGTCTTCGCCGGTTTCCTGATCGACGACCTTCATCGACAGCTTGGTCTTGCCGCGGTCGTCGAAGCCCAGGAGCTTCACCTTGACCATCTGGCCTTCCTTCAGCACGTCCGACGGCTTGGCGACGCGTTCATTGCTGATCTGGCTGACGTGGACGAGGCCGTCCTTGGCGCCGAAGAAGTTCACGAAGGCGCCGAAGTCGACGACCTTCACGACCTTGCCGTCATAGATCTTGCCGACTTCCGCTTCGTCGGTGATCGACTTGATCCAGTCGATCGCGGCCTTGATCTTGGCGCCGTCCGAGGCCGAGACCTTGACCACGCCGTCGTCGTTGATGTCGACCTTGGCGCCGGTGGTGGCGACGATCTCGCGGATCACCTTGCCGCCCGAACCGATCACTTCACGGATCTTGTCCGTCGGGATGTTGATCGTCTCGATCTTCGGCGCGAAGTCGCCCACGTCGGCGCGCGGCGCGTCCATGGCCTTGTTCATTTCGCCCAGGATGTGCGCGCGGCCTTCCTTGGCCTGAGCCAGGGCCTGCTCCATGATCGCGGGCGTGATGCCGGCGATCTTGATGTCCATCTGCAGCGAGGTCAGGCCTTCGCTGGTGCCGGCGACCTTGAAGTCCATGTCGCCCAGGTGATCTTCGTCACCCAGGATGTCCGACAGAACCGCGAAGCCGTCCTTTTCCAGGATCAGGCCCATGGCGATGCCCGAGACCGGACGGACCAGCGGCACGCCGGCGTCCATCATGGCCAGCGACGAACCGCAGACTGTGGCCATCGAGGACGAACCGTTCGACTCGGTGATCTCCGAGACCAGGCGGATCGTGTAGGGGAAGTCTTCCTTGCTCGGCAGCATCGGGCGCAGGGCGCGCCAGGCCAGCTTGCCGTGACCGATCTCGCGACGGCCCGGCGAACCCATGCGGCCCGTCTCACCGACCGAGTAGGGCGGGAAGTTGTAGTGGAGCAGGAAGGATTCCTTGTAGGTGCCTTCCAGGGCGTCGATGAACTGCTCGTCGTCGCCGGTGCCCAGGGTGGCGACCACGATCGCCTGGGTCTCGCCGCGGGTGAACAGGGCCGAACCGTGGGTGCGCGGCAGGATGCCGACTTCGCCCAGGATCGGACGGACGGTGCGGACGTCACGGCCGTCGATGCGCAGGCCGGTGTCCAGGATGCCGCGACGCACGACGTCGGCTTCCAGTTCCTTGAAGATCGCGCCCAGCTTCAGCGGGTCGTAGCCGGTCGGGTTCTCGTCCGACAGGCCCAGAGCCGCGACGGCCTTCTTCTTGGCGGCGCCGACCGCTTCGTAGCGGTCTTGCTTCTTCTGGATCTTGTAGGCGGCGGCGATGTCGGCGCCCACCAGGTCCTTCATCTTGGCCTTGATCGCGTCGGTGTCTTCCGGCTCGAACGCGAAGGGCTCCTTGGCGGCGTGCTCGGCCAGCTCGATGATCGCGTCGATCACTTGCTGCATCTGCTGGTGGGCGAAGTTGACGCCGCCCAGCACGATCTCTTCCGAGAGCTCCTGGATTTCCGATTCCACCATCATCACGGCGTCGGCGGTGCCGGCCACGACGAGGTCCATCTTGCTTTCCTTCTGCTCGTCGAGCGTCGGGTTCAGCACGTACTGGTCATTGATCCAGCCGACGCGGGCGGCGCCGATCGGGCCCATGAACGGGGCGCCCGACAGGGTCAGGGCGGCCGAGGCGGCGACCATGCCCAGGATGTCGGGATCGTTCTCAAGGTCGTGCTGCAGCACGGTGACGACGACCTGGACTTCGTTCTTGAAGCCCTTGACGAACAGCGGACGGATCGGACGGTCGATCAGGCGGGAGACCAGGGTCTCCTTTTCCGACGGACGGCCTTCGCGCTTGAAGAAGCCGCCGGGGATCTTGCCGGCCGCGAAGGTCTTTTCCTGATAGTTGACCGTCAGCGGGAAGAAGTCTTGGCCCGGCTTTTGGCTCTTGGCGAACACGGCGGTGGCCAGGACGACGGTTTCGCCCATGGTGGCCAGAACGGCGCCGTCGGCCTGACGGGCGATGCGACCGGTTTCGAGGACCAGCGTCTTGCCGCCCCACTCGATCGTCTTGCGTTTGATATCGAACATTTTTCTTCTTTCGGTTCCCGCGGGCGGATTCCCGTCGGGGCGGACAGGGGCGGACGGCTAACGGAAGCCGGCCCGATGATCCTCATCCAGTGTGACAGGCGGGTTTGAGGACGTGAACCCTCGGACAGAGGAACGACCCGGTTGGAGCGGGCGTCCCACGGAACCTGGCGTACGGCCTGTCTCGGCCGCCGGGTCCCAAATACGCGATCCGCCGCCCTGCCTAGGCGGGGCGGCGGATCTTGATGCCTTAGCGACGCAGACCCAGCTTTTCGATCAGGGACTGATAGCGACCGGCGTCGGACTTCTTCAGGTGGTCGAGGAGCCGGCGACGCTGGGAAACCAGCTTCAGCAGGCCACGACGGCTGTGGTTGTCCTTCTTGTGCGTCTTGAAGTGCTCGGTCAGGTTCGAGATGCGTTCCGAGAGGATCGCGACCTGGACTTCAGCGCTGCCGGTGTCACCCGCGCCGCGGGCGTGTTCGGCGATGAGAGCGGCCTTGCGCTCGATAGTGATCGACATCGGGTTGTCTCCGCTCAGGTGAGTTGGAAGACCCGCACGGGATTGAGCTTCCCAGCGCGCATCTCGCACAGGGCCACCAACCTGTCGCCGGACATGGCGGAAACGGTGCGATCGCCGGGCGGAAGCTCGGCTTTCAACGTTTCCACCTGACGCGGAAGCAGGACGATGGCGCGTCCCTGTGCAAGCCGGAAGGCGTCTTCATCGGTCACGGCCAACGCCGGGATGTCGTCCAGCGCGGTCTCGACCGGAAGCAATGCCTCCGACAGCCGGGCCTCATAGCTCAAATTCTCCAGAGTTTCCAGCGCTATCGCCGAGGCCTCGGAGAAGCCGCCTACCCGCGTGCGGCGAAGGTCGGCCACGTGCCCGCAGGTTCCCAGCGCTTTGGCCAGATCCCGGACCACGGCGCGGACATAGGTGCCCTTGCCGCATTCCATTGTGAGCGTCACGTGATCGGCGTCCGGCTGATCCACGACCTTTAGGTCGAAAATGCTGACTTTCCGGGTCGGCAGCTCGAACTCCACGCCGTCGCGCGCCAGGTCATAGGCCCGCTCGCCGTCGACCTTGATGGCCGAGAAGTTCGGCGGAACCTGATCGACCTCGCCGATGAAGGCGGGCAGCACGGCCTCGACGGCTTCTCGGGTCGGGCGCTCGTCCGAGGTCGCGGTGGTCTCGCCTTCGCGGTCCAGCGTCGTTGTGTCGCGGCCCCAGGCGATGGTGAAGCGATAGGCCTTGTCGGCGTCCATCAGGAACGGCACGGTCTTGGTCGCTTCGCCCAGCGCTATCGGAAGGATGCCGGTCGCCAGCGGGTCAAGGGTGCCGGCGTGACCGCCCTTCTGGGCGTTGAACGCCCGCCGCACGCGGGAAACGGCGGTGGTCGAGGTCAGGTCGTAGGGCTTGTCCAGGCACAGCCAGCCCGATACGGCGTCGCCCTTCTTGCGGCGAGCCATGCTCAGGCCTCGTCTTCGTCGTCGACCACGTCGGACAGGCGGCGGGTGTCCTGCTGGACGCGCGGATCCAGGAACAGCTTGTCCATATAGGCGGCCGTGCCGAAGCTTTCGTCGTGGATGAACTTCAGGTCCGGCGTGAACTTCATGTCGATGCTGCGGCCCAGACGTCCGCGCAGGAACTTCGAAACCCGGTTCAGGCCCTTGATCACCTCGGTGGTGTCTTCGCCGGTCAGGCCGGCGCCCAGCGGCTCGACGAAGCAAATGGCGTGCTTCAGGTCGGGGCTCATCCGCACTTCCGAAACCGTGACCGAGACGCCGGTCAGGGCTTCGTCGGCCAGTTCCTCTTCGCGGAGGATCTCGACCAGGGCGTGGCGGATCAGTTCGCCGGCGCGGAGCTGGCGTTGCGAAGGGCCGGTCAGGGCGCCCTTCTTGGTATCGGAATGGCGCTTCATGGCGCGGACGTCCTTGCGGCCCGGCCGGCGGATCGAACGCCGGTGCGCGGGGAAAATCGGAAGGCGCGGTGTCTAGGCGCGTAGGACGGGAAAGTCCAGCGGAAGGTAGTAGCGCGCGGCGTCATCAATTATCTGCCCGCAGGCTTGAAAACCTAGGCTTTCGGCAAGCCGGATGGATGGACGATTGGCGGGATTTATAAAGGCCTCAACTCCGAGGGCCCCGCTCCGTAACGAAAGCCATTCGATCACAGCTTGTGACGCCTCTCGCATCAACCCGCATCTCCAGACCTCAGGGTGGAGATGATAAGCGTATTCCGAGCAGTCGCCTAAGCTGTTGAAACCTGCTGTTCCAACGAACCTCCGCTTGGTCCGTGTGATCAGCGCCCAGCGACATCCCGATCCTTGCGACCAGCGCTGTTGAAAGAAGTCTATTATTTTATCGCTTTCGGCGGCGCTTGTGGCGGGCAGCCCAATGCGGCGTCCCTCAGAGTCATAGGCAACGCCTGAGAACCGGCAAACTGCGGGTTCCCGCCACATCGAGAACATGCCCGCAGAATGATCGAGCGAGAGCGGCTCTAGCAGGAGGCGTGGGGAGGACAGAGTCGGTAGGGTGGCGCCGGTCATACTCTTTCGCTCCTCACGACGTCCTTTCCTTGAAGAACGCGATCACCTTGTCGCGCGCCCTCATGCTCCCGCTGTTCGGGACCGAGCGATGCAGGTGCAGGGTCAGCACTGAGTGCGGGGCCATCGGTTGGCCGGGGGCGGCGTCTTGGTCGGTCAGTTCCACCACCTCGACCTTGTCGCCGAACTCGGTCTTCAGGCGGGCGATGCGGGCGTCGGGCACCAGCTTGTCGGATGTGAAGCGCATGGCGATCAGTGACAGGTTCTCGTCCTGGAACCGCTTCTTGGCGCAGGCGATCTCGGACGCCGAGCAGTCGAGGCCGCCCCGATCCTTGAACGGCAGCGAGGGCTGGGACAGCACCGGCGCCACCACGGAGGGTTCGGTCATCATCGCGAGGGCGAAGCCGCCGGTGAAACACATGCCGACCGCGCCGACGCCTTTGCCGCCGCAGTCGGCGTGGACCTTGCGGGCCAGGGCGCGCAGCCAGTCGACGATGGCGCTGGAGCGGCCGTCCTTCCAGACGCTGAACTCGCGGCGGATGCAGATGTTCTTGAGAATCTCGCCGATGGCATAGCCTCGGGAGACCTGCTTGCCGGGCGTGCCGAACAGGCTGGGGCAATAGGCGGTCAGGCCCGCGTCGGCGAGGTCGCGGGCGAAGGCGAGAACGCCCGGATGAAGGCCCGGAACCTCGTGGATCACGATGACAGCCGGGCCCGCGCCGATCTTGTAGACCTCGCGCGACCAGCGCCCGTCATCGAAATCGAAACACTCGAAGCCCGCCAACGCCGTGTCGTTCGCCATACCTTCCCCTCCGCTTTGGAGCGAGGCTAGACCGTGGTCGCCCGGCTGGCGAGAGACCTAGTTGGAGACGTCCGGTCTCTGGGGGTTGTCTGTCCAGTCCGACATCGGATCGGGCGTGCGGTTGTCCGGCAGGCGCCATTCGCCGCGATAGGAGAAGTCGAGCGTCCCGCACAGGCGCGCTTGACCCGTCGTCTTAGGATCATCGCCGAACGCCTGGATCCGCAGGTCGCGCCTCACGACGATCGGGCTGAAGGACAGCCAGAGTTTCGTGGAGCCCGGACAAAAGGCGCGGACATAGATCCTGCCCTGCGCCGCCGACGCATCAACGGCATAGAGCGCGGCGTTGGCGTCGACACCGCTGATCGCCGAAAGGCCGCCCGGGCCGAGGTCCTTGGACCGCGCGGCTTTCAGCATCGCTTGGGCCGGGACGCCGGTGGCCAGCACCTTGATCGGCCGACTGGCGCCCAGCAGGCCGTCCTTGAACAGGATCGTCACCCCGGCGCCCGTCAGCCGCTTGGCGTCAGGCGAGATCGGATCGTAAGAGAACATCCGCGTTTCGGCCTGCGCCGACGGCGCGGCGGCGACTATGCCGACCGCGAGGATCGAGCCCCAGACGATCGCTGGACGCATCACTTGCCGCGGAGATTGGCCGCGGAGGCGTCGAAGCCTGACAGCCGCCAGCGATCACCCTCTCGGCTGAAGGTCAGCAGGCAGGGGCCGTCCTTGCGGGCGGCGCAGACGCGCCCGTCGCCGGTGGGGCGCAGGGCGCCGGCGATCGCCACGCGGCCCGGGATCGGCCGATCGGGCGTGTAGCCGTAATAGTTGGCGGCGGCGTGGAAGGTCTCGGGCCGGATCAGTATCTCGCCGGCCAAATCCGCGACCGGGCGCGAGGCGAGGGCGGTCAGGGCAGTGATCCCGCCGCTTGGTCCCGCCCGCCGGCGCGCCTCTTCCATCAGTCGAGCCTCGATCTGACCCTTGAGCGCCTGTCGATCGACGTGGGCGTCGAACCGCGCCCGGTCATTGTCGCGGATCGCGATCAAGAGATCATGGACATCGCCGGCGGCGTCCAGGCGGTCGACGCTGGCGCAGGCGCTCAGCGAGGCGGCGATGGCGGTCAGGGCGAGGAGGGCTTTCAGGCGCATGACAAGAGGCGTAGCGCCGGATTGGGGCGATTTCCAGTCTGCGTGTGGACTAAGAAAAAGGGCGCGAGCCTTTCGACCCGCGCCCTGATTTCCGATCTCGCGACCGCTCTTAGTCGAGCTGGCGCTTGATCTCTTCGACGGTGAAGCACTCGATCACGTCGCCGACCTTGATGTCCTGGAAGCCCGCGAACATCATGCCGCACTCCTGACCGACAGGGACTTCGTTGACCTCGTCCTTGAAGCGCTTGAGCGTCTGCAGGGTGCCGAGCTCGAGAACCACGATGTCCTGACGGATGATCCGGACCTTGGCGCCCTTGCGGACAACGCCTTCGGTGACCTTACAGCCGGCGACCTTGCCGACCTTGGAGATGTCGAAGGCTTGCAGCACTTCGGCGTTGCCGAGGAAGGTTTCGCGCTGGATCGGCGCCAGCATGCCCGAGAGCACGCCTTTGATGTCGTCCAGCAGGTCGTAGATGATCGCGTAGTAGCGGATCTCGACACCTTCGCGTTCGGCCAGGGCCCGCGCCTGCGCCGAGGCGCGGACGTTGAAGCCGATGACCGGCGCGCCGGCGCCCTTGGCCAGCATGACGTCGCTTTCGCTGATTGCGCCGGCGCCCGACAGGATGATCCGCGCGCGGACCTCGTCGGTGGCCATCTTGTCCAGCGAACCGATGATCGCTTCGGCCGAACCCTGCACGTCGGCCTTGATGACCAGCGGCAGCTCTTTCAGCTTCTTGTCCTGCAGCTTGGCCATCATGTCGGCCATCGAAGCGCCGGCGCCCACCGGGGCCATCGACTTCTCGCGCTTCAGGCGGATGCGGTACTCGGTCAGCTCGCGAGCGCGGGCCTCGTTCTCGACCACGGCGAAGGCGTCGCCCGGCGAGGGCACGCCGTCCAAGCCGAGGATCTCGACCGGGGTGGCGGGACCCGCTTCCTGGAGTTGCTCGTTGCGCTCGTTCAGAAGCGCACGGACCTTGCCCCACTGGCTGCCGGCGACAACGATATCGCCGCGCTTCAGGGTGCCGCGGTTGACCAGCACCGTCGAGACGGCGCCGCGACCCTTGTCCAGCTTGGCCTCGATCACCACGCCGTCGGCGCTGCGGTCGGGGTTGGCCTTCAGGTCGAGCACTTCGGCCTGCAGCAGGATGGCTTCGAGCAGATCGTCCAGGCCGGTGCGGGCCTTGGCCGAGACCTCGATCAGCTGGGTGTCGCCACCCAGGCTTTCGACGACGATCTCGTGCTGCAGCAGCTCGTTGACCACGCGGGTCGGATCCGAGCCCGGCTTGTCCATCTTGTTGACGGCGACGATGATCGGCACCTCGGCGGCCTTGGCGTGTTTGATCGCCTCGATCGTCTGGGGCATCACGCCGTCGTCGCCGGCCACGACCAGCACCACGATGTCGGTGATGTTGGCGCCGCGGGCGCGCATCGACGAGAACGCAGCGTGGCCGGGCGTGTCGAGGAACGTCACGCGCTGGCCGTCCTTCAGGCGAACCTGATAGGCGCCGATGTGCTGGGTGATGCCGCCGGCTTCGCCCGCCGCCACGTCGGTGGACCGCAGGGCGTCGAGCAGGCTGGTCTTGCCGTGGTCGACGTGACCCATGATCGTGACGACCGGCGGCCGCAGCTCCATGTGATCGTCGTGGTCGTCGGCGCCGATGAAGCCTTCTTCGACGTCGGCTTCCGACACGCGCTTGACGGTGTGGCCGAATTCGGTGGCCACCAGCTCAGCGGTGTCGTTGTCGATGACGTCGTTGATCTTCAGCATCACGCCCTGACGCATCAGGAACTTGATGATGTCGACGCCGCGCACGGCCATCCGGTTGGACAGCTCCTGAACGGTGATGACGTCCGGAATGACGACTTCACGCGAAACGCGAGCCTGTTCGGTCACGCCGCCGCGACGCTTTTCCTTTTCGCGCTCACGGGCCCGGCGGACCGAAGCGAGCGAACGCATCCGGTCGGCGGAATCCCCGTCGCCGGCCACCGCCTGGATGGTCAGGCGGCCTTCGCGGCGCTGCGGGGCGCCCTTGACGCGCGAGACGGCCTTGTTCGGCGCGGCGCTCTTGCGGCGATCGTCATCCTCGTCCGGACGGCGATCCATGGCGCCGCCGCCGGGGCGGGGCGCAGAGCGGGTGGCGCGCTGGATTTCGGGCGTGGCCGGAGCCGCGGCGGGCACGCCGGGGCGCGGACCGCGCGGCGGGCCGCCAGGACCCCGCGCGCCGCCCGGGGCGGGACGCGGCGCCAGGGCCGAGTAACGGACCGTCTGCTGCGGACGGTCGCCTTGCGGACGATCTCCCTGCGGACGGTCGCCACGATAGCCGCCGCGATCCCCTTGCGGACGATCGCCGTCGGGGCGCGGACCGCGCGGACGGTCGCCTTCCGGGCGGGGAGCCCGTTGGCCGAAGTTGGCGTTCGCGTCGGGACGCGGCGCGCGCTGATTGAACGGACGGTCGCCTTGCGGGGCCGGACGATAGGTCGTCGTGCTGGGACGATCGTCGCGGCGCTCGCGGCTGGGCTCGTAGGTGCGGGTCTGACCGGGCGCCGAAGGACGCGCGTCCTGACGCGGGGCGTCCTGGCGCGGCGCCGACGGGGCCGCCGGAGCCTGCGCCACGGGACGCGGCGCCTGCGGAGCCGCCGGGGTCGGGGTCACCGGCGCGGCGGGCGCGGCCGGAGCTTGAGCGACGGGCGGCGGAGCCGCTGCGGCGCGTTCAGCGGCTGCCTTGGCGGCGGCTTCGCGTTGAGCGGCTTCGGCAGCCGCGCGCGCGCGGGCTTCGGCGGCGGCCTGTTCAGCGGCCTGGCGGGCTTGCGCTTCGCGGGCGGCGTCGACGACGCGCTGGCGGGCGCGCAGCTCTTCCTGCGACAGGCCGCCGGCCGAACCGCCACCGACTTGCGGCTGCGACGGGCGCGGCGCGGGCGGGTCGCCTTGGCGACGCTCGGCCGAGGACGGCGCAGCAAGATTGCCAGATGCGGGCGCATGGGTGCGCGTCCGCTTGGTTTCCACCACCACCGTCTTGGTCCGGCCGTGGCTGAAGCTTTGCTTCACGACCCCGGCGCTCACTGAGCCCTGGCGGGGCTTCAGGGTCATCGGGGTGCGTCCGCCGGGTCGGCCGTTTTCGTTCTCGTCGCTCATGCGCTCGCTTGTACTTCCGCCGGGCGGTACCCGGCTAAAAAACCGTTCGTTCCATGTGAGAAAGGGGCCCGGACGTACCTCCAAAAGGAAGCCGTTTCCCCGACCCTTCGCTCACGAGCCCGGCCGAACACCTGGGCTCACTCAAAGAATCTAGAGCTTTTCCATCCCACCGGTGGGCCCGGGGGGATGGAAAAGCTCTAGCGCCTGCCAGGGCCGGCGAACCGACCGGGCGGACAGGCCCGCCGTCTTGTCCAGAGTCTCGCCAAACGACGAAAACCCTAGTCGCCCTCGCGTTCGTTCGCCGACCATTCGGGAGGCAGAAGCGGGCGGAAACCGGATAGACGCTCGACATCCAAAGCCCAGCGATCGATCCCGCGCCCAGCGAGAAGCGCTGTGTGTATCACATTCTCCCCGCCTAAGGCCAAACCCAATTCGTCTGAATTGAAGGCCCCCAGCAGTCGGGGCGAAATCTGAGCCCTTCGCGCGGCCGCCAGAACCTTGCGGCGACCGTCTTCGGCTCCGTCCGAAGCCTCAATCAGCCAAGCGACCTTTCCGGTCGCCAGGGCCGCGATCACCTTCTCGAAACCCGAGATAATGCTGCCTGACTTGCGCGCAAGACCCAGGCTGTCGAGCACCCGGCGGGCGAGCAGGGCCTCGACCTGGTCGGCCAGATCGGGCGGCGCGGTCAGCTTGGTCTTGGCGGCCCGCGAGAACAGACCCTTCTTGGCGGCGGTCGTGACGGAGTCCCGATCGGCGCCCACCCAGATGCCGCGTCCGGGGAGCTTGCGCGCCAGATCCGGCACGACCATCCCGTCCGGCCCGGCGACAAAGCGGATCAGGCGCGCCTCGTCGGTCGCCTCGCCCAGGACGATGTCCTTACGGAGGCGATGGGCTTGGGCATGAGTCTTGGGGGCGTCGTCGTCGGTCATGATCCAGGCGACCTTCTGGGAGCGCGAACGGCCCCGCGGAGATATCCGCGAGGCCGTTAAACACAGCTCAGAAGGGCTTAGGCCTCTTCTTCAGCTTCGGCGGCGACGTCACCTTCGGCCGAAGCCTCGTCCTCGTACTCGGGCTCCGGCGGCGCCTCGACCCAGCCCATGGCGATGCGGGCGCGCATGATCAGCGCTTCGGCGTCTTCCGGCGACAGGTTGAAGCTTTCCAGGATGCCCGGCTCGCGCACGCGCTCGCCGCCCTTGTTCTCGAACCAGCCGCGCATGTCGTCGGGAACCAGACCCGCGAGGTCTTCCACCGACTTCACGTCGCCTTCGCCCAGGGCCACGGCCATGGCCAGGGTGACGCCGTCGATGTTCAGCAGGTCGTCCTCGACGCCCAGAGCCTTGCGCTTGGCGTCCAGCTCGGCCGCTTCCTTCTCGAGGAACTCGCGGGCGCGGGCCTGCAGCTCCTCGGCGGTTTCTTCGTCGAAGCCCTCGATCGAGGCGATTTCATGCGGCTCGACATAGGCGACGTCTTCCACCGCTGCGAAGCCTTCGGTGACCAGCAGCTGGGCGATGACCTCGTCGACGTCCAGGGCTTCCTGGAACAGGGCGGTGCGCTCGGCGAACTCGCGCTGACGACGCTCGCTCTCCTGGCTTTCCGTCATGATGTCGATCTGCCAGCCCGTCAGCTGCGAAGCGAGACGGACGTTCTGGCCGCGACGGCCGATGGCCAGCGACAGCTGTTCGTCCGGCACCACGACTTCGACGCGCTCGTCTTCCTCGTCCATGACGACCTTGGAGACTTCGGCCGGGGCCAGGGCGTTGACGATGAAGGTGGCTTCGTCTTCCGACCACTGGATGATGTCGATCTTCTCGCCCTGCAGTTCGGCCACGACGGCCTGCACGCGCGAACCGCGCATGCCGACGCAGGCGCCGACGGGATCGATCGAGCCGTCGTTCGAGATGACGGCCATCTTGGCGCGCGAGCCCGGGTCGCGAGCGACCGCGCGGATCTCGATGACGCCGTCATAGACTTCCGGCACTTCCTGCGCGAACAGCTTGGCCATGAAGCCGCCGTGGGCGCGGCTCAGCATGATCTGCGGGCCCTTGGTCTCGCGACGGACGTCGTAGATGTAGGCGCGGATGCGGTCGCCGACGTTGAAGTTCTCGCGCGGGATCGACTGGTCGCGGCGCATGATGCCTTCGCCGCGGCCCAGGTCGACGATGACGTTGCCGTATTCGACGCGCTTGACGCTGCCGTTGACGATCTCGCCGACGCGATCCTTGTACTCGTCGTACTGACGCTCGCGCTCGGCCTCGCGGACCTTATGCATGACGACCTGGCGGGCCATCTGGGTCTGGACGCGGCCGATCTCGAACGGCGGCAGGGTCTCTTCGTAGACCTTGCCGATCTCGGCGTCGCGCCAGGTGCGCTTGGCGATGGAGAACGGCATCTTGCCGATCTCGCCTTCAAGATCTGTCTCGTCCGCAACGACTTCGATCACGCGCTTTTGCGTCGTCTCGCCCGTCTTCGGGTCGATCTTGACGCGAATGTCGTGCTCGGCGCCGTAACGGGCGCGGGCGGCCTTCTGCAGCGCGTCCTCGATGGCCTCGATGACGACTTCCTTTTCGATGCCCTTTTCCCGGGCGACCGCGTCGGCGATCTGCAGGAGTTCAAGCCGGTTGGCGGCGATGCCGATGGCCATGGTCAGTCCTCTTCACTTTCGGACAGGTCTTCGTTTTCGGATTCGAGGCGGGCGGCGCGTTGCTTGGCCCCCCGCTCCATCAGGGCGTCGGTCATGACGAGCTTGGCGTCGATGACCCACGCGAAGGGGAAGTAGACGGTGACGTCGTCCTCGCCTTCGATATTCAGGCCGACCTGGTCGTCTTCGACGCCGGCCAGTTCGCCCTTGAAACGCTTGCGGCCTTCGGCCACGCGGTCGAGTTCGATACGCGCCTCAAGACCCGCATAGTCGTCGAAATCCTTCAGGCGCGTCAGCGGCCTGTCGATGCCGGGGCTGGAGACTTCCAGGGTGTACTCGCCGGCGATGGGATCGGCCGCGTCGAGCACTTCGGAGACGGCGCGCGACAACTTGGCGCAGTCTTCGACGTTCATGTCGCCGCCCGTGCCGTCTTCCAGCAGCGGATGCTCCGCCATGATCTGCAGGCGGCGCTGCTCGGTCCCGCCCATCAGGCGCAGGCGGACAATCTCGTAGCCCAGGCTTTCGGCCACGGGATCGAGCATCTCGATCAGATCACGGTCTTCCTGCGTCTTGCCGCGCACGGTCTCTCAACTCAAGTTCTGGGCCGGCGGCGCTGAGACCGTTCGGCCAAACAAAAAGCGGCAGCCTTTCGGGCCGCCGCTCGAAAGCGCCATCTAGCGCTAACGGACGATGTAGAACGCTTTGTAGGCGAATTGCCGCCCGTTGTCGACTCGCGGCGGGGAAATCTCCGGAGTCGTCTTCCGCGTCGCAGCATTTTGGGCCTATAAGCCCAGCCGCGCAGGCCGCTCCCCAAGGGCCGCATCTGATAAAGAGTCAAAATGGACCTGTCCAAGATCGCCGTCGGCGTGAACCCGCCGTACGACCTGAACGCCATCATCGAGATCCCGCAGGGCGGCGAGCCGGTGAAGTACGAGATCGACAAGGAAAGCGGCGCGCTGATGGTCGACCGCTTCCTGCACACGGCGATGTTCTATCCGGCCAACTACGGCTTCATCCCGCATACCCTGGCCGATGACGGCGATCCGGCTGACATCATGGTGGTCGGTCCGACACCGGTCGTGCCGGGCGCGATCATCCGCTGCCGTCCGATCGGCACCCTGATGATGGTCGACGAAGCCGGTTCGGACGAAAAGATCCTGGCCGTTCCGGTCGACAAGCTGCACCCGTTCTATACGGGCGTGACCAGCTGGCGCGACCTGCCCACCATCCTGACCGAGCAGATCGCCCACTTCTTCCAGCACTACAAGGACCTGGAAAAGGGCAAATCGACCAAGATCACCGGCTGGGCCGATCCGGACGAGACCGCCGAGATCATCCGCACGGCGATCAAGCGCTATAACGAAAGCTACTGAGTTCAGAAGGGCCGGCCGCAAGCCGGCCCTTTTTCGTGTTCGTGACGCCTACGCGCGGATGAAATCCAGGAACACCGGCGCGCAGTCGCCCAGCTTCTTTTCCTCATAGCGCGTGGTGACGTGATCGGCCGGGATCGCGTTGCGGTCGGCCGTCTCGTCGGCGAACCGGAAGGTCGGATCGGCCAGAACGCGTTCCGTCGTCCACTCCGCGTAGTCCGCCCAGTCGGTGGCGAAGCGCAGCGCCGCGCCCGGCTTCATCACGCGGGCCAGCTTGGCCACGAACTCGGGCTGGATCAGGCGGCGCTTGTTGTGGCGCGCCTTGTGCCAGGGGTCGGGGAACATGATGAATACCCGGTCCAGGCACGCGTCGGGCAGCCAGTCGACGACGTCGCGGGCGTCGCCCTCGTGGATGCGGACGTTCTTGAGCGCCTGCTCCTCGACGTGTCGGACGGCGCTCGCCACGCCGTTCACGAACGGTTCTGCGCCAATCACCAGCGTCTCGGGCTTCCGCCCCGCCTGGGTGGCCATGTGCTCGCCGCCGCCAAAGCCGATCTCCAGCCAAACGGCTTGGGCGCCCGGCATCAGGTCGAGCGGCTGGAACGGCCCCTGCGGAACGGCGATCTCGGGGAGCAGGGTGTCGAGCAAGGCCTGCTGGCGCGGCTTCACCGGGCGCGACTTCAGTCGGCCGAACGAGCGCAGCGGCCCGTGGGGTTGTTGCGGGGTGGTCATGGGGCGCGTCTTAGAGTGTTGAAGCCGAAATGAAAACGGGCTCCGACCCGCCAGGATCGGAGCCCGTCTCGACGATTGCGGCGAATGGCTTACGCCAGGCCCTTCAGGTCGCCCACGAGGTCGGTCTTCTCCCACGAGAAGCCGCCTTCGTTATCGGGCGTGCGGCCGAAGTGACCATAGGCGGCGGTGCGGGCATAGATCGGGCGGTTCAGCTGCAGGTGCTCGCGGATGGCGCGCGGCGTGGCGCCGCCGATCAGTTGCGGCAGGGTCTTTTCCAGCACCGCCGGGTCCACCTTGCCGGTACCATGCAGGTCGACGTGGAACGACACCGGCTGGGCCACGCCGATGGCGTAGGCGATCTGGATCGTGCAGCGATCGGCGAGGCCGGCGGCCACCACGTTCTTGGCCAGGTAGCGGCAGGCATAGGCGGCCGAGCGGTCGACCTTGGTCGGGTCCTTGCCCGAGAAGGCGCCGCCGCCGTGCGGGGCCGCGCCGCCATAGGTGTCGACGATGATCTTGCGACCGGTCAGGCCGGCGTCGCCGTCCGGGCCGCCGATCTCGAAGCGGCCGGTCGGGTTGATCAGCCACTGGGTCTTCTTGGTGATCAGGCCGTCCGGGAAGATCGGCAGGATGTGCGGCTTGATCAGCTCCAGCACGCGCTTGGAGGTCGCGGCCTTGCCGCCGATCTTCTTCTTGTGCTGGTGCGAGACGACGATCGAAACCACGCGCTGCGGGCGGCCATTGCCGTCATACTCGAGCGTGACCTGGCTCTTGGCGTCCGGCTCCAGCTCCGACAGATCGCCCGAGTGCCGCAGCTCGGCCAGGCGCTTCAGGATGTTGTGGCTGTACTGCAGCGTGGCCGGCATCAGCTCCGGGGTTTCAGTGCTGGCGTAGCCGAACATGATGCCCTGGTCGCCGGCGCCTTCATCCTTCTTGTCGGTGGCGTCCACACCTTGGGCGATATGCGCCGACTGGCCGTGCAGGAAGTTCGAGTACTTCGCCTTCTGCCAGTGGAAACCCTTTTGCTCGTAGCCGATGTCCTTGATCGCGGCGCGAACCTTGGGCTCCAGCGAGCCGATGATGTCCTTGGTGAGCTGCTTGTTGGCCTTCTTGTCGCCGTCCGGCTTGCCGGCGCGGACCTCGCCCGCCAGCACGACACGGTTGGTCGTCACCAGCGTCTCGCACGCTACGCGCGCTTCGGGATCGACGGACAGGAACGCGTCGACGACGGTGTCGCTGATGCGGTCGGCGACCTTGTCGGGGTGACCTTCGGAGACGCTCTCGCTGGTGAAGATGTAGGACGAACGGTTCAAGAGACAGCTCCGGCCTTGAAGGGCGCGCAAGGCGAGGCTTGCGCAATTTCGCGTCAGTTAGACCGGAATCATATAAAGATATGTTTATGCGGACAAGAAGAGCTTATCTGACGCCCTCTTCAGTCCTCCACGCCCCCCTCGGCCTCCTCGCGCGCCATGGATCGCACCAGCTCCAGAATGCGCCGACGCACCTTTGCGCGACCAATCCTGGGAAACAGGGTGGCCAGTTCCAGGCCCTCGGGGGTTTTCAAAAAGTCGTGGGTAAACGGCTGGCCAGTTTCGGCCATGCCGCCGTCGGCGGTGTCGGCGAGGCCCTCGAAGAAGTAATCGACCGTGGAATGCAGGCTTTTGGCGATCTCGTAGAGCTTGCTGGCGCTGACCCGATTGGCCCCGCGCTCGTACTTCTGGATCTGCTGGAAGGTGATGCCCAGGTCTTCGGCCAGGCGTTCCTGGCTGACGCCTAGAATGCGACGCCGCATGCGGATACGCGCGCCCACATGGAGGTCGACGGGATTGGGATGGCGCTCGGTGTTCGACGGCTCGCTCATGGCCACGCAGCTCATGAAACCAAGAGGTCAATTCAGCTCAAGTTTCCTCGACGCGCAATAGAGGAAGAGGTTTTACGGACCTGAGGGCGAACTGATGCAACCCCCGATATGAGTATAAACGCCAGAAGCGCCAGGTCTCCGAAGTCGTCGAAGGGCGTAACACCGCCTCGGCCCGGTATTTGTGTGTCGAGGACGCCGCTTTTTCCTAGTCCGAGCGCCGCACCGGGGGCGATTCGACCGTAGGCGTCGATGATAGCGCTAACGCCGGTGGGCGTGGCGCGCAGCATCGGCCGAGCGCTCTCGATCGCGCGGTAGCTGGCAAGGTTCAGATGCTGCAGGGGTCCTGAGGTGACGCCAAACCACGCGTCGTTCGACACGTTGATCAGGACCCGGACGTTCGAATCGCGCCGCGCGAGGCCGGGAAACAGGCTCTCGTAGCAGATCAGCGGCTGCACCAGCAGATCCGGCGAGAGGCTCAGCGGAGCCGGGCGAGGGCCGGTGGTGAAGCTGTCGCTCAGATGCGCCAGGCTCTTGAAGCCAATCGCGGTGAGAAGGCGCTCGGCGGGAAGGTACTCGCCGAACGGAACCAGCCGGTGCTTGTCGTAGAGCCCGACCAGCTCCAGGTCGCTGTCTGTGCGTCGCAGCGCGATAAGGCTGTTATAATAGACCGGACGCTCGAACGATCCCTCGTAACGATAGCCGCCGATCAGCAGCAGCTGGCCGGGACTCAGGCTGTCGACGATCGCCTGTCGCACCCAGGTTCCAGGCGCGAGGTAGTCGTTGATGGCCGCCGGCAGCGCGCCCTCGGGCCAGATCACGATATCGGCGGGCTTGCCGGCATAGGGCTTGGCCGTTAGCGCGACGTAGGCTTGGACGATGCGCGAGAAGTGGGCAGCGTCCCATTTGGCGTCTTGCTTGATGTCGGCCTGGACGATCCGCACGCCGACGGGCGGACCTTGAATGAGGGGGCGCGACAGGGCGACGGCGCCATAGCCATAGAGGCCCACCAAGCCGGCGGCGGCGGCGCCGAGCGCGATCTTGCCGGTCCGCCCGTCGCGCCACACCGCTGGGGCGCAGGCGATGGCGACGGTGATCCAGGTTAGGCCATAGGCGCCCACCAGGGCCGCAGCCTGCGAGGGCGCCGAGCCCGCGCGCCAGGTTTCCCCGGGCAGGTTCCAGGGAAAGCCGGTCAGGATGTGTCCGCGCGTCCATTCCAGGATGGCGAACGCGCCGGCGAAGGTCAGGACGCGCCAGGCGCTGTCGGGTCGAAGACGGCGATAGAGCAGGGCCGCCAGGCCCCAGAACAGCGCCAGGCCCGCCGCCATGGCGGACACGGCGAACGGGGCCATCCAGCCATGGCTGGCGGCGTCGACCATGAAGGCCTCGCCGACCCACCAGGTGCCGAGACCGAAGTAGCCGAGGCCCGCGAGCCATCCGCGCCAGAACGCCGATCGCAGCGGGCGTTCGGGGTTGGCGTCGTCCAGCAGATGCAGCAGCGTCGCGTAGCCCAACAGGCCCGGAAGCAGTCCGAACGGCGGATGCGCCAAAGCGGCCGCCAAGCCGGCGAGCAGCGCCAGGAGCGGGCCGCTCCAGGCGCGTTCGCGAAACCGCGTCCAGCCGATCACGAAAGCCCGGCCTCCCCATGCGCGGCGTCGGGCGCCGGCTCGGTCGGTCGAGACGGGCCGCCCCGAACGCGGATGCGCCGAACGCGACGGGGATCTGCCTCAACCACCTCGAACTCATAGCCATCGGCGTGTGCGATGACCTCGCCCCGCTGAGGCACCCGGCCGGCCAGGGCGACGACCAGGCCCGCGACGGTGTCGATGTCTTCGTCCATGTCGGGGGGCGCCAGATCGTAGCCCAGCGCCGCTTCGAGCTCTTCGAGCGGCGCGCGGGCGTCGGCGTCGAAGACACCGCCCGGCCTTGCGACCACCGCCGCGGCCGCGGCGTCGTCGTGCTCGTCGTCGATCTCGCCGACCACCGCCTCGATCAGGTCCTCCATCGACACCAGGCCGTCGGTGCCGCCGAACTCGTCAATGACGAGGGCCATGTGAATCCGGCTGGTGCGCATGCGGAGGAGGAGGTCGGCGGCCTTCATCGAAGCGGGCACGTACAACGCGTCACGGCGCAGCTTGTTCAATACCAGCTCACCGGGAGGCGGGCGCCTGGCTTCGTCGGCCAGCAGGCGGAACACGTCCTTGACGTGGACGACGCCGACAGGGTCGTCGAGCGTCTCGCGATAGATCGGCATCCGGGAATGTTCGGCCTCGGCGAACTGGGCGGCCACCGCCTCGAAAGGTGTCGAGAGTTCGACGGCGACGATGTCGGCGCGAGGGGTCATCACGTCGGCGACCCGCAGGCTCTGGAAGGCCTCGGCCTGGTCCACCAGATCGACCGCCGCCGCGGACGCCGGGGTTTCGGGCGGGCGAGGAGACTCCACGCCGCCCGTCAGTTGCTTGCGCATACGTCGGAAAAACGCCCGCACGCCCCGGCTTCGACGGGCGGCGGGCGGTTGACTAGGCTCGTCGCTGGGCATGGCCCTGGTCAGCGTCCCTCTTCTTCCCCAGAAAGAGAATCTGGGCTGGCGTAGGGGTCAGGAACATCCAGACCCGCCAGGATTTCGCGTTCGAGCGCCTCCATGGCTTCCGCCTCGTCGTCGCGCTCGTGATCATATCCTAGGAGATGAAGCACGCCGTGCGCCACCAGATGTTGCAGATGGTGGGCGAGCGGCTTGCCTTGCTCGGCCGCTTCGCGCGCGCAGACGCCATAGGCCAGCGCGATATCGCCGATCTGTCCTTCAGGATTGGCTTCCGGTCCCTGGGGCGACGGGAAGGACAGGACGTTGGTCGCATAGTCCTTCTGGCGAAAGTCGCGGTTCAGGGTCTGGACGCTGTCATCATCGGTCAGCAGGATCGTGATCCCCTGGCCCTCGATGTCCTCGTGCGCGTCCAGCACCGCCTGGGCGGCGCGCCATACCAGCGCCTCGGTGTCGGCTTCCGCCGTGGTCCAGGCCGGGTCCTCGATCTCGATATCAACGGTAATGGTCATGTTACCGGGGAGTACTCTGCGCCGCGTCCGCGTCATAGGCCTTGACGATGCGTTCGACGAGCGGATGGCGAACGACGTCGGAGGCGGTGAACCGCGACACCGCGACGCCCTCGACCCCTTCCAGGATCGAGACGGCGTGGGCGAGGCCGGAGTCGCGCGGGTTCAAGAGGTCCACCTGCGTCGGGTCGCCGGTGACGACCATGCGCGCGCCTTCGCCGATACGCGTCAGCACCATCTTCATCTGCAGGCGAGAGCAGTTCTGGGCCTCGTCGACGATGACGAACGCGTGCGCCAGCGTGCGGCCGCGCATGAAGGCGATCGGGGCGACCTCGATTTCCAGCTTCTCGCGACGGCGACGTAGCTGGTCGGCACCCATGATGTCGGTCAGGGCCTCCCAGACCGGGGCCATGTAGGGATCGACCTTCTCGTTCAGGTCGCCCGGCAGGAAGCCCAGCTTTTCCCCGGCCTCGACGGCGGGACGGGTGACGATCAGGCGATCGACCTCGCCGCGCATCAGCATGCCCGCGCCATGGGCGACGGCCAGGAAGGTCTTGCCGGTGCCGGCCGGACCCAGGCCGAAGACCAGCGGATGGCTCGCCATCCGCTCCAGGTACTGGGCTTGGCTCTTGGTCTTGGGTGAGACATTGCCCTTGCGCACCGCGCGGGGCGAGGCCTGGCCGCTGGTCTCATGCGCCCCGCCAATGGCGATCCGCACATCGGCCTCGACCACCTCGTCGCCGGCGTCGGCGCGAGCGGCCAGGGTCTGCAGGGCGCGCTTGGCGCTGGTGCGGCCGCGCGCGTCGCCGGTGATGGTGACCCCGCCGCCCGGCGTCTCGATCAGCACCTTGAAGGCGTCCTCGATCAGGGCGGCGTGGCGGCCGTTCGGGCCGGAGACGGCGTGGACCGCGTTATCCGACAGCGGCAGGAACTCAGGGGTGCGACTCAAGCGGTCTCCAGAACGGGTTCGAGCCGGCCCGCCAGGCTCATCTTGGCGGCGCTCTCGATATGGACGGGAACGATCTTCCCGATCAGATGCTCCCCGCCTTCGGCGTAGACAGCCTGCAGATATGGGCTGCGACCAACGATCTGACCAGGGTGACGCCCGGCCTTCTCGAACAGCACCGGAAGCACCTTGCCCACCTGGCTGGCGTTGAAGGCGCGCTGCTGCTCGTCCAGCAGCTGGTTCAGGCGCTCGAGCCGTTCGGCCTTGACGGCTTCGTCGACCTGACCGGGCATGGCCGAGGCCGGCGTGCCGGGACGGCGCGAATACTTGAACGAAAAGGCCGAAGCGAACCCGACCTCGCGGACCAGCTCCAGGGTCTTTTCGAAGTCGCCGTCGCGCTCGCCGGGGAAGCCGACGATGAAATCGCCGCTCATGGCGATGTCGGGCCGGGCGGCGCGGATCTTCTCGATCAGCTTCACATAGCTCTCGGCCGTGTGGTCGCGGTTCATGGCCTTGAGGATCTTGTCGCTGCCCGCTTGGACCGGCAGGTGCAGATAGGGCATCAGCTCCGGCAGCTCGCCGTGCGCCTCGATCAGGTCATCGCCCATGTCGCGGGGGTGACTGGTCGTGTAGCGGATGCGGTCCAGCCCATCGATCTTCGCCAGCTGCCGGACCAGCTTGGCCAGGGTCGAACCGTCGCCGTCATAGGCGTTAACGTTCTGACCCAAGAGGGTGACCTCGCGCACGCCGGCGCCGGCCAGGCGCTTGGCCTCCTCGACGATGTCGTTGACCGGCCGCGACCACTCGCCGCCGCGCGTATAGGGCACCACGCAGAAAGTGCAGAACTTGTCGCAGCCTTCTTGCACTGTCAGGAACGCGGTCACGCCGGTGACATGGCGCTCGGCCGGCAGCGCGTCGAATTTTTCGTCGGCGGCGAAGTCGGCGGCCAGGCGTTCGCCGGTCGCGCGGTGGGCGCGGGCGATCAGCTCGGGCAGTTGGTGATAGGCCTGCGGACCCACGACCAGATCGACCGCCTTCTGGCGGTTCATGATCTCCTTGCCCTCGGCCTGGGCGACGCAGCCGGCCACGGCGATGGTCATGCGACCGCCGGCCTCGGCCTTCCGGTCCTTCATCTGCTTGATGTAGCCGAGTTCGGAATAGACCTTTTCGGTGGCCTTCTCGCGGATGTGGCAGGTGTTCAGCACCACCAGGTCCGCGCCCTCGGGCTCATCGACCACGCCATAGCCCAGCGGGCGCAGGACATCGGCCATGCGCTCGCTGTCATAGACGTTCATCTGACAGCCGTAGGTCTTGATAAAGAGGCGCTTTTGCGGGGTCTCGCTCATGCGGCGAGGTTATGGGGGCGAGGACGGCGCTGTGCAAGGGCGGCAAGGTCACACTTGCCCCCTCCGCGCCGCGCGCTCCTCTCCCAAAGGGATGAGGAGGCTCACCTTCCGCCCCCTCCAGGGGACGGACGACCGCGCAGCGGTCAGGTGGGGGTAAGTCGCCCGGCTTACTCCTCCAGCGGCATCCCGTAGAGCTCGAGGCGGTGGTCAATCAGCTTGTAGCCGAGCTTCTTGGCGATCGCGTGCTGAAGGGCCTCGATCTCCTCATCGACGAACTCGACGACCTTGCCGGTCTTCATGTCGATCAGGTGGTCGTGGTGATGGTCCGGGCTCTGTTCGTAGCGCGAGCGGCCGTCGCGGAAGTCGTGGCGCTCGATGATGCCGCTTTCCTCGAAAAGGCGCACGGTGCGGTAGACCGTGGCGATCGAGATGTGCGGGTCGATGGCGTGGGCGCGGCGGTGCAGCTCCTCGACGTCCGGGTGATCCTCGGCCGACGACAGCACGCGCGCGATGACCCGACGCTGGTCGGTCATGCGCATGCCCTTTTCGATACAGGCCTTTTCGAGTCGATCCACGGCGGAGCCTCCGTCTGAGTCGCCGGCAAGATAGGCGGTAGACCCTTAAGTGTTAAGCGCCCGTCGCATCACCAGCGCGTCCTTGGGGCCATCGGGATGGGGATAATAGCCCTTGCGCAAACCCACCTTGAGGAAGCCGGTGGCTTGGTAGAGGGCGATGGCGGCGGCGTTGTCGGCGGCGACCTCCAGGAACATCGCCTCGGCCTTGGTCTCCGCCGCGATCCCGGCGGCGACCTCGACCAGGGCCGCGCCCCAGCCGCGCCGGCGGGCCGACGGATCGACCGCCACGGTCAGGATCTCGGCCTCGCCGGCGATCGACCGGCACAGGATGAAGCCCTTGGCCTGCGCCGGCTCGCCCGCCTCGCCGAGGATTGCGAAGGCGCCCGGCGACTTCAGGAGTTCGTCGAACTCCACCGCCGTCCAGGGGCGGTCGAAAGCCTTGTCGTGCAGATCGGCGAGATCGAAGGCGGCTTCGGAGCCAACGGGGCGCAGGTTCATGATTAGCCTAGGCCGCGGGCAGGGTCGCGTAGGGCGCGCGCAGATAAAGCGGCCGAGGCGTGTGGCTGGGCGTGGGCCGCGTAGCCGCCAGACGCGCGATCGCGACGGGATCGGGCGCAGCCGGGGTCAGGACCGTGGCCCCCTTCAGTGTATCCGCCAGCAGCGGCGCCCCCGAGCCGATCAGGGTGGCCGGACCGCCGGGATGCAGCTCGACAAGACGGGCGGCGGCCTCGCCCAGGCCCAAAGCGTCCGGCGCCATCACCGCCGCGCCGTCCACGAAGGCCTGGATATAGACTTGGTCCATGCGCGCATCGAGCAGGGCGACCGCGAAACCCCTGGTTCCGAAGGCCAGGCTCTCCAGCGTGTTGACCCCGACGCACGGGATCGACAGCGCGGTGGCCAGGCCTTTGGCGAAGGCGAGACCCACGCGTAGCCCGGTGAAAGAGCCCGGCCCAATCGTCACGGCGATCCGCGACAGGTCGGCGAAGGCGACGCCGGCCTCGGCGGCAGTCTCTCGCGCTATCATCCCGATGCGCTCCTGGTGACCTCGGGTCATCGGTTCCGAGCGCGTGGCCAGCACGCGCTCGCCGTCGACGATGGCGACCGAACTGGCGCCCAGGCAGGTGTCGATCGAGAGGATCATGGATCAGGCCGCGCCGACGACCGCGCCCTCGGCGGGACGCCAGATCAGGGCGTTGAGCTGGCCCTTGGCCTTTAGCGCGGCCTCCGACGGCAGGCCGGCCTTGGTCCAGCCCGGGACGCCGAAGACGTAGGACACCTGCGGCGCGTCAGGGCGCGCGCAGATCGTCATGTTGATCTCCCGGCCTTCGCCAGCCCGGCATTGGTCGAGCGTGAAGCCCAGCTCGCCCCACTTGGCCAGGAGCTGTTCGTCCCTGGGACCACGCGCATCACCCGCCTCGACGCGGACATAGGCGATGTCGCCATCGTCGCCCTTGCCGACCTCGGCCAGCGGCGTGCTGTCCTGTTCGACATTGATGATCGGCAGGGCCGGGCCTTCGCCGGAATGCAGGAAAGCCTGCTCGACCTTGGCCTTGGGGAAGAGAACCTTCAGCGTCGCCAGGTCGAAGGCCACCGAGCTGTTGATCGGGCCGACTCCCTCATTGCTGACCTTGAGCGGACCGCCCGCGTAAGGCGCGATGGCGATGGTGACAGGTCCCTTGGGGGCCTCATCAGCCTTGGAGGCCTGATCGGTCTTGGCCGGACCGCACGCAGCCAGAAGCGCGATCGGCAGGGCGAGGTAGCTGTGGCGGAAGCTCATAGGGACCCTTCTAGCGAATGTACGGCTCTCGCACAAAACGCTTGTCGCCCGGCCAGGGTCCCGTCCGGGCGACAACGATCCGGGTCAGAGGATCTTGGCGGCTTCGTCGAAGTCCAGGCGCGGATTGCGCGGGAACAGCCCCTCGTCCGTGCCGTGACCGATCGAGACGATGAAATTGCTTTTGATGTTCGTGCCCGCGAAGAACTCGGCGTCGACGCCGGCGTTATCGAAGCCCGACATCGGACCAACGTCCAAGCCCAGCGCCCTCGCGGCGATCATGAAGTAGCCGCCTTGCAGCGAGCTGTTGCGCAGAGCGCCCCATTCGCGGGCTTGCAGGTCGTTAAACCAGTCCTTGGCCCCGGGCGCGTGCGGGAAGAGCTTGGGCAGGGTTTCAGGGAAGTCGAGGTCGTAGCCGACGATCACCGTGCAGGGCGCCTGCAGGATCTTTGGGCCGTTCGAGCCGGACGACAGCTTGGCCAGGCGTTCCTTGGCGTCGGCCGAGGTCAGGAAATAGAAGCGCGCCGGCGTCGAATTGGCGGCCGTCGGACCGAACTTGGTCAGGTCGTAGAGCGCGCGCAGGGTGGCTTCCGGAAGCGGCTCGGGACTCCAGCCGTTATGGCTGCGCGCCTCGGTGAACAGTTGGGCGAGGGTCTCGTCGTCGAGCTTGGCCATAGGAAGTCCTTCCGTAACTGCGGTGGTTACGATGTAGCGCCCTGCGGTGGCGGATCAACCTCTAAAGATCAGAGCGTCTGCTCGACCCGGGTCACTTCGGGGACATAGTGCTTGAGCATGTTCTCGACGCCGGACTTCAGGGTCGCCGACGAGGACGGGCAGCCCGAGCAGGCGCCGCGCATGTGCAGCCAGACCACGCCGGTCTGCGGCTCGAAGCGCGAGAAGACGATGTCGCCGCCGTCCTGGGCCACGGCCGGACGGATGCGGGTGTCGAGCAGTTCCTTGATTTCGGCGACGATCTGCGAGGTCTCCTCGTCGTAGTCGCCTTCGTCGTGGCCGCCGGCTTCGGGGTTCTGATCCAGCAGCAGCGGACGACCGCTGGTGAAGTGGTCCATGATCGCCGCCAGGATCGGCGCCTTCAGGTGCGGCCACTGCGCGCTTTCGCCCTTGGTCACCGTCAGGAAATCGGGACCGAAGAACACCCGGGTCACGTCTCCCAGCTCAAACAGGGCGCGCGCCAGCGGCGAGGCTTCGCCTTCCTCGGCGGTGCGAAACTCCCGGGCGCCTTCGCCCAGCACTTCGCGGCCGGGCAGGAACTTCAGGACCTCAGGATTGGGCGTGGTTTCGGTCTGAATGAACATCCGTTCCAGATGGACCGCGCGACGTCGTGACGCAAGGGCGCCGACACGGTGCATTTTAAAAGTGACACAGGCGTCATTTTCTGGCGTGATGTCGCAAAACACCGATCCGCGGGAGGATCTCATGAGCGACGGTTCGATCGACCTTAAGGCTGACGCGCGGGCGCGGGCCTATTCCATTCCCCTCGAAGACTATCATGTCGCCGACCCGGCCCTGTTCCAGGCCGACGCGATGTGGCCGTACTTCGAGCGCCTTCGGAAGGAGGCGCCGGTCCACTATTCGAAGGGCGACGAGGAGGTCGGGCCGTACTGGTCGGTGACGCGCTACAACGACATCATGACCGTCGACACGACCCACCAGGTCTTTTCGTCGGACGCGCATCTGGGCGGCATCACGATCCGGAACTTCGACGAGGACTTCGTCCTGCCGATGTTCATCGCCATGGACCAGCCCAAGCACGACATCCAGCGCAAAACGGTCAGCCCGATCGTCTCGCCGCAGAACCTGGGCCGCCTGGAAGGGATCATCCGTGAGCGGGTTTGCGGGATCCTCGACGCCCTGCCGATCAACGAGCCGTTCGACTGGGTCGACAAGGTCTCGATCGAGCTGACCACCCAGATGCTGGCCACCCTGTTCGACTTCCCCTGGGAAGAGCGCCGCAAGCTGACCCGCTGGTCCGACATCGCCACCGCCTCGCCCGAGAGCGGCATTATCGAGAGTGAAGAGGCGCGCCGCGCCGAGCTGCTGGAATGCCTGGCCTATTTCACCAACCTCTGGAACGAGCGGGTCAACCTGACCGAGCCGGGCAATGACCTGATCTCGATGCTGGCCCATGGCGAAGCCACGCGCGACATGCCGCCGATGGAGTATCTGGGCAATGTCATCCTGCTGATCGTCGGCGGCAATGACACCACCCGCAACTCGCTGACCGGCGGCCTCTACGCCCTGTCGAAGAACCCGCAGGAAGAGGCCAAGCTGCGCGCCGATCCCAGCCTGATCCCGAACATGGTCTCGGAGATCATCCGCTGGCAGACGCCGCTGGCTCATATGCGCCGTACGGCGCTGGAAGATTTCGAGTTGGCCGGCCAGACGATCAAGAAGGGCGACAAGGTCGTCATGTGGTACGTTTCGGGCAACCGCGACGACACGGTGATCGAGGACGCCGACAAGTTCATCATCGACCGCCCGAACGCCCGCCGCCACCTGTCGTTCGGCTTCGGCATCCACCGCTGCGTGGGCAACCGTCTGGCCGAGATGCAGCTGCGGATCGTCTGGGAAGAAATCCTCAAGCGCTTCCCGAAGATCGAGGTGCTGGAAGAGCCCAAGCGGGTCTATTCGACCTTCGTGAAGGGGTACGAGCGGATGATGGTGCGGATCCCCGAGCGCATTTAAAGCCTGTCATCCCGGCCCAGCGCGAAGCGCGCCGAGCCGGGACCCAGGGTAACCGCAGTGCGCCGACCCCTGGGTCCCGGATAGCCTCTCCGAGGCTTCCGGGATGACACGGGTTTGGCTTTAGAGCTGGCTGGCTTACGCCCCCCAGAAGCCGACCAGCTTCTTGACCTCGGCCAGGGTCGGCGCGGCGGCCTCGCGGGCCTTTTCGGCGCCCTTGGCCAGGATGGCGTCCAGCACCGCCGGATCGCCCAGCAGGCCGCGCATCCGCTCGCCGACCGGCGCCAGGCTCTCGACCGCCAGCTCGGCCAGGGCCGGCTTGAAGGTCCCAAAGCCCTTGCCGGCGTACTCGGCCAGGACCTCGGCCTTGGTCTTGCCGGCCAGCGCCGCGAAGATGCCCACCAGGTTGTCGGCTTCGGCGCGGGTCGCCAGTTCCTCGACCGTCTCCGGCAGCGGTTCCGGATCGGTGCGGGCCTTACGGACCTTGGCGGCGATGTCGTCGGCCGTGTCGGTCAGGTTGATGCGCGAATAGTCGGACGGGTCCGACTTGCTCATCTTGGCCGAGCCGTCGCGCAGGCTCATGACCCGCGCGCCGGGGCCCTGGATCAGCGGATCGGGCAGCGGGAAGAAGCCCGGCGCATTGAAGTCGTGGTTGAACTTCTGGGCGATGTCGCGGGTCAGCTCCAGGTGCTGCTTCTGGTCCTCGCCAACCGGCACATGGGTGGCCTTGTAGATCAGGATGTCAGCCGCCTGCAGCACCGGATAGGTGTAGAGGCCCACCGAGCTGCGCTCCTTGTGCTTGCCACTCTTCTCCTTGAACTGGGTCATGCGGTCCAGCCAGCCGAGACGCGCGACGCAGTTGAAGATCCACGAGAGCTCGGCGTGCTCGCGCACCGCCGACTGCGGGAAGATCGTCGCCTTGTCGGGATCCAGGCCCGAGGCGATGTAGGCCGCAGCGATCTCGCGGGTCTGCTGGGCCAGGGCCGCCGGGTCCTGCCAGACGGTGATGGCGTGCAGGTCGGCGACGAAGATGAAGGTGTCGATCTCGTGCTGCAGGCGGGTGAACTTCACCAGCGCGCCGAGATAGTTGCCCAGGTGCAAGGCGCCGGAGGGCTGGACGCCGGAAAGCACGCGGGGCGGACCCGCATAGGTGACGGGAGCTTGGTCGGTCATGGCTCTAAGCCTTGCTGTCGAATGCGATGAAAATGGCTAGAGCGTGATAACCGAAAGTGTGAGCGGTTTCGGCGGCCATCACGCTCTAAATGTTTGAGGTAGAGCCTTTTTGCTCCCTTCGAATGACTCCATTCGAAGGGAAAAGGCTCTGGCGCGCGGACGCGCAACGCGTCGAGACGCGCGGATCAAAATCAGCGGGAGCCGCGCCATCGCGGCGTATGGAGACCGATCGGAGCCATGTCCTGCTGGTTAGCCTCCCCGTTCCCACGGATCAAGCCTTGCCCCGGCGAAGCGCGGCCTTGACCTCGGACGGCTTGACCCCGCCGAACAGGAACAGCAGCGGCGGATAGACGGCCAGGGCGGCCAGGCAGGTCAGGGCCAGGGCGGCCTCCTTGGCGCCGAGGGCGTGGCCGGTCAGGCCCATGGCCCGCAACGGCGCCTCGATCGCCTCGCGCCAGTGGGCGGCGGCGGCCAGCAGAAGGCCCATGCCCAGGCTCGCCAGCAGGATCCGCGCCAGGCGCGACCAGGTTTCGAGGGTTGGATTGTAGTGCCCCTGCCGCCAGAGGCCGAACGCCATCTGGGCGACGTTGATCCAGGAGGCCACGGCCGTCGCGGCGGCGATGCCTTTCACGCCAAACAGCCGGAAGAACAGGAAGCCCAGCGCGATGTTCACCGCCACCGAGATCAGCGCAAAGCGCATCGGGCTCTTGGTGTCGCCTCGGGCGAAGAACGCCCGCGAATAGAGCTGCTGCAGGACGAAGGCGGGCGTGCCCAGGCCATAGAAGAACAGCGCCGCCGCCGTCTGGCTGGCGTCATAGGCGGTAAACTGGCCGCGCGTGTAGAGGCCGTCCGAGAGGAAGCCGGGCATGGCCACCAGGGCGGCGGCGGCGGGCAGGGTGAAGGCCATGGCCAGGGTCATGGCCTGGTCCATGGCGGTCTGGGCGTCGTCGCCGTCGCCGGACTGCACCGCGCGCGACAGGCGCGGCAGCAGGGCGACGCCGATGGCCACGCCCACCAGGCCCAGCGGCAGTTGGTAAAGGCGGTCGGCGGTGGCCAGCCAGGTCCGGCCGCCGGGCACATGGCTGGCCAGGTTGCTGGAGATGAAGATGTTGACCTGGGTGGCGCTGGCCGCCAGGGCGCCGGGAATGGCCTTGCCGATCAGCTCGCGCACCTCGGGCGTCAGGCGCGGCAGCCGCCAGTGGACCTTGGCGCCCGACTTGTTAACGCCCCACACCAGCAGCGCCGCCTGGGCCACGCCCGCGACGATTACGCCGACCGACCCCCACTGGGCCGCGCCGACGGCGGTGGTCTGCGGCAGGATGAAGATCAGGGTGGCGATGTTCAGCAGGATCGGCGCTCCGGCCGACAGGATGAAGTGGTCCCGCGCGTTCAGCACGCCCGACAGGTGCGCGACGATCGCCATGCACGGCAGGTAGGGCATGGTGATCTGGGTCAGCAGCACCGCCAGCTTGTACTTGTCGGTGCCCCAGCCGAATCCCGGGCTGATCAGCATCATCAGCCAGGGCATGGCCAACTGGCAGATGACGGTGATGATGATGGTCGAGGCCGCCAGGGTGGCCATGGCGTCGGCGGCCAGGATGTCGGCCTTCTCCTCGCCGTCACGCTGCAACGACTTGGCGTAGGCGGGCACGAAGGCGGCGGCGAACGCCCCTTCGGCGAAGAAGCGACGGAACAGGTTCGGGAAGGCCAGGGCGGTGTTGTAGGCGTCGGCCGCCGGCGTGGCGCTGGCGCCCATCCGGTACGAGACCGCCAGGTCCCGGAAGAAGCCCATGAACCGACTGACCAATGTCAGTCCCGAATAGATCACCGAGGACCGGAAAAGACCGCCCTTCTTGGGCGGCGTTTCTTGAGCGGAAGCGGGGGGCGCGGTGTCGGTCACGCCCGGCTTCTGGGCGCTCGACGAACAGGCGTCAAGGGCTGCTCTGAGCCCGCGCGGCCTTCATCGGCGGGCTCTTCTCGCGCGCGTCTAGGCGGCCGCCCGCGTGGCCTCCCGCCCGATTCGTATCTCGCCCATCCGCTGGGCCAGACGCGTGGCCTCCTGGGCCAGGGAATGGCTGGCGGCGGTGGTTTCCTCGACCATGGCGGCGTTCTGCTGCGTCACCTGGTCCATCTGGTTCATGGTGGCGTTGATCTCGGTGAGACCGCGCGCCTGCTCGGTCGTCGAGGCGGCCATGGCGCCCACCAGATCGTCGATCTCGTCGACCTCTTGAGCGATCGCGCGCAGGGCCTCGCCTGTGCGGCCGACGAACTCGACGCCCTGGCCGACTTCGCTCGTGCTGGCGCTGATCAAGGTCTTGATTTCCTTGGCCGCGTCGGCGGAGCGTTGGGCCAGGGCCCGCACTTCCTGGGCCACCACGGCGAAGCCTCGACCTGCCTCGCCCGCCCGCGCGGCCTCGACCCCGGCGTTGAGCGCCAGGAGGTTCGTCTGGAAGGCGATCTCGTCGATGACGCCAATAATCTGGCCGATCTGGCTTGAGGACTTCTCGATAGCGCCCATCGCCTCGACGGCCTGGCCGACCACGGACCCCGAAGCGTCGGCGGCGCGACGGGCGCGTTCCACCACCTGGCGGGCGCGGGCCGCGCCCTCGGCGGTCTGGCGCACGGTGCTAGTGATCTGATCCAGCGCGGCCACCGCCTCTTCAAGGCTGGCGGCCTGACGCTCGGTGCGCAGGGCCAGGTCGTCCGCAGCTTCGGAAATCTCCGCCGCGCCCCCATGAATGGCCCTGGTCGCGTCGATCGAGGCGGCGATCACGCCCGACAGTTTCTCCACCGCGGCGTTGAAGTCGACACGCAGCGCCTCGTAGCCGGCGGGGAAGGGGCGCTCAATCCGGTGGCTGAGGTCGCCATTGGACATGTGGCCAAGCGCTTGGGCCAGGCTCTCGACCACGGCTTTTTGCGTGGCCTCGGCTTCCGCCCGGCGGCGTTCGCTTTCGCGGCGCTCGATCTCGAGCGCGTCGCGGACGTCGGCGGCCTCCAGCTCCTTGCGGCGCGCCTCCACCGTGTCGTGGAAGCTGCGCAGGGCGTCGCTCATCTGACCGATTTCATCCTGGCTTCGCTTCTTCGGAAGGACCACGTCGAGATCCCCGGCGGCCAGCCGGCGCAGGCAGTGCGTGATCTCGGTGAGCGGCGTCACGAGGCCTCGGCGGGCGGCGAACATCAGCAACGCCGCGAAGGCGGCCGCTAGAAGGAGCAGCCCCGCCATGATCGCCTGGCCCAAAAGCCCGAGTGACTTGGCGGCCTCCGCGTCGTGCGAGGCCGCCGCCTCGATCTCGGTCGAGGCGGCCTCCATCTTGTCCTCGAGCGCCGAGAACTGTTGCCCAAATCCGGCCAGCTTGGCGTGCGCGCCTACGGGGTCGGAGTCCGCGGCGCCGACGATCTGCTCCGCGGCCGCGATATAGGCGTTGAGCGGCGCCTCGACCGCTTGCAGGGCGCTCTTGGTCCGCGGGTCTTCGGCCAGCTTGCCGCTCTGGGCGATATCATCTCGGAAGGCCTGGGTGTGTTCAGCCAGGTCCGCCCGCACGGCCTTGAGGTCGACGCCAAGCGCAGGGTCGCTGGACATGATCGCGCCCATGACGTCCGCGCGCAGCGCGTCGTGCATCATATCAGCGTGCATGTGCAGGCGAAGGATCTTGGCGGAGGCTTCCGCGCGGGTCAGGGCGGAGTCCAGGCTCAGGGCCACCCACAAACCCGCGCCGGCCGTAGCGGCGCAAAGCAGCGCCGCGCCACCGGCCGCCCCCATAACCTTCTGACCCAAGGACGCCATGCCGTCATCTCCCGGAAGTCCAAATCGGGGAAATGATGACGGGGACCCTTCTAACGAGCCTTAACCATCAGGCGCTCGCCACAGTGGCATAACGTCGCAGTTCGATACCGCTGTTATGCTGGGATTCTGCGTGACGCGCGCTTAGCGTGGGATCTCGGCGGTCTTCACCAGCGCCACCTGCCGGTAAACGGCGGCGATCTCGAAGTAGCGGCCGAAGGCCGCGTGGAACTGGTCGACGGCCTGTTTCACGCCGGGCCCGCCGATTTCGCTGATGTCGTGCCAGTAGTCGTCCAGAACCATCATGCCGCCCACGCTAAGCAGGCTGGCGCAGAAGCATAGGTCGATCAGAACCGCCAACGCCGTGTGGCTGCCGTCAACATAGATCAGGTCGAATTGCTCGCCCCGCTCCAGCATCTGCGGCAGGACATAGGTCGAGAAGCCCTTATGCGTCGTCAGACTCCTGAAGCCGCACTTGTCCATGTTGCGGCGGAAGCGCGGCTCGACGGCGTGATACTTTTCTTCGGGGTTCAGCGCCTCGTCGAACCACGGATCGATGACTGTGACCGCGAGGCGATCGGGCAGCAGCCAGTCCATGAAGGCCAGGTTGCGGCCCTCATAGGCGCCGATCTCCATGTATCGAATGGTCTCGCCCACCGGCCGCTTGGCCGCGAAGTCGCGCAGCAGCGGCGTCACGAACGGGATGTTGTTGCTGGCCCAGGTCGAGGTGAACTCGAAGCCCTTGTCGGCGGCGTGGCTGTTGAAGGCCTCGACCACGGCATGGTCGCGCGGACCGCCCAGCATGGTCTTGGCCAGGTTCGGCGCTAGGCGCGGATTGACCTTGGTCAGCGAGCGCAGCTTCGAGAGGCCGCCACGATGGGTGACGGTCTCGGCGTCGAAGTGCATGTCGGCGGTCATGGTCCCGGCTCCTCCAGCGGTTGCGGGGGAGACTAGGACCAAGGTCTTAAGGAAGGGTCAGGCCGTGACGATCTGTCCGTCGCGGACCGCGACCGGCCAGGGCGTCAGGCGGGCGCTGGTCGGGCAGGGCCCTGCGACGCAGCCGCCGTCCTCGATGCGGAACAGGGCCGCGTGGCCCGCGCACAGGATCAGGTCGTTGTCGCGGGTCAGGTAGCGGCCGGCGAAACCGGCCAGAGGCCAGCCAGCGTGCGGACAGCTGTCGACATAGCCGACCAGGGTCTCGCCCTTGCGGACCACGAAGCCGGCGAACATCGCGTCGCCCTCGCGCCAGCGAAAGCCCTTCGACCCGGGCGAAGCCACCTCGTCCAGGCCACAGAGCACGGTCCCCGCCGGCGGGCGGGCGGGATTGTCCTCGACGTCTCGCAACGGCTCAGAGCGCGCCGATCGCCACGCGCCAGGGGCGGACCTCGACGCTTTCGAATACCCCGGCGGCGGTGAAGGGGTCGTTGTCGGCCTGGGCCTGGGCGGCGGCCAGATCTTCGGCCTCGACGATCAGCAGCGAGCCGATCGGATTGCCGTCGTCGCCCAGCAGCGCGCCGGCCAGCTTCAGGCCGGTCGACTGGTTCAGATAGTCGAGGTGGGTAGGGCGGGTGGCCAGGCGGGTTTCCAGCGCGCCGGGCTTGTCCTTGCAGATGATGGCGAAGAGGGCCATGCGGGCGGTCCTTCTGGTCAGGCTTCGGATTTGAGGGGGCGCGAGAGCAAGCCGGCGATGGCGCCGTCGACCGCGACTTCGCCCGCCAGGATCGCCGCGACGGCTTCGCAGATCGGGGCCTCGACCCCGACCTTGCGGGCCAGGGCGCGCACGGCGGGGGCGGAGGCCACGCCCTCGGCGACCGAGACCTTGCCGGCGAGCGCCTGTTCCAGGGTCAGGCCCTGGCCGAGCGCCAGGCCGACGCTCATGTTGCGCGACTGCGGGCTGGAGCAGGTGAGGACCAGGTCGCCCAGGCCGCAGAGGCCGGCCAGGGTCTCCGGGCGCGCGCCCAGCGCCACGGCCAGACGCGTCAGCTCCGCGAAGCCGCGGGTGATCACCGTGGCGTGGGCGTTGCGGCCCAGGCCCTTGCCCTCGACGATGCCGCAGGCGATGGCCAGGACGTTCTTCACCGCGCCCCCGGCTTCGGCCCCGATCAGGTCGCTCGCCGTATAGGGACGGAAGGTCGGGATGGCGATCGCTTCGGCGATGGCGCGACCCAGGGCCTCGTCCTCGCAGGCCAGGGTGACGGCGGCGGGCAGGTTGCGGGCCACCTCGCCCGCGAAGCTCGGGCCCGACAGCACGGCGATCGGCGCGCCGGGCAGGGCTTCGGCCGCCACCTCGGTCATCAGTTTCAACGAACCCTGCTCGACGCCCTTGGAGCACAGAACGACCGGCGCGGTAGCCTTGCGATACGGAGCGAAGGCGGTCAGGGCCGCGCGCAGGTGCTGGGCGGGGGCGACCGCCAGGATCAGGTCGCAGTCGGCCAGGTCCGCCAGGTCGGCGACCGCCCTGACGCCGGGCACCAGCGCGACGCCGGGCAAGAACACGGCGTTTTCATGAGTGGCGTTCACGGAGGCCACAACCTCCGGCTCGCGCGCCTGCAGCGTTACCGCAAGGCCGGCCCGGGCCGCCACCTGGGCCAGGGCCGTGCCCCAGGCCCCGGCGCCGATCACGCCGACTGTCTCAAAGGTCATGGGCTTGGAGGTCATGCCTTGGCTCCCTTGCGTCCGTAGGCGTTGGCGGGATTGGCCAGGGCCGCCGCCTCGTCCAGCGGCCACCGCGGACGGGCGACGGCGTCCAGATCGTCGGACATGCCGAGCGCCAGTCGCTCGGCCCCCGCCAGGGCGATCATCGCGGCGTTGTCGGTGCAGTAGGCCAGCGGCGGGGCGGCGAACGAGAAGCCGTTCTTCTCGCAGTCGGCCAGCAGCGCCGCCCGCACCGCGCCGTTAGCCGCCACACCGCCGGCGACGACGAAGCGCAGATCGTCCTGACCGTGACTGCCCTTATAGAGCTTCATCGCCCGATCGACCCGCTCCGACAGTTGGCGGGCGATGGCGGCCTGGACGCCGGCGGCCAGATCGCGGCGCTCGTCGTCGGTGGTCAGGGTCTCGGCGATCCGCGCCGCCGCCGTCTTCAGACCCGAGAAGGAAAAGTCGCAGTCCTTACGGCCGAGCAGGGCGCGGGGCAGGGCGTAGCGGGTCGGATCGCCGCCTACCGCCAGCTTTTCCAGAGCCGGTCCGCCCGGATAGGGCAAACCCAGGCTCTTGGCGATCTTGTCGAAGGCCTCGCCCGCCGCGTCGTCGATGGTGGTGCCGAGGCGGCGACACGCGCCGACGCCCGATACTTCCAAAAGCTGACAATGGCCGCCGGACACCAGCAATAGCAGGAACGGATAGGCGATGTCGGCGCCGAGACGGGCCGAGACGGCATGGCCTTCGAGATGGTTCACCGCCACCAGCGGCACGCCGCGCGCCAGGGAAACCGCCTTGCCGAACGCCAGGCCCACCATGACGCCGCCCACCAGGCCCGGCCCCGCGGTGGCGGCGACGCCGTCCAGCGCCTCGAACCCGACGCCCGAGGCCCGCACGGCCTCGGCGGCGATGGCGTCGATAGACTCCACGTGCGCCCGGGCGGCGATCTCCGGAACCACGCCGCCGAACGGGGCGTGCTTCTCGAACTGGGTGCCGATCACCGACGACAGCACCGTCACCGTTCCATCCGCCGCGCGGCGCACGACCGAGGCCGCGGTTTCATCGCAGCTGGTCTCAAGGCCGAGGATCAGAAGGTCGGATTGCTTAGGGGATGTCATCAGGTTGCGGGCTTTCCGCCGCTCCTGTAGCAGCGAAGAACAGAATTCGTCTCCGCAGGTAACGTTCAGACCGTGTCCCGGCAACCTCCCATCCGCATCGGCGCCCGTGGCTCCAAGCTGTCCCTGGCCCAATCGGGCCTCATGCAGGCGCGGATCGCCCAGGCGCTCGGCGTCCCAGCCGGGGCGAGCCGGGAAGAGATCGAGGCCGCCGCCCCGCTGATCCCGATCGTCACCAGCGGCGACCGCATCCAGGACCGCCGCCTGATGGAGATCGGCGGCAAGGGCCTCTTCACCAAGGAGATCGAGGAGGCGCTGCTGGACGGCCGCATCGATTGCGCCGTCCATTCGCTGAAGGACATGCCGGCCGAACTGCCGCCGGGTCTGGTCCTGGCCGCGACGCCGGAACGTGAAGACCCGCGCGACGCCTTCATCAGCCATGTCTGCGAAAGGCTGGAAGATCTGCCGAAGGGCGCGCGCCTGGGCACCGCATCCCTGCGTCGGCAGGCCCAGGCCCTGCACGTGCGGCCCGATCTCGAGATCGTCATGCTACGCGGCAATGTCGATACGCGCCTGGCCAAGCTGGAGCGCGGCGAGGCCGACGCCATCCTGCTGGCCCAATCGGGCCTCAACCGCCTGGGCCTTGGCCATTTGACCAAGAGCTGGCTCGATCCCGACGCCTGTCCGCCTGCGCCGGGCCAGGGCGCTCTGGTCATCGAGACCCGCGCCGAGGATGTGGGCGCGCCCTGGCTGGACGCCGTCCGCTGCCGCCAGACCACGATCGCCGTGGCCGCCGAGCGCGGCGCGCTGCTGGCGCTGGAGGGCTCGTGCCGCACCGCCATCGGCGCTCGCGCGATCCTGGACGGCGCCAACCTTTCGATGATCGTCGAGGCCCTGACTCCCGACGGCGCCCGGCGTTTCCGGCGGGAAGACCAGATCGTTCTGACGGGCGCCGACGACATGGGCGAATCCCACGCGTTCGGCTTGAAGCTCGGCGCGGAAGTCCGCGCGGCCGGCGGCGACGCCATCGTCCTGCCGGAATAGACGCTTGAGCTCGGGCGCGCCGGTCTGGATCACCCGCGCTCAGCCCGGCGCTGCGGCGACCGCCGAGCGGGTGGCCGCGCTGGGCTTCTCGCCCGTTGTCGACCCGCTGCTGGAGGTCATACCGCTCGCCGCGACGATCGACTTGTCCGGCGTCGCCGCCCTGGCCTTCACCAGCGCCAATGGCGTCGAAGGCTTCGCCCGGTGCTCCGCGCGGCGCGACTTGCCGGTCTTCACGGTCGGCGAGGCCACCGCCAGGGCCGCCCGGGAGGCAGGCTTCGCCGCGCCCCTTAGCGCCGACGGCGATGTCGCGGCTCTGGAGCGACTGATCGCCGAAGCCAGGCCCGGGCCGGTGCTGTGGGCGGGCGCCGAAACGCCGGCCGGGGATCTTGTCGCCGGCTTGCAGGCGCAGGGTGTCGAGGCGCGAGGCGTGGCGGTCTATGCGACGGTGGCGCGGGCGCCGACGAGGGCCACTCTGGGGTTGCTCGATGCGCCCTTGACGGTTCTGGTCCATTCACCCCGAGCGGCGCGCGCCCTGGCCCGGATTCTGGAGGGGCGACCATCCCATCAGGAACTCCGCCTGCTCTGTCTCTCGCCAGCCGTCGCCGCGCCGCTGATGGTGGTCGCCGAACCCGGTTCTGTGGCGTTCGCGCCGCGCCCGGACGAATCCACGCTGCTCAACCTGCTGGGAGCTTGAGCGCGGCGTTGCGCGACGCGGCGGTGTGGGGCACGAATGGGCCATGAACGCCGATGTCGATCCCGCTGAAATCGCCGCGCCCAGCGATCCGGCGCTCTACGCCCGTCGCCGGGTGATGGGGCCGGGCGTCTGGGCCTGGCTCTTCCTCTGCCTGGTCTGTGTCGCTTTGGGCGCCGGCGTCGCCTGGTTTGGACCGTCATTGTTCTCGCCGCGACCCAAGGCGGGCGATAGCGCGATCTCGGCCTCCCCCAGCCCGCAACCGATCGCCGAGCGCGTGGCGCCGGGCTCGCCCCTTCCCCTGGAGGGCGGCGCCGTCCCGCCCCCGGCTTCGACCCTGCCGGACGAGCGGCTCGCTGCGCGAATCACCGCGCTGGAAGCCAGCCAGAAGACCGTCGCCGACGCGGCCATCGCCGCGCTGTCTGTCGCGACCCTGGCCGAGGCGGCGGAAACCTCGCGCCCGTTCGGGCCGGAGCTTCTGGCGCTGGAGCGGGCTCTGCCCGGCTCTCCGGATCTTCGCGCTCTGGAGCCGTTGTCGCGCACGGGCGCGCCGACCCGCGCGGGCCTCACCACCCAGTTCGGCAACCTTGCTGGCCGGGCCGCGAGCGCCTCGCGCAGCCCCGGAGCGGACGCCGATCTCTTTTCACGGGTCCGCTACGCCCTCTCCAGCATCGTCTCGATCCGCCACGTGGGCTCGACCAAGGGGTCTACGCCCGACGCGCTTCTGGCCAAGGCCCAGGCGCTGCTGGACGAGGGGGATGTGGAAGGCGCGGTCGCGGCGCTCGACCCGCTGAACGACTCGGCCCGCGAGGTGCTGGCGCCCTGGTTCGTCGCCGCCAATCGTCGCATCGAGATCGACCGTCACGTGTCGGCCGTACGCGCCGACGCCCTGGCCGAGCTCTCGCGGGTTTCGCGCGCCGCTGCTCCGGTCGCGCCATGACCCGGGTCGCCATCGCCTTCTTCCTGGTCGCCGTCGTCGCGGTCGGCGCCCTGGCGCTAGCCGGAGAGCCGGGCCGCGCGTCGCTGGAATGGATGGGCTGGCGGGTCGAGATGACGGCCGCCGCCGCCGCCCTGCTGACACTCTTTTCGGCCTTGATGTTCACCCTGCTCTGGCGCGGGATCATCTGGATTGTCGAGGCGCCGCGCCGCGCCGCTCGCGTCCGCGCCGAGGCCAAGCGCAAGCAGGCGATCGAAGCCCTCTCGCGAGGCTTTCTCGCCGTGGCGGCCGGGGATGGCTCGGAGGCCCGCCGCTTGGCGCAGAAGTCGTCCGAACTGGCCGAGGACGCGCCGGCCCTGGTCCGGGTGCTGGCCGCCCAGGCGGCCGAGACCGCCGGCGACCGTGGCGGCGCCAAGAGCGCCTACAACGCGATGCTCGGTTTTCCCGAGATGCGCCTGGCCGGTCTGCGCGGCCTGATGCTGGCCGCCCAGGCCGATGGAGACCGACCGGCGGCGATCCGTCACGCCGAAACCGCCTATGGTCTGGCGCGGACCGCGCGTTGGGCCTGGCGATCGCTGCTGGAGGCTCGCTTGGAGGCGGGTGACTGGGCCGCCGCCTTGGACCTGGTCCAGGGCGCGCTGGAGCGGAAAATCGTCTCGCCGGTCGTGGCCGAGCGCAGCCGCGCGGCCTTGCTCACAGCCTCGGCCGCCAGCCTGGTCGACTCGCCGGATCCGAAGGCCCGCGCCCAGGCGCTCGACTTTGCGACCCAGGCCGCGAAGCTCAAGCCCGACTTCGCGCCCGGCGTGGTGATGGCCGCGCGCCTGCTGGCCGAGGACGGCAAGACCTCGAAGGCCGCCGGCCTGATCGAGACGGCCTGGAAGGCCGAGCCGCATCCGGCCCTGTGGCTGGCCTATCGTGACCTGAAGACCAACGAATTGCCTAAGGCCCGCGCTCAGCGTCTGGCCGCCCTGGCCGCGATGAAGCCGGAAGCGCGGGAAAGCCGCCTGCTGCGCGTTGAAAGCGCCCTGATTGGCGGTGACCCGGTCGCCGCCCGCGCCGCCGCCCGCCTTTTGGACCAGTCTGCGCCGACGGCGCGTTTCGCCGGCCTGATGGCGCGCGTCGCCGCCGCCAATGGCGAGGCCGACGAGGCCCGGGCCTGGATCGCGCGCGGCGTCGACGCCCCGCAGGAGCCCGACTGGTCTGATCTGGACCCCGAAGGCCTCGCCTTCGCCTATCAGCGCGACGACTGGGCGCGGCTGGCTGTCAGCTACGCCGAGACCGGCCAGTTGATCCATCCGCGTCACGAGCGGCGCGAGCGGACCATGAACGACTTGCCCGAGCTGCCCTCGGCCTATGTGGAAGCGACGCCTTTCATCCGCGCGGCCGAGACCGGCGGGGCTCTTCTGCCCATTCCCGACGACCCCGGCGTGTTCGACGCGCCGCCGATTCCGGAGCCTCCGGAAAGCGGTCCGGCGCCCCGTCGCAATTCTGGTGCAAGACGGCGCTTGCCGAGCGGCTCGCGCGCCGCTAAATAGGCGCTCCCTTCGCTTCGGAGCGCCCGCTTCGAAGCCCGTGGGCCGCCTTAGCTCAGCCGGTAGAGCGGCGCATTCGTAATGCGTAGGTCAGGTGTTCGAGTCACCTAGGCGGCACCACTTTCTCCTCCTTCCCTTCCTTCAAATCGGAACTTCGCCTGAGCGCGGGCCGTTCGACTCTCGAAGGAGATTCGCATGGCTGATCGCGTCGATGATGAAACCGCCTTCGAGGAACTGATGGCGTTCCTCGACAATCCGCCCGAGCCCGGCGGCGCCGAGGACGCGCGGTTTGGCGAGCGGCTGAGGCAGGTGATCGCCGCGTCCGTGCCGTTGAGCGAGGAAGACGATCCCGAGGACGCCCCGACCTTGGCGCTCGACGCAGGTCTCAGGTCACGGCTCGAAGCCCTGGCCCACAAGCGCGCGCAGGGCAATTACTTCGGCGAGCACCCCGATGGGATCGGGCCGACACTCGGAATGGATTTCGGCAAGTCTTAGGCGCTTTCGATCTATGACGGCGCCTTAAAACTCAAACTGAGGGCGCT
Source organism: Pseudomonadota bacterium (assembly GCA_020161365.1). GTDB lineage: Bacteria > Pseudomonadota > Alphaproteobacteria > Caulobacterales > Caulobacteraceae > Caulobacter. The sequence goes on along the minus strand of JAIUNU010000004.1, from coordinate 25,733 downwards.
GAAGCGCGGGTGCGACAATGTGGCCGAGAGCAGCATTGTCCACGGCCCAGTCGTTCAAAATTCACGGCCATACCGATGATGTTTAGGCCATACCTTTCCTTTATAGAAAATATAAACCTGTCGTCCGAAATATTATCAATTAATCTAACATATCAATAAGAGCTCATTTTCTTGAATTAAGTGTCCTACGGATAAATTCTCTATTTCGTAGAGACTATAATAATCAAAAGTATGGCCCGCGTCGTGCCGAATTAATACATGAAAATCGAAATGTAGAACGACGTTCAATTTCATACGGTTACTTCTTGTTTACGCCCGCTGACCATCTCCTGCGCGAACGAAAGCTCGGCAGAAACCGGGCAGGGGATGAACAGAATGTCGAACCGAAACAAGGCGGGCCTCGTCGCCATAACCCTGATGATGCTCGCGGCGCCGGCGGCGCATGCGGATGCAGCCAAGGATGTGCTGATCGCCGGGCGAGCCCTCACTTTCCTTGAGAACGGGCCATCGGGCCGCGCCGTGTTGGGCGTAGTCTTCGATCCGTCAAAGCCAGCATCGGTCGCCGAGAAGAACGCGGTAATGGCCGCGATCGGCGGTGGCATGAACGCCGGCGCGGTTACGCTGACCGGCAAGGCGATTGAGGCTGGCGACGTGGGCGGGGCCTCGGGCGTGGCTGCCCTTTACGTGACCAAGGGCGTCAACGTCGGCGCCGCCGCCAAGTCTAAGAAACTCATCACCATCGGCTCAGACGCTGGCTGCGTTTCCAGCGGCGCCTGCATGATGGCTGTATCGGGCGATCCCAAGGTGGAGATCGTGGTCAGCCGCTCCGGGGCGGCCGCCGTCGGCGCGGTCTTCAAGGCCGCCTTCCGCATGATGATCCGCGAAGTCTGACCCCTCGAGCCCGAAAGAGACACACCATGAAGATCAATCTCTTCGCCGGCGCTTCGGTCGGCCTTTGCATCCTGGCCTCGGCCACCACCGTCTCCGCCCAGTCGATCGACTATGGCGCGATGCAGCAACTGTTCAATGAGCCGGTCACCACCAGCGCGACAGGCTCGCCCCAGCGCTCGACAGAAGCGCCGGCTGCGATGGAGATCATTTCGGCCGCCGATATCGAACGCTCGGGCGCGGCCGACCTGCCGACTCTACTGGGCCGTGTCGCCGGCCTCGACGTGCTGAACTGGGGCGCTGCCGGCGCTGACGTCAGCGTGCGCGGCTACGATCAGGCCATGTCGCCGCGACTGCTGGTCCTGATCAATGGGCGTCAGGTCTATCTCGACCATTACGGCTACACCGCTTGGGCGACTCTGCCCGTGCAGTTGCACGAAATCCGCCAAATCGAAGTCGTGAAAGGGCCCAACAGCGCCCTGTTCGGCTTTAACGCCGTTGGCGGGGTGGTCAACATCATCACCTTCAACCCGAAGTTCGACAACGCGCGTTCGGTCACCGTTCGTAGCGGCGCTCATGGATTTGGCGAAGTCTCGCTGATCCACTCCTTCAAGCTGGGCGAGCGCTTTTCGGCCAGGGTGTCGGCCGGCGCCTCACAAGAAGACGAGTGGAAGAACCACAATCCCCTGATCAGCAAAAAGCTGCTCCATGACCCTGCGCGCGTGTCGGCCAATATCGACACGATGACCCAGCTGAACGACAAGACTGAGCTGCGGATCGAGGGGTCCTGGTCCAACAGCCAGATCAGCGAGATGCTGTCGAACAACAGCTACTCTCCGACCAAATATGTCACCGACTCCATCAAGGCGACTCTCGCGTCGGAGACGCGCGCCGGCCTGATCCAGCTTTCGGCCTATCAGAACGACCTGTCGGCCAAGCACATCGTGGTGGGCAATTCTGCGCGGTTCGACAACACTATCCGCGTTGTCAGTCTTCAGGACCTCTTCAAGGTCGGCGCCAAGCACACCATTCGGATCGGCGCGGAGTACCGCCATAACAAGGTCAACACCGCCCCGATCGCGGGTGGCGAGCTGTCCTACGATGTGTGGGCGATCTCGGGCATGTGGAACTGGGCGATCACCGACAAGCTATCGACCACCGTGGCGGTTCGTCAGGACAATCTTGACCTAAAGCGTCGCGGGACCTTCCCGACCGGCTATCCGCCGGTCGCCAACGACTATTGGAACCGCTCGATCAAGAAGGCCAGCTACAACGTCGGCGTTGTCTATCGTCCGACGGGCTACGACACTATCCGCGCCACGGCCGCCCGGGGCGTTCAGGTGCCGACCCTGGTCGACCTGGGCGCCATCCAGGTGAAGGTGGTCTCCGGACCGTTCACGATCGGCGTCATCGGCAATCCGACCCTGCAGCCGACGATCGTGACCAACTACGAGCTGGCGTATGATCGCGCCTTGCCGGCCCTTAACGCAAAGATCGGCGTCTCGGTCTTCACGCAGAAGTCCGAAGACGTGAAGGGGATGCCGACGACCAGCCAGCTGGACATCGCGCCCACCCCGATCAGCCTGCCTCTCCTCAGCTATCGCAACATCGGGGATAGCAAGATGACGGGTTTCGAGCTGAAGGCCTCGGGTACGCTGGACGGTGGTTTCACCTGGCGCGGCGACTACACCCGGACTGACGTCAAGGACAGGCCGACCGCCGGCTTCATCCCGGCCCAGCGTCTGGCCGCCTTCTCACAGACCACGCCGTCCTATCGCGCCAATCTCGCGCTGGGCTGGGCGGGGGATCACTGGACGGTGGACGGGTTCGCCCGCTTCGTCGGCAAGTCCGCCTACTATAACAGCGCCTCGGTCCTCACCCCGATCAGCGCCTACGCTACGGTTGGCGGCAACGTCGCGCGTGAATTCGGCAAAGGCTTCACCGTCGCCGTCAGCGGCCAAAACCTGATGAAGGGCGCTCAGGTCCAGACGCCTGGCCTGGAGGTCGAGCGCCGTGTGCTGATCAGCCTGACCAAGGCCTGGTAAGGCATTCGCCGACCGAGGTCACGACGAGGGCCCCGTCATCCGGCGGGGCCCTTTTCGCGCCTGGTCTTTGGTCCAGCTCTCAAAGTGTCGCCTGTTCAGCGCCGCCGACGCCGGGTGGCGCCGCCGGTCAGGCCGCCCAAGAGGCCGCGCATCAGTTCGCGCCCGGCCGTTGACGCGACCGTCCGCACCAGGGTGACGGCGAACGCCTCGACCATGGTCTGACGGCCCGAGGCGCGGGGCCGGCTTTCGCGCGCCTCTCGCGCGGCCTCGCGTTCGCGGATCTTGGCCTCGGCGGCTTCGCGCTGGTCGGCCTCTGCGGCCTCGCGAGCGCTCTCGGCGGCGCGCTTCGCCTGTTGGGCCCGGCCCTGCAGGATCTCATAGGCGGAATCGCGGTCCTCGGCGGTGTCGTAGACGCCGGCGACCGGGCTTTGCGCCTGCAACGCCGCGCGCTCCTGCGGCGTGAGCGGGCCCAGGCGAGAGGCCGGTGGGCGGATCAGGGTCTTCTGGACGACGCGCGGCGCGCCCTTCTCGTCCAGGGTCGAGACCAGGGCCTCGCCGACCCCGAGCGACTGGATGGTCTCCGCGGTGTCGAAGCTCGGATTCACCCGGAACGATTGGGCGGCGGCCTTGAGGCCCTTCTGGTCGGCGGGGGTGTAGGCGCGCAGGGCGTGCTGTACGCGCGCGCCCAGCTGGCCCAGCACGGCGTCCGGAATGTCCGCAGGGTTTTGGGTGACGAAGTAGATTCCCACCCCCTTCGAGCGGATCAGACGCACGACCTGCTCGATCTTTTCCAGAAGCGGCTTGGGCGCGTCGTTGAACAGCAGGTGCGCCTCGTCGAAGAAGAAGACGAGTCTGGGCTTTTCGGGGTCGCCGACCTCGGGCAGCACCTCGAAGAGCTCCGACAGCAGCCAGAGCAGGAAGGTCGAGTAGAGCTTGGGCGACTGGATCAGGCGGTCGGCCGCCAGCAGGTTCACATAGCCGCGCCCGGCCGCGTCGGTGCGCATCAGGTCCGAAAGATCCAGCGCCGGCTCGCCGAAGAAGTGCTCGGCGCCCTGCGTCTGCAAGGTCAGCAGCTTACGCTGGATGGCGCCCACCGTGGCGGGCGCGACATTGCCGTACTGCGTGCCGATGTCGTCGGCGTTGTCGGCGACATATTTCAGCGCCGCCTGGAGATCCTTCAGGTCCAGAAGCAGAAGGCCGTCCTTGTCGGCGACATGGAAGGCGATGGTCAGCACCCCTTCCTGCACGTCATTCAGCTCCAGAAGACGAGCCAGCAGAAGCGGGCCCATCTCCGAGATGGTGGTGCGGATCGGGTGGCCCTTCTGGCCGAACAGGTCCCAGAACATGACCGGCGGCGCGGCGGGGGTCAGGACCAGGTCCATCGACTGCGCGCGGGCCAGCATCTTCTCGTTCGGAGCACCGGGCATGGCCACGCCCGAGAGGTCGCCCTTCACGTCGGCCGCGAACACCGGAACGCCGGCGTCGGAGAAGGCCTGGGCCAGGACCTGCAGCGTCACGGTCTTGCCCGTCCCCGTCGCGCCGGCCACCACGCCGTGCCGGTTCGAACGGTCGAGCCGCTGCGTCACCGGGCCTTCGCCCAGCCCCACGAGGATCTCGTTTTCGCCGATCGACAGCGTCATGGGCAAACTCCTTACATCGATGCGCGTTCGACCCTAAACGGGGCCTTGCGCCGCGCCAATCGGGCCGGGCAAAGTCGATCGCGTATCTGGAGAAATTTTACAAATGCCGGCTCCCGCCCCGCCGTCGGTCACGACGCGCAACGCCGTGGTCTTCCTAGCCGTCATCGCCGGCGCGGCGACGCTGAAGTGGATGCAGGACATCCTGACGCCCCTGGCCCTGGCGCTGTTCCTGGCGGTGATGATCGACAGCTTCGCCCGGGTCCTGACCGACCGGACGCCTCGTTTTCCAAAACGCTTGGCCCTGCCGACGGCCGTGGTGCTGTCGCTGCTGCTGTTCGGCATGTCGATCTGGATCGTGGTGGACAACGGCAAGGAGTTCTTCGACCACTCCACGCAGTACATCGACAGCCTCAACGCCATCATCGCCAAGTTCACGCCGACGGTGGCGCGCCTGGCGCCAGGCCTTGAGCTCTCGGTCGCGCCGACGATCGGCGACCTGGTCAAGCAATGGAACCCGCAACGCTATTTCGGTGACGTGGCCCAGTCGTTCAACAGCTTCGCCACCAGCGCGGTGCTGGTGCTGATCTATCTCGGCTTCATCCTGGCGTCGCGACGCGGCTTCGCCCGCAAGATCGTGGCGCTGTTCCCGAACCATGCCGAGCGGGACACGAACATGAAGATGTTCGAGCGCATCCGCGACGGCGTCGAGCAGTACCTGTGGATCCAGACCGTGACGGGGCTGATGATCGCCGCCGCCGCGTTCGTGGTGATGATGCTGGTAGGCCTGGACAACGCCTTCTTCTGGGCCTTCCTGATCTTCCTGGCGGCCTATATCCCGATCCTCGGCGGCGCCATCGGCTGCTTCCTGCCGCCGATCTTCGCGCTGATCCAGTTTCCCGACAGCCTGTGGCCGGCGATCATCCTGTTCGCGGCGCTGCAGGGCATCTTCTTCGTGGTCGGCAATGTCATCCTCCCCCGGATGCAGGGTGACAGCCTGAACATGGACCCGACGGTCGTGCTGCTGTCCCTGGCGGTCTGGGGCGCGCTCTGGGGCGTGCCGGGCATGTTCCTGTCTACGCCTCTGACCGTGGCCGCAATGGTCATCCTCGCGCAGTTCGAAGGCTCGCGCTGGATCGCGATCCTGCTCTCTGAGGATGGCGATCCTCAGGGGATTCCTGAGTCCTCGGCCGAGGCGCCGGCCGCGAAGCGAAAGAAATGAGCCGCCCCCTTAAACCGGCGGCGTCAGCCCCTATCTCTAGTCTGTCCGGCTCCCCCCACCCGGACAACACCCCGACGAGAGCCGGCCTGGCCGCTCGTGTCGTCGCGGAGGACGCCCGCCTTCCCCTGAGCGGGCCTGCGCCGCCGGCTTCCCCCCAGCCGGCGGCGTTTCCGTTTTCGCGGCGCTTCCCGGAAATGGCACAATTTGTTTTCGATTACCGACGTAACGGTTGAAGTGAAGCCCAAAAGGGCTAGGTTGCGGCCAAAAATTCGCGAGGGAATCCCATGGTCGGTGCAAGAATTGACCTCAAGTCCGCTGACGCTCCGATCAGTCCGCTGGTGACCGCCTTCGCCAAGGCGATGGGCAAGACGCTTGAGGACCTCTCGCCGGCTGCGCTCGATTTCGCCGCCCAGGCGCAGGACGACTGGTCGGCCGAGGAGCTGCCCGGACTGGACGTCGCCGACGTCGCCGGCGCCCTCGCCGATTTCTGGCGCTTTGGCGAAAGCGCCAAGGACGTGGCCGAACCGGCCATCCGCATCCGTCGCGCCGACGGCGGCCAGACGCCTTCCGACCTGCTGGAGATCGTGCAGATCGACCGGCCGTTCCTGGTCGACAGCATCATGGGCGAGGTGACCGAGGCGGGCTTCTCGGTCCGCGCCATGTTCCACCCGGTCTCCGACCTCGGTGGCGTGCGCCGCTCGATGATCCAGATCTGGCTGGCTCCGGTGGGCGAAGATCGCGAGGACGCCCTGGTCCAGGCCGTTCGCGATGTGCTCGGCGACGTGGCCATGGCCGTCCAGGATTTCGAGGCGATGCGCGGCCTGATGCGCCGCACGATCGAAGAGCTGAAGAGCGCGTCCGCGCCGGTTTCCGGCGACGAGAAGACCGAGGACATGGCGTTCCTCGACTGGCTGGAGCGCGACCACTTCGTTTTCCTCGGTGCGCGGACCTATGAGTATCCGCGAACCGCGGATGGCGGCTACGCGGCCGAAGAGCCGCTTTACCAGCCGGAAGGCAGCCTCGGCGTCCTGCGCGATCAGGCGCGGACGGTTCTGCGTCGCAGCAGTGAGCCGGCGATCCTCTCGGCCCAGATCCGCACGCATATCGACATCGGCGAGCCGATCGTGGTCGCCAAGTCTAACCTGCGCTCGCGCGTCCATCGGCGGGGCTACATGGACTATGTCGGCGTCCGCCGGTACGGCGCCGACGGCAAGCCCTCGGGCGAGGTCCGCTTCGTGGGTCTGTTCACGGCCGAAGCCTATGAGACGCCGGCCAACGCCGTTCCGCTGATCCGCCGGAAGGTGGGCCACGTGCTCTCGCGCGCCGGCAAGGATCCCGACAGCCACAATGGCAAGCGCCTGCGCAACATCCTCGAGACCTGGCCGCGCGACGAGCTGTTCCAGACCGAGGAAGACCAGCTGCTGGCTATGGCGCTGGGCGTCCTGCACCTGTACGACCGGCCGCGCGTGAAGCTGTTCGCGCGCCGCGACCCGTTCGACCGTTTCATCTCGGTGCTGATGTTCGTGCCGCGCGACCGCTATGACTCGGGCGTGCGCGCGCGGGCGGGTCAGATCCTGGCCGAGGCGTTCCGAGGCCGGGTGTCGGCCTACTATCCGAGCTTCTCCGACGCCCCGCTGGCGCGGGTTCACTACATCCTGGGCGTGACGCCGGGCGACCACGCCGAGCCGGACATGGCTGCGGTCGAGGCCGCCATCACCGAGACGGCCCGCACCTGGGACGACCGCTTCGAGGCCGTCATCCGCGAAGGCCAGGCCGGCCGCGTAGCGCAACTGCTGAGCCGCTACGCCGGCGCCTTCCCGCCCGGCTATCGCGACCAGTACGACGCCACTGAGGCCCTGGCCGACATCCAGGTCATCGACGACCTGCGCGAGGGCGAGGCCGTTCGCGTGCGCGCCTTCCGCCGGGAGGAAGACAGCCCGGTCACCTTCCGCTTCAAGCTCTACCGCCCCGGGGCGGCCGCGCCGCTGGCGGACGTGCTGCCGATCCTCGAGCACATGGGCCTGAAAGCCCTGATCGAGGAAGGCTTCAAGGTGGCGCCGAGCGGCCAGCCGGTTTGGGTGCACGAATTCGTCCTGCGCGATGAAGAGGGCGAACATCTTGTGTTCGCCGACGTGAAGCAGGCCTTCGAGGCGGCCTTCGTCGCGATCTGGACCGGTCGCGCCGAAAGCGACGGCTTCAACCGCCTGGTGCTTGAACTGGGCATCGGCTGGCGCGAGGCGGCGCTGATCCGCGCCCTGGCGCGCTACCGCCAGCAGTCCGGCCTTGACCCCAGCCAAGGCGTCCAGGAGCAGGCCCTCTCCGACCATCCGGGCGTCGCTCGCCTGATCCTGGATCTGTTCCAGACCAAGTTCGATCCGGCCATCCGCGTTGATTTGAAGACGCGCCAGGAGCAGGCCAAGGCCGTCCAGGCCAAGATCGTCGAGGCGCTGCAGGCCGTCGAAAGCCTGGACGCCGACCGCGTGCTGCGCCGCCTGGCCGCGCTGGTGGGCGCGATCCAGCGCACCAACTTCTACCAGCCCGCCGCCGACGGCGAGCCCAAGCCGTATATCAGCTTCAAGATCGCCTCGCGCGAGCTGGAAGACCTGCCGGCCCCCAAGCCCTATCGCGAGATCTATGTCTCGGCGCCGCACGTCGAGGGCGTCCACCTGCGTTTCGGTCCGGTCGCGCGCGGCGGGTTGCGCTGGTCGGATCGCCGCGACGACTTCCGCACCGAGGTGCTGGGTCTGGTGAAGGCGCAGCAGGTCAAGAACGCCGTCATCGTGCCGGTCGGCTCCAAGGGCGGCTTCTATCCGAAGCAACTGCCGCGCGGTGGTGATCGCGACGCGATCCAGGCCGAGGCGATCCGCGCCTACAAGACCTTCCTGTCGGGCCTGCTGGACCTGACCGACAATATCGACGCCGACAACCAGGTGGTCCCGCCGCCGTCGGTCGTGGCCCATGACGCGCAGGACCCCTATCTCGTGGTCGCCGCCGACAAGGGCACGGCGACCTTCTCCGACATCGCCAACGGCGTGGCCGAGAGCTACGGCTTCTGGCTGGGCGACGCCTTCGCTTCGGGCGGTTCGGTCGGCTACGACCACAAGGTCATGGGCATCACCGCCCGCGGCGCCTGGGAAGCGGTCAAGCGCCACTTCCGGGAGCTGGGCAAGGACATCCAGACCGAGCCCTTCACCGCCGTCGGCGTGGGCGACATGTCGGGCGACGTGTTCGGCAACGGCATGCTGCTGTCCAAGCAGACCAAGCTGCTGGCCGCCTTCGACCACCGTCACATCTTCCTCGACCCCAACCCCGATCCCGCCGTCTCGTGGGCCGAGCGCGATCGGATGTTCAAACTGCCGCGCTCGTCGTGGGAGGACTACGACAAGTCGAAGATCTCGGCAGGCGGCGGCGTCTTCGCCCGCAGCCTGAAGAGCATCCCGCTGTCGGCCGAGGTCCGCGCCATGCTGGAGATCAAGGCCGAGGCCGTCTCGCCCGCCGAGCTGATGACCGCCATCCTGAAGTCGAAGGCCGAGCTGCTCTATCTCGGCGGCATCGGCACCTATGTGAAGGCCAAGGGCGAGACCAACGCCGACGCCGGCGACAAGGCCAATGACGCCATCCGCATCAACGGCTCGGACCTGCGGGTGAAGGTGGTCGGCGAGGGCGCGAACCTCGGCCTGACCCAGGCGGGTCGCATTGAGTTTGCTCAAGCCGGCGGTCACATCAACACTGACGCGATCGACAACTCGGCCGGCGTCGACAGCTCCGACCACGAAGTCAACATCAAGATCCTGACCGGGATCCTGGAGCGCAGCGGCCAGCTGGATCGCGAAAGCCGCAACACGCTGCTGGCCTCGATGACCGACGACGTCGCCCATCACGTGCTGGAGCACAACTACGACCAGACCCTGGCCCTGACCCTGCTGGAAAGCGACGCGGTCAGCGAGGTCGACGCCCAGATCCGCTACATGGTCGACCTGGAACAGCGCGGCCGCCTGGACCGTCGCGTCGAGGGCCTGCCGACCAATACGGCGCTGCTGGAGCGTAAGGCGGCCGGCAAGGGTCTGACCCGTCCGGAACTGGCGGTCGTTCTGGCCTATGGCAAGCTGGACCTCTTCGACGAGATCGTGGCCAGCCAGGCGCCCGACGATCCCTGGTTTGAGGCCACCCTGCGGGGCTACTTCCCCAAGGCGCTGGATCAGTACGCCGACGCCATGCAGAAGCACCGGCTCAAGCGCGAGATCATCGCCACGGTCGTCGGCAACCAGATGGTCAACATGTGCGGCCCGACCTTTGTCAGCCGCCTGAAGGCCGCCGCCGGGGCCGATATCAACGCCGTCGTGGTCGGCTCCACCGCCGCGCGCGAGATCCTCGGGATCGACGGCCTGTGGGACCAGGTCAACGGCCTGGACAACAAGGCCTCGGCCGAGGGCCAGACCGCGCTCTACAAGGCCCTGGCCTACGCCCTGCGCAGCCTGACGTTCTGGCTGGCCCGCCGCGCCCAGCGCGACGCCGCCAGCGTCCAGACCCTGGTCGACGCCTACGGACCGTCGGTCGCGGCGCTGAAGGCCCTGGCCCCGGCGATCCTGTCGCCGTTCGAACAGAAGGCCGTGTCCAAGCGGGTGAAGGCCTATGTCGCCGACGGCGCCCCCGAGTCGCTGGCCCAGTCGGTCGCGGCCCTGCAGCCGCTGACGACCGCCGCCGATCTCGTCGATCTCGCCAACGCCTCCAGCTGGAGCGTCGAGAACGTCGCGCGGCTCTACCATCAGGTCGGCGCGGCGTTCGGCTTCGACCGTCTGCGCGGCGCGGCCGGCTCGTTCGTGGGCGGCGACGCCTTCGAGCGCCTGGCGGTCCGTCGTCTGATCGAGGACATGCTGACCGAGCAGACCTCGATCACCCAGCAGGTCCTGAAGTTCGCCGCCAACGCTCAGGCGGGCGAGGACGAGGGCGCGGCCAAGGCGGCCATTTCGTCCTGGGCCGCCCTGCGCGGTGATCGCCCCCGCGCCGTCAAGCGCACGATCGAGGACATCGAACAGGCCGGCGGCGGCTGGACCTTCGCCAAGCTGACGATCGCCAACGCCGCCCTGCGCGAACTGTCGAGCGCGGCCTAGAGCCTGTCGCGCCCGGCGCCGCCTCCGTCCTGGACGAAGGCGGCGCCGGGGGGGCTGACAGAGGGTTCCACGCCCCGGTTGTCGGCTGGCGCGGAACAAGGCAGGGTTCTCCCGAGGGGGAGCTCATGACCAAGGATCGCATCGTACTGCTCGATTCCCTGCGGGGTCTCGGTGTCCTGGGAATCTTGCTGTGTAACGCGCCCGACTTCGCCGTACCGCCGGGCGTGGCCGAAGCGGTGAAGTCCTGGCCGCATGGCGCCGGTCCCGAGACGCTCGGCGTCTGGTTTGTCACCCAGTGGCTGTTCCAGCGAAAGTTCGTGACGCTGTTCTCGATGCTGTTCGGCGTGTCGATCTTCCTGGTCGGCGGCGAGCGGGCCGACAAGGAACGCGGCGTGATCCTGCGCAAGCGCCTGTCCTGGATGGTCCTGTTCGGCGTACTGCACGGCTTCGCCATCTGGTACGGCGACGTTCTGCTCAGCTACGCCCTGGCCGGCTTTGCGGTGATGTTCGCACGGTCCTGGAGTCCCAAGCGCCTCTTGTGGACGGGTGGCAGCATCTGGGTGGTGTTCTCGCTGCTGATGACTGCCGGCGCCGTGGCGATGATGCTGGCCCCGCCCAGTGCGGAGCTGAGCGCCGGCGAGACCGCCCAGATCGCCAAGGCTGGACTGGCCGAGATCCAATACAGCGGGACCTTCCTGCAGTCGCTGGTTCAGAACGCCAAGGACCGGCTGACGCTGCTGCCCAACGAGCCGATCATCTTCATGATGACCGCCAGCCTGATGATGATCGGCCTGGCGTGCTTCAAGCTGGGGCTGTTCACCGGCGAGGCGCGGACGCGGACCTATGTGATCCTGCTGGTCATCGGCTTGCTGGCCCTGGCCGGGGTCGGGTTCTTGTTCTTCCAGTTCATCGTCCGAGGGCTTCCCCGTCCGATGAGCATGGTTGGGCTGACCGTCCAGATGGCCACCGCGCCGCTCACGACCCTGGCCTATGTCAGCCTGATGGTCTTTGCGTCCCGCGCGAAGGGCTTCTGGAGCGCGATCCCGAGGGCCCTGGCGCCGGTGGGGCAGATGGCCTTCACCAACTATCTGACCCAATCGCTGATCATGACCGCGATCTTCTACGGCGGACGTGGTCTTAACCTGCACGGCGAGGTCGACCGGCCCGGGCTGGCCGCCATCACGGTCGGGATCTGGATCGTCCAGATCCTATGGTCGCGCTGGTGGATGGACCGTTTCGAGATGGGGCCGCTGGAATGGCTGTGGCGTCGCCTCTATCGCGGCCCGACGCCGCTGCGTCGCCCCAAGCTAGAGGCAGCGGTTTAGCGCGCCGGCGAAATAGCCCTGCACCGCCTGGAAGAGATCCGGGCGGTAGCGGGCGCGGGGATCGTTGGCGCGGTTGTCGTCGAAAGCATGGGTGGCGTCGGCGTGGAACACGCGATCTACGCTGAGGCCATCGGCGATGAGCCGGTCCAGCGCCTTGGCCGGGGCCTTCCAGCCGACGACCTGGTCCTTACCGGCCAGCACCGACCAAACCGGCGGCGCGCCCTCGCCCCAGCCGCGCGAGGCGGTCAACGAGCCGTAGCCGGCGTAGGGATAGACCAGCAGCGTCCCCTTGACACGCGCACGCAGTTTGGCGGGATCGGCGTCGACCAGGGTCGTGCCCCGTGCGGCGCTCCGGCCCACGGCGTAGCTGTCCATGATCGTCCAGCCGCCATGGCTCCAGCCCGCCAGGAAGACGCGGCTGGCGTCGGCCCAGGCTTGCGTCTCCAGCCAGGTCAGCATGGCGAAGATGTCGGCCGCGCGCTTGAGGCCATGCAGCGCCACACCGGTGCAGACGAACAGCTTGGCGTCGAGCGTCGACATGCCGCGCGGCTTCAGCGAGTCGACGACGACCGCCGCCCAGCCAGACTGAACGGCGACGCGGGCGTATTCCTCGAGGAACGGCGTCTTGCCGCCGCAACCGTGCAGGATCAGCGCCACCGGGAAGGGGCCGGGCCCCGCAGGCTTGAACACCCGCGAGTGCTTGGCGACCTTTTCCCCCCAGGCGGCGCTGTCCATTCGTCCCTCATCGGATGATCTAGTGGCGGAACACTCGCACGCCGGTGAAGGCCATTGTAAGGCCCAGCTTGTCGGCCGCCTCGATGACCTCCGGATCGCGCATCGAGCCGCCCGGCTGGATGATCGCCGTGGCGCCGGCCTCCGCCGCCTGGATCAGGCCGTCGGCGAACGGGAAGAAGGCTTCCGAGGCGCAGGCGCAGCCCTTCAGGTCCAGGCCGAAATCGGCGGCGCGCAGCGCTGCGATGCGGGCCGAGTCCTTGCGGTTCATCTGGCCGGCGCCGACGCCCAGGGTCTGGCCCGCGCGGGCGTAGACGATGGCGTTGGACTTCACGTGCTTGCCCACCGTGAAGGCGAACAGCATGTCGCGGACTTCTTCCTCGGTCGGCTGGCGCTTCGTCACGATCTTCAGGTCGCTGGCCTTGATCCGCGCGTCGTCACGCGATTGCACCAGGAACCCGCCGGCCACGCTCTTGAAGGTGTCGCCCGTCGATAGCGGATCCGGCAGGCCGCCGGTGACCAGGAGCCGCAGGTTCTTCTTGGCCGCGAACACGGCGACGGCGTCCTCGTCGGCCTCAGGGGCGATCACCACCTCGGTGAAGATCTCGACCATGGCTTCGGCCGCCTCGCGGGTCAGGCGCGAGTTCACCGCCACGATGCCGCCGAAGGCCGAAGTCGGGTCGCAGGCCAGGGCCCGCTCGTAGGCCTCGCGCTGGGTCGCGCCGACCGCCACACCGCAGGGATTGGCGTGCTTGATGATCGCCACGGCCGGACCCTGGGCCGGATCGAATTCGGCGATCAGCTCGAAGGCCGCGTCGGTGTCGTTGATGTTGTTGTAGCTGAGTTCCTTGCCCTGCAGCTGCTTGGCGGTCGCCACGCCCGGACGCGGGCTCGGGAAGGCATAGAAGGCCGCCTTCTGGTGCGGGTTCTCGCCGTAGCGCATGGTCTGGCGCAGCTCGCCGGCGATGCTCTTGCGGGCTGGGAAGTCCTGGCCCAGCGCCGCTGCGAACCAGGCCGAGATCGCCGCGTCATAGGCCGCCGTGCGGGCATAGGCGCGGGCCGCGAGCTGTTGGCGCAGGGCCAGCGTGGTGCCGCCGGCCTTGAGGGCTTCAAGAACTTCAGCCAGGTCCGAAGGATCGGTGCAGACGGCGACATAGCCGTGGTTCTTGGCCGCCGAGCGGATCATGGCCGGGCCGCCGATGTCGATGTTCTCGACGCATTCGGCGTAGGAGCCGCCCTTAGCCACGGTCGCCTCGAACGGATAGAGGTTCACGTACAGGATATCGATGCCGCCGATGCCGTGGTCGGCCATGGCTTGCGCGTGTTCGGGCGCGTCACGGACGCCGAGAAGCCCGCCGTGCACGATCGGATGCAGCGTCTTGACCCGGCCGTCCATCATCTCGGGGAAGCCCGTCAGGTCCGAGACGTCCTTGACCGGAATGCCCGCCGCGGCGATCGCGGCCTTGGTGCCGCCGGTCGAAACCAGCTCGACGCCCGCCTCGTGCAGGGTCCGGGCGGCTTCCACGAGGCCGGTCTTGTCGGAGACCGACAGCAGGGCGCGCTTGGGGGCGACGAGATCGGGAGCGGACGGATAGTCGGGGGCTGCGGGCACGGCGGACTCCTCTGGTGTGGTTCAGAAAGGGAGCCCAGGCGCGCGGCGGCTTGCGAGCAGCAAAAGTGGACGCCGGTTTTGCGTCCGCTCGCAAGCTCTCAAGAGACGCGCCTTTCTAATGAAAGGCGCGCGGTCCGCGCTCCCCGATGGTTCCCCATCACTAGCGCCAGTCACGCGAACGCGGCGGAAAATACGGGGGCGGGCGGCGGAGTCAATTGCCGCGGCCGGTCGCCAGGCTTTCCGGCGCCAAAGGATCCGCCGGCGCGCCTATTTCACCACAACCCCCACGCCCCGCGCGCGGGGGTCGGGTTCGGGAACCGGCGTGCGGCCCAGCACCTGGATCGCCTCGACATCGCCGCTGAAGCTTTCGGTCCAGCTGTAGCCGCGCGTCTCCAGCGCCGCCTTCAGCGCGGGGGAGGGCGGGCCCGAGCGTTCGTAGAAGATCACGTTCTCCGGCAGCAGTTGGTGATGGAAGCGCGGCGCGGCCTGCGCCGCCTTCAGGCTGAGACCGTGGTCATAGACATTGGCCAGCACCTGGAAGACCCAGGCGAAGATCCGCGAGCCGCCGGGCGTGCCGATCACCATGGCCACACGGCCGTCCTTGGTCAGGATGGTCGGGGTCATCGAGGAGAGGGGCCGCTTACCGGGGGCGATGGCGTTGGCCGACCCGCCGACCACGCCGAACATGTTGGGCGTCCCCGGCTTGACCGAGAAGTCGTCCATCTCGTTGTTCAGCAGAAAGCCTGCGCCCTCGACCACCACGCCCGAGCCGAACGAGCCGTTCAGGGTGTAGGTGTTGGAGACCGCGTTCCCCCACTTGTCGACGATCGAATAGTGGGTGGTCTGGGGCTTCTCGAGGCCCGGCTGGACCGCCTTGGTCGGCGACGGCTTGTCGGGATCGACCTCCTTGGCGCGCCGCGCCACATAGGCCGGATCGATCAGGTTCGACACCGGAACCTTCACGAAATCCGGATCGCCCAGATACTCGGCGCGGTCGGCGTAGACGCGCTTTTCGATCTCGGCCAGCAGATGGACGTACTGCGGATCGTTCAGGGCCACGCCCTGGAAGCGCGGCGCAAGGTCCTGCTTCATCAGGAGCAACTGCATCAGGGCGATGCCGCCCGAGCTGGGCGGCGGCGCGGTGATCACGTCATAGCCGCGCCACCGAGCGACCAGCGGCGCGCGCCAGACCGCCTTATAGCCCGCGAGGTCGGCCTTGGTGATCAGCCCCTTGACCGGTCCCCGGCCCATCTGGGCGACGATCAGGTCGGCGGTCGCGCCCGTATAGAAGGCCATGTCGCCGCCTCGGGCGATGCGCTCCAGGGTGGCGGCCAGTTCTGGCTGCCTGAACACGGTTCCGGCCTTGTGCGGCGGGAAATAGGCCCGGAAGTTGGACTGCGGCAGCTCCAGAGGGCGTTCGCGGAGCAGCACATCCGCCAGGTGCGGGTTAACGACGAAGCCTTCGCGCGCATAGCGGATGGCCGGCGCCAGAACCCGCGCCCAGGGCAGCTTGCCGAACCGGTGATGGGCCATGGCCATGCCCCGCACCGTGCCGGGCACGCCCGCCGCCAGGCCGCCGTACAGGGATAGGCCTTCGACCGGCTCGCCGTCCGCGCCCAGATACATGTCGGCCTTCGCCGCCGCCGGCGCGGTCTCGCGGTAGTCGAGGAAGTAGGGCTTGCCATCCATATAGACGGTCATGAACCCGCCGCCGCCCAGATTGCCGGCCTCGGGATAGGTGACGGCCAGGGCAAAGCCGGTGGCCACCGCAGCATCGACGGCGTTGCCGCCGGCCTTGAGGATCTCTTGGGCGGCCAGGGCGCCATACTGGTCGGGCGAAGCCACGGCGCCGGCGTCCAATGCCCGGACCGCTGCGGCTGAGGACTTCGGCTTGGCCTCGACGCCGGGCGCGACCAGCAGAAGCGCCGCCGAGAAGGCGGCGGCGAGATGAGCAAACAGGCGCAAGGCGAGACTCCAGGACTTCGTGCGCCCACGCTAGCCGATTGGCGGGCGCGGGCAACGGTCTTGGCGAACGGCCAGCGCCGCAACGACCCTCGCGGCGGAGGGCTTCAGTTCGCCGCTGCGGACTCGAAGCTGACGCCCTCCAGGATCACGTTGTCGTCGATCCGCCAGACCTTGAGCCTATGGCGGCCGGCGGCGACATCGGCGAACGTGTGGTCCAGCGTCACGCCATTGTCGATCACAGCCTTGTACCAGGCCTTCTGCCCCGGCGTGACGGCCCCGCCCCCGGTCGCGGACAAATGCGCGGTGAGGATCTGGACCTCGCCGTCGTCGAGAGAAACGCCCAGCCGGACGCCCTCGCCGCCCAAAGTGTCCAGCGTGGGAGCGAGCCGCACCGCCACCCGCGCCGCGCCGGCGCGCGCGGCGGAGACGTCGAAGCCGAGCCACATCTTGTCCTGAACGCCGGTGGGGGGACGCGCCTGCGGCCAGGCGATCACCGCCTTGCTGCGACCCAGGTCCGAGATCGTCTTCCAGGCCAGTCCCGCCCCCTGTGAGGCGCTGGCGTACGCGGTGGCCGGGATCGCATAGTCGCTGCGAACCGCCGCCGGGCGCGCGAAGATCACCTTGGCCGCCAGCTTCTCCGGCGGCGTGTCGGCCGCGACCCGGACGACGCTGGGCATGGTCTGCTCGGTGGGGTCGTTCCAGATGACGTAGTTCATGTGGACCTGGTTCATCATCCCGGCCCACTTGCCGCCGCCGAGCGCGTGATATCGCGCGGTCAGGTCCGCATCGCGCCGGAAGGTCGCTTCGACGATATCGGCGAAGTGGTTGGCGCGCGCATCGTTGCGGGCGGCCAGTCGACGGTTCCACGCCGTGGCGTAGTACATCTCATAGAGGTTGGAGAGCGCCAGAACCGGATGCTCGACCAGTTGGAAGTAGGCGTCCCGCTGGTCGGGACGGACCCGCGTCTTGGTGTCCTCGACGGCGCGGACGAGCGCCCGCCAGGCCTCGACTAAGGCTCCGAACTCGCCGCCGTCCAGCACAGGGCCGGCGCCCTCGCCAAGCCGGAAGGTGTCCGGATCGATAAGTTCGGGCTTACGGCGGGAGGCGTAGGTTCCGTAGGTCGCCAGGATCCGCCCGATCTCCGGACCAAGCTCCGGACCGAAGGTTTCGCCGGCCCAGCGACGGGGGAAGGTCTCGAGCGCTTCGGGCGTCATCGCCTCCGGATTCCACGCCATGCGCATGAAGAACGACAGCGGATACTCCATCGGCTTGATGTCGCCGACATTGACGATCCAGAGGTTTTTGGCCCCACGCTGATAGGCCAAATCCATCTGCTGCCAGACCTTGGCGACCTGATTGGTGTTGATCCACTTGTAGTTCCGGGGCGCCCCCACATAGTCGAAATGGTAGTAGACGCCGTAGCCGCCGGCGCGATCCAGGCGGTCCTTGCCCGCCACCGGCAGCCGGCGGATCTGGCCCCAGTTGTCATCGGCGAACAGCAGGGTCACGTCGTCGGGCACGCGCATGCCGTGGTCGTAGTAGTCGAGTACTTCCTTGTAGAGCGCCCAGACCTGCGGGGTCTTCTCCGGTGGCTTGCCGGTGACGTCGGCGATAATCGCGCGCTGGTCGCGGACGATCGTCTCGAGCAGTTCGGTGGCCGCCCCCTCGGCCATGGGCTCGTCGCCGTCGCCGCGCATGCCGACGGTGATCAGGCTCTCGTAGCCGACGCCATCGCCCTTGGACATCATCCGCTCGACGCCGCCGCGCCAGAACGTCCGCAGGTTTTCGGCGTTGCTAGCGTAGTCCCAGCGGCCGCCGGTGACGCCCTTGTCCTTGTTGCGATGCCATTCGTCCTGCGCCCGGGTCATGGGCTCATGGTGGGAGCTGCCCATCACCACGCCCATCGCGTCGGCGAGGACCTTGTTGTCCGGATCATCGTCATTGAACGCCTTGGGCGCCCACATGGCGGGCCAGAGGTAGTTGGCCTTCAGCCGAAGCATCAGTTCGAAGACGTGCGCATAGGCCTTGGCGTTGATTCCGCCGAACTTGGCCTTCGCCCAGCCGCTGAACGCCGGGTCCTCGTCATTGATGAAGAAGCCGCGATACTTGACACGCGGATGATCGGCGCGCGCGCCCGCGACGAGATAAAGCGCCGAACGCTGCGTGACCGGCACGTCGGCCCACCAGACCCAGGGCGACACGCCCATCCGCTCCGACAGGTCATAGGCCCCGAAGACGGTGCCCCGCCGGTCGGAGCCGACGATGACGAGGGCGCGCTCGATCCTTGGAGTGGGGCGCTCGACGACCACCTGGCGGTAGCCTTCCCACTGTCCCGTCAGGTCCTGGAGCGGGAGCTTGCCGCTCCTCACCAGCGCGTCGATCGCCGAGCTCTTGCCCAACTGCCCCAGAATGATCGTCGGCCCTCGCGCCTCGGCGAGCGTCGCCAGCGCGGCGGCAGGCCGTCCGCTGACCCGGCCAAGGTCCTCGCGCAGGCTGGCGGCGGCGTGGCGCACCGCCGGGTCGGCCCCGGCGTCGACATAGACATTGGCGGGGACGCCGCCCTCGATCAGCGTGAAGCCGCCCGAACGCTTGGTGGCGCAGACATCGACGGGCGCGACGCAGGCCAGGGCCGCCGAGGCGACCATAGTCACAATCAGCGTCAGGGCCAGACCGGCCACAGGGCGGGTCTGCGCCCGGGAAAAGCGACGCCATGCCCGCCACGGGCCGCTGATACGGCCGGCCGTCTCAAACCCCATCGCCACGCGCTTCTCCCCGGCGTTCTGGCTACGGGCAGGGTCGGAGGTCTTCCAAACCCGTTGGCCGGGGCGGATCGGGGCCGACGATGACCGGGCCAGGTTCTTAACTGGTCAGGCCACAGGTCATCACAACTGCGATGTTACCGCAATCATTTCCGCTCCGATTTCAAAAGGAGCGTAAATTATCTATCTATAACATATGATTAGGCTTCAGGCTCAGCATCGGTTCTGGTCAGATAAGTCCGCGCTCAGAAGTCGACGGCGACGCCCTTTTTCTCCCAGTCGCCGAAGCGGGTGGGCTCAGGACCGTCGCGGCCGCCCTCTTCCGGCGGCAGGGCCAAGGCCGCCTCGGCGGCGCGGCGGGCGGCGGCCTCCTCCAGCGCTCGGCGGGCTGCGGGGGTCAGGGCCTTTCCGGGGGCGGTGCCGGGAACCTCGGGCGCAGCGGCGGCTTCGGGGGGCGGGGTGTCGGTCATGCGCGGGCTCCTCACCTGCCGATATAGAGCGATACTGGCGGTCGGCAATCATCGCCGTCCACAGCGCCGGGCGACAATAGACTTGCGTCCGGCCGCGTCCCGAGGCACGGCGAGGCGGTGACTCAAGAACTGAACGACGGCCTCCCCGCCCGGGAAGCCGCCCTTACCCTGATCGACGCGGCCCTGTCGCGTCGCGGCGGCCTCGACGAAGCCGCGTCGGCCAACGGTTTCCGTTTCCTGGAGCCGCGCGAGCGCGCGTTCGCGCGGGCGCTGGCCATGGCCGTGCTGCGCCACCTTGGTCCCATCGACCGCGCCCTGACGGCTCGCCTGCAGAAGGCGCCGCCGGACCGAGTGATGCACCTGCTGCGCCTGGGCGCGGCGCAGGCCTTCTATCTGGATGTCCCCGCCTTCGCCGCCGTGGCCACCTCGGTGGAGCTGGCGGGCGCGAACAAGACGAGCCGACCGTTCAAGGGCCTGGTCAACGCCGTGCTGCGGGGCCTGCTGCGCGATGCGCCGCCGGCCGATGATCCCAGCCTGCTGGCGCCACCGTGGCTGTACGCGCGCTGGGTGTCGGCGTTCGGCGAGGCCACCGCCCGCCAGATCGCCGGCCAGATCGCCCTGGAGCCCGCCACCGACCTGTCGGCCAAGCCCGGCGCTGACCTCGCCCCGCTGATCGAGGCGCTGGAGGCCGAGGCCCTGCCCGGCGGGACCCTGCGCCTGCGCCGCAAGGGCGACGTCGCCGCCTGGCCAGGCTTCGAGGACGGCAGCTGGTGGGTGCAGGACGCCGCCGCCGCCGTGCCCGCCCGCTTGCTGGACGCTCAACCGGGCCAGAACGTACTCGACCTCTGCGCCGCGCCTGGCGGCAAGACCTTGCAGCTGGCCGCCGCCGGCGCGCAGGTCGTGGCTCTGGACCGTTCGGCCGCGCGCCTGAAGCGCCTGTCGGAGAATCTGGCCCGTACCGGCCTCAGCGCCGAGATCGTCGCCGCCGACGCCGGCGCCTGGGACGATGCGCGGACCTTCGACGCCATCCTGCTGGACGCGCCCTGCAGCGCCACCGGCACCTTCCGCCGCCATCCTGACGTGCTGTGGGCCGCGCGGCCGGGCGACGTGGCCAGCCTGGCCAATGTCCAGGCCCGCATTCTCGACGCGGCCGCCGACCGCCTCAAGCCCGGCGGCCGCCTCGTCTACTGCGTCTGCTCGCTGGAGCCGGAGGAGGGCGAGGCCCAGGTCGAGGCGTTCCTGGCCCGCCGCAAGGACGTCGTGCTGGAGCCGATCACCGCCGCCGAGGCGCCGTCGGCCGGCTTCCCGGAGGCCAGCCTGACCCCGCGCGGGACCCTGCGCCTGTTGCCGCATCACCGCGACGACGGCCAGGATGGCTTCTTCGCCGCACGGTTTCGCAAAGTGACGGCGTAAGCTGTCATTCCGGCGAAAGCCGGGATCCAGCCAAGCAGAGATGACAGACCGGCGCGACGCGGTTAAGCCAGGGCCATGACCGCGCCGATCATCGCTCCGTCCATCCTCGCCTCCGACTTCGCCAAGCTGGGCGAGGAAGTCGCCGCCATCGAGGCGGCCGGCGCCGACTGGGTGCATGTCGACGTGATGGACGGCCACTTCGTGCCCAACATCACGCTGGGCCCCGACATCGTCAAAGCCATCCGGCCGCACGCCAAGATCCCGTTCGACGTGCACCTGATGATCAGCCCGGCCGATCCGTACCTGGAGGCCTTCCGCGCCGCCGGGGCAGACATCATCAGCATCCACCCCGAGGCCGGCCCGCACCTGCACCGGTCCTTGAAGCGGATCCGCGAGCTGGGCGCCAAGGCGGGCGTGGTGTTCAACCCGTCGACCGGCATCGATCACGTCGAATGGATCCTCGAGGACGTCGACCTGTTGCTCGTCATGTCGGTTAACCCCGGCTTTGGCGGCCAGAGCTTCATTCCGGGCCAGCTTCGTAAGGTCGAAGCCCTGCGCAAGCTGGTCGACAAGGCCGGCCTGCCCATCATCATCGAGGTCGACGGCGGGGTGACCCCGGTCACCGCCCCGCAGTGCGTGGCCGCCGGGGCCACGGCCCTCGTCGCCGGCTCGGCGGTGTTCAAGGGCGGCCCGGCCGCCTATGCGGACAACATCCGCGCGCTCAAGGGCGGCTGACGGATCGCGATGGCCGGCAAGCCCCCCGTCCTCGGCCTGGCTTTCCCCGCGTTTCCGCGGGGCGGCGTGCTGTGGACGGCGATCCGCGCCGAGACCGCCCGGCATGTCGAGCGCGAGTGGTTCGGCTCCGGTCCCCACCGGCTGACGCTCTCCCTGCCCCGGCCCGAGGGTCTGGCCGCCCGTCCGCACGATCCCCGCCCGGTCGATCCGGCCCATGGCCAGAAGATCCTGTCCGGCGTCCTGGCCCTGGACGGGGGGCAGCTGCGCCTGGGCCCGGACGGCGATCCGTTCGACACCGCCAGCCCCTCGCGCCGCTTCGCTGTCAGCCTGCACCGCTTCGACTGGCTGCCCGACCTCGTCGCGGCCGGCCCCGATGGCGCCCGCCGCGCCCTGCGGCTGATCGACGACTGGCGGCGGGTGTTCGGCAAGTGGAACGCCTTTTCCTGGAGCGCCGAGTGCCTGGAACGGCGCGTCCATCATCTGGCCTGCGCCGCCAAGACCCTGGCCGCCGAAGCCAGCGACGCCGAGGTCGCCGATCTGGTCTTCGATCTCGCCCGCCAAGGCCGTCACCTGCTGGAGATCAAGCGCAGCCCCGAACGCGCGCTCGAACGCGCCGCCGCGGCAGGCCTCGCCGGCTGCGTCCTGGCCGGCAAGCCGGGTGAGCAGCTGATCGACGGCGCGTTGAAGGGCCTGGCCCGGCATCTGGACGCCGTGGTGCTGGGCGACGGCGGTCACGCCACCCGCAGCCCGGAGGCCGGAGTCGAGCTGCTGTTCGACCTGCTCACCCTCGACGACGCCCTGGGACAGCGCGGCCGACCCAGCCCCGAGGCCCTGTCGCGGGCTATCGACCGACTGTCCAGCGCGACGCGCTTCTTCACCCTCGGCGACGGGCATCTGGCGGCCTTCCACGGCGGCGAGACGGTCGGCCCGGCGCGGATCGCCGCCGCCCTGGCCCATGACGACGCCGGCCCGCGCAGTCTGAACGCCGCTCCGCACAGCGGCTATCACAAGATGATCGGCGGCAGCATCGAGGTCATCGCCGACTGCGGTCCGCCTCCGGCCGGTCCCTTGAGCGTCAACGCCTGCGCCCAACCGGCGGCGCTGGAGATCGTCTGCGCCAAGGACCGGCTGATCACCAGCTGCGGCTGGAGCCCCGAGGCCGCCGGCGCCCACGCCTTTCGCCTGTCGGACGCGGCCTCCACCGTCAGCGTGGGCGAAGGCTCGGCCGGCCGGCCGCTGTCGGGCTTCCGCGCCAAGGCCCTGGGCCCCTGGTTGGTCGACGGCGCGACCAAGGTCGAGGCCAAGCGCCACGACGACGTCGGCGGCGTCTGGCTGGACATCCTGCACGACGGCTGGCGGCATCTGGGCCTGACCCACGCCCGGCGCCTGTTCCTCGACGCGGTGCATGACGAACTGCGCGGCGAGGACAGCCTGTCGCCCCTGGCCCTCGACCCCAAGGCCGCCGAAGGCCCGCGGCGCTACCTGCCCTTCGCGGTCAGGTTCCACCTGCACCCCGAGGCCCGCGCTTCGATCGCCCGCGACGGCAAGAGCGTGCTGATCCGGGGGCCCAGCAATATCGGCTGGTGGCTGCGCAACGACGCCGTCGACGTCGAGATCGCCCCCAGCGCCCACTTCGACCACGGCCTTGCCCGCAAGGCCGGCCAGATCGTGCTGAAAAGCCAGGTCCGCCCCGAAGTGGGGGCCAAGATCCGCTGGAAACTGACGCGGGCCGAGGGGTGAGCGTGATGCCGAAAGTGGAAGCCGGTTTCGGCGCAAGTCACGCTCTGGGGCAGTAAGCCGCCGTGGGCTTCTCCCGCCGCCCGCCCATCGACCCCGGCCGCGCCCATGCGCCGCCGGACTATACGGCCGACGAGATCGACGAGGTCCTGACCGCCCTGCGCGCCGGGGCCCCGGAGGCCCTGGCTCTGGTCGAACAGGACGCTCGCTCGCCGGGCAGCGTGGCCATGAGCGACCACGACGACGCCTATGACCGCCTGCTGACCGTGCTGTTCGAGCGCGGCTTCGTGCACACCCACATCGAGATGGCGATGGTGTTTCGGGCGGTTAGGGAGCGGGCCTCCGCCTAGATCCTCCCCCCCTCACCCCGCCCCATGCCCCACCAGGCTGAACACCCGCGCGGTTTCCGGATCGGCCGGTTTGCCCAGCAGGCGGTCGGCCACGTATTCGCCCACCATCGGGCCGTGCTTGAAACCGTGGCCGCCGCCGCCGAAGGCCAGCCAGACATTGTCGTAGTCGGGGTGGCGGTCGATGATGAAGTGGCTGTTTGCGGTGTTGTCGACCTGGCAGACGCGGGCCTCCATGATGGGGGCGTCGCGCATCGCCGGAAAGCGGCGGGCCATGTAGTCGCGGCCCTTTTTCAGCAGGTAGTCTGTCGGCAGGCGCTCGGCGGCGTCCGGGTCCTGGGCGACTCGGCCGCCGGCGTCGGGGGAATACTTCAGGCCCCGCTCCAGGCTGCCGAAGCCATAGCCGCCCTGGATGTGGTCGTGCCAGGCCGGCTGGTGGGGCCACGAGAAGCGGTCATCCCCCGCCGGCGGACCGAAATAGAAATATTCGCTGCGCCAGACCGACACGCGCGGCTTGGCCAGCTCTGGAAACAGCTTCCCCGCCCACGGCCCGCAGGCGAAGACGAACTGGCCGGCGGCGAGGCTCTCGCCGCCGTCGAGGGTCAGGTGAGTCAGGCGCCGCCCCTCGGCGCGGCCGGGAACCGCGCGGGCGAAGCGGAAGGCCCCTCCCTTGCGGGCGAAGACGTCCATCGTGGCCAGCACCGCCTCGCGCGCCTTGATCACTGCGGCGCTGGCGGCGGTCTCAACGAAGGCGAACTCGACGTCGTCAAAGGCCATCTGCGGATAGCGGCGGCGCAGCGCCTCGCGGTCGGCGACCTCATAGGGCAAGTTGAGGCGCTCGAAGATCGCCTTCTGGGCGGTCATGCCCGGAGTCCAGCGCTGGGCCAGCTCCAGGCGGGCGTTGGGAAAGAGGAGCTGGCGGCCGAAATCGGCCTCGCGCGCCTTCCACATCGCCAGGGCCTGCATCGACCAGGCCGAATAGAAGCCCTGGTCGCTGTAGCCGGCGCGGATCGACCGCGTTTCGCCGGATGACGAGGCGCGCGGGCTGGCCGGGCCGTACTGGTCCAGCGCCAGCACCGACAGGCCCCGCTCGCGCAGCGACAGCGCCGTGAACGCCCCGAACACCCCGGCCCCGACCACCGCCACATCGGGCGCGCCCGTCGTGGGCTTGGGCGTCGGCTTTGCGGACGGCTGGGCCGCAGCCCCCGTCGCCCCCGCCAGCCCGGCCGCCGTCAGATTCAGAAACCCCCGCCGATCGATCATGCCCCGCTCCCTGGTTCCATCCTCCGGTATCGCCGCCCTGCGCGGCGCTGCGGAGCGAAAAGCGCTGCAGGACAATAGCCCGCCGCCGAATGCGCGACGATTGGGCGCCTAACCCCCACCCTCTCCCATCGGGAGAGGGCCGGGGAGAGGGAGTACGGCCTTGGCCGGAGCGCCGGCAGGGCGGCGGCTTTGAAACCCCTCTCCCGACCGCTTCGCGGCCACCCTCTCCCTCGGGAGAGGGGACCGGTTTACGGGGATTGGCGGGCGTGAACGCTCCGAATTGGCGACGCCGAAGCCAACGAAATCAACGCCTTCTCACTTTTACGCGCCAACTTATCCCCGGCGCTAAATCCTGCTGCACAATCATAGCCATCCCTGTCGCGGGGGAGGGCGTATGGATCCGGCCCAATACGGCGGCGGGGCTAGGTTGAGCGGGGCCGCGTGGTCTCGAAGCGGTTTCGACCGGGGTCTG
>JAIUNU010000003.1 GCA_020161365.1 Pseudomonadota bacterium | reverse complement strand
TGAAGGCGGCCGCACCGTCGGCGCCGGCGTCGTCGCCAAGATCGTTGAATAATCCAACGATCTCAGCGCACGCTGAACTGATCTAAGCGAAGGCCCCGGAGAGCAATCTCCGGGGCCTTTTGCTTTGGCGCGTTTGATCTGGACCTATGTCGGCTACCGGCTTGACGCTATGGCGGGTTTCGGCGACGAGAAGAGGCTTCGGGGGAAAGCTTGACCGTCAGCACGCTCATTCGCGGAAAAGTCGGCGGCTACGTGTTCGCCGTTCTGGCGACACTGGTCGCCTGGGCGCTGCGCTATGCCCTGAACGACTGGTTCCCGCCGGGCTTTCCGTACCTGACCTTCTTCCCGGCGGTCGTCATCACCGCCTACTTCGCCGGCTTGCGCCCGTCCATCCTCTGCGCCGTCCTTTCTGGTGTGACGGCCTGGTACTTTTTCATTCCACCTTTCCAGACCTTCCACGTGAATTTTCCAACGACGGTAGCGCTGGCTTTCTATGCCTTCGTCGTCGCGGTCGACATCTTCTTCATCGACGGTATGCGCGTGGCTCTGAGGCAGTTGGAGCAGGAGCGCGCCCGCCATGCGGCGTTGGCGGAGAGCCGTGACCTTCTGTATCGCGAACTGCACCACCGGGTGAGCAACAACCTGCAGGTCGTCGGCGCGCTGCTCAGGCTGCAAGGAGCCGGGATCCAGGACGAGGATGCTCGCCACGCACTGGCCGAGGCTGGCGGTCGTATCGAGCTGATCGCGAAGATCCAGAGAGAGCTTCACAACGCCGTCGGTGAACCTGCGCCGTTCCGCACGTTTGCAGAAGCTGTTCTGGCGGGAGCCGCCGCCGCAGCCGGAGCGAAGGTCAGCCTCTCGGTCGACGGCGGCGAGCAGCCCCTTCATCCAGACCAAGCGACACCGGTGACCTTGGTGATGCTGGAGAGCTTCAACAACGCGCTTGAGCACGGCTTCGGGGAGGGCGGCTCGGGCTGCGTGAAGGTGGCTTTGGACCAGTCGGGCCTGACCCACGTCCTTACGGTTCGCGACGACGGCGCGGGTCCGCCGAACGACTTCGACCCCGCCAAATCCAAGAGCCTGGGACTGCGGATCGTTCGCGCGATGGCCCAGCAACTGGGCGGCAAGTTCGAGATGGGCCGCGAAAACGGTTGGACGGTGTGCCGCCTCAGCTACGCGCCCAAGCGCGACTAGCTTATCCAGCGAGCCTGCTAGAGGGGCGCCCATCTTGCCTTCGCAGACGGGCGCCGCCTTCGCCGAGCCTAGCTAGGGCGTGGCCGGCCCTTTGGACGCCTCGCGCGGCGTGATCGCCCGGGCCAGCTTCGGCTTCAGCCACATCTCGAAGTCATCGACGATTTCATAGACCACGGGCACCAGCACCAGAGACAGCACCGTCGAGGTGATCAGGCCGCCGATCACCGCGACCGCCATGGGCTGACGGAACTCGGCCCCCGTGCCGATCCCTAAGGCGGTCGGCAGCATGCCAGCCATCATCGCAAGGGTGGTCATCACGATCGGGCGCGCCCGTTCATGACAGGCGTCTAGGATCGCCTCTCGCTGACTCATGCCGGCGCGCTCCTGTTCGATGGCGTACTCCACCAGCAGGATCGAGTTCTTAGCGGCGAGGCCCATCAGCATCAGGAAGCCGATCAGCGACGGCATCGACAGCGATTGGCCCATGACCAACAGGGCGAAGAACGCGCCGCCGATAGCGAGCGGCAGAGCCGACAGGATGGTGATCGGCTTGAAGAAGCTGCGGAACAGCAGCACCAGCACGCCGAACACCAGTCCCACGGCGGACAGCAGAGCGACGGCGAAGCCCGTAAAGAGCTCCACAAACGCTTCCTGGTCACCGGCCGAGGCGGGGCCGACGCCCGGGGGCAGGTTCTTCATGGTCGGCAGATTGCCGACATCGGTCATGGCCTGGCCCAGCTGGGCGCCGTTGTTGAGGTCGGCCTCGATGGTGACCTGTCGCTGGCGGGCGAAGCGGTCGATCTTGGCCGGACCGGCCTGGAACGACAGGTCGGCGACCGTATCGAGCCGGGTGCTGCCGCCGCTCGCCGTCGGCACGCGCAGCGCGCCCAGCGCATCGAGGTCCTGCCGGCTCTCGGCGGGCAGGCGAACGCGGATGGGGATCCGACGTTCGCCCTGAGTCATCTTGGCGACGTTGGCGTCGATGTCGCCGACGGTGGCGACGCGCGCGATGGCGGCGATATCGGCCGAACTGACGCCCAGGCGTGCGGCTTCGTCCGCCTTCGGACGGATGAGGATTTCCGGACCGCTGGGCGGGGAGGAGGGGCGCGGATCGGCCACGGTCGACAGGCCCTGCATCTCGCGCTCGATCTTGGCCGCCGTGCGCTCGAGCAGCGGACCATCTTCGGACACCAGGATGGTCTGGACTTCCGATGAGCCCCAGTCACCCAAGAGGTTCACGCGGGCGTCGGGAATGTCACGCAGGCCGGCGCGGACCTCCTGCTTGATCTCGGTGACCGACAGGTCGCGGTCGCCCTTCAGGACGATCGTAATCGTGGCGTCACGGATGTCGGCGCTGCTCTGGCCGCCCCAGCCGCTGCCGATGTTCGAGCCGACCTGGGCAAAGACGTTGGTCACCTCGGGCCGCTTGCGGAACATCGTGGTCACCGCCTGCACCGTGCGATCCATGTCGGCGACGGTCGCGCCGGGCGGCCCCTGGACCTTCAGATAGTAGTAGTTGTTGTTGGCCGCCGGCTGGAACGCGGTGGGCAGCAGGCCCGCCAGCAGGATCGAGCCAACAAAGATCAGGCCGCCGATGGCGCAGGCGAGGATCCGGTGGTCCAGCGACCAGTCCAGGACGGTACGATAGAAGCCCTCGAACGGCTTGCGCGGGTGGGGCGCCTTGGCAGGCTTGAGGAAATAGGCGGCCAGCAGAGGCGTCAGCAGGCGTGCTACGACCAGCGAGAACAGCACCGCGACGGCGACCGTCAGGCCAAATTCCTTGAAGAACTGGCCTGGCATGCCGGGCATGAACGACACGGGCACGAAGACCGCGACGATCGTGAAGGTCGTGGCCACGACCGCCAAGCCGATGGCGTCGGCGCCTTCGACGGCGGCCTGATAGGGCCTTTGTCCGCGCGCCACCCGCTTTTCGATGTTCTCGATTTCGACCACGGCGTCGTCCACGAGAATCCCGATCACCAGCGTCAGGGCCAGCAGGGTGACCACGTTCAGCGAGAAGCCCATGAAGGCCATGAAGGCGAAGGTCGGCACCAGCGAGACGGGCATGGCGATCGCAGTGATCAGGGTCGCGCGCCATTCCCGCAGGAACAGGAACACCACGAGGGAGGCCAGCAACATGCCCTCCAGAAGGGTGTGCTCGGTGGCCTTGAAGCTGGCGCGGGTCTCGTCGACAGTCGAGAAGATCTTCACGAACGTCACGCCTGGCGTCTTTTCGGCCAGGCGGTCGACGGCGGCCTTCACGCGATCTTCGACGGCGACATCGCTCGAGTCCCGGGTCTTCATCACCTGGAAGGCGACCACGGGGCGGCCGTCCAGCCGGGCGAAGCCACGCTCCTCCTCTGAGCCTTGGCCGACCTGGGCCACATCGGTGAGCTTCACATAGCGCCCACCACCGACGGGAATGGTGATCTGGCGAAGCTGCTCGATCGTCGTCGCGGCGCCCAGCACCCGCAGGGTCTGCTCGCGACCGCCGACATTGGCGCGTCCGCCCGGGGCGTCGACGCTGAAACTGGCGAGGGCCTGGTTCAGTTGAGGCGCGGTGACGCCGAACGAGGCCATGCGATCAGGATCGAGGATGACATTGATCTCGCGATCGACGCCGCCCACCCGCGCGACCTGCGCCACGCCCTTCTCGCCCTGAAGGGCGCGGGTGACGGTGTCATCGATGAACCACGACAGGTCCGTGGTGCTCATGCCGGGCGCGGATACGGCATAGGTGATGATCGGCGCGCTGGTGATCTCAAGGCGCTGGACGATCGGTTCGTCGACCTCGCGCGGCAGGACAGCGCGAGTCTGGTCCACTTTGGAGCGCACCTCGTCGGTGACCTTCTGCAGGTCCTCGCCGAGGTTGAACTCGATCGTGGTGGTCGAGGCCCCCTGGACCACCGACGAGCGGATGGTCTTGACGTTGGAGATGCTGGCCACCGCGTCCTCGATGGGGCGAGTGACCTGGGTTTCCATCTCGCCGGGCGCGGCGCCGCTCTGGGTGACCGTCACGGTCACCGCAGGGAACTCGACGTTCGGGAACTGCTTGATCGGCAGGCCCAGATAGGTCCCGACGCCGGCGATCAGCAGGGCGATGAACATCACCGCGACCGGGATCGGATTGCGGATCGCCCAGGCCGAGACCCGCAGCTGTCCGGTCGGGTGCTGGTCGCTGTTGTCGTTCTGGGTCATCAGCGCGTCGCCTGCTGGGCCGGGGCCGGACGAACTACGTCGCCGTCGGTGACGAATGCGGCGCCGCCGAGGACGATCCGCGTGCCCGCCGGCGGGCCTTGGACTAGCTGGGCCCAGCCGCCGCCCTTCTGCCCGATCTTCACCGCCACCTGGTGCGCGCGGTTGTTGCTGTCGACCGTCATCAGGAACAGGCCGTCGGCCTCATAGCGGATCGCCGATTCCGGTACGGCGGTCACTGGCGCGCCTGAGGCGCCGAAGGTGGCGCGGCCAAAGCCGCCGGGGCGTAGGTCTGGGCGGACGGGCAGGCGGATACGCACCTTGCCAAGGCGGCTGCCGCTGTCGACACGGGGACTAACCAGGCGCACGACGCCCGTCAGCGCCTGGCCGGCGGGCAGCGATACGGCCACCGACTGCCCGGGACGGACGCCGCCCAGGTCGGCTTCGTTCACTTCGGCTTCCAACTCGACCAGGCCGTCTCGGGCGATGGTGAACCAGGGCGAGGTCCCGCCGCCGGCGATCTGGCCCGGCTGCACCCCGCGCGACAGCACGCGGCCGCCGACCGGCGCGGTGATGGTCATCCGGGACGCCCGCGTCCGCAGCTCCTTCAGCGCCGCTTCCTGGGCCTTGGCCTGGTAGCGACGGGTCTCGATCTGCTCCTGGCTCAACACGCCCTGGCCGTCGAGGCCGGATACGCGCGCCGCTTCGGCCTGGGCCTGGGCGGTGACGGCGGCCTGCTGGTCGATCTGGGCGCGCAGCAGCGTATCGTCCAACTGGACCAGAGGCTGGCCGGCGCGGACCCAGTCACCCTCGTCGGCATAAAGCCGCGCCACGCGGTAGCCGGTCAGCTCCGATCCCACGGCGGCTTCCTCGCGCGAGACCAAGAGGCCGGACGCTTCGACCCCGCCGCCAAGAGGACGGGTCTCAATACTGCCCACGCTGACGGTGCGAGCCGAGGCCGCGGCAGGCGCCTTTTCGGCGGACGCTTCCTTCTTGCCGCCGCAGGCGGTCAATCCCACCCCAGCGCAGACCAGGGCGGTGGCGATCAGATAGCGGGTCGTCATCGGAGCGGATCTCACTGCGCGGAAGCCTTGGTCGGGATGTTCTCGGGCGACCATCCGCCGCCGAGCGCCTTATAGGTTTGCACGGCGCGTTGCAGCGCCTGGGTCTGGGCGGCCGTCGAGGCCGAGCGCACGGCGCGCCAGGCCTGCTCGGCCTGCAGGGCCGTGGTCAGGTCGGTCAGGCCGGCGGCATAGCCCTTGCGGCTGGCTTCATACGCCGTCGCCGCGCGACGCTCGCCGGCCGACAACAGCGCGACCCGGCGCTCGTCCGCAGCCAGTTGCACCAGGGCGTTGTCGGCTTCGCCATACGCGGTTTGAACGGCCTTTTCGTAGGTGACAGCGGCCTGCTCGACGCGCGCGTCGCTGGCCTTGATGTCGGCCATCAGCTTGGGGATGTTCAGAACGGGAACCGACAGGTTGGCTCCGACCGTCCAGGCCGAGCTCGTCGTCGAGGTTTCCGCGCCCGGGTTCAGGAAGCTCGGGCTGATCGCCTTGGAAATCCCCACGCCCGGCGTCAGCGTCAGGGTGGGGAACAGGGCGAGCTCGCTGATATTGAGATTGCCCGACGCCGAGGCCAGACGCGCGGCGGCTTCACGCACGTCGGGGCGGCGCGCGAGCAGCTGGCCGGGCGTTGCGGCCGGGACCGGGGGCGGCTTGGCCAAGGCGGGGCTGATGGGCAGCGTGTCCAGCGGATCGACGCCTTTGCCGACCAAGACCAGGAGCGTGCGTCGCGCGCCACGAAGTTGCGCCTCCAAGGCGGCGGCCTGCGCTTCGGCCTGAGCGAGGTCGGCGGCGGCGCGCTCGCCCTCCGACGTCGCGGTCAGCCCGCGACGGCCCCGCTCAAGGGCGACATCGGAGAGCGCCTTGGCGATGCGAACGCTCTCACGCGCGTCTTCCAGTTGCGCCGCTAGGCCGCGCGCCTCGAAATACGACTGGGCCACATTGGCCGCGAGCGCCGCGCGAGCGCCCTCATAGGCAAAGCGGGCGGCCGCCATGTCGTTCTTGACGACCCGCAGCGCGGCGTTGCGG
The DNA here is from genome assembly GCA_020161365.1 of Pseudomonadota bacterium. Classification (GTDB taxonomy): domain Bacteria; phylum Pseudomonadota; class Alphaproteobacteria; order Caulobacterales; family Caulobacteraceae; genus Caulobacter. Next base: position 429,013 of record JAIUNU010000003.1, on the reverse strand, counting down.
CGTCCGAGCAGGTCCAGCTCCCAGGAGACGTCGAAATTGGCGGAGTAGGTCTTGCTCACCCCGCCCTGGGTGAAGCCGCCAGTGCCGCTCTGGTCGATGATGTCGGTGTCGGTGCGTTGGGCGGAGCCCACGAGCGGAGTTTGCGGGATATAGATCTGCCGCACCTGACCTTGTCGGATGGCGCGGGCTTCCTCCAGTCGCGCGGCGGCCAGCCGAGCGTCGGGGCTCTGGGCGAGGGCCGTGCTGACCAGATCGTTCAGAGCTGGGTCCCCGAACTGGGTCCACCATTGGTCCAGCGCTTGCGACGCCAGCGGCGCGCTGGTCGACGCCTCATAGGTGTCGGGTAACTTGACCTCGACCTGCCGCGCGGGGGTTGTGCAGGCGGCCATGACCGCGCCCGTCAGCGCAAGGGTCGCAAGATGGCTGGCGGGGGAGACGCCACCCGGCCGGTCCAGTCTCTGGAAAGCGCCGGTCTTGGCGAGACGCATGAAATTCAATCCGGTTGTTATGACGCGAGACGCGCCCAGGCGACCATCGGTCTCCCAATTAGGGGGCTGGCCCCGGGAGGGAAACCCCTGGTCGAAAGCTTTAACGGTCCTATTCGCCGGCTGGACGCAGTCTTGAACGGCGCCGATCCCATACCTGTCAGCAGTGTGGTCGATTGACGCGGCGCCGAACTGGCGTCCCTGGCGCAGGTTGACGTCGCGGTAAAACATACCGCATCATCGAAACAGGTGTTCGGCTCGCTTTGTCGAATGCTCGCTCGTCGCAGTTGGCGAGCCAGTGGCGTGGCTTTTCAAGCGTCCGGCCCCGGGGGACCAAGGCTTGTCGGCTCTAAACGGCGCATCTCAAGGTTTCGAAAAAGGACCTGCTGGTCGGCGCGGCTGCATCCGCGTCGGCAGGCTCGCGCGCGCCGGAGGTCTGTCAGGAACACCGCCGCCCGGCTGAACGCGATCTGGCCCCGCGAAAAGACGACCGGCCAATCAAGAACGAACCGAGGGAGGGAATACGAATGAACAGAAGCAGCTTCCTGCGTGGAGGATCATGCCTAGCGCTGGCCTTGGCGATGGCGGGCGCGGCTCAGGCCCAAGAGGCCCAGAAGCCGGACGTGTCGACCCAGGTCGAGGAAGTCGTGGTCACGGGCTCCTTCATCAAGGGAACGCCCGAGGACGCCGCCCTGCCGGTCGAGGTGATCGGCGCCGAGGAGCTGCAGAAGCGGGGTTCGCCTTCCACCGTGGAACTGCTGAAGGCGCTCTCGGTCTCGAACGGGGTGCTGGGCGACACCAACCAGTTCGACAGCCGCGCGCAGGGCTCTGAAGGCTCGGGATCCGTCAACCTGCGGGGCCTCGGCTCGCAGCGCACCCTGGTGCTGCTGAATGGTCGACGTCTTGCGATCAACCCGTTCGGTCAGGCGGGCGCAGGCATCGTCGACACCAACATTATTCCCGCCGCCGCGATCGGCCGCCTGGAAGTGCTGAAGGATGGCGCGGCTGCGACCTATGGCTCGGACGCCATCGCCGGCGTCGTCAACTTCATCACCAAGAAGAGCTTCGAGGGGCTGGAGGTCGCCGCCGACTATCGTCACATCAACGGCTCCGACGGCGACTACGGCCTTAACTTCACCTGGGGCAAGGTCTGGGAGAACGGCAACGTGCTGGCCAGCCTGGGCTGGCAACATCGCTCGAAGCTCTCGGTGGCCGAACGCGACTGGGCCAATCGGTCCTATCTCAGCAATCCCGAGGCGGGCTGGTCTGCGGCCGGCAACCCGTCGACCTTCATTCCGCTGGCCAGCACCACCAACGGCATGCGCGATCCGGCCTGTTCCAGCCTGGGCGGCTTCGCCGGCTTCAGCGGGCTGACTCCGGTCTGCTACTGGCACTATACGCCGTTCGACAATCTGGTCGAAAAGTCCAACGCCATTCAGGCCTACGCCGAGGCCAACGCCGATCTGTCGGCGACGACCAAGTTCCATGTCGAGGTGCTCTACGCTCACACTGACGTGCCCGAGTGGAACACCTCGCCGTCCTACGCCGCCTTGGCCGTTCCGACCGCCGAAGCGTCTCCCGTTCCGGGCCGCTACATCGTGCCGGCCACCAATCCCGGCCTGATCGCCTTCATGGCGGCCAACCCGACGGTGCAACTGTCCAGCCTGGCGACGGGCGCCGTGTCGACGGTTCCCAGCTCGGTGTTCGCGTTCGGCGCGATCAACGCCGCCAACCGGCCGTTTGGCATCGGGGGCAATCCGAAGTTCGGCTATGGCCCCTCGATCGGCGCGCGCTCATTCGACGCCTTCCGGGTGTCGGCCGACCTGTCGGGCGAGTTCGAGAACGGCATCGGCTGGGACGTGGCGCTGACCTATTCCCAGGAGATCGCCATCCGCACCGGCTACGACACGCTGGTCAATCGCTTCGCCCTGGCGCTGCAAGGCCTGGGCGGCCCGCTCTGCGACAGCAACCCGTCGCTGCCGGGCGTCCAGGGCACGCCTGGCGTTGGCCAGTGCATGTATTACAACCCGTTCGCCAGCGCGATCCCCAGCAACGCCATCACGGGCCAGGCCAACCCCGGCTACAACCCGGCTCTGGCCAACAACAAGGATCTGGTCGACTGGTTCTTCAAGAAGCTGTCGACCAAGCAGTCCTCGCGCCTGTTCGTGGGCGAGGCCGTGTTGAACGGCAAGACCAACATCACCTTGAAGGGCGGTGACGTCGCCTGGGCGGCCGGCGTCCAGTATCGCCGCAGCTACTTCACGGCCGACTACAACGACATCAGCAACGCGGCGATCAATCCGTGCGTCAACACACCGGACTTCGGGGTCACCACCTGCACCGGTTCGGTGCGGAACGGCCCGTTCATGTTCCTCGGCGTCGGCAATGAGGCCGACAACCAAAGCGACGTGATGGCGACGTTCGGCGAGCTCTCGGTGCCGATCACTGACGACTTCCAGGCGCAGCTCGCGGCGCGCTACGAGAAGTACGGCGGCGCGGTGGGCTCGACCTTCAACCCGAAGGCGTCTCTGCGCTGGCAGGCCACGCCGTGGATGGCTTTGCGGGCCTCCGCCGGCTCGACCTTCCGCGGGCCGCCGGATCCCCTGACCACCACCACTTCGGTGACGTCGCTGCAAGGCATCCTTGGCGTGTTCCGCGCTGTCGACATCTACGGCAACCCGAACCTGAAGCCCGAGAAGGCCAAGACCTATAACGCCGGCGTGCTGTTCAATAAGGGGGACTTCAAGGCCAGCGTCGATTACTTCTATTTCGACTTCAAGGATCCGATCGTCGCCGAACCGGTGGCGGGCATGGTCGCTTCGCTCTATCCGAACGGCGCGGCCGGGGCCAACAACTGCGCCGATCCGGCCTATGCCGCGCTGGTCGCGCGCTTCACCTTTACCGGCGCCTGTGCGACTCCGACGACCAGCATCGCGCGCCTGCGCACCAACTACATCAATGGCGCGCCGGTGAAGAACGCCGGCTTCGACTTCTCGGCCGACTACCGGTTCCGCGAGGTGATGGGCGGCGACATCTCGATCGGCGGCTCGGCGACCTACATCCAGAAATACAAGGTCGGCGCCACCCAGGTGGAAGGCATAACGGTCGAGAAGGCCTTCGACGCCGTCGGCCTGCTGAACTACCAGACGACCGTCGTGCCGATCCCGAAGTGGAAGGGCGACGTCTATGCGGAATGGAACTCTGGTCCGCACAACCTGCGCCTGTCGGTTCACTACATCGGCTCGTACACCGACCAGCGCACCGCCCCCTTCGCGGCCAACGCCTATAAAGACACCACCGGCGCAGGCGTTACGGTCAGCGCGGGCAAGAAGATCGAAAAGCAGGTCCTGACCAACCTCGCCTATCGCGTCTTCCTGCCGTGGGACACCACGGCGACGCTGGCGATCACCAACGTTTTCGACAAGGACCCGTCCTACGCCCGCCTCGATCTGGGCTACGACCCGTTCACCGGCGATCCGCTGGGCCGCACCTACAAGGTGGGCCTGCGCAAGAAGTTCTAGTTCCTCGGCGTTTTGTGGGAACTTGCGGCGCGTCCTTACCCAAGGACGCGCCGTCTTCTTGAGGTGTCTTGGAGCAAGCCCGGCCCGCGGCGAGGGAGGGGCGGTTAGAGCCAGTCCAGCAGGCTCGCCGGTCCGGCCAGCGAACCATCCGCGTTGAACATCTGGGCCAGCTTGTCGCGCGCGGACTGCAGCTCGACCATCTTGGCGTAGATGTCGGCCGTCAAGCCGCCCGCCTCGCGTTCCTCGGCGGTCATGCCGGCGTAGCGCGTGATCATCGCCTTGCCAAAGCCGCCCTCATCCGCCGACGTGGACTGGTAGCTGGCCTTGATGGCGGCGCTGTCGCGAGCGCGGATCTCGGCCTTGGCCTGCGTGATCTCGTGCGAGGAAAACAGCTCGTCCTTGTTGAGGGCGATGGCGGACAGCGAGCGGTCGTCGAAACGGCGGAAGTCGATCTCGCCGCTGTCGGGGTCCTTCGCCGCCTCCGGCTGGAAGGCCAGCGCGTACTGTTTGTCCAGCGCGGCGCGGACATCGGCCGCCAGTTTGCCGAACTCCCGGGTCTTGGCGCCGGCCACCGCGCTGCCGGTTTCGGTCATGTAGGCCGCGACGCTGTCATGGGCGATGCCGGCAGGCGCCAGGCCGGGTCGAGCCAGGGCCTGCTTGCGTCCTTCGAGCAGCGCGTCGTGTTCCTGGGTCCATGCCGCCGAGGCTTTCTCTTCCGGACCCGCAGTGTCGAGGTGATCGAGCGCGGCCTGATACAGGCTGGCATAGTCGCCGGTCAGTCGCGCCTGGGCGGCGGGGCTGGCGAGCACGCTGTCTTGTCGCGCCTTGAGCGTCAGGCTGGCGACCACCTGCTGTTCGATCGGGAACTGGCCGCCCTTGTTGCTGGCCACCGCGAACAGCGTCCGGCGATCCAGAGACGAGAGATCGATCGTGGCGTTGCCGTCCTTCAGCGCACTGGCGGCGCCGGCGGCCTTCAGACGCGCGGTGATCGCCGTGCGGGCCTCGGACACGACCGTCTCGATCGTCCGGGAGTCGGTCTGGGCTTTCAGCGCGGCCTGGGCGGCGGGCGAGAGCGTGACGTTCACCGCCGGGGTGTTGATCGTTTCGCTCTGATCGCGAGTCTTGGCCTGGGCGGCCGCCTGGCTGGCGCGCTGCGCCGCCGTCTGGCCGGCGGTCAGGCCAGACGTATAGGTCGACGTGTACGGGTTGATCGTCGTCATGTCGCACGACTTCAAGCGAATCAGTGGCTTGAGCTTAACAGCCGGCCAGGGGCTTGGGCGCCCTATGGTTAATCGGACGTGACCGAGGCGATCACGAGAGCACGCCCGTCAGCAGCGGTCGCGCGAAAAGATCCGCCGCCTCTTCCCGCTCCAGCCCCGGAACCCAGGCTTCCAGCGACGCGGCGGCGTTCAGCATCGAATTGATCATATGAGCGGCGATACTGGGGTCGATCGGCCGGATCGAGCCGTCGGCGATGCCGTCGGAGATGATCGAAGCAAAGCGCTGCCATCCGCGCATGTAGCCGTCGGCCATTTCGCCGCGCAGCGGTTCGGGCAAGGCGCCCAACGACGACGCCCGCAGCAGGGGGCCGTGCTCGGACAGCTGGTAGGTCGTCAGGCCCGCAGCGGTGGAAACGAGTTGCGTCCAGCGGTCGGCCGGCAGCGCCCGGGCGTCGAGCTGCGAGCGGCGCGTGACGGTAAAGGTGCGCTCGAAGCACTCGGCCACGAGGGCGTCCTTGTCCTCGTGGTGGTGATAGAACGAACCCTTGGTCACGTTCAGGGCCGCCGAGATGTCCTCCACTGAGGCCCCGCGATAGCCGCGCTGGTTGATCAGGCGCGTGGCGGCGACCAGGAACGTCTCGCGCCATTCCAGGCCTTCGGGCGAAAGAGGCGTCGGATCGGGCAGAGGCATGGGCCGCCACTCCCGACCTGCGATCGGAAGGCCGTTCAGCAGTATGTCGCTCATCCGCTCCAGCACCCGGCCATAGTCTTCGACGTCGTAGCGGCGCAGCCAACGGCCGGACCAGAACACCTGCTCCATCAGGAGATGGGTGCGCGCATTGCGTTGACGCTTGTCGAGATGCGCGAGGGAAGGGTCGTTGAAGAAGCTCCGCACGCGCCGGAACAGATCGTTGAAGGCGCCGATGACCGAACCCCGCAGCGGCTCCTTCAGGGCCTTGATCTCGGCGAAACTGGTGAGGGGGGTGGCCTCGCCGAGGCGCACGCGGCGATTCAGGTCGAGATACAGTTCGAGGAACTTGACGATACGCTTGGCCGGCGCGCTCTCGGCGGCGGCTTCCTCGACCATGGCCTCGAAGCGTTCCAGGCCGCGCATGAAGCAGGCGGCGGCCAGATCATCCTTCTTGCGGTAGTAGTAGGTGACGCTGGTGGTGTTGAGGCCAACGCTGGCGGCGACGTCGGCCAGGGTCATGCCGCGAACGCCCTGGCGGTTGAGGATCGCCGTGGCAGCCGCCAGGATCGTCTCCTTTTTCCGAGCGTAGCGCGCTGTCGCCGCGCCCGCGATCCGACCGTCGTCCATCGCCTCTAAATCCCCAGAGCTCCATGACAACCGGCGGTCGCGCCGGCCATTGGACTCTAGCGTCCAATCTAGGCGTCCATCGGGCCGGCTTAAAGGCCGACATTGTCCGTTGCGAGACCGTAAGGGCTGCCTAGCGCCAAGGTTTGTCAGGATTGTTGCAGGGCGGACGGCTTTTCGTGGCCCTGGCCTCACGGCGCACGGCGGAAGCCGATCCGGACCAGACGGACCCTAGCAAACCTTGCGTACGGCCTTGGTATCGGTAGTCAGCGCGTCGGCGATCGCTTGAGCCAGCGCCGCAGGAGATAGCGGCTTGGCGATCGCGCCGTCCATCCCGGCGGCCAGATAGCTGGCGCGCTGATGCGCCAGGGCGTTCGCGGTCATGGCAAGGATCGGCACGGCGCCGACCGAGCCCTTCATCGCGCGGATCCGTTGGGTGGCTTCCACACCGTCCATGCCCGGCATCTGGATGTCCATCAGGATCAGGTCAAAGCCTTCCCCAGCGGCCGCGACCCCTTGGCGCCCGTCCTCCGCGGTGGTCACCCGGGCCCCAAGCGCCTCAAGCATTCGGGTTGCGATCAAGCGGTTGGTCGCGTTGTCTTCGACCACCAGCACACGGAGCCCGGCGAACAGCGGATCATCAGCGTCGTCGGCGCTCGGGTCGGGGCGGCCGCAGGCCAGGGCCTCGACCTCAAGCCAGAAGGTCGACCCTACGCCCAGTTGGCTTTCAAAGCCGACCTCACCGCCCATCAGCTCGGCCAGTCGTCGGCAGATGGCCAGGCCCAGGCCCGACCCGCCAAACCGCCGGGTGGTCGAACCATCGCCCTGGCGGAAGCGCTCGAACAGCCGCGCGCCGGCCGCTTCGCCGATGCCGACGCCGGTGTCGTCGATCTCGAAACGCAGGCGCAGCCCTTCGCCGTCGGGACCTTCAAGCCGCCGGCCGGACAGTCTCGCCACGATGCCGCCGCTCAGCGTGAACTTCACCGCGTTGCCGATCAGGTTGAACAAGGCCTGGCGGAGGCGAAGCGGATCGGTGGCGGCCCAGCCCAGGTCATCGGTGGTCTCGACCCGTAGATACAGGCCCTTGGCCTCCGCCTGCGGCCGCAGCATGTCCGCCACCCCGCGCAACAGTTCGGCGGGGCAGACGGGTTCGGTCGACAGTTCGAGCTTGCCCGCTTCAATTTTCGAGAAGTCGATGATGTCGTTCAGAAGTTCCGACAGCATCTCGCCACAGCTCAAGGCCTCGGCCAGAAGGCGACGACCGTCGTCAGAGAGCTTTTCGTTCTTCAGCAGGTGCAGCACGCCCAGGACGCCGTTCATGGGCGTACGGATCTCATGGCTCATATTGGCCAAGAACTGCGACTTCGCGTCGGCGGCGGCGAGCGCGGCGTCGCGGGCCTCGACCAGTTCCGACACGTTCTGGCTGATGCCGATGACATCGTAGGCGTCCGGGCTCGACCCGCGCACGCCGCGCCAGGCCGCGTGCATATGCGCCCAGGCCTTGGTGGCGGGATCGAGATATCGATAGTCGACCTCCACATGCTCGCCCGTCTGCAGGCACTTGGAAAAGGCCTCCCAGACCCGCTCTCGATCCTCGGGGTGGATCGACAGGGTCATCTCCGCGACCGTCATGGTCCGCACCCCGCCCTCGGGAGCGCTGGGCGTGGGGATGTCCTGGTCGAAGACGTAGACTCCCCTGCGCGGATTGAAGCGCCAGACATAGACGCCCGCCGCGTTGCGCAGCAGTTCGTTGGAGCGTTCGGCCTGCAGTCGGGCGCTTTCGCGGGCGCGGTCTTCGCTGATGTCCTGGAAGACGATCAATTGGCCGCCGCCCTCTAGGACCGTGGATTGCGAACGCACCCACAGCCAACCGCCGCCCTTGCGCGCGAGGCGGTTCTCGCTACGAGCGTAGCCCACGGTCATCAGCGCCGTTCCGGCGGCGGTCAGCACCTCGGTGTCGTGCAGGTGGAAGAAGTCGCGAACCCGACGACCAACGGTTTCCTCGGCCGACCAGCCCGTCAGTCGGGTCCAGGCGGAATTGACGCGGATGATCCGGCTGTCGCGCAGGACAACGAACATCTCGAGACTGTTCTGGAAGAACCAGTCAGCCGCAGCGGCTTCGATTCTCGCGGCAGCCTCGGTATCCAAGTACTTGCCCATCCCGCTTGGCTCGTTTTCAATCGATGATGCGCAGGGTTGGGTAAAGTTTACGTTGCGGCATAACGCCTCGGCGCGAGTCCTGGTCCGAGCCAATCAAGACGTGAAAGAAGGGGAGAACAGGACGTTGAGCACGCCGGAAGCCGTAGGACTGTCGTCGGAGCGCTTGAAGCGCATCGATAGTTTCATCCAGGCCAAGTACATCGACTCGGGAAAACTGCCCTGCGCCCTGACCCAAGTCTGGCGACGCGGGCAGCTGGCCTATACCTCAGTCTTGGGGAGCGCGGATGTCGAACGCGGCAAGCCGCTGAAGGCTGACAGCCTGTTCCGCATCTATTCGATGACCAAGCCCATCACCAGCGTGGCGTTCATGATGCTGGTCGAGGAGGGGCTCGTCTCGCTGGATGATCCCGTACATCGCTTCATTCCGGCCTGGCGCGACCTCGGCGTCTTCCAGGCGGGCGTCGCGGGCGCCTTCCAGTCGACCCGCACCAAGGAACCGATGCGGACCATCGACCTCCTGCGCCACACCTCCGGTCTGACCTACGGCTTCCAGCAACGGACCAATGTCGACGCGGCCTATCGCAAGCTGAAACTGGATGGCGTCGACAGCGAAGGCGGCCTGAAGACCTTCGTGGAGACGCTCGGTACGGTGCCGCTGGAGTTCTCGCCGGGCGAGGCCTGGAACTATTCAGTCTCGACCGACGTGCTCGGCTATCTGGTCGAGGTCATTTCGGGCATGCCGTTCGATGTGTTCCTCAAGACCCGGATCTTCGATCCGCTGAAGATGGTCGACACCGGCTTCTTCGTGCCGGAAGGGCAACGCGAGCGCTTTACCGCCTGCTACGCCCTGACCCCGTCGGGCAAGGTCGTGCTGCAGGACGATCCCGAGAAGAGCCGGTACCTGTCCGACCCGTCGGTGAAGTCCGGCGGCGGCGGTCTGGTGTCGACGGCTGACGACTACATGCGCTTTTGCCGCATGCTGCTGAACGGCGGCGAGTTGGACGGCGTGCGCCTGCTCAGCCCCAAGACGATCCAGCTGATGACCATGAACCACATCCCGGGCGGTCAGGAGCTGGTTCAGGCGTCGAAGTCGTTGTTCAGCGAGGCCGTGTTTGAAGGTCTGGGTTTTGGCCTCGGCTTCGCCATGACCATCGATCAGGCGCGCACCAAGAACCTCGGGTCGCACGGCGAGTACTTCTGGGGCGGCATGGCCTCGACGGCGTTCTGGATCGATCCGGTCGAGGATCTCGCGGTCGTGTTCATGACCCAGTTGATGCCCTCGACCTCGTACCCGATCCGTCGCGAACTGCGGACCCTGGTCTATTCGAGCTTCACTGAAAGCGCCGGATAGGCGCTTTATCACGGATAAGAAAGCGGCGCGGGAGGGGCTCCCGCGCCGAGTTGCGCTTTACCAAAGTCCGACGCATTGCGAGCAATACGTCACGCTCGCGAAATCCACCGACTTCGAAACGTCAGGACGCGTGCAAGGCGCGTCCAAAGCCCATGAAATCCCGCGAACGCCCTCCCCGGCACGGATCATTCTCTCTGGATTTCAGACGGGTGCGGCGCCGGTCAGCCCCCCGGCGCCGCCTCCGCCCCCACGGATAATCTCGGCCGAACTTCTGATTTCGAATTTGGAGTATGGCGTTCGGGCCGTCAACAGGCGGCGCCTTTGAAATGGGCGCCGTCGCGTAGGTCTGGACATCCGCGACGGAGCATGCACGCTGCGGTCAAACAACCGTTCAAACCAAGAAACAGGGGTGGAAGCCGCCATGGCCGCGATCAACGCCGTCACCGATTTTTCCGTCGAAGGCGACATTGGCGTCGTCACGCTGAACTCTCCGCCGGTCAACGCGCTGTCGGCCGCCGTGCGCGAAGGCCTGGCGGGCGCGTTTGACGCGGCGATCGCCGATCCGGCCGTCAAGGCCATCGTGCTGATCTGCGAGGGCAAGACCTTCATCGCCGGCGCCGACATCACCGAGTTCGGCAAGGCCATGACCGGCCCGTCGTTGCAGGACGTCCAGAACACGATCGAGAACTCGCCCAAGCCGGTGATCGCTGCGATCCACGGCACCGCCCTGGGCGGCGGTCTGGAAGTGGCGCTGGTGGCCAATTACCGCGTCGCCGTTCCCTCGGCCAAGGCCGGCCTGCCGGAAGTGAACATCGGCCTGCTGCCCGGCGCCGGCGGCACCCAGCGCCTGCCGCGCATCGTCGGCGTCGAGAAGGCGCTGGAGATGGTCACCAGCGGCCAGCACGTGCCGGCCAAGGCCGCGCACGCCATGGGCCTCTTCGATGAGCTGGTCGAGGAAGGCAAGCTGCGCGAGGGCGCGATCGCCTTCGCCAAGACGGTGCTGGCCGAGAACCGTCCGCTCAAGAAGGTCCGCGACCTGAACGAGAAGGTCGAAGCCGCGCGTGGCAAGCCCGAGATCTTCGAGGCGTTCCGCAAGGCCAACGGCAAGAAGTTCCGCGGGTTCATGGCCCCTGAGAACAACATCAAGTGCATCGAGGCGGCGGTGAACCTGCCCTTCGACGAAGGCCTGAAGGCCGAGCGCAAGCTGTTTATGGAGCTGATGACCGGCAGCCAGTCGGCCGCCCAGCGCTATGTGTTCTTCGCCGAACGCCAGGCCGCCAAGATCCCGGACGTGCCAGACGACACCCCGACCATCCCCGTCAAGAAGGTCGGCGTCATCGGCGCCGGCACCATGGGCGGCGGCATCGCCATGAACTTCCTCAACGCCGGCATTCCGGTGACGATCATCGAGGCCAAGGCGGAGAACCTCGAGCGCGGCGTCGGCGTCATCCGCAAGAACTACGAGAACACCGCCAAGAAGGGCCGTCTGACTCAGGACGACGTCGAAAAGCGCATGGCGCTGCTGACCCCCTCCATGGAGATGGAGGCCCTGGCCGACTGCGACATGATCATCGAGGCCGTGTTCGAGCTGATGGAGATCAAGAAGGAGGTCTTCACCAAGCTGGACAAGATCGCCAAGCCCGGCGCGATCCTGGCCACCAACACCTCATACCTGAACGTCGACGAGATCGCGGCCGTGACGAGCCGTCCGGAAAGTGTGATCGGCACGCACTTCTTCTCGCCGGCTAATGTCATGCGCCTGCTGGAGCTGGTGCGCGGCGACAAGACCTCCAAGGCGGTGATCGCCACCTGCATGAAGCTGTCCAAGACCATCGGCAAGGTGCCGGTGCTGGTCGGCGTCTGCTACGGGTTCGTCGGCAACCGCATGCTGGCCCAGCGACAGCGCGAGGCCCAGAAGCTGATCCTGGAAGGCGCGATGCCCTGGGATGTCGACCGGGTGCTGTATGACTTCGGCCTGCCGATGGGCCCCTTCGCCATGAGCGATCTGGCCGGCCTCGACATCGGCTGGGACCCGGCCAAGACCAGCTCCTCAACCGTGCGCGAAGTGCTCTGCGAGATGGACCGTCGCGGTCAGAAGAACGGCAAGGGCTTCTACGACTACGACGAGAACCGCAACGCCAAGCCCTCGCCCGTTGTCGAGGAGGTCATCCGCGACTTCGCCGAGAAGCGTCAGATCCAGCGTCGCGAGATCACCGACCAGGAGATCCTGGAACGCTGCCTCTATCCGATGGTGAATGAGGGCGCGAAGATCCTCGAGGAAGGCAAGGCGATCCGGGCGTCCGACATCGATATCGTCTGGATCAACGGCTACGGCTGGCCGGTCTACAGCGGCGGCCCGATGTTCTGGGGCGAACTGGTCGGCCTCGACAAGGTCCTGGCCAAGATGAAGCAGTTCCACGCCGAGCTGGGCGACGACTTCAAGCCTTCGGCCCTGCTGGAGCGCCTGGTCGCCGAAGGCAAGGGCTTCAAGGACGCTTAAATTGAACCCTTCCCCCTGATGGGGGAAGGGCAGGGTTGGGGGTGATGCGGCGGTTGAGTTGTCTCGGCCGCGCTTCATCCGGACCCGCTGTCACCCCCATCCCCGACCCTTCCCCCCCTCCAAGGGGGAAGGGAGTTTGCTAAAGGCGTCCCCATGACCAGCATCGCCGCCATGATGTCCGCCGACTACGGCGTGATGGGCGATATTCTCCGCGTCCGCGCCGAGGAGGCCCCCAACCATTCGGCCGTGATCATGGAGACCGGCGAAGCCGTCACCTACGCCGAGTTTGACGCCCTGGTCGACCGGGTCGCCGCAGCGCTCCAGCGCGACGGGGTGGCGCCCGGCGAGGCCGTCGCCGTCTGCGCTCTGTCATCTATTCCCTATGCGGCGGTGTTTCTCGGCGGACTGAGGGCGGGGGTCGCGGTCGCCCCCATCGCGCCGTCATCGACGCCGGAGTCGATCGCGGTGATGGTCGCCGACTGCGCCGCCAAGCTGTTCTTCCTGGATGCGGGCGTCGCCGAGGCTCAGAAGTCCGCGCCGATTCCGGTGCGCTACATCGCCCTGGACGGGTCAGAGGCGGGCGAGGCCTTCGAGGCCTGGCTCGCGCCCGTGGGCGCCCAGCCGGCGCCGGTCGTGATCGGTCCGGACCATCCATTCAACATCATCTATTCCAGCGGCACGACCGGCACGCCCAAGGGTATTGTCCAGTCCCACGGCATGCGCTGGAAGCATGTCTTCCGGGGCGACGCGGTCGGTTACGGTCACCAGGCGGTCAGCCTCCTGTCGACGCCGCTCTATTCGAACACGACCCTGGTCTGCTTTTTCCCGACGCTGGCGGGCGGCGGCACGGTCGTGCTGATGAAGAAGTTCGACACCGCGCGCTATCTGGAGCTGGCGCAGAAGCATCGCATGACCCACACCATGCTGGTGCCCGTGCAGTACCGCCGGCTGATGGAGCATCCCGACTTCGACCGTTACGACCTCTCGACGACGCACCTGAAGTTCTGCACCAGCGCGCCCTTCGCCGCCGAACTAAAGGCCCAGGTGCTCAAGCGATGGCCCGGCGGTCTGGTCGAGTACTTCGGCATGACCGAGGGCGGCGGCACCTGCATCCTCATGGCGCATGAGCATCCCGACAAGCTGCACACCGTCGGTCGTCCTGCGCCGGGCCATGACATTCGCCTGATCGACGAAGACGGCGTCCAGGTGGGACCGGGCGTGGTCGGCGAGATCGTGGGCCGGTCGCCCGCGATGATGAACGGCTATTTCGGTCGACCGGACAAGACGGCCGAGGCGACCTGGGTCTCGCCGGAGGGCTGGACCTTTATCCGCACCGGCGACGTGGGCCGCTTCGATGAGGAAGGCTTCCTCACCCTGATGGACCGCAAGAAGGACATGATCATCAGCGGTGGCTTCAACATTTATCCCTCTGATCTCGAGGCCGTGTTGGTCCAGCATCCGGCCGTGGTCGAGGCCGCCGTGGTCGGCGTGCCTTCGGACGCCTGGGGCGAGACGCCGGTCGCCTTCGTGGCGTTGAAGCCCGGGCAGACCGCCAGGGCCGAAGACATCAAGACCTTCGTCAACGGTCAGGTCGGCAAGACCCAGCGACTGGCCGAGGTGGTGATTGTCGAGAGCCTGCCCCGAAGCCACATCGGCAAGGTGCTGAAGCGCGAACTGCGCGACTCATGGCAGAAGTCGCCTACTGAGTAGCGTCATGCGGCGTTTTTTGCCGCGACCGCGCGCCGCATTAGGGCGAGCGGAATCGATGAATACGGTTGCTTAACCATATGGTGCGGCCATCAGGTCGCCCGGTTCGTCGTGGATTGCGTTCAAGCTCATGCGCCCGAAGCCCGCCGCCGCTCCGATTGATGTCCTCGCCGACCTGGCGCGCGAGGCCAGAAGCCTCATTCGCGCCTCGGGTCTTCCGATCGACTTTGACGCCGTCACCCAGGCCTTAGCCGCCGCCGGCCATGCTTCCGATCTGGAACGGCGTCTGGCCGCTCGTTTCGCCCGCCCCGTCGCCGCCCGCGCCTTCGCGGCTCGGGTCGAGGCCACAGCCGCGACCTTGAAGGCCCTGGGCGTGCGCGAGGGGGGCGTCTGCGTCGTCTCGGCCCTGGCCGATCCCGAGACGCTCGCCGGGGTCGCCGCGGCCGGCCTCAAGGCCTGGCTGGTCGATGTCGACCCGTTCAGCGCCATGTTCGACACCGACCATCTGCGCGAGCGCCTGCCCGACGCGCCGGGCCCGCTTGAAGCGATCGTTCCAGCCGCCGCTCATGGGCGTGCGCCGGACATGCGGGCCTGGGCCGCCTTCCGTGACGAGACGGGGCTGCCGATCCTGGTCGACGCCCACGGCGCCTTCGACGTCATTATCGATGCGCCCGTGCCTGTTCTGGTGGGGCTGCCTAGCGGCCAAGGTGTGTTCCTGGCGTGCGAGGACGCCACCCCCGTCAACGCCGTCGAGGCCGCGCCGTTCGAGGGCGACGACGGTCTCGCCGCCTGGCCGGGCCTGCGTCAGCGCCTGTGCGGAACCGCGCAGCAACTGCGGGTCCTGCTACTGGACAGCGGCGTCGGCTTTCAGCCCGGCTGGGGCATGAGCTGGATTTCGCCGCTCTGCGCCTTGAGCCTTCCGACCGACGACGCCGGCGCGGTGGCCTGGAAGCTCCAGGCGGCCGGCGTGCCGGCCAGTTGCTCGGTCAGGGATCGCACGCTCGTCGCCGACGACACCCCCAACGCCGATCACCTTGCGGCCTCGACCGTCGTGGTGGCCCTCGACCCCGACCTCGACATCGAAGGTCTGGACCGCCTCTGCGACGCCCTGCGCGACGCGGTGGGGTAGAGGCGGGAGCCCACTTGTCCTAAGCGTCGGCGCATCGCTTTCACGTCGAGAGATTCGATGGCCGAGGCCCCAAGTGAACCGCTTCCCCTGGACTGGGGCTTTGGCCTGCCCGACGAGGTCTTCGCCTTGCCGGAAGCTGAACTGGACGCGCAGGTGCGTTACGACGACGACCTCTGCCAGTGGGGAGATCGCTACTTCATCCGCTGCATCCTGCCCGTGCCGCTGAAGGGCGAGGACGACTATTTCGGCTGGGGCGCCTGGGCCGAGGTCGATGCGGAGGTGTTCCAGCGCTATCTCGACCTCTACGAAGAGGATGGCCGCGAGGAGCCACCCCATCCCGCCAAGCTGGCCAACACGCTAGCCCCCTATCCCGGATCGACCCTGGGTACGCGCCTGCTGATCCAGTTCCAGACCCCCGACGAGCGGCCGACCCTCACGCTGCTCGAAACCGACAAGAGCCGTCTGGCCCAGGAGCAGCGCGAGGGGATCGACGCCGCACGGCATCACGAAATCATCGCCGTCTGCGAAGGTGGCTAGAGCCAGCCCACCCGCTTGAACCGTCGATAGAGCAACCCGCAGATCACCACGATCCCGCCGATCACCGCCGGATACCCGTAGGTCCACTTAAGCTCGGGCATGTGCTCGAAGTTCATGCCATAGACGCCCGCGATGGCGGTGGGCACAGCCAGGATCGCGGCCCAGGCGGCCAGCTGGCGGGTGATCACCCCCTGGCGCTGCTGCTCCAGCAGGCTGGCGATTTCGAACACGGAGGTCAGCACTTCACGCAGGCCGTCGACAAGGATCTCGGTGCGCTGGATGTGGTCGCGCACGTCGCGGAAATAGGCGCGGACCTCGGTGTCGATGCAGGGCAGGTCGTGATGCTCAAGCGCGCTGGCGACCTGCGCCATCGGACCCAGCAGCTTCTTGAACTTCATCAGGGTGCGGCGGAGATTGAAGATGCGGGCGATTTCGGCGCGCGTCAGAAAGGCGTCCAGCGCGCGCCGCTCGAAGGCCTGCAGGTCTTCCTCGATCTGGTCGACGATCGGCATGTAGCCGTCGACGATGAAGTCGAGCACCGCGTGCAGCACATAGTCGACGCCATGCGCCAGAAGGCCGGGAGCGGCCTCCAGTTGCGCGCGAAGCTCGGTATGCGCCCGCGCCGAGCCGTGACGCACGGTGATCAGGTGCTGGCGCCCGACAAAGAAGTCGGTCTCGCCATAGCCGATATGGTCGCCTTCCAGGTGGGCGGTCTTGGCGACGACGAACAACTGATCGCCATAGACGTCGACCTTTGGCGTCTGGCGGGCGTTCAGGGCGTCCTCGACCGCCAGAGGATGCAGGTGAAACGCCGTCTGCAGAACCCGTAGCTCGGCTTCGTCGGGTTCAACGACGCCGACCCAGACGAACTCGCCGTCGCGGGGATTCAGGCCGGCGGGGTCGTCCAGGCTGAGCGTTCGGACAGGCTTGCCGGCGACATAGGCCTGGGCGGCGACGACGGCCATCGGTTAGTGCGCCGCCGCGTAGGCCTCGACCTTCGCGATCCGCTCGGCCTTCTCGGCGTCGGTGAGGAATGAGCCGGCGAAGCTGTTCTTGGCCAGGGTGACGATATCTTCGCGGGTCAGGCCCACGGCGTCGGCTGTGGCCAGATAGTTCTCCAATAGATAACCGCCGAAATAGGCCGGATCGTCGGAGTTTACCGTCGCCTTCAAGCCCAGGTTCAGCATTCGCTTGAGCGGGTGGACGTCGAGACTGGGCACGCCGCAGAGCTTCAGGTTCGAAAGCGGGCAGACCGTCAGGGTAATCCCGTCCTTGACGAGGCGCGCGGTCAGAACATCGTCCTCCAGCGCGCGGTTCCCGTGATCGATACGATCGACCTTCACCAGATCGATGGCTTCCCAGACATAGTCGGGCGGGCCCTCTTCGCCGGCGTGCGCCACGACCTTAAGGCCCAAGTCGCGCGAGGCCTGCAGCACCCGAGCGAACTTGGCCGGCGGGTGGCCGACTTCCGAGCTGTCGAGGCCTACGCCCGCCAGACGCGCCAGCCAGGGCTTGGCCTGTTCGAGGGTCTCGAAGGCGGCCTCTTCGGAGAGGTGGCGGAGGAAGCACAGGATCAACTTGGAGGAGACGCCCAGAGTCTTCTCGGCCTCGTCCATGCCGGCCAGCAGGCCCTTCATCACGACATCGAAAGCGATGCCGCGGTCGGTGTGGGTCTGCGGATCGAAGAAGATCTCGGCGTGCGTCCCGCCGTCGGCCGCCAGACGCTTGAAGTAGGCCAGGGCCAGATCCTTGAAGTCGGCCTCGGTGATCAGCACGCCCGCGCCTTGGTAATAGATGTCCAGAAAGTCCTGCAGGTTCGAGAAATCGTACGCCGCGCGGATCTCCTCGACCGAGGCGAAGGGCAGGGTGACGCCATTGCGCTGGGCCAACTCGAACATCAGCTCGGGCTCGAGGCTGCCCTCGATATGCATGTGCAGCTCGGCCTTGGGCAGGCCACGAACGAAGTCGGAGAAGGCGGTGTCGGTCATGAGGGAGTTATGGGCTCGCTCGCGACGGGGTCAAGCGCGGGCGAGCCGGTATGTTCAAGAACGAACAGCAACACTGACTTAGCGCCAGTTCGGCGTTGCCTTCTTGCCGGGTGTGATCTCAGATGCGCATGAGAGAACTTTGTTCTTCAGGCATAGGGGGGCGAATGCGCTACATACTGACCAGTCTTGGCTTGGCGTGCGCGTTGATGCTGAGCGCGCCGGCCCGGGCGGCCGATCCCATCATCGACATGCACGTGCATGCCCTCGCCGCCGACGAACAGGGGCCGCCACCCCTGGCCATGTGCACGCCGATCAATCCGATGCCGACCTGGGATCAGCGCGAGCCTTGGACCGCCGGCCTTGGCGCGATGTTCAAGTCGCCCAAGTGCGCCGACCCGATCTGGTCGCCGACCTCGGACGACGAAATCCGCGACAAGACCCTGGCGATCATGGCCAAGCGGAACATCATCGGTGTGGTGAGCGGCCCCTACAAGCGCGTCATGGCTTGGCGCGCCCTGGCGCCGGACCGGGTTCTGCCCAGCCTGATGCCCGCCAATGACGAGCTGTCCAAGCCCAAGGTGCTTCTCGATGAGTTCGGGAAGGCGAAGGCCGCCGGGCAGCTGACTGTGATCGGCGAGCTGGGTTTCCAATATGACGGAATCTCGCCCAACGATCCTCGGCTTGAGAACCTTTGGGCCGCCGCCGAGCAGGTGGACGTGCCCGTGGCCATCCATATCGGCCCCGGACCGCCCGGTGTCGCCTATCTTCCCGGCTCCGGCTACCGGGCGCGGCTCAGCAGCCCCTTGCTCCTGGAGGAGGTGCTGCTCAAGCATCCCAAGCTGCGGATAAACGTGATGCACGCCGGTTATCCGATGCTGGATGACACCCTGGCGCTGCTTTACGCCCATCCGCAGGTCTACGTGGATACCGGCGTCATCGTCTACACGCTGACCCGCCCCGCGTTTTACCGCTATATCCAGACTCTCGTGGATGCTGGCTTTGGCGAGCGGATCATGTTCGGTTCCGACCAGATGGTCTGGCCTGAAACGATCGAGCGCTCGATCGCGGTGATCGAGGAGGCTCCGTTCCTGTCTGCCGAACAGAAACGGGATATCCTCTACAACAATGCCGCGCGGTTTCTGCGTCTGGATGAGGCGACCAAGGCCAAGCATCGTGCGATGTAGCCGGCCGCTCGTTGGAGCGACCGGCGGTTGGCGCAGTCTAGTGAGCCGCGTCCTTAGCCTTCTCGCCGGCTTTCTCGGCGGCGTCACCGGCCTTTTCGGCGGCCTTGCCAGCGGCCGCCGCCGCATCGCCTGCAGCTTCCATGGACGCTTCGGTGCCCGCTGCGGCGGCGTCAGCGCTTGCGTTGGCTGCGGCGGTGGCCGCCTGCGACGCGGCTGCGGCCTCGTTGGCGGCCGCAGCGCTCTCGGTCGTCGCCTCCTGGGCCTTTTCGGCCTTGTTCTCGCAGGCCATCAACGTCAGGCCAACAGCGGTCACGGCCGCGATCGTCACGATACGCATAAGCATTTCCTCCCAGCCCCGGCCTAGCGCCGGGCAAGGGAGTAATCCGAACGCGGCCATTCGGTTGCCAAGCTTGTTACGACATCGGGCTGGCGGGCGGCGGAGGGCCTTCCGGCAGGGGGATGAACTCGTCGTGGTCGAGGTCGGGGAGCTTCATGCGGCCGGCCTTCCAGTCGGCCTTGGCCTGTTCGATACGGTCCTTGGACGAGGAGACGAAGTTCCACTCGATAAAGCGCGGACCCACCGGCTCGCCGCCCAGCAGCATCACCGTGGAGCGCTCCAGGGCCTTGAAGACGATCGTCTCGCCCGGTGCGAATACGGCCATCTGGGCTTCGACGAGCTCCCGGCCATCGACCTCGACGCGGCCCGCAGCGACGTAAGCCGCACGCTCGGAATACTCCGCCGGTAGCGCGGCGGTGACGCCGGGCTCCAGTTCCCAATGGACATAGAACAGCGGGGAGAACACCGGCACGTTCGATTTGGCGCCGAATGCTTCGCCGGCGATTAGTCGGGCCTTCAGCCCGCCGTTCTCGTAGTAGGGCAGATCGCCCGGACCCTCGTGATGGGTGAAGCTGGGCGCGACTTCTTCGAATTCCTTGGGCAGGGCGATCCAGGCCTGCATCCCGTTCATTCGCCCGCCATGCTCGCGCAGCCCCTCGAAGCGTTCGGAGTGAGTGATGCCCGAGCCGGCGGTCATCCAGTTGACTTCGTTCGGCTTGATCACGGCCAGCGAGCCCACGCTGTCGCGATGGGTGATCTCGCCTTCGAACAGATAGGTCAGGGTCGACAGGCCGATATGCGGGTGCGGACGCACGTCGGCGCTCTTGGCGAAGCCTGGATCGAAAGCCGCCGGGCCCATGTGGTCGAGGAAGGTGAACGGACCGACCATGCGATGCGCGTGAAACGGCAGCACACGCCCGACCTCGAAGTTTCCGAGGTCCTTGCGGCGGGCGTCGAAGACGAGATCGATCATGAAAACTCCGGCGGTGAGGTCGCGCGGAGTTTAGCGGGGAGTTCTGATCGTTGCTTGGATAAAAGCGGCGGCCTGTCGCTCCCCGCAATGCAGGAGAGCGACGCTCGGCTCAGCTCAGCGGGCTGACATACGGGCTGATCAGGCCCAGCGGCACGGCGGTGGAGTTCTTGACGCCCCGGATGACAATGCGGCTCTCGATGTTGCTGACTAGGCCCAGCGAGAGAAGCTTGTCGCGCAGGAACTCGTCAAAGGCGCGCATGTCGCGGGTGACGATGCGCATTTCGTAGTCGGCGGCGCCGGTGACGGTGGCGCACTGGACGACTTCGGCCCACTTGCCGACGGCCTGTTCGAAGGTGTCGAGATTTTCCTTGGTCGGCAGCGAAAGCTTCACGGTGCAGTACACCTCAAAGCCCAGGCCCAGCTTTTCGCGGTCCAGAATGGTGACGCGGCGCTGGATGACGCCGGCGTCTTCCAGGCGCTTGATCCGGCGCCAGCAGGGGCTGGACGACAGACCGACGCGTTCGGCGATCTCCGCGACGGACAGTCCGGCGTCGTGTTGGATCAGATCCAGAATCTTGGCATCCACGGCGTCGAGTTGTTCGGACAAGAAATTCCTCCCCCCAGAGGGCGTTGGCGCTTTGATTTTGCGCAAAGCGCCCCTGAGTCGGGCACGCCTTGGGCAAACATTTTCCGCGCTTCTATAAGATATTGCGTAGCGGGCGAGAAGACCCGGGAGGAAAATTTTTGCCATGCGGCACTCGGAAGTCACTCTCGACGACAAATATGTGCTCGAAGATGGTCGCGCCTTCATCACCGGCGTGCAGGCCCTTCTCCGCGTCTTGCTGGATCGCAAGCGCCTCGACCGCAAGGCGGGGTTGAACACGGGTGGCTATTTGTCGGGCTATCGCGGTTCACCGCTGGGCGGGCTCGACCAGCAGGCCGCGCGCATCAAGAAGCTTCTCACTGCGCATGACGTGGTTTTCCAGGAAGGCCTGAACGAAGACCTCGCCGCCACCGCCGTATGGGGCAGCCAGCAGGCCAACCTGTTCCCGGGCGCGCTTTACGATGGCGTGTTCGGCATGTGGTACGGCAAGGCGCCCGGCGTTGATCGGACCGGCGACGTCTTCAAGCACGCCAACTTCGCCGGGACCTTCCCGACCGGCGGCGTCCTGGCGGTGGCCGGCGACGACCATGGCTGCAAGAGCTCTACCCTCCCGTCACAATCGGAATTCGCCTTCCAGGACTTCGAGATGCCGGTGCTGTCGCCGGCCGACGTCCAGGAGGTGCTCGACTACGGTCTGCTCGGTATCTCGATGTCGCGGTTCTCCGGCCTGTGGACGGGCATGATCGCTCTGGCCGACACCATGGACTCCGGCGTGACCATCGACGTCTCGCTGGACCGTCACCAGATCGTGGTTCCGGAGTTCGCCTTCCCGCCGGGCGGTCTTGGCATCCGCCAGAAGGACCAGCCGATGGAGAAGGAGCGGCGCATGCGGCTCCACAAGATCCCGGCGGCCCTGGCCTTCGCCCGCGCCAACAATATCGACCGCGTGGTGCTGGGCGCCTCGCATGTGAAGGTCGGCAAGGCGCGGCTGGGCATCGTCTGCCAGGGCCAGGCCTACAAGGACGTGCTGGAGGCCTTCACGGCCATGGGCATGACCTTGCAGGAAGCCGCCGACCTTGGCGTTTCGATCTACAAGGTCGGAATGCCCTGGCCGCTCGAGCCGCTGGGTCTGCGCGCCTTCGCCGCCGGTCTCGAGACCCTGATGGTCATCGAGCACAAGCGCGCCCTCATCGAACCGCAAGCCCGCGCTGCGCTCTATGACCTGCCCGCCCAAGCGCGTCCGCGCGTGATCGGCAAGACTGATGAGAAGGGCGGCCCTCTGCTGTCGGAGCTCGGCTCGCTGTCGGTCGCCGAGATCGCGCTGGCGATCTATGACCGCCTGCCTCAAGGGCCGCACATGGAGCGGGCGCAGGCCTATCTGAACCGCGTCTCGGCCGCCGGCGTCGCCGCCGTGAGCCTCGCCGCCGACCAGGCCCGCAAGCCGTTCTTCTGCTCGGGCTGTCCGCACAACACCTCGACCAAGCTGCCGGAGGGCAGCCGCGCCCTGGCCGGCATCGGTTGCCACTACATGGCCGGGTTCAACGACCCGATGACCGACCTCAACACGCACATGGGCGGCGAGGGCCTGACCTGGGTGGGCGCTGCGCCGTTCACCCGCGAAAAGCACGTCTTCCAGAACCTGGGCGACGGCACCTATAACCACTCGGGTTCCTTGGCCATCCGCGGCGCCGTCGCGGCCGGGACCAATATCACCTATAAGCTGCTCTATAACGACGCGGTCGCCATGACCGGCGGCCAGCGCGCCGAGAGTGGCTTCACGCCGGCCCAGATCACTCGCCAGCTGGCGGCCGAGGGCGTGAAGAAGACGGTCATCGTCGTCGATGACCTCAAGCGCTACGAGGGCGTGAACGACCTGGCGCCCGGCGTCGAGATTTTCCCGCGCTCGGACCTGATGCGCGTGCAGGAGATGCTGCGTGAGACGCCCGGCACCACGGTGCTGCTCTACGATCAGACCTGCGCCACCGAAAAACGCCGCCGCCGCAAGCGGGGCTCGATGCCCAAGGCGACCCAGCGCGTGTTCATCAACCCGCTGGTCTGTGAAGGCTGCGGCGACTGCTCGGTCAAGTCCAACTGCGTCTCAGTCGAGCCGCTGGCCACCGAGTTTGGCCGCAAGCGCAAGATCAACCAGTCGTCCTGTAACCAGGACTACTCCTGCGTCGAGGGCTTCTGTCCGTCGTTCGTCACCCTGGAAGGGGCCGAGAGCGCCCAGTCGAAGAAGGCGCCGGCGGCCCTGACCGCCGAGTCGACGCCGCTCCCCGAGTTCGAGCCGCTGACCGGCGTGCGCAAGATTCTGTTTACGGGCGTGGGCGGGACGGGCGTCACCACGGTCGCCTCGATCATGGCGATGGCCGCCCACATCGACGGCCGCGCCGGCAGCGTGGTCGACATGACGGGTCTGGCCCAGAAGGGCGGCTCGGTGTTCAGTCACGTCAAGATCGGCGAGACCGAGGAGACGATCGTCGGCGGCCGCGTGCCGGCGGCCAGCACCGATGTGCTGATCGCTTGCGATCTTCTCGTGGCGGCCAGCCCCGAGGGCCTGTCGCTCTACGCCAAGGACCGCACGCGCGCCTTCGGCAACAGCGACTTTGCTCCCACGGCCGACTTTGTCACCAGCCGCGACGTACGCTTCGACAGCGGGGCGATGGCGCGCCGCGTGAAGGGCGCGACCAAGACTTTCGACGCCTGCCCGGCCCAGCGCCTGGCTGAGACCGAGTTCGGCGACGCCATCTACGCCAACATGATCATGGTGGGCTTCGCCTGGCAGCGGGGGGTGATCCCGCTGTCCAGCCGCGCGGTCTATAGGGCGATCAAGCTGAACGGCGTCGACGCCGAAGCCAATCTGCAGGCCTTCGAGCTGGGCCGCCGTGTGGCCCACGATCCGTCGACCCTGACGGTGAAGGAAGACACCACCCCGACGCCAGAGACCATGCCGCTGGACGCCTTGATCGCCCACCGCGTGGAGCAGCTGACAGCCTATCAGAACGCCGCCTACGCTCAGCGCTATGCGGACAAGGTGGCCAAGGTCCGCAGCGCCGAAACTGCTGTGTCGGGCGAGGACGGAGCCCTGCCGCTGACCCGCGCGGCGGCGGTGAACCTCTACAAGCTGATGGCCTATAAGGACGAATACGAGGTCGCGCGCCTTTACACCGACGGGCGCTTCGCGGCCGAGCTGGCCGGGACCTTCAAGGGCGGCAAGGCCAAGGTCTGGTTGGCTCCGCCGCTGCTGGCCCCCAAGGGCGCCGACGGCAAGCCCAAGAAGATCGCCTTCGGCGGCTGGATGCTGGACCTGGCCTTCCCGATGCTGGCCAAGCTGAAGGGCCTGCGCGGCACGGCGTTCGACATCTTCGGCAAGACCGAGGAGCGGCGCATGGAGCGCGGTCTTATCGTGTCCTACGAGACCGGCCTTGATCGTCTGGCCACCGGGCTGTCCCCGGAGAGCGTGCCGCTGGCCGTGAAGATCGCCGAGATTCCCCAACAGATCCGCGGCTTCGGCCATGTGAAGGAAGCCTCGGTGAAGGTCGCCAAGGCGGCGGAGGAGAAGCTCTGGGCGCAGTGGGGGTAGGGGCGATGTCGATCCAATAGACCGATTTCCCCGGCGAACGCCGGGGGCCAGATTCATCTGCGGCGGCTGGGGATGATGCGCCATCACGCGGCGCTCATCGGCTAACCGCAGGTGGGTTCGATCTGGATCCCGGCGTTCGCCGGGAAGGTCGGATGTGTGGGGTAAGCGAGAGACTGTTCACGCCCCTTGGAGGGCAGCTGAAAAATCCTCCCCCCAGAGGGGGAGGCGGCCGAAGGCCGGAGGGGGAAGTGCTGCCGAGCCGACTTCTTCCCCCTCCGTCGGCTTCGCCGACACCTCCCCCGCTAGGGGGAGGATTGGGGCCGCTCGCCACCCCCAGCCGTCGCTCCAAACCCCCACTTCTCACCGCATGAACGGCACCGTCACCGTCCCATAGGTCGCCGCGCGCCAGACCCACTCCAGCGGGCCGTAGTGGAAGCGTTTGAACCACAGGGTCGCGACCACGCCCTGGACCACCAGGAATCCCAGTCCCAGCCACAAGGCCGTTCCCTGCGGCAGCCATTTCCAGGCGCCCAGGCCAAAGCCGTAGAAAACCGGAACCCAGATCAGTGATTGCAGCACGTAGAAGGTCAGGGTCATCCGACCCATCGGAGCCAGACGTTCCAGCAGCTTCCGGCCAACGCCCTGATAGGCCTCGACAATCAGCAGCACATAGACTCCCATCAGCGAGACGTCGAACCAGCCGCCCATGAGGTTTCCCAGCAGCTTGCGCGCCATCGGGGCGGCGGTCGCGTCGGGCAGCAGGGCGGCCAGCGGGGTCTGGCCAAAGCGGGCCAAGAGGGCGACCACGATCAGCGCGACCAAGGCGCGGCGGCGCTGGCGGACGAACCGTTCCGGCGCTTCGAACACGCCGGCGCGGCCCAGGCTCAGGCCAATCAGGAACAACGCCAGGATCTGGAAGAGGCGGCCCGTCTCGATGAAGAACCACCACTTGAAGCTCTGCCCCTGCCAGACGTTCCAGGTCAGCATCGGGCCAAGGGCTGCGTCGCGATAGAAGGCCGGACCGGTGTCGCCCCAGTGATGCGGCGCGGCGTTGGCCCAGGTCGCGCCCGTCGCGGCGCTGATGATCTGGAAGGCCAGCAGGGGCTGGGCCAGCAGGATCGCCGCGACGGTCAGGATCACCTTAGTCGGGGCGCGATAGAACGGGATCAGCAGCAGACCCAGCGGCGCAAGCACCATCAGGATGTCGCCGCGATAGATTAGACTGTGGGCCAGGCCGATCAGGGCCAACACCACCATTCGCCAGGCGAAGCGGCCAGAGAAGTTGGTCCCTCGCCGATCGGCCTTGTCCATCAGCAGGAAGAAGCTGAGGCCAAAGCACAGGGTCAGCAGGCTGAACGCCTTGCCCATGAAGAAGGTGGTGAAGAGCATGTGAGTCAGGTTCTGGTTCGGCGCAGCCCAGTAGATCTCGTACTGCTCGAACATGTGGACCATGTAGACGCCGATCAGGGCGAAGGCCCGCAGCGTGTCGATCAACAGGTTGCGCGCGGGCGCGGCTGGCGTGCCGTCCATCTTGTCATTCCCCCCGTGCGGCGTCTGGGCGCCGCGCGGCCTGACCATGCCCCGTTTGCTAGCGCTGTCAATCAAGGTGAGAGCCTCGCGACTGGCGGATCGGATCGCCTCGTCTAAGGTGGGCGCATGAGCGAATTCGATTTCGACGCGGTGGTGGTGGGCGCTGGGGCCGTGGGGCTGGCCTGCGGCTATGCCCTGTCCCGGCGAGGCCTGGTGGTCGCGGTCCTGGAGGAACAGGGACGCATCGGCGAGGGTGTTTCGTCACGCAATTCCGAGGTCATTCACGGCGGGCTCTACTATCCGACCGGTTCGTTGAAAGCCAAGTTGTGCGTCCAGGGCCGGCGGGCGCTGTACGCCTTCTGCGACGCCCACAAGGTTCCCTACAAGAAGTGCGGCAAGCTGGTGGTGGCGACGTCGGAGGACGAGATCGCGCGGCTGGACGCCATTTTGGACCAGGCCCTGGCCAACGACGTCGAGGGCATGGAAAAGCTCACCGGCGCGCAGGCGCGGGCGCTGGAGTCTGGGCTCAACGCGCATGCGGCGCTGCTGTCGCCCGAGAGCGGCGTGTTCGCCAGCCACGACTACATGCTGGCCCTGCAGGGCGAGATCGAGGCCGCCGGCGGGGCGGTGGTGCTCTCGACGCCGTTCGAGGCCGCCGAACCGCTGGCCGGTGGTGGCTTCCGGGTTCGCGCCGGTGGGGCCGAGCCCACCGACCTGACTTGCCGCCTTCTGGTGACCGCCCCGGGTCTTTCGTCGCAGGCGGTCGCGGGGCGGATCGAGGGCTTTCCCGCCGAGCGGATTCCGAAAGCGCACTTCGGCAAGGGCGTCTATTTCCGGCTGGCCGGCAAGGCGCCGTTCCAGCGCCTGATCTATCCGCCGCCGATCCACGGCGCGCTGGGGACTCACTATCGTAACGACATGGGCGGCCAGGCGGTGTTCGGCCCGGACTTGGAGTACGTCGCCGCGCCCGACTATTCGATCGATCCCGCCAAGGCTGACGCCTTCGCCGCCTATATCCGCAAGTTCTGGCCAGACCTCCCCGCCGACAAGCTGGTTCCCGACTATGCGGGCGTGCGGCCCAAGCTGCATGGACCTGAGGAGCCGCAACCGGACTTCCAGTTGCGGGGCGTGGAAGACCACGGTCTTCCGGGCCTCATGGCCCTGTTCGGGATCGAGAGCCCGGGCCTCACCAGCTCTCTGGCGATCGGCGAGGCGGTGGCCGAGCGGCTGGCGCAGACCGCCTGATCCAAGCCTTCCGCCGCACGCGGATCGCCAGCCCAAGCTCCGCGTTGACATGGCGGACGTGCGCCACGATGGTCGCGGCCCGTAAGCCTCCCGGAGTTCGCCTTGACCACGATCCTGCACGCCATGCTGGGCAAGGGCCTGGGCGGTCTTGAGCAGGTTTTCCTCGACTACCAGCCGATCCTTGAGGCCTGGGCCGAACGACGCGGCGGCCGGTGTGTCGGCGTCGTGCGCAGGGGCGGTAAGGTTGCGGCGGCCCAGGTAAACCGTGAGCCGCCCCTCGCGGCGATGCCTGCGCTGACGGACTGGGACCCGATCACCGTCGGCGCCGCGCGGACGCTGGTCAATCGCCATCGCCCGTCGGTGATCCTCAGCCACGGCCAACGCCCGGCGCGGGTTTTCGACAAGGTCGCGCCGGCGGACGTGGTTCGCGCCGTCTGTCTGCACAAGCCGTCCTTCGACGTGACCCCCGGCGCGCACTATGTATGTGTCGGCCAGCATCTGGCGGACCTGGCCATCGCGCGCGGCGCGCCGGCGGACCACGTCTGGTTCGTCCCCAACGCCGTCCAGCCGCCCCGCGCCGAGGCGGCTCCGTTCGCCCGGGGCGAGGGGCCGGTCCGCATCGTGGCCGCTGGACGGCTGCATCCGAAGAAGGGCTTCGACATCCTGATCCACGCGGTCGGCAAGCTGCGCGCCTGGGACTACGAGGTGACCTGCGACATTGCCGGTGAGGGCGAGGCGCGCGACGGGTTGGAGGCCTTGATCCGCGAGCTCGACCTGGAATCCTGCGTCACGCTCAAGGGCTGGACCGACGACGTTCAGGGCTTCCTTGCGACGGGCGACCTGTTCGCCTTCCCGTCGCACCAGGAAGGCTTTCCGCTGACCCTGCTGGAGGCGATGTCCGTCGGTCTGCCGGTCGTCGCCAGCGAGATCGACGGCCCCCTGGAGATTCTGACTGATGGCGTCGACGGTCGGCTTGTGCCCGACGATGATCCCGATCGTCTGGCCGAGGCTCTGGCTGAGTTAATCAGTGATCGCGACACCGCGCGGCGCCTGGCCGCAGAGGCGCGGCGCCTGGTGTTGACCCAGTACAGCCCGGGCGAACTGAAGCGTCGGTTGGAAGCGGCGCTGGACGGAATGACATCCCGGACTTGATGCGAAGCGCGCTTGGGCGTATGACCCCCGTCCGTCCTGGCTATGGCTGGGTAGCTCAGATGGTTAGAGCGGTGGATTCATAACCCACAGGTCGGCGGTTCGATCCCGCCCCCCGCCACCAGGACGGACTGAATTTCCCTAGAAAATCAATGTGGTGATCGCTGCGTTCGCGCGGCGCGCTTGGTCGCCGCTAGCGTGGCGCGGCTAGGGCGGCGTGCGTCGTGGAAGACGAGACCGCGTCCACGCTCGCAATGGTGACGCCATCGCGGAGGCTCCGGCTCTTCAGATAGGCCAGAAGGCGCGCCGGGTGATCGGTCTGGATGATGCTGGCGCCCTGGTCGATCAGGCGCCCCCAGGAGGCGTCCGGATCGCGCAACGCGCGCCGGTCGCCCGCGAGGCCCACGAAGCTTTTCCAGCTGCTCATGCCCAGGGTGTTGATCCAGACCCGAACACGCGCGGCGCCCGCTGCGTCGCGAACGGAGGCGAAGCCTTTCGGCCGCAGGCCGCGCGTTTCGACCGCCGCGATCGGGCGCGTCCCCGAGGCTTGCCGGGTAATCACGTCGCCCAGTTGCCTGGAATGGCGCGCGGCCCGTTCGCCCACCATCGGCATGAAGGCGACGTCTCGATAGAGCGGCTTGTCGACGATCGGAGACATGCCCTCCTTCGCCCTAGCCTTGAACAGCACCCACTCGCTGGCGTCGGCGTCGCGTGCGACTTCGGCGGCCTGAGCGGCGAACGGACCCTTCAAGTGCAGGGTCACCATGACGCGGCCCCGCGCGGCGCGCAGGAAGGCTTCCAGCGTCGGCGGCGCTTCGTTTCCGCCTTTGAGCCGGAGCGCCTGGAACTGGGCCAGGGTCAGCTTGGACACCGGGCCGTCGCCGTCGGTGGTCCGGTCCACGCTGGGGTCATGCATGATCACCAGCGCGCCATCCTTGGTGCGGCGCACGTCGGTCTCGACCATGTCGACGCCGAGGTCGATGCAACGTTGCAGGGCCTCCAGCGAGTTTTCTGGCGCGGGCGACGCAAAACCCTGCTCCGGGGCGGCGGCGTGGCAACCGCGATGCGCCACGACCATCACTCCGGCGGCGGGATTATAGAGCCGCTCACGGAACGTGGCGGCCCCCGCGGGCGTGGCGGCGACGAGAAGCAAGGCGAGGGTCGTCGTCAGGAGGCGCATGATCGGAAAGGTCTCCGCGCCGCCGTATGCGCGATTCATGCGACAACAAAACGGCGGTTCGACCTCAGGCTTGTGACGCCTTGGGGCTCATTCAGCCCGCCACCGGAAACACCCGCGTCTGCTTGACCACCCCGTAGGCGAAGCTTGTGTCGATTGACGCGATGCCCGGAATGGCGTGCAGCTTGCGACGCATGAAGTCCTCATAGGCCTCCAGGCTCTCGACGATCACCCGCAGCAGATAGTCGTCGCCGCCCGCCAGCAGGAAGCAGTCTAGGATCTGATCGATCCGCCCTACGGCTTCCTCGAAACCCTTGATCAGATCCTGTCCATGGCGATCCAGGCGCACCCGAACAAAGACGGTTATGGGGAGGCCGTAGGCCTTCTGGTCCACCAGGGCGGTATAGCCGGTGATCACGCCCTCCGCTTCAAGGTTGCGAACCCGCCTCAGGCAGGGCGAGGGCGACAGGTTCACCCGTTCGGCCAGCTCCTGATTGGTCAGGCGGCCGTCCTTCTGGAGTTCACGGATGATCTGGCGATCCTTGGCGTCCATAGCGGCCTCCTGAGCAGAATCTGCCAAAATGGGAGTTCAGCATAGCAGATTTTGCAATCTCACGCGCCCAGCTCCGCGCCACAGTGGCGGCAAAGGGAGCAGCAGATGCGCGACGACCAGACCGGCTTTTCCACGCGGGCGATCCATGCGGGCTACGATCCCGCCGAAGAGCATGGCGCGCTGACGCCGCCTCTGCACCTGACCTCCACCTTCGCCTTCGAGAGCGCAGAGGCGGGCGGCGAGATGTTCGCGGGAACGCGGCCGGGGCATTTCTACTCGCGTATTTCCAATCCCACGACCGACCTTCTGGAGCGGCGCCTGGCCAGTTTGGAGGGCGCCGAGGCGGCGGTGGCCACGGCTTCCGGCATGGGGGCGATTACTGCCACCCTGTGGAGCTTCCTGAGGGGCGGCGATGAGGTCATCACCGACCAGACCCTCTATGGCTGCACTTTCGCGTTTCTGCGTGACGGGCTCACGCGGTTCGGCGTGACGGTGAAGCAGGTCGACATGACCCAGCCTGACGCGCTGGCGGCCGCCATTACCGACCAGACCCGGATTGTCTATTTCGAGACGCCGGCCAATCCGAACATGCGTCTGGTCGACATCGCCGCGATCACGCGGATCGCCCACGGCGCGGGCGCCAAGGTGGTGGTCGACAACACCTATGCGACGCCCTGCCTAACGCGACCCTTGGCGCTGGGCGCCGACATCGTCGTACATTCGGCGACCAAATATCTGGGCGGCCACGGCGATCTGGTGGGCGGCTTGGCCGCCGGCGGCGTCGAGGACATGGCTCGCGTGCGCCTGTGCGGCGTTAAGGACATGACCGGCGCGGTGATGTCGCCGTTCACCGCCTTTCTGGTGCTGCGCGGCCTCAAGACACTGTCGCTGCGCATGGCGCGCCATGGCCAGAGCGCCCAGACGGTCGCGCGGTGGCTGGAGGAGCATCCGGCCGTGGCCCAGGTGTTCTATCCTGGCCTGCAGAGCTTCCCGCAGCGGGATCTGGCCTCGCGACAGATGGCGTCGGGCGGCGGCATGATGGCCTTCGAGCTGAAGGGGGGGCATGCGGCGGGCGTCGCGATGATGAACCGGCTGCAGTTGATCCGCCGCGCCGTGTCATTGGGCGACGCCGAGACGCTGATCCAGCATCCGGCCAGCATGACCCACTCGCCCTACACGCCCGAGGAGCGCGCCGCCGCCGGCATCGGTGAGGGCATGGTCCGCCTTTCCGTGGGCCTTGAGGACGTCGCCGACATCCTGGCCGACCTCGCCATGGCGTTGGAGCCGTTGAAGATCACCGCGCCAGCCTAGAGCGTGAGGCCGCGCCGGGCCTCGGGAGGTGCGGCTGCGTTAACCTTTCCTGCAAAAATCTTACATCTGCACGGGCGATTAACCGCGACGTGCGTTTATCCCCTCATGACGAGGCGCGCGCCGGACGCGGAACATGATCGAAGGACGGCCGTCCGAATCCAGACTCAGAGGTCCGGCAAGATCCTGTGCGGCGCCTTTGCATGGGATTGCGTGATCCGGGACCTCTCCAGCCACGGCGCGCGGGTTCAGATGCTGACGGGCGCTGCGCCGGCGGGGCAGATTCAGCTTGTGGACCTAGTGGCGGGCTTGGCGCATGACGCGTCGGTCGTGTGGCAACGCGACCGCGAACTGGGCCTCAAGATCGTGCGAACCTACGACCTGCGCGGCCTGGCGCCGGCGGCGGCGGGCACCGCCAAGCGCATCTGGAGCGCTTCCCGATCAGAGACTTCGGCCGGGTAGAGGCATAAAAAAGAGAGCCTCGATCCTCCGATCGAAGCTCTCGATTTTCAGCGCAGGTTGGCTGGCGGGAGCCAGGCTCAGGCGTTGTCGCGCGATGCTTCGTCGGCCATGGCGCGGACCAGGTCGAGCACTTGGCGACGGACGCGACCACGACCGATGCGCGGGAAAACCTCTGCCAGTTCCAAGCCTTCGGGGGTCGTCAGGAATTCCTGGACCACCTTTTCAGCGCGCAGGCTGGCGTCATCGACCTCGGCGCCGCTCATCGGATCCGCCAGGCCGTCAAAGAAAAAAGACACCGGGACCTGAAGGGTCTTGGCGATCTCGTAAAGCTTGCTGGCGCTGACGCGGTTGGCGCCACGCTCGTACTTTTGAACTTGCTGGAACGTCAGCCCCAGGGAGTCGGCCAGTTGCTCCTGGCTCACGCCCAAAAGCTTCCGACGCATGCGAACACGTCCGCCCACATGCAGGTCCACGGGGTTGGGGCGACGGCCTTCGGTTTCTTCGCTCATCTTTTCTTCCGCCTCCAACGGTTGTCCCTGGAACATGGCACGACCGCTGCGTTGGTGAAAGCAAAGCGCCCCTGGCGCGGCGTTACGTCGCGATGGTGGCGCTTCCTTCCCATGCTCGAAAACTAACGGCCGAAAAGTTGATTCGCCGCCAACCGGAACTTGATCCGCGCCCGTTTCGCGCGAGTGCGCGAGGCCCCGGCATCTAGGCGTTCAGGGTTCTCAGCTGTGGCTTGGAGGCCGCACGGCTGTCCCAGATTCGCCGCGCCTGACCCGTCGTGTCATGCAGGCGATACAGGGTTTCCGCAGCAAGCACCTCGTCCCGCTCGGCGCCGGCGACCATTTGCGGCGTCATGGCGCGCGCGACCTGACGCTGGACGGCCGCAAGATCGCCAAAGGCCATCAAGTCCATGCTGTCCACTTCGTAGCCGACCGGCGACTCGCGGCCGATGGCCTCCAGAACGCGGTCGAGCAAGGCCTGTGAGATGGCGATCTCGGATCCTGCCACCACGCCGTGCGGATACGGCCGGGGAATCCCGACCAGACGCGTGTCGATCGGCGAGTTGAGGATGCCGGGGTAAAGCTGCATGTCGATCATACCCACGAAGCGCGTGACGCCGTGGCGAAGGGCCAGTTCGAACGCAGCGGCCCAGCACTCGAACACGCGCTCGCCTCGGCCGGGACCTTTGCGGCGGCGGTAAGCCTCCGTAGTGAACAGGCGCGTGGCCTCCCAAACGTCGGCGCCCTTCTTCGGCGTCTCGCCAGGCGCGATGAGATGGGCGAACTTGTCGGCCAACATGCAGCGATCGTCGGTCGGACGCAGGCGCAGGCCGACCTCGAGCTGCATATCGACGTTGAAACCGAGCAGATAGATGGCCCGGTGGTCGTCGTAGTCGTCGACCTCGCCGCCATCCAGCACCACCAGATCCACCCAGCCGGACTTCTCGACGCACTGCTTGCGGCGTTCTTCGTGCATCGCCCAGAGCTGGGGGCCGTAGAGGTGACGATTTTCGGACGTGATGATGTGGATCATGGTCTGCCCCGGAACTGTGAACTGGGGGCATTAGGGCCCGGCAGGGCTACGGCGGCCGATAGGCCAAACGGCCTATGCGCCCGACCGCGCGAGGCGCTTGCCATCCACTCGGGGAGGGCGCAGCCTCGCCGTCATGGACAGCGCCTCATCCAGCCCGCCCGTCGAGCGCTACAAGAGCTTTGCGGCGTTCTATCCGTTCTACATCTCCGAGCACGCCCATGCGGTCAGCCGACGCCTGCACGTGGTGGGGACAAGCCTGGTGATTGTTTGCCTGGTTCTGGGACTGGCGCTGGACTGGCGCTTCTTCGTCGCCGCGCCGCTGACCGGCTACGGCTTCGCCTGGATCGGCCACTTCGTGTTCGAGAAGAACCGTCCGGCGACCTTCAAGTACCCCGTCTACAGCTTGATGGGCGATTTCCGGCTGTGGTTCGAGACCGTGACCGGCCGACGCAAGTTCTGATCTAGAGCTTGCTGAGCAGGCCCAGTTCACCGGCCTTCAGCACCGCCTCCTGGCGTTTGACGACCCCCAGGCGCTTCTTGGCCGCCTCGACATGGTGATGCACCGTGCGAGGCGACAGCTCGAGGATGGCGCCGATCTCCCAGTCGGTCTTGCCGCGACTGGCCCAGTAGAGGCACTGGGCCTGACGCTCGGAGATGACGCCGTAATCGGGGTTGTCGTCCTGAAGTTCCCAGTGCTTGAGCATGATCGTGCCGAACACCGTGGCGAGGCTCTCGATCACCGCACGCGCGGTTGGATCGGTATCCGCCGCCGCCGTCGACATCCGGATCAGCACCTCCTGGCCGGCGGGACCGAAGACCCGAACGACATAGCCGTCGTTCATCCCCAGGTCCGACGCCTCGCCCCACATCGACTGGGCGCGACTGTCGCCCAGAGGCTTTGCGTCGGTCCAGGCGAAGGCGCGCGGCGAGCGCAGCAGCAGTTTTACGCAGGGATCATGGACGACGTAGCGCTGGCCCCAGTAGCGCTGGTCCCAGACCTCGAAATCCTGGCGGCTGAGCGTGGGCGGCTCCTTGCCGTAGTGCTCGGCGTTGACCAGCGTGGCGCAGAACTTGTCGTACCCGAAGGCGGCGATCGCCTTGGCGAATGCGATCTCCACCTCTTCGGCCCTGGACAGGTGAGGGGCCTGGCTCAGGAACGTCCAAGCCTGTTGTTCCGCTGTCGTCAGCACGCCTTGCTCCGTACGCTACCGTCGCAAGCTAGGATCAGTTCGTCGGAAAGAAAACTGTGGCGGAAGCTCGCGGTCTAGGCGGCCGCTTCGGCGTCCTCATCTGCCAGCAAGGCGTTCAGCACCATGGCGAGGCGCTCGGGCTTGATCGGTTTTTCAACCACGTCCTGCATGCCTGCGGCGAGGTAGGTCTGGACATCGGCCGGGTCGGCGTTAGCGGTCAGGGCCACGATCGGGGCCGAGCCGGACCGTCCGCCCAGCTCGCGGATCGCGCGCGTGGCGGCGACGCCGTCCATGCGCGGCATCTTGATGTCCATCAAGATGAGGTCATAGCGACCGGCCTTGGCCATTTCGACAGCCTCCAGGCCATCGACGGCCTGTTCGGAGGTGCAGTCGAACATGTCGCAAAGCGCCTCGGCGACCATCCGGTTCGTTGCGTTGTCGTCTACGATGAGAATGTGCGCCGCGCGTCCGCCCCCAGTTTCGGGAGCGTCGTGCGCGGCGGCCTCGGCGGCTGCGGCTTCCAGGGACAGGCTGAAGCCGACCGTAAGACCCGCCCCGCGATTGGCTTCGGCGACCAGTTGACCGCCCATGGCGCCGATGACCTTCTGGGCCAGCGCCAGGCCTACGCCGAGCGCCATTTCGCTACGATCCTGCGCGCCGACGGCGCCCAAGGGATCGCTGACGCGAGCCAGGCGGTCTTCGGCTTGTCCGCCGGCGTTGTCGCGCAACTGGCAGTCCAGCGTGATCCGCTCGCCTTCGCTCCGCCCAGTAAGACGGACCTCGGTCATGCCCCGTCCGGCCGACAGGGCGTTCTCGATAAGAATGTCGATGACCTGAAGCAGGCGCTCGCCGTCGACCTGGACGCCGCACTCGGGTTCGCCGTCGTAGGACACCAGCAGTGTCGAGCCGCCTTCCTGCGCCCTATGAGCCCAGCGGGCTTCGACGGCGTCGGCCAGATCCCGCAGTCGGGTCGGGCTGGAGGACAGCGACAGCCCGCCACGGACCGAACGATGCAGATCCACCGCGCGTCCGACCGTCGCGCTCATGTCACGGCTGGTGTCGCCGATGGCGCGCACGAAGGCTGCGGCGTCAGGCGTCAGGCGCTGTTGTTCAAGGCGTTCGGTGATCGCCAGCACGCCATCGAGATGGGCGGCGATATCGACAGCCATGCGCTCCACCATCGCCATGGCGTCGTTGGCCTCGCGCTGGCGGCGACGGTGAGACGTCAGCAGAGAGCCGAGCCCCCCGACGCCCGCGTAGCGCCCGTCGGCGTCGACGGCGATATAGGCGGTGCGGAAGATCGGCGTCGGGCTGTCGGCGAGGGAATTGACGAAGGCGTCGGCTTCGGTGTCGATCAGAACCTTACGCGGGGCCGTGTCCATGAGCTCGGCGATGGGCCGCTCGGCGAGATCCGCGCCGGCCACGCGCATCATGCCTTGCAGAACGTCGCGATAGACGAGACCCACGGGCGTGTCTTTTTCGACCACGGGCAGCGCGGTGAGCGTTGGATCGGCGTCGAACATCGCAGCCACGGCCGCGCTCGGCGCCGCCGATGCGATCGGCGCGACAGGATCGATCAGACGGGAAAGCGTTTCCATGCGGCGCTTCGTCAACGGCTCGGGGTCGTCAACTTGCCCCGGTCGCCCTTGCGGAGTCGTTAAGGTGGCAACGCACGGACCTCAGGGATCGGGTGTCAGAGGGCTTGTCGGCCCCTTAAGGAGGCTATTTTAGCAAAAAAGGGGCGGCGGATTGACCGCCGCCCCTCGGGTCCGCTTGGGAAACCCGACTTACCAGGACTTGGTGATCGCGATGCCGTACAGACGCGGCTCGGCGGTGATCACGTTGGTGAAGAGACCCGAGCTGTCGTCGGTGGTGTAGGCGTCGACGATCGGCGTCTTGTTGCCGATGTTCTTGACGTAGGCGTCGATGGAGACGCCCCACTCAGGCTTCTCGACCTTCAGCGTGATGTTGCCGTTGTCCCAGGACTTCAGCAGATCGTAGGCGGTGTTGTAGACGCGAGCATATTGCTTGCTCTGGCGGTAGTAGTCACCGCGCAGGGTCGCCGACCAGCCGCCGGACAGCTCGAAGGTGTACTGAGCGCCCACCGAGGTGGTCCAGTGCGGCGAGTTCGGCAGTTCATTGCCGGACAGGTTCGCCGCCGTGCCTTCCAGCGAGTACCCAGCGCCGTAGGCGTAGAGCCCCGTGGCGTTGGCTAGGAACGCCGCAGTGGCCGCAGGCAGGCCCGCGCCGCCGGCCGCAGCCGGAGCCGCCAGGAAGCCCTGATAGGCCGCCGCGCCCGAACAGGCGAAGGGCAGGGTCGCGCCTGCGCCCGCGCCGAGGATCGTGGCGACGCCCGCCGTGGTGAGCACGCAGTTGGCGCCGACCGACGAGGCGTTCGGACCCACCTTCACCACGGTGTAGGCGGCGTTGGACTGGGTGCGGTTCATGGTGTCGATCGAGCTGACGCCATCGCCGATCTTGGTCTTCAGGTAGCCGATATTGGCGTTCAGGCGCAGGTTGCGGACGGGCGACCAGATCGATTCCAGCTCAAAGCCGTGGACCTTGGCGTCGACGTTCTCGTTCACCGAGGTGCGGTTCACGATCTTCGAGATCTGGTACCCCTTGTAGTCGTACGAGAAGGCGGTCGCGTTGAAGAGCAGGCTGCCGCCCAGCATCGTGTTCTTGGTGCCGACCTCGATCGCGTTGACGAACTCCGGTTCGAAGGTCTGCTTGATGCCCACCGAGTTGGCCGGGACGCCCGGGTTGATGCCGCCGCCCTTGTAGCCCTTCGAATAGAAGGCATAGAGCAGCGTATCGTCCGTGAAGCCCAGATGGGCCTTGTAGTCGACGCCGGCCCGGCCGGTGGTCTCGTTGAAGCGCGCGCGCTGGTCGGGGTTGGTCGGGTTCAGGGTCAGGCCGTAGCCCGGCGCCAGGAGCACGGTCGAGTAGTTCTTGACCGCCTTCTTGTCGCGGGTTTGGCGCAGGCCGAGCGTGAACTTCAGGTCGTCGTTGACCTGATAGTAGACCTCGCCCAGCAGGGCGTCGGACACCAGATTATAGGGCGTACGGTTGTCATAGTAGTTGTGGCCGTCGCCGGTTGGATTGGCCGACGTGTCGATGCCGATGCAGTTGGCGGTGGTCGCCGGGTTGCAGGTCGGGTTGCCCGTGCGCTGGAAGTTCAGGGCCATCGACGACAGGGTCAGCGAGTTGCCGATCACGTAGTAGTCGGTCAGCGTGCGGTAGGTGAAGTGGATGCCGCCGACGGTGAAGTTCAGCGGACCGTCGAACGCCGACTGCAGGCGGAACTCCTGGCTGAATTGCTCGGAGCGGCCCGACGAGACGTCGATGGTGGTGAACTTGTTGGTCCGGCCCACCTGCGGGTCGGTGAAGAAGCCGCCCGGCGTGAACGGCGTGTTGTTGAACGGAACCGCCGCGACGTTGCGGTTGTAGTCCTGCTTGGTGAACACGTCGCCCTTCCCGTACGAGGTCATCGACGTGAAGGTCAGCTCGTCGGTGATGTCGTAGTTCAGGGTGAACTGGTAGGTGTTGGACTTCGACTGGTAGATCGGATCCAGCGCGGTCTCGATCTCGCGCAGATTGGTCGAGGTGGTGTCGCCGGCGTTCACGTCACCCGAGGTGAAGCCGAAGATATTGCCCAGCAGGCCGGTCAGCGAACCGGACGAGTTCACCGTCCCATAGGCGGCGGGCGTGTAGAGCGAGCCCGGCAGACAGCCTTGGGTCAGGAACACGCGGGACGCGCCGGTCGGCACGCCGCCGACGGTCGCAGGACCATTGTCCTTGGTGCAGAGCTGTTTGCCGGTGCGAGCGCGGCTGTCGTCTTCGTGGAAGCGTTCCCACAGGAAGTTGGTGCGCAGCTTTTCGGTCGGGTTGAACATCACCTGGACGCGGGTCGAGTACAGGTCCCGGTCGTCGACCTTGTGGCCGTTGAAGGTGTTGGTCACGAAGCCGTCGCGCTTCAGCGTGGTGCCCGCCAGGCGCACGGCCAGCTTGTCGCCGAAGATCGGCACGTTGACCATGCCGCGCAGCTTCATCGAGTTGTAGTTGCCGTATTCGGCGCGAACGTTCGCTTCGAACATGTCGGTCGGCTTGGCGGTGATCACGTTGACCACGCCGCCGGTGGCGTTACGGCCGTACAGCGTGCCTTGCGGGCCGCGCAGCACTTCGACGCGCTCGACGTCGTAGAACTCGGCTTCGAACAGATTGCCCGACTGTTGCGGGGCGTTGTTCATGTGAACACCGACGCCCTGGTCGGCTGAAGCGCCAACGGCCTTGGCCCCGATGCCACGGATCTGGAAGTTGAAGCTGTTGGTGAAGTTGCTCTTGGCGAAGGTGACGTTCGGGATCGCGAGCTGCAGGTTGGGGCCGCCGTCGATCTTCTGCGCTTCCAGGGTGTCCTGGCTGAAGGCCGAGACCGCGATCGGCACGTCCTGCAGCGCTTCTTCCTTCTTCTGAGCGGTGACGACCAGCTCTTCGATGACGGTCGTGTTCTGCTGAGCGGGCTTGGCCTGCTGGGCGAACGCGGGGACGGCGAAACCGGAGATCGCGACCGCCGAAGCGCCCATGACCAGTAGGCTCCGCATACGCAGAGTTTGCGACATTGAATTCCCTCCCTGAACGCAAGCGGCGCCTTATGGGTGGCGCCTGCGAGCGTCGATGTTTCCTCGGCGCCGTACTGTTTTCACCGCGTGGGCGTACGGCGAACCCCTCGCAGCATTGGGAGATTGCATACTTGCGTTTGAGGGCTGTCAACTGGCCAGAATGTAAGTGAACAGTGATAGGTTACACCTTTTCACTTTCGAGGAGCCCTTGTTCTCCTGGCGCGGGTAAGATTCCGCCTGATTAGAAGAATGGGTTTGTGATTTACGTTGCGTAAGCGAGGGGCTGGGTTTGGGTTTTTGCCCCGTAAGACCGGAATCCTGTGTTAGTTCGCGGACGAAAGAGTTCAGCCTCTTTCGGTAGCTGAGTATTGCTTGCGTCGCCGCGCGCGGCGCACGGCGGTTCCGAGGTCGGCGCTCCTCGTGTAGAGAGGGGCCATGTTCCCCCTTTCCATGGAAGTCGAGAGGCCCGCATGAGCCCCCATGAGCGCCAGGCGGCCCTAGTTCTGTTTTCCGGCGGCCAGGACAGCAGCGTCTGCCTGGCCTGGGCGCTGCAGCGCTATGATCGTGTCGAGACGGTGGGCTTCGACTACGGTCAGCGCCACGCGATCGAGATGGAGGCCCGCCAGGCGGTGCGTCGTGAGATCGCCGCCCGCTTTCCGCAATGGGCCGAGCGCCTGGGCGAGGATCACGTCCTCGATATCCGGAGCTTCGGCCAGGTCGCCCAGTCGGCCCTGACGGCGGACCGCGCCATCGAGATGACCGAGCGCGGCCTGCCCTCAACCTTCGTGCCGGGGCGCAATCTGGTGTTCCTGATCTACGCGGCCGCCCTGGCGGACCGGCGGGGCGTCGACGCCTTGGTCGGCGGCATGTGCGAGACCGACTTCTCGGGCTACCCCGACTGCCGACGTGACACCCTGGACGCCATGCAAAGCGCGCTCAACCTGGGCATGGACCGCGACTTCCGCATCGAGACGCCGCTGATGTGGCTCACCAAGGCCCAGACCTGGGGGCTCGCCAAGCAACTCGGCGGCGAGGTTCTGGTCCGGCTGATCGTCGAGGAAAGCCACACTTGCTATCAGGGCGAACGCGGCGAGTTGCATGCGTGGGGGCATGGCTGCGGGACCTGCCCGGCGTGCGAGCTTCGCGAAAAGGGCTATGTCGAGTGGGACGCGGCCGGGCGCGAGGCGCTGGCCCAATGACCTACTCCGTCAAGGAGATCTTCCTCACCCTGCAGGGCGAGGGCGGGCAGGCGGGCAAGGCGGCGGTGTTCTGCCGCTTCTCCGGCTGCAACCTGTGGAGCGGGCGCGAGCAGGATCGGGCCAAGGCCGTCTGCACCTTCTGCGACACTGAATTCGTTGGGACCGACGGTGAGAACGGCGGCAAGTTCGCCACCGCCGAGGATCTGGCGGCCGCGGTCGAGGCGCAGTGGCGCGGCGGTGCAGATGATCGTCTGGTCGTCTGCACCGGCGGCGAGCCATTCCTGCAACTGGATGAGGCCGCCATCGCGGCGCTTCACGCCCGTGGGTTCCAGATCGCGGTCG
The DNA here is from genome assembly GCA_020161365.1 of Pseudomonadota bacterium. GTDB lineage: Bacteria > Pseudomonadota > Alphaproteobacteria > Caulobacterales > Caulobacteraceae > Caulobacter. Next base: position 388,106 of record JAIUNU010000003.1, on the reverse strand, counting down.
AGACCAATGGCACCCTCCAGGCGCCGGCCGGGGTCGACTGGATCTGCGTCAGCCCCAAGGCCGACGCCCCGGTCGTCCAGACCTCGGGCCAGGAACTGAAGCTGGTTTTCCCGCAAGAGAAGGCCCCGCCCGAGCGCTTCGCCGGCCTCGATTTCGAGCGCTTCTACCTGCAGCCGATGGATGGCCCAGACCGCGACAGGAACACGCAATTGGCCGTGGCCTATTGCCTTTCGCACCCACAATGGCGTTTAAGCGTCCAAACGCACAAATATCTCGGCCTGCCCTGACGGATAAGGCGCGCGACTTGGTGACAGGGTCGTTGCGCTAGAGCCTCCCAGGCCTAGTCAAAGAAGCAACAGATGAAGCCCGTCTTCGAGATCACGAAGGCCGCGTATTTCGACGCGGCTCACTACATCGAGCAAGGTCCGTCCGACCATCGCTACCGCCGCCTGCACGGCCATTCGTTCAAGGTCGAGGCCAGCGTGCGCGGCCCTATGCAGGAGGCCGGTTGGGTCGCCGATCTCGACCGGCTCGACGTCGCCCTGAAGGCCGTCGCCGCCGAGCTCGATCACGGTCTGCTGAACGACAAGGCCGGTCTTGAGGTCCCGACGCTCGAGCGCCTGTGCCTCTATTTCGCCGAGCGTCTCACGGCCAGCTTTCCGGGGCTGTCGCGCGTGGTGCTGTCGCGCCCGACCATCGGCGAGACGTGTTCGCTGACGCTGTAGGGCGGGCTACTCTTCTTCCTCGCGGTGGTCGCGAAGGTTGTTCTTGTCGCCGTCGCCGGGGATGATCGCCTTGCCGGTGGCGACGACCGCCTTACCGCCGACCTTCGCCGCGCCGCCGACGACCGCGCCCGTGACCCCGATCGCGGTTCCCGCGACCGTGCCAACGGCCGCTGCGGCCATGCAACTGACCTGGGTCAGGGACAAAGCGCCCAGAACAAGAGCGATGGGGGCAAGGCGGCGGAGGGTCATGGCGAAGCTCTTCAGGCGCTGTTCACCCTCTTCTAGACGCGGAATGGTTTACAGTCTGCGCGTCGGATGGCCGCGATCGGCGCCCGCGTCATCAAGATAGACCCGTTCGCGATCCTCGGCCCGTCGGCGGGGACCCCGATAGCGCGGGTCGTCGCGTCTGCGGCGATCCGGTCCGAAATAGTCCTCCGTACGGATGAACGGGCGCGGGTTCTCGATCAGCAGGGTCAGGCGGTGGATCAGGCCCCGCGCCGTGATCGGCTTGGCCAGGAACTCATTGACCCCAGCGTCGCGAGCCTCGCGCACCCTTCGCTCCGTAGAGTGGCCGGTGATCATCACAATCGGGCAGAACGGATTGGGGCTGTCGGGCGATCGCCGCAGCAGGTTCACGAACTCGACCCCATCCAGACCGCTCATGGACAGGTCGGTCAGCACCACGTCGATGGAGGTCGAGCGCATGGTGGCCAGAGCCTCGGCCCCGTCGCGCGCTTCGTGGATGTGGCGCACGCCGATCGCGCGCAGCATCTCGATCAGCAGGATCCGCATGTGCTGGTTGTCTTCGACCAGCAGGACCTTCAGGAGGTCGAACCGCACACTGAGCCTCCCTCAGGTCTTCACGGTTAAAACAACTATAGAGCGTGTTTTGTTTCGTCGACGCTACGTGGTCGCGACGCTTAGCCGTCGGCTGGCGACCAGGTCAAGCCGGAACGTCCAACAAAATCAGTGCCGATACACGGATTGGGGGTGGCCTGACGCGTCGAGCGCCGGGTCAGCGACTCGCGCCTAGCGGGAACGCGTCGCGTCCTGTCTGGCCTCGATGGCGCAGGAAGGCGTCGGCCAGGACGCAAGCGGTCATAGCCTCCACCACCGGCACGCCCCGGATGCCGACGCACGGATCATGGCGACCCTTGGTGCGCAGGTCGATCTCTTCGCCGGCCTCATTGACCGTCTGGCGCGGGATCAGGATGGACGAGGTCGGCTTGAAGGCGACGCGCGCCACGACGGCTTGCCCGGTCGATATGCCGCCCAGAATCCCGCCGGCGTGATTGGACTGGAATACGGGCTGGCCGTCTTCCCCCATTCGCATGGTGTCGGCGTTGTCCTCGCCCGTCAGCGCCGCGCTGTCGAAGCCGTCGCCGATCTCGACGCCCTTGGCGGCGTTGATCGACATCAGGGCCGAGGCCAGTTCGGCGTCGAGCTTGCCGTACAGCGGGGCGCCCCATCCAGCCGGCACGCCCGTGGCCTCGACCTCGACGACGGCGCCGGTGGAGGAGCCGGCCTTGCGGATCTTCTCAAGGTGCTCCTCCCAGACGGGCACGATGGCCGCGTCGGGCGCCCAGTAGGGGTTCTGCTCGGTCTGCGCCCAGTCCCAGTTGGACCGATCGACCCTGTGGGGGCCGATCTGGACCAAGGCGGCGCGCACCGTCACGCCCGGAATGATCAACCGCGCCACCGCGCCGGCCGCCACCCGCGCGGCGGTCTCGCGCGCTGAACTGCGCCCGCCGCCGCGATAGTCGCGCACGCCGTACTTGGCGAAATAGGCATAGTCGGCGTGGCCGGGCCGGAAGGCTTGGGCGATCTCGGAATAGTCCTTGGACCGCTGGTCGGTGTTCTCGATCATCAGGCTGATCGGCGTCCCGGTCGTGCGCTGGCCGTCTGAGCGTTCGTCCTCAAACACGCCCGACAGGATGCGCACCGCGTCGGGTTCCTGGCGCTGGGTGACGAACTTGCCGCTACCGGGGCGGCGCTTGTCGAGAAACGCCTGGATCATCTCCGCCGTCAGCGCGATCCCCGGAGGACAGCCGTCGACGACGCAGCCGAGCGCCGGGCCATGGCTTTCGCCCCAGGTGGTGACGCGGAACAGGTGACCAAAGGTGTTGTGCGACATGGCCCGGCTTCTAGCGGAAAGCGCGCGAGGGGGCAAAAGCGGCAAGATCCTCCCCACCATAAAGGGGGATTGGGGCTATCCCCGCGCCTTCGCCGCGTCAGCGAGGTAAAGCTCAAGGTTCGTCCAGCCCGACCCCTCCTTGGCCAGCGCCGCGCCGTCGGCGACCTTGGGGTTGAGACCACGCGCCTTTTCCCAGGCGTCGGGCATGCCGTCGCCGTCGGTGTCGCTCAGCGCCTTGCCGACGGGCAGGACCGGCCAGCCGCCGACATCCGCTTGCGTGTTGATCACCTTGCCGGTGCGCGTGCGGACGCCCTCGACGATGCGACGGTCGACGGGGTCGCGCCATACCGAAGCGCCGGCGTCGGCCAGCACCCGCTCATAGGCCTTGTCGGCGCTTTCCGGCGTCACCGGCGCGACGTCAAGCGGAGCGGCGAGGCGGTAGCCGGCTGGCTCGGGGATGGTGAAGGTGACCAGGCTCCACGGATCGGCGGGAACCACGCCGTCCATGCTGTTGCCGGCGAAGTAGCCCTTGGCCTCCAGATTGCTCTCCTGGAAGATCACGCGCTTGCCGGTGCTGGGACCCGGCACATAGGCGTTGTCCACGAAGTTGTAGGTCGCCCGCGTCGCCGTGTCGGCGTTATAGCCGGCATAGCCCTTGCCCCAGTTGTAGAAGACGTTGGAGCGGAAATCGAACAGTGGCCCGACAGGGTCCTTGTCCGGTCCGTCGTAGTTTCCCGGCCTTGGCATTCGGGCCATGTGGTTGGCCCAGAGGTTGTGGTGAAAGCTGATCCGGCTGCCCTGGCCGCCTCGGATCAAGCTGCCATAGCCGTGGTCGCCCTTGACGTGGATCGAGTGGGCCAGGCTCTCGGCGATGATCGACCACTGGACGGTCAGGTCGTAGAACCCCTGGCCCGGCTCGGTGTAGCGAGCCGATGCCGACAAGGTCTCGTCCACCGACCAGCTGGCCGAGACGTGATCCAGGATGATCCGCCGGCCGCCGCTGATCCAGATCGCATCGCCCTCGACCTTGCTCTCGGCGCCCAGGCGCGAGCGGATGAAGCGGATGACGACATCGTCCGCGCCGATCACCAGGGTCTGGTCGCGCAGGGTGATGCCGCCGCCCGGCGCGGTCTGGCCGGCGACGGTGATGCGCGGGTGGCTGATCTTCAAAGGGGACTTCAGCTGGATCGTCCCGGCGACGTCGAACACCACCGTGCGCGGTCCCTTGGCCTCGACCGCCGCACGCAGCGAGCCCGGCCCCGCGTCGTTCAGATTGGTGACGCGCAAGACTGCGCCGCCGCGCCCGCCGAGACTCAAGCGTCCCGCCCCCTCGGCGCCGGGAAACGCAACGACCTCGCCGGCGACGACCGGCGAGGCGGCGAACATCATCAGGGCGAGCGCGCCCGTGACGGCAAGAAGTCGGCGGCCTCGCATGGCGTTTCCCGTTCGAAGACATCGGCGATCAGGCCGCCGTTGGATCTACCGCGAAAATGCCGAGCAAAGTCGCCTTTGTCCACCGGTGTCATTGGTCCTACATGATGACGTTGAGCACCATGTGCCGGGCGGCGCCTGTCTCGTAGCTCGTGACCTCAAGCGACTTGATCGATCCGCTGGCAAGTTTGTTCGGATCAAAGCCTGCAGGCGGCGCGGATCCGTTGAGCAAGATGCGTGTCGCGGCGGTGTTCAGGCGAGCTTTCAGTTCCACGTCGCCGGAATAGATCGCCATATCGATGGGCTTTCCGAATCCGTCCTCGGCTTGCGGTGGTCGGACGCGGCGCACTTCGTCGGCAATGATGTCAACGAGCAACCCTTCATCGTCGCTGACGGTGCTGTGGCTGTAGTTCGCGCGGTCGATTTTCTTTTGCGCCAGCGCCATCGCGCCACCGGCCGTCAGCGTGGCGATCAGGACGGCAAGGGTTGCGAGGGTGGCTTTGCGGGCGTTGCTCGCGGGCGCTTGGGGTTTAGCAATGGCCTCTAAACGCATGGCGATCGATCTCCTCGATTTGCCGGTGAAGGCGGGCTGAAGCTCTGACGTGCTCTGGGCGCGCAGGGCGCGGATCAGGTTTACCGCGTAGCGATGTCGGGTGAGAGCGTCGGCGCCCTCCAAGGCTATGCCGTCACATCGTTCCTCGCGAACGGCCGCCGCGCGGATGTGCAGCGCGCCTTGCGGCGGCGCTATCCAGAACAGTCCGCTCGACAAGGTCTCGATCAGGAGCCGCCAGTTGTCGTGGCGTTTGAGGTGGGCCAGTTCGTGGACGCAGATTGGTAAGAGCTGCTCGGTGTCCAATTGCTGGCTGAGTTCGGCGGGGAGCAGGATCACAGGTTTGAAAAGGCCCGCGAGAAGCGGCTGTTGAACGGCTTCGCTAAGGCGAACGTCAGGCCAGACGCAGCCGAGCCGCCGGGCTGCGTCGCGCACCGCGAGGGTAAGATCCGGCGACGCGGGGATAGCATCGCGGACAATGGCCCCCAGGCGCAACAGTCCGATGACCTGCCGCGCCACCGCGACGAGGAGTCCGCCTAAAGCCCCGAGGATAAGCCCTCGCGCCAGGATTTCCGAGGTCTCGGGGACGAAGGGGGCGGCATCGGAGACCCGGCTGAAGGTGGCGGCGGCCCCGACGGCCATGTTGTTGACAATGGTGATCTTCTGGACCGGAGCGGTCAGCGATCCGGGCATGAGCGCGGCGCCGATCGTGAGGGCGAGCGCGGACGGAGCGAGGGCTGTGGCCAATCCCCATGCCCGATCGCGCAGCGCCGGATCTCGGGTGAGCCTGTCTGAGAGCGTCCCCAACGCCCAGCCTAGACCCGCGGCGGGCCATGCGGCCAGCAAGCCGAGCGCCGTAGAGGCAAGCAGCGAGTTCACGCCTCATCCTCCGGCCCGGCGGCGTTGAGCAGCGCCTCCAATTCCTGGATCTCCGTCTCTGACAGAATCTGACTGCCGGAGAACGCCGAAGCCGGCAGGCGTCCATCGATTTCAAGCAGGCCGCGCAACCGGTTCAGTACGCCGCCGATGACATCGATCTTGGCCTTCTTGGCTTCGTACACCGCCAAGCCGTGCACAGAGTGGCGGGCCAGCAGACCCTTGCCCACCATACGTTCCAGCACCGTACGGGTGGTCGAGCCGCTCCAACCCAGCTCAGGCTCGATCACAGAATGGGCCTCGCGGGCGCTCATCGCGCCGTCGCGCCAGAAGGCCTTGAGCACTTCCAGCTCCAGGTCGGACGGTTCGGTCATCCGAGCTCTCCTTGATGTAGTGAGTACGCTACAAATGTCACGCATTCGCGTCAAGTGTGACGGACTCGGTTCGGGGGGTGACAGCTAGGCGCATCTGTCTTACATCTGTAGTCCTAAATTACAAATGTAGGTTCATGGGCCGTGAATCCCGTTCATCCTCACCAACCGCCGCGCGAAGAGCGCTCCGCCCGTTGGTGGCGAACTGTGGGGCTCGCGCTCGGTCTCTTGGCGATGCTGATCGTAGGCGTTCAGATCATGGCGCGCCGTGATCGCGCCGAGGAAGCCCGACGAGACATCATCTGGCGGCGGCTCGCCGGCCCTTCATGTTCTCCGCTTGAGCCGAAAGTCTTCCGCGCCATGCCACGGTATCCTCAGGCGACGCCCTACGACGACGTGCTGTACCGGCGCTTCGGTGGGGCGATGACCTGCACGCACCTGGTCGATCGCATCAACGGCGCAAAAGTCCGATATCAAGTGTGCAAGTTCAGCGCGCCCGAGTCCCTCGCTGTCGCCCAAGGGGGCGTGGAGCGGTTCTACGACCTGTCCAATGGCCGATCAGCCGCCGTGACCGTGAAGGGCGATGAGGTGCGCTGCATCGTGATCGCGACCTTCGCGGTGAAATAGGCTTGCCTTCCCCGCAATAACATAGCTAGCTATATAGTGTGCTATATGGGGCAGGCGATGGACGTGGATCTTCTCGCGGGCTTGGGCGTCGGGTTCCTTGGCAGCCGGTTGAAGCGCTTGGCCGAGCGGATGCAGGCCGACGCGGCCGAGGTCGCGCGGTCTTTGGACCTGCCGGTGCAGCCGGCGCAGATGTCGCTGCTGATGGCGATCCGCATGTATGAGCCGATTTCGGTGGGTGAGCTGGCCGAGCGGCTGCAACTGGCCCAGCCCACGGTGACCCGCGCGCTTGGGCCTTTGGAGCGTGACGGCTTCGTCGAGGCGCGCCGGACACCGGGCGATCAACGCACCAAGCGGCTGGTGTTCACCGACAAGGGGCGGACATTGATGGCGCGAATTCAGACGGAGCTCCTGCCGCGTATCGAGCCGGCGGCGGTCGAACTGGTCGCGGGCTTGGGCGGCGACTTCATGCTGGGCCTCTCTCAGGCGGAGGCGCGCCTGGCGGAGCGGTCGTTGCTGGCTCGCGCCGACAGGGCGGGGCGTCCGACGATCTGGGCGCGCGACTTCTCCGACGATCTGGCCGAGGCCTTCTATCGGATCAACGCCGAGTGGATTCAGGAGATGTTCGCCCTGGAGGACAACGACATCGCCCTGCTGTCGAAGCCTCGGGAACTGATCCTCGACAAGGGCGGCGTGGTGCTGTTCGCCGAGGCGGCCGATCTCGGCGTTGTGGGAACCTGCGCCCTGATGGTTTCTAAGGACGGCTGGGTCGAACTGACCAAGATGGGCGTGCTCAAGAGCGCGCGTGGACTGAAGGCGGGCGAGTTCCTGCTGTCCAAGACCCTCGAGCGGGCCTCAAGCCTCGGGATGGACAGGATCTATCTGCTGACCAACCGCAAGTGCGCCGCCGCCATTCATCTCTATGAGAAGCTGGGCTTCGTCCACGACGATGAGATTATGCGGAAATTCGGGGCGCGCTATCAGCGGTGTGACGTGGCGATGTCATATCGGCCTTAGGCGCAAGTCGCGAAGCGGCCGGCGGACCCATCCCAGATCGGAGCTGCCTACTCCACCCGTCCCAGCACCGATCGAATCGTCTCGACCATCCTGTTTATATGGTCCTTCTCCAGGATCAGCGGCGGCGACAGGGCGATGATGTCGCCGGTGACGCGGATCAGGAGACCCTCGTCGAAGCAGGTCTCGAACACCTCCATCGCCCGAGCGGTGGGCGCGCCCGGACGGGACTCCAGTTCGACGCCGGCGACGAGGCCGAGGTTGCGGATGTCGACGACGTGCCGGGCGTCCGCCAGGCTGTGCAGAGCCTCCTGCCAATATTCCTCCAGCCCGGCGGCGCGCGCGAAGAGGTCGTCCTCGCGGTAGGTCTCAAGGGTGGCGAGACCGGCGGCGCAGGCCAGCGGATGGGCCGAGTAGGTATAGCCGTGGAAGAGCTCGATAGGGGCGTCGGCGCCGTCCATCCTCGCGTCGTAGACCTTGCTCGAGGCAGCGACCGCGCCACACGGCACGGCGGCGTTGGTCAGGCCCTTGGCCATGCAGATCATGTCGGGCGTGACCCCAAAGCGGTCGGCGGCGAACGGCGCGCCGACACGGCCAAAGCCGGTGATGACCTCGTCGAAGATCAGCAGGATGTCGTGCTTGTCGCAGATCGCCCGCAGGCGCTCCAGATAGCCCTTCGGCGGGATCAGCACGCCGGTCGAGCCCGCCACCGGCTCGACGATGACGGCGGCGATGTTGGAGGCGTCGTGCAGGGCGACGATCCGCTCCAGGTCCTCAGCCAGATGAGCGCCATTCTCGGGCTGGCCCTTGGCGAAGGCGTTGCCGGTCAGTCCATGGGTGTGGGGCAGGTGATCGACACCGGTCAGCAGGCTGCCGAAGTACATCCGGTTCTTTGGAATGCCGCCCACCGAGATGCCGCCGAAACCCACGCCGTGATAGCCACGTTCGCGGCCGATCAGCCGGGTCTTGGTCCCCTTGCCGCGCGCGCGGTGATAGGCGAGCGCAATCTTCAGCGCCGTATCGACTGACTCCGAGCCCGAGTTGGTGAAGAAGATCCGGTCCAGGCCCCGCGGGGTGATCTGGGCCAGGCGCGAGGCGAACTGAAACGCCAGCGGATGGCCCATGTTGAAGCAGGGCGCGTAGTCCATCTCGGCCGCCTGCTTCTGGATCGCCTCGCGGATCCTGGGACGGTCGTGTCCGGCGTTGACGCACCAAAGGCCCGAGGTCGCGTCCAGCACTTCGCGGCCTTCGGGTGTGCGGTACCACATGCCGCTGGCCGAGGAGAGCATCCGGGGGTGCGCCTTGAACCGCCGGTTGGGCGTGAACGGCATCCAGAAGGCGTCGAGGTCGTTGGCGCCGAAGTCGGGCATGGGCGGGATCCTTGCGAGCGCTTGCATTGTGATCGCAATTGGGGGTCAACTGGCAAGGCCTTGTTGGAACCCCTCGCATGAAGACCCGCCGGCCGCTCGCCGATTCCACAGCCGTCCATGACCAGGTGTACGAGGCGATCCGGCAGGCCCTGATCACCGGCCGCATCGCGCCGGGCAAGGGGGTCTCGCTGCGCAGTCTCGCCGCCGAACTGAGCGTGTCGCCAATGCCGGTGCGCGACGCGGTGAGGCGGCTGGTGGCGGAGCGAGCCCTGGCGATCAACCCCGTCAACAAGCGCCTGTCGGTCCCGTCGCTGAGCGCTGATCGTCTGGAGCAGCTCTCGATGGCCCGCCTGTGGGTCGAGCCTGAATTGGCCGCGCGAGCAGCGGCCCGAGCGGACACCGGGCTTGTGCGTCAGCTCCAGGCCATCGACTCCGACCTCGACGAGGCGCTGCGCCTGGGGGACGTCGACCGCTACATGGCGGCGAACCATGCGTTCCACTTCGCGCTCTATGAGCGGGCGGGCGCCGAGGTCCTGCTGGCCATGGCGGGTGGTCTTTGGCTGCAGATCGGACCGTTCATGCGTGTGGTCTTCGGTCGGGTCGGCGCCGACGTGCTGGTCGCCGACCGTCATGCCGAAGCGATCGAGGCCATCAGGGCCGGGGACGTCGACGGCGCCCGCCGCGCCATCGCCGCTGACCTTTCCGAAGGCATGGAGAAGATGCGCGTCGCCGTCGAGGCCGCCCTGTAAGTCAGGCGCTTGACACGGCGGTTGGCTCGGAAAACTGTGATCACAATTATTGGGATTTTGTTGCGTGACCCTTCCCGCCGACATCGCCGAGCGCCTTGCCAGGCTCGCGCCGCCCAGCCGGGCGGTGATCGACGGCGACCTGGTCGAGGCCGCATCGGGCGCGACTTTCCACAACGTGTCGCCTCGCAACGGGCAGGTGCTGAACCTCGTGACGGCCTGCCAGGCCGAGGACGTCGAGCGCGCCGTCGCCGGCGCCCGTGCGGCGTTTGAGGACGGCCGCTGGCGCGACCAGGGGCCCCGCCAGAAGAAAGCGGTGCTGTTCCGCCTGGCCGAACTGATGGAGCGCGACGCCGACGAACTGGCGCTGCTGGAGAGTCTGGATGTCGGCAAGCCGATCAGCGACGCTCGGAACGTCGACATCCCGCTCGCGATCAACACCTGTCGCTGGTACGCCGAAGCGCTGGATAAGGTCTATGGCGAGGTGGGAACCTCGCCTGCGGATCGGCTGAGCTATGCCGTCCACGAACCGCTGGGCGTGATTGGCGCGATCGTGCCTTGGAATTTCCCGCTGCACATGGCGATGTGGAAGGTCGCCCCAGCGCTGGCCATGGGCAATTCGGTCGTGCTGAAGCCCGCCGAGCAGTCGCCGCTGAGCGCGTTGAAGCTGGGCGAACTGGCGCTCGAGGCGGGGCTGCCGCGGGGCGTTCTGAACGTCGTGCCGGGCCTGGGCGGCGTCGCCGGCGAGGCGCTGGCGCTGTCGATGGATGTCGACATGATCGCCTTCACGGGCTCCGGACCCGTGGGCCGACGCCTGATGGAGTATTCGGCGCGCTCCAACCTCAAGCGCGTGTCGCTGGAGCTGGGCGGAAAGTCGCCCCAGATCGTGTTCGCCGACTGCCCGGACCTGGAGGCCGCCGCCCAGGCCGCCGCCTGGGGCGTGTTCTACAATCAAGGCGAGGTCTGCACCGCCGCCTCTCGCCTGCTGGTCGAGGCCTCCATCAAGGACGCCTTCCTGGAGCGCGTCGTCGCGGTGGCCAAGGGAATGACGGTCGGCGACCCGCTGGACCCCTCGACCCAGTTCGGCGCCATGGTCAGCGAGCGGCAGATGAACACCGCCCTCGACTATATCGCCACCGCCGACAGCCAGGGCGCGCGGCGCGTGCTGGGCGGTCAGCGCGTGCGCCAGGAGACCGGCGGATTCTATGTTGAGCCGACGATCTTCGATCAGGTCAGGCCAGACCACACCCTCGCCCGGGAAGAGGTGTTCGGCCCGGTCCTTGGCGTGATGAGCTTTGAGTCCGAGGGCGAGGCGATGCGTCTGGCCAATGACACCGTCTACGGTCTTGCCGCGGGCTTGTGGACCGCCGATGTCAGCCGAGCGCTACGTGGCGCGCGGCGGTTGAAGGCGGGCCTGGTCTGGGTCAATGGCTGGGACGCCTGCGACATCACCATGCCGTTTGGGGGCTTCAAGCAGTCCGGCTTTGGCCGCGACCGCAGCCTTCATGCGTTGCACAAGTACGCCGACCTGAAGTCGGTGTCCGTGACGCTGAGGTGACCTGAATGACCGCCCTGAAACTTGTTGAATCCGAAGCCTTCATCGATGGACGCTGGGTGCGTGGCGACAAGGCCTTCGAAGTACTCAATCCCGCTGACGGGACCGTGATCTCCAGCGTTGCCGATCTTGGCGCCGACGAGACGACGCAAGCGATCGAGGCCGCCCATCGCGCCCTGCCGGCCTGGGCCGCCAGGACCGCCAAGGAGCGCGGTGCGATCCTGCGCCGGTGGAGCGATCTGATGCTCGCCCAGGCTGACGATCTGGCGCGGTTGATGACCGCCGAGCAGGGCAAGCCGCTGGCCGAGGCCAAGGGCGAAGTGTTCTATGGCGCGTCGTTCATCGACTGGTTCGCCGAGGAGGCCAAACGCGCCTACGGCCACACGATCCCGACGCCCATGCCGGGCAAGCGCCTGGCCTCGATCAAGCAGCCGGTCGGGGTTTGTGCGGCGATCGCGCCGTGGAACTTCCCGATCGCCATGATCACCCGCAAGGTCGGCCCAGCCCTGGCGGCGGGCTGCACGGTTGTGGTCAAGCCGGCCGCTGAGACGCCGCTCTGCGCGCTCGCCATCGCCCGTCTGGCCATCGAGGCCGGCGTTCCGGACGGCGTACTGAATATCGTCACCACCACCCGCTCGGGCGAGGTCGGCAAGGTGCTGTGCGACGACAGCCGGGTGCGCAAGCTGTCGTTCACGGGCTCAACGCCCGTCGGCAAGGTGCTTTACGAACAGTGCGCCGGCACGATGAAGAAGCTCTCCCTGGAGCTGGGCGGCAACGCGCCCTTCATCGTCTTCGACGACGCCGATCTCGAGGCGGCTGTCGATGGCGCGATCGCCAGCAAGTACCGCAACGCCGGTCAGACCTGCGTGTGCGCCAACCGCCTGATCGTGCAGTCCGGCATCCACGACGCCTTCGCCGCGCGCCTGGCCGAAAAAGTTGCGGCTCTGAAGGTGGGACTCGGTACGGGCGAGGGGGTGCAAATCGGCCCGCTGATCAATGAGAAGGCCCTGACCAAGGTGGTGAGTCTGGTCAGCGGCGCGATGCAGGGCGGCGCCGAGGTGCTGACCGGCGGCGATGTCCACGGCCTGGGCGGACTGTTCTACCAGCCGACCGTGATGGTCGGCGCAAAGCCCGAGATGCGGATCTTCCAGGAAGAGATCTTCGGTCCCGTCGCGCCGATCGTGAAGTTCGAGACCGAGGCCGAGGCGGTCGAGCTGGCCAACGCGACCCCCTTCGGCTTGGCGGCCTATTTCTACAGCCGCGACATCGGCCGCTGCTGGCGCGTGGCCGAGCAGATCGAAGCGGGCATGGTCGGGATCAACGAAGGTCTGATCTCCACCGAGGTCGCGCCGTTTGGCGGGGTCAAGGAGTCGGGCCTGGGCCGGGAAGGCGCCTCCGAAGGGCTCGATGAGTATCTGGAGACCAAGTACCTGTGCTTCGGCGGGGTGGGATGATCACCGACCTCGCCCGACCTCTGTCTGACCTCCTCGCCGCCGAGCGCGCCCGCTTCACGGCCGAGCACCCGCGTTCGGTCGCCATGGCCAAGGCGGCGGGCGCCCACTGGCGCGGCGGCGCACCGATGCACTGGATGAACGACTGGGCCAGTCCGTCGCCCATTTTCGCTGCTCAGGGCGTCGGGGCTCAGATCACCGACGTCGACGGCAAGCTCTATGACGACTTCTGCCTGGGCGACACGCCGTCGATGTTCGGGCACGGCGATCCGTCGGTCGCCGCTGCGGTGGCCGACCAGATCAAGCGCGGGGCGGGCTTCATGCTGCCGACCGCCTCGGCCGCGATCGTCGGCAAGCTGCTCGCGGAGCGCTTTGGGCTGCCTCTGTGGCAGGCGGCGACCACGGCCAGCGACGCCAACCGGGCGGCGATCCGCTGGGCGCGGGCGGTCACCGGCCGGCCGGTGATCCTGATCTTCGACGGCTGCTACCACGGCATGGTCGACGACGCCTTCGTGGTGCTGAAGGATGGCGCGCCGGTGATGAAGCCGGGCCTGCTGGGGCAGGTCCAGGACCTGACCGCCACCACCCGCGTCGTGCCCTTCAACGACCTGGCCGCCCTGGAAGCCGCTCTGGCGCCCGGCGATGTCGCCGCCGTTCTGGCCGAGCCGGTGATGACCAACTGCGGCATGATCCTGCCTGAGCCCGGTTTCCTGGAGGCGCTGCGTCGGATGACGCGCGAGGCCGGGACGTTGCTGGTCATCGATGAGACCCACACGATCTCGACCGGCCCCGGCGGCTACACCCGCGCTCATGGCCTGGAGCCGGACGTGTTCGTGCTGGGCAAGGCGGTCGCCGGCGGCGTGCCGGCCGCCGTCTGGGGCGTCACCGCGGAGTTCTCGGCGCGGATGGACGAGGCTCAGCAAAGGATCGGTCCTGGCCAATCGGGCATCGGCACCACGCTGTCGGGCAACGCCCTGGCCATCGCGGCGATGCGGGCCATGCTGACCGAGGTGATGACCGACGCCGCCTACGGCAAGATGCTGGCCGCCGCCGAGCGTCTGGTCGCCGGTCTCCAGCGAGTGGTCGCCGCACGCAAGCTCCCCTGGTCGGTGGTCCATGTCGGCGCCCGGGTGGAACTGGTCTTCGCAGACCCCCCGCCCAAAAACGCCGCCCAGATGCGGAAAGTGCTGGACCACGAGGCGGTGGAAGCGCTGCATTTGTGGCTGATCAACCGGGGCGTCCTGATCGCGCCCTTCCACAACATGATGCTGGTCTCGCCCGTCACCGAAGACGCGGCGATCGACCGACTGGTCGCGGCCGTCGACGGCTTCGCGGCGGCGATGGGGGAGATGGAATGAGTTTTTCGCGGTTTGAGCGCCCCCTCCGTCTCGATGCGTATTCGCATCGATCCACCTCCCCCGTTGCACGGGTGAGGAGGGCTTTACCTTCCTCCTGCCCCGCTTGCGGGGGAGGTGGCGCGGCGCCGATAGGCGACGTGACGGAGGGGGCGTCCGCATGAGCATGGTCGCCGACATCCAGGAGTGCCGCGACTTTCTCGCCGCCCATCCGCAGGTGAAGTTCGTCGAGGTGTTTTTCACCAGCATGACCGGCGTGCCGCGCGGCAAGCGGCTGCGGGTGCACGAACTGGAGGCCATCTACGAGTATGGCCGGTTCCTGCCCGGCTCGGTGCTGGTGGTCGACACCAACGGCGCCGACTGCGAGGACACAGGCCTGGTCTGGGAGGACGGCGACGCCGACCGCCGCGCGCGGCCCGTGCCGGGAACCCTGACCCTGGCGCCGTGGCTCGGCCCCGACGTCGCTCAGGTGATGCTGTCGCTGTACGAGCTGGACGGGACGCCCAACGACCTCGATCCTCGCCATGTGCTGCAGCGGGTGCTGGACCGCTACGCCGCGGACGGCCTGACGCCGGTCGCGGCCTGCGAGCTGGAATACTATCTGGTTGATCTTGAGCGCGGTCCGAACGGTGAGCTGCTGCCCGCCAAGTCGCTGCAGACGGGTCTGCGCCCCACCGGCATCCAGGTCTACGGCCTGCCGGAACTGGAGGCCCATGCGCCGTTCCTGCGCGAACTGTGGGATGTGGCCGACACCTTAGGCGTGCCATTGGAAGGCGCGATCTCGGAGTTCGCCCCGGCGCAGGTCGAGCTGACGCTCAAGCACAAGCCCGACGCCCTGCGGGCCGCCGACGACGCAGTGCTCTACAAGCGCGCGGCCAAGGGGGTGGCCCTGCGTCACGGGATGGAGGCCACCTTCATGGCCAAGCCGTGGAGCGACCGCGCCGGCAACGGCTTCCACGTCCATCTCAGCGTCAACGACGCGGCCGGAAACAATCTCTGCGCCAGCGAGGACCTTGAGGGCTCGGACCTGCTCAAGCAGGCCATCGCCGGCATGAAGGCGCTGCTTGGCGAGGGCATGGCGATCCTGGCGCCCAACGCCAACAGCTACCGCCGGTTCAAGGCCAACAGCTACGCGCCGGTCGCGCCGACCTGGGGCGTCAACAACCGCACGGTGTCCCTGCGAGTGCCGGCCGGTCCGCCCAAGACCCGTCACGTCGAGCACCGCGTAGCCGGCGCCGACGGCAATCCGTACCTCGTCCTCGCCGTGCTGCTGGCCAGCGCCCACCACGGGATCACGAACAAGCTGGACCCCGGTCCGGCGGTGGTCGGTGACGGCTACGCCGCAGCCGCCAAGGAGAACATCCGTCTGCCCAACAACTGGTTCGCGGCGGTGGACCTGTTCGAGCAGTCCACGGTGCTGCGCGACTATCTGGGCGACCGTTTCGTGGACATGTTCGTCTCGGTGAAGCGCACCGAACAGGCGCGGTTCTTCGAGGTCGTCACGGCGTTGGATTTCGATTGGTATCTGCGCAACGCCTGAGGGCGCGGCGATGTAACGTGAACCCAGCTGCGGGCTCCGGCCCCACATTGAACGAAGCGATAGGGGAGTTTCGAGACGATGAGCACGATCACCCAGCGAGGACTCAACAGGGCGGGCCTGAGCCGCCGCTCGCTCCTGACCGCCACCGGCGCCGCCGCGATCGGCCTCACCTTCACGGCCTGTGGCAAGAAGCCCAAGGCTACGCCCGGCGGCGAGGAGCCCAAGCTCAACTTCTACAACTGGGACACCTACATCGGCGAAACCACCCTCGGTGACTTCAAGAAGGCCACCGGGATCGACGTGAACATGAGCCTGTTCGCGACGAACGACGAGCTGTTCGCCAAGCTCAAGGCCGGCAATCCCGGCTTCGATGTCGTGGTGCCGTCGAACGAGTTCGTGACGCGGATGAGCCAGGGCGGCCTGCTGGAGCCGCTCGACCACGCCAAGATCCCGAACATGAAGAACATCGACCCGTCGTTCCTCAATCCCGACTTCGATCCCGGGCGTAAGTATTCGATGCCCTATACCTGGCTGCTTCTGGGCATCGGCTATCGCAAAAGCAAGGTCCAGGGCGTGCCCGACAGCTGGAAGTGGCTATTCGACAGCGACAAGTACAAGGGCCGTATCAGCCTGCTGTCCGAGAGCGCCGATCTGGTGCGACTGTCCGCCAAATATCTTGGCCACTCGGTGAACAACATTCCCGAAGACATGCTGCCCAAGATCGAGCAGATGCTGATCAAGCAGAAGCCGTTCGTGAAGGCGTTCCATGACGACAACGGTCAGGACCTGCTGGCCTCGGGCGAGGTCGACTTGGTGCTCGAGTATAACGGCGACATCGCCCAGGTGATGAAGGACGACCCGGACATCGACTTCGTCGTGCCCAAGGAAGGCAGCCTGATCAACTCCGACACCCTGTGCATCCCCAAGGGCGCGCCGCGGCCGAACAACGCCCACGCCTTCATCAACTACCTGCTGGACGCGCAGGCCGGGGCCGAGATCAGCAAGACGATCCTGTACCCTACCCCCAATGCGGCGGCCAAGGCGCTGATGCCGGACGACTACAAGAACAATCCGGTGATCTTCCCGCCCGCCGACGTCATGGCCAAGTGCGAGTACGGCGCGTTCGAGGGCGCGGAGAAGGCCAGCCAATACGAGGAACTGATCACCCGGGTGCGGGCGGCTTAGCAGAGCAAAATCCTCCCCCCGAGGGGGAGGCGGCCGAAGGCCGGAGGGGGAAGTTCGGGCTGTCCGGTGTCTTCCCCCTCCGTCCGCTTCGCGGACACCTCCCCCGCTAGGGGGAGGATTTGGAGGGCTCCATGGAACAATCCTGGAAACAGGCGAAGGCTGTGTTCGCCGCGGCGCTGGGACCGCCGCTGGTGTGGCTGGTGCTGTTCTTCCTTGCGCCCATGGCGATCGTCTGGGCTTACAGCTTCGGCCACAATGTCGGGCTGACCGATATCGCCATCTCCGGCACGTTCCATAACTACGCGCGGGCGATCGAGCCTCTCTATCTGAAGATCTTCCTCAAGTCGGTCTGGGTCGCGGGGCTCACGACAGGCCTCTGCCTGGTCATCGGATTCCCCGTGGCCCTGGCCATCACCTTCGCCTCCGACAAGGCCAAGGCCTGGCTGCTGCTGCTGATCATGCTGCCGTTCTGGACGAACCTGCTGATCCGCACCTACGCCCTGATCGCCGTGCTGCGCACCGAGGGCTTTGTGAACCAGGGCCTTGAATGGCTGTGGAAGGGCGGCGGCGCCCTGGCGACGCTGGTCGGCCTGCAGCCGCTGGGCGACTTCCAGCCGCTGGAGCTGCTGCACAACAATTTCGCGGTGATCCTGGGCCTAGTCTACGTGCACCTGCCCTTCATGGTGCTGCCACTCTATTCGGCGCTGGACCGGCTGGACAAGTCGCTGCTGGAGGCCAGCCTCGACCTCGGCGCCGGGCATCTACGGACGATCTTCAAGGTCGTCGTGCCGCTGGCGATCCCGGGCATCGCCTCGGGGGTGTTGATCACCTTCATTCCGGCCCTGGGCGCCTATCTGACCCCGGACCTGCTGGGCGGTCCCGACAGCCAGATGATCGCCAACATCATCGAGCGCCAGTTCAAGCGCGCCAACGACTGGCCCTTCGGCGCGGCCATGTCGTTCCTCCTGATGTACCTGACCTTCATCGCCATCGCGATCCAGGCCGTGCTGAACAAGAAGACGCCGGAGGCCAAGGGATGAGCGCCTTCAATCCGACCTTCCCGGCGAATGCCGGGACCCAGATTCAGCCCAAGCGTTTTGGGTGTTCGCGCCTCTCGATACTGCCCGCTGATCCAGCGTTCGTGTGTCCGATCTGGGCCCCGGCATTCGCCGGGGAAACGGGGGAGGGGAATGCGCATGGCTAAGCGAAGCGCCCCCGGCCCCCTAGAATACCTCCGCCGCTGGCAGATGCAGGCCTGGCTGGCGGCGGTGTTCCTGTTCCTCTACGCGCCGCTGCTCGCGCTGATGGCGTTCAGCTTCAACGACAGCAAGCGCAACATCGTCTGGAAGGGCTTCACGCTCAAATACTACGAGAAGCTGTTCAACAACTCCGCCCTGCTTGAGGCTTTCGGCAACAGCCTGACCATCGCGGCGGTGTCGACGGTGATCAGCCTGTTCCTGGGCGCGGCGGTCGCGCTGGCGCTATGGCGCTTCCGCTTCCCGGGAAAAGCGGCGCTGGACGGGGCGATGGCCTTGCCGATCGTGGTGCCCGAGATCTGCATGGGCGTGGCGATGCTGGTGTTCTTCGCCAAGGTGCTGCCCTGGCCACAGGGGATGCCGTGGCCGCTGAACCTGGGCGCGATCATCATCGCCCACGTCTCGTTCTCGTTCCCGTTCGTGGCGGTGGTCGTGCGCGCCCGCATGGCCAGCTTCAACCGCGAGATGGAGGAGGCGGCCCGCGACCTTGGGGCGGGTGAGTTCCGCACGATCAAGGACGTGATCCTGCCGCACATGGCGCCCTCGCTGGTCGCCGGCGCGCTGCTGGCCTTCACGCTGAGCCTGGACGACTTCGTCATCACCTTCTTCACCGCGGGTCCCGACACGGTGACCTTCCCGGTGAAGGTCTATTCGATGGTCCGCTTCTCAGTGACGCCCGAGGTCAATGCGGCCTCGACCGTCCTGATCGTGCTGACCGTGCTGCTGACCGCAGCGGCGCTGAAACTGCAAGGCAATCCGGCCGCCACGGCGGGTCATGGGGCGGGGGACGGCAAATGAGTGTTTCATCTCCACCGATCTTCCCGGCGAATGCCGGGACCCAGATTCCGCCTGAGCTTTCGCCCTTCCTGGCTCCTTCCAGCCTTATGATCTGGACCCCGGCATTCGCCGGGGAGGTCGGGATTTTGTGTGTCGGGGGACATCCGCAATGACCGCGCCAAAACCCATCATCACCTTCGAGAACGTCACCAAGCGGTTCGGCAAGCTGGCCGCCGTCGACGACGTGTCGCTGACCGTCAATGAGGGCGAGTTCTTCGCGCTCTTGGGACCGTCGGGCTGCGGCAAGACCACCCTGTTGCGGATGCTGGCCGGCTTCGAGACGCCGACCGAGGGACGCATCCTGATCGATGGCCAGGACATCTCGAACGTGCCGCCCAACAAGCGGCCGGTGAACATGGTGTTCCAGTCCTACGCCGTGTTCCCGCACATGACCGTGGCCGACAACGTCGCCTACGGCCTGGTGGTCGACAAGGTCGGCAAGGCCGAGCGTGAGGCGCGCGTGGCCGAGGCGCTGGAGTTGGTGCAACTGGGCGGTCTGGGCGAGCGCAAGCCTGATCAGCTTTCGGGCGGCCAACGCCAGCGGGTGGCCTTGGCCCGCGCCCTGGTTAAGCGACCCCGTGTGCTGCTGCTGGACGAGCCACTGTCGGCCCTGGACGCCAAGCTGCGCGAACAGATGCGCACCGAACTTTGCACCCTTCAGGAGAAGGTCGGCATTACCTTCATCATGGTCACCCACGACCAGGACGAGGCCCTGGCGCTCGCGACGCGCTGCGCTGTGATGAGCCGGGGCGTGCTGCAGCAGGTGGCCACGCCCAGCGACCTCTACGAGTTTCCCAACAGCCGCTTCGTCGCCGACTTCATCGGCCAGGTGAACCTGTTCGAAGGTGTCTTGGCCGTCGATGAGCCCAGTCACGCGGTGATCAAGTCGCCTGACCTGCCGGTCGACATCTTCCTCGATCACGGCGTCACCGGCCCACGCGGCGGCACGGTCTGGGCGGCGATCCGTCCCGAGAAGATCGAGCTGCACAAGAAGGAAGGCGACGAGGTCCCCAACCTGGGAGACGCGCCGAAGGGAACTAACGCCGTCGCGGGTGTGATCAAGCACGAGGCCTATCTGGGCGGCTCCTCCACCTATGAGGTCGAGATCGCCGGCGGCCGCCGCGTCAAGGTCCAGCGTTCGAACCTGACCCGCTGGGACCAGGAGGACTTCAAGCTGGGCGAGACCGTCTGGCTGTGCTGGCACGCCTGTTCGCCGGCGGTTTTGTTGTCGTGAACCATGTCTAGTCTCAACCCGACCTTCCCGGCGAATGCCAGGACCCAGATTCAACCTGGGCGTCGATCGATGTCGCGCTCACCTGATGCGCTAGCCCGTCTGAGCTCTAGACCTTCGATCTGGGCCCCGGCATTCGCCGAAGAAATCGGAGGTCTGGGATGACCGCACGCCCCGTCGCCGGGATCATCTGCTGCACCCGCACCGTCGGGATCGAACCGGCCCAGGCGGTGATGAGCCGTTATGTCGACGCCACCATGGCCTATGGCGATGTCGCTGCGCTGTTGATCCCGTCGCTGCCGGGCCGCATGCGGGCGGCCGAGGTCGCGGGCCGTCTCGACGGCCTGATGCTGACCGGCAGCCCCTCGAACTTGGATCCCGCCCTCTATGGCGAGGAGATCGGCGACGCGCCGGGCCCATTCGACGCCGCCCGTGACGGCATGACCGCCGACCTGATCAAGGCGATGCTGGACCTGGGCAAGCCGGTGTTCGGAATCTGCCGAGGCTTCCAGGAGATCAATGTCGCATTTGGCGGCACGCTGCGACGGGACATGGCCTCAAGCGCCGACCTGATCGCCCACCACGCGCCCAACGACGTCGACTTCGACGGCATGTTCGACCATGTCCACGATGTCGCCCTGACGCCGGGCGGGGTGCTGTCGCGCGCTCTTGGCGTCGAGGCGGCCGTCGTCAATTCCGTCCACTACCAGGGCGTCGACCTTCTGGGCGAAGGGCTGACCGTCGAAGCCCGCGCCCCCGACGGCGTGGTCGAGGCCTTCTCCGCCACCGTCAACGCTGCGCCCGTGCTGGCTGTGCAGTGGCACCCCGAATGGAAGCCGGCGCAGAACCGGCAGTCACAGATTTTCTTTGAGATCTTCGGACGCGCCCTCAGAGGCGCGCCGCTCGTCGAGTCAGGAGTCGCCCCATGAACGCCCCCATCCGCAACCACGACATCGCCGAGCTCAAGCGCCTCGACCTGGCTCACCATCTGCCTGCCCAGGCCGACCACAAGGTCATCGCCGAGCTGGGTGGCAGCCGCATCGTGACCCGCGCCGACGGTTGCTACATCACCGACGGCGACGGCCACCGCATCCTCGACGGCATGGCCGGCCTGTGGTGCGTGAACGTCGGCTACGGCCGCAAGGAACTGGCCGAGGCGGCCTACGAGCAGATGCTGGAGCTGCCGTACTACAACACCTTCTTCAAGACCGCGACGCCGCCCGCCGTGACCCTGGCGGCCAAGATCGCGCAGAAGATGGGCGGCCACCTGACCCACGTGTTCTACAACGCGTCGGGGTCCGAGGCGAACGATACGGTCTTCCGCCTGGTCCGCCACTACTGGAAGCTCAAGGAACAGCCGCAGCGGACGGTCTTCATCAGCCGCTGGAACGCCTATCACGGCTCGACCGTGGCTGGGGTCTCGCTGGGCGGCATGAAGCACATGCATGCGCAGGGCGACCTGCCGATCCCGGGCGTCGAGCATGTGGCTCAGCCCTATCACTTCGGCGAGGGCTTCGGCGAAGACCCGGCGGCTTTCCGCGATCGCTGCGTCAAGGAGATCGAGGACAAGATTCTCGAAGTCGGCCCCGAGAACGTCGCCGCCTTCATCGGCGAGCCGGTGCAGGGCGCCGGCGGGGTGATCATCCCTCCCGACGGATACTGGCCCGCCGTCGAGGCCCTCTGCCGCAAGTACGGGATCCTCCTGGTCTGCGACGAGGTGATCTGCGGCTTCGGGCGCCTGGGCCAATGGTTCGGCCACCAGCATTACGGGATCAAGCCGGACCTGATCGCCATGGCCAAAGGCCTGTCGTCCGGCTACCTGCCGATCTCGGCGGTGGGCGTGGCCGACCACATCGTCGCCGAACTGCGCGAGAAGGGTGGCGACTTCATCCACGGCTTTACCTATTCGGGCCACCCGACCTGCGCGGCCGTGGCGCTGAAGAACATCGAGATCATGGAGCGCGAGGACCTCATCACGCGCACCCGGGAGGACACCGGACCCTACCTCGCCAAGGCCCTGGCCAGCCTTAACGACCATCCGCTGGTCGGCGAGACCCGGTCGCTGGGCCTGATCGGCGCTGTCGAAATCGTCCGCGAGAAGGGGACCAACCATCGCTTCCTCGACAAGGAAGGCGAGGCGGGCCCGATCGTCCGCGACATCTGCATCAAGAACGGCCTGATGGTTCGCGCCATCCGCGACACCATCGTCTGCTGCCCGCCGCTGATTGTCAGCCATGCCGAGATCGACGAGCTGGTCGGGATCATCGGCAAGTCCCTGACCGAAGCCGAGCCCATCCTCCGCGCCCTGAAGCCGGAGGCGGTGTCATGAAGCCCAAGCACAACAAGGCCAAGCGCGACCAGATTCTGGATCGCGGCGTCTCGACGATCGAGGAGGCCAAGGACTGGTTCGCGCGCCAGCACATCGAGGAGATCGAGTGTGTGGTGCCCGATCTGGCCGGCGTGGCGCGCGGCAAGATCATGCCGGTGCGCAAGTTCCTCGGCTCGCCGTCGATGAATCTGCCGCTGGCCGTGTTCTACCAGACCATCACTGGCGACTTCCCCGAGTTCGAGGGCGCGGTGAACGCGGTCCAGTCCGACACCGACATCTTCCTGACGCCCGATTTCGCCACCCTGGCGGCGGTGCCCTGGGCGCAGGATCCGACCGCACAGGTCATTCACGACGCCTTCCACCCCGATGGCCGTCCCGTCGAGGAGGCCCCGCGCCAGGTATTGCGTCGGGTGCTGGCGCTCTATGCCGAAAAAGGCTGGAACCCCATCGTCGCGCCGGAGATCGAGTTCTATCTCGTCGATCGCAACACCGATCCGGACTACCCGCTGAAACCGCCGATCGGCCGTTCGGGGCGGCCCGAGACCGGCCGGCAGGGCTATTCGATCGGGGCGGTCAACGAGTTCGACGCGCTGTTCGAGGACATGTACGAATACTCCGAGCGCCAGGGCCTGGAGATCGACACCCTGATCCACGAAAGCGGCGTGGCGCAGATGGAGATCAACCTGCAGCACGGCCATCCGCTGGAACTGGCCGACCAGGTCTTCATGATGAAGCGCACGATCCGCGAGGCGGCGCTGGAGCATGAGATCTACGCCACCTTCATGGCCAAGCCGATGGCCAACGAGCCCGGCAGCGCCATGCACATCCACCAGTCGATCGTCGACAAGAAGGGGCGCAACCTGTTCTCGGACGAGGACGGCGCGGAGTCGGCGCTGTTCCATGGCTTCATCGCCGGCCAGCAGACCTATCTGCCGGCGATCATGGCCATCCTGGCGCCGTACGTGAACAGCTATCGCCGCATCTCGCGCGACAGCGGCGCGCCGGTGAACACCCAGTGGGGCTACGACAACCGCACCTGCGGCCTGCGCGTGCCGCCATCGGGGCCGGCCAACCGCCGGGTCGAGAACCGCATCCCGTCGTCGGACGCCAATCCGTATCTTGCCATCGCCGCGTCGCTGGCGGCTGGCTATCTGGGCATGGTCCAGGGGCTCAAGCCCAGCGAGCCGGTGGCGATCGACGCCGGCGCGCGGGGGATCGAGCTGCCGCGCAGCCTGTCGGACTCGCTACGCCTGTTCGTCGCCTGCCAGCCGCTGGTCGAGATCCTGGGCCCGACCTTCTGCGCCGCCTATGACCGGGTGAAGCAGGCCGAGTACGAGACCTTCATGCGCACCATCAGCCCGTGGGAGCGGGAGTTCCTGCTGCTGAATGTGTGAGCTTGTGATCACCTTCTCCCAGAGGGAGAAGGAGGGACCCGCGCCGAAGGCGTGGGAGGATGAGGGGTTACAGCGGTGACTGACCAAACCCCTCACCCCTGCCCCTCTCCCTATGGGAGAGGGAATTGGTACGCCGCCACCGCTCCTGAATTCCCCGACCTTCCATCGCTTAAGGGCGATGTCCAAGCCGAGGTCTGCATCGTCGGCGCGGGCTTCACGGGCCTTGGCGCGGCGATGGCGCTCGGCGCTCGGGCCATCGTTCTGGAGGCTGGCCGCGTCGGCTGCGCCGCCTCCGGCCGCAACGGCGGGCAGGTCCACACGGGGCAGAGGCGCGATCAGGCCTGGCTGGAAAAGGCGGTCGGCCGGGACGACGCCATGGCCTTGTGGCGCGTGGCCGAGGACGCCCGCGCCTCCTTCAAGACCCTGACCGAGACCATCGATTGCGACTGGCGACCCGGCATGATCCATGCGCGCCACAAGCCCCAAGGCGAGGCCGAGGATGCGGCCTATATCGCGCTGATGGCCGAGCGCTACGGCTATGATCAGCTAGAGCCGATCGGCGAGCAGGCCTTGGCGGACGAACTGGGAACCGATGTCTATCACGGCGGTCTCATCGACCATGGCGGCGGCCACGTTCATCCGCTGAAGCTGGCCCAGGGCATGGCGGCGCGCGCGATGGCGGCCGGGGCTGTGATCCATGAGAACACTCGCGCCGCGACCTGGCGACGCGAGGGCGGCAGGATCGTTGTCGAGACCTCCGGCGGCCGCGTGACCTGCGATCAGCTGATCCTCAGCGGCGATGGCCAGCTCAACGCCATGGCCGGGCCGGCGCAAGCGCGGGTCATGCCGATCAACAACTTCATCGCGGTCACCGCGCCTTTGGGGGACTTGGCCGACGAGATCATCCGCTCGAACGCGGCCGTCTCGGACAGCCGCTTCGTCGTCAACTATTTCCGCAAGACGCAGGACGGGCGGCTCTTGTTTGGAGGCGGCGAGAACTACCGCCCCGGCTTCCCGAGCGACATCGCCGGTCTCGTCCGCAGGAACCTTGCCAAGGTCTACCCGCGCCTGGCGGGGGTCGAGATCACCCACGCCTGGGGCGGAACGCTGGGGATAACGCTCAGCCGCATGCCCTTTGTCAGCGAGATCGCGCCGGGGGTGCGGGTCGCCTCCGGCTATTCGGGGCAGGGGGTGATGCTGGCCCCCTATGTCGGCAAGCTGTTGGCGGAGGGGAACGCCCAGACCTTGGCGCTGATGGCGCGAGTCCCGACCCCGCCGTTCCCGGGCGGTCGCTGGCTGCGCTGGCCGCTGACCGTAGCAGGGCTTAGCTGGTACGCGCTGCGGGATCGGTTGTGAGGTGTTCAATCCTCCCCCTAGCGGGGGAGGTGGTCGCGACGCGACCGGAGGGGGATGTGCTTGCTGATCTTGCCTCTTCCCCCTCCGTCGTCTCTTCGAGCCGACGCCTCCCCCGCTGGGGGGAGGATTTGGCGAAGGGGCGATTGACACCCCCACCCAGACCCCGCTCTCCTGACCGCATGACCACGACGACCGCTCCCGCCGCCAGTCTCGCCGACGCCTTCGCGCACGCCGAGCGGTTGTTGGAGACCGATCCGCGCTTGGCCGCCGAGCAGGCGCGCGCGATCCTGGAGGTCGTCCCGCGCCACGCCGACACCACACGCCTGCTGGCCGCCGCCTTGCGCCTGTCCGGCGACGCCGAGGGGGGGCTGGCGACCATCGCGCCGCTGGCCCAGGCCCTGCCGAACCTGCCGTTGGCCCAGCTGGAGCTGGCCCTGTGTCTGGAGCGTCTGGGCCGCACCGCCGAGGCCGCGCGCGCCTTTGACCGCGCCAGCGCGCTGGAGCCTCGCCTGTCGGAAGCTTGGCGCGGCCTGTCCGAGAGTCTGGAGCTTCTGGGCGATCGCCAGGGCGCTGAACGCGCGCTGGCCCGTCAGCTCCGCGCCTCGACCCGTGACCCGCTGCTGATCGAGGCGGCCACGGCGCTGTCTGAGAATCGGCTGGGCGAGGCCGAACGAGTGCTGCGCGAGCGCCTGAAAGCCGACGCCGGCGACGTCGCAGCGATCCGCATGCTGGCCGAGACCGGCGCGCGCCTGGGACGCTACGCCGACGCCGAGGCGCTGCTGACCCGCTGCGTGGAGCTGGCGCCCAACTTCGCCGCCGCCCGCCACAACCTGGCGACCATGCTCTACCGCCAGAACAAGAACCTCGAGGCCCTGGCGCAGATCGAGATGCTGGTGGCCAAGGACGCGCGTCATCCGGGCTACGCCAACCTTTATGCGGCGATCCTGGCGCGGCTGGGCGAATATGATCGCGCGATCGCCGTCTATGATCAGGTCCTGAAGGACTATCCCAACCAGCCCAAGGGTTGGATGAGCTACGGTCACGCCCTCAAGACGGTAGGCCGCCAGGCCGACAGCGTCGCGGCCTATCGCAAGGCTCTCGATCTGGCCCCGACCCTGGGTGAGGTCTGGTGGAGCCTGGCCAACCTCAAGACCGTCAAGTTCACGGCGGAAGACCTGGCCGCCATGCGCCAGGCGCTGGAGGCCGAGGGGCTTTCGGACGATGACCGTCTGCATCTCCACTACGCTTTGGGCAAGGCGCACGAGGACGCCGAGGCTTGGGACGCGTCGTTCGCCCACTACGCGGCCGGCGCGGCGATCCGGCGCGAGCAGCTGGAGTATGATCCTGAGGAAAACACCGCCGACACCGTGCGCACCAAGGCGGTGTTCTCGCCGGCCTTCATCGCGGCGCGGGCGGGGCAGGGCTGTCCGGCGCCCGATCCGATCTTCGTCGTGGGCCTGCCGCGCTCGGGGTCTACGCTGGTGGAGCAGATCCTGGCCAGCCACTCGCTGGTCGAGGGTACGATGGAGCTGCCCGACCTGATCGTCATGGCGCGCCGCCTGGGGGGCAAGACCGCCAAGCGCGCCGAGTCGACCTATCCCGAGAGCCTCGCCGACCTGTCGCCCGAAGACCTCAAGGCGTTGGGCGAGGAGTTCATCGAGCGCACCCGGATCCAGCGCAAGACCGACAAGCCGTTCTTCATCGACAAGATGCCGAACAATTTCGCGCACACCGGGCTGATCCACCTGATCCTGCCTAACGCCAAGATCATCGACGCACGTCGTCATCCGCTCGGCTGTTGCTTCTCGGGCTTCAAGCAGCACTTCGCGCGCGGCCAGGCGTTCAGCTACGACTTGACGGACATCGGCCGGTACTACGCCGACTATGTGGACCTGATGGCCCACTTCGACGCTGTCCTGCCGGGGCGGGTGCATCGGGTGATCTATGAGCGGCTGATCGAGGATCCCGAGGCGCAGATCCGCGCTTTGCTCGACCACTGCGGCCTGCCCTTCGAGGAGGCCTGCCTGTCGCCCCACGAGAATGAGCGCGCGGTGCGGACCGCCAGTTCAGAACAGGTCCGCCGTCCGATCTTCAAGGACGCCGTTGAGCACTGGCAGAAATTCGAATCGCATCTGGGGCCGCTGAAGCAGTCCTTGGGACCGGTGCTCAATGCGTACCCAGGCGCGCCTGTTATTTGACCATCTGCCCAACACCTCGCCATTTCTGCAACACTCACAGGAATTGCAGGCAAACCGAAAATTCAAACTTGCCCATCGATTAGGCGCGGGTCGAACATCGTTCCCTCAAAGCCGCAAGGGGAGCGACTGAATGTCGTCGGGATCGGTTCGTCTAAAGAAAGCGGGGGTCTACTCCGCCGCGTTGTTGGCCAGCAGCATGTTGTCGGGCGTCGCCTACGCCCAGGCGCAATCCAGCCAGAACACCGCGCTTGAAGAGGTGGTGGTCACCGCCCAGAAGCGCAGCGAGAATCTGCAGGACGTGCCGGTCAGCATCCAGGCGCTGGGCGGGGAGAAGCTGGAGCAGCTGCAGGTCAGCGCGTTCGGCGACTATGTGAAGTATCTGCCGAGCGTGTCGTTCACCAGCTCGGGTCCTGGCTTCGGTCAGGTTTATATGCGCGGCGTGGCCAGCGGAGGGGACGGCAACCATTCCGGTTCGCTGCCCAGCGTCGGCGTTTATCTGGACGAGCAGCCGGTCACCACCATCCAGGGCGCGCTGGACATCCACGTCTATGACGTCGCCCGGGTCGAGGCCCTGGCCGGTCCGCAAGGCACGCTGTACGGCGCCAGCTCGCAGGCCGGTACGCTGCGGATCATCACCAACAAGCCTTCGACGGCCGGCTTCGCCGCCGGCGTCGACGCGGAGTTGAACCAGGTCGCGCACGGCGATACGGGGCATGCGCTGGAAGGCTTCGTGAACATGCCGCTGTCGGACAAGGTCGCGGTTCGTCTCGTCGGCTGGGATGTCCGCGACGGCGGCTATATCGACAACGTGGCGGGCACGCGGACCTATACGCGCGGCGACACCAACCCGGCCAACGACTATACGATCAACAACAAGGCGCGGGTGCGCGACGACTATAACTCCGTCTACACGCAAGGCGGTCGCGCGGCGCTGCGCGTCGAGCTGGACGACAACTGGGTCGTTACGCCTCAGGTGATGGGCCAGGTCCAGAAGTCGAACGGCTCTTTCTCTTATGATCCCAAGGTTGGTGACCTGAAGGTCAAGCGCTTCTATCCGGAAAGCGCCAAGGACAAGTGGTACCAGGCGGCGATGACGATCGAGGGCCAAGTGGCCAATCTCGACGTCACCTATTCAGGCTCGTACCTGAAGCGGAAGACGGAGACGAACTCCGACTACACCGACTATTCCTACTTCTATGATCAGGTCGGCTACGGCTTCTACTGGACCGACAACGCCGGCAACCTGGTCAATCCGTCCCAGTTCATCCAGGGCCAGGACGACTACAAGAAGGAAAGCCACGAAATCCGTATCGCCTCGCCGCAGGATCAAAAGCTGCGGTTCGTGGTCGGCGGCTTCTACCAGAAGCAAACCCACGACATCTTCCAGAACTACCGGATCGCCGACATCGGCAGCGACATCTCGGTGCCTGGCTATACCGGCACCATCTGGCTGACCAAGCAGCAGCGCGTCGATCGGGACAAGGCGGTGTTCGGCCAAGCCGAATACGACATCACCGACAAGCTGATGCTGACGGCCGGCATCCGCTTCTTCAAGGCGCACAACACGCTGATCGGCTTCTACGGTTATGGGAAGGGCTACGGTTCGACCGGCGAGAAAGCGTGCTTCAAGGCGGCGGTGGTTCCGGGGTCGCCCTGCACCAACCTCGACAAGGGCGTGAAGGAAAGCGGCAACGTTCCCAAGGTGACGCTGACCTACAAGTTCGACGACGCCAAGCTGATCTACGCCACCTATTCCAAGGGCTTCCGCCCGGGCGGCATCAATCGGCGCAGCACCCTGCCGCCTTATCAGGCCGACTACCTGAAGAACTACGAAGCCGGCTGGAAGACCACGTGGCTGAACAACAGCTTCCGCTGGAACGGCGCGGTGTTCATGGAAGACTGGAAGAACTTCCAGTTCTCGATCCTGGGGGCCAACGGCCTGACCGAGATCAAGAACGCCAACCAGGCCCGCATCAAGGGTATTGAAAGCGACATCACCTGGGTTCCGGTCCAGGGGCTGACGATCAATGCGGCGGCGGCCTATACCGACGCCAAGCTGACGGCGAATTACTGCGGCTTCACCGACACCGCCGGCAATCCGGTCACCACCTGCGCGACCCCGCAGGCGCCTGACGGCACCTCGCTGCCCGTGACGCCGAAGTTCAAGGCCAACCTCACGGCCCGCTATGATTTCAGCTGGGGCGATTGGGACAACTACGTGCAGGGCTCGATCGTCGGCCAGAGCGCGAGCTGGACCGACTTGAGGCTTTCCGATCGCGCAGCGTTTGGCAAGCAGAAGGGCTGGGAAACGTTCGACGTTTCGGGTGGCATGGAGAAGGACGGTCTGTCGATCGGGCTCTATGTGAAGAACCTGTTCGACAAGCGCGCCAGTCTGGACCGAAACGCCCAGTGCGCAACGAGCGTCTGCGGAACGCAGTACTACATCACGCCCAACCAGCCCCGTACCCTTGGGGTCAAGGTGGGTAAGGCGTTCTAGCCTGTTGTGGGTAGCGTAACGGGGGGCGGTCCATCGGGCCGCCCCTTTTTGTTCTCGGGGGGAAGCTGAAATCGCGATGACGTCCCTGAAATCCAAGCCGCTGGGCATCTGGATGTGCGCGGCCCTCGTGGTCGGCAACATGATCGGTTCGGGCGTGTTCATGCTGCCCGCCTCCCTGGCGCCCTACGGCTGGAACGCCGTCATCGCCTGGCTGCTGACCATCGGCGGCTCGTTGTGCCTGGCCTATGTGTTCGCGAAGCTGGCGGGCGCCTTTCCGCGCGCCGGCGGACCCTTCGCCTACACCGAGGAAGCGTTCGGTCGCGCGCCCGGCTTTTTGGTGGCGTGGTCCTATTGGATCTCGGTGTGGGTCTCCAACGCGGCCATCGCCATCGCGGCGGTGAGCTACCTCAGCGTCTTCATGCCCGCGATCGCCAAGACGCCGGGTCTCGCGGCGCTGCTGACCGTGGCGGTGGTGTGGGCGGCGACGGCCATCAACTGCGCCGGGGCGCGATCGGCGGGCTGGATCCAGCTGGTCACCACGATCTTGAAACTGATCCCACTGATCGCGGTGGCGGGCCTGGCCTTTAGCGTACTGCACGCCAAGGGACCTGCAGTGATCGCGCCGTTCGAGCCTTCGGCCTTGTCCGGCGGCTCTATCACCGCCGCTGCGGCGCTGACCCTTTGGGCGCTGCTCGGGGTGGAGACCGCGACCATCCCGGCTGACAAGGTCAAGGACCCCGCACGCACCATTCCTCGCGCCACCCTGGCCGGCACTGCGTTCGCGGGCCTTGTCTATCTGGTCGTCTCGTCAGGCGTCTTGCTGCTGACGCCCACCGCCGTGCTGCAGGGGTCCAACGCGCCGTTCGTTGATTTCGTGACCTATCATGGCGGGGGAGACTTCCGGCTTGTTCTCGCGGCCTTCGCCGCGATCAGTGCGCTGGGCGCGCTCAACGGCTGGTCGCTGATCCAAGGGGAACTGCCCGCCGCCATGGCCCGCGAAGGGGTGTTTCCGTCCTGGTTCGGCAAGACCACCGCCAATGGGACGCCGGTTCGCTCGCACGTGGCGTCGAGTGCGCTCGTCACGATCCTGGTGCTGATGAACTACGCCAAGTCGATGGCCGACGCCTTCACCTTCATGGCCCTTTTAGCCACCGCCGCGTCGCTCTTCGCCTATCTTTTCTGTTCCCTGGCGGTGCTGCGGCTGATGCAGCAGGGCCGCATGGCGCCCTCCAAGGGGCTGGGCGCGGTGGCGGCCGTCGCGGCGGTCTATTCGGCCTGGACCTTCTATGGCGCCGGGTGGTCCGTGACTTTCTGGGGGCTGGTGCTGCTGGCCGCCGGCGTCCCGATCTACTGGCTGATGCGGAGAGCCGCCCGATGATGTCTCGCCTGGTTTTCGCCGCCGTTTTCGCCGCGCTGGCTCCCGCCGTCGCCTCGGCCCAGGTCGCCTATGTTCGGGCGGGCAAGCTGATCGACCCCCAGGCCGGCAAGGTGCTGTCCGATCAGGTGCTCCGTATCGAAGGCGATCGCATCGTCTCGGTCGGCCCCTGGAAGGGGGCGCCCAAGGACGCGAAGGTGGTCGACTGGTCGGGCCTGACTGTTCTGCCGGGCCTGATCGACATGCACACCCACATGGTCGACGACGAGCAGAGCGAGAACATCGCCCTGCCGCTGCTGCGCACGGCGGCTCAGCAGGCCTATATCGGCGCGAGACACGCCCGCGCGACCTTGATGGCCGGCTTCACCAGCGTGCGCGACGTCGGCGTCTGGCGCGCGCTAAGCGATGCGGCTCTTCGCGACGCCATCAACGAGGGACTCGTGGCGGGACCCCGGATGTCCGTCGCCGGCGCCTATGTCACCGCGCCGGGCGGGGGCGGGGAGATCACCGGCGTCGCGTCCGACGTGGCGATCCCCGCTGAGATGCGTCGCGGCGTGGTCGAAGACGCCGCCGACGTCCACAAGAAGGTCCGCGCCCTGCTGGTGGGCGGCGCGGACTTCATCAAGCTGATCGCCACCGGCGCCGTCCTGACCGAGGGCACCGAGCCTGGTCAGCTTGAACTGTCGGAAGAGGAAATTCGCGCCGCTGTCGAAGAGGCCGCCAAGCGCGGGACCTATGTCACCGCCCACGCCCATGGCGCCGAGGGGATCAAGATCGCCGTCCGCGCCGGGGTCCGGTCGATCGAGCACGGCTCGCTGATCGACGACGAGGGGATCGCTCTGATGAAGGCGAAGGGCGCCTTCCTGGTGGCCGACATCTATAATGGCGACTTCATCGACACCTATGGCCGCGAGCACGGCTGGCCGGCGGGCATGATCCGCAAGAACCGCGAGACCACCGACGCGCAGCGCGAAGGCTTCCGAAAGGCGGTCAAGGCGGGCGTCAAGATCGCTTACGGCACCGACGCCGGCGTCTATCCGCACGGCTGGAACGCTCGTCAGATGCCCTACATGGTCAAGTACGGCATGACCCCGATGCAGGCGATCCAGTCGGCGACCACGGTGGCGGCGGAGCTGATGGGCAAGACCGGCCAGGTCGGCTGCGACGCGGCCGGCTGCTACGGCGATCTGATCGCGGTGAAAGGCGATCCGCTATCGGACATCTCGACCCTGACCCAGGTGTCCAAGGTCATGAAGGACGGCGCAGTGGTGAAGGACGATTGAGGCCTCACGCGTCATTCGTTGTGCGTTGCAGCGTAATTTCGTTGTGCGACCGCAAAACAACTGTCATGACGCCGTGAGTAAGTGCCCGCTGAGTTGTCCAAGGAGGTCGTCATGGCCGAGAATCACTACTACGTCCGTCCCGTCGCCGGCGTGTGGCATGTGACCTGGAACGACTCGGCCGAACTGATCGGCGCCTACTCGTCGCAGCATGAAGCCGAGGCCCTGGCCCAGTTGCTGGCCCGCCACATGCGCGCCCAAGGCCGTAAGGCGGACGTCCACACGGCCGAGGCCGAGGCGCGTACGCCCTCGTGGGGTCGCAACCGCGCCGCCAATCAGGCCGCTTAGAGCCAGCCTTCGACCGCGCGCGTCACGACCGCGCGGGCCTCGTCCGGACTGAAGGTCGCCGGATCCAGGCACAGCTCCAGCCATAGCCCGTCCACCATCGCCGTCAGGGCGATCGCTGCCAGACGCGTGTCGCGCGCGCCCGCATCGGCCAGCAGAGTCTCCAGCCGGGCGCGGAAATCGGCATAGGAGGCCGCGTGGATGGCGGCCATGCGCGGCTTGGTCTTGACCAGCGACCAGAACCCGACCCAGGCGGCCAGCAGCCGTTCGTCCAGCACCGGCGGCGCGAAGCTGGCGCCCAGATAGGCCAGCAGCCGCGCGTGGGGCGTGTCTTCGGCTGTCGCCAGGGCCGCGTCCAGGGCGGCGTCGATCCGCTGCGAAACGGCCTCGTAGGCCGCCGCGACCAGGTCATCGACGCCTTCGAAATAGTGGCGCAGCAGGCCCGGCGAGACACCGGCCTCGGCGCAGATCGTCCGCACGCTGGCGCCGCCCACGCCCTCGCGCGCCAACACGGCCTCGGCGGCGGCCACCAGCGCCTGCCGTCGAACATCGGGCGCCTCGCGGGTGAAGGCAGCGCGGGTCATCGTCTGACCGATCTCGCCAAACAAGCTGTGTCATCCCGGACGGTCGAAGGCCGATCCGGGAGCCAGGGGCGGCTTTCCCAGAGGTTCTTCACCCCCTGGGTCCCGCCTCTCCGCTGCGCTCCGGCCGGGATGACACGATGATCTTGCCGAGGTGATCGCCTCACCACCCCTCCGGTGGCCGGGGCAGCCGGCTCTCCGGGATCAACGCCCGCATCTTGCGGCCGAAGCTGCGCAAGCTGACCTCGCTGGTGGCCAGCGGTCCGGCGGTGAAGGTGCGCGAGGCCATGCCCTGCTGCACGCGAGCCACCAGTTCGGTGTCCTCGGCGTTGACCTGCCGGTTGATGCGCCAGTTCAGATAGCGGGCGGCCTTCATCTCACGCCGCTCGTCGGGCAGGGCGTAGGCGATCTCGCGGATCATCGTCTGCTCGGCCGAGATCGGGATGAACTGCATGAAGTCCACCTGGTCCGGATAGATGTCGAAGGCGAAGTTCGGCCAGAGCTTGAAGTAGGTCCACAGCCGCTTGCGGTCGGCCGGCAGGTGCGGAACGTCGGGCAGCAGGTCCTGATAGAGCCGCTCGGACGGGCTCTCTGACGGCTCGTCGATCAGCTGGCCCCACATCTTGTCGACGAAGGCCTCGGCCTCGACGCCATAGCCCTTGCCGAACAGCCGGGTCAGGCCCGGATGGGCGACCGGGATGTGCAGGCCGTCCGAATAGTTGTCGCTGATGTTCTTCCAGTTCACCGCGCGCGGCCGCAGCGTGACGCGGCCAAACGGCTGAAGCTCCTCGAAGCGGTAGTGCGCCACCTCGTCTTCGTAGGGCGCCATCATGGTCGCCACCGAGGGGCCGTCGCCCTCGATGCGGACAAAGACGAAACCGCGCCAGATTTCGGTTTCGATGGAGGCCAGACCCTCCCTGGTCATGTCGAGGGCTGGATAATCGTCGCGCATCGGCACGCCGATCAGCCGGCCTTCCAGGTCATAGGTCCAGGCGTGGTAGGGACAGACGATCCGCCCGCCGCAGCGGCCGACCGGGCCGTCCAGCAGCCGCGCCCCGCGGTGGCGGCAGACATTGGCGAAGGCGCGCACGCCGCCATCCTTGCCCCGCACGACCACCAGGCTCTCGCCGACGAAGTCGAAGGTGTGGAAATCGCCGGCCTTGGGGATGTCGTTCAGATGGCAGACGATCTGCCACGACGGGCGGAAGACCTTGTCCTGCTCTTCCTTGAAGAACCGCTCGCTGGTGTAAATCCAGCCGGGCAGGCCCCAGTCGGAAAGGGGGTCATGGTTGGGAAGGGCGGTCATGGATTTCCGCTCCAAAACAACGGTGTCATCCCGGCCATAGCGCATAGCGCGGAGAGCCGGGATCCAGGGGCGGGCGGTAGTGGGTTGACCCCTGGGTCCCGGGTCTCCGCTGCGCTGCGCCCGGGATGACACCCTGATTGAACTTTTGAAGTGAACATCACCGCCCCACCACCGAGAGCTTCACGGCCGTGGCGAAGTCCTTGTCGCGCAGGATCTCGCGGGCGGCGTTGCGGCCTGGATTGCCCGAGACGCCGCCGCCGGGGTGCGTGCCCGCGCCGCACATGTAGAGACCTGCGATCGGCGCCCGATGGCTGGCGTGGCCGAGCAGCGGACGCGTGGCCCACAGTTGATCCAGCGACATGTGACCGTGCATGATGTCGCCGCCGATCAGGCCAAACTTCCGCTCCAGATCCAGCGGCGACAGGATCATCCGGCCCAGCACCGAGGCCTTGAAGCCCGGCGCCCATTGGTCGACCGTGTCGATGATCAAGTCGGCGGCGGCCTCGCGCGCATCGTCCCAGGAACGACCATCGGGCAGCTCCGGCGCGAACTGCTGGCAGAACAGGCTCGCCACATGCTGTCCGGGCGGGGCGAGGCTGGTGTCCAGGCTGGACGGGATCAGCATCTCGACGATCGGGGCCTTGCTGATCCCTCCGGCCTTCGCGTCACGATAGGCCGCGTCCATGTAGTCGAGGCTGGGGGCGATCACGATGCCCGACTGGTGATGCTCGGCGGTCTCGCGGCCTGGCAGGCAGGTGAAGCTGGGCAGCTCCGACAGCGCCACATTCATCCGGAACGTGCCAGAGCCGTTCTTGTAGCCATCGACCGCCTTGCGGAAGTCCGGCGCGAGGGCCGAGGGCGGCACCAGCTTCTTGTACAGCAGCGCCGGATTGACGTTGGCGCTGACGATCGGGGCCATGATCTGGCGGCCGTCGACCAGCTGCACGCCGGCGGCCTTCCCGCCGTCGATGTGGACGCCTTCGACCGGGGCGTCGAGCAGGATCTCGACACCCGCCGCTTCGCACGCCTTGGCCATGGCCTGGGTGATCGCGCCCATGCCGCCGACCGCGTGGCCCCAGGCGCCCTTCTTGCCGTTCACCTCGCCAAAGGTGTGGTGCAGCAGGACATAGGCCGAGCCGGGCGTATCGGGACTGGCGAAGTTGCCGACCACGGCGTCGAAGCCGAAAGCGGCCTTGACCGGCTCGCTCTCGAACCAGCCGTCCAGCACGTCGCGGGCGCTCTTGGTGAACAGGTCCAAGAGGTCGCGCTTGCGCTGGCGCGACAGGAAGGCCAGGCGCCCGCCCTGGCGCAGGGCGCGCAGTAGGCCCGGCAGACCATCGCCGAGGTTCGGCGGCGTCTCCTGGGCCAAGTCGCGCAGGATGTCGCCGATCTCGTCCAGCATCGCGTAGTAGTCGGGGAGCACCTCGGCGTCGCGCCGGCTGTACTTGCGGAACTCCTCTTGTGTGCGCTCCAGGCCTCCGCCCAGCTTGATGTACTTGTCGTCGCTGATCGGCAGGAAGTTCGAGATCGGCCGCTCCAAGAAGGTCAGGCCCAGCTCGCGCAGGCCCATGTCGGCGATCACGCGGGGGTTCAGGAGGCTGACGGTGTAGCTGGCCACCGAGTTGCGGAAGCCGGGGTGGAATTCCTCGGTCACCGCCGCGCCGCCGACGACGCCCCGCGCCTCGCAGACCGTGACCTTCAATCCGGCCTTGGCCAGGTAGAAGGCGCAGACGAGGCCGTTGTGGCCCCCGCCGATGATGACGGCGTCGCGGGTCTGGGTTGTGGCCATGGTGTTCTCCCCGTGCAGGTGGGGAGAGTGTTGCTATACGATCGTATAATAGGCAAGGGCGATGCCGCAGATCCTCCCCCTAGCGGGGAGGTGTCCGCAAGGCGGACGGAGGGGGAAGTCTGCTGAACTTGCCTCTTCCCCCTCCGTCGTCTCTTCGAGCCGACACCTCCCCCGTCAGGGGGAGGATTTTGGTCAAGCCGCCTCCGACTTCCCCCGCGCCGTCAGCCAGTACATCACCGGCGTCGCCACCCGGCTCAGAAGGGTCGAAGTGATCAGGCCGCCGATGATGGCGATGGCCAGCGGCGAGTAGAGGCCCGATCGCTCCAGGGCCAGCGGCAGCAGGCCGCCGATGGCGGTGACGCTCGTCAGCAGCACGGGCAGAAAGCGGACCTCGCCGGCCTTCTCGATGGCGTCGTGCAGGTTCATGCCCTCGCGCCGCAGCTGCTCGGTGAAGTCCACCAACAGGATCGAGTTCTTGATCTCGATGCCGATCAACGCGATCAGGCCGATCGTGGCGGTGAACGACAGCGAGTTGCCGGTCAGAGCCAGGGCCAGAACCGCCCCAAACACGCCGAATGGGATGATGCCGGCGACCACCAGGGCGGTCTTAAACTTCTGGAACTCCAGAACCAGCACCGCCAGGATGCCGAAGATCGCCACCAGCACCGCAGCGCCCAAGCCGGCGAAGCTTTCCGACTGCGCCTCGGCCTGGCCGCCCAGCGACAGGCGATAGCCAGGCGGCATCGGGACTTCCTTTTCCAGGCGCTGCACCACGTCCTCAGTGACCTTGGCCGTCAGGTAGCCGGTCGCAACATAGCTGGTCACCGTGACCGTGCGTTCTCGGTCGAAGCGGTCGATACGAGCGGGGCTGGAGCGCAGGGTCGGTGTTGCGATCGCGCCAAGCGGCGCCGCCTCACCCTCGGCGGTCGGGACATAGACGCTGTTCAGAGCCGAGAGCGGATTGCGCGCCGCCCCGTCGACCTGCGCCGTCGGCAGGCGCACCCGCACGGCATAGTCGTCCCCGTCCGGATCGCGGAAGCGCGCGGCCTCCTCGCCAGACAGCGCCAGACGCGTCACGCGGCGGGCGGCGCCGGCGGGCACGCCCAGGGCGGCGGCCTTGGCTTCGTCGACGCCCAGATCAAGGTCCGTGCGATCCAGGCGCATCGGATTGCTGACGTCTCGCGCGCCGGCCGTGTCTTTCAGCGCCGCCTCGGTCCGGGCGGCCAGCGCTTTCAGCACTTCGAGATTCTGGCCGGTTATGCGGATGGCGATCGGCGCGTCGATCGGCGGGCCGTTCTCGAAGGCCACCACGGTGATGCGCGCGCCGGGGTACTTGGCGAAGTCAGCGCGCAGGGTGTCCAGAACCTTGTCGCTCTTGCCCGGCTTCCAGGCCTCGAAGCTGGCATAGACCTCGGCGAAGCTGTTGGAGCTCTCGCGCTGGCTCTTGTTGTAGAAGATCTGCGGATTGCCACGGCCAAGATTGCTGGCGCGCCAGAGGATCTCGGGCTCCTTGGCCAGGCGGCTGTCGACGAAGCGTAGGGCCTGGTCTGTGCGGGCCAGAGAGGCGCCGTCCGGCGTCTCGATGCGGATCAGGAACTGCGGCGTCTCGGCCGGCGGGAACAGCGAGCTGCCGATCACCTTCACCAGCGGCACGGTGGTGGCGCACAGGGCCAGCATCAGCGCCAGGGCCAGCCAGGGCCGCGACAACGAGGCGTGCAGCACCGGGCGATAGAAGCGCTGGATCCCGCCATTCACGGCGCGCAGGATAGCGTTGCCCTCGGGATCGGAGTGCTTGTCGAGGATCCGACTGGCCAGGAACGGGATGATGGTCAGCGACACCAAGAGCGAAGCGCCGACCGTGCATAGCACCGTCACCGGGAGCGACTTGATGTAGGCGCCCGAGCCGGCGGGCAGGGCCATCAGCGGCAGGAAGGCCAGCATCAGGGTGGCGGTGCAGCCGATCACCGCCAGGCCGATCTGGCGGGCGCCGTTGACGGCCGCCTCGGTCCGCTCCTCGCCCTCGCGGATGCGGCGGGCGATGTTCTCGGTGATGACGATACTGTCGTCGACCAGAAGGCCCAGCGCCAGCACGAAGCCGGCGATCGACAGCTGGTTCAGGGTGAACCCGAACGCCTGCAGCATCGACAGGCCGATCAGCAGGCTGAGCGGGATCGACACCATCACCACCACACCGGCGCGCGGTCCCAGCGGCAACAGGGTGATCAGCACCAAAACAAGCGCGATGCCGAAGTCGCGGAACAGGTTCTTCAGGCGATGCTTGACGTTCTCGGCCTGGAAGAAGGCGCGCTCCAGCTTCACCCCGGCGGGCAGGGCGCGCTCGTACTCATCCAGGACCTTGCGGACTTCCTGGGTGATCTTGGCGACGTCCTGGCCGTCCTTCTGCTTGACGGTGACGAACACCGCCCGCTTGCCGTTGAAGCGCGCGACGTGGGTCGGCTCCTGCTGGGCCCAGCCGATGGTGGCGACGTCCGAGACGCGCACGACCTTGCCGCCGATCGATCGCACGGGGGTGTCGCCGATCGTCTTCAGGTCGCGGAAAGCGCCGCCGGACTTGACGTTGAAACGTCGCTCCCCGGCCTGCACCGCGCCGATGGGCGCCTCGGCGCCGGCCGCGCGCAGGGCGTCGGTCACGGCCGTAGCGGGCAGCTTCAGGGCCGATAGCCGGGCCAGGTCCAGCGTCACCTGCACGTCCGACGGCGGCGCGCCCCAGTACTGCGCTTCACGCACGCCGGGCACCCGGTCGAGCCGTTCGCGCAGGCGGTCAGCCACCTTCTCCAGACGGCGCATCGGCAAGGTGTCGCTGGTCAGCGCCACCTGGACGACCGAAACCTCCGTCGTACGGGCGCGCTGGATGTCGAGACGGGCCAGACCGGCGGGCAGGTTACCCCGGATGGCGTTCACCTCGCGGACCACCTGGTCGTACTTCCGCTCCGGATCGACGTCCCAGGTGAAGTGAACCGAGACGACCGCCGCGCCGTCCAGGCTGACCGACTCGACCTTGTCGATGTTGTCGAGGCCGTCGACCGCGTCCTCGATCGGATCGACGACCAGTTGCTCCATCTCCGAGGGCTCGGCGCCCGGCAGCACCGCGCGGACGACCACGATCGGAATGGGGAAGTGGGGGTCTTCCGAGCGTGGAATGCTGGTGAAGGCGTTGATCCCCAGCATCACCAGGAGGCCAAACGCCACCAGCGTGAACTGCCAGCGGCGAACCGCGAAGGTCGAGAGGTCGAACTTCACGGCCTAGCGCCCCAGCCGGGTGGGATCGACCACGGACACGGCCTCGCCATCGGAGACGAAGCCAGCGCCAGCGGTGATGACCTGGGCGCCGTTCGCCAGGCCTGAGACCAGGGCGTCGTCGCCGTCGAACCCGCCAAAGCCCACGGCTGTCCTCCGCGCCTTGCCGCCGTCGACCCGGAAGACGAAGGCGCGTTGGCCGTTGGCCTCCAGCACCGCTTCGGCCGGCACGCGGGCATAGGTGGTCGTCACGCCGGGCGCGGCGCGGACGCTGAGCGTGGCGTGGGCGACCTGGCCGCTCCGCAGCGCGGGCGGCGGCGCGGAGAGCTCGATCTCGACCAGAATCGCGCCTGTGCGGGTGTCGGCGGCTTCGCCGACCCGGGTGATGCGGCCGTTGAGCGCGGTCTCGCCAATTTCCTCGACCTTCACCGTCGCCGTATCGCCCACCCGAACGCGGGCGGCGTCGCGAGCGGCGAGCGGCAGGCGCAGCACGAGCGGACTGGTCAGGTCCGCGACCCGAGCCACCACCTGGCCTGCGCCAACCACCTCACCCGCCTGAGCGCGGCGCTCGAGCACTACGCCCGAGACCGGGGAGACGAGGCTGGCCCAGCGACGATCGAAGTGCGCCGCGTCATAGGCGGCCTGGGCCGCTTTCAGCGCACTGGTCCGGTCGTCGATGCGCTGGCGGCTGACATAGCCCTTCTCGAACAGCACCTTGTCGCGCTCCAGGTCGCGGCGCACGCGCTCGAGGTCGGCTTGGGTCTGTTGTTGGCGGGCGTCGACACCGGCGGGGTCGATGGCGGCGATCAGTTGGCCGGCGCGCACGCTGTCGCCGGCCTCGACCTTCATCGTGGTCAAGACGCCAGGGATCCGGAACGACAGGGCCATTTCGCGGCGGCGCTCCAGAGTCCCCGCGCCCGCCACCGCGCCGGCGGCGTCAGGGGCGGCGACGCGGGCGGCCTCAACCGGCGTCGGCGCCGTCGGCGCGTCTGTCTTGGCCTTACCGCCACAGGCGCTCAGCGTCGCCGCCAGAAGGAGGGCCGCCAGGGGAGGGAGCGGGGTCCGCCACATAAGATGTTCCAAATCAATCAGCGATAAGTTATCGGTGATTGATAACAGTGTCTTGTCAAGCTGGCCAGACGAGTTCTAGGACGTTTGGATGAAGTCGCCGCAGATCAGGTCGCCTCGCAAAGCCAAGGGCCACGGGGCCGAGCGCCGCGAAGAGATCCTTGACGCCGCCCAGGGGCTGTTCGCGCAGAAGGGCGTGCACGCCGTCTCCACGCGCCAGATCGCCGAGATCGCCGGCATCTCGCAGCCGGCCCTCTACGCCTACTTCACCACCAAGGACGACATCGCCGCCGAACTGTGTGTGCGCGCCTTCGCGATTCTGGGGCGACGAATGGCCGAGGCGCGGGTGAACTACACCCCGACGACCGAGAACTTCGATCGTTGTCTGCGGGTCTATATCGACTTTGGCCTCGACCATCCCGACGCCTATCGTGTGGCGTTCATGCTGGAAAAGAGCGTCGACGGATCTTTCCTCGAAAAGACCGGCGGAAAGCCGATGGCGGCCGGCCAGGAAGTGTTTCAGGTCTTCGTCGAGATGGTCGGCGAGTTGCACGCCAGCGGGCTGATGGCCGGCGACGACGTCATGGCGGCGACCCAATCCCTGTGGGCCGGATTGCACGGGCTGGTCTCGCTGCTGATCGCCCGGCCGGAGTTCCCGTGGATCGAGCGCGAGACGCTGATCGCCACCCACGTCGCCATGCTGCGCAGAGGGGCCCTCAAATAGGCGCCGCGCTCAAGCCAGGGCGTTGAAGTCGACGCCCTCGGCCTCTAAGTGAGCGCCTCGCTCTTTCGGCCCCAGCTCTCGGGAAGGATCCCCATGGCCAAGCTCCTGCCGCTCCAATCGTTCAGCCTGCAGGAGACCGAGGAAGGCTATCGCCTGCTGGTCTCGGCCATTGGCGGCGAGTCGATCTACGTCTCGATCACCCCCGACCAGATGGACGACATCATCGACAGCCTCGAGAACGCCATGGGCGGCGAGGCGGATGGCGCTGAAGCCGAGGACGACGACGCGTTCTAAGGCGCGCCAAGCGAGGCGAGCGCCCTTAGGCCCCGCGCGAGCGCGGCGGGCTTCCCAGCCGCGCCAAGCGAGATCCGCAAGCCTTCGCCGGTCGCGCCAGGCGCCCTGAACGCTTCGGCGCCGACCAGGGCCAGGCCGCGTTCGCGCGCCTTCTGCGTGGCGATCGCGCCCGGAAGCCAAACATGCAGGCTCTCGGGGCCGCCGATCGCCTGGGGCAGGATTTCCGACGCCAGCGTCCGGCGCGCCATGGCCTCGGCGCGCACGCCCGCAAGCACCTTGGCGGCCCCGCCCTCGCGGATCCAGGCGGTGACCACGCCCGCCATCAGGGGGGCGGGCATCTGGGCGATGGCGTGCAGCGCTTCCGCCAGGCCCTCGGCGCGTCCCGGCGGACTGACGACATAGGCCAGCCGCAGCCCCGGCGAGAGCGCCTTGGCGGTGGTCGCGACATGGAACACACCCTCGGGCCAGAGGGCGGCCAGGGCGGGCAGGGGCTTGGCCGGCAAAAGGCCATAGGCGTCGTCTTCCAAGATCGTCACGCCCGCCGCGCGCGCCACGTCGATGATCGCCGCGCGGCGCGACGCGCCCATGGTCGCGGTCGTCGGGTTCTGGAAGGTCGGGGTGCAGCAGATCAGGCGAGGATCATGGGCCGCTACCAGCCGCGCCAGCGCCTCGGGATCCAAGCCCTCGGCGTCGATCGGGCAGGCGAGGAGCTTCAGCCCGCGCCGGGTGGCCGTCGCCAGAAGGCCTGGATAGGCCAGGGCCTCGACCAGGATCGTGTCGCCCGGCCGCGTCAGGTGATCGATCAGGGCGGTTAGCGCCGTCTGGGCGCCGCTGGTGACGACCACCCGCGCTGGATCGACCGCGCCGAGGGTGGGAGCCAGCCACGCGGCGCCCGCCGCGCGCTGAGCCAGCGAGCCCGCGCCGGGATGATAGGCCATCAGGGTCGCGGGGTCGGTGCGGGCCAGGATCGCGCCGGTGGTCTCGCGCAGAAGGCCGGCAAGGCTCACCCCCTGCGGCGGGGGCGGCAGGTTCATCGACAGATCGACGAGGCCGCTCTCCTCGTCTTCCATCCGTCGTCGGATGAAAGTGCCGCGCCCGGTCGTCCCTTCGATCAGCCCCTGCTCGCGCGCCAGGCCGTAAGCGCGGGTGACGGTGGTGAAGTCCACGCCTATCCGTCGCGCTACCTCACGCTGGGCGGGGATCTGATCGCCGGCCTGCAACTCGCCCTCGGCTATCGCCGCCTCCAGCGCCAGGGCGATCCGGCGATAGGCGGGGCCCTCCAGCGCTTCCGCCCGCCGCAACCAGGCGGCGGCTGGATTCGGTGATCCCTTAGTTGCGGGCATGGCGGCATATCCATACATTATGTTCGTAATGTATGGATCAATCGCGCGATTGTAGGAAGGGCTTTTGATGGCCGACGTCACCTATCCCAACGCTCCGACCCCTATCCGGGCGGGCCTGAAGTGCTGCTGCCCTCGCTGCGGCGAAGGCAAGCTGTTCCAGGGGTTCCTGAAGCTGGCGCCCGCCTGCGATCGCTGCGGCTTGGACTACGGGTTTGCCGATCCGGCCGACGGTCCGGCCTTCTTCGTGATGAGCGGCGTCGGCATTCTGGTAACCGCCGTCTTCGCCTGGGTCGAGGTCGTCTATCGTCCGCCGATGTGGGTGCATCTGGTCACGGTCTTCCCGGCCTTCCTGCTCGGGTGCCTGGCGACCTTGCGCCCCGTGAAGAGCTGGCTCGTCGCCGCGCAATACATCAACAAGGCCGAGGAAGGCCGCTTCGAAAGCCTGGGCCGCCACGACTTCGATCCGCGACGGCTCTAGGAGCGTCTTACTTCAGCAGCAGCTGGCCGCGGCGGCTCAGCTCGTCCTTGATCTTGCCGGCGGCCATGCCCAGCAGACCGGGCAGGGACAGGTCGAGACGCGCATGGTCGTCCAGCACCTGCACAACGCCGGTGATGGTCTGACCCATGGCCACGGCCGAGAAGTTCAGCACATCGCCCGCCCAGCTCTGGGTGAAGCGCGCGGCGTCACCGCCGGGGATCTGGCCGGCCAGCTGCGACAGGCCCTCTTCCAGGCGACGCCGGGCTTCGGCCGCG
This sequence comes from Pseudomonadota bacterium, assembly GCA_020161365.1. Lineage (GTDB taxonomy): Bacteria > Pseudomonadota > Alphaproteobacteria > Caulobacterales > Caulobacteraceae > Caulobacter. The sequence goes on along the minus strand of JAIUNU010000003.1, from coordinate 343,965 downwards.
CCCAACTGATGGGGGATGTTGATGCTGACGGTCTTGGCCATGGCGTCCTCGTGATTCCGAGCCGTTGAAATGCGCGCGGTGGACGGCAAGTTCAATACGTCCGATTTTGTCGCATAAGCCGGTCAAGGTCGTTCCCATCAGATGAGGGACGACGACATGACCGACTTCGCCATGACCCAGCCGTTCGCCACGCCGCGCCGATCTGCTCGTTTCGTCCGCCCCGGGCGTCCGGGTGGCTTGTGGGGCGCTGTCCACTATGCCGGCGTGCTGCTGGTCTGGCTGGCCCTGTTCGTTGTCGACCGTCCGCTGGCCCTGAAGGTCATGGCCGAACGCCGGGCCGACTCGCCAATCCCGCGTCACTGGGGCTGGTAGAGGCCCGCAAACGGCGCCATCCCTGCGGTCATGTTGATCGCCGCTTCCGCTCGCCCGGTCTCACATCCGCTGAAGGCCCCGTTCCGCATCTCGCGCGGCGTTAAGACCGCCGCCGAGGTGATCGAGGTGATTGCAGGGGGCGACGGCCATGTCGGGCGCGGCGAGAGCGTGCCCTACGCCCGCTATGGAGAGACGGTGGAGAGCGTCCTGGCGCAACTGGCGCCGGCGCTCGCGGCCGATGATGTCGAGGCCGCCTGCGCCGCTCTGCAGCCAGGCGCGGCCCGCAATGCACTGGATCTGGCCCTGTGGGACCTGCGCGCCCGACGCACCGGCCTCAGCGTCGCTAAGACGACCGGCCTGCCCATCCCGACCGATTTGGTGACGGCGGTGACGGTCAGTCTCGACACCCCTGAGGCCATGGCCGCGGCCGCGGCCGCCGTCGCCGACGCGCCGCTGATCAAGATCAAGCTGTCGGCCGAGGATCCCGCCGCCCGCCTGCGCGCCGTCGCCGGCGCCGCACCGCAGTCGCGGTTCATCGTCGATCCCAACGAGGGCTGGACCTTCGCTATCCTGGACGGCCTGAAGTCGCTGCTCGCCGACCTGCCGATCGCCCTTGTCGAGCAGCCGCTTCCTGCGGGCGAGGATCAGGCGCTCGACGGCTGGGACCCGCCGTTCACCGTCTGCGCCGACGAGAGCGTCCATGTCGGCGGCGATCTGGCCGCCCTGCGCGGGCGCTATTCGGCGGTGAACCTCAAGCTCGACAAGACCGGCGGCCTGACCGAGGCAGTGACCATGCTGAAGGCGGCGCGCGCCCTGGGCTTTCAGGTGATGACCGGCTGCATGGTCGCCTCGTCTCTGGGCGTGGCGCCGGCCTTGCACCTGGGCGGGGCCAGCGACTTCGCCGATCTCGACGGGCCCTGGTGGCTGGCGACGGATCATCCCGGTGGCTTGCGTGTGGACCGGGGAAGGATCGCGCCGCCAAAGCCTGGCTTCTGGGGAGATGGTCAGGCCGCCGAAGGACTCTGGCTCTAATTCGCTTCCCCGCTAGGGGAGGAACCTAGCCGCGTGTTCCCCGTGTCGACTCCGCCGCCGCAAGAGCCGCATCGCACGACGGGCTCAAGCCGTGCGCCACAGCGGTGTGTCAGAATTTCAGGTGGACCCTCGTTTCCTGACATCCAGCGATCGCCCCACGCCATTAGGGCAGCGATCAGTGGGAAAAGATCACGCCCCTCCTGGGTGAGACGGTACTCCCAGCGCTCGGGCCTCTCCTGGTAGCGGACCCGCTCCAGCATGCGGCGCGCCACCAGCCGCTCCAGACGGTCGGTCAGGATGTTGCTGGCGACCTTCAGTTCCTCTTGGAAATCGCTGAACCGGCGCAACCCGTAGAACGCCCCGGCGACCACGTGGGCGGTCCAACGGTCGCCCAGCACCTCGATCCCGCGCTCCAGCATGGGGTGCAGCGCCTGACCGCCGACGTCGTCATGGCTGGCGCGGCGCGAGTGTCGAGCGCGGGGGGCGGGCTCCAGGCCAGCGCCCGGGCCGGGCGACAGGGTGATGTCGCGGACCTTGACGATCTCACCGCAGGCGGCGCAGCACAGAACCGGCTTCAGCGGCTCTCCGCAGGTGGCATGGATGATCTGATGCGACGGGCAGGTCGGATCGAAGCGCCAGCGCATCTCCCAGCCCAGCAGCATCAAGGCCGAGTCGTAGAGATCGCGGCCCATCGGCGTCAGGCGATACTCCGACCGTGGCGGGCGATCCTGATAGAGCCGGCGCTCCAGTACGCCCCCGGTCTCCAGCCGCTTGAGTCTATCGGTCAGCAGCGAGCGCGCGACCCCGGTCATCTCCACGAAGCCGTCAAAGCGCGAAACGCCCATGAAGGCCGCATAAAGCACCAGCAGCGTCCAGCGGTCGCCGATCAGGTTCAGCGCGCGGGCGGCTGAACTGCGGCGCACCAGCGCCGTACGGGCGGGGTCTGAAGCCGTCGGCGGGACCATGGCGGGCTTGGTGGAGCGTTTCGGTCTGGCGAGTCAATGTTCGACGATGGCGTGGACTCCCGAGCCGTCGCTTGTATAATCGGACTAACTAGAACAAGCGGGGATGAGGCCATGGTCTACGTACTGGGTGGCTGGCAGAGCGATTTCGCCGCCAACTGGAGCCGCGAGGGCCGCGAACTGGCCGACGCCTTCTCCGAGGCTGTCGGCGAGGGTCTGGCCGCAGTGGATCTCGATCCCGAGGACGTCGAGACCGGCCACGTCGGCAACTTCGCCGCCGAACTGTTCGCCGGCCAAGGGCACCTTGGCGGCATGTTCGGCTTGGTGCATCCCGCGTTCGATGGCCTGCCGACCGCACGCCATGAGGCGGCCTGCGCGTCAGGCAGCATCGCCATCCTCGCCGCCGCCGCCGAGATCGAAGCCGGGCGCTATGACCTCGCCTGCGTGGCGGGGGTCGAACAAATGCGCAATGTGCCCGGCCAGAAGGCGGCCGAGAACCTGGGCAGCGCGGCCTGGGTCGGACACGAGTTCCAGGACGCCCGCTTCCTGTGGCCGCGTGCGTTCTCCGACCTCGCCGACGAGTACGATCGCCGTTATGGGCTGAAGTACGAGCACCTGATGGGCATCGCCGAGGTCAATTTCGCCAACGGCAAGCGCAATCCCAACGCCCAAACCCGCAGCTGGAACTTTGGGCCTGACGCCTTCACCGCCGACGAGGTCGCCAACCCGGTGGTCGAGGGCCGCACCCGCAAGCAGGACTGCGGCCAGGTCACCGACGGCTCGACCGTCATTTTCCTGGCCTCGGAAAAGCGCGCACGCGCCTATGCCGACAAGCGCGGGATCGCGCTCGAGAGCATTCCTCGCATCAAGGGCTGGGGCCATCGCTCGGCGCCTTTGAGCTACGCGCGAAAGATCGAGGCCAGTCGCGATCAGGACTACGTGTTCCCGCAGGTCCGTCGCGCCATCCTCGACGCCCGCGCCCGGGCCGGGATCGCGCCGGATGTGTCAGGGCTCGATGCGGTCGAGACCCACGATTGCTTCACCGCCACCGAGTACATGGCCATCGACCACCTGGGCCTGACCGCGCCGGGCGAGAGCTGGAAGGCCGTCGAGAACGGCGACATCGCCATCGGTGGCAGGCTGCCGATCAATCCGTCGGGCGGCCTGATCGGCACGGGCCATCCCGTCGGGGCCACCGGGGTGCGGATGGTTCTCGACGCGTGGAAACAGACGACGGGTCAAGCCGGCGACTATCAGGTTGAGGGCGCCAGGACCGTGCAGACCCTGAACATCGGCGGGTCCACGACGACGACCGTGAGTTTCGTTGTGGGGACGTAGGGATCCAAATCCTCCCCCTGGCGGGGGAGGTGGCGCGAAGCGCCGGAGGGGGAAGTCTTGTTGATCTTGCCGCTTCCCTCTCCGTCGCCGCTACGCGTCGACGCCTCCCCCGCTGGGGGGAGGATCCATTTCCGTCATCGCCCCGTATCATCCGCATCTTCCCGTCAGAGCCCTCCATGCCCATCCTCACCATCCTCGCCGTCAACGCCGCCGTATCAGCGATCGCGTTCCTCGTTCTCTGGGCCGTCAGTCTACGGACGAAGGACGTCAGCTTCATCGACGCCTGGTGGGGACCCAGCATGGCGCTGCTGGCCTGGAGCACGATGCTGCAAGGCCCGCACACCCCGCACGGCCTGCTGCTGACGGGGCTCTGCACCCTGTGGGCAGCACGGCTGGGGCTCTATCTCCTATGGCGCTGGCGCAAGCACGGCGCGGATCGCCGCTATGTCGCGATCTTCGCCCACTATGAGAAGACCAAGCGCTGGAACTTCGCCACCACGTCGCTGATCATCGTATTCGGCCTGCAGGCGGTGCTGAGCTATCTGGTGGCGCTGCCGGTGCAACTCGGACAGGGACCGGGCATGCTCGGCGGTCTGGCCTATGCTGGCGCGGCCCTGACGGTCGTCGGGATCCTGTTCGAGACGATCGGCGACGCCCAGCTGACCGCTTTCAAGGCCAACCCGGACAACGCCGGCAAGGTGATGGACAAGGGCCTGTGGCGCTACACCCGCCACCCGAACTATTTCGGCGACGCCTGCGTCTGGTGGGGCCTGTATCTGATCGCCGCCGAGACGGGCCTGGGCGCCTGGGCTCTGCCGGGGCCGCTGCTGATGACCTTCCTGCTGACCAAGTGGAGCGGCGTGCCGACCACCGAGGGCAAGATGCGCAAGAGCAAGCCGGGTTACGAAGAGTATGTCGCGCGCACCAGCGGCTTCGTGCCGTGGTTCCCGAAGAAGGGGTGAGGCGCAAAAAGGTGTCATCCCGGCCGAAGCGCAGCGTAGAGCCGGGACCCAGGGGCGGCGCGCACGGCGCTTCGTCACCCCTGGGTCCCGGATAGCCTCTACGAGGCTTCCGGGATGACACGGGTAGAAACGGGAGAGGGTTTTCCTTACGCCTCCAGCTTCTCGATCAGCGCCATCGCCGCCGCCGGATTCCTCACCTTCGCCCCGGCGATGAAGTAGGCGAACACGTCGCCGCGCTGCGCCCATTGGCGGGTCTGGGCGACCACGCCGTCCAGCTCCTCGGAGGTCATGCCGGTAGGCTCGTCCTCGCGGCTGCACATCAGCCGGGCGTAGCTGAAGTCGGCGGTGGGCTGGTCGATGCACGGCCACTCCGGCGCCTCGTCGTCGACGGCGTAGACGATGGCCACGCCATACTGAGCGCAGAGGTCGTAGAACTGCTGGCAGGCGAAGGTCGGACTGCGCACCTCCATCGCGTGACGCAGGCGCACGCCCTTCTGCTCCTTTGGCAGTAACTTCAGAAAACCCTCGAAATCCGCCGGATCGAACTTCTTGGTGGCCATGAACTGCCAGTTGATGGGGCCAAGCTTCGAACCCAGCTCTTCCAGCCCCTGCGACAGGAATTTCTCCAGCGAGTCGTTGTTTTCCGACAGCACCCGGCGGTTGGTGCAAAAGCGGCTGGCCTTGACCGAGAACTCGAAGTCGTCGGGCGTCTCGTCGCGCCACTTCATCCAGCTGTTGGGCTTGAAGGTCGAATAGTAGGTGCCGTTGATCTCGATGCTGGTCAGCTTGGACGACGCGTATTTCAGCTCGTCTTTCTGCTTGAGGTCATCGGGATAGAAGGTCCCGCGCCAGGGCTCGAACGTCCAGCCGCCGATGCCGGTTCTGATCTTGCCCATGGCTGGATGTTCCCTTGATGTTCTCGCGGAAATTAGGCGAGGTTTGGCGGGGCGTCGAGAGGTAATAGCGCCCCCTCCGTCACGATACTGACGCATCGTGACACCTCCCCCGCGATGCGGGGGAGGAGGCCATTCATCCTCGCCCGTGCAACGGGGGAGGGGGACCGCGAAGCGGTGGAGGGAGCGCTTAGGCCGTCCTCAACACTCTACCCGGTTCACCGACAGCCCCACCGCCAGGCCGCCCATCGAAGTTTCCTTGTAGATCTCGTTCATGTCCTCGCCGGTGCGCTTCATCGTGGCGATGACCTTGTCGAGCGACACAGAGTGCTGGCCGTCGCCCAGTAGGGCCAGGCGGGCGGCGTCGATGGCCTTGATGGCGCCCATGGCGTTGCGCTCGATGCAGGGGATCTGCACCAAGCCGCCGATCGGGTCGCAGGTGAGGCCAAGGTTGTGCTCCATGCCGATCTCGGCGGCGTTCTCGATCTGGGCGTTGGTCCCGCCGAGCGCGGCGGCGAGACCCGCCGCCGCCATCGAGCAGGCGACGCCCACCTCGCCCTGGCAGCCGACCTCGGCGCCGCTGATCGAGGCGTTCATCTTGTAGAGCGCGCCGATGGCGGCGGCGGTCAGCAGGAAGGTCCGCACCTGCTCGGGCGTTCCCTTGTGAAACCGGACGAAGAACCGCAGCACGGCCGGAACCAGACCCGCCGCGCCATTGGTCGGGGCGGTGACCACCCGGCCGCCGGCGGCGTTCTCCTCGTTGACCGCCATGGCCCACAGATTGACGAAGTCCATCGCGGCCAGCGGGTCGCTCATCTGGCGCTCCATCCGGCCCAGGATGGTCTGGTGGATCTGTCGGGCGCGGCGCTTGACCGTGAGGCCTCCCGGCAAGACGCCCTCCTGGCGCATGCCGCGATCGATGCAGGCTTCCATGGCGCCGAAGATGCGGTCGAGACCTGCGTTCATCTCGCCTTCGCTCATGCGAGCGCGTTCGTTGGCGGCCATCACCTCGGCGATCGAAAGGTCCGCCTGCTCGGCGCGGTCCAGCAGGTCGGCTGCGCTCTCGAACGGGAAGGGGATGGCGGGGCCTTCCTCGGGCGGGGCGTTGCGACCCATCTCGCTTTCGTCGCGAACGAAGCCGCCGCCGATCGAGAAGTAGGTCCGCTCGGCCAGAAGCGCGCCGGCCTTGTCGAAGGCGCTGAAGGTCAGACCGTTCGGGTGCTGGGGCAGGCGTTCATGGCCCAGCCAGACGATGTCGCGCGCCGCGTCAAAGGCGATGTCGATCTCGCCGCCCAGCTTCAGCGACTGGCTGGCCTGGCTTTCCAGCAGGGCGGCCTCGCCGGCGTCGGGATCGAGTTCCGCCGGCACGAAGCCCATCAGGCCCAGGATCACCGCGCGGTCGGTGGCGTGGCCTTTACCGGTGAGGGCCAGGGACGCGTAGAGCCGCGTTTCGACCCGCGCGACGGAGGTCAGCTTCCCGGCCTCGCGCAGCCGACCGATGAACAGCACTGCCGCCGTCATCGGGCCCATGGTGTGGCTGCTCGACGGGCCGACGCCGAGTTTGAAGAGGTCGAAGACAGAGGCGGTCATGGGGGAGGTCGCAAACTCAAGGTGCCATCCCGGAAGCCTCGGAGAGGCTATCCGGGACCCAGGGGCGGCGCGCACGGCGCTTTGTCACCCCTGGGTCCCGGCTCTACGCTACGCTCCGGCGGGGATGACACGGGAAGGAGCGTTTCGGACGAACCCTACTTCCGCTCGGCCTTGCTGGCGTCGCGCGCGGCCTTGAACTCGGAGTCCGCGCCCCAGTCGGGCCAGCGGCTCGAGCCGGCCAGATCGCGGCCGACGCTGTAGACCAGCGCGATGTCGGCGCTCATGCCGTCCAGTCGCCAGTTGTCGTTCCACTCGTCGGCGGGCTGGTGATAGGCGTTGATGCGGTAGGCGTCCGAGGCGGCCTTACCGGCGGCGACGCCGCCCTCGACCAGGTCCTCGCCCGAGCCGAACGAGATGGCCGGCACGCCGCGCTTGGCGAACGGGAAGTGGTCCGAGCGGTAGAAGTAGCCGGCTTCAGTGGCCGGATCAGGCGTGTAGGTCCGGCCGACGGCCTTGCCCTTGGCGATCAGGTCGTCGAGCAAATCCAGCTTGGCGTTGCCCGAGATCGTGAAATCCTTGGCCGGACCGGTCGGATCCAGGGCGTCGGTGTTGATGACGCCAGCCGTCTTGGCCAGCGGATACAGCGGATTGGCCGCGTAGTACTCCGAGCCCAGGAGGCCCTTTTCCTCGGCGGTGACCGCCAGGAAGACCATCGAGCGGTCCGGCTTGGGGCCGGCGGCGGCGATGCGGCCCATCTCCAGCATGGCGGCGATGCCCGTCGCGTTGTCGACGGCGCCGTTATAGATTTTGTCGCCCTTGGCGTCTGGCAGGCCAACGCCCAAGTGGTCCCAGTGGCCGCTGAAGATCACGGTTTCGTCGGGGCGCTTGGCGCCGGTGACCTTGCCGACGACGTTCTTCGACACGATCACCTCGTGCTTGACCTTGTAGTCCGCCGAGAAGGTCGCGCCCTTCAGTTCCACCGGCTTGAAGTCGCGGCTCTGCGCGGCCTTCTTGAGGGCGTCGAAGTCGAGGCCGGCCTTCTTGAACAGATCCACGGCGACGTCGCGCTGGATCCAGCCTTCCATCGGCGGGTGCGATTTGGCCGGTTCCTTGCGGACGATGTCGAACATCGTGTTGGTGTTGGAGTTCTTCACCGTGGCCCAGCCGTAAGAGGCCGGGGCGGTTTCGTGGACGATCAGCAGGCCGGCCGCGCCTTGGCGGGCGGCTTCCTCGAACTTGTAGGTCCAGCGGCCGTAATAGGTCATGGCCTTGCCGCCGAAATCACCCGAGCCCGTCTCGAAATCAGGATCGTTGATCAGGACGACGACGACCTTGCCCTTCAGGTCCATGCCCTTGAAGTCGTCCCAGTTGCGCTCGGGCGCCTTGACGCCGTAGCCGGCGAAGACGATCGGCGCGTCCTTGATGGAAACGGCGTTCACATTGGTCATCGCCGCGCGGATAGCGACCTGTTCGCCCTGGTTCAGCATGATGTGGTCGGCGCCGACCATCACGTGGGCCATCACCGGTCCGTCGATGTCGAACTTGCCGAGCGGCACGTCCTGGGTCCACAGGCGCTTGCCGTCCTTCAGGTCGCCGCCCGGCTCTAGACCCACGGCCTTCATCTGTTCGGTGATGTAGGCGACGGTCTTTGTCTCGCCGGCTGTAGCGGGGCCTCGGCCCTCGAAGGCGTCCGAAGACAGCGTCTTGATGTGGGCGGCCAGCTTGGCGGGGTCGATCTTGGGCGCGTCCGACGCGTGCGCCAGCATGGGCGCGGCGAACAGGGCGGTGGCGAGCAGCAGGCGTTTCATCGGTAAGCCCTCTTGGAGCAAATCTTGTCGTTGGGCGCGGACCCTAGATCGCTCTTGCCCCAAGGGGAAGCGGTTTACCGCTACCCCTAATTCCGATCTCCCCGGCGAATGCCGGGGCCCAGATCCATCCGGCGCCTCTTGGGTGTTCGCGCCAATAGACAGCGCACTTTTCGGAGGCGCTTGCGGGCTCGATCTGGACCCCGGCGTTCGCCGGGGAAGCCGGTTTAGAGGGCGCTGACCCGCCGCCCGTCGACCGCCCAGCGCTCCAGCGTCGTCCCATCCCAGACGTGCAGCGCGTCATAGAGGTTGATCGTCGGGTCGCAGTGACCCGGTTGCAGCCAGACGATGTCGCCGACCTTCGGCGCGTCAGCCGGCCAGGCGCGGGTCGGATCGGCGTCGGCGCCGGCCACAGCCTTGTCGAAGCCCAGCGGGTCGCGACCGCTGGCCTTCAGCACGTCGATCAGGGCCGGGTGGGCGATCATGCCGTGCTCGTCGCCCATCGGACGCCATAGCGAGCCCGTAGCGGCGCCGGCGACGACGCGGGCAGGCGGACCGTCCATCGACACGGCCTTGAAGCCGGCGTCACAGGTGACGTGGCTCTTGTGATTGGCCGAGACAACCGTGCTGGCGATGAACATCGCCGGCTCGAAGCCCCAGGCCTGTCCGTCCGGAGCGCCGCAGGCGTCGTATTCGACGTCCATCACCGCATAAGAGCCCGCCTGCAGTTCGGTATAGACGCCCGAGGCGAGGTCATAGGCGTGCGTGCCCGTCCCGCCGCCCGTTACCACCGGCGGCGGCAGCCCCGCCTCTGTCAGTTCCGCGACCAGGGCCTTGAGCGTGGCGAACGCGGCCTCATCGGCCGATCTGCGCAGACCAAGGTCGTCCATGTGCTGCAGGTGACCGAGATAGGCCTGGATGCCCGCGAACCGCAGTCCCGGCGCGGCGTCGGCGGCGCGCGCCAGCCGCAGGGCGTCTTTTGGATAGGCGCCGGCGCGATGGGTGCCGAGGTCCAGGTCGATCACCAGATCTAGCGTCGCGCCCGCCGCCACCGCCGCGTCCGACAGGCTGTCAATCTGGCCCTCGTCGTCGGCGACCGCGCCCACGCGCGCGCCGGTCTTGGCCAGGGCCGCCAGCCGCGCCGCGCCCCAGGGCGGTGAGGGGGCGGTGACCAGCACGTCCCGCACGCCGCCCGCGACATAGGCCTCGGCCTCGCCAACGGTCTGGCAGCACAGGCCGACCGCGCCGCCCTCGATGGTCAGGCGGCCGAGCGTCGAGCATTTGTGCGTCTTGCCATGCGCGCGCAGGCGCACGCCGGCCGCATCGCACAGCGCCTGCATCCGGGCGAGGTTTCGCTCCAGCGCGGCGCGGTCGACCACGAGCAGCGGAGTCTGGGGGAGGGCGGTCGCGGGCGGCAGGTTCATGTCTATCCCCAATATCTCCGCTGTCATCCCGGGCGGCGCAGCCGACCCGGGATCCAGGGGAGCAGCAGCGTGGCGGCCCCTGGGTCCCGGCTCTCCGCTGCGCTGCAGCCGGGATGACAAGGTGTTTGTTCGTTAGATTTGACCGCTCAAAACCTTGGCGAACAACCCCGGATCGACATTGCCGCCCGACAGGACGATCGCGACCGTCTTGCCCGCCACATCAACCTTGCCAGTCAGCGCCGCCGTGAGGGCCACGCAGCCGCCGGGCTCCACCACCAGCTTCAGGGTCGAGAAGGCGTAGCGCATCGCCTCGGCCACTTCGGCGTCCGTCACCGCGACCACGCCGGACAGGGTCTTCTGGTTGATCGGCCAGGTCAGGTCTCCGGGGATCGGCGTCAGCAGGGCGTCGCAGATCGAGCGGGCGTCCTTGTCGATCGTCTCCCGCTGGCCGCTTTCGAGCGAGCGGCGCGTCTCGTCGAAGCCGGCGGGCTCGACGCCCCAGATTTCCGTCGCCGGCGAGAGGGCCTTCACCGCCGTGGAGGTCCCGGCGATCAGGCCGCCGCCGCCGACGCAGCAGATCAGGCTGTCCAGGCTCGCGCCCCGTGCGGCAGCCTGGGCGACGATCTCCAGACCCACGGTGCCCTGGCCGGCGATGATGTGCGGATCATCATACGAGGGCACAACCACGCAGCCGCGCTCAGCTGCGATCTGATCGGCGATGGCGACGCGGTCCTCCGTGAAGCGGTCATAGAAGCGAATTTCGGCGCCGAAGCCTCGGGTGCCCTCGACCTTCACTGACGGCGAGTCGGAGGGCATCACGATCAAGGCCGGACAGCCGACCAGCTTGGCCGCCAGCGCTACGCCCTGGGCATGGTTGCCCGATGAAAAGGCCACAACGCCGCGCGATTTCTCTTCGTCGGTGAGTTGGCTCAGTCGGTTGTAAGCGCCTCGAAACTTGAAGGCTCCCGCCCGCTGCAAAGTCTCCGGCTTCAGGAAGATCCGCCCACCAAGACGTTCGTTCAGAGCGGGGCTTTCGATCAGCGGCGTTTCGACGGCAAGGCCCTTCAGGCGCACGGCGGCGGCTTGGATATCGGCGAGGGAGACGGTCATGGCGCGAGGCTAGCGCGTGCGCCCAAGGATCGAAACCCTTCCCGACCGCTGCCGTTAGCGCCATATAAAGACGGGCCATAATGTTCAGGACGACTCGATGAAGACCGCCACCTCCGCCGCCGTGGCTTCCTTGACGCTCGCCGGCGCAGCGCTGGGATGCGCCGCGCCCGCCTTCGCCGGTGAAGCGTTCGTCGGCGTGTACAAGCACGATGTGACCTTTATCGGCAAAGCCGTGGGCCTGGGCGCGGCCGGCCGCGAGGGGGGCGCCGACATCCACCTAGGCTATCGCACCAACCGCATCGAGAGCCTTGATTGGCTGGGCAAGCCGCAGGTTCACGCCATGGTGTCGATCAACACCAACAACACCTCGAACTTCGCCGCAGTCGGCTTCAACTGGAAGGTGGAACTGGGCCAGCCAGGCGGCTTCTATCTGCGCCCCGGCATGGGTCTGGCCTACACCGACGGCAAGGCCGGCCTGCCGCCCGCCAACGCGCCGAACCTGACGCCGGAGGAGCGCGCGCGCCGCACCTGGCTCTACTACAACCGCATCGACTTCGGCTCGAAGGTGCTGTTCGAGCCCGAGCTGGCGCTGGGCTACCAGGTCAATGACAAGGTATCGGTCGAGCTCAGCTACACCCACCTCTCGAACGGTCAGATCTTCCACCAGGGCAAGAACCAGGGGCTTGACGACGCGGGGGTCCGGCTGGTTTACGCCTTCTGACTTCGCGGAGGGCCTGTTTGACGGCCCGCGCGGCGCCGCCCAAAATTTAGACCACGTCCGGGGTCGAGTCCTGTCGAAGGACCCCGTGGCGTCACTCGGCAGGCGACAAGGCGTATCCAAACCATGGCTAACGTGACCGTTGTCGGCGCCCAGTGGGGCGACGAGGGCAAGGGCAAGATCGTTGACTGGCTCAGCAACCGGGCCGACGTCGTCGTGCGCTTCCAGGGCGGCCACAACGCCGGCCATACGCTGGTGGTCGACGGCAAGGTCTACAAGCTGGCCCTGCTGCCGTCAGGCGTTGTGCAGGGCAAGACCTCGGTGATCGGCAACGGGGTCGTTGTCGATCCCTGGCACCTCTTGACCGAGATCGACAAGATCGCCGACCAGGGCGTGGCGATCACGCCCGAGCTGCTGATCCTGGCCGACAACGCCTGTTTGATCCTGCCGCTGCACCGCGATCTGGACCAGGCGCGCGAGGCCGCCTCGACCCAGAAGATCGGCACTACCGGTCGCGGCATCGGTCCGGCCTATGAGGACAAGGTCGGCCGCCGGGCCATCCGCGTCGCCGACCTGGCCGACCCCGAGGCTCTGAAGCCCAAGATCGATCGCCTGCTGGCCCATCACGGCGCCCTGCGTCGCGGCCTGGGTCTGCCGGAGGCGTCGGCCCAGGAACTGTTCGACGCCCTGATGGAACTCGCCCCGCGCATCCTGGCCTACGCTCAGCCGGCCTGGCGGGTGCTGGACCAGGCTTACAAGGCCGGCCGCAAGATCCTGTTCGAAGGCGCCCAGGGCTCGCTGCTTGACGTCGATCACGGCACCTATCCGTTCGTCACCTCGTCCAACACGGCCGCAGGGCAGGCCTCGGCCGGCTCGGGCATGGGCCCGTCGGCGACCGGCTATGTGCTGGGCATCGTCAAGGCCTACACCACCCGTGTGGGCGAGGGGCCGTTCCCGGCCGAGCTGTTCGACGACGTCGGCAAGCACCTCTCGACGGTGGGCCGCGAGGTCGGCGTCAACACCGGCCGCGCGCGTCGCTGCGGCTGGTTCGACTCGGTGCTGGTGCGCCAGTCGGTGGCCATCAACGGCATTCACGGCGTGGCCCTGACCAAGCTGGACGTGCTGGACGGCCTGAAGACCCTGAAGATCTGCGTTGGCTACAAGATCGGCGACAAGGTGCTGGACTATCTGCCCGCGGGCCTGCGCGACCAGGCCGCCGCCACGCCGGTCTATGAGGAGATTGAGGGCTGGACGGAAAGCACCGCCGGCGCCCGTTCATTCAAGGACCTGAACGCCAACGCCATCAAGTATGTGCGCCGCGTCGAGGAATTGATCGGCGCGCCGGTCGCCCTCTTGTCGACAAGCCCCGAGCGCGACGACACGATCCTGATGCGCGACCCATTCCAGGGGTAAGCTGACTAAAGAGTCAGCCTCAACGGTCACGCTTAAATGCTTATTGAACATTGTGGGCGTTAACTCTCGCGACTTTGGTTCGCGGGAGTGAGCGTTTGGCTCTCCGGGATATTCTCGATGACGGCCAAGCGGGCTCAATGCTTGGGGTCACTCGACGTAGCCGTGTAGCGCGGTTGACGGCGACCGGCATGGTCGCGGCTCTGCTCGGCTTTTATATCGGCCGGTCGGCGCTGATCGCATGGGTGATTGCGAACGCCGTCTGCGAATTTTCGCTGCTCTACCTTGAGCGATCGTATCGGCCAGACTGGGGGCGAGGCATCGTCCGGTTCATGCGGATCGCGCCGCCTTCGGCCTTCGCGATGGTCTGGTCGTTCATGGCGGCCTACTGCGTCATCAACGGTCCGATGGCGATGCGGTACGCGGCGATGCTGATTTTGTTCGGCATGGTCGTGGAGGGTGTCCGTTACGCCATGAACAGCTTGGCGGCGATGCTGGCGCTGACCGTCTGGCCGTTCCTGATGCTGGCGGCGCTGCCGCTGTTGGCCAAGCACTTCGTTCTTGTGGACCGGCTCGCGGCGTTCATGATCCTGCTGGGCCTGGTCGGCTATGTCGCCGACGCCGTGCGCACCATGCGTGCCTCGGTCAAGGCGCGCGAGGAGGCCGAAGCCAAGGCCCTTGAGGCCAGCCGCGCCAAGTCCGCCTTCCTGGCGATGATGAGCCACGAACTGCGGACGCCGATGAACGGCGTTCTGGGTCTAGTCCACGCGCTGCGCGGCACTCGGCTGGACAAGCGGCAGTCCGAGTACCTGGAAATGATCGAAGAGTCGGGCCACGGCCTGATGACGATCCTCAATGACATTCTGGATCTCTCGAAGATCGAGGCTGGCAAGCTGACCCTTGAGGTCGCCCCGTTCGATATCCGCAAGCTGACGCTGCAGACACGGGCGATCTGGAGCGAGAGCGCTCGGCTCAAAGGGCTGGACCTGATCCTGGAGATTGATCCAGCCGCCCCTGTTTGGGTTTTGGGCGACGCCGCGCGCGTGCGTCAGATCCTGATGAACCTGGTTTCGAACGCCCTCAAGTTCACCGAGACCGGGCGCGTGGTCATTCACCTGGAGGCCGCAGACGCCGGAGGCGTCGTGCTCGCGGTGAGCGATACCGGCGTGGGCATCAGCGCGGACCAGATCAGCCGCCTGTTCACGCCGTTCGGCCAGGTCGACCCCTCGATCGCCCGCCGCTATGGCGGCACCGGTCTGGGCCTGTCGATTTGCCGCCAGCTGGCGACGCTGATGGACGGCGAGGTGCAGGTGTCGAGCGAAGCCGGCGTCGGCTCGACCTTTACCGTTCGACTGCCGCTCAAGGCGACTGCGGCGCCGGCGATGGAGACCGCGCGCGCGCCGACGCCGTATCTGGAAGGCGCGCGCGTGCTGGTGGTCGACGACAACGCGGTCAATCAAAAGGTCGCGTGCGCGATTCTTGAGGCTGTGGGCGCGGTCGTCGCGGTTGCGGACGATGGTCACATGGCCCTCGCGCGCCTGCGGATCGAGGACTTCGAGGTCGTTCTGATGGACGTCCATATGCCGGGCATGGATGGCGTGGAGGCGGTGCGGCGCATCCGCGCCGGCGAGGCCGGTCGCAGCGATATCCCCGTGGTGGCTCTCACCGCCGACGCGATGGCTGGCGACGCCGAGCGCCTGATGGCGCAAGGATTCGACGATGCTCACCCTAAGCCGATCCAACCGGCGGGACTGCTGGCGACGGTGGCGGCTCAGCGCAGGAGCGCTTCGTCCGGGATGATGGACCAACGACAGGCGGTCTTGAGCTAGAGTCCCTTAGGTTGCAAAGGCAGCCTTGGCCTCGCTGTGGTTAGCGTTTGTTAGCCAACGTCGTTCTATGAAAGCTTGTCTTTCTGGGGGTTTCTTTTGTCAGCTCTTGCGCGTACTCGCCGGCCTAAGCTGAACAGGGCCGATCGCATGATGCGAAGCCTGCGCGCCTTGGAGCGTACGGCCTCGACCAGTCGCGTCCTCAATCTTCTCGCCGTAGAGGCCGACAGCGCCCAGCGCCCCGAGTACAGCGAGGCGCCGTTGTTTCGCAACCGGCTGCTCAACACCGCCATCGTGCTCAAGCACCGCCTGCGCCACGACGACATCTACCTGTTCGACGACGCCCGCCCGACCGCGACCAAGATCATCATTCCGTTTGACCGCAACGACCTAGGGCTTGGTGGACAGTCGGTGTTCGTCGGACAACGCGGCTGGGTCGACCTAGTGGTTGAGGCCTGCAACGCTTCGGGCGACATGACCCGTGACCTGGCGACCCTGCGCCTGATCGACATGCTGCCGTCGCTGGACCCGTTCCTCCTGCGCGAGCACTTGCGCCGCCACGGGATCTTCGTGGCCAACTGCTATTTCTCACTGTCGGCGGCCGACTACGAAAACATGCAGGGCTTCGTGACCCAGGAGATCGCCCGCCTGATCGAGCTGGCCTACCGCGGCTCGGGGGGCGTGGGGCGCGCTCACGCTGCGCGGCTGGTCGAGGCGCTCCTTTCCACCGACGTGGATGAGCGTCTGGAACCGCTGCGCGCGACCCTGGTCATGGAGGGCGAGAGCTTCAAGGAGGGCGTCTTCAGTTGGAAGGGCTTCCTCTACTATAAGTGGATGCTGACCAAGCTTTGGTCCGACCTTGCCGCAGTGGGGCAGGAGATCGGCCGCCTTGTGGTGACCGGCAACAAGGACGCCGAGGCCGCGAAGTTTGTCGACGACAGCCGACGTCGCCTGCAGGGGGGCATCCTCGTCGAGCGCGCGGCGGTCATGCGTACGCTGAAGGTTTACGATAGTGCGTTCGAGGACCTGATCGACAACGGTCGCCCGATCGCGTTCCGGGACTTCCTGTTGCGCGCCCCTGAGATGTTTCTGTCGTTGGGCGAGCGGGTGGGGGTGATCTCCCACATTTCGAGCTATTGGCGCTACCGCTTCCCGCCTGGCGAGCCTCTGACGGTCGATATCGAGGAAGGTATCGACATCCTGATGGACTTCGAAGCCGGTCTGGCAGTGCCGCTCTCCGACTAGATCGTCCGATGGCGACGGCTCGGAGCGACCTGGTCGATAAGTGGATTTTTACACTCTGAAATTAAGACTGAACGCCAGTCTCGGGAGTCGTGTTCGTGTTCGACGGGAACGTCCGCACAATTCAGCGTGTCGCCGCCAAGGTGCAGCGAGTCATGGTCGTGGACCCCAATCCCGCGACCGCACGCCTGTTGTCGGAACAACTGCGCCCCTTGGGCGGCGTGCAGATCTTTTCGGCCCCGACCGCCGAGAAGGGCTACGCCATGGCCCGCGCGGTCGACCCTCAACTGATCTTCGTCGAACACGGCGCGTCTTCGGGCGTCGATGGATTGGCTTTCACGCGCAAGCTGCGTCGCAGTGACCTGGCGTCCCGCGAGGCGCCGGTGATCATGTGCACCTCCGAAGCGACCGCCGAGGTGATCCTAGGCGCGCGCGACGCGGGCGTTCACGAGTTCATGCGCAAGCCGTTCAATCTGAAAGACCTTGAGCGCCGTCTCGAAGCCGTGACCTTGAAGCCGCGCGACTGGGTGGAGGCGGTGGCCTATGTCGGTCCCGACCGGCGTCGCTTCAATTCGGCCGATTACAAGGGCCCTCGCAAACGCAAGGCCGATGGCGCAGGTACGCCGGCGACGCGCCTTTCCCAGGCCCTTCGCATCGTCAAGTCAGCCGCTCAGGCGCTCGACTCCGATCCGGCACAGGCTCGGCGCGCCCTAGTCGCCCAGGCGGTGGAGCTGCGGCGTGTGGGCGAAATGGTCAAGGAACCCCGCCTGATGCAGGCGGCCGAGGCCTTGATGAGCTGCATGCAATCCGACATCGCCGGTCCCGCTGCGCGTCAGGAACTGGTCAAGCGCATCGACGCCCTAATGGGTTTCATGGCTCCGGAAGACAAGGTCCGCGCGGCCTGATGGCGTCAGCGATGTCCGGCAGGACGTTGCAGCCAGTGGCGTAGGGCGCCGTTGACCGCGCCGGGCGCTTCCATCGGCGTCATGTGTCCCGTCTTTGGGATCACCACCAGGTGAGAGCATCCGATCGCCGCCGCCATTTCCCGATGGGCTTCAGCCGGCGTGATCTGGTCGTTCTCGCCGACGATCACCACCAAGGGAACGCGAAGGGCGCGTAACGCGGCTTCGCCATCTTCGCGCTCCAGGCTGTTCTGGCGCAGGAACACCTCGCGGCCCAGGCGCTGGGTCATGTCGACGATGCGGGTGGTGAGCTCGCGATCGTCGAGGCGGGAGGCGTCGACATAGCTCTTCAGGATCGCCTGGCCGATTCCCATGAAGGTTCCGCCCCTGGCGGCGGCCTTGTTCAGCGCCTGACGCTGGGCGGCGCGCTGGGGCGTGTCGACCCGGATCGAGGTGTCCAGCAGGGCAAGGCGCTCGATGCGCTCGGGCGCGATCCGGGCGATGTCCTGGGCCACATAGCCGCCCATCGAGAAGCCGGCCAAGGCGAAGGTCGGCTCGGCGGTCTCGAGCACGTGTTCGGCCATCTCGCGGATCGTGGCGTAGGGCGAAAGGTCGGGAACCCAGGGGCGAGCAAGGTCCGCCAGACCGCTGATCTGATCGCGCCACAGCTCGGCGTCGTTAAGGAGTCCGGGGAGCAGGATCAACTGTGGCAGGGGAGCGGCGGTGTCAGGCATGGCGAGCTTCATAGTAGCGCCCAGGCCCGCGGTTCCCATTCGGAATGTTTGCCGACGCGCTTCACCGGTCGCCGCAAGGGCTTGGCCAGCACGCAAACGGTCAGCTGACCCAAACAAAAAGGGCGCCCCGAGGAGCGCCCCTTCGTCAAACCGGTGAGCCGAAGCCTCAGGCCTCGACCATGTTCTTGGCGATCGCCGCCTCGCGCATGGTCTTCTGCAGCTTCTCGAACGCGCGGACCTCGATCTGGCGGACCCGTTCGCGCGAGACGCCGTACTGGGCCGCAAGCTCTTCAAGGGTGGTCGGCTCGTCTTTCAGGCGCCGCTCGGTGAGGATATGGCGCTCGCGGTCGGTCAGCTCGACCATCGCCTCTTCCAGAAGCGACATCCGCAGCGACTTTTCCTCGTCCTCGGCTACGCGGGTTTCCTGGGAGACCTGCTCCTCATCGGCCAGCCAGTCCTGCCACTCGCTTTCGCCGTCGGCGCGCAGCGGCGCGTTCAGCGAAGCGTCGGGGCCCGACAGACGGCGGTTCATCGAGATGACTTCGCTGTCCAGCACGCCCAGCTTGGTGGCGATCTGGCTGACCTGGTCGGGGTGCAGATCGCCTTCCTGGAAGGCGGCGATCTGGCTCTTGGCCTTGCGCAGGTTGAAGAACAGCTTCTTCTGAGCGGCGGTGGTGCCCATCTTCACCAGCGACCAGGAGCGCAGGATGTATTCCTGGATCGAGGCGCGGATCCACCACATGGCGTAGGTGGCCAGGCGGAAGCCCTTTTCGGGCTCGAACTTCTTGACCGCCTGCATAAGGCCGACATTGCCTTCGGAGATCACTTCGCCGATCGGCAGGCCGTAGCCGCGATAGCCCATCGCGATCTTGGCCACGAGACGCAGGTGGCTGGTGACCATCTTGTGGGCCGCTTGCGGGTCCTGATGCTCTTTCCAGCGTTGGGCCAGCATGAACTCTTCGTCCTTGCTGAGCATCGGGAACTTGCGGATCTCGGTGAGGTAACGCGACAAGCCGCCGTCCGGCGACATCACCGATAGAGAATTCACGGCCATCTTACTCATATCCCCTTGCGTGCGGATCCGCTCGCCAATCGCGCGCGATCATCCCCCACACGAAGGACTAGATAGTTCGCTGAGCGGCGGTTTGAAGAGCGGTAACGCATTTGTAATGTCCGAGTTCCGGGCTGGGGTATTCCGGCGCGACTTGATCCTGAGCGCGCATGGGCCAATCTGCTGCTCGAACCGAGGAGTCTCCGGATGTTTCGTCTTATCTTTCGCGTCCTGATCGCCGCCTTCGGCCTCTGGCTGGCGACCCAGATCGTGCCGGGCGTCACAGCGGACGGCTGGAAGACCCTGATCATCGCCGGCTTGCTGCTTGGGATCGTCAACGCCGTCGTGCGTCCGATCGTAACGGTACTGACGTTCCCGCTGACCCTGGCGACGCTTGGCCTGTTTCTGCTGGTGGTGAACGCCGGCATGATCGGGCTGGTGGCCTGGATGCTGGACGGGCTCAGGGTCCAGGGCCTGTGGGCGGGCATCCTGGCGGCCGTCGTCACCGGCGTGGTCAGCTGGGGCGGCCAGATCCTGCTTGGGGACGCAAAGGAAGAGCGGGAGTAGGCGCCCCCGCGTAAGGCTGTACGCATAGCCGCGTTGGCGTAACCTCGGTTTCCGGGAGGAAGCCGAGATGAAGATCACCGGCGTCAATCACCTGGCTCTTGTGTGCCGCGACATGGCCGAGACGGTGAGGTTCTATACCGAGATCCTGCAGATGCCGCTGGTCAAGACCGTGGCCCTGCCCGAT
This sequence comes from Pseudomonadota bacterium, assembly GCA_020161365.1. GTDB lineage: Bacteria > Pseudomonadota > Alphaproteobacteria > Caulobacterales > Caulobacteraceae > Caulobacter. The sequence goes on along the minus strand of JAIUNU010000003.1, from coordinate 323,843 downwards.
GGCGGCCAGCACTTCTTCTTCGACTGCGGCGGCGGATCCTGCCTGGCCTTTTTCTGGTGGCCCGATGTCCCGCCGGCCGCGCCGGGCGTCGCCTCGGTCAAGGCCTTCCCGGCCGAGGCCAAGACCGCCGTCGGCTCGATGAACCATGTGGCCTTCAGCGTCGACGAGGCCGATCTGGACACCTGCCTTGAGCGCCTCCAAGCCGCAGGCGTTCCGGTGTTTCCAATGGTCGTGAACCACGATGACAGCGAGATGGGCGTCGCCCGCAAGCTTCATCCGGGCGTCTTCGTGCGGTCGGTCTATTTCACCGATCCGAACGGGATCATGATGGAACTGGCCGCCTTCACGCGTGCTTTCGGACCGGGCGATGTGCGCCACGAGCCGGCGTCCGCAACGGTGAGCGCCTGATGCCGCGCCTGCGTCAGATTCCCAGGGCCGAAGTCACCGACAAGGGGACCTTGCGGCTCTATGACCTGCTGTTCGGAGACCGCGATCCGGTGGCCGAGCCCGGAACCGACACCGGTACGCGCGGCGACTGGTGGACGGTCTTCGCAGCAAGCCCGGACATCTTGCGTCACGCCGCCCAAGGCTTCGCTCTCTACCGTGACCCCGTCCGCAAGCTCGACCCTGTGCTCCGCGAGCTGGCCCAGACGCGCGCCGGGTGGGCGCGGGGCAGCCAGTTCGTGTTCTCGCAGCACTGCAAGTCTCTGCGTGGCTTGGGCGTGTCCGAGGAGAAGATCGCCGCCGTTCCGCAATGGCAGGTCTCCGAGCTCTTCGACACTCATGAACGCGCGGTGCTCGCTTATGCCGACGGTCTTGTCCTGGACGGCGGCCGCGTGGCCGACGGAGTGTTTGCGGCGCTGAAGGCGTTCCTCTGCGACGAAGAGATCCTGGAACTGACCTACATCACCTGCCTCTATGAGATGCATGCGGTGATGAGCCGGGCCCTGCGCACCGAGTTCGATGATCGCGACGAGCCCGTGGTTGAAGTCGCGGCTCCAGAGGCGTTCAGGTCGAGGGATTTCCTGGATACCGGTCGTTAAGTATAACTATAAGTATTCGATTTCACTCCGTAAAAATCGCCGCAAACACTGTGACGGCGCTGTGAAGTTTTCGCGAAATTCGCTAGCCTGATCGCGCCCATTAGGATCGCGTTAGGTGCGTGCTGGCCTCTTGCTCTCGCGAGTGGAGGCGTATCGATGTTCACCCTGCGTGACACTGTTTCTTTCCTGGAGCCGGCGCGAGAGGATCACCTCGGCAAGGCGCTCTACGAGCGATTCCGGGAAGAGCCCGATACCCTGATCATCCCGGTCCTGGACCGGGACGACCGTCCGATCGGACTGGTCGAGCGCAACGCCTTCTTCCTGCGCATGGCGGCCGAATACGGGCGCGCGCTCTACGCCAACCGTCCGATCTCCACGCTGATGGACCGTGAGCCACTGGTCGTCGACGCCGAGATGGCGCTGGCCGAGTTCACCTCCGATAGCCTGTCCTATCGCGCCTCGGACCTGCTGCGCGGGTTCATCGTCACCGAGAACGAGCGTTATCTCGGCGTCGGCACGGTGCTCGCGCTGTTGCAGGCGGCCAACGAATCCAATCGCCGCAGCGTGGCGGATCTGGCCGCCGCCAAGGCCGATGTCGAACGCGCCCAGACCTTCATGACCGCCGTGGTCGAGGCTATGCCGTCGATGGTTTTCGTCAAGCGCGCCGCAGATCACCGCTATGTGCTACTCAACCGCGCTGGCGAAAACACCCTGGGCATGCAGCGCGAGGCGGTGGTGGGTAAGACCGACGCCGACTTCCATCCAGCAGAGCTGGCCGCTGTTTACGTCGAGCGCGATCGCGAAGTTCTGGAGTCGCGAGAGGTCCGGGTCATCGAAGAAGACCGGGTCCCGCGACGCGACGGCACTGAGGCTATTCTCCGCACCAAGAAAATCGCTATCTGCAACGCCGACGGCGAGCCCGAGTACCTGTTGGGCGTCTCGGAGGATATCGCCGAGCGCAAGCGGGCAGAAGCTCAGATCGCGCGGCTGGCGCACTACGACCCGCTGACCGACCTGCCCAACCGCGTTCTCTTCCAGAAGTCGCTGAGCGAGGCTCTGGCGCGGCGTTCACGCAAGGGCGACGCCCTGGCGGTGCATTTCGTGGATCTGGACCGCTTCAAAACCGTCAACGACACCCTGGGCCATCCGCTCGGCGACGCCCTGCTGAAGATCGCCGCCGAGCGTCTGCGCGGTTGCGTGCGCGAAGGCGACACCGTGGCGCGCCTGGGCGGAGACGAGTTCGCTGTTGTTCAGACGGGACTGGACGACGCCAACGGCGCCACGCGCCTGGCGGCCCGGATCGTCGAGGCCATGTCCGCGCCGTTCGATCTACAAGGTCATCAGGTCGTGATCGGCGCCAGCGTCGGCGTCAGCCTGGCGCCCACCGATGGCGATGAAGCCGACGAGCTGCTGAAGAAGGCGGACATGGCGCTGTACCGCGCCAAGGCCGACGGGCGCGGCGCCTACCACTTCTTCGAGCGCGCCATGGACGAGCAGTTGCAGGCCCGTCGCGCCCTGGAGCTGGATCTGCGTCGCGCGGTGCAGGCGGGCGAGTTCGAACTGGTCTACCAGCCCCTCTATCATCTGGGGGACGAACGGGTGACCGGTTGCGAGGCCTTGCTGCGCTGGCGTCACCCCGAACGCGGCACGGTCTCGCCGGCCGACTTCATCCCCCTGGCCGAGGAGATCGGCCTGATCGTTCCGCTGGGCGAGTGGGTTCTACGACACGCCTGCGCCGAGGCCGCCAACTGGCCCGACCATGTCCGCCTGGCCGTCAATCTGTCGCCGGCCCAGTTCCGCGATCGTGGTCTCGTCGGGACCGTCGTCTCGGCGCTGGCAAGCTCTGGGCTGCCGGCCGAGCGGCTGGAGCTGGAGATCACCGAGTCGGTCCTTCTGCAGGACAGCGCGGCCAACATGACCATGCTGCATGACCTCAAGGCGCTGGGCGTGCGAATCTCGATGGATGACTTCGGCACCGGCTACAGCTCGCTGAGCTATCTCCGCAGCTTCCCCTTCGACAAGATCAAGATCGACCAGACGTTCGTCCGCGACATCCTGCACGACAGCGACGCCCTGGCGATCATCCGGGCCGTGCTGGACCTGGGCGCCTCGATGGGCGTCACCACGACGGCCGAGGGCGTCGAGACGCTGGAGCAGTTGAACGCCCTGCGCGGTCAGGGCTGCGCCGAAATCCAGGGCTATTTCATCAGCCGCCCGGCTCCCGCCAGCGAGATCGCCAGGATGCTGGGGATCACCGAGACATCTGCCGCTGAAGCGGCGGCGCCCGTGATCACGCTCTCCCAGAGAGAAAAGCAAGGATCCGCGCCGTCGGCGGGCGACAAAGAGGGGCTGCAGCCCAAAACGGGGCGCCGGCACGCCGGTTGACAGCTAACCTCTCACCGTGACCCCCTCCCTCGGGGGAAGGGGTGTCTTCACGCCACCCGCTTCAGCGCCGCGCCCAGGTCTTCGACCATCTCGGGCGTGGAGGCCCACGAGCACATGAAGCGCACCGTGCCGTCCAGGAAACGGTAGACGAACCAGCCTTCGCCGCGCAGGCGTTCCAGGGTGGGTTCGTCCATTTCGACGAATATCCCGTTGGCCTCGACCGGGTGTCGGATCGGGAAGGGCATCAGGTCCGCGAGTTTGCGGGCCATGGCGTTGGCGTGAGCGGCGCGCGCGGCCCAGGCGCCGGTTCCACCATCCTCGGCCAAAAGGCCAAGCCAAGGGGCGGCCAGGAAGCGCCCTTTCGAGATGAGCTGGCCGGCGTGCTTCAGGCGCGCGTCCAGCCGACGGGCGTGGTTTGGGTTGAGGAACACCACGGCCTCGGTCGGGGTCGAGCCGGCCTTGGTGCCGCCCATCACCAGGATGTCGACGCCCATCCTGGCGATGCTCTTCAGGTCGAAGCCGGCGGCGACCGCATTGGCCAGACGCGCGCCGTCCAGATGGACGCCGTAGCCCTTGGCCTTCACCGGCGCGATCAGGCTTTCCAGGTGCGCCTTCGAGTAAACCGTGCCGTACTCGGTGGCGGTGGTGAGCGACAGGGCCGCCGCAGGCTGGCGGTAGGAGACATCCGGCTGCGCCAGCGCTGCCTCCAGCGCCGCGAGCTCCATCTTGCCTGAAGCGCCCGGCAAGCCAATCAGGCCGACGCCCTGGCCAAAGAAGCCCGGCGCGCCGGTCTCGTCGGTGCAGATATGGGCGTGCTCATGAGCCAGAACCGCCTCGTGCGGCGCGGCCAGCAGCGTCAGGGCGAAGGCGTTGGCGGCGGTGCCCGACGCGGTGAACCGCACCTCGGCGTCCGCGTCCAGCGCCGCGCGGATGCGGTCGGCGGCGGCGCGGCTAACGTGGTCGGTTCCGTAGCCCGAGGCCGTTCCCGCATTGGCGGCGATCAAGGCCTCCATCACTTCCGGCATGGCCCCGGCGACATTGTCGGAGGCGAAATCGTAGCGGGCCATGGGTCCTCGGTGCGCAAACTTCGGCCACCGGATGCCACGGCTAGATGGGGGCGTCCAGAAGCTCCCTTCCCATCAGAGGGAGGGGAGTTCGCGCGCCCAGGCCCGCACGTCGTCGACGAACAGCCCCGGCTCCTCCATCGCTGCGAAGTGGCCGCCGCGCGGCATCTCGCTCCAGCGGGTGATGTTGTAGGCGCGGTCGGCCCACGAGCGGGGCGGGGGCTTGTAGATGCTCTCGCCGGGGAAATTGGCGAAGGCGGTGGGCGTCTCGCAGCGCTGACCTTCCGCCAGGACCGGGCCGCCTTCCTCCAGCATGGCGCGGTAGTACCAGGCGCCGGTCGTGAAGCTGCCGGTCGTCACGTAGAGCATCAGGTTGATCAGCAGCTGGTCGCGCGTGAATACCTGCTCGAACGGCTTGCCGGAGAGGTCGGCCCAGTCGTGGAAGCGTTCCAGGATCCAGGCCGCCTGGCCGACCGGATTGTTGGCGCCAAGCCAAGCCACCGATTGCGGCTTGCTGGCCTGCAGCCGGAAATAGGCGCCCCAGAGGTCCATCTGGGCGCCGAACCCGGTGATCCAGTCGATCTCGTCCTGGGTGCGTGGCGGACCGGCCGGACGTAGGCCGATCATGTTCAGATGGATGGCCTTCACATGCGCGCCGTGGTCGAGGCCGAGCCACGAGGTGACGAGCCCGCCCCAGTCACCGCCCTGGGCGAGGTAGGTCTCGTAGCCCAGCTCGCGGGTCATCAGGGTGTTGAACAGGCGCGCCGTGGCGCGCTGGCCCAGCGGCCGCTTGGGCTTACCCGAAAAGCCGAAGCCCGGCAGCGAGGGGATTATTAGATCGAAGGCGTCCGCCGGATCGCCGCCATGGCGGGATGGGAAGGCCAGGGGCTCGATCGCGTCCCAGAACTCGAAGTGGCTGCCCGGCCAGCCGTGGGTGATCAGGAGCGGTCGCTTGCCGCCGGCCTCGCCGACCACGTGGACGAAGTGGATGTCGAGATCCTCGACCGTGGTGGTGAACTGCGGAAAGCGGTTCAGATTGGCCTGCGCCGCGCCGACGTCGAAACCGTCGGTCCAATAGGCGCAGAGGCCCCTCAGGAAGTCCGCGTCGCAGCCATAGCCCCAGCCGCCGCCCTCGGGCGCGGGTGGAAACTCATAGGCGCGCACCTGGTCCAGCACCTTGTCGATCTGGTCGCGGGTCCAGTTGACCTCGAACGTCTTCACCATGACGGCCTCCCTGTTCCGCGGGAGGGTCCGCGCATTTCCCTGACGGAGGTCAAGCCGGCGCGAACCGCATCCGCACCTTGGGCCAGAGCATGTTGACCGCCAGGCCCGTCAGCACCAGGGCGGCGGCGATCAGTTTCCAGGCGGGCAGGCCCTCATGCAGCAAAAGCGCGGAAGCGCCCATTCCAAACACCGGCACCAGCAGCGCCATCGGCGTGACGGTGGCGGCGGGGTGTCTCGCCAGCAGCCAGCCCCAGGCGGCGTAGCCGAACATGGTATTGCCCACCGCCTGCCAGGCGACAGCCGCCCAGGTCCAGGGCGTGGCGGCGGTGACGCCTTGGACGATGGCCGGCCAGCCCTCCAGCCACAGGGACATAAGGAACAACGGCGGGATCGAGAACAGGCTGGCCCAGACCACATAGCCCAGCATGTTCACTGACCCGGCCTGGCGGGCGACGATGTTGCCGGCCGACCAGCTGGCGGCGGCCAGCAGCACCAGGATCACGCCCAGCGGCGTCGCCGAGCCGCCGCCGTGTGCGGCGATCAGGATGATGCCCGACGCGGCCAGCAGCAGGGCCACCACCTGGAAGCCCTGAACGCGCTCGCGGCTGATCCACATGGCCATGCCGATGGTGAAGAACACCTGGGTCTGCACGACCAGCGAGGCCAGGCCCGGCGAGATGTGGCCCTTCATGGCCATGAACAGCAGGCCAAACTGACCCGCGCCGATCGCTACGCCATAGGCGGCGAGGTTGCCCCACGACACCGCCGGTCGCTTCACGAAGAACGCCATCGGCAACAGCACCATCGAAAAGCGCAGGGTGGCGAACAGCAGCGGCGGCAGGTGATCGAGGCCGATGCGGATGACGACGAAGTTGGTCCCCCAGACCGCCACCACGGCCAGGGCCAGCAGGAAGTGGCGCAAGGGCAGGGCGGCTTGGGGCATGGACGCTCCGTCGGCGGTGGTCACCTCCGATTGCGCCCCGCCTCGCGTCACGGCAACCGAAACATTGTCCCGATGACAATGCTGGCTGTGTTCAGAACAGCAGCGAGGCGGCGTTGCCGAGGTTATGCATCAGCACCGGCAGCAGCAGGCTGCCCGTACGCAGGCGCAGCCACACGGCGATCAGCGAAGGTCCGGCGGTCAGGGCGAAGACCAGCGGCTCGAACGAGATCTCGCCCTTCGAGACGCCGAACGCGTGGGCCAGACCAAACAGGGCGCAGGACAACGCCGCGCCCCAGCTCCAGTCGACGCCCAGGAAGCGGACCCGGCCCGTGAAGGCGCGGTCCAGGGCCAGCAACAGCAAGCCGCGATAGAACGCCTCTTCCTCGAGGCCGGGCATGGTCAGCTGGAAAGCCAGGGTCTCGGCGTCGGCGGGTTCGTTCGGAAAGGCGAGCGCCAGGCCGACGAACAACAACCCGTAGAGAGCCGCGACGACCAGCGGTCCCTTCAGATGCGCTTGTCGCCAGGTCAGGCCGCTCGCGCGCCAGCCAAGAACGGGCAGGGCGGCCAGGGCCAGGGTCGCGGCCAGGGCCGCCAGCTTGCCCTGCCAGTTCCAGTCGCCGCCGATCCAGTCGGGGACCACGCGATAGACCCGGGTCAGCAGGGCGTCGTTCAGCAGGACCAGTCCCGCCGCCACGAGAAGCCAGCGGAACGAGACGGCGCCGCGTCCGCTCAAAACCGCGATGACGCCGCCAGCCGACAAAAGCAGCGCCAGGATCGCGCCGATGCTCAACAATCCGTCCATGATCTCGCCTCGTGATGGGAGCGCGAGGCTTAGAGCGGCGCGGAATTGCGCGCTTCTCAGAACACGGCGGGGCGTTCCTCAGGAGTCGGCGCGTTGCGAAAGGCGCTGGGCGGACGCCCCTCCACGGCCTGGAAGGCGCGGTTGAACGAGGCCAGAGAGGCGAAGCCGCTGTCCAACGCGATGGCGATCAGCTTGTCGTCGGCCCGGGTCGGATCGGCGAGCAGCCGCTTGGCCTCGGCCACTCGGCAAGCGTTCAGGAAGGCGCGAAAATGGTCGTGCCCGAGGCGATGGTTGATCAGTCGTCGGACCGTGCGCTCCGGCGCGCCCATGCGGCGTACGACGTCGGCGAAATCAAGATCGGGCGCCAGATGGATCTTCTCGACCTCGACCAGCACGCGCAGGCGTTCGATCAGGCGTGTTTCCTCGGCCGGGGCATGTGAGGGGCTGGGCGCCCGTGCGGCGGCGTCGGCCGGCGCCGGCGCCGGCAGCAGGCGCAGCGCCAGCCACGCGGCGAAGGCCAGGAAGGCGGCGTTCTGAAGGATCGTGAATCCATGCGGGCCCCAGTCCAGTCCCATGACCAGGTCGACCAAGAAGTCCGCCGCCAGTTGGCTGGCCAGCAGCACCACCACAAGCACGCGGGCGCGACGGCTCTCGTCCACCAGATCACCGGCGCGGTCCCGCACCAGGCGCCAGGCCAGATAAGCCAGCATCGAGACGCCCAGCGCGATCAGCGCCCAGGACAGTCCGCGGCTGGCCAGGTCCGGGCCAAAGAGGCCTCGGTCGGCGCTGGCTATGATCAGCCAGGCCAGCCCCATGAAAAGCACGCCGCCCCGCGGGCGGAACAGCGGATCGAAGCTGGCCAGACAGAACCACCACAGGAAGGCGGCGGCGTAGCCGGCGATCAAGGCGCCGACCGTTCCGAGCGGACCGCTCAATCGGAGTGACGGGTCGGGCGTGTTGCCAGCCAGGAATCCGAGCAGACAGACGGCCATCGGGGCGAAATAGACCGCCACCCGGCGTGTCCTGGGATCCCGCGCCAGGAGGATCGTCAACAGCAGCAGCAGGGTGGCGCCGGCGACCCGAACGATCACATCGAGCTGGCTGATATCCATGGGGCTCCGGGGAACGACTTTGGTAGGCCTAGCACGAACCGGCGCGCTGGACCGCTCGCGCCACTCGCGAACGGCTGTTTGACGCCCCGGTCGTCGCCGCCTAGCTTCTCGCGCAAACAGGGAGAGAACGCCATGGCCTGGGACCTGCTCGTCACCAAGACCGATCTGCGCCGCACCGAGATCCGCGACGCCGCGCCGGCGCCGCTGGCCGATGGCGAGGTGCGCCTGGCGATCGAGAGCTTCGCCCTGACGGCCAACAACATCACCTATGCGGTGTTCGGCGAGATGATGAAGTACTGGGATTTCTTTCCCGCGCCGGAGGGCTTTGGGCGGGTTCCGGTCTGGGGTCACGCGCGCGTCGAGGCCAGCGCCCATCCCGAGATCGCGGTGGGCCAGCGCTTCTACGGCTACTGGCCGATGTCGACGCACCTGACGGTTCAGGCCCGGGCGGGCAAGAGCGGCTTCCTGGACGCCGCGCCGCATCGCCAGCCGATGGCCGTGATCTATAACCAGTATGCGGCGGTCGGAGCCGAGGAGCCGCTGGAAGCCTATCGCGCCCTGCTGCAGCCGCTGTTCATGACCTCGTTCCTGATCGAGGACCAGCTGGACGAGGCCGGCTTCCACGGCGCCCAGAGCGTGATCCTGTCCAGCGCCTCGTCCAAGACCGCCATCGCCCTGGCGGCGCTGCTGAAGCGGCGCGGCGGCGTGAAGGTCGTCGGCCTGACCTCGCCGCGCAACAAGGCCTTCGTCGAGGGGCTGGGCTTCTACGACGAGGTTGTTCTGTACGACAATATCGCCGGCGCGCCGATCGCGACGCCGGCCGTGTTCGTCGACTTCGCCGGCGACAGCCAGGTGCTGGGCGCGGTCCATAGCCGCTTCGGCGACGACCTCAAGGCTTCGATCCTGGTGGGCGGCACTCACTGGGAGGTCCCTCGCGCCCAGACGCAACTCCCGGGTCCGCAGCCCGTGTTCTTCTTCGCCCCCGACCGGATCGCCAAGCGTCGCCAGGATTGGGCCGGCGGCGAGTTCGACCAACGCTATGGGGCGGCCTGGACGCCCTTCGTGGCGGACGCCCCGCGCTGGCTGAAGGTCAAGGAAGGGCAGGGCCGGGAGGCGATCGTGGCGGCCTATCTGGAACAGGTCGAGGGCGGGACCGCGCCGGACGTGGGCGTGGTGCTGAGGCCTTAGAGGCCGCTACGCCGCGACGCAGGCTTCATCGTCCAAGCTGACGCCCAGCAAAGACCGCAGCGCCTGGGCGCCGTCGGGTGTCAGCCGCACCGCGCGACCCCGGGTCTCCAAGGTCAGCCAGCCGCGTGCGGTAAGCGCCGCCAGCAGTTTGACGCCCAGGGGGCCGGCCAGGTGATGGCGGCGCTCGGTCCAGTCCAGGCATTGACGGGCGACGCCGCGGGTCGAGCGCAGGCTGTCGACCGACACGCCGAGGTCCTCGAACCAGACGCGGCCCTCTGGCGTAACCTCATAGAGCTTGTCGGCGGTGGGACGGAGGAGATCATGGGCGATCAAGGCGTCGCAGACCTTGACCCCCAGCCGTCCGGCCAAGTGTCCGTAGCAACACCGCGCGTCGCGCAAGGCGCGCGCCTTGGAGGAGCGGGGCTTGTCCAGCGCGCGGATCGGCGCGGCGAGCACCGATAGGGCCTCGATCGCGTGAGCGACATCCGCGGAGGCCAGACGGTAGTAGCGATGACGACCCTGACGCTCCACGGCCAGAAGGCCGCCATCGACGAGCTTCGCCAGATGGTTGCTGGCGGCTTGGGCGGTGACCCCGGCGGCCCAGGCCAGAGCGCTTGCGGGCTGGGCGCGGCCGTCCTGCAGCGCCTGGAGCATGGCCGCGCGGGTCGGGTCGCCAATCAAGGCGGCGGGGGTGGCGATGTTGGCGTCCATGACCGGCACCTTAGACCGATTGCGGCCGGAATGGTTCATCGGCGCGTGTAGCAATCCGGCGCTGGACCGGGGCATGACGGCGTCCATGAGCACCTCGTCCCCGCCCCTGAGCTGGATCACCGCCGCCGCCAGCTTCGGCTTCTTCGTCACGCAGTTGGACGTGACTATCGTCAATGTCGCTCTGGACGCGATCGGGCGCGACTTCGTGGCGTCCACCGCCCAACTCCAGTGGGTGGTGGATGCGTATGTGCTGGCCCTGGCGGCGATGCTTCTGTCGGCGGGCGCGATCGGTGACCGGGTTGGACCGCGCCGCGCCTTCGTCGCGGGCCTGCTGCTGTTCGCCCTGACCTCCGCCGCCTGCGGGTTGGCGAGCAATCCCCTGACGCTTATCGGGGCGCGGGCGGCCCAGGGCGCGGCGGGCGCGCTGCTGATCCCGCCGTCCCTCGCCCTGATCGCTCACGCCGCCCACGGCGACGATCGCGCGCGGGCCGCGGCGGTGGGGTGGTGGACCGCCGCCGGCGGCGTATCGATCGCGGCCGGGCCGGTTCTGGGCGGCCTTCTGGTCGAGACCGTAGGTTGGCGCTGGGTGTTCTTCGTCAATCTGCCGGTTTGCGTGCTAGGCGCGATCCTGACCCTGGCGGTCGCGCCGGTGACGCCCGCCAAGCCCCGGGTCACGCTCGACCTTCCCGGCCAGGCCCTTGCGGTCGCCGCCGTCTCGCTTCTGGTCGGCGGGCTGATCGAGGGCGGCCATCGCGGCTGGAGCGGCGCGCCTCTGGCGGCCCTGGTCGCGGGCGCAGGCCTGGCGGGCGGCTTCGTGCTGTTCGAGCGGCGGACGCCGCATCCGGCCATGCCGCTCGATGTCTTCTGCAAGCGTCCGGCCTGGACCGCGCTGGTGGTCGGCTCATCGCTGAACTTCACCTATTACGGCCTGATCTTCGTTCTGGGCCTCTACATGCTGCGCGCGCTGCATTGGCCGCCGAGCCAGGCGGGCGTGGCGTTCCTGCCTCTCACCGCGACCTTCATCATCTCGAACCTCTTGAGCGGCGGCCTTGTCGCGCGGTTCGGCGCAAGGACGGTGACGGCCGGCGGCGTCCTGATCGCGGCCTGCGGCTACGCTCTGACAGCGCGACTGGACGCGACGAGCAGCCTCGTCGAGATGTTGCCGGGCTTCGCCTTGATCCCCGGCGGCATGGGCTTGGCGATCCCAGCCCTGACCAGCGGTCTGCTGGCCAGCGTCGATCGCCATGACGCCGGCGCGGCCTCGGGCGCGCTGAACGCCTGCCGCCAGGTCGGCGGGGCGGCGGGCGTGGCGATCTTCGGCGCGCTGGCGGGGGCGGATGCGGTAGCGGGGCTTCGGGTGTCGGGCATCAGCGCGGCGGCGCTGCTGGTCGGGGCGGGCCTGATTGTCCTTCTCCCGGAGGGGGAAGGCGGCTCATAGAAACGCCCGCCCAGGTTTCCCGGGGCGGGCGTCTTCGTCTTCAGTTCAGGTCAAGCGTCAGACCAGCGAGCCGTGGCACTGCTTGAACTTCTTGCCCGAGCCACAGGGGCAGGGGGCGTTGCGGTTGGTGCGCTCCCAGTCCTCGGGTAGGGCCGAGATCGGTAGGGCCTGACGCTGTTGCGGCGACAGGCCTTCCGGAATGGCTCCCGCGACGGCGGCGTTCTCGCCGGTAAGCGGGTCCAGATGGACCTCGACCAGGTTATCCAGCGGCGCGGTCGGAACCTCCGGCTCGGCATAGGCGATCTCGACCGTCATCAGCCAGCGGGTGGTGTTGGTGCGCAGGTCGCCTAGCAGCTTCTCGAACAGCGAGAAGGCTTCGGTCTTGTACTCGTTCAGCGGATCGCGCTGGCCGTAACCGCGCAGGCCGATGACGTTGCGCAGGTGATCCAGGTGCATCAGGTGTTCGCGCCACTGCAGATCGATCATCTGCAGCAGGAAGTTCTTCTCGACCGAGCGCATCTGCTCGGGCGTGATGATCTCCTCGCGCTGGGCCGCGTAGGCGTCGGCGGCCTTGGTGATGCGCTCCTTCATCTCCTCGTCGGCGATGCCTTCCTCGGCGGCCCACTCGGCGATCGGCAGGTCCAGACCCAGGATCGACTTCACGCGTTCGGTCAGGCCCTCGACATCCCACTGCTCGGCGTAGGCCTTGGGCGGCAGGTGGCGGGCGACCAGATCGTCGATCGTGTCGTGGCGCATCTCGGTGATGATTTCCGAGAGGTCGCTGGACTCCATGAACTCCTGGCGCTGCTCGAACACGGCCTTGCGCTGGTCGTTGACGACGTCGTCGTACTTCAGGAGATTCTTGCGGATTTCGTAGTTGCGCTGCTCGACGCGCTTTTGCGCCGTGGCGATGGCGTTGTTCAGCCACTTGTGGGTGATGGCTTCGCCTTCCTGGACGCCGAAGGTGCGCATGATCGCGTCCAGACGGTCGCCGGCGAAGATGCGCAGCAGGTCGTCCTCGCACGACAGGAAGAACTTCGACCGACCCGGGTCGCCCTGACGGCCGGTACGGCCGCGCAGCTGATTGTCGATGCGGCGGCTTTCGTGGCGCTCGGTGCCCAGCACGAACAGGCCACCGGCGGCCAGGGCCTGGGCCTTCTTGTCGGCGATCTCGCTCTCGAGGCGGGCGCGTTCTTCGGCCTCATCCTCGACCGTGATCTCCAGACCCATGCCGCGTTGCTGCTGGCGCCAGTTGAACAGGCGCATGTCGATGCTGCCGCCCAGCTGGATGTCGGTGCCCCGGCCGGCCATGTTGGTGGCGATGGTCACCGCGCCGGGCACGCCGGCGTCCGCGACGATCACGGCTTCCTGCTCGTGGAAGCGGGCGTTCAGCACCTGGTGCGGGATGCCCTTCTGCTTCTTGCCGTCATTCTCGAAGGTGTAGTTGGTCAGGAGCTTGGACAGCTCTTCCGACTTCTCGATCGAGACGGTGCCGACCAGGATCGGCTGGCCGCGCATGTGGCAATCGGCGATCTGCTTGAGGATCGCTTCATTCTTTTCGCGCTCGGTGCGATAGACTTCGTCGTCGTCGTCGATGCGCTGGATGGTCCGGTTGGTCGGAATCTCCGAGACGCTCATCTTGTAGATGTCGTCGAATTCCTGGGCCTCGGTCGACGCCGTGCCGGTCATGCCCGACAGCTTCTTGTAGAGGCGGAAGTAGTTCTGGATCGTCACCGAGGCCAGGGTCTGGTTCTCGGGCTGGATGTCGGCGCCTTCCTTGGCCTCGATGGCCTGGTGCAGGCCTTCGGACAGGCGGCGGCCGGTCATCATGCGGCCGGTGAACTCGTCGATCAGGATCACCTCGCCGCCCTTGACGATGTAGTCCTTGTCGCGCGTGTAGAGCACGTTGGCGCGCAGCGCCTGGTTGACGTGGTGCACCACCGAGACGTTGGCTGCGTCGTAGAGGCCCGCCGAATCCTCGGCCAGGTGGCCGCCGGCCATCAGGATCTCTTCGATCTTTTCCTGGCCGTCCTCGGTCAGGATGACTTGGCGCTGCTTCTCATCGTGGTCGTAGGTGGTCTTGTCGAGGATCAGCTCCTTCACCAGCACGTCGATGGTCTTGTAGAACTCGCTGCGATCCTCGGTCGGGCCCGAGATGATCAGCGGCGTGCGGGCCTCGTCGATCAGGATCGAGTCCACTTCGTCGACGATCGCGAAGTTGTGGCCGCGCTGGACCATTTCATCGACGCTGTAGACGAGGTTGTCGCGCAGGTAGTCGAAGCCGAACTCGTTGTTGGTGCCGTAGGTGATATCGCTGCGATAGGCGCGCTGACGCTCGCCTTGGCTCAGGCCGTTGACGATCACGCCGTACGACAGGCCCAGGAAGTTGTAGACCTGACCCATCCAGTCGGCGTCGCGACGGGCCAGATAGTCGTTGACGGTGATGACGTGGACGCCCTTGCCTTCCAGGGCGTTGAGGTACGTCGGCAGGGTGGCGACCAGCGTCTTGCCTTCGCCGGTGCGCATCTCCGAGATGCCCGAGAAGTGCAGCACCATGCCGCCGACCATCTGCACGTCGAAGTGGCGCATGCCCAGCACGCGCTTGGAGGCTTCGCGCACCACGGCGAACGCTTCATTGAGAATGTCGTCGAGCGTCGCGCCCTTTTCCAGGCGCGCCTTGAACTCAGCGGTCTTGCCCTTCAGCGCCTCGTCGGAGAGCGCCGCGTACTCGGCTTCATAGGCGTTGATCTTGGCCACGCGCGCGGCCAGCGTCTTGACCTTGCGTTCGTTGGAAGAGCCGAAGAGCTTTTTGGCGAAACCAAGCATTCAGAGAGAATCCGGAGGGCGGTTTGAACGAGGAGGCCGGCGCTAAGGCTGGAAGGCCTCGACTACGGAGATGAAAATCGGGCTAGAACAACGAGCAAACCCGCCGTTCTGGTGCGGCCGGAGACTTAAGCACCGGCCCCCCTGGTGTCAACGCGAAGACCCTAGAACAGAGAGGGTTTAAGGGGCTGAAACCCAGGCTCCAGGGGTGGTTTTCGCCGGCCAGAACGCTTTCGGCGGCGAAGCCGTTTCCTCTCGGGTAAAAACCGCGCTAGAGCCCATTTCAGCAAAGCCGGAGATCTTGGCCTTGAAGACCTCTTTCCGCCTGATGGGCGCGCTGGGCGCTGTGGCCTGCGCGCTGTTGATCGCCTCCTGCGGCCAGAACAAGGTCGCCGACAAGCCGCCCGAGCCGGGCGACACCGCCGTGGCGCGCGTCAACGGTCAGGTGATCTGGGCCAGTGACGTCAAGCGCGAAGCCGTGGCCCAGGGCCTGATCAGCGAAGGCGAGCCGCTGGACATCTCTAGCGAGGTTTTCCGCCAGCGTCTCGACGAGGTCATCGACCAGAAGCTGCTGGCCGCAGAGGCGGTCAAGCGCAAGCTCGACAAGGACCCGGTGGCTCAGCGCCGTCTGGCCGCCGCCCGCGAGCGCATCCTGGGCGACATGCTGGTCGAGGGCGTGGTCGAGAAGGCCGTGACCGAGGACGCCATCCGCAAGCTCTATGCCGAGCAGCAGAAGCTGTCGAAGCGCTCGGAAGAGATCCGCGCCCGCCAGATTCTGGTCGGCAGCCAGGCCGAGGCCGAAAGCATCAAGAAGCTGCTGGCCACCGGCGCCTCGTTCGATGCGCTCGCCATGGAGCGCTCGACCGATCAGGCCACGCGCTTCAACGGCGGCGACCTCGGCTACTTTACGCTGGACGTCATGCCCGAGGCTTACGGCGTGGCCCTGAAGGACGCCCAGAAGGGCGCGCTGGTCGGTCCGTTCGCCGCCGAGGGCGGCTGGGTGATCGTCAAGGTCGAGGACAAGCGCACCGAAGAGCCGATCACCCTGGAGGCCGCGCGGCCTCAGATCATCCGCTTCCTGACCTACGACCAGGTCCGCGACATCCTGGAGAAGCTGCGCGGCTCGGCCAAGGTTGAGATGATGATCGGCAAGTCGCAGGAACTGCCCGCTGGAGCGGCGCAGGAACCCGCGTCGGCCCCGCCCGAACTGCAAGGCGCCGCACCGGCCTCGGCCCCGCAGCCTCCCGCCCAACCCGCGAAGAAATAAGACTTAAGAGCGGCTCATGACCAAGACGACCAAGACTTCCGGGACGACGCCGGGCGAACCTGTCGCGGCCGCGACCGAGCGCGCGCACGGCGTTATCGACGCGATCGTCGATCCGCTGACTGCGGCGCTGAAACGCGCTGGTCTGCGCCGGGCCCAGAAGTCCGCCGGCGAGTCCGAGCAGCAAGCCGCAGCGCCGGCCAAGGCTGCGACGAGCGCCGGCAAGCCGGGCCTGGCGATCTCGCCGCTGGCCGTCCCGTTCCCGACCATTCCGCCGATCGCCGGCGTCGAGATCGCCACCGGTCGCGCGGGCTTCTACAAGCACGAGCGCGAAGACCTGCTGCTGATGCGCTTCGCCGAGGGCACCTCGGCGGCGGGCGTCTTCACCCGTCACGGCGTGGGCTCCGCGCCCGTCGACTGGTGTAAGCGCCAGTTGGCGGCGACCGGCGGGGCTGACGTGCGGGCCCTCGTGGTCAACGCCGGCTGCGCCAACAGCTTCACCGGCAAGCCCGGCGCCGACGCCGTGCGCCGCGTGGCCACCGCCGTGGGCAAGCGTCTGGACTGCCGCCAGCGCGACGTGATGATGGCCTCGACCGGCGTCATCGGCGTCATCCTGGACGACAGCAAGATCACTGCCCGCCTGCCCGAGGTGGAAAGCCGCCTGAAGGCCGACGCCTGGGCCGAGGCCGGCCGCGCGATCATGACCACCGACACCTTCCCGAAGGGCGCCTATGCGACCGCGGTGATCGACGGCGTCGAGGTCAAGATCGCCGGCATCGCCAAGGGCTCGGGCATGATCGCGCCCGACATGGCCACCATGCTCGCCTTCGTGGCCACCGACGCGGCCATCGCTCCGGCGGCGCTGCAGACCCTGGTCAGCCTCTACACCCGCACGACCTTCAACTGCGTGACGGTGGACGGGGACCGCTCGACCAACGACACGCTCCTGCTGTTCGCCACCGGACAGTCCGGCGCGCCCAAGATCAGCCGTCCGGGCGACAAGCGCCTTGCCGACTTCCGCGAAAAGCTGGAGGGCGTGCTGCTGGATCTGGCCCTGCAGCTGGTCAAGGACGGCGAGGGCGCGACCAAGTTCGTCAAGATCACCGTCAACGGCGCCGAAAGCCCGGCCAGCGCCCGCAAGATCGCCCGCACCATCGCCGAAAGTCCGCTGGTCAAGACCGCCTTCGCCGGCGAGGACGCCAACTGGGGTCGCATCGTCATGGCCGTGGGCCGCGCCGATGAGCCGGTGGCCCGCGAAAAGATCAGCGTGAAGTTCGGCGACCTCTACGCCGCCCGCGACGGGTTGATCTCCGCCGAGTACGACGAGGCCAAGATGAGCGCCTACGTCAAGAACCAGGAGTTCGAGGTGTCGGTCGACGTTGGCGTCGGTCGCGGCTCGGCCACGGTCTGGACCTGCGATCTGACCAAGCAGTACGTGGCGATCAACGGGGATTACCGGAGCTAGGGCGCAGCGACGCCGCAAAAGCCCGACCCTCCCGGCGAATGCCGGGATCCAGATCGAACCCACGGGCCCTAATCGGACTGGCGCCGCGCGATGTCGCGTCATCCCCAACCGCTCCGGATGAATCTGGGCCCCGGCATTCGCCGGGGAGGTCGGGCTTTTGTCTTTCTGCGGCCTTCTAGACGCTAGCCGGCCCGCTGGAATCCCGCACGATCAGCGTATGCGGATGCATCAGCTGGCGCGGTTCGCCGCCGCCGTCGCGGTGTCGGCGGATTTCTTCCAGCACCAGATCGACAGCGGCGCGGGCCATGGCCGCGATCGGTTGGTGGACCGTGGTCAGCGGCGGCCAGATATTGTCGGCGATCGAGGTGTCGTCGAAACCGACGATCGAGACGTCGCCCGGAACGTCGAGACCCAGGCGATGGGCGACGCCCGCCGTGGCGGCGGCCATGTCGTCATTGGCCGCGAAGATCGCCGTCGGACGCGGCTCGGCGGCCAGAAGGCGCTCGGCCGCCTCCAGGCCCGAGCGATAGGTGAAATAGCCCTGCTCGACGCGGATGTTCTCCTGCGGGATCCCGGCGGCCTTCAGGGCGGTCATGAAACCATCCAGGCGCTGCTGGCTGACCGTCTGGTTCGGGTGGCCCTTGATGAAGCCGAAGCGCTTGTGGCCAAGCCCGATCAGGTGCTGGGTCAGCTCGAAGGCCGCCGCTTCGTTGTCGATGCGGATGGTCGCCATGTCCGCGCTGGCCATACCGGGCGCGACGGCGACGGCGGCGGCGCCGGCGGCGCGAACCTCGGCCAGCACCTCGGCCGACTCGCACAGCGGCGGCGGCAGGATCAGGCCGTCGACGCCGGTCTTCAAAAGGCGGGCCAGGGTGGCGCGGGCCAGCTCGGGTTCGGCGCACTTTTCGATGACGATCTGGGCGCCGGTGCGGCTGCTTTCGTCCAGCGCCCCGACCAGGAACTCCGAGAGGTAGCCCGTCGAGGGGTTGTCGTAGAGCAGGCCGATGCGGAACGGCGCGCTGCCCGCCAGGCTGCGGGCGGCGGGGTTGGGCGCGTAGTTGAGGTCGGCGATGGCTTTTTCGACCAGTTGGCGGGTCTCTTCCTTGACCGTGCTCTCGCGGTTGATCACCCGTGACACCGTCATTGGCGAGACCCCCGCCCGGGCCGCCACGTCGCGGATCGTGGCGCTCTGGGTCGTCCGGCGGCGCTGGCGCTCGACAGGCTGGTTCATTCTAACGTCCGTCCCTCTTCGGCGCGGAGTCTAGACCGCTTCGGGTGGCGCTTGGAAGAGCAGCGGGATTTCCTGCTAAGACGTCGGTTATGACCTCTTTGGGCGCGATCATCCTGTGCGGCGGCGGCTCTCGGCGCATGGGCCGCGATAAGGCCGCGCTGGAGTGGGGCGGCCGGCGCGCGGTCGATCTCGTGGCCGACTTGGCGCGCGCTGTCAGCGCCGAGGCGCTGGTGACGGCGGGGGCGGACCTCGGCCTGCCTTGGGTCGCCGACGACGTAGCGGGGGCGGGGCCAGTCGGCGGAGTTCTGGCGGGCGCTCGGGCGCTGAGAACCGCGCGGCTGCTCGTGCTGGCGGTCGACGCGCCGACGATCAGGCCCGGCGATCTGGCTCCGCTGCTCTCGAACGGGGGCTGTTACGAGGGCCTACCGGCGCCGATGGTGCTTGAGGCCGCCGCCCTGCCGCCGGACGCGGAGGCCGGCTGGCCGCTGCGACGGTTGGTTGAGCGCACGGGGCTGGAGGTTCTGCCGGTTCCGGATGGGGCCCTTCTGCGCCTGCGCGGGGCCAATACGCCGGAGGAGCGGGACTGGCTGTTGGGCTCAAAATAGCATGTCATCCCGGCCGGAGCGCGCGGCGCGGAGCGCCGGGACCCAGGGGGTGAAGAAGCGCCGCGCTGGCCGCCCCTGGGTCCCGGATAAGCCCTTCGGGCCTTCCGGGATGACAAGCTAATACACGTCCCGTCGATACCGCCCCTCGTCGGTCAGGCGCTCCAGACCTTCGGCGCCCAGGATATCGACCAGGGCGCTATGGACCTCGCGCGACATGCCCTCCAGCGAGCCGCAGACATAGATCGCCGCGCCGTTGGCCACCCAGCGGCGCAGGAGATCGCCGCACGCGCGGAGGCGATGCTGGACATAGACCCGCTCGGCCTGGTCGCGGGAGAAGGCCAGATCCAGTCGGTCGAGCAGGCCCGAGTTCTTCCAGGCTTCCAGCTCGGCGCGGTGGAAGTAGTCGTGGGCGACGGTGCGCTCGCCGAAGACCAGCCAGTTCCAGCGCAGGCCGGCGGCGGCACGGGCCTTGAGGTGGGCGCGCAGGCCCGCCAGGCCCGTGCCTGCGCCGATCAGGATCAGGGGCCGAGTGGTCTCGGGGGCGTGGAAGCTGCGATTGACGCGCACTCGGGCTTCGATCGCCGCGCCGATCTTTGCGTGCCGGCACAGCCAGCCTGAGCCGAGGCCTGGCGCGCCGTCAGGACTGGACATCAGGCGGACGATCAGTTCGACTCCGCCGTCGTCGGGTAGCGAGGCGATCGAATACTCGCGATGGGGCAGGGGCGTCAGGCGCCGGGCCAGCGCCTCGATCGATAGGCCATGCAAGGCGCCGAGTTCGCCATCCTCCGGCGGCAGGCGAAGACCCGACAGGATGTCGGCGGCTTGGATCGGCAGGTCCAAGGCCGCAACCAAGGCGGCGACCCGCGCCGGGTCGTTGCGCGGCCCGATCTCCAGAATATCGCCGGCCTGCCAGGTCGCGCCCTGGGGCGGGGTCAGTCGGACGTGCCAGGCCTCGCCGCCGGGGCTGCCGGGATTCAGCAGAGTCCGCTCGGCGAGGGTCCAGGCGTGATAGGTGGGCTGCGTCCAGTCCGGCGCGTCGGTGACGCCGGTCAGGGTCGCCAGTTGTCCCTGCCAGTGGCGCAGGGCGGCCGGGTCGGCGTCGTCCACCTCCACGCGGTCGAACAGGGCTTGAGCGCCCTGGCCCGCCAGCCAGGCGTCCAGCGACCGCCCGAAAGCGCAGTAGTGGGCGTAGCTGGAATCCCCGAGGGCCAGCACGCCGTAGCGCAGGCCCGAAAGGTCGGCCGGCCCCTTCATCATGTCGCGGATGAAGGCGCGGGCCGGGTCGGGGGCGTCGCCCTCGCCGGTGGTGCTGACCACGAACAGGGCGCGGCCCGTCAGGTCTTGGGCGGTGACAGCTGAAAGGTCTTTCAGGGTGGCCGGCGCGCCGGCGTCCGACAGGGCCTTGGCGGTGGCCGTCGCCAGTTCCTCGGCGAAGCCCGTCTGGCTGGCGTAGGTGACCAGCACCGGTTCACCGGCGCCCTGCGACAGCGCCTCGGCGGCCCGCCGCGCCCGCTGGCCGCGCCAAGTCTCGCGCAGGGCGACGGCCAAACAGAAGAGGGCGTACAGCGCCACGACGACGCCGGCCCAGAACCAGCGACGGGCCTCGGGGGAGAGGGCGGAAAGGTCGGGCATCAGTCCAGCATCGCCTGTAGGGCGGGCGAGAGCCGTTCCTCAAGACCCGCCGGACCTCGGCTGACGATCAGGGCGGCAAGGTCGTGGTCGGCGGCGAAGGCGAGGGCGCGCTCCGGCGGCATGACGGTCAGGCTTGTGGCCCAGGCGTCGGCGCTGATGCAGTCCCTGGCCAGCACGGTGACACTGACGCTAGCGTGGAAGATCGGCGCGCCGGTGGCCGGGTTCAGCGTGTGGGCGTAGCGACGGCCGCCGTGATCGAAGAACCGGCGGTAGTCGCCCGAGGTGGCCACGGCCAGGTCGTGCAGAGCGACCAGGGTCTTCTGAGTGTCGTTGGCGGCGGGCTCGAAGGGTGGCGGGCGCTCCAGCTCGACCCACCAGGGCTGGCCATCGGGCTTGGCGCCGATTCCGCGCAGCTCGCCGCCGACCTCGACGAGGTAGCTCTTGACCCCGGCGCGATCCAGCGCAGAGGCGGCCTGGTCGACGCCAAAGCCCTTGGCGATGCCGTTCAGGTCCAGCTTTAGTCCGCCCGGCTGGAACAGGGCTTCGCCGTCCAGGACGAGGCGTTTCCAGCCGCAGGCCTCGCGGCGGGGGGCGATGTCTTCGGCCTGCGGGGGCTCTCCCGAGAACGGACGCGGACCAAAGCCCCAGAGGTCGGTCAGGGCGCCCAGAGTCGGATCGAACGCGCCCTGGCTCTGCTCGGCGACGGCGAGCGCGCGGCGCAGCACTGTCAGGGTGTCCTGCGGGAGCACGTTCCAGGATCCGGGCGCGGCGCGGTTGTAGCGAGACAGGTCCGAAAGAGGCTCCCACGGGCTCATCTGCGCGACGACCGCATCCAGAGCGCGTTGGACGCCGGCCTCCAGGGCCGCAAGGTCGGTCGTGGCCGGCAACACCGCCTTGACCGACCAGGTCGTGCCCATGGTCTCGCCGCCAAACGCGCGCACGAGCCCGCCCACGGGGCGGGCGGGGGGCGTGGCGATGGCGGGGACGAGGACGCGGGGCATGGGTTGCAACAACAAAAGCCGGGTCATCCCGGGCGACGAAGTCGACCCGGGACCCAGGGGCGAGCGACGGTGCGTCGGCCCCTGGGTCCCGGCTCGGCGCGCTACGCGCTGGGCCGGGATGACAGTTTTAAGGCCGCTGGGCTTCGATGACGGCGGTGTAGCTGGCGCTCATGCCGTCGCCGGCGAGCGGGGTGGCCGGCGCCGGCGCCGCGCCGGGAGCGCCGCCCGGAGGACCGCCCATGCCGCCGCGCGCGTCGGCTCCCGAGCGGACCGTGGCGTTGACCCAGTAGAGCCCGGCTTCCGGTAGGGTGAAGGTCACGGCGCCGTCAGGGCCCGACTTGACCTTGATTTCGCCGGGGGTCGCGCGCCAGCGAGCGCCGCCGGGGATCAGGGTGACTTCGAGGCCCGCAGCGGGCTTGCCGTCGATCACGAACTTGAACGTCGCCGCTTCGGTGGCGATGACGTCGGTCGGATGGGTGACGGGGACCAGCTCCAGGCCTTGGCCCGTCGGCTTCAGAGCCTCAAGGGTCGGCTTGTCGCGGGTGACGAAGGTCTCGTTGCGGCTGCTGGACTTGATGGTCTTCAGGTCGGCGGCGCCGGCCGGAACCTGCTTGGCGAAGTCTTCGGGCGAACCGCGGAAGCGCTTGACCTCGCCGTTCTCGGTCCAGCTGGCCATGACGCTGTTGCTGGCGGTGTAGATCTTGTAGGTGCCCGGCTTGGTCAGCTGGACGTCGAAGGTCGAGCGATATTGGCCCGTGGCGGCGTTCTGGATCTTGTCCGCCGCGCCGTCGGGCGCGATCACCTTGATGCCGTCGGTGCGCATGGCCCGGTGGTCGGGATAGAACAGCTCGTTGGAAATGGCCGCGTCCACGGTCACCCAGGCGCTGTCGCCCGACAGGGTGGTGAAGGCCGGCACCATCCAGCCCCGGTGGGCGGAGGCCGACATCGGCAGGGCCAGCGCAACGCCAACAGCGGCGACGGCGAGCAGGCGCGTCTTGAAGGTCATGGCTTTTCTCACTTCACGGAAACGGTGACGGTGCCCAGCTCGGCCGAGCCCTTGGCCGAAGCGGGCTTGCCGGGCTTGCCCCAGACGAACGGCACGCGGACGGCCTCGTGACCGCCGACTTCCCGGGCGGCCTCGACGACGAGGTTGTATTGGCCGGGCTTCAGGCTCTTCAGCGCGCCCTTGGCGCCGGAGAAAACAAGTTTCTGCGGACCTGGCGCGCGGGTGGCGCCGCTGACGCCGTCGGCGGGGAAGCTCATCTCGCGGCCGGCCTTGCGCCACCACTGGCGCATGTCCTTCAGCCACTTGGCCCCGTTGTCCTCGCGGTTCTTGGCGTCGTACCAGACGGCCAGGGTGCCGGCGGCGCTGGAGTCGGCCGGGTTCTCGATCCAGATGGCCACGTAGGGCTTGTGGTACTCGGCCACATTCAGCTTGGGCACCTCGACCGTGACATTGAGGTCGGCGGCCATCGCCGGTGCGCCGACGGCGGCGCCGGCGAAGGTGAGCAGGGAGATCGAACGCTTCACGGGGTCTGCCTCAGAGGTGGACGAACAGGATGACTAGAAGGACGGGCGCGACCAGGCCCAGCCCGACCAGGGGCCAGGTCAGCGGGCGCGCGCGGGCGTGGAACTGCAGCAGGATCAGGCCGGTGACCGTAAAGATCACGCAGGCGGCCGCGAAGATGTCGATGAACCAGCTCCAAGCCTTGCCGGTGTTGCGGCCCTTGTGCAGGTCGTTGAGCAGGCTGATCGCGCCACGGGTGGTCTTTTCATGCTCGACGGCGCCGGTCTCGCGGTCGATCGACACCCAGGCGTCGCCACCGGGTCGGGCTAGGGCCACATAGACCTCGTCGGCCGACCATTCGCCCTCGCGTCCGGCCACGTCGGCGCCGACGGCCTCGTCGAGGAACGGCTCTAGCTGAATGGGCAGGGGGCGCTTGCCCTCTTCCGGCCCCTTGGCCAGCACCGCCAGCAGGTCTGGCGGCAACGTCGCCTTGCGGCTGACGACCTTAGGCTCGGCCTCGATCTGACCGGCGTGGTTCAGGGTGATCCCGGTGATCGCGAACAGCAGCATGCCGATCAGCGATAGGGCCGCGCTGATCCAGTGCCACTGGTGCAGCTGCTTCAGCCAGAACGAGCGGCGATGTTGGGCGGCGGCGGATTTCACAGGCGGACAAGACGGGCGCTAGACGACGGAGAAACCGTCCTTACTTGAGAACGAATTGCAATTTCAAGAGCCAAGGCGGCGCCAATCTCAAGATCGCCCAAAAGGCGTCCAGCATGTCCGTGTCAGAAGCAAGGCTGTTCAGGGCGTCGCGTGTTGCGTTCCGCGCGCCAGGGCGCCGAGAAGCACATTGGCGGGCACGGGTTTGCGCAGGATGGGGCCATCGTCGACATCCGGCTCCTGGTAGCCGGTCAGGTAGACGAACGGGATGCCCTGACGGCTGAGCGCCTTGGCCACGGGCGTGATCAGGCGCCCGCCCAGATTGATGTCCAGCAGCGCACGATCCACGGCGTGGGCGTCCAACAGCTCCATCGCTTCCTCAATGGTGCCGGCGGGGCCGATCACCTTGGCGCCGGCGGCCGTCAGCACGCGGCTGAGTTCCATGGCCACGACAGCTTCGTCTTCGACCACGAGCACCTGCTGGTCGCTCAGGTTTGGCCCGGCCTCGGCGGTCAAGCCCGGACGGTAGACGGGCGCGCTTTCCACCGGCCGGGGATGGGCGCCCTGCAAAAGGTCGAGCCGCACCTTCAGGCCTTGGGGGCGCCAGACGTGCTCGATCCGCGCGCCGAGTTGTTTGACCGCGCTTTCGATCAGGGTCGAGCCGAATCCGCGTTGGGTCGGCGTCGCGATCGAGATCCCGGCGTCCTCGCGCCACATCAGGCGCAGGGCTCCCTTCTCGTCGAAGCTCCAGCTCACATTGAGGCGGCCCAGCGGTCGTGACAGCGCGCCGTACTTGCTGGCGTTGGTGGCGAGCTCGTGAATCACCAGGGCGAGCGACTGCGCCGCTAGGGCGTCGATCAGGACCGGCGGGCCCAGGATGGCGATTTGCTCGCCACCGTCGCCGCCATAGGGCTCCAGTTCCAGGCGGAGCAGGTCGTGCAGGTCCACACCGGTCCAGCGCGTCGTTGACAGCAGGCTGTGCGCCCGCGCCAGCGAACCGATCCGGCCCGACAGCGCGTCGACATACTGCTCCTTGGACTCAAACGGCGTCAGCTGCGCCAGGGATTGAACGACCGTCAGCACGTTCTTGGCGCGGTGATCCACTTCGCGGATCAGCAGACGCTCGGTCTCCTCCGCGCGCTTGCGATCGGAAATGTCGATGATCAGCGCATAGTAGCCCGTCACCTCGCCTTGCGGCGTCAGATCCGGAACATATCGCGCTTCGATGAAGCGGGGCCCCAGGCCTTGATAGTCGACCTCGCCCTCGAAGATCAGCGTCTCGCCCGCGAGGGCGCGCGTGACATGGTCTTTCAGGCGCCCGTAGGCGGCCTCCCCGATCACGTCGCGAAGCTGGCGACCTTCGATCGACGCCCGATCGGCCCCAAACCAGAGCTCATACGCGCGGTTGACGAAACGATAGCGCTCGTCGCGGTCGACATAGCTGATCAGGATCGGCACCGCATCGGCCACCGCGCTCGAGAAGCGGTCGCGATGTTCCGCAGGCGGGAAAGACGGCGGAGGTAGGTCGTCTCGAGACATGGAAAATGGACGCCCGACGCCGAAGTAGCAACGCGATACCGTTGCACGCCGCAGCTTCACGCCAAAGAGCGGCCACGTGAGGCAAACGGTCGCAGCAGCTTCAGGTTGCGCTTTCTGTCTGTGTGGATTCTTCCCGCCGGAAGGTGACGACGAGCACGTCACGCACCGCCGGCGCGCTCTCGTCACGCGGACGGATCGGCGTGACGCCGTGCAGCACCCGATGATCGTCGAGAAGCACCGCGTCGCCGGGCGCCGTCAGCGTGAAGGAGCCGAGGCTCGCGCTGTCGGGAGCGAAGATGTCGGTGACGCCGCTGTCGACATTCTGCCGGTCGACCAGCATCACGATCACCCAGTCGACCCCGTCGCGGTGCATGCCTTCGGGCGTGGGCAGCCCCTGTTCGCCGGCGCGCGCCTCGATGCGGAACTGATGCATTTCCACGTGCCAGGGGGTGTCCGACGCAGGCGAGAGCGGATCGAACAGGTCAAGCCCCATGGCGATCACGCCGCGCGTCACGGCATGGTCGGCGATCGCGTCGGAGACGGGCTCGAACCAGCGCTGAACCCCGCCGTTGAGGGGGTTGTAGTCGCGGCTCTGCCAGTGCGGCTGGTGGGGTTTGCGCGCCAGCAGGCCGGGCCCGACGGCGAAGGCCGCGAACCGTCGGCGGCGATAGCGACCGCCGTCGGCCATGAAGGTGTCGAGGCCAAGGTCGTTCCAACTGGCGGCGAAGGCGCTCCAATCGGCTGCGGCCTCGCCTCCCAGCATCGCCAGGGTTTGCTCGGCCGGGAAGCGGATAAAGCCCTGGTCGGCCAGACGCGCGCGCGGGCTCAAGCCGCCGCTCCAGGCTTGTGGAACAGGCCCAGTTTCAGGGTGGCGGCGATGCGCTCGGCCTTCTGGCCGATGATCGCCGCGCGGGGCGCGTCAAACAGCTCGGCGCAGGTCATGTGGAACAGGCCTAGCCATGGTGTGAACAGGCCTTCGGTGATCCCTTCGACGCCCTGGTGCGCCGCCACCGGCTGGCCCTTGTAGCGGCCCGAGGTGTTCAGCACCGACGACCAGAAGTCCTTCAGCTTGGCCAGATGCTCGGGCCAGCCTTCAGGGCCGATCGCGGTCTCGAAGATCGGACCCAGGCGGTGGTGCTGGCGGATCCGCGCGTAGAAGGTCTCGACCAGCCGGTCGATCTCCTCGTCGGTGAACGGAGCGGCGTCAGCGCGGGCCTGGGAGCGCGGGGAAACGGACATGGCCGCGATATGGACCCTGGCGCCCCGCGACAGAACCCCGCTGTGATCACACTTGGCTTCGAATTCTTACTTAAGGGGGGGCGTTCACTGAACCTCGAGCTGGAACGGCCCGGCCGGCAGACCTGCGGCGTCGAACAGGTTGAAGGTCGGGCTGTCGGCCCAGGCGAAGCGGACCTTTGAGCCGGATCCGCTCAACACCACGGAGGTCCCGTCGATGCGGCCGTCGACCCAGCGACAGGCGGTGTCGCACAGTTCGAAGCCAATCACTCGGTCCGAGCCGCGCGAGACCAGACGGCCGCCGCCCACCTGGGCGAAGCTGACCACCACGGTGTCGCCCGACCGCTTGGCGGAGACGACCTCGGGACCGGTGGTCACCGGCTCGCCATAGAGGCGGCGGGCGGCCAAGGCCAGTCGTCGGCCGACCTCCTGCTTGTTGGCGGGGTGGATATCGTAAGGATCGCCGATGTCGTGGGTGACCACCAGGCCCGCATGCGGATCGGCGGCCACGGCGCGGCGCTGGGCGTCGCGCAGGGCCGCGGTCCCGGCGGGCTGGCCCGGCGCGGTGGCGAAGGCGCCATAGTCTGCCAGCTGCACGACAAGCGCGGGCATGTCGGGCGACTGCCCCTCGCGCCGCTCGGCCATGAAGGCGCCCAGCAGACCGACATAGGCCTTGTCGCGGCCGACATTGGTCTCGCCTTGGTACCAGGCCAGGCCCGCGTAGGCGTAGGGCCCCATCGGGGCGAGCATGCCGTTGTAGAGGGTGGAGACGCCCGCCAGGGTGTCCCAAGGCGCGCGGGGCGGATCGCCGCCGGCGCGCGGTTCGATCCGGTAGGTCCAGGCGGTCAGCGGCAGCGCGGTCCCATCGGCCAGGGTCAGGACGCGCTTGGCCGGATCGCCGTACATCCCGCCGTTGGCGTAGGTGTCGTAGGCTGAGACCACAAGAACGTTCTTGCCGGCTTTCAGCGCGCCGGCGGGCAGGGCGTAGCGGCGGTCCAGCCAGGCGCCCGAGGTCGCCCCGACGCCCACGCCGTTGAGATAGGTGGTGTCCATCTCGTCGATCTGGGCGAGGCCCAGGGTGGCGGCCTGCGCCGCCTGGGCGGCGGTCAGCTCGATCTCGGTCTTGAACCAGACGACGCCGTTGAACTCCGCCAGGGCGGGGACGCCCCAGCGCTCCCAGATGCCGAGGCCCTGAGGCGCGGCGGTCCAGGTTCCGGCGCCGGTCCAGGGCGCCTGCGCCGCCTGGCTAGGGTTCTTGGCGCTCCACCAGGCCTTGATCACCTCGCCCCAGCGGCGGCTGGCGGCGTCCTGGTCCTTGATCGACAGGTTCAGGACCTCGATGGCGTCGTCATAGCCGCCGACCTTGCGCAACGCCGCGGGCGTCATCCAGGCTTCGATGCCTGAGCCGCCCCATGAGGCGTGGATCAGGCCCAGCGGGACGTTGCGCGTCTTCTGCAGCTCGCGGGCGAAGTAAAAGCAGCTGGCCGAAAAGGCGCCGACGTTGTCCTTGGTGGTCCGCTTCCAGGCGGGAGGCTTCTTGTAGTCCTTGGCGGGCGAGCGGGCGTCGGCCTTCTCGATGGTCGCCATGCGGATGTTGTCGTTGGGCGCGCCGTTGTTGATCTGGTTCCAGGCGTCGCCCGAGGCGGAGACCTGCATCTCCATGTTCGACTGGCCCGAGCACAGCCAGACATCGCCGACAAGGACGTCCGAGGCGCTGGCCTTGGCTGAAGCTGTGGCGGCGGTCAGGGTGTAGGGGCCGCCAGCGGGCGTGGCCGGGAAGTCGACGCGCCAGGCGCCGTCCGGGCTGGCCTTGGTGGTCAGGGTCTGGCCGGCGAAGGAGGCGGTGACCGTCTCGCCCGGCTTGGCGGTCCCGAACACCGGCAGGGGCCGGTCGCGCTGGACCACGGCGTGGTCGGCGAACAGGCCGTTCAGCAGGGACTGGGCGTTGGCGGGCCCGGCGAGGGCGACGGCCAGCAGGATCGGCGCGAGACGGCGCATGGTGAACTCCCTTTTGGCCGCCTTGTTGGCGGTCTTAGATTTCTCCGACTTCCCCGGCGAACGCCGGGGCCCAGATTCATCCGAAGCGCTTTGGGAGTGACTCGCCAACGATCTCGGCAAGGCCCGCAGCCCTCGTGGGTTCGATCTGGGCCCCGGCATTCGCCGGGGAGACCGGATTTTTTGAACGCGTCGACGGCGCCTAAGCCACCGTCAGCGTCGCCTTCTTCAGGTCCACCGAGTTCGGGCCCGCGTAGATCGAGAAGTCGCCCGGCTCGACGACGCGCTGCATGTCGAGGTTCCACATCCAAAGGTCGGACGGCTTGATCTCGAAGGTCACGGTGGTCTTGGCGCCGGGCGCCAGGGTGACGCGCTTGAAGTGCTTCAGCTCCAGCACCGGACGGGTGACCGTCGCAGTCTCGTCGTGGACGTAGAGCTGCACGACCTCGTCGCCGGCCACCTTGCCGGTGTTGGTCACGTCGACCTCGACCTTGACGCTCTCGCCCTGGCCGATCTTGGCCTTGGCCAGGCGCGGGGCTGAGATGTCGAAGGTCGTGTACGAGAGGCCGAAACCGAACGGATAGAGCGGGGTGACGTCGCCGCCCAGATAGCCGCGACGGGCCGTGGGCTTGCGGTTGTAGTAGATCGGCAGCTGGCCGACGTTGCGGGCGATGCTGACCGGCAGCTTGCCGCCCGGATTGGCGCGGCCGAACAGCACGTCGGCGGCGGCGTTGCCCGTCTCCTGGCCGAGATACCAGCCCTCGATGATGGCGTCGGCGCGCTCGGCCAGCAGGTTGATCGACAGGGGGCGGCCGTTCAGCAGGAACACCACGGTCGGCTTGCCGAGGTCGAAGATCGCCTTGGCCAGGTCGTTCTGCTGGCCGACCAGGTCCAGGCTCTCGCGGTCGCCCAGGTGATTGTCGGCCCAGGCCTCGCGGCTGGTCTGCTCGTTGTCGCCCAACACCATGACCACGACGTCGGCCTTCTTGGCGACTTCGACGGCTTCGGCGATCAGCTTGGCGTTGACGGCCGGGTCGGTGAAGTTGACCTGGTCCTGCGCCCAGATGCGCTGCTCGGTGATGCGCACGGCCTCGGCGTAGTCGAGGGCGAAGCCCTGGGCCTTGGCTTCGGCGGTCAGGCCCTCATAGATCGAGACCACGTGGCGCGGCACGTCCGAGTAGCCGCCGATCGGCGTGTCCTTGGCGTGTGTGCCCAGGAGAGCCAGGCGCTTGATCTTCTTGCCGTCGAGGGGAAGCACGCCCTTATCGTTCTTGAGCAGGACGACGGCCTTGCGGGCGGCCTCGCGGGCCAGGGCGACGGCGTCCGGCGTCGCGGTCTTGGCGTCGGCGGTCTTCTCGTCGCAGTAGGGGTTCTCGAAGAGGCCCGCCTGGAACTTCATCTCCAGCACCCGGGCGACCGCGGCGTCGACCTCGAACTGCGGGATGCGGCCGGCCTTCACCAGCTCGGGGATCAGGGCGTAGGCCTCGCCGTCGGGCAGCTCGACATCAACGCCGGCGTGCAGGGCGCGCACGGCCGTCTCGCCCAGGTCGTTGGTCAGCTTGTGGCGGCTGATCATTTCCTTGATGGCGAAGTAGTCGCTCTGGACAGAGCCCTTGTAGCCCCACTCCTCGCGCAGGATCTTGGTCAGCAGCCAGCGGCTGGCGTGCGAGGGCACGCCGTCGATCTCGTTGTAGCTCGGCATGACCGCACGGACCGGCAGCTCGGTCACCGCGCGCTCGAACGGCGGGAAGAAGTTCTCCCGCAGGATGCGCTCGGAAATCTGGGCCGGGCCGACATTGGTGCCGTTCTCGGGCTGACCGTGGCCGGTCATGTGTTTGAGGGTGACGAAGACCTTGTCCTTGGCCAGCGGCAGGGTCGCGCCCTGGAAGCCGCGGATGGCCGCCAGGCCGATCTCGGCGCAGACGTGCGGATCCTCGCCGTAGGTCTCCTCGATGCGGCCCCAGCGCGGATCGCGGGCCACGTCGACGACGGGCGCCAGCGCCAGGTTCGAGCCGCGGGCGCGCATCTCGCGGGCGGCGACGGCGAAGATCTTTTCGGTCAGCTCGGTGTCGAAGGTCGAGGCGAGAGCGATGGCCTGCGGGAAGCTGGTCGCGTCGCGCGCGACATAGCCGTGCAGAGCCTCGTCGTGCATCAACATCGGGATGCCCAGGCGCGTCTTTTCGACCGCCCACTTCTGGGCGGCGTTGGTGTAGCGCGCGGTTTCCTTGGCGTTGCGATTGACCGCGCCGTCATCAGCGCCGGCGGCCGCGCCGATCACCGTCACGGGCTTGGCGCCCTTGCGGTCGGACGGGCGCGAGATCTGGCCCAGGCCGTTAGGGAAGTTCTTGCTGGCCTGCTCGGGCGAGAACTCGCCTTCGGGTGTCTGGATCTTGTTCTTGGTCAGCCAGATGCCGATCAGCTGGGCGGCCTTCTCTTCCAACGTCATGCGCGAGAGCAGGTCCTGCACGCGCGCGTCGACGGGCTGGCTCGGATCCTTGTAGAGCGGCTTGTCGCCGGATTTCTTGGGAGCCTTGTCGGCGGCCAGGGCGAAACCGGGCGCGGCGGCGGCCGACAGGGCCGCGAGGCTCGCGCCGAACAGGCGGCGGGTGAGGGTGGTGGTCATCCGGTCGTTTCCCCGAGGCTGAGCGTGACGCTAGCGGCTCTCAGTCGCCGCTGTTGCCGGGCACTATGGGGGCGGTTGTCAGACCACTCAAGCAAGAAATGGTACCGGTCTCATTTCTTGTCGTACAAACCGCGCTTAGATTGCTCAGTGCAGCGGGCCAGATGCGGGCGACCCGGTGATGGGACGGCTGGCCTCGTCCATCCAATCGGGCCAGATGCGATCTGTCCAACCCGCCGCGCCGTATTGGCGGCGCAAGATGCCGAGCCACTGGCGCAGGTGCTCGGTCGCCATGGAGAGACGCGCGGCGCCGCCGTCTTCCGATCGGAAGGTGAGGGCGGCGCCTTCCGCACCCGACAGGATATCCACCGAGTCGACGCGCCAGCTGGCGGCGGGCGCCGTGGCCTCGACGGCGGGTTGCGGCGGCAGCGACGCCTCGGCCGCCTGCTGGGCGAACTCTTGCAGCAAGGCGTCGCTGGCAGAATCCAGGCGCTCCAGACCGCCGGTCAGACGCGGGACGAGCAAGTTCAAGAGCCGCTGGGTAAGCCACAGCACGATGGTCGCGCCATCGGCCGTTTCGCCACTGATCCGAATGCGATCCTCGACCGGGACATACTCGGTGGTCACGCGTTGGAGTTCGGGTGCGTCCGTCATCTCGTCTCCGGCCAAGCCTGAACAGGCCTTTTAACCGCAGTCGATCGCCCGCGAAGTCCGGAAAATGAAAAAGGGCCCGCCTGGGAGGGGTGCGGGCCCTTTCTGGTACGCGTTCAGAGGGATTGAACAGGACGGAAGATGACTCGAAAGCCGCTCTTCCGCCCCTCCCCATTTCGTCGCAGGTCGCGAACGAGTCGCAACACCATGATCGCCGACGCTATTTGCGCGGCGTCAGGATGTCGCCGAGGCGGTCGGCGGTCCCGGTGATCCGCTCCAGCCGCGGGTAGCGCAGGCCGCCCCGGTAGTCGATCTTGACCATCTTGTAGCGCGAGCCATCCTTGATCAGCAGTTCGACCAGCGGATTTTCGGGCTTGGCGGTCGCCTTGACCGCAGCCTTCAGCTTGTCGCTGTCCAACTGCTCGCCATTGACCGCCACCACGGTCAGGCCTTGGGTGAGCCCTGCCTTGAACGCCGGGCCGCCCCATTGGACGTCCGAGATGACCCCATCCGAACCCACGGTCAGGCCCAGCGAGTAGGTCAGGGCGGTGTTCTTGGCGCGGGCCTCGGCCGACTTCATGAACTCGGTCGGGGTGTCGGTATAGACCAGCTTGTAGCCGCCGCGCTCCAGGCCATCGAGCGGGGCCTCTTCCTGAACCTTCTGGATCCGGGTCTTCAGGAAGTTGGCCCAGTCGTTGGCGACCACGCCGTTCAGGGCCGCGACCACGTCATCGAACGTGTAGGTGCGCGGCACATAGGAGCCGTTGTCGACGCCGAAGAAGGCCTTGGCGAAGTCGTCCAGCGACTTCTTGCCGCCGGTCTTCTCGCGGATCACCGTGTCTGCGTCCAGCCAGACCAGCATGCCTTCGGAATAGTAGTCCTCGCTGCGCTGCCATGACAGCCACGAGAGCGGACGGCGGTTGGCGATAATGGGATCGTTGGTGGTGTCCTGCACCGGACGCCAGTCGCGGCCCCGACGGTTATCGTAGGCGGCGGCCGTGGCGGCGATGGAATCCATCGCCTGCTGCTTGGTGAGCAGACCCGAGCGCGCGGCCAGCACATTGCCCCAATACTGGGTCTGGCCCTCATAGACCCACATCAGGCTGTCGCGCATCGGCACGTTCAGGTTCGGGGTCCACAGGTCGGCGGCGCGGCGGAACTTGCCGTTCCACGAGTGGGTGTATTCGTGGCTCAGCAGGTCGCGGCCGACGAAGCTCTTGTCCCACTCGGTGAAGTACTTCGGCGTGACGCGGTTCTCGGAGCTGCGGTGGTGCTCCAGGCCGATGCCGCCCAGCTTGTCCGACAGGGCGACCAGGAAGTCGTAGTGGTCATAGTGGTGCGAGCCGAACACCTTGTAGGCCTGTTGCACCAGGTCCTTATGGACCTGGATGTGCTCAGGCTTGGCCTCCAGAAGTTCGGGGCTGTCGGCGACCATGTTCAGGCGCACGGGCGCGGGGCCGGTCGGGTCCAGATCGATCGACTTGAAGTACTTGCCCGCGAAGATCGGCGAGTCGACCAGGGTCTCGACCGTGGTGGGCTTGAAGGTGGTGACCTGCCCTTCGACCTTGTCGGTTTCCAGTGCTGAGGCCAGCTTCCAGCCTTCCGGCAGCTTGATGCTGGCCTCGATCGGGATCTGGCGGGTGTAGTAGCCGGCGGGGTACAGGGCGACCTGCAGCCATTGCAGGTTCAGCATCTCGGGCGTCACCTGGATGCGGCCGATCCGGCCTTCGACCGCGGTGAGGAACTGATAGCTGACCTGGATTTCCCGGGCGTCGGCGGGGACGTCGACGTGGAAGGCGTGGACGCTGACGACATCGCGGGTCCACGGGATGCGCTTGCCGTTGGCCGTGACCACCAGGCCCGCCAGCTTGTCGAGGTCGTTGCGCGGCGAGTGGCCGCCCGGCACCCACTGCGGATACAGGAAGATGAAGTGGCCGGCCTTGCTGACCGGAATGGTCGTGGTGACGGTCCAGATCTTGCGGTCCAGATCGGTGGCGTCCACCGTCAGCTTGAGCGGGCCAGCCGCGTAGGGGACGTCGCGGGGCGCCGGGATCGGCGCGGTGGGGGCGGCCGACTCCGGCCAGGGCTGCGACGCGGCCGGGCTAGGGACTTGGGCCAGAGCGGCGGTCGCGGCCAGGGACAGGACGGACACGGAGAAGAGCAGCGCTTTCACGAAACACCCCAATGCGGCGCGCGGGCGTGCTCCCCGCGACGAGAAGCCGGGATGTTTGTGGCCTTATCCGTGCCTTGTCGAGGGCGAGTTGGCCTCCGCATGCGGAATGTCGGGCGTTCGTTTCGGACCTGAAACGAAGCGTCTTTAGTGTAACCGAAATCCTCCCTCCAGCGGGGGAGGTGGCCCGAAGGGCCGGAGGGGGAAGTCCTACTGCCCCGGCCACTTCTCCCTCCGTCGCCGCTTCGCGCCGACACCTCCCCCGCTGGGGGGAGGATTGATGCTCGCTAGGTCTTGGGCAGGTTAATCTGTGAGTAACCTGTGGGGGACTCGCGCTATGGGCTGGACGGCCGCCGACGTCCGGTTCTGGCGAGACGGCTCGCCAGATAAGGTGCCCGGTTCAAGTCCGCGAAGTTCGCCCACCGCCATGCGTTTCGACGACCGCTTTCTCGAAGAACTGAAGTCCCGCCTTCGCCCGTCCGACGTGATCGGAAAGTCGGTGAAGCTGCGGCGGCAGGGGCGCGAATATGCGGGGCTGTCGCCGTTCACCAAGGAAAAGAGCCCATCGTTCTTCGTCAACGACGAGAAGGGCTTCTATCACTGCTTCTCCAGCGGCAAGCACGGCGACATCATCAGCTTCCTGCAGGAGACCGAGCGGCTGACCTTCGCCGAAGCCGTCGAGCGGTTGGCGGCCGAAGCGGGCATGAGCCTGCCCGAAGTCGACCCCCGCGCGGCGCGCGAAGAGCAGAAGCGCTCGTCGCTGGGCGACTGGATGGAACTGGCGGCCGCCTGGTTCGAGAGCGAGTTGCGCCGTCCGGTCGGCCAGGCCGCCCGCGCCTATCTGGAAAAGCGCGGCCTGCCCGAGAAGGAGTGGAGCCGCTTCCGCATTGGCTTCGCCCCCAACAACCGCACGGGACTGAAGGATTATCTGATCGCCAAGGGCGCCAAGCCAGGCGACCTCGTCGACGCCGGGGTGCTGATCGCGCCCGAGGACGGGGGCCAGCCCTATGACCGCTTCCGCGACCGGATCATCTTTCCGATCACCGACAGCCGGGGAAAGGTGGTCTCGTTCGGCGGCCGGGCGATGGATCCGCAGGCGCGAGCCAAGTATCTGAACGGCCCCGAGACCAGCCTCTTCCACAAGGGGCGGGTGCTGTACGGCCTGTTCGAGGCCCGCAAGATCCTGCACGCCGGCCAGAGCGGCGGCGAGAAGCCGCCGATGGTGGTGGTCGAGGGCTATATGGACGTCATCGCCTGTCAGCGCGCGGGCGTGCCGGCCGTGGCGGCCATGGGCACGGCGCTGACCGAGGAGCAGATGGAGGGGCTGTGGCGTCTGCATCCGACCCCCACCCTTTGCTTTGACGGCGACAAGGCCGGCAAGCGCGCCGCCGACCGCGCCATCGATCGCGCCCTGCCGCTGCTCAAGCCCGGCCGTTCGTTCCTGTTCTCTATGCCCGTGGGCGGCAAGGACCCCGACGACGTGTTGCGGGAGCAGGGCCCGGCCGCGCTGAAGGCCCAGCTTTCCGACACCAAGCCCTTCGTCGAGGCCCTGTTCGAACGCGAGCGCGACCTCGAGCCTTTCGACACGCCCGAGCAGCGGACCAATCTGAAGGTCCGCCTGCGCACCCTGGCGGCGACGATCGCCGACAAGGACCTTGCCCACGCCTATAAGGAAGAACTGCTCGATCGCCTGGACGAGATGCGCGCCGCGCGCCGCGTCAAGTCCGACTCCAGCGACGCGGGTCGCGCCTTGTCGCGTGCGCGCTGGGACAACACCCCGCGTCGGGCTTGGGGCAAGCCTCGCCTGGAAGGCGCCACCGCAGAGGGGCGGCAGGCCGCCGCCGCCTTGCAGCAAGCGCCGAGACCGTTCTCGGCCGCCTTGCTGGTTGCTGCGATCCGCGATCCCAAGGTGGTGGACGACCGCATTGAGGTCCTGATGAACCAGGGCTTCGGCGATGAACGTCTCGACGCCATCGCCCAGCAGCTGGTCAACCTGCGGCTGGAGGCCGACCACGTCGAGACCGGCTTGCTGAAGGGGCGGCTGGCCTCGGCCGGCTATGACGATAGCGTGCTGTCCTCGCTGGAGCGCGCGGCCGCCCACGTAAAGGCGTTGGATGTCGCCCAGAGCGCGGCCCAGAGCCCGGAGGAGGCGATCCGCGGGCTGTGGTCGCAGGCCTTCGACCTGCTGCTACGGCTCACCGCCCTGGAGCGGGCCGTCGACGACGCCAAGACCGACCTCGCCGACGAGAGCGACTTCCAGACTCTGCTGCGGCTCAAGACCGAGCGTGATGCGGTCAAGCGCCTGATCGAAAGCGGCGGCTGGACCGACCCGGCGCTGGTGTCGCAGGTGCTGCACTGAGGCCGAGGCCGAAATAGACGCGGCAAACGCCGAAACCGTCCACATCCATCTTGACACCGGCGTCACCCAAAGCCACATGCCGACTCAAGGATTTGCCACGCAGCTGACTGACATCACTCGGGCCGCCGGAGCGCGCGCCCTTATCGAAACAGGATGTCACCCTCGCCGCCGCCTCAGGTCCCCAGCGATCGCCGACCCTTTCAAGGGCAAGCTTACCGCGCTCATCGCCTGGACCTCCGCCGGTTTCCTGCGGAGCGCTCCGACATGGCGGGCCAGAGCGTTCGTGAGCCGCCTTACGGGAACGTGATCCTTGGGTAAGCGCTGATCAAGGCGCGGATCAGGCAGGCAAGCCATTTCGACAAGGATTTTATCGACGCGGGCCTCGCGGGGGCGACGCGTCGACTGCGGAGAGCTTGATGAGCAACAATTCCTCGGCCGAGACGGAAGCGCCCGAAACCACCGGTGGTGACGGTCCTCTGCTCGATCTGACCGACGCCGGCGTCAAGAAGTTCATCAAGCAGGCGAAAGCCCGCGGCTACGTCACGATGGACGAGCTGAACAAGGTGCTGCCGTCCGAGGAAGTCAGCCCTGACGCCATCGAAGACACGCTGGCCATGCTCAGCGAGATGGGCGTCAATGTGGTCGAGGCTGAGGAAGACGCCGAGAACGCCGAGGGCGGCGAGGTCGCCACGCGCGACGAGAGCACGGCCGTCATCGCCAGCGACAAGCCTGCGGCCTATGACCGCACCGACGACCCGGTCCGCATGTACCTGCGCGAGATGGGCTCGGTGGAGCTGCTGTCGCGCGAGGGCGAAATCGCCATCGCCAAGCGTATCGAGGCCGGCCGCGACACGATGATCCGCGGCCTGTGCGAGTCGGCCCTGACCTTCGAAGCCATCATGGTGTGGCGCGAGGAACTGGGCACCGGCCGCATCCTGCTGCGCGAAGTGATCGACCTGGAAGGCACCTACGCGGCGATCAATGGCGTCGCCGCCCAGCCGGCCGCCGAGGACGACGACGGCCCCGCCGAGCCGGTCGATGACGAAGCCGGCGAAGCCAAGGCCGAGGGCGCCGAAGGCGAGGACGAGGACGATTTCGACGACGGCGCTGGACCGACCGTCAGCGCCATGGAAGGCGAACTGCGCGAAGGCGTGATGGCCATCCTGGACGCCATCGCCAGCGAGTTCGAGAGCTTCCGCAAGCTGCAGGACAAGCTGGTCGGCAGCCGCCTGAAGGGCGAAGACCTCTCGGAAGCCGACCGAAAGGCCTACGAGCAGCTGTCGGCGACCATCATCCAGCATCTGAAGACGCTGAAGCTGAACAACAACCGCATCGAGGCGCTGGTCGAGCAGCTCTATGCGATCAACAAGCGCCTGATCGGCCTGGAAGGCCGCCTGCTGCGCCTGGCCGACAGCTACGGCATCAGCCGCGCCGAGTTCCTGAAGGCCTATTTCGGCGCCGAGCTGAACCCGACCTGGACCGAGCAAGTCAAGGCGATGGGCGTGCGCTGGACCAAGTTCGTCGAGAACGACAGCCAGTCGGTGCAGGACATCCGCCAGGAGATCGCGGCGCTGGCCACCGAGACCGGCGTGCCGATCGACGACTACCGCCGCATCGTCCAGACCGTGCAGAAGGGCGAGCGCGAAGCCCGTCAGGCGAAGAAGGAGATGGTCGAGGCCAACCTCCGCCTCGTGATCTCGATCGCCAAGAAGTACACCAACCGCGGCCTGCAGTTCCTGGACCTGATCCAGGAAGGCAACATCGGCCTGATGAAGGCGGTCGACAAGTTCGAGTACCGCCGGGGCTACAAGTTCTCGACTTACGCCACCTGGTGGATCCGTCAGGCGATCACCCGCTCGATCGCCGACCAGGCCCGCACGATCCGTATCCCGGTGCACATGATCGAGACGATCAACAAGATCGTCCGCACCTCGCGCCAGATGCTGCACGAGATCGGCCGCGAGCCGACCCCGGAAGAGCTGGCCGAGAAGCTGGCCATGCCGCTGGAAAAGGTCCGCAAGGTCCTGAAGATCGCCAAGGAGCCGATCTCGCTCGAAACGCCGATCGGCGACGAGGAAGACAGCCACTTGGGCGACTTCATCGAGGACAAGAACGCCGTCCTGCCGATCGACGCGGCCATCCAGAGCAACTTGCGCGAAACCACCACCCGCGTGCTGGCCTCGTTGACCCCGCGTGAAGAGCGGGTGCTGCGCATGCGCTTCGGCATCGGCATGAACACCGACCACACGCTGGAAGAAGTCGGCCAGCAGTTCTCGGTGACCCGCGAACGCATCCGTCAGATCGAGGCCAAGGCCCTGCGCAAGCTCAAGCACCCGTCGCGGTCGCGCAAGCTGCGCAGCTTCCTGGACAGCTAGGACATGGCGAGGGCGGCTCTCACGAGCCGCCCTTTCTGTTTGCGCGGTCGCCTAGAGCATTTTCCGATAAGTGTGAAACGGTTATCGGATCGAAAAATGCTCTAAACTTTTGAAATAGAGCCCTTTTTATCCGATCTGATTGGTTCAATCAGATCGGAAAGGGCTCTAGCGCGCCGGCGAGGCCACGATCAGGCCGACGATCCGCCGCACCAGCGGTAGCACCAGCAGCAGCGTGGGAAAGGCCACCAGCCACGACAGACCCCAGGCCGCCATCCAGGTCGCCGCGAACCCGGGCGACAGGCCCACGGATCGCAAGGTCGAGATACCCGAAACCACGAAAGTCATGATCACCGACAGCACCAGGGGCATGACGACGGCCGCGTAGCGGGCGGGCAGGCGCTGGAATCGGATGATCGAGGGATGAGATTGCATCGAAAGTCTCACTGACTAGGTCCGGCCATTTCGCATCCACCGGATAAGCTCCGGCTGTCCG
Source organism: Pseudomonadota bacterium (assembly GCA_020161365.1). Classification (GTDB taxonomy): domain Bacteria; phylum Pseudomonadota; class Alphaproteobacteria; order Caulobacterales; family Caulobacteraceae; genus Caulobacter. Next base: position 284,307 of record JAIUNU010000003.1, on the reverse strand, counting down.
GCCGGAACCGGAGAGGATGCGTTGCCTGACGTGAGACGCTTACGGTCGCGAAAGCGACAAGGGCTCCTTAGCGTCTTTGCGAGGAACTCGCAAGTGGCGTCAAAGATCAGCTATCTGCCGCCCGGCGCTCCATTCGGTCCGCCTGGCGTTCCATTTCATCCGCCTGGGCGGGCATTCGCCGGCCCACGGCCTTCAACTCCTCGTCGGTCACGATCTGGCCCCGCGCACGGTTGTCGGCGATCTGCTTGGCGCGATAGGCCGGATCCTCCAGGCGGGCGGCTTCCTCGCGCATCTGGCGGGCCCCGGCGCGCATCTGCGCGGCGCCCCTGGCCATGTCGATGCGGGTCTGCTTCATCGCAACGACCCGGGCGCGCTCGACCGCCTTGCTGGCTTCTTCGCTGACGCGGCGGACTTCTTCGGCCGAGAGACGGACTTGCCGGGCTTGGGCGCCGGCCTCGCGGGCGGCCGCCTCGATCTCGTCGCGATGGGCTTCAACCTGGCGGCGGATGTCCTCGGCGTTGACGCGGATGGCCTCGGCCTGAGCCCTGGCCCATTCGGCCTGCGCTTGCGCCTGAGCCCGGTTCCAGTCGGCTTGAGCGCGCGCTTGGACCTGATCATAGGTCTCGGAGGCGCTGGCCGACCGAGCATGCGGCGCTGGCGGAGCGGCTTGCACGAGGGGCGCGGCGTCGGGCGTGGACGCCGGAGGCGCCGGTTCGGCCGGCGGGGCGGACGGCAGGGGCGCGCTGGCGATCTTGGACGGCGGCGTTGGCGGGTTCGGCGGCGCGATCTGGCGCGTCACGGCGAAGGCGGCCAGCGGCGCGGCGACCAGCGCCAGGGCGCCGATGCAGAAGGCGACGGTCAGGGGGCGGCGGCGGGTGGGCGTGTCGGTCATGATGCTGGCGATCCTCGATTTCAGGGTCCGGCTGTCGGCCGCCATGGGCAGCGAAGCGACCGGCGTGAGTAGCGGCGTGGGATGAGCGGCCAGACGCACAAGCGTGCGGGCGTAGAGGGCGCGGTCGACGAAGCCGAGCGCGGCGGCGTCGGCGGCTTCTTCCGAACGCTGGCGCAGCACGGCGTGCAGCCGCCAGACCAGCGGGTTGAACCAGAAGATCGCCAGCACGACGCGCGAGATCAGCAGGAAGATCCAGTCGTGACGGCGCAGGTGGGCCAGCTCGTGGGCCATGATCGCCGGAGCGGTGTGGCGCTCGGCCAAGGTGGCCGGATCGATCAGGATGGCGCCGGGCGCGACGCCCCAGCTCAAGGGACCGGCGACGCGGTCGGAGCAGACGAGGTTGGGGCGGTCGGCGGGCGGCAGGTTCTCGATCGGAGCCAGCCACGACGGGCAGGTCACGGGATCGGCCCTCTGGGTCCAACGTGTCAGGGTCTGGAGCCCCAGCGCCAGCCGGGCGCCGATCAGCGCCGCGCCCAGCAGCCACAGGCCGCCCAGGATCGCGCTCGGCGTGATCCACGCAGGGGCTGGAGAGGCCGGGAGAGACGGTGTGGCGGGGGCGCTCAGAAGGGCGATGGGCGCGTCGTCGATTGGCGGCAGCAACGCCAGCTCGATCGGCGGCAGGGCGTTCATGATCACCGGCAGGGCCAGCAGCAGGCACACCGTCCCGCGCAGGATGTCCACGCGCTCCACAGGGCGCTGGGTCAGGTGACGCGAGGCGGCCAGGCCCGCGCCGGCGATCAGGCTGGACTTGATCAGCAGCGAAATCAGCAGCGTCCAGGTCATCGCTTGTCCTCCCCGTCGTGGGTGGCCTTGTCGATCATCGCCTCAAGGGCGGCGGCTTCTTCCGGCGTCAGCTTCTGGCCAAGGCCCAGAAGCGCGCTGGCGGCGCTGGCGGCCGAGCCGGCGAAGAAGGTGTCGATCAGGCGCCTAAGGGCCCCGACCGCGACGGTCTCGGGAGAGTGGGCGGGACGGTAGACGACGCCGTGGGCGCCGGACGAACGCTCGACCAGGCCCTTGCTCTCTAGTCGGACCAGCAGCGTGCGAACAGCGGAGTCGCTCAAGGAATCGGACAGGGCGGCGCGGACCTCGGCGGTCGTGGCGCTCTCCAGGCGGCAGAGGGTCTCGAAGACCTCGCGTTCGCGTCGGGGCAGGGTGTCGATCAAGGGTGGCTTCCGCAGGCTGGGTTCACTACACCTGTAGCGCTACATTTGTAGCGATGGAAGTGAACTCGCTGTAATGCGGAGGGCGCCTCGCCGAAGCGGCAGACCAGTAAGCCCGATTAGCTCTGACCGACCGTCACATCGACCATGATCTCGCCGGAGATGTCCTCCAGCGCCGCCTGCACTGCGGCGGCCGACAGGGTAGGCGGCAGACGCAGGCGGGCGTCCATGTGGAACAGCGGCGCGCCGGAGTGTGGCTCGACGCTGAGGAGGGTCTCGAAGGTCTCGATATTGGCGTGCAGGCCGCTGAGCACGCCCGTGACCTGGGCGACAATGCCGGGGCGATCCTGGCCGACCACACTGAAGGCGACCGTCTCGCCCGAAGCCGTCTGGGCCGCCAGGGCAGGCGCGATGCGGACTTCCAGCCCCTGGGCGTCCACCTCGGCGACAGCGGCGCGGAGGGCGTCGACCGATCCGGCCTCCAGGTCCACCAGTACCGACCCGACATAGAGCCCGCCCAACTGGCTCAGATGGCTCTCCAGCCAGTTGCCGCCGGCCGACAGCACCGCCTTGGCCAGCGCTTCGGTGAGGCCGGGCCGGTCACTACCGACGACGCTGAGGATCAGATGGGCCATGGAAACTCCCCGGAGAACGATTGGCGTCGAACCAGCCACGCACGCCGCCTGACGTCAATCCGGGGCGGATGCGGGTTCGGCGACCAGCCCCAGGAGGCCGCCCAGGGTCGGTGTCGTGTCGTCCCGGCGCCAGACGAGGCCCGTCTCAAGGATGGGGGGATCGACGAGGTCGACATAACGCACGCCCGCGCGCGCCAGATTGCGCAGCGAAGCCGGGACCAGCGCCATCCCGAGACCCGCTGAAACCAGGCTGATGATGGTCTGCATCTGGATCGCCTCCTGGACGATCCGGACGGGCTGTCCGCGTGCGGCTACATAGCTGGTGACCAGATCGTGGAACGCGGGCGCGACGGTGCGGGGAAACAGCACCAGCGGCGCATCGGGCAGTGCGCCTAGGTCCAGCGGTCCGTCGAGGCTCCAGCCTGAAGGCGTCGCGGCCACTAGCGGCTCGGAGACCAGGCGGCGATATTCCAGGGCGGTGGGCAGGGCGCGGTTGGGCGGCGGGATGACGATGCCGGCGTGACGCTCGCCGGCCAGCACCGCCGGCACCTGGACGTCGCTGGTGGCCTCGACCAGCTGGATCTCGACGTCAGGAAAGGCCTCGGCATAGCGCCGGACGAGATCGGGCAGGACGCTGTAGTCGGCGGTGCTGACGAACGACAGAGACAGGCGTCCGGTCTCGCCGTCGCGCAGCCGCTGGGCCATGTCGGGCAACGCGTCGATCGCCGCCAGCGCCTCGCGCACATGCGGCAGCCACTGCTGGCCCAGCGCAGTCAGTTCGACGTGCCGCTTGGTGCGTGCGAACAGCGTGGCGCCCAGGCTCTTCTCCAGCGCCAGGATCGACTGGCTGAGCGGCGGCTGGGTGATGCCCAGGCGCTCGGCGGCGCGGCCGAAATGCAGGGTCTCGGCTACGGCGGCGAAGTGGCGGTATTGACGAATATCCATATTGATATTTCTAGCGACTTAATCGGGGCTAATTAATATATTTCTGGATCGAGGCGCGTTGACCTAGAAAGTCCCCACGATCGACACTGGAATCCTCCCATGCCTCCCTATCGCTCACGCACCTCCACCCACGGCCGCAACATGGCCGGCGCCCGTGGCCTCTGGCGCGCTACCGGCATGAAGGACAGCGACTTCGGCAAGCCGATCATCGCCATCGCCAACAGCTTCACCCAGTTTGTGCCGGGTCACGTGCACCTGAAGGACCTGGGCCAGCTGGTCGCCCGCGAGATCGAGGCGGCCGGGGGCGTAGCCAAGGAGTTCAACACCATCGCCGTCGACGACGGCATCGCCATGGGCCACGGCGGGATGCTCTATTCGCTGCCCAGCCGCGACCTGATCGCCGACAGCGTCGAGTACATGGTCAACGCCCACTGCGCCGACGCGATCGTCTGCATCTCCAACTGCGACAAGATCACGCCCGGCATGCTGATGGCCGCCATGCGCCTGAACATCCCGGTGGTCTTCGTCTCCGGCGGGCCGATGGAAGCCGGCAAGGTGACGGTGAAGGGCAAGATCAAGGCGCTGGACCTGGTCGACGCCATGGTCGTGGCCGCTGACGACAGCTATTCCGACGAGGAAGTCGAGGCAATCGAGAAGGCCGCGTGCCCGACCTGCGGCTCGTGCTCGGGCATGTTCACCGCCAACTCGATGAACTGCCTGACCGAGGCCCTGGGTCTGTCGCTGCCCGGTAACGGCTCGGTCCTGGCCACGCACGCCGACCGCGAGGCGCTGTTCAAGGAGGCCGGCCGTCTGGTCGTCGATCTCTGCCAGCGCTGGTACGAGCAGGAAGACCCCACGGCCCTGCCGCGCGGGATCGCCACCCGGGCCGCGTTCGAGAACGCCATGAGCCTGGACATCGCCATGGGCGGCTCGACCAACACCGTGCTGCACCTCTTGGCCGCCGCGCACGAGGGCGGGGTCGACTTCAGCATGGCCGACATCGACCGCCTGTCGCGCCGCGTGCCGTGCCTGTCCAAGGTGGCGCCGGCCAAGAGCGACGTGCACATGGAGGACGTCCACCGCGCCGGCGGCGTCATGGCGATCCTCGGCGAGCTGGAGCGCGGCGGCCTGATCGACGCCGGCCAGCCGACCGTCCACGCCGCGACCCTGGGCGAGGCCCTGGCCCGCTGGGACATCGGCCGCACCAACAGCCAGACCGCCCACGAGTTCTTCAAGGCCGCGCCGGGCGGGAAGCCGACCCAGGTGGCCTTCAGCCAGGCCGCCCGCTGGGAGGAACTGGACCTCGACCGTGAAAAGGGCGTCATCCGCTCGGTCGAGCATCCGTTCTCGAAGGACGGCGGCCTGGCGGTGCTGTTCGGCAATCTCGCCCCCGAGGGCTGCATCGTGAAGACCGCCGGGGTCGACGAGTCGATCCTGACCTTCCGGGGGACGGCGCGCGTCTTTGAAAGCCAGGACTCGGCGGTCAGCGGCATCCTGGGCGGTCAGGTGAAGGCCGGCGAGGTCGTGGTGATCCGCTACGAAGGTCCCAAGGGCGGACCCGGCATGCAGGAGATGCTCTATCCGACCACCTATCTGAAATCGAAGGGCCTGGGCGCGGCCTGCGCCCTGATCACCGACGGCCGCTTCTCGGGCGGCACCTCGGGCCTGTCGATCGGCCACGTCTCGCCCGAAGCCGGCGAGGGCGGCCTGATTGCCCTCGTGGAGACCGGCGACTCGATCCTGATCGACATCCCGACGCGCGGCATCACGCTCGAAGTGTCCGATGACGTGCTGGCCGCCCGTCGCGAAGCCGAACTGGCCCGGGGCAAGGCCGCCTGGACGCCGAAGGATCGCCAGCGCGAGGTCAGCCCCGCCCTGCGCGCCTACGCCGCCATGACCACCAACGCCGCCCGCGGCGCGGTGCGCGACGTCAGCCAGATCGAACGCTGAGGCGACAACCGCCGTCCCGGCGAACCGGGACGGCGGGCTGTCCTCACGCGTGTTCCAGCGTGCGGGCCTGTGGCTGGTGAGAGTCCAGCGCGCGGTTCGGATCGGCCATTTCACAGACCATGCCGGCGAAGCCCAGATACTCTGCGGCGAAGGTCGCCGGCAGCAGCTCGACCAGCCAGGTGTTCTCGATCCACACCTCGATCACGTGGAAGTGGCCGCCGCGATCGCAGACATAGGCCTGCCAGCCGCGCGCCTTGGCCTTTTCCATCACCTCGTCGACGCTCTTGTCGACGCTGAGGGCGAAGTGGGTCGAGGTGCGGCGATCGGCGTCGGCCGGCTGAAGCTCCCACACCGCGCCGGCGTCGCCATTGGGGACCATGGCGCTGCCGGCGGGATAGATCTCGATGCCGGTGCCATGGCCATCGGCCTTGAACACCATGTAGCTGCCGGGGTTGGGCTGGAAGTCGACGACGACGCCGTTCATCACCTCGGCGAAGAACTCGGCCGCGCTCTTCGGGTCGGCGGCGGAGACGGACAGGTGGTGGATCATTTCGGGTTTCCCATTCGACACGGCAAGCCGCTCCCGTCGCGCGCGACGACCGCCGCGCGCCGGTAAGACGCTCACCTTTTGCTGTTCACAGATCGGCGTTACGCGGCCGAGGCCGCGCGATGTACGGACCAGCCAAGTAAGTCTCAACTTACAAGGCCGTCATGACGTCGAATTAACCCTGGAACGAAAAAGGCCCCGGCGTTCCCGCCGGGGCCTTTCCCTTTTCAGTCGCCAGATCCTAAGCCGCCAGATCCAGGCGGTCGGCGTTCATCACCTTGTTCCAGGCGGTGACGAAGTCGCAGACGAACTTCTCCTGCGAGTCCGCGCAGGCATAGACCTCGGCGAAGGCCCGCAGTTCGGCGTGGGAGCCGAAGATCAGGTCGACGCGGGTCGCCGTCCAGCGCGGCTCGCTGGACTTGCGGTCATGGCCGGCGAAGGCGTTGGCCGCCGTCGGGCTCCAGGTCGTGCCCATGCTGAGCAGATTGACGAAGAAGTCATTGGTCAGCACGCCGGGACGATCGGTGAACACCCCGTCCTTGGAGCCGCCGGCGTTCGCGTCCAGCACGCGCAGGCCGCCGACCAGAACCGTCATCTCCGGGGCCGAGAGGCCCAGCAACTGGGCGCGGTCGACCAGAGCTTCTTCCGGGGCCATGTAGTGCTTGCCCGGTCCGCGATAGTTGCGGAAGCCGTCTGAGCGGGGCTCCAGCGCCTCGAACGAGTGGGCGTCGGTCTGCTCGGCCGAGGCGTCCATGCGGCCCGGGGCGAACGGCACCGTGACGCTGGTACCGGCGTCTTTGGCCGCCTTTTCGATGGCCGCCGCGCCGCCCAGCACGATCAGGTCGGCCAGCGAGATCTTCTTGCCGCGACCGGCCGTGGCGTTGAAGGCCGACTGGACGCCTTCGAGGACCGCCAGCACCTTGGCCAGGACCGGCGGGTTGTTGACCGCCCAGTCCTTCTGCGGCGCCAGGCGGATGCGGGCGCCGTTGGCGCCGCCGCGCTTGTCCGACTTGCGATAGGTCGAGGCCGAGGCCCAGGCGGTCGAGACCAGTTCCGACACCGACAGGCCGGTGGCCAGGATCTTGGCCTTCAGCTCGGCGATGTCCTGATCATCAACCAGCGGGTGGTCGACGGCCGGGATCGGGTCCTGCCAGATCAGCTCTTCCTTCGGAACCAGCGGGCCCAGATAGCGGCCGATCGGACCCATGTCGCGGTGAGTCAGCTTGAACCAGGCGCGGGCGAAGGCGTCGGCGAACTGGTCCGGGTTCTCGTAGAACCGGCGCGAGATCTTCTCGTAGGCCGGGTCGAAGCGCAGGGCCAGGTCCGAGGTCAGCATGCGGGGCGCGTGCGTCTTGCTGGGATCAAACGCGTCCGGAATGTCGGCCGGGGCGTTCTTGGCCTGCCACTGCTTGGCGCCGGCCGGGCTTTCGGTCAGCTCCCACTCGTACTTGAACAGGTTGTCGAAGTAGTGGTTGCTCCAGCGCGTCGGCGTCTGGGTCCAGATCACTTCCGGGCCGCCGGTGATGGCGTCGGCGCCGACGCCCGTGCCGTACTTGCTCTTCCAGCCCAGGCCCTGGTCCTCGATCGCGCCGCCTTCCGGCTCGGGACCGATGAGCGACGGATCGCCCGCGCCGTGCGTCTTGCCGAAGGTGTGGCCGCCGGCGATCAGGGCGACGGTCTCCTCGTCGTTCATGGCCATGCGGGCGAAGGTCTCGCGGATGTCGCGCGCCGAGGCCAGCGGGTCGGGATTGCCGTTCGGGCCTTCCGGGTTCACGTAGATCAGGCCCATCTGGACCGCGCCCAGGGGCGAGTCGAGCTCCCGCTCGCCGCTGTAACGCTCATCACCCAGCCAGGAGCCTTCGGGGCCCCAGTACAGCTCTTCGGGCTCCCACTGGTCGGCGCGTCCGCCCGCGAACCCGAAGGTCTTGAAGCCCATCGACTCCAGGGCGACGTTGCCGACCAGCACATAGAGGTCGGCCCACGACAGCTTGGCGCCGTACTTCTGCTTGATCGGCCACAGCAGGCGGCGGGCCTTGTCGAGATTGGCGTTGTCCGGCCAGCTGTTCAGAGGGGCGAAGCGCTGTTGCCCGCCGCCCGCGCCGCCGCGCCCGTCGGTGATGCGATAGGTGCCGGCGCTGTGCCAGGCCAGGCGAATGAACAGGCCGCCATAGTGTCCGAAATCGGCCGGCCACCAGTCCTGGCTATCGGTCATCAGGGCGTGCAGGTCATTGATGACCGCGTCCAGGTCGAGGGTCTTGAACGCCTCGGCGTAGTCGAAGGCCTCGCCCATGGGATTGGAGCGCGGCGAATGCTGGTTCAGCCCTTCCAGACGCAGATTTTGCGGCCACCAGTCACGGTTAGCGCGGCCACGACCGTGGCCCATCGGGCATTGGCCCGCGATATTGTCTTCGACCTTGGCGTCCATTGGCGTGTTCCTTCGCGCGGGTGGTTCCGATCACCCCTCCGCAAAGGACACTACCTTTCCGCCTATCGGTAAAATTGATTGTTCTTATCATTTAGATAGGAAAAACCACTCCACAGGCGGCGCGGTGCTATTCCCGGATCGCGATCAGCGACTTGGTCAGTCCGATGAACGTCTCATCCACATGACGCGCGTCCGGATAGAGGAAGCGGAACTGGGCCTTGTCCAGCAGGCGCGCGTGTTGGACGTCGCGCATGGCCGCGCCGATGTCGGGGGCCTTCTGCGAGAAGCCCAGCGGGCCCTTCATCAGGCGGCGCGCACGCGCCTGCTCCGAGCGCCAGTGGAAGAACGGCGCAGAGAAGTGAGGCTCGATCGGGAACCAGAAGTACGGCGTCTGGACGTAGTAGCGCGGGGCCAGGCGTCGGCACTCGCGGGCGAAGGCCTCCATCCGCACCCAGTCGCCGACGTGCTCGACCACTGAGTTGGAGTGAACGAGGTCGAAGCTGTTGTCTGCGTGCTCGTGCAGGTCGCAGGCGTCGCCTACTACGGCGGTGAACAGCGGGTCTTCCACCGTGAACGGCTGCGGGTTGAACAGGCTGATATGGACCCGGTTGCGCTCCAGGAAAGCCCGGTCGAACAGGATGTTCCAATAGGTCGGCTCGCCGCCCAGGTCGGCGATGCGGCATTGACCGCGCTCGGCGAACGTCTTCTCGATCAGGGCCACGACCCTGGCCGCGCGGGCGCGACGAAAGCGGGCCGACAGCGACTTGTCGCTGTCCATGTCCTGAAGGGCGTGGATCAGTTTCATGCGGACAGCTTGTCGCAGGCCGCTTGAGATTTGGTGAAGCGAACGACGTTGGTCGGGGGCGCTATCCCGACAAGACCTCCGCCAGGGCCTGGAACATCGGCTTGGGGCGCCCGGCAGGATCGAAGGGCAGGGGCTGGTCCCAAGGACGCTGGCCGTTCTGGCCGCGCAGCCAGGAGTCGCTGTCGCGCACGCCCCAGACCGTGAAGGCGAAACGCTGCTGAGCGGGCAGGCTCATATAGGCGCCGGCCAGTTCCCGGGCGAGGTCGGCCTGGCGCTTGAGGAGATCGGGCAGACGGGCCAGGTCCGGCTTTTCGCCCAGCGAGACGTCCAGTTCGGACACATGGATTGGCAGGCCGAAGCTCGCCAGATCGCGCACGGCCGCGCGACACATGCCCGGACGGGTGAAGTCGAGGTCGAAGTGGCTCTGCGTGCCGATGCCGCCGATCGGCGCCCCGGCCTTCAGCAGGCGTTCGACCAGGCGCATGAAGGTCGCGCGCTTCGTCGGATTGTTCTCGAGATGGTACTCGTTGATGAACAGCACGGCGTTCGGATCGGCCTCCTTGGCGTGGTGGAACGCCAAGGTCATGTGCTCGTCGACGCCCAGATTACGGGTCCAGATCGATTGGCGAAGATCGACGCCGTTGTCTTCGACGGGCTCGTTGACCACGTCCCAGCCGGCGGCCAGGCCCCGGTAACGCCCCGCGACGGCGAGAATATAGTTGCGATAGGCGTCAGCGAACCGCTTGCCCTGGCCGTCCAGCTTGACGAAGGCGGGCATCCCCTGATCGTACCAGACCAGGGTGGTGCCGTAGAGCCGCATGCCGTGGCGTCGCGCGAAGTCGGCGATGGCGTCGGGGCGGTCGAAACGGAAGCGTCCGTCGTCCTGGAGGATGTACTCCATCTTCATCTCCCACTCGGGCGTGAGCTGGGAGTAGTTGCGCGCCAGAAGCTCGGCGAAGGCCGGTTCGTCCAGCTGGTGGCGCTGCACGCAGGCGCCGACCGGCGTCGAGGCGATGGACTTCAGGGGCGTGTCGGCGATGGGCTGGCTCTGCACCTCGCGAGCGCAGGCCGAGAGCGCCAGGGCGGAAGCGATCGCCGTTCTTCTCGTGACGTCCATCTTCTGTGTCATCCCGGACGGCTCGTAGAGGCGAGCCGGGACCCAGGGGGTGACGAAGCGCCGTGCGGGCCGCTCCTGGGTCCCGGCTCTACGCGCTGCGCGCTACGGCCGCGATGACAGGAGAGAGGACAGGCCATGTCGGGCCTACCGCCCGCCGAAGGCGGCGCGGCGGATGCTGAGCTCGTCCATCTGGGCGGCCTCGAAAGCGCCCAGCTTCTTGGCGGCCAGGATTTTGGCCTGCTCTGCCACGTGCTCGTACTTCTTGAGGTTCTCGAACGCCTCGGACAGCGCGTCACGGGCCCCGGCCTCTTCCTGCTGGCATTGCTCGATCTGCAAGAGCATCTCAGCCCGGCGGCGCTTGTAGCCCTCGCGATAGCCGATCATGTACCAGCCTGCGGAGGCGTCGTTCTCGGCGCTCTTGGCCTCGGCCTCAGCCTCGGCGTCCAGCATGGTGACACGCAGTTCGGCGGCCATCCGCCGTTCGGTGATCTCGGCCAGGCGCTTTTGCAGCGTTTCGACCTCGTGGTTGGAGATCCTGATCAGCGAGGCGGCCCACTTGGTCACGATCAGTACTCACTTTGTAGGATCTGGCCCAGGATCCCGAAAGAGTCGTCCAGAGACGTTGCTTCTTCCTTATCCTGGCTGAGGAAAGCTTCGATCGCCGGATTCAGGCGGATGGCGCGGTCGACGACGGGGTCGGCTCCAGCGCGATAGGCGCCGATGCGGATCAGCTCTTCCATGTTGGCGTAGGCGGCCATCACTTGGCGCGCGCCCTTGACGATGTCGCGCTCGTGCGGGTGCTGGCAGCCGGGCATGGTCCGGCTGATCGACTTCAGCACGTTGATGGCCGGGAAGCGGCCGCGCTCGGCGATGGCCCGCTCCATGACGATATGGCCGTCCAGGATACCGCGCGTGGCGTCGGCGATCGGCTCGTTGTGGTCGTCGCCGTCGACAAGCACCGTGAAGAGGGCCGTGATCGGCGCGGCTGTAGTGCCGTCGGGACGGATCGGCCCTGGCCCGGCGCGCTCCAACAGCTTGGGCAGTTCGGTGAAGACGGTGGGCGTATAGCCCTTGGTGGTCGGCGGCTCGCCGGCGGCGAGGCCGATCTCGCGCTGGGCCATGGCGAAACGGGTGACCGAGTCCATCAGGCACAGGACTTCCTGGTCCTGGTCGCGCATGAACTCGCTGATCGCCAGGGTCATGTAGGCGGCCTGGCGGCGGGTCAGGGCCGGCTCGTCCGAGGTGGCCACGACCACGACGGCGCGGCGCAGGCCTTCCTCCCCCAGGGTTTCCTCGACGAACTCGCGGACCTCTCGGCCCCGCTCGCCGATCAGGCCGACGACGACCGCGTCGCAGGTGGCTTCCTTGGCCAGCATCGACAGCAGCACCGACTTGCCGACGCCCGAGCCGGCGAAGATGCCCAGGCGCTGGCCGCGGCAGGTGGTGGTGAAGACGTTCATCGACCGCACGCCCAGATCCAGGCGCTCGCCGACCCGGCCGCGCGCGTGGGCCGGCGGCGGCGAGGTCTTCAGCGGGTAGGGGACCTCGCCCTGGGGCAGGGGGCCAAGGCCGTCGATCGGTTCGCCGAAGGCGTTGATGATCCGGCCCAGCCACGCCTTGGTCGGGCGGACCACGGCGCCTTCGGGCACGATGCGGATCTCCGCGCCCGGACCCACGCCTTCGACGGGGCCGAAGGGCATCAGCAGGGCGCGCGTCTCGCGGAAGCCGACCACCTCGGCGGGCAGGGGCTTTTGACCGAAGCGCTCGATCTCGACCCGCGCGCCGACGGCCAGGCGGGTCAGGCCGCCGCGCACCTCGATCAGCAGCCCGTTCACCGCGGCCACCCGACCATAGATGGTCAGCGGATCGATACGTTCGACGGCGGCGATAAGGCTACGCAAGACGGCTCCCGAAACAGCAGGCGCCAGACTCGACCAACGTGGTTAATCGGGAATGAACTCAACGCGTGGCGGGGCTCTTCGTCGGTGCGACCAATTGGTCGGTGAAGAAGCGGGTCACGGCGCTGTTGAAGTCGCGGTGGAACGCGGTCCGGTCAAAGCCGGGCTGGCTGGCGCAAAGGTGCGCGAGATGGGCGGGCGGCGCGCCCTCGCATGGCGGCAGGAAATCGAAATGGCCGGCCTTGGCGACGAGGCGATAATCATGCGGCCGACCAAGGTTGCGATGGACCGCGACGGCGTAGGCCTCGCCGGGCAGGATGGCGTCCTCGGCGCCGTTCCACAGCTGCAACGGGACGGTCAGCCTGGACAGGCCCTCCTTGGTGAAGGCGTAGCCCAGCGCCGGCGCGGCCGAGACGACGGCCTTGATGCGCGGATCGTGCGTCCAGGCGGCGGCCTTGGCTTCGGGCGGTATGGGATAGCGGCTCAGCAGAGCGCAGTCGAAGGCCTCTGGCGAGGCCTTGCAGTGGCCGGCCACCGTGCTCAGATCCGGAGCGCCGCCGGCGGCGACCAGCACCGTGAAACCGCCGGCCGAGAAGCCGAAGGCGCCGATCCGCGCGGGGTCCACGGCCGCCTTCAGCGGCGAGGCCGTCAACACCCAGTCGATGACCTGGGACAGGACGGCGGGGCGTTCGGAGAGCGCGGTCGAGCGGCTCTGATCCCGGAAGTTGTCGCCTGGATGGGTCGGCGCGGCGACGATGAAGCCGGCTTCGGCGAGGGCCTGGGCGGTGTCGATGTGGCTGCCGAAGAAGCCGCCGTTGCCGTGCGACATGACCACGAGCGGCAGATGATCGCCAGCGATCGGCGCGCCGGGAGCGACGGTCTGGCTCCAGCTGCCGAGACTCATGGGGGCGGGCGCAGCCTTGGTCGGATACCAGAGCCCGACCTCAATCGGCGGGCCATCGGGGCGGTTGGCTTTCAGCGCCATAAACCCGGCGTTCTCAGCGAGCGCCTGAGGCGCGATGACCCCGGCGGCGAGCAGGGCGGCGGCGAAGACTGCTTTGCGAAGCGACATGGAGATGCGGTGGTCCGTCAGGTGGAAGATGACCGCTGCATCGGGCCGGCCGCCGCGTGTTTCCAGTGCTTCTGCGCGAATGGGCGAACGGGTTCGCGGTCTGGCGAACGGGCGCGGACTGGCGACTCTGGCGCACCTCGCATAATCATCCGGCCATGAGCGCTGACGCTTCCAAACCGCCTTTGCTGGGCACCGCCCGAGAGTGGACCATCGATCTCGCCGTCGGTGTCGGCGTGGGCGTCCTGCTGGGCCTCATGGGTCCGTTTGGCAGCTTCTACAATGACGGCCCGGCCGTCCGGATCGCCTACTGGGTCTGCAGCATCGCCTTCGGCATGGTCCTGTTCGGGGGGCTGACGCGCCTGGCGACCGCCGCCGCCCGTCGATTCGGCGCGCCGGAATGGACGGCGCTTCCCCCGGTGATCCTCGTGGGCGGCGTTGTGCTGGCCGTTCCGGTGCGCATTTTCGCGATGGCCTTCTGGCCGGGCCTTGGAGAGGCGGTGCCGTTGGCCGAATGGTTCGCCCAATGCCTGGCGATCACCACGCCCATGGTCCTGGGCTTCTACGCGCTGAGAGTTCGCCGGCCGCAGCGCCGCGCCGCGGAGCCGATAACCCCAGCCGAGACTGTTCCCAGTCTGGACGCCGGCAACGTCCTCTACCTACGGATGGAGGACCACTATGTCCGCATCCGCACCGAGCACGGTTCGCGCCTTGAGATGGGCCCGTTGGCCCGGGTCACCGCGATGCTCTCCGGCGTCGAGGGCCTGCAGACCCATCGCTCCTGGTGGGTGGCGCGACGGGCGATCACCGGAGTCGAACGCGACGGCCGCAACCTTCGCCTGAGGTTGGTCGACGGCGAGACCGCGCCCGTGAGCCGCGCCTCGGTGGCCAAGCTTCGCGCGGCGGGCTGGCTGGCGGCCGAAGGCGACTAAAATCGTCCGCGACGGGGTGTCGCGGCGCGGTGCGGCGTGCGTCCAAAACCGATGTGGACAGTTCAGAGAAATCTCGCGACAGAACGCCGCGATTTCGTCTGCGAGGCGAACGGTCGGCGGCGGTTCTTAACGCGGTAACGGCGTTCGAACCGCTTTCCAGACCTCAGTTTTATCGATTTTAGCGGCCCAAATAGACGGCTGAAAAAGCCACCTGCGACGCCTGCGACCAATGTGTTCAGGGGCTCCGACGCGGCTTGCACCCGATTCGCAAATCAGATTAACCATTCGTCCAACGGGAAACATTCACCATTAACCAGTCTTAAATTAACTCTCCGGCAAAGTGGCCGAAGGGTTTCACCGGCGGACTCCCGCCAAAGACGTTCGAATACGCCAGTGTTGGCGTGGAGGGGCTCATGCGCGTACTGTTGATCGAGGATGACAGCGCGACGGCGCAGACCATCGAACTGATGCTGAAGTCTGAAGGCTTCAACGTCTATACGACGGATCTGGGTGAAGAAGGCGTCGATCTGGGCAAGATCTACGACTACGACCTTATCCTGCTCGACCTCAATCTTCCAGACATGAGCGGCATCGACGTTCTGCGCACCCTGCGGGTCGCGAAGATCAACACGCCGATCATGATCCTGTCGGGTTCGTCGGAAATCGACACCAAGGTCAAGACCTTCGCCGGCGGCGCCGACGACTACATGACCAAGCCTTTCCACAAGGACGAAATGATCGCCCGCATCCACGCGGTGGTCCGTCGTTCGAAGGGTCACGCCCAGTCGGTCATCAAGACTGGCGACATCGTGGTCAACCTGGACGCCAAGACGGTGGAAGTGAACGGCAACCGCGTTCACCTGACCGGCAAGGAGTACCAGATGCTGGAGCTCCTCTCCCTGCGCAAGGGCACGACCCTGACCAAGGAAATGTTCCTGAACCACCTGTACGGCGGCATGGACGAGCCGGAACTGAAGATCATCGACGTCTTCATCTGCAAGCTGCGCAAGAAGCTGGCCGCTTCGGCGCACGGCAAGCACCACATTGAGACGGTATGGGGCCGCGGTTACGTGCTGCGTGACCCGAATGAAGCGGTCAACGCCGCCTGAGTCGTCGGAATCTAGTCAGCGTAACAGTAAAGCGTACCCAAGACGCCCACCGCAAAGGTGGGCGTTTTCTTTTAGAGATCATAGGGTTGCGCTTCGCCGCGTTGCGAATGTCAACCTCGCCCGTGACAAATGGACAAAGGCGCGGAATAGTCCGTGCCGCCGAGCGCGAGGGCCTATAAGGTCCGGCGCGACGATTGCTGGGGGGCTTCCCAGCCGTGTCATTTTGACTTACGCGGCATCGACACCGACGGGGGACCGATGCAGGAATTCGATCCACGACGCAGCGCGACGCGCTGGGCGCCGCGGGTTTTCACGGCGGTCGCCGGCCTGGCCGCCCTGGGCCTGGGCTGGAAGCTGACCGCCGACGACGCCAGCGCGCCTGTGGCCAAGGCGCCGCTCGATCCCGCCGCCCTCGTAGCCTTGCAGCATATCGCCTTCGCCAGCGCCGAGGCTCAGCCTGGTTTCGAGCGCCCCGAAAACATCGAAGTTAAGGTCCGCCCAGGCGAAACCCTGCAAGGCGCCGTGCTGCGTACGGGCGTCGCGCCGGAAGAGGCCCGGCAAGTCGTCGCGACGCTGCAAGGCGCGATCGACACCGTCAACATCAAGGCCGGCATGGCCTTCGAGGCCGCTGTCGCGCAGCGTCGCAGCCAGCGCGGCCCGGCCCGTCTGGTCGGCCTGTCGATGCGCACCAGTCCGTCGTCGACCCTGACCGTCTCGCGCACCTTCGACGGTGCGCTGCGCCTGCGCGAGATGGAGGAGGAGGTCCGCGACGAGCAGCAGGTGGCCTGCGGCGAGATGAACGGCTCGTTCTACGAGAGCGTGGCCAGCGTCGGCGGCACGCCTTCGGTGATCAGCCAGGCGGCCAAGCTGTTCTCGCACAAGATCGACTTCTCGCGCGACATCAAGGAAGGCGACCGCTTCTGCCTGATCTTCGATCGCAAGGTGACCGAGAGCGGCCGCACCATCGAGGCCGGCGATCTCGAATACGCCGAGGTCAAGGGCCAGAAGTTCTACGCCTTCGATCGTCGCGGTGAAGACGGCAAGAGCCAGTTCTTCGACGAGACCGGCAAGAACATCAAAGGCTTCCTGCTGCGCACGCCGGTCGACGGCGCCCGGATCACCTCGAAGTTCGGTCTGCGCCGTCACCCCATCCTCGGCTACAACCGCGCTCACCAGGGCGTGGATTTCGGCGCGGGTACGGGTACGCCCATCCTCGCCGCCGGCGACGGGGTGGTGCTGGAAGCCCGCCGCTGGGCCGGCTACGGCAACTGGCTGCGGATCCGCCATTCGGGGCAATGGGACACCGGCTACGCCCATATCTCGCGCTACGCCAACGGTATTCGGCCGGGCGTGCGGGTGCGCCAGGGCCAGGTTGTGGCCTATGTCGGCTCCACAGGCATGTCGTCTGGGCCGCACCTGCACTATGAGGTCTGGCTGAACGGGCAACGGGTTAACCCGATCGGCGCCAAGGTGCCGCAGGGCACCATCCTGGCGGGCGCGGAGCTGGCCTCGTTCCGCTCGCAGAAGGCCCGTATTGACCGCATGCTCGCCGAGGGCGGAGCCGCCGTCAGTAACGAGGACACGCCCAAGTTGGCCGCAGCCGATATCCAGAAGGCCAAGTTCAGCCTGCGATAGGCCATTGTCGGGATTTGATCCTGGTCAGGGCGTCGTCTCAGGCGACGAACCATGCTCCTGTCAACGCGCCCGCGTGCGTCGTTGGAGAGGTCACCATGGATAAGCCCGTTCGTCGGAACCCCGCCCTGCGGCTGGCGCTGATCCGAAGGATCCACACTTGGCTTGGCGTCTTCGTCGCGCCCAGCGTCCTGTTCTTCGCACTGACCGGCGCCGTGCAACTCTACGGGCTTCACGAGTCGCACCACGGCTACAAGCCTGCCCCAGCGATCGAGAAGCTGGGCATGCTGCACAAGGACCAGGCTCTCAAGCTGAAGCCCAAGCGCGCGAAGCCCCCGGCCGCCGCCGCTGCGCCGACGGCGACGCCCAAGCCGGCCGCTCGCCCCGACGAGGGACCCAAGCCGGCGACGGCGATCCTGAAGGCGCTCTTTCTGGTCGTGGCCTTGGCGTTGACCGCTGCGACAGGGCTTGGCGTGTGGATGGCCGTGTTCCACGGCCGCGAACGCAAGGCTGCTGTTGTGCTGCTGGCGGCCGGAACCGTGGTCCCGATCATCTTGGCGCTGTTGACGCAGGGCGGTTGAAGCCTGTCTGGCTCAGGTCTAGAAGGCCTGCCTCAAATCGCCGTCCCGTCTTCCGTGGGACGGCGACGCCTCTCAGGTCCTCGTCTTTGCCCTCATCTCGCGCCGACCTCTACAGCGACCGCCGCTTTGTGGTCGGGATGGCGCTGCTGTGCTGCCTGCTCTGGGGCAGCGCCTTTCCGGCGGTGAAGGTCGGCTATGCGCTGCTGCACGTGGCCAAGACCGACACCGCCGCACAGATGCTGTTCGCCGGATGGCGGTTCCTCGCGGCAGGGCTGATCCTGTTGGCCCTGGCGGTTCTAGGTCGCAGGTCGGTGGCCGTCCCGCGCGACCAGATCGGACGCCTGCTGGGCCTCGGCGTCTTCCAGACCACGCTGCAGTACGTGTTCTTCTATATCGGCCTAGCCCACGCGACCGGGGTGAAGTCGTCGATCATGAACGCCACAGGCGCGTTCTTCGGGGTGGTCCTGGCCCATTTCCTGTTCCCCAATGACAAGCTGACGCCGCGCAAGGTGATCGGCTGCCTGCTGGGTTTCGCCGGCGTGCTGGCGGTGAACCTGGGCGGGAAGGGCTTCGACTTCGAGTTCAGCCTTTTGGGCGAGGGCTTTGTGGTCGCCGCCGCATTCGTGCTGGCGGCCGGCTCGATCTGGGGCCGGGCGATCTCGCAGACCCTCGATCCGATGGTGATGACCGGCTGGCAACTGGCCATCGGTGGCGCTGTGCTGCTGGCCATTGGGGCCGTTGCGGGCGGTCACCTTGAAGCCTTCGACGTTCGCTCGCTGGCGTTGCTGGCCTATATGGCCGGGCTGTCGGCCGCCGCCTTCGCGCTATGGAGCTTGCTGCTCAAGCACAATCCGGTGGGACTGCTGGCGGTGTTCAACTTCCTGATCCCGGTGTTCGGGGTGCTGCTGTCGGCCCTGTTCCTGCACGAGCCCGTGCTGGCCTGGAAGAACGCCGCCGCCCTCGCGCTCGTGTGCGGCGGCATCCTTCTGGTGACAGGGCGGGCGAGAGTCCGCGCCTAATCCACCCCCGCCACGGCCAGCAGGGCGGCGAGGCCGACCTGCATGCCCTTCAGGCTCTCGCCCTTTTCGACGTCGATCCATTCGTCCAGGGCGTGGGCGCGGCCGCCACGGAAGCCCGCGCCGATGGTCAGGGCCGGCACGCCCAGGCTCATGGGGATGTTGGAGTCGGTCGAGCTGGCCTCGCGCGTCGGCTTGTAGCCCAGCGCCTTCACCGCCCCCTCCGTCAGCGCCACGATCTCGGCGGTGGGCGGCGTGGCGCCGGCCGGACGCTCGCCGATCACCTTGGCCTGGTAGCTGACCGCGCCGTTCTTGGTGGAGCGCGCGGCGTTCTCGCCAGCGACGGCCTTGTCGAAGATCCCGATCAGGGTCTGGTCCAGCTTGGCCAGCTCGGCCGCGCTTTCCGAGCGCATGTCGAACTCCATGAAGACGTCGTGCGGGATCGAGTTCACCGAGGTGCCGCCGCCCGTGACGCTGGCCGAATAGGTGGTCTTGGGCTTCTTTGGGGCCTCGACCGCGTAGAGGTCAGTCACGGCCTTGGCCATGGCCGCCATCGGATTGACGATGCCGAATGCGCCGTAGCTGTGACCGCCCGGCCCCGTGAAGGTCACGCGATAGCGCTTGGAGCCGGTGCCCTGGTCGACGATCCGATCGGGATCACCGCCGTCCATCGAGAAGAACGAGGCGATCCGGCCCTTGTACGGGCCCTTATTGAAGAGGTAGCGCACCCCTCGCAGGTCGCCGGGGCCCTCCTCGCCGACATTGCCGACCACCAGAATGTCAGCCTTGGTCTTGATGCCTGCCGCGTCCATGGCGCGGACATAGGCCAGCAGGGTCGACAGCGCCCGGGTGTCGTCGCCGATACCAGGGGCCATCAGTTTCGTCCCTTCGCGGCGCACCTTCACGTCGGTGCCTTCGGGAAAGACGGTGTCGAGGTGGGCGGCGATGACCACGAACGGGCCCTTGCCCTTGGTGGCCGTGCCCGGACGTACGCCCATGACATTGCCCTCGGCGTCCATCTCGACGTTCTGCAGCCCGTGGGCCTTCAGCATCTCCAGATAGGCCTTGGCGCGCTGCTCTTCCTTGAACGGCGGGGCCGGGATCTCGGTCAGGGTGATGATGTCGGCGACCGTGCGGTCGAAGTCCGCGTCCAGCTTGGCGACCGCCTTCTTGAAGCCGGGCGAGGCGACGATCTTGGCGACGGTCTTGTCGGCGTCGGCGGTCTTGGGCGCGGCTATGGCGGGCGCGGCGACCAGCACGGCGGCGAGGGCGAGCAGGGAGGCGGTGTGGCGGAGCATGCGGCGAATCCTTCAGCTTCGCCGCACCCTAAACCGCCCACCCTAGCCCGCGCACCCCACCTTTCGCGGAGCCTAGACGGTCAGCGCGGCCTCGCCGCCCATCCAAGGGTCGCTGATCGAGTCCGCGCCGGTCTCGATCCGTCCGGCCAGGCGACGCAGCCAGGTCGGCTCGCCCTCCAGTCGGACGGTGACGTCGTACCAGCCCTGCTGGGTGGCCACGGTCCGCGCCACGGTGTCGACGCCCTTGAAGTCCACCTGCCAAGGCTCCTGACCTAGGATCTCCACGCGCACCGTCCGCGGAGAGGGGCGCACGTTGCTGACCGTCAGCAGGAGACCGTCTTCTGACGGGCGCGCGGCGATCTCAAGGCCGACATTGTCGCCGACGAACCGGCGGTGGAAGCCGTTGGGCCCTAGGAGCCACAGATCATAGGGGCCGGTCGGCCAGACGTCGCTCAGTTGCTTTTGCGGTCCTACTGTGTAGCGGCGCGGCGCCTGGTCCAGACGCAGACGATCATAGACATGCACCACGGCCGCGGCCGTCCCGGCGTTGCTGAACGTCAGGGCGATCGTCCCGTCGGCATAGCGGCCGTCGACCGCCAGGGCGTAGGGCAGGGCGCGCGACGGGCGCGGACCCTTGGCCTGGGACGGCGCGACCACTGCCGCCGGCGTCGGCGGCTTGGCGCGGGACAGCTTTGCGGCCCGACCCGCCGGCTCGGCCGTGGCGGGCAGAGCGGGGAAGGGCTTGGTGTTGGGTGTCTTGAAGTCGAAGCAGGTCGTCAGGTCGCCGCATACCGCCCGTCGCCAAGGCGAGATGTTGGGCTCCATCACGCCGAAGCGCGTTTCCAGGAAGCGGATGACCGACGTGTGGTCGAAGACCTGGCTATTGACGTAGCCGCCCCGGCTCCAGGGCGAGATCACATACAGAGGCACGCGGGGGCCCAGGCCATAGGGGCGGCCCATCAGGTCGTCGCGCTCGGACTTGGCCTCGGTGGGATTGCGCACCCGGTGGTGCTCGGCCGTCAGATCGACGGTCGAGGCGCCCAGCAGCTTGCCCGATGAGTCGTACGACGGCGGTGCGGGCGGCGGGACATGGTCGAAGAAGCCGTCGTTCTCGTCGAACATCACCAGGAACACCGTGCGCGCCCAGACCTTGGGATCGGCGCTCAGGGCGTCGATGACGCGCGCGGTGTAGTCCGCGCCTTGGGCGGGGCTGGAGGGGCCGGGATGCTCGGAGTCGGCGGCCGGGGCGATGATCCACGAGACCTGCGGCAGGCGGCCGGCCAACACGTCATCGCGCAGCTTGTCCAGGTGATGGGTCGACAGAGCCAACTGCTTCAGGCGCGGGTTCGAGCCCGGCAGGTCCTTGTGGGCGTCGCGATAGGCCTTGAACCCCGCCAAGGGGTTGTCGGTGAAGTTGTCGGCCATGTCCTGGTAGATGCGCCAGGAGACGCCGGCCTTCAGCAGCCGCTCGGGATAGGTGGTCCAGGTGTAGGATTCCTTGGCCCCGCCCTTTTCCGGAAAATCGTCATGGCTGTTCGAGATCGACGGGCCGCCGGCCTTTCCGAGCCCGTCATTGGTCCCGGTCCACAGAAACAGGCGGTTGGTGTTAGTGCCGGTCTGGGTCGAGCAGTGGTAGGCGTCGCACAGGGTGAAGGCGTCGGCCAGGGCGAACTGGAACGGGATATCGGCGCGCTGGAAATAGCCCATCGACCACGGTTTCTTGGCGTCTGGCCAGCGGTCCATGCGGCCCTGGTCCCAGGCGTCCTGGGCGTCGGTCCAGCTGTGCGGCGTGCCCTCGACGCGCATGTGGGCGAAGGTCTGGGCGCTGTTCAGGGGGAACGGCGCGAGGAGTTTGTCCTTGTTCCAGGCCTGGACGAAGACCGAGCCGTCTTGGCGACCAGCGGCGTCGCGTACGGGGATCGGGAACCGGTCGCCAAAGCCGCGCACGCCGTTCAGCGTTCCGAAATAGTGATCGAAGCTGCGGTTCTCCTGCATCAGGATCACCACGTGCTCGACATCCTGGATCGTACCGGTCCGCACATCCGCGTCGATCGCCGCGGCCCTTGCGAGCGCCGGCGGCAGGCTCAGGGCGCCGAGAGCGGCCAGCAGAGCGCGGCGGTCGAGATTGGGCATGGCGAGACTCCGGCGAAACTGAGCCGCAGGTAGCATGCGGTGTTTGGCGGGCGTGTGACAGGGGTTAGCGCGAGGGAGGCTCGGCTACGGTCTGCGCCGCGTCCCGCGCCTCGAGCGCCTTGCGGATGGCGTCGTGCGCCGCCTTGTCCAGGGTGTGTCCTGAGATCAGGATCGCGCCGGCGAGCGTCAAAAGCGCGGGCGCGACGGCGAAGCTGATCGAGAGCACGCCCAGCGCTAGCGGCGTATTCGCAGCCCCGAGGTCAGCCTTGAACCCAAAGAGGTCCAGCGCGCTGACGGAGGCGAAAACCGCGATGGCCGAGCCGATCTTCACAATCCCGCTCAGCAAGCCAAACATCAGACCGCTGCGATCTATCCCGCTCTTGAGGCGCTCCTCGTCGCCCAGGTCGGCCATCATGGCGCGCAACAGGATGGGCCCGGCGCTGTAGGGCAGGCCGGCCAGGGTCATGGTCACGATCCCCCACGCCAGACCCTCGGGCGCCATCAGCACGGATAACTGGGCGACAGCGTAGGCGACTGACGCGATCGCCAGCGCGCGATGCTTGCCGATCGCCTGTCCGAGCCGCCCCCAGAGGGGCGCGCCGAGCAGAGCGCCGGTGAAATAGAGCAGCAGTAAAAGACCCGCCTCAGATCGGTCCCAGCCGCGTATGGCTTCGAAGTAGAAGAAGAACAGCGTGCCCGCGATGACGGGGCCAGTCCCCAGAAGAACGTCCGACGCCAGCAATCGCAGGATCGATGGTCGTCGGATCAAATCCCAATAGTGACGCCACGTGGCGGACTGGGTGTTCGGCGGCGCCTGCGGCTCGTGGACGGCCCATAGCGCCAGGAGGATGGCCACAGGCAGGCTTAGGGCCACGAACCAGCCCATCGCCCGCACGCCCTGACCATAGTCGAGCCCGAAAGCCAGCTTCATCAATGGCGGCATGGCCAGCACGACCAGCATGCCCACGACCGTGAAGCCCTGCCACCAACTGAATACGCGCGCGCGCTGCCCATACTCCGGCGCGAGCCTGGCCGCCCAGGTGACATGCGCCATCGTCGCCATCGACTGGCCCAGGAAGCCCAGCACCAGCCAGAACAGGATGTAGTTTCCGTCGATGCCCGGCCGCGCCATGAACAGCATCCAGACCGCGAGCACGGCGATGGGCAGGCCCGCCACCAGCCAGGGCTTGAACCTGCCAAAGCGCGTGTTCGTCCTGTCGATCAGGAAGCCGAGGGCTGGATCAAGCCACAGATCGAACAGCCGGACCACGCCGAAGGCTACGCCGATTGCGGTCAGGCTGACGCCAAGATCCGTGGCGTAGTAGTTGGGCAGATAGACGACGACGGGCATGAGCATCGCCGCCACCGGAACGCACGGCAGCGCGAAGGCCGCCAGACGCCAGGTTCCTAAAGACCTGTGGCCGCTGTTTGCGCCCTCAGCGCGGATCGCCGCCGCTCCTATCACTCAAACACGATCACCGACCGCGCCAGTTCCCCGCGCTTCAGCTCGTCGAACGCCGAGTTGACGTCCTCCAGCTTGATCCGGCGCGAGATCAGTTCGTCCAGCTTCAGCTTGCCCGACATGTAGAAGTCCACCAGGCGCGGCATGTCGACCGGGAAGCGGTTGGAGCCCATATAGCTGCCCTGGATGCGGCGCTCGCCGAGGAAGTCGACGCCGTGCAGCTCGATCTTGGTGCCCACCGGGATCATGCCGATGACATTGGCCGTGCCGCCCCGGCGCAGCATCTTGAACGACGCTTCGGCCGTCTGCTTTAGGCCGATGGCCTCGAAGCTGTGATGCACGCCGCCGCCCGTCAGTTCGACCACGGCCTTGGCGATGTCGTCGACCTGCGAGGCGTCGATCACGTCGGTGGCGCCGAAGGTCTTGGCCAGCTCCAGCTTGGAGGCGATGCGGTCGATGGCGATGATCCGGCCGGCGCCGGCGATGGCCGCGCCGTTGAGGGTGGCCAGACCGACACCGCCGCAACCGATCACCGCCACGGTCTCGCCCGGACGGACGTTGGAGGTGTGCATCACTGCGCCAACGCCCGTCATCACCGAGCAGCCGATCAGGGCGGCGCGGTCGAACGGCATGTCCTTACGGATGGCGACGCACGCGTGCTCGTGCACCAGCATCATCTCGGCGAAGGACGACAGGTTCAGGAACTGGGCCATCGGGCCGGTCCCGCCGTTCAGGTCCTCCTTGAACAGGCGCGGGGCGTCGCTCTTGCTGCGGCGCGTCTCGGGGCTGATGCAGAGGTTCATGTGCCCGGTCAGACAGACCTCGCAGTGGCCGCAATAGGGGTTGAGGCAGGTGATGACGTGGTCGCCGACCTTGACGGTGCGCACCTCGGACCCGACCGCCTCGACAATGCCGGCGCTCTCGTGGCCCAGCACGGCGGGCAGGGCGTGGGTGTAGGAGCCTTCGACGAAGTGCAGGTCGGAGTGGCAGACCCCGGCGGCCTTGGTGCGGATCAGCACCTCGCGCGGGCCGGGCTTGCCAATGGCCACGGTCTCGATCTCGAGGGGTTTGCCCACCTCGCGCAGAACAGCGGCCTTCATGCTCGTCTCCCTCTTGTTTGGAAGGAGACTAGCGTTCCGTTCGGGGCGAACGGAAGGGCTATTCGAACAAATGTTTGGGGGTGTGAGCCCTTAAGCGGCCAGGGCTTCGGGTTGGCGTTCCGGGAGGATGCGGCTGACCGCCAGCAGGACCGTCATCGCGCCTTCGCCCGAGGTGATCACCGCCGACACCAGCGGCGAGTCCTCGCCGTCGCCCATCGCCGGGGGCGGATTGATCTGTTCGGCCTCGACCGTGAAGCTGTCGCAGACCGCGTCGACCAGCAGGCCGGCGACGTCGTTCTGGTTCTCGACCACGATGATGACCTGGCGGGCGCCGTCCTGGGCCGCGCCCTTGCCGAGACGCCAGGACAGGTCGATGACCGGCATGACCTGGCCGCGCAGGTTGATCACGCCGCGCACGTAGGGCGGAGCCTCGGGCAGCGGGGTCGGGGGCGTGACGCCGCGGATTTCGCGGACGGCGCTGACGGGAACGCAATAGGTCTGGGCGCCGACCTCGAACGACAGGACCTGCAGGGCCTGGCCTTGGGCGTAAGACACGGTGCTGGTCATGGCGGGTCTCCCTGAACGCGAAGGCTGCTAGAGACCCTCGATGCCGCCACCCTGTCATAAAAAGATGAACAAAGCGGTTCTGGCCAGGGTTGATGAAGTCTGTTCAGCCGCCGTTCAGGCTGGAAATCCGATCGTTGCCGCAACGCTTGGAACGTCGCATCGGGCGACGGCGGCGAAGACCTCAGGGAGGCCGGGATGGCCAACAAGATGATCAACACGGTCGGACGGGTCGCCGCCGGCGTCGCCGCCCTGTCGGTGGTCGCCGCCGCGACGACGGCTTCGGCGGACTCGCGCTATCACCGTCATCACCGCGACAAGGGCGGCGACGTCGCCGCCGCCGCGATCACGGCCGGGGTCATCGGTCTGGTCATCGGCGCTGCGATCGCCGACGACGACCATCGCGACAACCGTTATCGCGACCGCCGCTACGCGCCGCCCCCGCCCCCGCCTCCGCCGCGTTACGGCTATGGATACGGCTATGCTCCGCGTTCCTACTACGGCGACCGTGAGTGCTGGACGACCCGCGAGTACGACCGCTGGAGCGGCTCGTACTATGAGCGAACGGTCTGCCGCTAAGCCGCACCGGATCGGATCGCTGTTGTGAGCCAGCGATCTGCTCGGCGTCGACCGCCCCGTCGACGCCGGTCCAGCCCCGAGGTCCCCCGACCTCGGGGCTTTCTTATTCGAGGTGGGAAAGAGGACTCGACTCCGGCGCGGAATGAGAACAAAAAATGAACATTACTATGCACCGCCGGAGGGTCCGACATGTCGCCGCTCGTCAATTCCGCCTTCGACAGCCCGTTCAGCCCGGGCCTGAGATTGACCGAAGACCGACTGGATATCGCCGAGGCGGTGCTGGCGGGAGCGTGGCGTACGCTGCGCGCGGCGGGGTTCGGTGAGGCCGAGGTGCAGGCCTTGTTCGACCAGATCGCCGATCGTCCCGAGGACCTGGCGCGCCGCCTGCGAAAGATGGCCAACGCGGCCGGCTGACGCGAACGCGTCCAAAGCCAAGCCTTGCACGTAACCTTTACGATCCGGCCGCCACGCCCCTCTCCCGGTGTCCCCTTCGGGACGCGAAGTGGTCGGAAGCGCCGCCTGTCCGCCTACCGTCCCCTAGCGCGGCGGATGCGCCGCGGAGCCTCCCGTCGACACCCCAAGTTCGTGCGGGAGGCTCCGATGGCTCAACTTACCGAACGGTCGAGCAGGGCCCGCAGAATCTCGGCGCGTTGGGCGGTGTCCACCGAAATCCGGCCCGCCAGTTCCCGAATACCCGTCGGATAGGCTTCGCCGCCGTCGGCGACGGCGCGGGCCTGCTGGGCGAGGCGGCGCAGGTCGCGATCCAGGCGCTCGATCTCTTCACGCGCCAAGAGACGCGCCTCGGCCTGCAGCCGCTGAACGCGTTGGCTGGTGGACTCGGGGCCTCGCCCCAGGTCGTAGATTTCGGCCACGCCCGGCGCGGGCGACACGATCTTCAGCGGCTTGTTGGCCATGGTTCAGGGCTCCTCGAACGGGGCCGGTCGCTTCGGCCCTCGTTCAATCAAAGCCTGGCTTGGCGCGGCTGTTCCGTGCCCGGACCGTGAAAGCGTCACTGCGTGGCCTTCACGCCACAGGCCTGATGGCCCGACGGGCGCTCAGTAGGCCGAGTGGTTGTAGGGAAACTGCGAGGCCGAGGGCGGCGGGGCCGGCTGGGGCGGCGGCGCGGGCGCGGGAGCGGGAGCCGGCGCGTGCTGGGCCTGCGGCGGCGTCGGCGCGGGACGGCGGAACTTCAGGCTGCGACCCTGAAACTCGGCGCCGGTTTCCATCGCCAGCTGTTCGTGCGTGATGTCACCGTCGACGCGGGCTGTCCCATAAAGACGCACGCTCTGGGCGGTGACCGAGCCGATCACCATCCCGTGGATTTCCAGGGCCTGAGCGGTGACCGAACCCTCGATCCGGGCGTTCGGGCCCACAATCAGCTTGCCCACCTTGACGTCGCCCAGCACCACGCAGTCGAGGTGCACCTCAATGTCGCCGATGACGTCGCCCCGGATCGTCAGGCCTTTGGCGATCAGCGAAGCCGGCTTTGGCCGGGCCGGAGGCGGCGTGGGCGCGGGCTGGGGCTGAGGCTGAGCGACCTGCGGCGCCGCGGCGCGCTGCGGCTCCAGCGGAGTCAGGGCCAGCTTCGCGGGCGTCTCTTTCTTCTTGGCGAACATCGGCGGCGACCTTGTCTCGAAATGGGCGTTGGGAAGCCCCTCGCAGCAAGATATGGGCCGCCTTCGCCGATCTCACCCGCCGGCGTCGCGAACCTGGGTGATCGGACGGTCATCGCCCGGCGAGACCTCGGCATGCCAGACGGCGTTGCGGTCCTCGTAGACGACGCCCTCGGTCTCTCCTGGTTGCTCTTGCTTCTCGGCCGCCGCTCGGGCCGCCGACAACGCCGCATCGTGAGTCTCGAAGGTTTCGGAGAAGGTCTCCCCGACCTTGTAGGCCCAGCCGCCGTCGTGCTCGACGATATCGTAGGTGAGGGTGGTCATCGGCGAGTCTCCGTTGGGATGCGGAGATCGAACGAAGGGCAGGGGCCGAGGTTCCGACCAATGAAGTGGTGTTGGGCGAGCGCGCCGTCACCACCGACGCCGTCTCCGCCTCGCGCGCTACGGGGAATGTCACTGAGCTTCTCGCTCGGCCCGCAGATCGACCACAAGCAGCGCCCGAAGACGGGCGAATTGAAGAAGATCAGGCTGTGTGCGGTCTAGAGCCGGTCTTCATCGCAACACGCTTCGCCCGGGTCGTCTCTGGTCGGTTGGGAACTCGCATCATAAATTTTCATGTATGCGCGCCTCCAAAGACCGCTGCTGAAGCCTCTAACCAGCGGGAGGCTTCCATCATGGCCATCGCTGCGTTCTTCACCATCGCCCTGCTGGCCACGAGTCCGGAGGCCAAGGACATCGACGCCTTCATTCGCAAGGCGATGGACCGGGTGGAGGTGACGCCCGGCCTCTCCGTAGCGGTGGTCAAAGGACCCGACGTGGTGATGACGGCCGGCTACGGCGTGGCGGACCTGAGCAAGGGCGACGCCGTCGACGCCGACACGGGCTTCTACATCGCCTCGGCGACCAAGGCCTTCACTGCGCTGTCGATCGCCGCCATGGCCCATCGTGGGGAGCTCGGTCTCGACGCGCCGCTCAAGACCTGGGTCGGCAAGAGCCCTCTACCGGCCGACATCGCATCCTCGACCAGCCTCAACGATCTTCTAAGTCATCGCTCGGGTCTGGAGAACGAGCCGATCGCCTTCCGGGCGGCCTATTCAGGCGTGCACACGCCCAGGCTCATGAGCGCCCTGCTGGCGGAAACGCGCCGAAGCCAGCCGTCCGGAACGTTCCGCTACACCAACACCGGCTACAACCTGGCCTCCACGCTGATCGAGGACCGCTTCGGCCGGGGTTGGCGCGCGATGGTGGACAAGGCGGTCCTGACCCCGGCCGGAATGACCCATACCACGGCCCGTATCGACCGGGTCCGTCGCACAAGGCAGGTCGCGGTGGGCCATACGCCAGGTCTGGACGGGCGCATGGTTCCAAGCCCGTTGCAGAAGACCGACGCCACCATGCAGTCGGCCGGCGGCCTGGTTTCGACCGCTCGCGACATGGCCCGCTGGCTGGAGATCCAGGTGAATGACGGCGTCGTTGACGGCCACCGCGTTTTCCCGCCTGGCCTCGTCGCCTCGACTCACCGGTCGCTGGTCGCCCAGCAGACCACGTTCGGCCCCTATGTCCGCGACGGCTATGGCCTGGGCTGGCAGATCGGCCGCTACGGCGATGAGGTGCTGATCCACCATTTCGGCAACTTCGCCGGATCGCGGGCGCACGTCTCGTTCATGCCGCAGCGCGGCCTGGGCGTGGCGGTGATGGCCAATGAGGACGCCGTGGCGGGCGAGCTGGTCGATCTTGTGGCCGACTACGTCTACGACCGCTTCGCGGGGCGCGCAGATGTCGAAGCCCACTACGACGCCGAACTGGCGGCGCTTGTCGCGCGCCGCGACAAGCGGCTCAAGGGCCTGGCGGTCAGCCGAGCCGAGCGCGCCGCGCGGCCGTGGTCGCTGCGCGCGCCGACCCGGACCTATATCGGCGCCTATGAGAACCCGGCCATGGGACGCATCGATGTCGTCGAGCGCGACGGCCACATGGTCATGAAGGCTGGCGCGATGGCCTCGCCGGCCGAGGCGGCCGCTGATCCGGAAAGCGTCCGGGTCGAGCTGATCCCGCTCACCGGCCAGATCGTGCGCTTCGAGGCGCCCGGCAAGCTGGTCTACGACGGCAAGACCTACATTCGGCGGTAACGGTGCGACGCGGGTTCGCACGCCGCAGGCCGCGAGCCGGTCCAACGCCGCCTCTCCACGCTTTACGCACCATCAACACGTCCAAAGCAAAACGCCCGCCTCCGGGAGGCGGGCGTTTCAAAGCATCGGCGCAAAGGACTCGACGACGGCGACGGCGCTGGCCGCCGCGTCCCCTTAAGCCACCTTCACCCGCGCCGCGCTTTCCGGCAGGTCCGTGCCGAACGCGCGCTGGAAGAACTCGGCGACGGTGGGGCGTTCCAGTTCGTCGCACTTGTTCAGGAAGGTCAGACGGAAGGCCAGCGCCACGTCGTGATCGAAGATCTCGGCGTTCTGGGCCCAGGTAATGACCGTGCGCGGGCTCATGACCGTCGAGATGTCACCGTTCATGAAGGCGTTGCGGGTCATGTCGGCGACGCGGACCATCGCCGCCAGGGTGCGCTTCCCTTCGGCCGTGTCGTAGCCGGGGTTCTTGGCCAGAACGATGGCGGCCTCGACGTCGTGCTCGAGGTAGTTCAGCGTCGTGACGATCGACCAGCGGTCCATCTGGCCTTGGTTGATCTGCTGGGTGCCGTGATAGAGGCCCGTGGTGTCGCCCAGACCGATGGTGTTGGTCGTGGCGAACAGGCGGAAGTACGGATTGGCGCGGATGACGCGGTTCTGATCCAGCAGGGTCAGCTTGCCGCCGGCTTCCAGGACGCGCTGGATCACGAACATCACGTCGGGGCGCCCGGCGTCATACTCGTCGAACACCAGGGCGACGGGGCGCTGAAGCGTCCAGGGCAGGATGCCTTCGCGGAACTCGGTGATCTGCTTGCCGTCCTTCAGGACGATGGCGTCCTTGCCGACAAGGTCGATCCGGCTGACGTGGCTGTCGAGGTTCACACGAACCAGCGGCCAGTTCAGCCGGGCGGCGATCTGCTCGATGTGCGTCGACTTGCCCGTGCCGTGATAGCCCTGGACCATCACGCGACGGTCATAAGCGAAGCCGGCGCAGATGGCCTTGGTCGTCTGCGGGTCGAACTTGTAGGCCGGGTCGATGTCCGGCACGTGGCTGTCGCGGTGGCTGAAGGCCGGGACCTTCATGTCGCTGTCGACGCCGAACGCGTCGCGAAGCGTCACCCACTTGTCGGGGACCAGGGTGATCAGCGGATCGGCGGCGGAGCTGGTTTCGGCGAACTCGGGCATGCTTCCGGCTTACCGCCTTGGACCCGCCCGTTTCAAATGGAAATCCGCTCAAAGCGGGGGTTGGCGTGCACTTTCCTGGCGAGGACGCTGTTCCCGTAAGGGAAGGGGCGGCGAGGGAACGCCGCCCCGCCCAGCTTAGTTATTGGCCAGGATGACCGAAGCGATCAGGCCGGTGGCGACGGCGGCCAGGACGTACTGGTTGTCGACCTTCTGCCAGCGGTAGCCCCGCGGCGGGGCGCGGAGGCCGTGACGGCGCCAGTCGCTGACGTAGTAACCGTTGCCGCGATAGCGGGCGTCCAAGCGTTGGCCGCGAACCCAGCGGCGGTACTCGCGGCGGTCCTGACGGTTCTCGTAGCGGGCCTGATCGCGGCGACCCTGTTCGTAGGCCCGGTCGCGGGCGTCGTAGCGGCCGTCATGGCGGTAGGCCTGGGCCGAGGCGGCGGTGGCGCCGCCGGCCAGCATCAGGACGGCGAGCGAGGTGGTCAGAATGCGTTTCATGTCGGGTCTCCTTCGATGAGGATGTCAACGTAAGATGGTCGACCTAGTCCCTTGCTGAACGGCTATGTGCTTCTTAAGTTCATGTTTCAAAAGAGAAATGTTGTTTCGCCCCCTTGGCTTTGGGAAGGAGCGCGCCGCTTGTATCACCTCGACGTTCGGAGACTGTTCGCCGCCGCCGGCCGCGAGATCGGCGTGGCGTCCGCCCTGCTGATCGTGGCGCTGGGCGCCTTGGGTTTCGTGGGGATCGCCGACGAGGTGGTCGAGGGCGAAGCCCATGCGCTGGATCTGAAGGTGTTGCAGGCGCTGCGCGTCGATGGCCGGCCGGACGCTCTGGTCGGGCCGCAATGGCTGCACGTGGCGGCGGTCGACATCACCGCCCTCGGCTCGGTGGCCGTACTGACCCTGCTGATCCTGGCGGGCTTCGCGCTGCTGGGGTCGCTCAGGCGCTGGACCGAGGCCTGGCTGCTGGCGCTGGGCGCGCTGAGCGGTGTTGCGGTTAGCCAGGGCCTGAAGGCGCTCTTCGCTCGCGAGCGTCCGGATGAAGCTTATCGCGTGGTCGAGGCGGTCAACGCCAGTTTCCCGTCCGGCCACGCCATGCTGTCGGCGGTGGTGTTCCTGACCCTGGGCGTCCTGGCGTCCCGCTTCGCCGAAAGGCGACGGGTCAAGATCCTGGCGATCAGCGCTGCGGTGCTGGTCAGCCTGCTGGTCGGCGCCAGCCGGGTCTATCTGGGCGTCCACTGGACGAGCGACGTGCTGGCCGGTTGGAGCGTGGGCGCGGCCTGGGCGATGATCTGCTGGCTGGTCGCCTATCTGGTCGAGCGCCGCTTCAAGCCGTCTTCGGCTTCGGACGCCACCTGAGCTCCAGCGTCGTCCAGATCGCGCCGACGACATCGCCCAAGCCAACCGCCAGCCAGGCCTTCGGCAGCCAGTTCAACAGGACAAAGCCGCCGATGATCACGAGCGACATTACGCGCAGGACGACAGACGCTCGCATGAAGGTGCGCTGTCCGGTCCAGCCGGCGACGTGATAACCCATGGCGTAGGCCAGGAGCAGAAGCCCGCAGAACCGCACCCAGGGCAACGCCGAGGCGTCGACCGGCGAGTCGAGCAGGCGCAGCACCGTCATGGGTTGAACGGCCAGGGCCAGTCCGGCCGTCGACAGCAGACCGCCCCAGAACCAGATGCTCCAAGGCTTGCCGAACGGCACCGGCGTGACCGGCGTCGGCGGCTCGGCTGGCGCCCGCCACTGGGGGTCGTTGACTGTCATGATATGGTTCGCCCCCTGCTTCGGCGGCGACAATGGCGCATTCGCCCCGCGCGCCGCAAGGCGTGAAGCGGGCCTCGTTCCCGGATGCAGGGCTTGGCCGATGCGTCCGCGCGACGCGCGCTGGCTACACCATTCCCGATTTCTGCAACTGTTTGTAGGCCTTGATGACGCGCTGCAACTTGTGCTCAGCGCTGCGGTCGCCGCCGTTGGCGTCGGGGTGGCAGCGTTTGAGCAGTTCCTTGTAGCGGGTCTTGATCGCCGCCCCGTCGGCCGTCGCCTCCAGGTCCAGATCGGCCAGGGCCTGGCGTTCCAGCTTGCCCAGGCGGCGCTCGGCCGCCGACCGCTCGGCTTCGGCCCTCCGCTGCTGGGCGCGGAAGATGCCGAAGGGGTCGGCGAAGTGTCGCGCGTCGCGGGCGGCCATGGCGGCGGCCTCGCGAGAGTTGGCGTCGGCCTTGAAGCTCCAGGTCGGGCGACCGCCGGTCATCCGCTCGGTCTCCTGCTCGGCCCGAATCTGGGCCTCGCTCATGCCGGCGTAGAAGTTCCAGTTCTTGTTGTACTCGGCGGCGTGCCGCTGACAGAACCAGTAGTGGTCATTGGGCATGTCGCGCGACTTCGGCGCCTTGGCCGATCCGGCCAGGCGGCAGTCAGGATGGTCGCAGCGCTTCTCCCCGGGCTTGAGGCCCAGGACGTCGTGCGCGGGATCGTCTTCGCCCTCTTTGGGCGGCCGAACCCGGATGTCGTAAAATTTGGGACGGTACTCGAACGGCCGGTTCATGGCGTCTAGAGTAAGCCCGCGCTATTTGCGTTCAAGGATTGACAAGCACGAGACGTGTCATGGGCGCTGTCGCCGAGACCATCCGCCGCAAGCTTGAAGCGGCTTTTGCCCCGTCTGTCCTCGACCTGGTCGATGACAGCGACCGGCATCATGGCCATTCCGGCCACACCGGGGCCGGTGAAAGCCACTTCAACCTGCGGATTGAGTCGCAGGCTTTCGCGGGCAAGTCGCGGGTCATGCGCCAGCGGCTGGTGATGCATGCCCTCGCCGAGGAGCTGGCGGGTCCTGTTCACGCGCTCTCGATCACAGCGTCGGCGCCTGGAGACGCATAAGTCCGAGCGAATGGTAAGTTCAAACTTACTTTTTGCTTGCGCCGCCCCCACGACGCTGATTGCCTTGGTCCCCGGCGCGATCCTGCCGGAAGGCAAGAGTCCCCATGAGCGCTGACGTTCCTCCGCCCGCCGAAATCTCTGAAGACGCGATCGCCGCCGCCTTGCCGGCGCTGCTGGCAAGGTCCTATGCCCGCTATTCAAAGTTCACGGTGGCCGCAGCGGTGATCGATGAAACCGGCGCGGTCCACTACGGCGTCAATGTCGAGAACGCCGCCTATCCGCAGGGCACCTGCGCCGAGCAGACCGCGATCGGGGCGATGATCACCGCCGCCGGCGCGCGGCGCATCGACAAGGTGCTGATCGCAGCCGGATCCGACGCCGTGGTTCAGCCGTGCGGCGGCTGCCGCCAGCGCATCGCCGAGTTCGCGGGGGAGGCTTGCGAGATCGTCTCGGTCCAGGGCGGCAAGCCCACCGAGCGTGTGGCCTTCTGGGAGTTGTTGCCGCGTTCGTTCGGGCCCCGCGACCTCGACTAGAGGTCCACGCCCAACACGAAAGACGCCGCCGTGGGGTCCCACGGCGGCGTTTTCATTTTCAGGTTCTTCTGATCGAGACGCGCCGGGAGCGATGAGCCCCCGGCGCGCTGACGATTAGAAGCGGATGTTCATGCCCAGGTTGAAACGACGACCGAAGAGGTCGAAGTTGTCCGTGAGGCCGGTCTGAATGTTCGGCTCGACGCCGAAGATGTTGTTCACACCGCCACGGATGTAGGCCTTCTCGGTCACGTCGTAGCGGAACGAGATGTCCTGCTGCAGGAAACCGCCCGTGCTGAAGTATTCCTTCGGACGCGAGTCGCCGTTGGCGCCGACAAGGCGGTAGTTGAACAGTTCCTGGGCGGTCTGGTAGTCCGCGCGCCACGTCAGAGCCAGCGGACCCTTGGTCCAGGTCGCCGTCGTGCGGAAGCGCACGCGCGGGTTGTTGACCGTGGAGTCGATGTCCGTAGCCAGGCCCGGCAGCGTCGGGTTGGTGAAGTTCTGGCGGCGGATCAGGTAGTTACCCGTCACGCCCAGGTCCAGACGACCCCAATCCTTGCCCCCGAACAGGTCGCCCGGCTCGAAGTTGTAGCGCATCGTGAAGTCCATGCCGCGCGACAGCAGGGCCGCGAAGTTGAACGGACCTTCGATGAAGTTGTCGATCTCGTACGCGTTCGGGCCAGCCGAGGCCGGACGACGCGGAACGGCGGCGCAAGCGGTCGGGTTCAGGGCGTCTTCGTCAACGCAGAGGTTGGCGAGGGTCTGAGCCGACAGGGTCGAGATCGCGTTGGTGATCTTGATGTCATAGTAGTCGAAGATCATCGACAGACGCGGCACCCAACGCGGCGTGATGATCGCCGAGATGGTGTGGCTCTTCGATTCTTCCGGCAGCAGGTTCGGGTTGCTGCCGCTCTTGCCGTTGTTTGAGAACGTCGGGTTCGGGTCGACATAGGTGCTCGGAATGCCGAGCGCCGCGCAGTTCTTGATCCGGTTGTTACGGATACGCTGATCGGTCGTGCCCGCGATGACCGGCGACGAGCAAGGGTCGGTCAAGCTCGGGAAGGTGTCGAACGGCGGCGAGTAAAGTTCGCTCAGCGTCGGCGCGCGCACGGCCTTGCCGTAGGTGAAGCGGAAGGCGATGTCGCGAACCGGACGCCACGAACCGTTCACGCCCCAGGTCTTGGTGGTCCCGATCGTCGAGTAGTCCGAGTAGCGATAGGTGCCGCCGATTTCCAGGCTTTCGGCCAGGAACTTGTCCTTCAGCAGCGGCAAGCGCAGTTCACCGAAGGCTTCCTTGACGTTGAAGCCGATCTTGGCCAAGTCGCCGCCCGAGTTGCCGAACAGCACGCGATCGCCAAAGTCGGTCAGATCGGCGCTGGTTTCTTCCTTCCGGTATTCACCGCCGACGGCGATGCCGATCGGACCGGCGCCCCAGAAGTCCCACAGGTTGCCCGAGGCGAAGCCGCGGACGTCCTGCTGCTCGTTCATTTCCTTGGTGACGAGCTTGGTGAGGATGTAGTCCTTGGAATCGGCGAAGCCGCCGCTGCCGAAGACGCGCGAGGGCTTACAGTTGGCGATGGTCGGATCGTTAGCGGCATAGGCCACGCCATTCAGATTCTTGATCTGCACGCCGCGCTTGGCCAGCAGTTGCACGCGGCAGACGACCGCGCCGGCCTTGCCGAGCTCGCCAGCCGTGTCGACCACGGCGTCGATCGAGTAGGCGTAACGCTCGACGTCGATCGTTTCCGGCTCGGTGTTGACGGCCTTCATCTTGCCGTAGGTGTAGCCCAGCTCCCACGACACATCCTTCACGAAGGCCAGGGAGTCGAAGTCACCCTTGAAGCCGCCCACGAAGCGGGTGGTGTTACGATCGGCGATCGCCGGACGATAGCCAAGGTCGTAGCTGAAAACCCGCAGCAGGGCGCGACGGTCATTGACCGTGCCGGTCACGGCGCTGTCGCCAGTCGCCGTCGGGGCGCCGTAGATGGTGCGCTGGTTGTTGAGGATCGCGTTGCGCACCTCGGTCGGCATGTAGGCGTTGTCGAGACCGATCGTGAACGAGGTCAGCGCGCCGTAGTCGTTCGGATACTCGGTGGCGCCGAACGCGCGGATGTTCACGTTGGCGAAGTGCGGTTGGAAGATGTCGATGTTGGTTTCTTCGACATACTTCAGTTCGCTGAAGAACTTGACGTTGTCGGTGACGTCGAAGTTCGCGCCGATCTGGAAGCGCTCAGCCTTTTGCTGGGGCAGGCGGTTGGTTTCGACAACCGTGAGGCCGTCGCCGCTGCCGCCAAAGGTGGTGGTGCGGTTCACCGCGCCGACCGACTGACCCGCGCCGAAGTCGGCCAGGAACGGCGTGCCGTCCGCGCGGAACTGATAGGTCTTGCCCGGATTGGTCGCAAAGCAGTTGGCCGAGAAGGTGGCCGAGTTGGCTTGCGTCGCGGCGCAGGCGCCGTACGGGATGTCCGGGTCGGTCGTGATGCTGCCCGGGGTGCCGTTGGCGAGCACCAGCACACCGCCCAGCGGACGGTTCAGCGAGCGCAGGTTATAGCGCTTGTCGACATCGAAGACGCCGTCGTTGACCGCGCCGGTCGGGTCGACATCGAGGGTGACCAGGCGGGCGTTCTTCTGGATCCAGGAGATTTCCAGGTCCTTGTCGAACAGCACGTCCGAGCGCTGCGTTTCGGCATAGCCGTAAACGTTCAGGCGGCCGTCCATGAAGTTCTTGCCGGCGGTGATCGACAGTCGCTTGTTGTACTGCGACGTGTTCTGGCTCAGCTGACCGATCGCGGCGTCCATTTCGACGCCTTCGTAGTCATCGCGCATGATGAAGTTGACGACGCCCGACACGGCGTCTGCGCCGTACAGCGCCGAACCGGCGCCGGTCGTGACTTCAACGCGGCGAACCAGCGAGCTCGGAATGGTGTCGACGTCGACCGATGCGCCGCCCGGGGCGCCGGCCACGTGACGACGACCGTCGACCAGCACCAGAGTGCGGCCCGAGCCCAGGTTGCGCAGGTTCAGGAACGCCAGACCGCCGATGCCGACGAAGCCGCCGGTGGTGTCTTCATAGACCTGGCTGTTCTGCAGCGCGGGGATGTCGGCCAGATAGTCGACGATGTTGATCTCGCCCGACTGCTGGATTTCTTCCTGGCCGACCTGGATCAGCGGGGTGGGCGAATTGAGCGGGTTACGACGGATCAGCGATCCGGTGACCACCACTTCCTCGACGGCCGTCGAGTCCTGAGCCGCAGGCGCCGGCGCAGTCTGCGCCAGAGCGAGGGTCGGAGCGAAAGCCGCGAGGCTTCCCAGCATCGTCGTCGCCAGGAGAACCTTGGTTTTCAACGCCATATTCTTGTTGTCCTCGAAAGTACGCGCGCCCGCCGCGCCGCCGCGCGTGGGAGCTATGAGGGCCATTCCTCAAGAAGGACGTTAGAGACTTTCCGCCGCTCTAGCAGCGACCAAGGCGAGATTGCGGCAGGTTGACGGCGTGGCGTTACCAAAAAGTCACGTTTATGGTGTCGATCTGTCAAAATTGGGAAAATATTGCTCTAAAATGAGGTGATTGGGCTGCCAAGCTAGGGGTGATTGGGGTCAATTCTTGCGCGCGCGGCCCGCATTTTTTCGCTCTCGCGCCGGTGTTGGCGACTCTGGCGATGGGGGCGAGGTCTCTTCTGCGGCGTCTCATCAGCGTTCGGCGCCTAGCCTACGGGCGCCGACAGCTCAAACCGGGGCAATTGCAGCCTTTGTGGCGCATTCCTCCCGGAAAGATGTCTTTTCGTGGGCGCGATTTCGGCCTGAGGTGAATTTTGCGCGCGAGTCGCAAGGGTCTCCGCAGGTCATTCAGGTTTTTGGGGCTCCGCCGGAGGCGGGGATAGTTCGGGGAAGATTACAGATGAAAGTTGCTCTACTGGCGGGCGCCGCCCTCAGCGCGGTGCTGGGGACCTACGCCTATGCTCAAGAGGCGACGCCGCCTCAGACCACGGTCACCGAGGTCGTCGTGACCGGGTCGCGCATCAAGCGTCCTCAGTTCGACGGGACGATCCCTGGGGTGCAGGTCACCAAGGAAGAGATCATCCAGCGCGGGTTCAACAACGCCTACGACATCGTTCTGAGCCAGCCGATGGTCTATGTCGGCGCCAGCCCCTATGGCAGCAACGGGGGTCAGACCTCGAGCCTGGGCACCGCCTTCGCCGACCTGCTGGGTCTGGGCAGCCAGCGCACCCTGACCCTGGTCAACGGCCGCCGCCAGGTTTCGGGTAACGCCGCGACCCTGTTCGTCACCGGCAATAACGCCGGCTCGCAGGTCGATCTCGGCGCCATTCCCTCGCAGCTGATCGACCGGGTCGACACCCTGACCGTCGGCGGCGCCGCCGCTTACGGCTCGGACGCCATCGCCGGCGTGATCAACTACATCATCAAGGACAAATACGTCGGCAGCGAAGTGCGCGTGTCGGC
This sequence comes from Pseudomonadota bacterium, assembly GCA_020161365.1. GTDB lineage: Bacteria > Pseudomonadota > Alphaproteobacteria > Caulobacterales > Caulobacteraceae > Caulobacter. The sequence goes on along the minus strand of JAIUNU010000003.1, from coordinate 245,614 downwards.
GCGGACGTCCGAAAAGGGCGACGCCAACCGCTATAGCTTCAGCGTCATCCACGGCCAGAACCTGATGAACGACCGGGCCAATCTGACCCTGGCCTTCGAAGAAACCAAGACCAACGCCCTGTACGCCGACTCCCGGATGTGGACGCTCGACGCTGCTGTCGCGGTGACGAACGCGTTCAACGGTTCCAAGCGGAACCCGAACTTCGCCGCCAACGCCGCCATCGACGTTACGGGCCTGAACAACGGCGCCTTCCTGCGCAACACCGACGATGGGATTCCGTCGACGGCCTACGCCTATTTCACGCGCAATGCGCTGCAGTATCCGTCGGGCATCGCTTTTTCGCCCACGACCGCGACGGCTGGCTGTCCTACGACGATCGTCGGAGTCACGGCCTGTCTGTTGCCGACCGGCTCCGTCAGCTCGACTTCGCAGCTGGTCCCCGGCATTCCGACCGGCAATGGCCTCTACTTCACCAACGCGCCGTCGGGCACCTTCCCGAACTTCGCGCCGACCACTCTGCCCACCGGCGTCACCGCCGCGGCCGTGTTCGCCAAGTACGGCGTGACCCCGCCCGCCGGCCTGACCGCCGCCCAGCAAACCACGCTGGCCGTCAACGTGCTGCAAAGCAAGCTGCCGACCCTGCGTGAATATCTGGCGCAAAACCCGAACACCGACATAAACCTGATCGTCGGTTCGCTGTATTCGAACATCCCGCGGGTGGCGAACACCAACCCGGCCACAGCGGCCCTGTTCCCGTTCATCGCCAAGCCGGTGCGCTTCAACGCCAATGGTCAGGCTGAGAACTGGTCGTTCGCCAACATCGGGCCGAACGCACAAGGTGTTCTGGGCGCTGTCCCCGGTATCGAGGGCAACAACACCAGCCGCTACAGCCTGATCCAAAACGCGCAGGTTCGTAAGAACTTCACGGCCTTCGCGACCTTCGACATCAACGACCGGATCAAGGCCTACAGCCAGAACGTCTATTCGACGGTACGAACGGTGCTGCCGCGCAACGGGGCTCCCGGCAACGCCGTGACCACCGCCGGGAGCGAAGCCTCGGGCATTCTGGTCAGCATTAACAACCCGTACCTGAGCGCGGCGTCGCAGCAGCTGCTGCGCGACAGCGGCGCGGTCAATACGGCCAACAACTTCATCATGTCGCGCACCAACCAGGACATCCTGGGCAACAATCCGCTGCGCGGCGTCACCAACATCGGCAACTTCGCGCAAGGCCTGAAGGGCGACTTCGATTTCCTGGACCGCAACTGGACCTGGGACGTCTCCTACACCTACGGCAAGGCCGACGGTAACGTCGAGTTCACCGGCATCCGGGATCTGGAGTACCTGCTGGCGATCGACACCGTTCGCGACAGCAGCGGCGCCATCTCCTGCCGCGCCAAGACCAACGCCGCCGCCTATCTCGGCAAGAGCCCGTCGGTGATCGTCACCAACCTGGCCGATATTCCGCAGTCGGGCGGCCTCGTCGCGAAGCAGCCGTTCACGCCCGTCGTGACCCAGGCCATGATCGACAGCTGCCAGCCGCTGAATCCGTTCGGCTACAACCAGATGACGCAGGCGGCCAAGGACTACGTCACCGCTCAGCAGTTCTACGCTTTCAAGAACACCCAGACCTTCCTGCAAGGCTCGGTGACCGGCGACGTGTTCCAACTGCCGGGCGGTCCGCTGGGCGTGGCGCTCGCCGCTGAACGCCGCACCACCAAGAACGACTACTGGGTCGACGAAATCTCGCGCTATGGCCGCACGCGGTCGGCGGCGATCTCGGCCACCCAGTATGAGACCGAGGCGCAGGAATACGGCGTCGAGCTGAACATCCCCGTCCTGGGCAATGACTTCAGCCTGCCGTTCGCGCAACGTCTGGAGATCAACCCGGCCGTTCGCTGGTCCAAGCAGACCGGCGATGCGTCGACCTTCGTGAACCAGCTGGGTAAGACGGTCAGCCCGACCTACGATGGCGATCTCTCGAAGATCTGGTCGCTCGCGGCCACCTTCCAGCCGATCCGCGACATCACCTTCCGGGGTAACGTCACGCGCTCCATCCGCCAGCCGGACGGCGTGGAACTGTTCCTGGGCGGCCAGGCGTCGTTCACCTCGATGAGCGACCCCTGCGCGGTGGGCAACATCAGCTCGGGCCTGAACCCGACGGTCCGCAAGGCCAACTGTATCGCGGCTGTCCGGGCGGCCGGCTATGCGGCGACCAACGCCGACGCCGAGACCTTCCTGAGCACGTTCAACCCCGGCACCCCGTCGGTGCTGGGCGCCCGTTTCGGCAACATGGAGCTGAAGCCTGAGCGCGGCGAGAGCTGGACGGCGGGCGTGGTTCTGGAACCGCGTTTCATCCCGAACCTGCGCATGTCGTTCGACTACATCGACATCCAGCTGAAGGACCAGCTGACCCGCGTGTCGGCCGAGCAACTGCTGACCTACTGCTACGACTCCGCCTCGTATCCGAACAACAGCGCTCAGTTCGGCCTGAACACCTGTAACTCGGTTCCGCGTTACACGTCGGGCACCGAACCGAACCCCAGCCGCGCTTTCAGCGTCAACGACGGCTGGCAGTCGACCTATCTGAACCTGGCTCAGACCAACCTGCGCGCCGCCAACCTCGTTGTGGTCTATCGCAAGAAGCTGGCCGAGCTGTTCGGTTCGTCGAGCGACTGGGGCAGCCTGTCGGTGAACAGCAACTTCTACCGCATCTACGAGTCGAGCTTCAGCGGCACCGGCCTGCCGGGCGACACCGAGCAGTATCTCGGCAGCATCGGTACGCCGAAGTGGCAGAGCAACACCACGATCGGCTATTCGCGCGACAAGATCTCGACCAGCCTGAACATCAATACCGTGTCGGATACCATCCGTTTCAACGGGGCGGTTCCGGCGACGATCGAGCAGAACGCTTACCTCGATCGCAAGGGTTATGCGGTTTACAACCTGTACGTCGGCTACCAGCTCAACGACGAGGTTGACCTGCGGTTCAACGTCAACAACCTCGGCGGCAAGCGCTGGGAGCAGGAAGCGGTCGGCGCCATCTACAGCTCGGTCGGTCGCACCTTCCAGTTCAGCATCAACGCGCGCTTCTAAAGCGCTTTGAACGCGACAGCCCTCCCGATCCCCTGACATGTCTTGGGATCGGGAGGCGCTTGAGCGGCTTGAGCGTCAGCAGATACGAAGAGGGCGGCCCGCATCGCGCGGGCCGCCCTTTCTTTGACTTGAAACTAACGTGCGTTCCCGCGGGCCTCAGGCGAGCTGGGCAACCAGGCCTTCCAGTACGCGGCGCAGGTCAGCCTCGCGGAACGGCTTCTGCAGGACGGTGGACCCGCGGTGGTCCTCGGTGAGGCCCGCCTCGCCGTAGCCGCTGGCGAAGGCGAAGGGCACACCGCGCGCCTTCAGGGCGTCGGCGACCGGGAAGATCGGGCGGCCGCCCAGGTTCACGTCCAGCAGCGCCGCGTCGATGTCGGCCGAACCGGCCAGGCGCAGCGCCTCCTCGATCTCGGCGGCGGGGCCGATGATCGTACAGCCGAGATCGGTGAGCATGTCCTCGACAAGCATCGAGACCAGCGCCTCGTCTTCGACGACCAAAACCTTCAGGGACGACAGAGTCTTCATGTATCAGGGCTCCAAGGCGCGCAGGGGCAGCGCCATGTGGCAGACGAGGCCGGAGGCATCATAGGTCAGCTCGACGCCGCCGGATAGCTCGGCCGCAAGGCCTCTTTCCAGAAGTCGCGCGCCAAAGCCGCGACGGGCGGGCGGATGCACTTCCGGGCCGCCGCTTTCGGTCCAGGTCAGACGCAGGACATCCTGCTCCACGCGCCAGACCACCTTCACGCCGCCGAGCGGCGTGGACAACGCGCCATACTTCACCGCATTGGTCGCCAGCTCGTGGATTCCCATGCCCAAAGCCACGGCCGCCTTGGGCGTCAGGCGCACGTCGCTGACATAGTCGAAGCTGACCCGGTCCTCGCTGGCCATCGCGTGCAGTTCGACATCGAACACCTCGCGCAGGCTCGCGCCCTCCCAGCTTTCGCGGGTCAGCAGGTCGTGGGTCTGCGACAATGCGATCAGGCGCGTTTCGAACGCCTCGCGAAAGAACTCCGGCGAAGCGGTGGAGCGCAGGGTCTGGGCGGCGATCGACTGCACCGTGGCCAGGCTGTTCTTGACCCGATGGTTCAGTTCATTGACCAGCAGCTTCTGGCGCTCATCAGCGCGCTTGCGTTCGGTGATGTCCAGCGAGACTCCGGCCAGTCGCCGCACGCCGCCGTCGTCGGCGGTCTGAGCGGCGCGGCCGCGGGCGTGAAGCCAGCGTAGTTCCCCGCTGGGATGGATCACGCGGTACTCGACATCGTAGTCGGCGCTGTCGCGGATCGCGCTGTCGATCGCGGCCACGATTCGAGGACGATCGTCCGGATGGATCGTGGCGACGAGGTCAGCAAAGGTGAAGGGCTCTTCCGGTCGCCGGCCATAGTTGGCCTTGCAGAGATCTGAGGCCTCATAGGTCCTGGTCGCGACGTCCAGATCCCACGACCCCATGCGACCGCTGTCCAGCGCGAACTTCAGCCGTTCTTCGGCCTTCCGACGGTGATCCAGCTCAGCCAGCGCGTCGGCGTTCAGCTTGATCGACTCGATGGTCGCGGCCACCTGCGCGCCCAGACCGGTCAGCAGCGTCTCGTCCCGAACGGTGAAGCGGCCCGGCTCCGGGTGACCGAAGAGCAGGCCGCCCAGGACTTCGCCCTGACGCGTAGCCACGGGGATGGCCAGATAACTACGGACGGGCAGATGGCCATGCGGCATGCCGGCGCGCGGGGCGTTGCGGCCGTAAAGTGGGTCGAGGGTGATGTCGTCCGACCGCACAACGCCGGTGTTCTCGAACGTCGGCTCGAACAGCGGTGTCTTCCGAACCGGGGGGAAGTCGGCAAAGGCTTCGGGTGGCGCGCCAGAGAGCCGGTACAGCGCATAGCTTTTCCCATCCGGCTCGGTCTGGTTGTAGAAAAAGGCGCCATAGGCGGCGCCGCTGATATCGCGCGCGCCGTCCAACGCGATCTGAACGCAGGCGTCGACATCGTTGCTGGAGGCGATCGCTTCGGTGACCCGCGCCAGGGTGTCGGACTTGCCGATCTCCGCCGCCAGCTCGCGTTCGAGCTGGAGCAGGCGCGCGCCGCCGTCCGCGTCACGCGCTTCGCGATCCTCGCTTTCAGCCCCTACGGCCAATACGCGCCCCCAATACGCAGAACCCGGTGAGTTCTTAAGGAGGCCAAACGCGCTCGGCCGAACAGGGTTCCCGCGATTTCACGGTAGCACGTTAAGCGTCGCTGTCGTCGTCAAGTCGCGCGCTGATCCGCAGCGCCGTCACCTGATTTCGTTGCCGGCGCAGAACCTGGAACCGGTGCCGGTGGAAGATGAAGGTTTGCCCCGGCTCGGGGATCATCTGAGCTTCGTGGATAACCAGGCCGGCGATCGTCACCGCCTCGCCCTCGGGCAGACGCCAGTCCATGGCGCGGTTGAGGTCGCGGACCGTGACATGGCCATCGACATTGACCGAGCCGTCGGCCTGGCGGCGCACCCCGTCCAACGTCGTGTCGTGCTCGTCCTCGATTTCGCCGACGATCTCCTCGAGGATGTCCTCCAGCGTCACCAGACCCTGCAGCGCGCCATACTCGTCGACCACCAGGGCGAAGTGGCTCTTGCGCTTCAGGAAGGCGTTCAGCTGGTCCTTCAGGTTGGTGGTGTCCGGGATGAACCACGGCTCGCGCAGGATGGCGGCGATATCCAAGCCTTCCAGACCCGTCGGGCATTCGGCCAGGGCCTTGAGCAGGTCGCGGGCGTGCAGCACGCCGACGATGTTGTCGGGTTCTTCGCGATACAGCGGGATGCGGGTGTGCTGCGCCTCCAGCACCGCCTCCACCAGCTCGCGGGCGGGCAAGTCGGCGTCCAGCAGCACCATCGACTTGCGGTGGACCATGATCTCCGAGACGTCCATGTCCGACAGGTCTAGCACCCCGCCCAGCATGCGCCGGTCGCCGGCTTCGACCAGGCCTTCGGAGTGGTGATACTCGACCGCGCCGCGGATCTCCTCGTGCGCCGCCAGCACGTCGGTCTCCATGTCCATCCGCACACCGACCAGGCGCAGCGCACGGCGCACGATCCACTGAATGGCGTAGATGATCGGACCAAACAGCCGGACGATGAACAGGGTGGGCCCGGACAGGGCGCGCGCCACGTCGTCGGAGCGCACGATCGCCAGAGTCTTGGGCAGGACCTCGGCGAACACCAGCACCAGCACCGTCATGGCGGCGGTGGCGACCGCCACGCCCCACGGCCCGGGGATCAGGGTGGTCAGCACCTGGGTCGCCAGGGCCGAGGCCAGGATGTTGATCAGGTTGTTGCCGAGCAGCACCGCCCCGATCATCGTCTCCTGGTCAGACAGCAGCTTGTTGACCCGCCTGGCCGGCGCGTCGCCCTCGCGCTCCAACTGGTGCATCCGCGCCCGACTGGCGCCGGTCATGGACGTCTCGGCGGCCGAGAAGATGGCCGACAGGGTCAGCAGGGCGATGACGATCGGCGCGAGGCCAAGGAGGGCGGTGAGCATGGGGGTGTTCTAGCCCTCTAAGCCGCGCTTAGGGAGGCCCGCGATCAAGGAGTCGCTTCAGCCTGCGCCTTGCCCAGCGGCGTGTCCGGAAGCGGAGGATTGATGACAGACAGCACCGCGATCACCACGTAGAGCGCGGTGTGCAGGCCGATCAGGGCGCCGAACAACCAGCGCCGCTTGGTCAAGGCCGCGCCGCCGACCAAGACAACATAGATCGCCAGGTTCAGGGCGTAGTTGATCGCCAGAACCAGGCCGCTCTCCCGCGTCATGTTGACCGCCAATTGCCCGCAGACGCCGAGCAGGTTTGCGAGGATCAGCAGCCCTAGGATCGCACGCTTGTTGGCCCAGAAGTGCTCGTCGAGCGGCGCCTTGGGGTCGCTATCGTCGGGAAACACCAGCGCTGCGGCGATGAAGTAGGTCGCCGCCACAACCATGCCGCCGATCAGTAGGCCATAGCTGAAGGGCAGGGCGCGGTAATTGACCCAGGCGCTCTCCCAGAATGTCGCGACGTCCAGGGCCACGAACATCGCCAGTAGCGGCGTCAGCCAGCCGACGGGCTGGGCCTTGCGGTGCTTGAACGCGCGCGCCGTCCCGGTGGCGAGCACGCCGACGGACAGGCCCAACAGCAGCCCGTAGAAACTGAAGAAGAACTCGAACGCGCTCATGCCTTGCCCCTGGCGCGCCGACTCCGACGCATGCCCCGGCTCAACTTGGACGGGCGACTCTGTTTAGCCAATCCCGTCTGCGCATTTTCAGGCCGCGCCCTCGCTCAGCAGGAACGCCCGCAGCGCTTCCCGATCCACATCCTTGGCCACGAACGCATCGCCGATGCCGCGCGCCAGCACAAAGGTCAGCTTACCGCCCTCGGCCTTCTTGTCCTGACCGCAGTGGGCGATTAGGGCGTCAGCGCTGAAAGGCTCCGGACGAACGTCGGCGAGGGTCGTCGGCAGGCCGGCGGCCTTGATGGCGGCCTCTGCGCGGACCGCGTCCTGGGAGGGGCACAGACCTTGCGCAGCCGAGAAGCGGAACGCCTGGGCCATGCCCACGCCGACAGCCTCGCCGTGCTTGAGCGCGTCGCCAAAGCCCATCTCGGCCTCGATGGCGTGACCGAAGGTGTGGCCAAGGTTGAGAAGCGCGCGGCGGCCGGCCTCCTTCTCGTCCTCGGCGACGATCTCCGCCTTCATCTCGACGCTGCGGCCGACAGCGCGTACGAGCGCTTCGATATCGCGGTTCAGCACCGCCTGGACGTTGGCCTCGAGCCATTCGAAGAAGGCGAAGTCGCCCAGCAGGCCGTACTTGATGATCTCGGCGTAGCCGCAGGCCAGCTCGCGGGCGGGCAGGCTGGCCAGCACGTCGAGGTCGGCCAAAACCAGGCGCGGCTGGTGGAAGGCGCCGATCAGGTTCTTGCCGCGCGGCGTGTCTATGGCGGTCTTGCCGCCCACCGAGCTGTCGACCTGGGCCAGCAGTGTGGTCGGGACCTGCACGAAGTCGATCCCGCGCTTGTAGATCGCCGCCGCAAAGCCCGCGAGGTCGCCGACGACCCCGCCGCCGAACGCCACGATCTGATCGCCCCGCTCCAGGTTCAGGGCGAGAAGGCGGTCGGAAAGATCGGCGAGACCCTCGAAGCTCTTGCTCTCCTCGCCCGGCGGGATGGTGATCACGTCGACGGCTATACCGGCGCCTTGCAGCGCGGCGGAGAGGCGCTCGCCGTGATGGGCGCCGACATGGGCGTCGGTGACGACGGCGACGCGCTTGCGCTTGCCCAGGACGGCCGCGACACGGTCGCCGGCCTGATCCAGCAGGCCAGGCCCGATGACCACGTCATAGGCGCGCTCGCCCAGGCCCACGGAGACAGTGCGGATCATCGGAACTCCTTACGCCCGGGACTGGCGAAGCGCCGTCAGGATGGCCTCGACCGCGACCATGTGCGGGGTGTCACCGGTCTCGACGTGGACCTGGGCCTCGGCATAGGCCGGATAGCGGGCCTCGGCGAGCTCGGTCAGCACCTTCACCGGATCCTTGCCGCGCACCAGCGGACGATTATCCTTGCGCGAGACTCGGCGGGCCAGAAGCTCGACATCGGCCTTCAACCACACCGAGACGGCCTTCTCATTGATCAGGGCGCGGGTCTCGGCGTTGACGAACGCGCCGCCGCCGGTGGCCAGCACGTGCGGCGGCTCGTCCAGCAGGCGGGCGATCACGCGCCGCTCGCCGTCGCGAAAGGCGGGCTCGCCCAGCTCGGCGAAGATCTCCGAGATCGACCGCCCAGCGGCGGCCTCGACCTCGTTGTCGGCGTCGCGGAACGGCAGGCCCAGCACATTGGCCAGGCGTCGACCGACGCTGGACTTGCCCACGCCCATCAGGCCCACCAGCACGATCGTCTTGGCGCGCAGAGGCGCGAGCTCGTCGGAAACGATGGGGGCGGCCGCGGGGGCGGCTTCGGGAGTCGGATCAAGCTCGGTCATGATGCGGTCGCGGGTTTACACGAGGCTAGGCCTCAGCGCCAAGTTTGCGAGAGCCCCGTCATGCGTCATAACCAGTCCATGCCTCAATTGCTGCGTTTTCCGTCGCTGATCGCCCTGGCCGCCGCGCTGACGGCGCCGACCCTGGTCGCCGCCCAGGAGGCGGTTCAGGTCAAGAGCCTGGCCGCGCCCGACTATTTCTCCGGCGCCTTGGCCGATACCGGTTTGCCCGGCGACCTCTGGAAGGACACCGCGCCAGACTTGGCGCGCGAGGTGCTGCCCCGCATCGGAGGACCACGCGGCCTGTCGCCGGCCTTCGCCGATCTGGCGCGGCGGCTGCTGTCGACCGGCGCCAACGCCCCGGCCCGGATCGGCGACGACATCGAGATGGGCGCCCAGCGGGCTCTGGCCCTGATCGCCCTGGGTGAGGCGCGGGGCGTCGATGGCCTGCTGGATCGCACGACCGGCGCGGCCGGCAGCTCGGCCCTGTCGATGGCCGCGGCCGAGGCGGCGCTGATCACCGGCCAGGACGACAAGGCCTGCGCCGTGCAGGACGCCCTGACCGTGGATCGCGGAAGCGCCTATTGGCTGCGTCTGCGCGCCTTCTGCCAGTTGAAGGCCGGACAGGATGACGCCGCCCAACTGACCTTCCAACTAGCCCAGCAGCAGACCAAGGACGCCGACTACGCCCGCCTGATGGGCGCGGCGCTGGCGGGAACCACGCCCGGCGCGGCCTCTCTGAAAAACGGCGTCAACTACGCCCTGTCGCGCCGCCTGAACTTGGATGTGCAATCGGCTGCGGCCGTGGCCTCGGCGTCGCCGGCCCTGAAGCCGCTGACCTCTTCGGCGACGGGCGATCTTGCGGGCGTCGCGCCCGGCGCGGACCTCACCGCCACCGAAGCCTCGGCCCTGGCGTTCCTGCGACAGGCCAAGACGCTGCCAGCCTTTGTCGACGCGGCGCGGGCCTCGGCGGGCCCGATCGCGGCGCTGGCGGCGGCGGGCGGTCCGCTGCAGGATCCGGTGCTGATGGCCCGCGCCGCCGTGGCGGCCGGTGATCTGGCCAGCGCCCAGACGATACGGGCTCGCCTAGTGCAGGACAGCATTCCCGGCGCTAGCGGCGCGGACCTGGCGATCCTCGACGCCCTGATCACGGCGGCTTCCGGCAAGACCGACAACCAAGTGCTCGGCGCCCTCGTGTCGCGCGGAGCCAGTGGCGGCGCCCGCTCCCCGGCCCAGGCCGCCGCCCTGCTGCTGGCCAGCCTGGGCGGAACCCTGGATGCCGACGCGCGCGGGCAGGTCTACAATTTCGACGCGGGCAAGTCGGCGGCCCAGTCGGCCCGCCTGCTTCTGCTGGACGACGCGGGCGCAGCCAAGCGAGCGGGCGAGGCGGGGCTCCTGGCCCTGTCCATCGCCGCTGACGCCGGCGTCGCCGGCCCCGCGCCGGTGGACCGCGCCCGCATCGCCCGCGCCCTGCATCAGGCCGGCCTCGACGCTGACGCCCGCGCCATCGTCGTCGAGGGGCTGTTTAGCCTCGCCTACGGCAAATGAGCCAGGGCGAGGCCTGGGTCGAGGCCTTCCTTGAGATGATGGCCGTCGAGCGCGCGGCCGCCCGCAACACCCTGACCGCCTACGGCAAGGACCTGGAAGACGCGCGCGGCTTCCTGGGCCGTTCGGGCTGCGACCTGCACGACGCCGACGCCGAGACGATCGAGGCCTATTTCCAGGACCTCGGCGCGCGGGGCCTATCGCCCGCCACCGCCGCCCGCCGCCGTTCCGCCGTGCGCCAGTTCTACCGCTTCGTGCTAGGCGAGGGCTGGCGCGCCGAAGATCCGTCTCGCCGCGTGGCCGCGCCCAAGGCCGGCCGCCCCCTGCCCAAGGTGCTGGAGCGCGAGGAGATCGAGCGGCTGCTGGCGGCGGCCTCCGCCAAGGACAGCGCTCAGGGCCTGCGGTTGGCCTGCATGATCGAGCTGATCTACGCCTCGGGCCTGCGGATCTCCGAGCTGCTGGCCCTGCCGCTGTTGGCCCTGGCGCGCGATCCCGCCTACCTGATCGTCAAGGGCAAGGGCGGCAAGGAGCGGCTGGCGCCGCTGAACGACGCGGCCCGCGCGGCGGTGAAGGCCTATCTGGAAGCCCGACCGGCCTTCCTGTCCAAGGGGCAGAAGGACAGTCCATGGCTGTTCCCCTCGCGCGGGGCTTCGGGGCGCCTGACGCCGCGACGCGTCGGGCAACTCCTGGAAGACGCGGCCATCGCCGCCGGCGTCGACCGCCAGAAGGTCAGCCCCCACGTCCTGCGCCACGCCTTCGCCACCCACCTGCTGGAAGGCGGCGCCGACCTGCGGGTGATCCAGACCCTCTTGGGGCACGCCGACATCGCCACGACCCAGATCTACACCCACGTCGCGGGCGAGCATCTCCAGCACATTGTCCAGACCAAGCATCCGCTGGGGCGGAGGAAGGGATAGGGCGTCAGCTGTCCGTAGGTTTAGGTGTCATTCCCGCGCCAAGGACCAGAGGGACGACCACGGCGACGACGGGCGGTATGGCGGCGGTGGTCATGAGGAATCCGCGCCAGAAATCAACAGGTAAGCCCAGCAGCGGTATCGACCATTCCCGACCGAGCCATCGTATCGCGCCGCCCAAAGCGAGCGCCAGAAGCCAGATCACGACGCCTTGGCGTAATGTCATCGACTTGATCCGCTCGCTAGGCGTCATTGATGCTCTCCTCAAGATAAAAGGTCTAGAAGCTCCACCAGGAATTGCAAGCGCCCGCCGGTCATTGACGCGCAACCCAGCCACCGCTTAGGAAAGCCCCCACCAAATCTACGGGTTTGCCCTGCGGCCGCCCGAACCTCGAAAGGTCGGCCATGTCCGAAGAAACCCGCGACTCAAACGGCGCCGTCCTGGCCGACGGCGACAATGTCACCCTGATCAAGGACCTGAAGGTCAAGGGCTCGGGCGGGGTGACCCTCAAGCGCGGCACGCTGGTCAAGAAGATCCGCCTGACCGGCGACCCCGACGAGATCGAGGCCAATGTCGACAAGGTCCGGGGCCTGGTTCTGCGAACCGAGTTCGTCAAGAAGGCCTAACTTAACCTTGGTCTGCTAGGTCTGGCCTCCAGACAGGCGGAGAACCGCCGATGGGGGCTGGAAGGCCGATGGTGATGGTGACCGGGCAGGCGGGCGCGTTGGCGCTGATCGCTTACGCCAAGAACGCAAAGGCTGGGCCGTCGAGCGCGCTGTCCAAGGCGGTTGCGCCGGCCGCGACGCCGGCCCCGAACTCGCCGGAGGCCAAGAAGGCGGCCGAGGCCGCCGAGGCGATGGCCAAGCTCAAGAAAGACATGCGGCTGGGCAAGAAGAACGCCATCGGCGACGCCAAGGGCCGCGCCAAGGCCAAGCTGCAGCAGGTGGTCGAGCGGCTGAAGCTGCTGAAAAAGATCTACGCCAATGACCCCAAGGCCATGGCCAAGGCCCTGGCGGCTGCGGCCAAGGAGTTGCAGGCGGCGGTCAAGGACTACGGCAAGGCGGCCAAGGAGTCCGGGGAGCTCTACGCCCAGGATTTCTCCAGCCTGCCCGACGCCGCGACGGACCCCGAAGGCGCGGCCTCCCAGCGCAAGCAGCTCGAGGACGAGGCCAAGATGGAGGCCTCGGGGGACATGGAATTCATGAAGCTGGTCCGCGGCACGAGCCAGGCCCTGAAGGACGAGCTTCAGACCGCGAAGACCAAGGGCATCCTGACTCAGCCGGGCAAGTTCGAGCGCTCCGACGAGGTCAAGGAGGCCGAGGACGGCCTCAAAGAGCTCGACGAGATGACCGAGGACCTGGATCAACAGATCCGGCGCGACATGCCGCCGGGCAGCCTGATGAAGCTGGCGGCCTGAGGCCGCAGGTCAACGGCCGGTCGTTTGCTATTGGCCCTCGAACGCCGTGCGTAAGGCGGCGATGTCGAGTTTGACCATGCCCATCATCGCCTCGAAGGCCCGCTTGGCCTTGGCGGCGTCGGGATCGCGGATCATCTCGAGCAGCCCCCTTGGGGTGACCTGCCAGGAGAGGCCAAAGCGATCCTTCAACCAACCGCAGGCGCTGGGCGCGCCGCCGGCGTTGAGGAAGGCGTCCCAGTAGTAATCGACTTCCGCCTGATCATCGCAGTCGATCATCAAGGAGATCGCCTCGTTGAACTGGAACGCCGGACCGCCGTTCAGGCCCAGGAACGGCTTGCCGTCCAGCTCGAAGGCGACGGTCAGCACATCGCCGATCTTGGCGCCGTCGCCAGGGGTGTCGACGAGCGATCGCTGGACATCGGTGATCCGCGCGTTGGGAAAGACCGAAACATAGAACTCGGCGGCCTCCAGGGCCTTTCCGTCGAACCAGAGGCAGGTGGTGATCTGCGGCATGGGGGTTCTCCTTCGTCACTCTAGGACGCCGCAGGATCGGTCGCTCCGACAAGCGCGGAAATAATTTCGCGGCCTGTCTTCTGGCCGGGCGCGCGGTGGCCCATGTTCTCAGCCTCGGACGCCGCCTCGTCGTCGGCGTGATCAACAGGAAACGCCCCATGAAGACGCGTGAACTCGGTGATGGTCTGAAGGTCTCGGCGATCGGCCTCGGCTGCATGGGCATGGGCCAGGTCTATGGAACGGCGCTGGAGAAGGCTGACGCCTTGGCGTTGATGGCGCGCGCGGTCGAGTTGGGCGTGACCTTCTTCGACACCGCCGAAGTCTACGGCCCCTTCGCCAACGAGGAACTGGTCGGCGAGGGCCTGAAGCCCTTCCGCGACCAGGTGGTGATCGCCACCAAGTTCGGCTTCGACATCGGGCCTGAGGACCTGGGACAGGGCATGGCTCGCGTGCGGGGCGTCAACAGCCGGCCTGAGCACATCCGCGCCGTGGCCGAGGCCTCGCTGAAGCGGCTGGGGATCGAGACGATCGACCTCTTTTACCAGCATCGCGTCGATCCCAACGTGCCGATCGAGGACGTCGCCGGAACGGTCAAGGACCTGATCTCCGAAGGCAAGGTCAAGCATTTCGGCCTCTCGGAAGCCGGCGCCGCCACCATCCGCAAGGCCCACGCTGTCCAGCCGGTTGCGGCGCTGCAGAGCGAGTATTCGCTGTGGTTTCGCGAGCTGGAGGCCGAGATCCTCCCGACGCTGCGCGAGCTGAAGATCGGCCTGGTGCCCTACAGCCCGCTGGGGCGCGGCTTCCTGACCGGCGCGGTCAAGGCCGAGACGATGGGCGAGGGCGACTTCCGCAAGGGCCTGCCGCGCTTCCAGGCCGAGGCGCTGGCCAAGAACCTGTCGCTGGTCGACGCGCTGGCCGCCATCGCCGCCGACAAGGGCGTCACCCCGGCCCAGCTGGCCCTGGCGTGGATCCTCCACCAGGGCGATGACATCGCTCCGATCCCGGGCACGACCAAGATCCACCGCCTGGAGGAAAACATCGCCGCCGCCGACGTGACCTTCACCGCCGACGAACTGGCGCGCATCGCCGCCGCCGTGCCGGAAACGGCGATCGAGGGCGAGCGCTACAGCAAGACCGGCATGGCGATGGTCGGGCGGTAGGGGGGCGAGCGCGGGTTCAGGAGCGCCCCCTCCGTCACGTCGCCTATTGGCGCCGCGCCACCTCCCCCGCGATGCGGGTGAGGAGGCAGCTCAACCCTCCTGCCCCGCTTGCGGGGGAGGTGGATCGCTGCGGATACGCAGCGAGACGGAGGGGGCGAGCCGCCCGCCGCTCCGCCCAACCCGCCCCTTGATCCACGTCTCCACCTGCCCCCACACTCGGGCCTATGACCGAGAACCCCCTCCGCACCCTCGATTCCTTCGAGCTGCTCAAGCTGGGCAAGGCGTCGGTGACGGTGGGGAGCCTGGCGGCGGGGCTGCTGATCGTCGCAGCGGCGCTTTTTGCTGCGCGACTCACCTCTGCGGGGCTGCGGCGTCTTCGCGAGCGGGCGGGGGGCAATGCGGCGTCGCTGTATGTTGTCGAGAAGGTCGCCAGCTACAGCCTCGTCGTTGTCGGCGTCCTGGCCGGCCTGTCGACCATGGGGGTCAATCTCACCTCGTTGACGGTCTTCGCGGGCGCGCTGGGCGTGGGGGTGGGCCTCGGCCTGCAGGGGATCATCAAGGACTTCGCCTCGGGCGTTTCTCTGGTGTTCGAGCGGTTGGTGGCGGTGGGCGACTTCGTCGAGCTGCCCAACGGCGGGCGCGGCGTCGTGCACGAGATCGGCCCGCGCGCCACGCGCATCCGCACCAATGACAGCACCGACATCATCGTCCCCAACTCGGTGCTGGTGAACGATCAGGTGATCAACTGGACCCTGCGCGGCACCAACCGGCGCCTGCGGGTTCCGTTCGTCACCGCGTTCGGGACCGATAAGGAGAAGGTGCGCGAGGCGGTGCTGAAGGCCGCCAAGGCCGCGCCGTTCACCTCGCCCGACGACGCCACCCGCCGCGCTCAGGTCTGGCTGGTCGGCTATGGCGAGAGCAGCTTGAAGTTCGAGCTGGTGGTCTGGCCTACTGTCGAGGCCGTGCGCCGGCCAGCGGCGATCTTCGCGGCCTACACCTGGCTGATCGACGACGCCCTGCGCGAAGCCGGGATCGAGATCCCGTACCCGCAGCGCGACATCAGGCTGCGCGGCCTGTTCGGCGAGGAGGGCGAGGAAGCGATGGCCAGCCTGCGCCTGGAGCCGGCCGCGCGCCGGCGCAAGGCGTCCAAGGCGGCCCGCAGCGGCTCCAGCAACGACGCCGCCGCCGACCTGGAACGCGAGGATCCTGAAGAGGCGCCCATGACGCCGACTGAACGACGATAAGCTTGACGCGCTTTTTGCGCCGCCGCATGGTTCTCGCAATTGCGAAATGATCCCCTCGCGAAGGGGACGAAGCGGGGAGTGACCGGCATGAAGACGCCGCGCGGCTTTTTCAAACCCTTGGCCATCGGCGCGCCGACGCCCTATCGCGAGCTGCCCGCGCGCGTGGAGCGGATGATCCACTTCGTGCCGCCGCACCTGGAGAAGGTGCGCGCCAAGCTCCCCGAGATCGCCCCGACCGTCGACGTGATCCTGGCCAACCTCGAAGACGCCATCCCCGCAGACGCCAAGGGCGCGGCCTTGGCGGGCCTGGTGGCCATGTCGCGCGAGGTGGACTTCAAGGCGTTGGGCGTCGGCTTCTGGACGCGGATCAACTGCCTGAACTCGCCCTGGCACCTGGATGAGATCGCCACCATCGTCGAGAAGGCCGGCGACAAGATCGACGTGATCATGGTGCCCAAGGTCGAGGGGCCGTGGGACATCTTCTACATGGACCAGCTGCTGGCCTCGCTGGAGGCCAAGCACGGCGTCACCCGGCCGATCCTGCTGCACGCAATCCTGGAGACCGCCGAGGGCGTGATGAACGTCGAGGCTATCGCCGCAGCCAGCCCGCGCATGCAGGGGATTTCACTCGGCCCGGCGGACCTCGCCGCCAGCCGGGCGATGAAGACGACCCGCGTGGGCGGGGGGCACCCCGGCTATCGCGTCATCGAAGATCCGCATACGGATGGCTCGACCCGCGTCTCGGTGCAGCAGGACCTCTGGCACTACACCTTCGCCAAGATGGTCGACGCCTGCGCGGCCCATGGCATCAAGCCGTTCTACGGTCCGTTCGGGGCGATCGACGATCCGGTCGCCTGCGAGCAGCAGTTCCGCAACGCCTTCCTGATGGGCTGCGCCGGCGCCTGGAGCCTGCACCCCAGCCAGATCGCGATCGCCAAGCAGGTCTTCAGCCCCGACCCGGCCGAGGTCGCCTTCGCCAAGAAGATCCTCGAAGCCATGCCGGACGGCACGGGCGTCGCCATGATCGACGGCAAGATGCAGGACGACGCCACCTGGAAACAGGCCAAGGTGATGGTGGATTGCGCCAAGCAGATCGCGACGAAGGACGCGGAGTACGCGGGGCTGTACGGGTTCTGAGTTCCAAATCCTCCCCCCAGCGGGGGAGGTGGTCCGAAGGACCGGAGGGGGAAGAGGCAGGATCTGCAGGCCTTTCCCCCTCCGTCGTCTCTTCGAGCCGACACCTCCCCCGCTGGGGGGGTGAGGATTTTCCTGCTCAGTTCCCCGCCACCGTCGTCACCACCTTCGCGCCCGCCGTCAGCAGCTTGTGGATCGGGCACTTCTCGGCGATCTGGAACAGGCGCTCGCGCTGTTCGTCGGTGAGGTCGCCCTCCAGGGTGATGATGCGCTCGAAGCGCTCGTGCGGCGTGGCGTCCTTGTCGAACGACGAGAACACCTCGACGTGCAGGCCGCTGATGTCCCAGCCCTTCTGGTTGGCGTAGAGGCGCAGGGTCATGGTGGTGCAGGCCGCCAGGCCGGCGGCGACCAGCTCGTGCGGATCAGGACCCAGATCAAGGCCGCCCTGCGCCGCCGACAGATCGGCGACGATCGTCGCCGGGCCTGCCGTCACGAAGGTCTGCAGGCCGCCATGGCCGCTATCGGTGGCGGTGGCGAAGGGGCGGGTCGGGGTGGTCTCGGTCATCGGGGCTTCCTTGGATGGACGGCTGAAGCTGGCGCTTCGGCGTCCGTCGTTCAAGGCCGCGCCTGCGAGATCGGCGTCAGGGTGAAGTCCGGCTCGTGATCGGGACCCAATGTGATCGAGGCGACCGGGATCACCGGCCGCTGGCTTTTCAGGCCGATCTCGAACCGGGCGAGCAGCGAGGCCAGGATGATCTGGGCCTCGGCCAGGGCGAAGCCGGCCCCGATACAGACGCGCGGACCCGCCCCGAACGGCAGGAAAGCTTCAACGCCCCACGGGTGCGGCTGGTCGAGGAAACGCTCGGGGCGGAACGCTGTTGGCGCATCCCATAGTTTGCGGTGCCGGTGGATGACCCAGGGGCTGATGGTGATCGTGCAGCCGGGAACGACCGGGCAGCCCAGCACCTCGTCCGCCTCAAACGCCTGGCGCGCGATCATCGGCGCTGACGGATAGAGCCGCAGCGTTTCGAACAGCACCGAGCGCAGCAGTGGCCAGGGCTTCAGGTCGTCCAGGCTGGCGACCTTTTCGACCGGAAAGTCCAACACCTCGGCGCGGACGCGGCCTTGAGTGTCTGGGTCCAGCGCCAGCAGATAGGCCGCCCAGAACAGCAGGCGCGACGTCGTCTCGAAGCCGGCGGCCAGCATTGAGCTGCTCTGGTCGCGGATTTCCTGGTCGGACAAGGGCGCGCCGTCCTCGGTGCGCGCGGCGAGCAGGCGGTCCAGCAGGTCGCGAACCTCGGCGTGCGGCTTGGCCCGCCGCTCGGCGATCAGGGCGTCGACCGCCGTGAACCAGCGCTTGCCGATCCGCCGCCGCTCCCCGTCCATGAACAGCAGGTCGTCGGCGCCCTTGGCCACGAAGTCCATCAGGTTGAAGTGCGCCGGCCCCTCCATGTAGCGGCGGGCGAGGTCGGCCAGCACAGCGCCTTCGGCGTCGGCGCGGCGCGAGAAAAGCGCCCGCAATACCGCGTCCAGGGTGGCGCGGTGGAAGGCCTGGGCGAGGTTGGCGCGATCCTGGCCCTGCAGCGTTTCGGTCAGCCCGGCGCCGGCGGCGATGAAGTGGGGCAGCAGGCCGCCGGTCGCGGCGGGCGTGAAGACCGGGGCCAGGCTCTTGCGCTGCCGCCGCCAGGTTTCTCCCTCCGACATCAGCACGCCCTCGCCCACCAGCGGCTTGAGGGAACGCGCCGCCTTCAAGGGTCTCCGATACTTTGGTGAGGTCAGGACGTGGCGAACGGCCGTGGGGTCGTTCACGAACAGGCCGTGCTGGCCCATGAACATGTACGGCGTGACCAGGCTTTCGAAGTCTTCTTCGCAATAGGCCCCGATCAGGCTGCGGCCCATCTCCAGGGCGATGCGCAACTCACCCACGAACGAGCCGCCGAGCGGGCGGGGGTGAACCTTGGGGGCTGGAGGGATCAACGGCGCGGAGCGGACGATGGCGTCCATGGAGCGGCCTTCCGGATTCAGGACCCCGCAGCGGGCTCCATCCGGATCGGCACCCTAGGCGCGTTCAGGTTGCGATGCAATAATTCATCGCGTGTCGAATTATGCGGCTGCGGCCTGCGGGGAGAAGACGTCGAAGACGCGCTCTGCGCCACGCCAGACCTCTACGAAGTCGCAGCGGTGGTGCATGTCGAGAAGCTCGAACGCGCGGACGCGCGCGGCGTTGTCGTCGGCGCAGGGCGTGACGTCGAAGCGGGGGACCGAGCCGTCGGACTCGACACAGAAGAAGGTAAACACCTGCATGGGAACTGTGCGCTCTCATCAGGCGGGGCCGCGCACGTTCGATGGCGGGGGCCGCAGGGCGCAGGTCGGCTTCCGCAACCTGCTACAAAACAACATAGGACTCTATGTCGCGATTCACCAGACCAAGAGAGTCTCGAATCGAGACTCACCTGGGGATCGATCCTGTGGATAAAACGAGGCGACACCGGGGCGGTTCCCGGCCGAAATCTCGCCTCTTTCCCTCGGGGGATTCCATCTCTAGGTTCGCAGCCCTTCATCAACGGCGACGTTAAGAGTCCATGGCCGCCCATTATCTCGATTTCGAACGCCCTATCGCTGACCTGGAAAGCAAGATCGAAGAGCTGAGCCGGCTCTCCGAAACGGCCGGTCCAGGCGCGTTCGACACCGAGATCCAGGCCCTCCGCGACCGCGCCCAGGCGCTGCGCAAGGAGGCCTACGCCAATCTCGACGCCTGGCAGAAGACCATGGTCGCCCGCCACCCGCAGCGTCCGCACCTGCGTGACTACGTCGCCGGCCTGATCGACGAGTTCGTCGAACTGCGGGGCGACCGCAAGTTCGCTGATGACCAGGCCATCGTCGGCGGTCTGGGTCGTTTCCGCGGCCAGCCGGTCGTCGTCATGGGCCACGAGAAGGGCCACGACACCACCACCCGCCTGAAGCATAACTTCGGCATGGCCCGCCCCGAGGGCTACCGTAAAGCCGTGCGCCTGATGGACATGGCCGAGCGCTTCAACCTGCCGGTCATCACCTTCGTCGACACCGCCGGCGCCTATCCGGGCCTGGGGGCCGAGGAACGCGGCCAAGCCGAGGCCATCGCCCGCTCGACCGAGCGCTGCCTGACCCTCGGCGTGCCCATGGTCGCGACGATCGTGGGCGAGGGCGGTTCGGGCGGCGCTATCGCCTTGGCCGGCGCCAACCGCGTGCTGATCCTGGAGCACTCGATCTACTCGGTGATCTCGCCGGAAGGCGCCGCCTCGATCCTGTGGCGCGACGGCGCCCGGGCCAAGGATGCGGCCACCCAGATGCGCATTACAGCGCAGGACTTGATCAAGCTGGGCATCGTCGATCGCATCGTCGAAGAACCGGCAGGCGGCGCCCACTCCGACACCGAGGCGGCGATCCAGGCGGTCGGCGACGCGGTCGAGGACGAGCTGAAGGCCATGGCGGCGATGAGCGCCGCCGAGCTGAAGGCGCAGCGCGCCGAGCGCTTCTACGCCATCGGCCGTTCGGGTCTGCAGTAGGCTTTTTCCCAGCGCGCGAAGCGGGTTAGGCTGCGAGCAATCTCTGGAGCTCGCCCCATGACCCGCGCCGCTGTCCTGTCCGTCCTGACCTTGGCGCTGATGACCGCCGCCGCGCCCGCCGCCGTCGCTCAGGCGCCGAAGGCCGCCAAGCCCGCCAAGGCCGTGTCGGCGCTGGATCGCTGTCTGGCGACGCCCGAGGGCATGTCGACCTATGGCATGATCGACTGCATCGGCAAGGAGGTCGGCGTTCAGGACGCTCGCCTGAACCGCGCCTACCAAGCCGCCTTGATGCGTCTCGAGCGCCCGCGCCAGAAGGCCGCCCTGCAGAAGGCCCAGCGGGCCTGGATCGCCTTCCGTGACGCCGACTGCGCCGCCTATGTCGACGAGGACTGGGGCTCGATGGCCCGGGTCGAGTCGAACCAGTGCGTGCTGGACCATACGCGCCAGCGGGCCGATGAGTTGGAGCGCTATCGCGCCGGCTATTAGGCGCTTGCATGACGTAGCGGGCGCCGCCGCATAGTCTCCCGAAAATCGAGGGAGACCTGTCGTCATGGCCATCAAGACCCGTTTCACCGAGCTGTTCGGCGTCGAGCATCCGATCGCTCAAGGCGGCATGCAGTGGGTCGGCAAGGCCGAGCTCGTTTCGGCCGTCGCCAACGCCGGAGCTCTGGGTTTCCTGACCGCCCTGACCCAGCCCACGCCCGAGGCGCTGTCGAAGGAAATCGCCCGGACCCGCGAGATGACCGACAAGCCGTTCGGCGTGAACCTGACCATCCTGCCGGCCATGACGCCGCCGCCCTACGCCGAGTATCGCGCCGCGATCATTGAAGCCGGGATCAAGATCGTCGAGACCGCCGGCTACAAGCCGCAGGAGCATGTCGATCACTTCAAGGCCAACGGCGTGAAGGTGATCCACAAGTGCACCGCCGTCCGTCACGCCCTGAGCGCCGAGCGGATGGGCGTCGACGCCATCTCGATCGACGGTTTCGAGTGCGCCGGTCACCCGGGCGAGGACGACATCCCGGGCCTGATCCTGATCGCCGCCGCCGCTGACAAGGTGAAGATCCCGATGCTGGCCTCGGGCGGGATCGCCGATGCCCGCGGCCTGGTGGCGGCCCTGGCGCTCGGCGCCGACGGCGTCAACATGGGCACCCGCTTCTGCGTCACTCAGGAGGCCCCGATCCCGATGGCCTTCAAGGAGCAGATGGTCGCCAATGACGAGCGCCAGACCGACCTGATCTTCCGCACGCTGCACAACACCGCCCGCGTCATGCGCAACGCCGTGAGCCAGGAGGTGGTGCAGATCGAGCGGGCCGGCGGCGCCAAGTTCGAGGACGTCGCGCACCTCGTCGCCGGCACGCGCGGCCGCGACGCGCTGGCCCAGGGCGACACCAATGGCGGCATCTGGAGCGCCGGCATGGTCCAGGGCCTGATCCACGACATCCCGACCGTGAAGGACCTGGTCGATCGCATCGTCGCCGAGGCCGAGGACCTGATCCGAGGGCGTCTGGCCCGCATGGTCGGCTGAGGTCCAGGCCGGACTCCTGCGACAGTTGGTCGCAGCGATCCGGCCGAGACGGTAAACTCAGCTTAAGCGGCGCCTTGCAGGTTAAGGGCAAGGAGATCCGCAATGGCCTTGCCGAAAACCCAGTCTCTGCGCGTTGTGCTCGCCCTGACCGTGGGCGCACTGTTGCTCGCCACCGGCCTGGGGATCACCTTGACCGGCTGGACCGTGATCCAGGGCGACGCCCGTCGTCAGGCCGAGGTCGAGGCGCGCACTCTGCTGCAAGGCTATGCCGAGGCGATCGCCAAGGATATCGGCGCCCCAGTGACCCATGCCCACGCCGGCGCGGCGGCGGTCGAGGCTTTGGTGGCCGACCCGGGGTCTGCCAATCGCGACCAGGTGGGCCGCACCGTCCGACACATGATCGAAGCGCGCCCCGACGCCGTGGGTATGGCTGTGGCGTTCGAGCCAAACGCAATCGACGCCCGCGACGCGGCGTTCGTGACGCACCCGCATTCGGATCAGAACGGGCGCTACGTTCCCTATTTCTTCTGGACCCCGGACCGCACCATCGGTCTGGAGAAGCTGATCATGACCGCTGAGGGCGGCATCGACGGCTGGTACACCAAGCCCCTAGCCGAGAACCGTGACTTGGTTACGCCGCCCTATGTCTATCCGGTCAACGGCAAGGACGTGCCGATGAGCTCGGCGGTGGCGATCGTCCGCCGCGACGGCAAGCCGATCGGGGTGGTGACGACCGACATGTCGCTGGCCGCCATTGTCGACCGGACCGCCGGTTTGAGGCCGTTCGGCGTCGGCAAGGTGATGATCGCCGGCGGCGACAACCTTTGGGTCGCCCAGGCCGACAAGTCGCAGTTGGCCAAGCCGATGAAGGACGAAGGCCTGCGGGCGCTTTCCGATAAGGCCAAAAAGGACGGCTTCGCCATCGAGATCAAGGGCGGCACGCTGCGCGCCGCCGCTCCCGCCCGGATTCCCGGCGTCGCGGACGTCTGGACCGTGATGTTGGAGGCGCCGATGAGCGCGGTCATGGCCGGGGCCAATCGCGCCCTGGCTCTGATGGCGGCGGCCGGTCTGGCCTTCGTCGCCGCCGCCCTGGCTCTGACCTGGATCGTCGCGGGCCGCATCGTCGCGCCGGTCGAGAAGATGACCGGCTACATGGGCGCCCTGGCCGACGGCGACTATGAAACCGACACCCCGTTCGTCGAGCGCGGCGACGAGATCGGCGGCATGGCCCGTTCGGTCAAGGTCTTCCGCGACGCCCTGCTGGAACGCCGCCGCATCCGTCAGAGCGAGGAGGAGGCGCGCAATATCGCCGAGTCCGAACGCCGCTCGCGCGACGCCGCCGGCCAGCGCGAGGCCCAGGAGCGGGAGCAGGTGATGAACGCCCTGGCCGAGGGCCTTTCGAAGCTGTCGGCCGGTGATCTGGTCTGGCGTATCGACACCCCGTTTCCGCCGGCTTTCGAGACCCTGCGGGCCAACTTTAACGCCGCCATGGCCGATATGGAGAAGACCATCGCAGTGCTGGCCCAGAGCGCCGAGTCGGTGCGCGCCGGCTCGGCCGAGGTCTCGGCAGCCGCCGACGATCTGGCCCGCCGCACCGAGCAGCAGGCGGCCAGCATCGAAGAGACGGCCGCCGCGCTCGACGAGGTCACCGCAACGGTCCGTCAGTCGGCCGCCGGCGCCGATCAGGCCCGGAAGACCGTCGCCGCCAGCCGCGAGGCGACCGAGGCCTCCCGCCGCATCGTCGCCGACGCGGTGGCCGCCATGCGCGAGATCGAAAGCTCGTCGCAGTCGATCAGCCAGATCATCGGCGTGATCGACGAGATCGCCTTCCAGACCAACCTTCTGGCCCTCAACGCTGGCGTCGAGGCGGCGCGGGCGGGCGAGGCTGGCCGTGGCTTCGCGGTCGTCGCTCAGGAAGTGCGGGCCCTGGCCCAGCGCTCGGCCGACGCCGCCAAGGAGATCAAGACCCTGATCTCCACCTCGACCCAGCAGGTGGAGCAGGGCGTGGGTCTGATCGACCGCGCTGGAGCCGCCTTGGAAGGGGTCACCCGCCAGGCCGCCGAGATCAATGAACTCGTGGCGTCCATCGCCGCCTCGGCCCGCGATCAGGCCGCAAGCCTGTCGGAGGTGAACAGCGCCGTGAACCTGATGGACCAGAACACCCAGCAGAACGCCGCCATGGTCGAGGAGACCAACGCCGCTGGTCAGAACCTGGCCAATGAGGCCGAGCGCCTGGGGCAGGCCGTCAGCCGCTTCCGCCACGCCGGCGAAGCGGGGACCCCGCACCGCAACCGCCGCGCTGCCTGACGCGCGTCCCCTCCCTCGTCGTCAGGCGCAAAGGGGACACGACTTAGGCCTTCGAACTACAGGCTCAGCACCATTGGGCCGATGCCGGGATCGGTGCGGCTGGGTTTGCCCGTTTCGACATGTCCGGCGTAGCGCCACAGGAAGTCGGCGTCGGCCGCGTTGCTGAGGCTGATGTCGTACCAGAGGTCGCTGGCGGCCAGGTCCAGCGTGACCTCGCGCGTCTCGCCGCCCTTCAGGACGATGGTCTGCTGACGCGCGGCGCCGGCGGCGACGGGATAGCGCGGATCGACGCTGAGGCTCAGCGTCGCCTCGGCGGCGGCGTTATTGCGCAGGGTCAGGACAACCTTGCCAGCGGCCGGGTCTTCGCGCAGCGCCACCCGGATATCGCCGTCCTTGGACGGACGGCCCCGGAAATGGCGATAGAACCCGTTGGGGCCGTGGACGGCCAGATCATAGGCTTCCTTGTCCTTGTGGTTCCAGTGCGCGGCCGTGTGCCGCTCGCCCGCGACCAGGGTGTAGTGCCATGGCGGGCTCAAGCCGTAGGGCGCGTAGTCGTGGATGGTGAAGACCGCCGCGTGAGCGCCGGTGTTGGCCAGGTCGATCAGCAGATCTTCCCCGTTCGGTCGCAGGTCCGCTCCCAGGCGATAGGGCAGCGGCCGCGCCGGCCTCTGGGCGCGAGGTTGCTCGGCGGGGGTCTGGACGGCGGGGATCTTCAGGTCGGGCTGACGCGCGGCGTGGGCCAGGCGCTGGGTGTAGTCGTCGGTGGAGGGCAGCGCGACGGGGCGGGCGTTCGGCGTCTTGAAGTCGAAGCACGAGGTCAGGTCGCCTGACACCGCGCGTCGCCAGTCGGAGATGTTCGGCTCCATCACGCCGAAGCGCTTTTCCAGGAACTTCAGGGTCGAGGTGTGGTCGAACACCTGCGAGCAGACATAGCCGCCCCGGCTCCACGGCGAGACGATGATGGCCGGTACGCGGATGCCCAGGCCCAGCGGCTGCAGGCCGCGAACGCCGGGATGGGGGTTCTTGTCGTAGTCCTTGAACTCGCCGGCCACGCTGACGCCGCTGTGGCCCCGCGTCGGATCGGCGGCGGGCATCGGCGGCAGCATGTGGTCGAACAGGCCGCCGGCTTCGTCGTAGTTGAGGATGAAGACGGTCTTGGAGAACACCTCCGGGTGATCGACCAGGGCCTCGATCAGCTTGGCGGTCAGGTTCTCGCCGTCCGCCGGCGTCCAGCGCGGGTGCTCGGACAGCGCCGCCGCCGTGACGATCCACGACACCTGCGGCAGGCGGCCGGCGGCGATGTCGGCGCGGAAGGCTTCGACCAGCTGCTTGCCGTCTGACCGCGTCCGGTCAGGACCATCCTTGTGCTCGGAGACCCAGGCGCGGCCGCGCTTGTAGAGGTTGGAGTCCTTGTCGCAAGGACGGAAGGGCTTGAACACCGACAGGATGTTGTCGCCGAAATTGTCGTACTCCTGATAGACCTTCCAGCTCACCCCCGCCGCTTCCAGTCGTTCGGCGTAGGTGGTCCATTCGTAGGCCTTGATCGGCTTGTCGGTCGCCATGTCGGCCGAAGGGGTTTCGTCCTCGCCGTAGTTGCTCATCACCGGGTCGCCGCCGACGTGCCCGCCGCCGTTGCAGCCCGTCCACAGATGCAGGCGGTTGGGATAGGTCTGGGTCAGGGTCGAGCAGTGATAGGCGTCCAGGATCGTGAAGGTCGAGGCCAGGGCGTGGTAGTAGGGCAGGTCCGAGGCCTTGTAGTAGGTCATCCGGTGCTGCAGCTGGCGGGAAACGCCCCACTGATCGAAGCGTCCGCCATTGACGATGACCGTCGCGGCGGTGTGCCCCTGATCGGCGCCGTCGACCACATAGGCGTTCGTCGTCTTGGAGTCGGCCCAGTAGGGCTGGACGTAGCCGTCGGGATGCTGGTCGCTGGGTTGGCGCCAGACGGTGTGGCCGTTCCGCAGCCGCAGGGGGCGCGGGTCGCCGAGGCCGCGCACGCCCGGGAAGCTGCCGAAATAGTGGTCGAAGGCCCGGTTCTCCTGCATCAGGATCACGACGTGCTCGACGTCCATGATGGTCCCGGTGCGGTTGTTGGCCGGGGTGGCCATGGCCTTCTCCAGCGTCGCCAGCGTGGCGGCGCTGAGGCCGGCGGCGCCCAGCGTCTTGAGGAAATGGCGGCGATCAGCGGTCATGGCGACGTTCCTCAGCCGAAAGTCAGTTCACTGAAATTGAGGCGGTAGGCGATGTCGGTCGCGCCGGTCTCGGTATCGATGACGCGGTAGAGGATGTGCGGCGCGTTGTAGTCGTCGGCCTCCCACTGGATATCCAGCAGGCACATGGAGTGCAGGCTCGTGGACACGGGAGACACGCGGAAGAGATTCTTCTCCGGCTTCTCGATCTGGTTGAGACCGCAGAACTGCAGTTCCACCGCGTCGTAGCCCAGCGCGCCGCGCGCGCGGGCCACTTCGCCATAGTGCTGGTCACCTGTGATGAACACGACGCCCTGGCGGCGATGCCTGCGGACCATCTTGAACAGGCGGTCGCGGGCGCGCGGATAGTCCTCCCAGGTCTCCGAACCGGTGCCAGCGTTGAGCAGGATCTGCGTGCCGCTGATCACCAGGGTCAGGTCGGCCGGAACCGCCAGGCGGCCGTTCAGCCAGCGCCACTGACCTTCGCCGAGGATGTCGCCCCGGCCATCGGGCGCGTCGCGGCGCCAGCGTACGTCCAACATGATCACATGCAGCCGGCGCTGTCCGAACGTGAACAGTCGGCTGTTGTAGACGCCGTCCTCAGGCACGGAGGTGTCGGTCTCGATGTTCCAAAATCGCTGGAAAGTCGTCTTGGAGACCTCCTTCAGCGCGTAGGTTTTGTCGGCGTCATTGGCGCCGTAGTCGTGATCGTCCCAGGTCGCCATATGCTGGCCCTGGGCGCGCAGCTCGGCGAAGCCCGGCTGTTGGGCGAGTTGGGCGTAGGCCTTCGCGAAGGCGGCCGGGTCGTCCTTGGTGTCGACATAGACATTGTCGCCGATCCACAGGTTCAGGTCGGCCTTGGCGGCGGCGTAGGCCACCAGCGCCGGAGCCGGTTTCATCTGTCGGATGCAGCCCAGGATGGCGACCCGGCGGATGGGATCGGTGGACGGCGTCGCCGCTGTGGCGAGCGGGGCGGCGAGGGCGCTCAGGGTCGCGCCGCCGAGGCTGGCGGTCACGGTACGGCGGGTCGGGGTCATTTGCGGAAGACCTTGGCGGAGAAGTAGAGGGCCGAGCCCGCGGTCGTAATTCCGACAATGGCGGCGGCCGCGTAGCAAAGGTTGGTGAAGAAGCCGAGCCAGCTCAGGGACAGGCCGAAGTTCTTCAGCAGCATCAGGGCGACGCTACCGCCGTAGCCGGAGGCGTCGGCCAGATACATGAAGAAGGCCGCGTTGCCGGGCACGCCCAAGGCTGCGGTCAGTCGGTCGGCCAGCACCGCGTTATAGGGGATGAAACCCAGATAGACCCCGGCGCCCACGGCGATCATCCACCACAGCGGGCTCAGCAGATGCGCCTGCCAGGCCAGGGTGGCGAGAGCGATCAGGATCGCGCCCGCGATGATCATCACGTGATAGACCAGCACCGCGCGGCGGTTGTCGCGGATCAGCGCCGTCAGGCCGAACAGCGGCAGGATCAGCGCGGCGATCGGCAGTTCCGACAGGCTGAAAATGGCCGGGTCGTCGCCGTACCCTAGCGCCTCCCACAGTTCGACGGCGAAGTTGTCGCGGAAGTCGCGAACGGCGGTCAGTACGATGTAGGCGATGATCAGCAGCGCGATCCCCAAGCCGCCGCGCGCCCAGAAGGCCCGACGTTCTTCGCGGAACATGGGCTGGCGTGCCATGCGCTCGGCGATGTCGCGCGCGTCGGGGGGCGGGGTCTGCGATAGCATCCACACCGAAAACGCCAGGATCGGCAGGAAGAGGGCCCCCGTCGCGGCGGGCATCCACAGCTCCGGAACGCCGTAGTCGACGATTAGCGCCCGGCCGACCGACTTCACCACGCCCGAGGACACGATGAAGCTGATGCAGAGACCCGCGCCCAGCCACTCGGAGGCGCGCCGGCCTTCCAGGAAGCCGAACACCAGCCCCCAGATCATGCCCAGAGGCAGGCCGCTGAAGAAGATGGCGATGACCTTGAAGGGCGCCGGCAGGACGGCGAACAGGATCAGCGCCGTCCACGAGGTGAGCACAAAGCCCACGATCATGTAGGCGCGGTACTGCGGCCGGGCCTCGCTGACCACCTTGATGCCGATCAGCTTGGACAGGGCGTAGCCCAGCACCTGGGCGATCACGAGGGCGATCTTGAAGTCGACGACGAACGGCCAACCTTCGACGCCGGCGTAGCTGGCGACCGCGAACGGCTTGCGGAACGCGTACATGCAGAAATAGGTGGTGAACGCCGCCGCCAGGGCGTAGGCGGCCACCCATCCTGGGCCAGACTTGGCTAGGCCGCGCGTAAGTCTCGAGGTCATGCCGTTCCGAGATCCATAATACGGGATTATACTAAGGTGAGTATAATTCCGTATTATTATGATCGCGTGACGGTCGGCTTTGGCGCTGTCCCGTGTTCAGCGTCTAGGCGTTCAGCGCCGCCATCAGGTGGCGCTCGAGGAACGCCTCTAGGCTGTCGGTTTCGGCGTTCTTGTCCTTGGCCAGCTCATCGATACGGCGCAGGGCGATCGCCTGATCGGCGAAGGGTTCGTTGAGGAAGGCCAACTGCTCGGCGTCGTCCATCACGCCACCCTGCAGCGCCAGGGAGATGCGGGAGTCTTTCGACAGGCCGTCCATATAGCCAGGCTCGACGCTGCACAGATAGCGTTTCGCGGCCACGTGGAGGCGGATGGGTTCGCTGACCGGGAGGGGGAAGCGCGCCGCCGCCCAGTCAGCGCCGAGAGCCTCGTGCAAGTCGTCGACCCCCTCTTCCGCCGGGGCCTCGCCCAGGTCGTGGATCATGTGCCCGACATCGTGCAGCAGGCAGGCGATCACCAGGGCGGATGATAGCGCCTGCGCCTCGGCGTGGGCGGCCGATTGAAGGGCGTGTTGCAGCTGGTTGATGCCGTAGAGGCCGTAGGGGCGCCGGGCGTTGCCCAGATAGATGTCCCGGATTTCGTCGAACAGGACTTGAGTGGAGGTCAGCGCTGTCATAAAAATATCAAATCCATCACGTGACGATATTTGATATGCTTATAGAGCATCCCGCTTTAGCCCAGCAAGGCGAATAAAGGCGGAGACCGCCGGAATCTCCATGTTCTCGCGCAAGGTGACGATGTAGACGCCGCCGGTGCGCGGCAGGCCCTGGACGGGCAGGGCCTTGAGCCGAGCATCGTGCCCGGTCTCGCCATCCAGGATGCAGCCGAAGCCGATGCCATGGGCCGTGGCTTCCTTGACCGCCTCCCGGCTCTCGACGATGAAGCCGCGTTCGACGCTGGAGGCGCTGCGACCCAGAGCGATTTCCGTCAGGGCCCGTGTCACCGAGCCCTCTTCGCGCAGGACCAGCGGCAGGCCGCCCAGTTCGCGGGCTTCGATATGGTCGCGCTGGGCGAAGGGGTGGTCGACGGGGACCATCAGGTTCAGCGACTGCTCGAAAACCAGATGGCAGGCCAGGACCGGGTCGGGCTCCAGCAGCGAGATGATCGCCACATCGGCCCGGCACTCCATCACGTCCTGGGTCAGCGAGCGCGTATTGCCCAGCCGGGTGGAGATCTCGATATCGGGATAGGTCCGCCGGAACTGGCTGATCAGATGCATGGTCGCCGGCGGGGTCGAGAAGCCGATCGACATGCGGCCCCGCTTCAAGCCGCTGAACAGATTGGCGGTCATCTCGAAGTCGTCGACGCGGCTGATGACCAGTCGCGCCCGCGTATAGAGCTCGCGCCCGGCGTCGGTGAGGTTCTGGTTCTGGGTGCGGCGGTTCAGCAGCCGCACGCCGCAGATCTGCTCCAAGGCGTTGATCTGGTTGGAGATGTTGGGCTGCGAAACGCCCAGCACGGCGGCCGCCCGCGAGAACGAGCCCTGATCCACGACGGTGACAAAGGCCTTCAGCGCGCCGATCGACAGGCTGCCGGTCTCACGGCGCCGGCTACGCTCGGCGCCATCCTCGGGCGAAACGGGCATGATTCTCTCTTCGGCAGCGGACAGGCCCGGACCATACAAATCGGAACCGGAAACTCAAACAGACCGTGTCCCCACAAGCAGTCACGGGCCTTGTGACCAAAGAAAACGCCCTTCCGGCCTGAACCGGAAGGGCGTCGACGAAAGTCAGGTCAGATTAGTACGAGTAGGCGACGCGCAGGATGAAGTTCCGGCCCGGCTCCATGTAGTCCTTCTGGTAGGTCGGGTTCTTGCCCTTGGTCGTGTAGTAGCGGTGACCATCCAGGATGTTCTGCACGTCGAAGTCGACGGTCAGACCCTGGCGAATGGTGTAGCGGGTGTGCAGGTCGAGCGACTTGTTCGGCTGCACCCACTTGTCGACCGCGTTGTCGCGCGTGTCTTCGATATAGGCGCCCTGATACTGGTAGCTCAGCTTCGCTTCGATGCCGTACTTTTGGTAGGTCAGCGAGGTGTTGTAGATCAGGTCCGGCGCCTGCAGGAACGTGATCGGGTGGCCGCGACGATAGGCCAGACCCGTCTCGGCCTCGGACGTCTGCGAGGTGACGTTGGCCTCGACGCCGAAGCCGTCGAACGGCGCCGAGAGCCCCTCGAACGACTTGATCAGGTTCAGTTCCACGCCCGTCAGCGTCGCCTTCTCGCCGTTTTGCGGCTGGGTGATCGTAATCGTGCCTTCCTTGGTGGGGGCGTTGACCGAGCGACCGTTGGTGAAGATGAAGTGCTTGATCTTCTTGTGGAAGACGCCGATCGACACCACGCTCGAGCGGTCCGGATACCATTCGGCCGACAGGTCGAAATTGACCGACTCGCCGGGCTTCAGGTCCGGGTTGCCCCGGCTGATGGCGATGATCTCCTTGGTCGAGGGATCGCGGGTCACGCTCTCGCCGCGCGAGATGTTGGAATATTCCGGACGCGAGAAGCTGGTCCAGATCGCGCCGCGATAGACCAGGGTCTCGCCTTGGCGGTAGACGGCCGTCAGGCTGGGCAGGACGTTGGTGTAGTCGCGCTTGGTCTTGCCGAAGCCGGCGGTGGTGTCGCTGATCCAGGCGGTGGTCTCCACCTTGGTGTGCTCGATCCGCGCGCCGCCGACGACCTCGAGGCCGCCCGAACGCAGGTGCGCCAGGGCGTAGCCGGCATAGATGGTTTCCGAGCCCTTCTTATCGTCCTTGTTCAGGTCGGCGGTCGAGTAGGTCACCGGATTGGCGGCGCGGGCGGCGTTGACCGCGGCGATCACCCGATCGCGGCTCAGGACCGAGCCGTAATAGTAGCGGTCCTTGAAGAAGCCATCGACCTGGCGCTCGACCAGGCCCGACGGCGCCAGCGACTTGCCCGCCAGCGGCGTGCCCGACAGGTCGCCTTCCCAGATCGGGGTGGAGTCGTAGTCGCGCTCCGACTTCAGGTACTTGAAGCCGGTCTTCACATAGTCGAACAGGCCGCCGACCTCGTAGCGGGCGTCGACCTTCAGCGCGGTGCGGGCGTCGGACTGCTTGTCCTTGCTCATCGAGGCGCCGTCGAAGGGCAGCAGGTCGTCGCGGTGGTCGACATTGGCCGCATAGGCGGGCAGCTGCGCCATCGGGAAACGCGGATCGGCCGACGACCAGAGGATGCCCGTCGAGGTGAACATCGGGTCGGTCGAGCACTTATCGCAGTTGTAGCCGATGCCGTAGTACAGCGGCGTGCCTTTCTCGCCGTACGAGTAGCTGACGTCGTAGTCCAGGCTCAGGCGATCGAAGCGGCTCTGGCCACCGGCGTTGATGGTGTAGAGCGAGGATTCCTGGTCCTGGGACTCGTGGGTGCGGGCGAACTGGAAGGCCTGCGGGTTCCAGACGCCTGAGCGGCCGAACAGCGACCAGTACGAGTTGCCCGACTTGCGGTCGGCGTCGGTGATCAGGCCGTCCTTGTCGGCATCGACGATCTGGCCGACCGTGTAGCCGTAGATATTGCCCTTCACCGGATCGCGGCCGGTGATCATCTGCTCGGGCTGGCGCAGGGTGGTGTCTTCCAGGTTCACCTGGGTCAGGCGCTTGGTCGGACGGCTGCGGAAGTCGGTGTAGTCGTTGGTGCCTGTGCGGTTCAGCTTGGCGTACTGGCCGCGGACATAGAAGTTGTGCTGGTCGATCTGGTAGTCGGCCGAGAAGTTGCCGCCGAAGCGCTCCTGCTCGCCGCGACGGAAGTCCAGGTCGATGCCCGGCAGGTACATCGAGCGGCTGTCGATCGCCTCGATCGAGTCCTTGCGCCAGCGGTAGGGCTCCCACTCGCCGTCGTTCTCGGACTCTTCGTTCGTGTAGTGGCTCTTGCCGTAATAGATCGAGCCGAACAGGCCGAAGTCGCCGTTGCCGAACTTGCGGGCGCCGTCGATCTGGATCTGGCCGCTGCCGGCCGGCTCGTCCTGCTTCTGGGCGCGGTCATTGAGGCCGTACGAGGCGAAGACGCGCAGGGTCGGCTTGCGGAAGTCGAAGGCGGTCGGCGTGACGAAGTTGACCGAGCCGCCGATCGCGTCGCCGTCCAGGTCCGGGGTCAGGGTCTTGTTGACCGCGATCGCCTTCAGGCCGTTGGGCGGCAGCACCGTCATCGACATCTTGCGCGAGCCGGAGTCGGTCAGGGCCACGCGCACGCCGTTGATCGAATAGGCGTTGTAGGTGCTGGCCAGGCCGCGGATCGAGACGTACTCGCCTTCGCCGGTCTCCTGGTTGACCACGACGTTGACGCCGGGGATGCGGGCCAGGGCGTCGGCCACGTTGGCGTCGGGCAGCTTGCCCAGGTCGTCGGCCGAGATGACGTTGACGACGCCGGTGGCCTTCTTCTGCTGGTCGATCGAGTTGGCGGTCGACAGGCGCTGGCCGGTGATGACCACTTCGCTGACGGCGTCGTCGGCCGCCGGCTTGGCCGGAGTCTTCTGGCTCTGATTATTCGTCGACTGAGCGTGAGCGGCCGATCCGAGCGCGATGGCGAACAGGCTGACGCCGGTCAGGGCCGCGAGCTTGAGGCGCGATGGCGGGCTGAACATGGATAACTCCGTTGAATGTGTCCCGACGCCCGCCCAGGCGCGCGCCGTCCCCTCCCGTCGGCGAACACCGACGGGTTAACGACCTGGCGGCCCGGCAAGGAGGCCGTCAGGGAAGATCTGTGCGAGGCTGGATCCCGTCTGCGATGCGCCGTTCGGGAAGCCCCCCTCCGAACGGTCATATAAAAAATGCAAATGAGACGAGTTTTGATATACGATTAAAGTATGACGGCTTGTTGACGGCGCCGCGCCCACGGCGTCGCCGCTTCACGCGGCGCGCCGCTGAAGGGACGGAAAGGGCTGCGGAGCGCCGGACCTGCGTCCGGAAGCAAGGGGTGTGTGTACCGTTTCGACGAAGCCAGGACGCTCCGCGCAGCCGTTATCCGCCAGCGTCCCGTCAGGTGGCCCTGTTCAGGCCTTACCGGGACCCGCGCCCCCGGTTTCCCGGGCGCGCGACGATCGGAGAGGACGAGCCACTACAGGCTAAGACACATCCTTTTGCCTCCAACCACGCCGACGGCGGGCGGGTCTGGCCAGCAACCAGATCCCCGGACCGTCCGAGTATCCCCCTCGGACCTCCACCGCTCGACCGCCCCCCGCCGCCGCAATCGGTCGCTGGCCAACGCGCCCTTTCCCCGCGACGAGGTGCAGTCATTATGGCGGCGGTTTCAACGCCGGGGATCGGGCGGCGTGCAAAAGTGACAAGGCGTTGATTGTGCTGGGATCCGCTCCGCCAACACCGAGCGTTCACGCCCGCCAATCCCCGTAAAACCGCTCCCAGAGAAAGAGGGCTGAAGCGCGAAACCCTCTCCCAGAGGGAGAGGGTGGGGCCCATCGCCTGCGATGGGAGGGTGAGGGGTTACGGCCCTTTGACACCGATCGCCCTCTGATGGCGTCATGACGCCCTTGGGGGCCAACCATGGCGACGATGAAGGTTTCCCTGCCCGATGCGATGTTGGCTTGGTCGAAGACCAGACCCGGTCGGGCTGCTATCCCAACGCCAGCGAGTATGTCTGCGCCGCCGCGACCAGGACCGCGCGGATGGGATCGACCGGCTGCAACGGCTGGTCGATGAGGGGCTGGGGAGTGGGGTTGAGGAGCGTTCGCTGCGGGAGGTGCGGGCGGAGGCGCGGCGGCGGGCGAGCGGTGAATAGAATGCACTGTCAACGTAAATCCGTCCCCGCCCCTTCACCGTCATCCCGCGCGTCATGCGTGCTACCCGCATGACGTAGGTGCCAAGGGCGAGGGCGGGGTGGAAGAAGGTGATCGTCAATCTTCGAGTGTGGCGAGTAGGGGCGGGGGGCGCGGATTGGTTGCGTTCGATTGGGATTTGCGTTTTGCTTCATGGAGCTTAGGGGGAGTGGGATGGTTAGAAAATCGCAAGCACTAGATCCAAAGTTGGTGCTTGCTCAGGGGCAATCAATCGACTTGGTAGTCGCAAATCCTTCTGAGCGAGATACAGAAGAGTTAGTTATAGCGGTAGTTGGTCCGATTGGCTCAGGAGTCTCGACATGTTCTGAGATTATAGCTGAATCATTGAGGAGGGACTACGCTTATACATCCGGGGATGTGATAAAGGTTAGTAATCTAATCGCTGGTAATGCTGCCAAGGTTGGAATGGAGCATGATGTAAGCGATCAGGCCACTCGTGTTGAATCTCTTCAAAAAATTGGCAGTGAGTTGAGGAGGGCTTACGGTCCAACGACTGTAATTGATCTTGCTATAGCGGAAATATCATCGAAGCGGCCAGTTCAAGCCGCAAGCGCCAATTCTGATGGCTTATCTCCGCCTCCAGTAAGTCGCCGGCATTTTACAATTATAGATTCTATCAAGAATCCTGAAGAATTTGATAGATTGAGATCTGTGTATAAAGATATGATTTGGATGATTGGTGTATTTGCTCCAGAGGATGTTAGAAAAAGGCGGTTGGAAAGTAAATTCCATAGATCGGAAGATGTTATTAGGGCGATGCGTATTGACGAAAATGAGGGAATTGATAGCGGGCAGCGCGTGTCCGATGCTATGGAGCGCGCCGATTATTTCATTAGAAATGACACGTTTTCGCTCACTAGGCCGACTAGAGCGATTGGGCGCTTCCTTGATGTAATATTTGGGACTGAGTTGATTACGCCGACTGTGGATGAAAGTTCCATGTATGCGGCAGCAACAGCGGCTGCGCGTAGTGCTTGTCTATCAAGACAAGTTGGCGCGGTGATTGTGAATAAGCACGGAGAGGTAATAGGTACGGGAACGAATGATGTTCCAGCGTATGGTGGCGGATTATATTCTTCTGGTGATGGTGACGACCGCTGCCACAATTGGGGGGGTATTTGTTATAATGATAAGAAGAAGGATGAGCTCGCGACTGAAACGGCATCATCTTTAAATAAAGCGAAGCTGCTAGTTAACGGTAAGCTTCGCGAAACTACAAAGTCTGTTAGAAGTAGTCGAATTAAAGGATTGATAGAATTTTCACGAGCTGTTCATGCGGAAATGGAAGCCATAATTTCAGTAGCTAGATCTGGTGCGAGCGGTCTAATAGGTTCAACGTTGTATTCAACAACCTATCCATGCCACGGATGCGCTAGGCATATTGTTGCAGCGGGTATTTCTAGAGTTGTATATGTTGAGCCTTATCCGAAAAGTCTAGCATTGGAATTGCATCATGATGCAATATCCACTGACGAGGCGCATGCTTTGAACAAGGTGATATTTGTGCAATACGAAGGGGCTGCTCCGAAGAACATGCTCAAGCTCTTCTATGGGCGGGGAAATCGGAAATCAGGAGGTAAACTAAATTTACCCCTGCGTCGTTTTGCGCATCCAGCTCGCACTGAAGCTCTTGACGATTTTGCGGCGCGGGAGAAAATGGCTGTTGGTAGCTTAGCTCGGCTCGCCGAAGTTTAAGTTAAAAATGACGCGGTGGGGACCGGCAGTGAAAAATCCAAAGCAGCTGGATCTGCCGTTTGATTCTTCAATGGCAGAGCGTGAGTCTGTAGTGCGTGTCGGCTCCTTCGGTGCCAAGCGCGTGGACGCTCATGTTCGTGTAACATATCAGAACCTTGTCGCTCGGGGGTTCGTCAGACCTGCTAGTCGTAAGCTTTAAAGGCCACACTGCCGTGAGCGGTGTCCGAGAGGCTAACACCTTCCCCCGCCTCACCCCATCCCCGACGCCAGCCCCAGGTGCTCGACGAACGGTTCGAAATCCCGGGCGCTGAACAGCAGGGCGTGGCCGCTCTCGAGGCACCGCGCGGCGATCAGGGTGTCGATGGTCTTGCGGGGCGTGACGCCCAGGGCGCGCAGGGTCCGGTAATGCCGCGCGGCCTGCAGCGCGACGTCGCGGCCGCCGATCTGGCCCCCTCCACCGGCGTTCGCCGGTCCCCCTCCCCCGGTGGGGGAGGAGAGGGGCTGGCGTCTCCCACTCGCCCCCTTCCTTCTCCCCTTGCGGGAGAAGGTGGCGGCCGGAGGCCGGCGGATGAGGGGTGGATAGGTCTGTCCGGAAGGGCCCGCGCGACCCCTCACCCGGCCGCTGCGCGGCCACCCTCTCCCGCAGGGGGAGAGGGTTTTACAGCCGCTTCTTCCGGAACGCCTCGGCCTGTTCGGCCCGCAGCTCGGCGCGCACCCGTTTGGGGGCGGCCTTGTCGACCGCTTCGCCCGGGGCGGTGAGGACCTCGTTGGCGAATTCCAGGTCCATCAGCTTCATGCGCTTGATCTCGTCGCGCAGGCGGGCGGCGGTCTCGAATTCGAGGTTGGCGGCGGACTCGCGCATCTTGGCCTCCAGGTCCTTGAGCGCGGCCTTGAAGTTGTCGCCGCTGAACGGGCGGTCGTCGGTCTCGGACAGGCCCATGGGCACCAGCACGCGGTCGCCGCGCTCGTAGGGGCTGTTGAGGATGTCCTTGATGTCGCGCTTGACGCTCTCGGGCGTGATGCCGTTGGCCAGGTTGTAGGCGTGCTGCTTCTCGCGGCGGCGGGCGGTCTCGGCCATGGCCCGCTCCATCGAGCCGGTGACCCGGTCGGCGTAGAGGATGACCTTCCCGTCCACGTTCCGCGCGGCGCGGCCGATGGTCTGGATCAGGCTGGTCTCCGAGCGCAGGAAGCCTTCCTTGTCGGCGTCGAGAATGGCCACGAGGCCGCACTCGGGAATGTCGAGGCCTTCGCGAAGCAGGTTGATGCCCACCAGCACGTCGAAGTGGCCCAGGCGCAGGTCGCGGATGATCTCGATGCGCTCGATGGTGTCGACGTCGCTGTGCATGTAGCGGACGCGGATGCCCTGTTCGTTCAGGTACTCGGTCAGGTCCTCGGCCATCTTTTTCGTGAGGACGGTGACCAGGGTGCGGTAGCCCTTCTTGATGGTCTGGCGGATCTCGTCGACCACGTCGTCGACCTGGCTGGCGCCGTCCTTGGAGACGGGGCGCACCTCGACCGGCGGGTCGATCAGGCCGGTGGGGCGGATGACCTGCTCGGCGAAGACGCCGCCGGCCCGCTCCAGCTCCCAGGCAGCCGGAGTGGCGCTGACGTGCACCGACTGCGGCCGCATGGCGTCCCACTCCTCGAACTTGAGGGGGCGGTTGTCGAGGGCGGACGGCAGGCGGAAGCCGTATTCCGCGAGCGTCCATTTGCGGTTGCGGTCGCCCTTGTACATGGCGCCGATCTGCGGAACCGTCTGGTGGCTCTCGTCGGTGAAGAGCAGGGCGTTGTCGGGGATGTATTCGAAGAAGGTGGGCGGCGGCTCGCCCGGCTTTCGGCCTGACAGGTAGCGGCTGTAGTTCTCGATGCCGGCGCACGAGCCGGTGGTCTCGATCATCTCCAGGTCAAAGGTCGTGCGCTGCTCCAGACGCTGGGCTTCCAGCAGCTTGCCGTTGGCGACCAGCCAGTCCAGGCGCTCCTTGAGCTCCTTCTTGATCTCGACAATGGCCTGCCGGAGCGTCGGGCGCGGGGTGACGTGGTGGCTGTTGGCGTAGACCTTGATCATCTCAAGGTCGGCCGTCTTCTTGCCGGTCAGGGTGTCGAACTCCGACAGGGCCTCGACCTCGTCGCCGAACATGGTCACGCGCCAGGCGCGATCCTCGTAGTGGGCGGGGAAGATCTCGATGGTGTCGCCCCGGCGGCGGAACGTGCCGCGCTCGAAGGCCTGGTCGTTGCGCTTGTACTGCTGGGCCACCAGGTCGGCGATCAGCTGCTTTTCGTCCACCCGCTGGCCGACCTCCAGGGTGAAGGTCATGGCGGTGTAGGTCTCGACCGAGCCGATGCCGTAGATGCACGAGACCGAGGCCACGACGATGACGTCGTCGCGCTCCAGGATCGCCCGGGTGGCCGAGTGGCGCATCCGGTCGATCTGCTCGTTAATCGAGGAGTCCTTCTCGATATAGGTGTCCGTCCGGGGGACGTAGGCTTCGGGCTGGTAGTAGTCGTAGTAGCTGACGAAGTACTCGACCGCGTTCTCCG
Source organism: Pseudomonadota bacterium (assembly GCA_020161365.1). Lineage (GTDB taxonomy): Bacteria > Pseudomonadota > Alphaproteobacteria > Caulobacterales > Caulobacteraceae > Caulobacter. The sequence continues at coordinate 206,663 of JAIUNU010000003.1, read as the reverse complement.
GGAAGAACGACTTCATCTCGCTATAGAGCTGGGCGGCCAGGGTCTTGTTGGGTGCCAGGATCAGGGCCGGGCGCTGGGTGCGCGCGATGACCTGGGCCATGGTGAAGGTCTTGCCCGAGCCGGTGACGCCCAGCAGCACCTGGTCCTGGTCGCCGTTCTCGATGCCTTCCACCAGTTCGGCGATGGCGGTCGGCTGGTCGCCGGCGGGCTGGTAGTCGCTGACCAGCTTGAACTTCTTTCCGCCCTCGGACTTGTCCGGGCGCGAGGGGCGGTGCGGGGTCCACAGCGCCGGGATCGCGCCGCCGGGAACCGTGTCCAGCACGAAGGGCGTCGAGACGTCGGAGACGCCGGAGGTGTCGCGAGAAGGCATGGGCCCAAGTTAAGAGCGCACAGGGGCGAAGGCTAGGGGGCCTGCTGACGGGGAATGGCAGCAGGCTGGCGGCAGGATGCTCCCGGCCCGGCCTTACGCCGCCATGTTGGCGATGTGCTGGCGGTTGATGCGGATGACGCCCAACTGCTCTAGCGACAGCAGTAGGCGCCACAACTGCGACAGCTCCAGGCCCAGCGAGCGGCGCATGGCCGGGGCCTCCAGGGCCTTGAGATTGATGGCGAGGCCCGCGCTGAGGCCGCTGCGCTCGCCGTCGTCGTCCTCCAGCGGACCCATCCGCTCGACGAGGCCGCGGGCGACGAGCGCCTTGAGGCGGCGGCGGACGGTCTCGCTGGAGACGTTCAGCGCGGCGGCCACGCCCTCGATCGACACCGGGTGACGCTCGTCGCCGGCCTCGGGGTCGCTCAGGTCGGCGCGCTGGCTGTTGGGCAGGTGCTGCAGGTTGGCGGCGGCGATCGTGTGGACGATCAGGAACTCCAGCGGGTCCAGGTCCATCGCCCGCTGACGGGCGTCGATCCAGTTGAGGACGAAGGTGGTCGTCGTGCGGCGGACGGCGCGGGCGACATCGCTGGGGATCAACATGCGGGGCGTCTCCGTGGGGGGAAGGGCGAGCGGCTCACCAGGGGATGGGCTGGCCGTCATAGGCGAAGAAGCCGCCGCTATCGGCGGGCTCCAGCTGGGACAGCGTCTTGAGCAGGCGCTGGGCGGCGTCGTCGGGGGTGAACAGGGTCTTGGGCGAGCGGGCGAACGGCGCGCTGAGCGCGGTGGCGACGGTGCCGGGGTGCAGCGCCACGCAGACGGCGCGCGGGCGCTCGCGTTGCAGCTCCAGCGCCTGGCAGCGGATCATCATGTTCAGCGCCGCCTTGCTGGCGCGATAGGCGTGCCAGCCGCCCAGGCGGTTGTCGCCGATGCTGCCGACCCGGGCGGAGATCGCGGCGATGACGCTCGGCTCGTCCTTGGGGAGCAGCGGGGCCAGGTGCTTGAGCACCAGGCTGGGGATGATCGTGTTGACCTCGAACAGGCGCAGCATCGCTGCGGCGCTGACCGCGCGCATGCTCTTTTCGGGCGTCAGGCCGGCGTCGTGCAGCAGGCCGGTGGCGATCAGCAGCAGGGTGACGACGCCCCGCTCGCGAAGCTGGCGGGCGAGATCGGCGAGGGCGGTCTCGTCCAGCAGGTCAACGGCCAGAAACGGGGTGCGAGGATCTTCGGGCCAGTCGTCCGGACGCGCGCGGCCGACGCCGATGACGGCGCTCCAGCCCGGCTCGGCGGCCAGGCGCGCCACGAAGGCGCGACCAAGACCGCCGCTGGCGCCGACAACGATGGCGAGGCGGTCGCTCATGCCGGCAGGCTCGCCAGCAGCGCGCCGACCAGCAGGGCGCCGCACGCGACGACGGTCAGAGGCAATCGCAGCTTGCGATACCAGTCAGGCAGGGCGCGCGCGGTCATGTCCCAGGCGCCCTGCGCTGCGAGGGCGAGCGCAAGACCCAGCAGGCCGGCCGAGACCAGGACGGGCGAACCGGCGCCGGAGACCAGGGCCGCGACCGCGAAGCCGACGATCGGCGGGGCCATGGCGATCACCAGGGTGGCGATGTCCGCCCGCGCGCCCAGCGCGGCCTGCGCCGCCCGGACGCCGCCGAGGAAGGCGAGGATCGCGCCGGCATAGGCGGCTTGGGCGATCCACGCCGTTCCGGCGGGCAGCAGGCCGGCGAGAAGCAGAAGCGGCGGGGCGACAAACGGGATCAGGCCCAGGACGCCGAGCACGGTCATGGCCTTAGCGGCGCCGGCGCCGGCGCTCGCGCGCGGGGCGCTGTCGCCACGGGGTTCCAGGATGTGGATCGCGCCGTCCATCGGACGTCTCCCTCGGTCAAACCTGATCGAGAGATATTTAGTATATCAACTGGTATAAAGAAAGGGCGGCGAACCGCTTAAGGGTTTGTGCCGCCCTCAGCCCCAGTCGGCGGCGGCCAGGACCGGCTCCGGCGGCTCGTCGGTTCCCCACACGGGCGGAGACGTGGCGAAGGCGCGCAGGAACGCCCCGCAGGTGCTGGCGATCAGCTTTTCCAGGTTCATGGCGCGCAGGTGCGCGCCCTCCAGCTGATCCTGATGCAGACAGGCCAGCAGCAGCGGCGAGACCAGTTGCAGCGCCGCCATGCGCGGATCGACGTCGGCCCGCATCTCGCCGCGCGCGATGTGCAGCTTCAGTCGCGCCTCCAGGGCCTGCAGGGTCGGCTCCACAATGTGTTCCAGAGCCGGGCGGCCATAGCTCGGATCCATCAGGCCCTCGGCCAGGCTGAGGGCGAACACATCGCCCAGGCGCACCGTCTTCTCGGCCCGCAGCGCGTTCACGAGGCTGCGGGCATAGGTGTAGATCGAGGCCTCGAAGGGCAGGTCGCTGAGGCGCTGGGCGTCGAGGCCCGGGCGGCCCCGGCGCAGGCACTCCTCCAGCACCGCGTCGATCACCGCGCGGCGGTCGCCGAAATAATGGCGCAGGGTCGGCGGCGACACCTCGGCGGCGGCGGCCAGGTCGCGAAAGCTCGCGCGCTCGCCGCCCCGCGCCATGAGGTGAAGCGTCATCTTCTCCAACAAGTCGCGGCGCTTGGCCTCGTAGTCGAGATCCTTCGCGCCCTTGGTTCTGGACAAGGTGAAAGCACTCCTTCATGGCCAAGATACCGTCGCCGCCGAGGCGGCGCAAACCTTGGCCCCCTCGGAATCCCTAGGGTCTGACGGGCGCGTGGCCTTTGAATGGCGCCGCGCCGCCATGCCAAGCATCACGTCGTTCCGAGCTTTCGATGTGTTCGGTAGGCCTCGACGGGCAGGCCGCCCACGCCCCAGTTTTCAAGCGCGATCTCGTCGAGGACCACGAAGGTCGTGTTCGGGTCCTTGCCCAGCACCTCGCTGAGAAGACTGGTCACGCCGGCGATCAGGCGGGCCTTCTGCTCGGCCGTGACGCCTTCGCGGGTCACCTGGATGTTCACATAGGGCATGGGTTCAGCCTTTCTCGATAATCTGGAAGACCTTGGCGATGATCCGCCAGCGGCCGTCGTCACGGACCAGGGTCAGCAGGTCGACGAAGTCGCGCGCGCCCAGCGTGCAACGCACGCGCACTGCGGCGGCGTTGGCCCCGGCGAAGGCGATCTCGTCGATGATGTCCCGGCGTGGATCCGCCGAAGCCGCAGGCGGGGTGCGCCCGCGCACCACCTCGAAATAGGTGGGCATGTCGCGATAGAGCGTCGGGCTTTCGTCCGCCGTGGCGTAGATCGCCCGGGGGTGAAACACCTCCGCCAGCAGATCCACGTCGCACGCGTAGAGCGCGTCGAAGTACGTCTGGAGCACCTCCTGGACACCGGCGAAGTCACTCACGGTGTCTTGGTGCGGCGGTGAACCTTCCAGGTGATGGCGAGCGTCATGGGCGTAGGGGGTCATGGCGTGGTCTCCGGTTGAGGGCCACTGCGCAGGTATGGTTACGCGTTACGCTTGCCTACCTGGTTTCCAATGGTTACTACGCTTTGACGTTTCCTGGTGGTAACCGAGCGTTTGGCATGGGCCTGAAAGTCCGCAAGAATCGTAGCGCGCCGCCGCCCGAACCGTGCGCGCTGACGGAGTGCATGGCCGTCATCTCCGGGGCATGGGCTCCGAATGTGATCTGGCATCTGCGCGCCGGCCCAAGGCGGTTCAGCGAGCTGCGGACCGATATTCCGCCGGTGTCGGCCAAGGTGCTGTCCCAGCGGCTTAAGGAGCTGGAGGCCCGGGGCGTGCTCTCGCGAACGATCCAGCCCACCTCGCCGCCGTCGGTGGAATACGCCCTGACGCCACTGGGCGAAGGACTCGTTCCGGCCTTGGAGGCGATCGTGGCGGTGGGGCATCGGCTCAAGGCGGCCCATGCGGCTGAGCGCGTGTGAGCCGCGAGGTCTCGGCCCTCCCTAGCGGGGGTCCAGGCTCCGAAGATAGGCCTTCAGGTCCGCCCGCTGATCGTCGTCGAACTTGACCTGTGGCATGCGCGGGTGAGTAGGCGGGGAGCCTTCCTCGGGCGGCGATTGCGGCGACAGCATGCCCTCAGAGAGCACGCGATCCAGGCCGCCGGGCGGGTAACGCAGGTAGAGCTTGGCGAAGGCCGGCGCGCCGGGGAGGGGGCTCTTCAGCCCGCTCACCGCGTGACAGCCGCCGCACTGGCGCTGTGCCAGCTTCTGGCCGTTGACCACTGAGACCTGGGCGCTGGCGGCCGTCGTCATGGCGGCAAGACCGCCGGCCAGGAGTGAGGCGGCGACGAGCGTGCGGATCGGGCGCGGCATGGCGGGCTCCTGTTCGAAGCGAAGTCTAGAGCCATCCGGGCGTCAGGTCAGTCGGTAAGAACACCTACCGCCCTGACAGCGAACGGCGTTCGGGGGGGGCGTTGACTCGCTCGAGTACTGTGTGACATACAGTGTGCATCACACACCATGTGATGCACACTATGTGGCGCACACCGAATGCCGACCGATACGGACATCTTTGAATCGCTCCGCCAGGAGCTGCGGCGGGGGACCTTGATCCTCGCCGTCCTCGCTCAGCTCAGGGAAGAGCGCTACGGCTACAGCCTGCGTCAGGCGCTCTCGTCAGTGGGCGTGGAGATCGACGAAGGCGCGCTCTACCCGATGCTGCGCCGCCTCGAGGCCCAAGGGCTGCTGGCCAGCGAATGGCGCGAGGAAGACAAGCGTAAGAAGCGTTTCTATCAGCTGTCGAGCGAGGGGCGGGCCGTGCTGGCCCGCCTCGCCGACGAATGGCGCGCGATCAACGCCGCGCTGGAGCCGCTCCTAGAGCCTGCCCCTTCTGATGGACATCACAAGGGATGAGCAGGCTCGATTTCAAACAGGTCGAGCGTGGCGGCCAAAACCGCTCGCACTTTTGGCGGCCACGCTCGTGACGGCCGCTACTCTCACCCAAGGACCCAATGACATGAGCGATCTGATCGATCGTTATCTGGGCGCCGTCGCCGCCCTGCTGCCCAAGGCTTCGCGCCAGGACATCGTCGCCGAGTTGCGCGACCTGATCGTCAACCGCATCGAGGAGCGCGAGGCGACCTTGGGTCGCCCGCTCGACAAGCGCGAGATCGAGGAGCTGCTGCGTGAAATCGGCCATCCGATCGCGGTGGCCGGACGGTATGGCCCGCACATGGCGCTGATCGGGCCGGAGATCTATCCGTTCTGGCTGTTTGGCGTGAAGGTGCTGCTGGCGGTGGCGGCCCTGGCGGCGATCATTCCGGCGGGCGTGGCCCTGTTGACCGCCTATGGCGACGCGCGCCTGGTGTTCCGCACGGTGACCGACTTCATTCCCACCGCGTTGACCTTGGTCGGCGCCGCCACCTTGGTCGCCGCCGCCATTGAGCGCGGCTGGATCAAGGCCGACGGCTTCCGGAACTGGAAGGTCAGCGAGCTGCCGCGTGTCTCCGACAGCAAGGCCCTGTTCTCCAGGAGCCGGTTCGATGGCCTGTTCGAGGTGGTCGCGACCCTGCTGTTCATCGGCTGGTGGACCAGGGTGGTGGAGTTCCCGACCGGCAATGTGATCACCACGCGTGGCGGCGAGGTGGCCCTGACCTTTTCGCCAATCTTCCAGACTCTCTACTGGCCGATCCTGGCCATGGCGGTGGTGCAGGTGGTGTCGGGTCTGATCCTGGTGATCAAGCCGGGCTGGGTGCGGGCGCGGGCGGGCGTCGAGATCATCTGCGCGCTGATCGGCCTCGCCATCGCCGCCGCCCTCTGGCCCGCCATGCCGCTCGTCACCCTGGTCGCGCCGGAAGCGACCACGGCCGGTCTCGCGAACTTGCAGAGGACGGTGAATCTGAGTCTTCAGGTTGCGCTGTGTGTCGCCATTGCGATCAATCTGCTGAAGCTGATCGTCGATGGCTGGCGGCTGGTCCGGGGGCGGTAGCCGAGGTCGCCCGGGGCGCTATTGAGCGCCCCGTTCGCGCTCTTGTCGTTAACCTTGTGTCTTTGCCGAGTAACGATAAGTCCCGCGTCAGATTCCCGCCGGATGAGTTGAGCAACGGCGTGGCGAGGCCTTGGCGGCCGCAAAAAAACGACGATCGGGGGTGTCCAGCTTTTTGCGAGGATTCAAGGCGTTAACGTTTCGACTGTGCGACGCTTAGGCGCAGACCTCATGTTGCGGCGCGGCAAGTGCTTGCGAGTCGGTCACGGATACGTCATAAGCCGCTACAAGTAGGATCTTGGCCACAGCGTGATACGGCCAGTCCTCCGCTTCGGAAGAGTCTCCGCCAGTGATTTTCGCGGGGTTTCCGGGGCGCTTTTGTCGGGGAGCCGGAGGCTCTCGCCGCGCAGGACACGAGTTTTGTATATCAAGTCGCAGACGCGCGCGGACGCGCGCGGGCTGGTCGGCGCCGTATTGGTGGGGTCCATCACGGGTCTCGCCCTGGGCGGCGTTTACCTTCTGGGTGGCCTGGCCCAATCGGCCTCCACCCATGCTCGCGTCGCCCGATTGGCGGAAGGCGCTTCGGGGGATTTCTCCGAGGCGGCGATGCTCAGCGCTTCTACGCGTATGGACCCCGGCGCGCTCGCCGTGGCCAAGCGTCATGATCCCCAACTTTTCGCCGCCGTCGATCAACGTGATCGTCAGTCGGCGATGCTGGCCGCCCGCCTCGAAGGCGCAGGCTCGGCCCTCTTGCCTGGCCAGACCGGCCGCACCGGCCCGCTGATGCTGCGCGCCAGCTTCGGCACGATGTTCAACGGCGCGGGGGGCGGTCCGTTCCAGATCGGCAACGCCCTGCAGAGCTCGCGTGAGCTCGAATGCCTGGCGCAGGCGATCTATTACGAGGCGCGGGGCGAGACCCCCAGCGGCCAGGCGGCCGTGGCTCAGGTGGTGTTGAACCGCGTGCGCCACCCGGCCTTCCCGAAGTCGATCTGCGGCGTCGTGTTCCAGGGCGCCTACAACCGCACGGGCTGCCAGTTCAGCTTCGCCTGCGATGGTTCGATGCGACGCGCCCGCGACAGCGGCGCCTGGAGCCGCGCCCGCAAGGTCGCCACCCGCGCCCTGGCCGGCACGATGGCCAGCGAAGTCGGCTCGGCCACCCACTTCCACACAGTCAATGTCTCGCCGGGCTGGGGCCCGCGCCTGCTGCGCGTGACCCAGGTGGGCATGCACATCTTCTATCGCTTCGGTCGCCGCACCGGCGGTTCGAGCCTGTCGCCGACGGTTGACGACATCGCGCCGTCCGAGATCGCCAGCCTGACGGCCGACGGTCGCGGCCCGGTGGCCTACACCAGCCTGGCCCGCCTCGAGCCGGGCGCCACGGCGCCGGGCGTGGGCGGTCCGATCGGGCCGGTCACCGAGCCGGCCTCCGCGCCGAGCGTCGCGCCCGCGAAGGCTCCGACCCTCACCCCCGTCAAGGCGATGGCGCCGGCCAACGACAAGCCGGTGCTCGAAGGCCTGAAGGCTACAGTAGGGGCCGGGAGCGGAGCTGCTTCCTGACGGTTCCAGGCATGTGGCTGCTGGCGAAGCGCATCTGCTTCGCCCTCTTGCCCACCAGGTAGTGCAGCGCCTTGCCGTGGGCGGCCTCCCAGACCACCTGGGCGGCGTCCTCGACGGGATAGACCTCCAGCCCTCCGGCCTTCAGCGACTCCGACATCGACTTGTTGGAGCCGTCCGAGGCCGCGTTGAGGATCGGCGTCTCGACGAACCAAGGCATGACGCAGGCGACGCTGACGCCGTAGGCGGCGTACTCGACGTCCAGCGCCTCTGAGAGGCCCCGCACGGCGAACTTGGTGGCCGAATAGACCGCCAGCTTCGGCGAGCCATAGAGGCCCGCGCACGAGGCCACATTGATCAGCCGCCCGCCGGCCACCTTCAGCAGCGGCAGACCCGCGCGGGCGCCGTTGATCACGCCCTTGATGTTGATGTCGATCTGGATGTCGCAGTCGGCGTCGGACATCTCGCTCAGCATGCCGAACCGGGCGACGCCGGCGTTGTTCAGCAGCGCGTCGGCCTTGCCGCCGGTCTCGCGGCCGAACTCGCCGATGGCGTTCTCCCAGGCCTCGCGGTCGCGGACGTCGAGATGATGGATCGAGCCGTTCTCGGGGCCGATGGCCAGCAGCGCCGCTTTCAGTCCCGCCTTGTCGATGTCCGAGAGGCCGACGAACCAGCCCTCCTTGGCGAACCGCTTCGCGCACGCCAGGCCGATGCCGCTGGCCGCGCCCGTGATGAAGATGCTCTTGCGCCCGTTCGCCGGCATGGACCCCTCCCGTATCATTGTTATCAATGATCAGATGCCGAACGGGCGGAAGGGTCAAGGGGCGTAGAGCGCCCCTCGGCTCCCTCGCGATGGCGAGGGAGCGTCCTGGCGTTCAGATCAGTCGGTCTGGTCGTCGATCTCGGCGTCCGGGCCGTTTTTCTTGATCGACTCGATGGCGTTCTTGGCCGAGGCCTTGGACGCGTAGCCCTCGGTCCAGAAGATGGTTTCGCTGTTGTAGGTGAAATAGGCGACGAACTCGCCGGCCTTGTTCTTCTTGATGATGAACTTGTGGGCCATCGGCGCTTCTCCTTTGCGGATCTGAAATCTCGTCGGCCCCACCCGACGGACAAGCGTCGCCTTGGCGGCGAGGCCTGTCAATCGCGGCCTTGTCACGTCGGGCGAGGGCCGTCGATGATGGGGCGCAACCTGTCGCCGAGTCTCTGTCCCATGTCGCATGATCGTCTCGACCAGCTTTCGATGGACCTGCTGGGTCGGTCCTATGAGGACCTCAACGACGTCCAGAAGCGGGTCATCGACCTGATCCTGGCCGAGCAGCCGTCCGACCCCCGCGCGATCTTCGACGAGGGCACCTTCTGGACGCGCCTGGCGGACAAGGTGGCCGCGATCGGCGGGTCGTGGGGCTTCATCGGCGGCTTCGCCCTGGCGCTGGTGCTGTGGATGGGCCTGAACCTGGCCCTGAAGCCTCTGAACCTGGCCTTCGATCCCTATCCGTTCATCTTCCTGAACCTGCTGCTGTCGACCCTGGCGGCCATCCAGGCACCGGTGATCATGATGAGCCAGAACCGCCAGGCGGCGAAGGATCGCCTGACCGCCGAGCACGACTACGCCGTCAACCTGCGGGCCGAGCTGGAGATCATGCGGGTGATCGACAAGGTGGACGCCCTGCGCAGCGACGAACTGATGATCCTGTGTCGTGAGCACGCCGAGCGGCTGGCGGTGCTACAGGAGGAGGTGGCGATCCTGCGGGCGGAGCGGGGCGGGTGAGCCTGACCCTCGCTACGGCCCAGTTCGCCGTCAGCGCCGACATCGACGCCAACGGGGCGGCGATCGAGCGCCTGATGCGCGAGGCCCGGGCGAGGGGCGCGGATGTCGTCCATTTTCCGGAAGCGGCCTTGTCCGGCTATGCGGGCGTCGATTTTGCGAGCTTCGAGGGCTTCGACTGGCCGCGTCTGGAGGCGGCGACCCGCCGCGTCATGGCGCTGGCGGGCGCGCTGGGCCTCTGGACGATCCTGGGCTCGGCGCATCCGCTGTCCGAAGGCCGTAAGCCCCACAACTGCGCCTATGTCATCGACGCCTCGGGCGCGCTGGTGGACCGTTACGACAAGCGGTTCTGCGCCGGCGACGCGGCGGGCCTGACCGGGGATCTCGCCCATTACACACCGGGCGACCACTTCGCCGTCTTCGAGATCAACGGCGTCCGCTGCGGCGTGCTGATCTGCCATGACTACCGCTATCCCGAGCTTTATCGCGCCTATCACCGGCGAGGCTTGCGACTGATGTTCCACGGCTTCCACGCGGGCGGGCTGTCGGCCGAGCGGTTTTCGGCGATGGAGGCCGACGTCGGTCGCCATCACCTGACGGGCGGAACGACCCTTCCGGCGATCACCATGCCGGCGGGGATGATCGCCAGCGCCTCGAACAACAACCTGTGGATCAGCTGTCCGAACTCGTCGGCGCCGAAAAGCTGCTGGCCATCGTTCGTGGTCCGCCCGGATGGCGTGATCACCGGGGCGCTGGAGCCCGAGACCGAAGGGGTGCTGCTGTCGGTGATCGACCCCGACGCGGCGATCTACGACAGCACCGCCGCCTGGCGCGACCGGGCCATCGACGGGGTGCTGCACTCAGGCGAAGTGGCGGACGATCCGAGGTCGAGAGACCGGATGGGGCTTTAGGGGGGCCTGGCGAGCTCCGAATGCGCCCCCTCCGTCGCGTCGCCTATCGGCGCCGCGCCACCTCCCCCGTTCCACGGGTGAGGAGGACGCCGCAACCCTCCTGCCCCGCTTGCGGGGGAGGTGGCGCGCGGCGCAGCCGCGTGACGGAGGGGGCGCTTTCTCGCCTCCCGCTAACCCGCCCGCGCCCGTCGCAGCGCTTGAGGCGGCTGTCCGAACGCGCGGATGAACGCCCGCCGCATCCGCTCGGGATCGCCAAAGCCGGTCTCCAGGGCCACGTCCTCGACCTGTAGCGGCTGGCTGTCCAGGAGGGCGCGAGCGGCCTCGACGCGCAGGCGCTCGATGGCCTTGGCCGGGGTGACGCCGGTCTCCTGGGCGAACAGACGGGCGAAGTTGCGCGGGCTCATGGCGGCGCGGTCGGCCAGTTGCTCGACGGTCAGCGGCTCGGACAGGTTCTGGCGGGCCCAGGAGAGCAGGGCGTCGAAGCGGCCGGGGCGCAGGTCGATCAGGGCCGAGTGCTGCGACTGGCCTCCGGGGCGGTGGTGATAGACCACCAGTTGCTGGGCCGTCCGCCGCGCCACCGCTTCGCCCTCGTCGGCGCCGATCAGGGCCAGGGACAGGTCGATGCCGGCGGTGATGCCCGCCGAGCTCCATACCGACCCGTCCTGAATCCAGATCCGATCGGGCTCGAGCCTGATGTTCGGATAGCGACGCTGGAAGTCCTGGGTCCGGCTCCAGTGGGTGGTGGCGCGCTTGCCGTCCAAGAGGCCGGCCTCGGCCAGGACATAGGTTCCCGAACAGACGCTGGCGACGCGCCGTGACGAGCGGCCAGCCTCGCGCACGAAGGCCAGGGTCTCGGGACAGGTGGCGGGAACCTTCACCGCATCGCCGCCGGCGATCAGCAGGGTGTCCAATGGCGGGGCCTCGGCCAGGGCCTTGGTCTGGACGACCATGCCCGAAGTGCTCGGGACGAGGCCCCCGCGCAACGACAGGAAGTGCAGGCTGTAGGCGCCCGGCGACAGCCGTCCGGCGATCTCGAACGCCGCGATCGGGCCGGTGGCGTCCAGCAGCTGGAAGCCCGGATAGACGAGGAAGCCGATCGCGCGGGACATGTCGGAGGGCTCTGGCTGAAATCGCGGGAACTATGTCATTTCCGCCAGAGAGCCGTCGAGTCATATTCGGCGTCGAATGTGACGGAGACCATCGCATGAGCCAGACTCTACAGATCGTGATCGCCCTGTTCCCAGGCGTCACGCACCTGGACTTTACCGGACCGCACCAGGTGCTGTGCCGACTGCCCGGCGCCAAGGTGACGGTGGCCAGCCTGGCGGGCGGCGAGATTGAGGCCGATGGCCTGGTCTTCGCCCGACTGCCCAAGCTGTCGGACATCGAGACCTGCGACGTGCTGATCGTACCGGGCGGATTTGGCACGACCCAGGCGATGGGCGACCCTGACTTCATCGCCGAGATTAGGCGGCTGGCCGACGGCGCGCGCTATGTCTGCTCGGTCTGCACTGGCTCGCTGGTGCTGGCGGCGACGGGCCTGCTCAAGGACAAGCGCGCGGCCTGCCATTGGGCCTGGCGGGACCAACTGGCGCTGTTCGGCGCCATCCCCGACGCTTCGCGGGTGGCGCGCGATGGCCGCTACATCACCGGCGGCGGGGTGACGGCCGGCATCGACTTCGCCCTGACCCTGATCGCGGAATTGGCCGGCGACGAGGTGGCCCAGGGTATCCAGCTGGCGGTGGAGTACGCGCCCGCCCCGCCGTTCAACGCCGGCCGTCCCGAGACCGCGCCGCCGCAGGTGCTTGAGCGGATCACCGCGCTTTACGGCAAAGGGATGGACGAGCGGGTGGCGGCCGCGAAGGCGGCGGCGGGGATGCTGTAAGTTCTATGCTCACATCCCGTGTCATCCCGGGCGGCGAAGCCGACCCGGGACCCAGGGGCCAAGCGCAGTGAAGTTGCCCCTGGGTCCCGGCTCTCCGCGCTACGCGCTGCGGCCGGGATGACACGGTTGTTGAGGTGGGGGGCGTCTCACCCCACCTTCACCCCCGTCATCGAGATGGCCGCGAACACATCGTCGTTGAAGAAGCTGACCGGCTCGCCCTTCTCCTGGGCCCCCAGCACATAGAGCAGCGGCAGGTAGTGTTCGGCGCTGTTGATCGCGGCCTCGGCGTCGGGGCCGAGGGTGCGCCAGTCGATCAGCGGATCGTGGTCGCCGGCCAGGATCAGGCGCTTGGCGGTTTCGTTGAAGCGGTCGGCCCAGGGCGGCGCTTCGGGGCGGCGGAAGTCGGCGGCGCGCAGGTTGTGGACGATGTCGCCGCTGCCCATGATCAGCACGCCCTCGTCGCGCAGTGGGGCCAGGCGCCGGCCGGCCTCGTAGTGCCAGCGGTCGCTCCGACCGCGATCGAGACTCAGCTGGACGACGGGAATGTCTGCTTGCGGATACATCGGCGCCAGCACACCCCAGGCGCCGTGGTCGAGGCCGCGCGTCGGGTGCTGCAGGACGGTGTCGGGCGCCAGCAGCTCCGCCACTCGCGCGGCCAAGGCCGGGTCGCCCGGCGCCGGATAGCGCACGTCGAACAGGGCCTGCGGGAATCCGAAGAAGTCATGGATCGTTTCGGGCGCGGCCGAGGCGCTGACGGCTGAGGCTCCCCGCGTCTCCCAATGGGCGCTGACCATCAGGATCGCCTTGGGGCGGGGAAGCGCGGCGCCCAGCCGCGCCCAGTCGCGACGCCAAGCGTTATCTTCGATCGCGTTCATCGGCGAGCCGTGGCCGACGAAGAGGGCAGGCATGCGGGACATGAAGATCCGGCCTTATTAGAAACAGTGTAGGTTACAGATAGTGGCCGCGACGCCATGGCGCAAGATGACGTTCGGGTGACGGCTTCCGCCCCCGGACGCGCTTTGCTATGCGGCGAGCGTGACCGCCGCGCCGCCCCAGATTCCCCCGGACGTGACCCCTGTTCCGACCGAGCCGACGGCTCAGTCGGTCAGCCATGCGCCGGTGCGGGAAAACGTGCGGGGCGGGGCGCTGGACTTCCTGCGCTTCCTGGCCTCGCTGCTGATCGTGGTCTACCACTATGGCGCCGAGAGCCCGATGCGGATCGAGCGCTTCGCCCAGGTGTTCTCGCGCGGCTTTCTGGCCACCGACTTCTTTCTCATCCTGTCAGGCTACGTGCTGGGCAGGGCCTATGGCGCCTCGACCCTGAGCGGGCGGCTGAGCACGCCACAGTTCTGGGTGCGCCGCGCGGCGCGGGTGTGGCCGGGCCATCTGGCCGTGCTGGCCATGCTGGTCGTGCTGGTCCTCGTGCTGAACGCCATCGGCACCGACGCCCACAAGCCCAGCCGCTTTGCGTGGGACCAGCTGGCGCCGCAGGCGCTGCTGGTTCACGCCTGGGGCTTTCCCAGCGACGGCTGGAACTTGCCCAGCTGGAGTCTGTCGGCGCTGATTGTCTGCTACGCCCTGTTCCCATCCTTCTGGCGCGCGGTCAGCAAGATCCGCCAGGCCTGGCTGCTGCCGCTGCTGGGCCTCGCCATCTTGGCCGCCTTCGAGGTGCTGGCCGAGACCGTCTTCGACCAGGGCCTGGCGGACCTGCGCTTCCAGTTTGGGGTGATCCGGGCCCTGCCGCTGTTCATTCTGGGTGTCTGCCTGGCGCGCACGGTCGACATGCGCTGGCCGTCGGAGAAGGCCGCCCACGCCCTGCTGTGGGGCGGGGTCGCCCTGCTGGTGATCACCCAGCCGCTGGACCGCTACGCCTTGCCGGATCCGCTGCTGTTCGACGCTCCGTCGCTGCTGGCCATCGCCATGATCGTACTGGGCGCGGGGCGCCTGCCGGTCAAACGTCCGCGCCAGTGGATCGAGGAAGGCGCCAAGCTGTCGTTCGCCCTCTTCATCACCCACATCTTCGTTGGCGTGATCTACTGGAGCGCGGTGCACAAGCTGATCGACACCGTGCCGATCGGCATCGGCTGGCAGTGGCTGATGTGGCTGGCGGGCTTTCCGATCGCGTATGGCGCAGCCTGGCTGTTCCACCGCTATGTCGACCAGCCGCTGCAGGACCGCATCCAGCCGCTGTTGCGGCGGTAGGGGGGCTTTATCCCGGTGTCATCCCGGAAGCGCGGAGCGCTATCCGGGACCCAGGGGCGGCGGGCATGGCGTTTCTGCACCCCCTGGGTCCCGGGTCGGCTGCGCCGCCCGGGATGACACGGGTTCTAGGGCTACCGGTGGCCAGAGCATCCAAGGCCAGGCTTGGCGCGTAACAGTGTTATCGATTGTCGTTGGAGAACGCCATGCTGGTCCTGATGCTCGCCCTGTCCCTGCAAGCGGCGACGCCGCCGGCCGCCCCCTTGGCCGGGGACTGGGTCGTGGACCTGTCGGCGACGCCGGCCGAGCCCTACTACAAGGGCATGAGCCTGAAACTCGAAGCCGACGGCACGGTGACCGGCAGCTTCTACGACAGCGAGATCCAGGCTGGGCGCTGGAAGACGGCCGGCGGCCGTACCTGCGCCAGCTTCCGCACCACCGACGGCGCGGGACCCTACCACACGAGCGTCTGCCAGGGCGCGAGCGGGCTTGAGGGCCAGACCTGGGCCGAGCACCGCAACTTCGTCTTCCTGTGGCGCGCCAAGCCGGCGACGGCCGAGGACCGCAAGGCGAAATGGTGGTGACGCAGGGGGCGCTTTCCACAGTCTCGCCCATTCGATAAGTCACCCAGCCATGACCAGACTGATCCCCCTGCAAGGCGTCGAGAACTTCCGTGACTTCGGTGACTACGCCGCAGGGGCGGGGCGGCTGAAGAAGGGCGTGTTGTTTCGCGCCGCCCACCAGGCCGAGGCGACGGACGAAGACTTGGCCCATCTGGCCTCGCTGGGCATCGCCGCCCTGGTCGACCTGCGACGTCCGAACGAGCGTGAGCGTGCGCCGTCGCGGCGGTGGGACGGCTTTTCGGCGAGCGTCATCGAAAACGACCTGGGCGCGACCGGCGAGGATCCCTGGCACACCTTCCTCAAGGAGTCGGATCTCTCCGAAGCGTCGATCCACGCCTATATGGACGAATACTATCGTCGCGCCCCGTTCAAGGCGCGGCACCTGGATCTGTTCAGCCGCTACTTCCAGGCGGTCGCGAAGGGCGAGGGCGCGGTGCTGATCCACTGCGCGGCGGGCAAGGACCGCACCGGCATCCTGGCGGCCCTGACCCATCATATCGCCGGCGTGTCCGACGAAGACATCATCGACGACTACCTGCTGACCAACGACCCGACCCGCTTCGAGCGGCGCGGCCATATCTTCCTGAACAACATCTTCGAGATGACCGGCAAGCGTCCAACCGAGGCGGCGATGCGGGCGGCCATGGGCGTGGAGGCGCGGTATCTCGCGGCGGCCTTCGCGGCGATCAACGCGCAGTACGGCTCGCTGGACGGTTATCTGGATCAGGCTGTGGGACTGGACGCCGATACCCGCGAGCGGGTGCGGGAGCATATTCTTCTGTAGAGCGTTCGCGCCACACGGGAGGGTGTTCACCTGCGGTGGAACCCTGCAGGTCGGGCGCCCGGCAGGATGGCCAGGACCGCTTGCGACCCTAGTCGGGCGTTAGCCAGACGCCGAGTGGAATCCCTCTCTCCAGAGAGAGGGATTCTTGAGCGCCCGACTTCCACCCTTTGCGGTCCTTCGGATTGTCCGCTCGCCACTCTGAGCGATCCTCGCTGTCAGATGCTTTTATTGTGAAGCTCTCGAACAAGCTTTCCCAGAGCAGCAAGCAAAAGTGATAGATACGCAATGCACCACCCGCTAGCGGAAATGGTGAAATTGCCTAATATTAGATCTAACGCCCACAGACCTAGCAGGGCGACTATCAGCCCAAATACAAAAAAGAAAAAAGATATCTTAGCAACTGCCGATGAAAAATTCGTCTGCCCGCAATTATCTTCCACGAATTTTCCGTTGAATATGAATAAAGCAGTAGCTCCTCCTAGCGCGTAGCCTGTCAGTCTCGCCCACCAGACATCCTTTTCATAAAAGGCGAAGTATACAGCCCCCGCTAAAAGGCTATAGGCGCACAATAGGTAAACGAAATTGAATACCGGCTTCATAGTTCTATATTGCGTCGGCATCTCGGACTCCGAGGGGCTTTCCGCCTCCTCAAGGTACCAGCTTGGCTGGACTGTGCGGCGCCTGCAACCCACCCTTCACCGACATCCGCCATGTCCGCTCACCGCCCCGCTCAATCGGTAAGGTGACAAACGAGCGTTTAACCGCCAACCTCCCCGGACGGTCCCGCCAGAGGGCCGCGCTTGGGGGTCAGGGTATGAGTGAGTTGGCGGGAACGCCTCCGGGCTTGAGCGATGTCGCGGGCGCGGAGGGACGGGAAGACGTCCTCACGCCGCCGCCGACCGGCAAGCTGTCCAAGGGGGCGCTGAGCTGGATCCTGCACCAGGGGACCCGCGACCCCTATGTGATCCTGGTCACCATCTATGTGTTCGCGCCGTACTTCTCGCGGGTGCTGATCGGCGATCCGGTCAAGGGCCAGGCGACGGTCGCCGACATCTCCACCACCTATGGCCTGCTCACGGCGCTGCTGGCGCCGATCCTGGGCGCTTCGATCGAGCGCTACGGGCGGCGCAAGCCGCTGATGGCCTTCGGTCTGGCGATCATGGTCCCTCTGCTTTTCGCCCTGTGGTGGGCGACGCCCGGCGGGTTGCCGGTGGGGCTGATCGGCGTGTTCCTGATCATCCTGGGCGTCGTCTACAACTGTGGCGACGTCCTGCAGAACTCGCTGCTGTCGCGCGCCGCCGAGAAGGGCCAGGAGCCGGTGCTGTCGGGTCTGGGCTATGCGGTCGCCAACGGGCTGTCCGTGGCGTTGCTGATCTTCGTGATGTGGGCCTTCGTGCTGCCCGGCCAGGTGTCCTGGTCGTTCGTGCCGGCCGCGCCCTTGTTCGGCCTGAGCCAGACCGCCCATGAGCCCAGCCGCATCGTCGGACCGCTGGCCGGGGCGGTCATGCTGCTGGGCGCGATCCCGTTCTTCCTGTGGACGCGCGACGCGCCGCCCACCGGGGTGTCGTTCGTCGCCTCGCTGAAGGAAGGCTTCAAGCTGATCCTCGACACCTTCGGCAATCTGAAGGGTCATGCCGACGTCGCGAAGTTCCTCGGCGCGCGGATGCTCTATTGCGACGGCATGACCGCGCTGCTGATCTTCGGCGGTCTGTTCGCGGCGGGGCTGATGAAATGGGGCGAGCTGGAGATGCTGGCCTACGGGATTTCGCTGTCGATCTTCGGCGTGCTGGGCGGTCTGCTGGCCCCGTGGCTGGATCGGGTGCTCGGCCCGCGCCGCGCCATCCAGCTGGAGGTCGGGGCCTGTATCCTGATCCTGGTCGCCATGCTGGGCATGACCCGCGAGCAGATTCTCTATGTCTGGCCGTGGGACGCCAGCCACGGCGTGCTCTGGAACGGACCGATGTTCCGCACCCTGCCCGAGGTGATCTATCTCTGCCTGGGCCTGCTGATCGCCGTCTTCGTCACCGCGCAATACGCCTCAAGCCGCACCCTGCTGGTGCGCCTGGCCCCGCCCGACCGGATGGCGGCGTTCTTTGGCCTGTTCTCGCTGTCGGGCACCGCGACCATGTGGGTCGGCTCGCTGCTGGTGGCCCTCGCCACGAAGCTGTTCGCCAGCCAGGTGGCGGGCTTCATCCCGATCGCCGGATTGCTGGCGCTGGGGCTGCTGGGCTTGTTCACCGTGAAGGGCGGCGGACGCGAGGCGATTTAGCAGCGCTCTGCGTTCTTCGAGGCTCACACCTCAGGATCGGGAAACCCGTTGCTGAACGTCGCATCCCGAGGAGCGCGCCTCGAAGGACGCAAGGACGCCCCCTCCGTCACGCGGCTGCGCCGCGCGCCACCTCCCCCGCAAGCGGGGCAGGAGGGTTGCGGCTTCCTCCTCACCCGCGTCGCGCGGGGGAGGAGGCGCGGCGCCGCTAGGCGACGTGACGGAGGGGGCGCGCACTGGCTTCGACCCGTCGACCCCGCTATCACCCTCCGCATGCGCCACGTCGCTTTCTTCACCGCACCCTGGCGCGAGCCGGTCTGGGCGCTCGCGCCGTTCCGGGACGAGGCCTACGCCTGCGCGCTGGTCACGGGCGGCGCGGGGCGGTGGTCGTACCTGCTGCGTGCGCCCGACGCGACGCTGGCCCTGTCGGAGAAGGAACCAGCCGATCCCTTCGCGGCCCTGACCGAGCTGGTCGGCCCCCGCCAGCCCAGCCATCCCGAGGGGCCGCCGTTCCAGGGCGGCGTGGTGGGCCTCGGCGCCTATGAGCTGGGCGACCGGGTCGAGAACCTGGGCCTTGGCCGCACCGACTGGCCGGACCTGACCTGCGCCCGCTACCCGGCCCTGCTGGCCTTTGACCACCATGCCCGTCAGGTTTTGGCGGTCGGCCGGGGCAAGACCGAGGCCGAGAGCAAGGCGCGCGCGGCGCACGCTCTGACCTGGCTGGACGCGGCCATGCCTGACAGCCGCGAACCGGTCGGTCCTCTTTGCGCCGACCTGATCGCCAGTGACGCCGACGCCTATGAGGTCGCCGTGGCTCAGGTTGTCGAGCGGATCCTCAGTGGCGAGATCTTCCAGGCCAACATCGCCCGCGCCTGGACGGGACGGCTGGCGGCGAGCGCTGATCCGTTCGACCTGTTCGTGCGGCTGCGCGAGCAGAGCCCCGCGCCGTTCTCGGCCTATTGGCGGCTCCCGGGTCGCGCCTTGGTGTCCAACTCGCCCGAGCGGTTCCTGAAGCTGGACTCGACCGGCGCCATCGTCACCCAGCCGATCAAGGGTACGCGCCCCAGGGGCGGGGACGCCGACGAGGATCGCGCCCTGGCCGCTGAGCTACTGGCCAGCGACAAGGATCGCGCCGAGAACCTGATGATCGTCGATCTGATGCGCAACGACCTGGCGCGCGTGGCGCCGGCCGGCAGCGTCCGCGCGCCGGAACTGTTCAAGGTCGAGAGCTTCGCCAACGTCCATCATCTGGTCTCGACGGTCACCGCACGGCTGGCCCCCGGACGCGGCGTCGCCGACCTGTTGCGGGCCAGTTTCCCGCCGGGTTCGATCACCGGCGCGCCAAAGGTCCAGGCCATGCGGGTCATCGCGGAACTGGAGCCGCCGCGCGGCCCATATTGCGGGAGCCTGTTCTGGGCCGGGATCGATGGGGCGTTCGACTCCAGCGTCCTGATCCGCACCGTGGCCTTGGTCGAGGATGGCGGGGGTTGGCGGCTGGAGGCGCGGGCCGGGGCGGGGATCGTCGCCGACAGCGATCCTCGCGGCGAGCGCCGGGAGACCGAGGCCAAGATTGCGGCCCTCAAGACGGCGCTGACCCAATGACCGCCCTGGATCTCATTCCTCGCGACGACCGTGGTCTGCTGCTGGGCGACGGCCTGTTCGAGACGATGCTGGCGGTCGATGGCGTGATCGCGCATCTGGCCGCCCATCTCGACCGGATGGCCGCCGGTTGCCTGAGCCTGGGCCTTGCGTTCGATCGCGACGCCGCCGAGCAGGCCGCGCGCACCGCTGTCCCGGCCCAGGGGCGTTTCGCGGTGCGCCTGACCCTGACCGCCGGCTCGGGCGGGCGAGGGCTGGACCGTCCCGAGGCGTCGGCGCTGCGCTTGTTCGCCACCGCCGCGCCGTCGACCGCGCCCGCAGGTCCTGCGGCCCTGATCGTAGCGTCGACCCGGCGCAACGAGGGCTCGCCCGCCGCGCGGCTGAAGACCCTGTCCTATCTCGACAACGTCCTGGCGCGGGGCGAAGCGCGCGTGGGCGGAGCCGACGAGGCGGTGATGCTGAACAATCGTGGCGAGGTGGCCTGCGCGGCGGCGGCGAACCTGTTCTGGTTGGCCGAAGGGCGCCTGTTCACCCCGCGTCTGGAGTGCGGCGTGCTGGCGGGGATCACGCGCGGGCGACTGCTGGCGCAAGAGCGCGTCGAAGAGGTCGCGGCGGGCTTGGACGCGCTGGAGCGGGCCGAGGCGGTGGTGCTGACCAACAGCCTGATCGGCGTTCGCCCGGTCTCGCGCCTGGGGGACCGGGTCCTACCGGAGCATCCCCTGGCGGAGCGCCTGAGCGCGATGCTCGCCCGATAGCCTGGTGTGCTTCAAGGGCTGACGGGCCTTAGTTGGACGTCGACCAGGGTATCGTTTCCACCTTTCGCGGACGCAGATAGAAGGTGCGTTGGAAGGTGATGCTGGTCGGCAGAACCAGCTTGATCGGCGAGGCGTAGGCGTAGCTGGCGCGGGCCATGATCACGCTCTTGCTGGCCGGAAGCACGCCGACCGGAATATCGGTCAGCACCGCGCCCTGGGCGGGGCAGTTGCTCATCCCGCCTGCGGAGGCTCGCGACCATGCCACGGTGTCCCTGCCCGTGGCGTCGGAGGTGACGCTGGCCACACACATCTTCAGAGGCGCAGACGGGAACGGCGCCATGATGATCGTGCCGATCTTGAAGACGTCGGTCATGCTGTTTGGACCCGTCTGGCTGCTCTGGGCCACCAGGTCGCCGATCTGGGACGCGATGTTGGACAGGCGCCGCTGGGCCATCATCGCCTGGGTCATTTCGGCGAGGCCGCAGTACATCACGATCAGCACCGGCGCGATCAGCGCGAACTCCACCGCCGACACGCCGCGCTTGTCGCGCCAGAAGCGGGCAAGGGGACGACGCGCACTCATTGATCGTAGGGCTCGTTGGTGAAGGAGGTCGCGGCGTAGATGATGCGCTGGCCGTTGGAGGTCTGAAGGCCGGTGTTGAGCAGCGGCGTGATCAGCGGCCAGGTATAGTAGGCGCGGACCAGGACGATGGAGCCGGAGGTTCCGGGGTTCCAGCTCATGGTGGTCGGCACCGTGCCGTCCGTGGCCGAGGTGGTGCCGGTCGAGTAGTCCGCGAACGTTCGCACGTCCAGGCGCAGGGCGGTCGTGCAACGAGATCCCAGCCAGTTCATGCGGTTGCAGACGGCGGTCTTGAATGCGGCGGCGTCGCTCCCGGCGGTCTGGACTTCGCCGGTGCGGATGGTGCGGCCTGCGTCGATGACCGCGCTTTCCAGGGTGATGGAGACCAGGAAGACCAGGCCCAGTTCGATGATCGCGAAGATCAGCATCAGGAAGGGTATGGCCACCAGCGCAAACTCGACGGCGGTCGCGCCCTGTTCGGCGCGCGCGAAACGGCGGGCCGAGCGGGCCAGCCGGAGACGAGCGCGGGCGAGGAGCAAACGAGAGGCCATGAGGCGGGCGGTCCTGCTTTCAGGCGCACGCTAGCCGAACGATCCTAACCACAGGTTATAACGGGCCCGCCAGGACGCGCCGTATAAAGAAGTGCTTGCCGGGTTACGGAGCGCCAGGGCCCAGGCGCGTGCACTGGGGCGCACAGGCGTAGCTGCTGGCCGTCGCGCCGCGATAGACGGTGACGCCGCCGCCGCTGTTCTCGGAGACCACGATCTGGCGATCGGCGAGGGGACGGCCGCCCGCGCCGAAGGCCAGCAAGCTGGTGACTCCCGGACGCTTGCCCAGCACGACGAGCGTGCGATCGTTGACGACGCTGACATCGGCGATGGTCGGATCGCCCACGACGACATCGCGCACCGGCCCGGTCAGGCTCATATAGGCGGCCTGACCCGCCGACACCGGCAGGTCGATCGGCGCCGAACCCGGTGTCGTGGCCACCAAAATCTTGTCGCTCGGCAGGACTTGCGCGCTCGCGGGAGCGCCCGAAAGGGCCGCGAAGACGGCGATGACCAGCGATAGACGGCGCATGATGGTTTCCGATCCCGGATCCGAACGAACCCCAAGATCATTTTTATTGGTCAACAAAAGACTAAGATCGCGGAACGTGCGACCAAGCGCCGCTTGAGAAAGTCCTTGAATCAAAAGGGCTTGGCGGCGTTCGCGGCGGCCATGGTTAAGAATAAATAACGGTAAATACAAATAAACCAAAAGAAAATCGCCGTAAACTATTCGCTGTTTACTGGCCATTAAGTGCAGTCGGCGAAATTGATCGTGTTTTCGGGGGTGAGCAAGTCGAACGGCTTGAGAGCCTCAAATCAACTAGCTCTGGTTTAGGAGACCAAGTCATGACCAAGTTCGTCACTCGCTTCCTGAAGGATGAATCGGGCGCCACGGCCATCGAATATGGCCTGATCGTCGCCCTGATCGCCGTGGTCATCGTGACCGCCGTCACGACCCTCGGAACCAAGCTGAACCTCGCCTTCACGAAGGCCGGCACGGCTGTGTCGACGGCGGCTGGCACCTAAGCCACCCGCTTCACACTCGAAAAGAAGAGGGTCGAGGCTCCCGCCTCGGCCCTTTTCTTTATTTTCGGTCCGTCTTTACTGGTGTGACTGCTCGCCGGAAGTCCGGCGAAGAAACCATTGCTTCACGGGTGCGGCCTCAGAGTGAGGCGAACGCAACAAGGCCCGTCTCGCCCATGCAGGCTCTTCAGATCCCGCTGCTGCTGATCTTTCCGGCCCTGGCCATCGTCGGGGCGCTGAAAGACCTCACCAGCTATACGATCCCCAACTGGATCTCGCTGTCCCTGATCGCCGCCTTCGTCCCTGCGGCCCTCGTCAGCGGCGCGCCGCTCGCCCAGATCGGACTTTGCCTGGCCGTGGGTCTTGGCGCGTTGGTGCTGGGCATGGGGATGTTCGCCGCAGGCTGGATCGGCGGGGGCGACGGCAAGTTGTTCGCCGTCTGCGCCCTGTGGCTGGGCTGGCCGGCGGTGCTGCCGTTCATGCTCTATACGGGCCTTGCGGGCGGCGCCCTGACCTTTGCGATCCTGGGCCTGCGCTCGGGCTGGCTGGCGCCGGCCGTGGCGGGCGGGCCCGCTTGGCTCCGCAAATTGGGGACGAATGGCGGAGACCTGCCCTACGGCGTGGCCATCGCCGTCGGCGCCCTGGCGGCCTTTCCGCAAGGGGCTTTGGCCCACGGAATCCTGGGTTGAGGTCTCTCCGCGGCTGACTCCTGGCGCGACAGCCTGTCGCGCGATCGGCGGCGTCCCGCGGCAAAACTTTTAGCAGGCGTTAACCATGCGGAGGCCACCATAGGGGCGTGGCCAGAAAGGCTGACTGACGAATCGTGCGTGCTCGCCGGACCGGCGGCCGTCCGGCTCACCCTAGAGTTTCAGCCTGCTCATGAGCCCCGTTCGCCTATTGATCGTCCTGATCGCCGCGGTGTCGGCCATCGGCCTGGCCGTGGTGCTGCAGCGCGCCTTGGGCGCCAAGCCAGCCGCGCCGACGGGTCTTGTCGAGTCATCCGGCCCGGGGGTTCCGCAAGGCAAGCCCATGACCCAGGTGCTGGTCGCCAAGCGCGATCTGCCGGTGGGTACGCGACTGGTCGCCGCCGATGTGGGCTGGCAGGCCTGGCCCAGCGACTCGATCAACACCGCCTTCATCACCAACGGCGCCGCGCCGGCGTCGCCGGACGGTAAGGTCCAGGCGGCCAAGGCCGTCGTCGCCGCGACCGCCGACCAGATGATCGGCGGCGATCCGGCCAAGGTGGTCGAGGGCGCGATCGTGCGCGACCCGATCCTGGTCGGTGAGCCCATCACCCCCCGCAAGATCGTGCGCGGCGGCGAGGGCGGTTACCTGTCCGTTGTCCTGACCCCCGGCAAGCGCGCCATGTCGGTGCCGGTCAGCTCCGACACCGCCGTGGGCGGCTTCATCCTGCCCGGCGACCGGGTGGACGTGCTGACCACCCGCGAGACGCCGACCCCAGGGGACGCCGGCGGCAAGGTCACGGTCGCCGAGACTGTCTTGCAAAACATCCGCGTCCTCGCCCTCGACCAGGCCACCGCCGCCGAGAAGGACGCCAAGTCGATCGTCGCCGCCACCGCGACGCTGGAGGTCGGTCCGGTCGAGGCCGAGACCCTGGCGCGCGCCAAGGCCGGCGGCGCCATCAGCCTCGCCCTGCGGGCTTACACCGACATGGGCGGTCCGTCGGGCGTGACCCAGGTGGTCGCCCGCGACGACTCCACGGTTCGCATCAACCGAGGCGGCCAGACCAGCAGCGTGGCGGTGCGCCCATGAGCCGTCCGGTGTCCGCTCCTCCCCTGAAAGCTCCGATGTCCGCTTCGCGTCGTCTTGTGGCGGTTCAGGCCGTCGCCCTGCTGGCGCTGGCGCCGGCCGCCCCCGTCTTCGCCGACGGTCCTGTCGGCGGGTCGCACACCTATCGACCGCCGGCCCGGGTGGTCCGCGATGTCGCGCCGCCCGCGCCGGCCCCGATGATGGTCCGCGCCGAGGATCAGGTCGCTCGCGTCGTCATGACCGCCGACCAGAGCGCCGCGACGCTGGAGTTGGCCAAGGGCAAGTCGGCGATCGTCGAACTGCCCAGCGAGGTCCGCGACCTGCTCGTCACCAATCCGCAGATCGCCGACGCGGTGCTACGCGACAAGCGCCGCATCTACAT
Organism: Pseudomonadota bacterium; assembly: GCA_020161365.1. Taxonomy (GTDB): domain Bacteria; phylum Pseudomonadota; class Alphaproteobacteria; order Caulobacterales; family Caulobacteraceae; genus Caulobacter. The sequence goes on along the minus strand of JAIUNU010000003.1, from coordinate 181,727 downwards.
CGTGGGTCTGGCCGAAGGCACGACCGACGCGGCCTTCTTCGACGCCGCCGGCCGCCGGATCCTGTCGCTGAGCATCCGGGTCAGCCAGCCGGTCGATCAGCTGGCCGCCATGCTCGGCAAGATCATGCCTGACGCCAAGATCAGCGTCTCGCCCATCCGTGACAGCGTGGTGCTGAGCGGCGTCGTCCGCAGCGCCTCGGAGTCGGAGAGCGCCGCCCGGATCGCCGCCCAGTTCGTCGGTTCGCCGGAGAAGGTGCTGAACATGATCAGCGTCGCCGGCAAGGACCAGGTGATGCTGCAGGTCCGCATCGTCGAGGTGCAGCGCAACGTCATCAAGCAGCTGGGCGTGGACCTGAACGCGGTGATCGGGCAGCTGGGCGAAACCCAATACACCTTTGGCATGGCGCCGGGTTACGGCGTCAACGGCAGTCTGCTAGGCGGGTTGACCGGCGGCTACAAGATGGACACCACCAAGCAGCCGGTCATGCAGACCCCCTGCACCGGCCCTGGCTGGAATCCGGGCTCGCTCTGCCCCGTTGTGGTCCGCAGCGGCGGTAACTCCGACACCGCCACGATCCAGAACACCGCCGGCGATCCTGGCCTCAACTCCGCCAAGGGCATGATCCAGGCGTTCGAGCGCGTGGGTCTGGTGCGCACCCTGGCCGAGCCGAACCTGGCGGCGGTGTCGGGCGAGGCGGGTCACTTCCTCGTCGGCGGCGAGTTCCCCGTGCCCACGGGCAGCGACCAGAGCGGCAAGGTCACGATCGAGTTCAAACCCTACGGCGTGGGTCTGGGCTACACGCCGGTGGTGCTGTCGGGCGGCCGGATTTCACTGAAGCTGTCGACCGAGGTGTCGGAACTGACGAGCCTCGGTGCTTTCACGCTCAGCGCGGGTACGAACACGGCCCTGACCGTTCCAGGCCTGTCGGTACGCCGTGTCGAAAGCACGGTCGAGCTGCCGTCGGGTGGTTCGCTCATGCTGGCGGGTCTGCTGCAGCAGACCACCAAGGAAACGATCGACTCGCTGCCGGGCATGACCAACATGCCGATCCTCGGGTCGCTGTTCCGCTCGCGGGACTTCCTGAACAACCAGACCGAGCTGGTGGTCATCATCACCCCCTACATCATCGACCCGACCAAGCCGCAGAACCTGCAGACGCCGGCCGACGGCCTGCGCTTCGCCGGGGACATGAGCACGGTGCTGCTGGGTCGGCTGAACAAGGTGGTCAAGGCGCCGGCCGGCGCCAATGCAGGGCGCGCCTATCAGGGCCCCGTCGGTTATGTGATCGAGTAGGACGCCGCCATGACGCTTCGCATTCTGGTCAAGACCGTCCTCGTTGGAGCCGCCGTGGCGGGCCTCTCCGCCTGCGCCTCGACCCCGCCCGATCAAGGCCCCAGCAAGCTGGCCGCCACCGAAACCCAGCAGTGGATGGACCGGATCAAGGTCGACTCCGCGCCGGACGAAATTCTGCTGGCCGTCCATACCGGCGGCCTGTCGGCCAACCAGTCGGCGGCGCTGGAGGCCCTGGTCTCGCGCTGGATGGAGGCCGAGGCTCGCGAACTGGTCGTTGCTGCGCCCAACAATGCCGGCGCCATGGCCATCCAGATCCGCGATCGCCTGGCCCTGCTGGGGGCGGGCTCGCGGGTGCGGATCATCGGCGTGGACCCCGCCGCCGCCGATCAGGGCGCGATCCGCGTCGGCTTCGTCCGCTACGAGGCCCGGCCGATTAAGTGCGGTCGCTGGGAGAACCTTACGGCCACCCGCGACAACACCGTCTCCGAGAACTTCGGCTGCGCCATGGCGGCCAACATTGCCGCCCAAGTCGCCAATCCCGAGGACCTGCTGCGGCCGCGCGACATGACCCCCGCCGACACGGGCCGTCGCGACACCGTCCTGGGCAAGTACCGCAAGGGCGAGGTCACCAGCTCTGTCAAGGATGACCAGGCCAGCGGCGTCGTCTCGAAGGCGATCCAGTAATGCGGCCGACCGACAACGATCCCTTCGACCTGGGCTTCGACGCCGCCGACGAGTTCACGACCGGCGCGAACGATCCCTGGCGCTCGTCGACGCCGTCGCTGACGCCGACCGGCGGCTTTGAAGACCCATTCGCCGACTTCCCGCCGGCCCAACCGCGTGAGGATGCTCCGCCGCCCGCGCGGTCGCTGCAGACCGTCCCGCCGACGACGCGTCCGACGCCCCAGGCCCGACCGGTCCAGCAGGCGGCTCCGGTCATGACGCGTGATGTCGGCGAGCGCGATTTCGACAGGGCGCCCGAGATGGTCGCGCCCGCCTATCCCGAACCGATCGCCGACAGCGGCCTGGGCGATGCGGCGATCCCGCGCATCACCATCCACGCCTTCTGCGCGCGGCCCGAAACCGCCGCCCTGATCGAGCAGGCCGCCGCCGATCGCCGGATGGCCCGCGCCTCGACCATCGTCCACGATGGCGGTCTGGCCGCAGCCGTCGACTACTACCAGAACCAGCCGACGCCCTCGCTGGTGATGGTTGAGACGCTGGACGGCGCTCAGCGCCTCCTGCACATGCTCGACAGCTTGGCCCAGGTCTGCGACCCGGGCACCAAGGTGGTCGTGGTGGGCCAGACCAACGACATCGCCCTCTACCGCGAGCTGATGCGCCGCGGGGTGAGCGAGTATCTGACCCAGCCCTTGGGTCCGCTGCAGGTGATCCGCGCGGTCGGCGCGCTCTACGCCGATCCGGCCGCCCCGTTCGTCGGCCGGCAGATTGCGTTTGTCGGCGCCAAGGGCGGCGTCGGCGCCTCGACCCTGGCCCACAACTTCGCCTGGACCATGGCCGAGAACATGCAGACGGCCACGGTGCTGGTCGATCTGGATCTGGCCTTCGGCACCGCCGGCCTCGACTTCAACCAGGACCCCCTTCAAGGCGTGCTGGACGCGCTGAGCCAGCCTGATCGCCTCGATCCCGTTCTGATGGACCGGATGATGGTGCGTTGCGGCGACCGACTCTCATTGTTCGCCGCGCCCGCGTCGCTGGATGGCGACTACGAGTTCGGGGCCGATGCGTTCGAGGAAGTCACCCAGAAGATTCGCGGCGCGGCGCCTTTCGTGGTGCTGGACCTGCCGCACGTCTGGAACGCCTGGAGCCGCCGGGTGCTGATCGGCTCCGACGATCTGGTGGTGGTGGCGACGCCGGACCTCGCCAGCTTGCGGAACGCCAAGAACATCATCGACCTCGTTCGGGGCTCGCGCCCCAACGACGCCCCACCGCGCCTGCTGCTGAACCAGGTGGGCGTGCCGGGCCGGCCGGAGATCCCGGTGAAGGATTTCGGCGAGGCCCTGGGCGTCCAGCCCTCGCTGGTTCTGCCGTTCGATCCCAAGCCCTACGGCCAGGCGGCGAACAACGGTCAGATGCTGGCCGAGGTGGCGCCGAAGTCGAAGGCCGCCGAGGGGCTGGAGCACCTGGCGCGCCTGATCAGCCGGCGCGAGCCGCCGCCGACGCAGAAGACTTCGTTGTTCTCGGGCCTGTTCAAGAAGAAGTAGATGTTCGGCAAGCGCGATCCGTCAGCCTCCGGCGATCCCAAGGCGCCGCCCCCCGCACCGGCGGGCGGCGCGGCCATCGCCACGCGGCCGCAGCGGATCGAGCCTGTCGCACCGCCCGAGCCCAAGGCTCCGGCGCCGAAGGTCAACGGGCCTGCGCCCAAGGCGACGGCTGGCCTGGAGCAACTGCGCGCCGCCCAGGGGCAGCCGCAGACCGCTCACATCGTGCGCGAGCAGAGCGACTACTACCACGCCACCAAGACCACGATCTTCAACGCCCTGCTCAACACCATCGACCTGAGCCAGCTGGCCCAGCTCGACCAGAAGCAGGCGGCCGAGGAAATCCGCGACATCGTCGCCGAACTGGTGGCGATCAAGAACGTCTCGATGTCCATCGCCGAGCAGGAACACCTGGTCCAGGACATCATCAACGACGTCCTCGGCTATGGCCCGCTGGAGCCCCTGCTAAGTCGCGACGACATCGCCGACATCATGGTGAATGGCGCGCATCGCGTGTTCATCGAAGTCGGCGGCAAGGTCCAGCTGACCAATGTCCGCTTCCGCGACAATCTGCAGCTGATGAACATCTGCCAGCGGATCGTCAGCCAGGTCGGCCGTCGGGTCGACGAAAGCTCGCCGATCTGCGACGCCCGCCTGCCTGACGGCTCGCGCGTCAACGTCATCGCGCCGCCCTTGGCTCTCGATGGTCCCACCCTGACCATCCGGAAGTTCAAGAAGGATAAGCTGACCATGAAGAACCTGGTGGAGTTCAACTCCATCAGCCCTGAAGGGGCGCGGGTTCTGGGGGTGATCGGCGCCTGCCGCTGCAACATCGTGATCTCGGGCGGTACGGGCTCGGGCAAGACGACGCTGCTCAACACCATGACCGCGTTCATCGACCCCACCGAACGGGTCGTGACCTGCGAAGACGCCGCCGAACTGCAGCTGCAACAGCCCCATGTGGTGCGCCTGGAAACCCGTCCGCCGAACCTGGAAGGCTCTGGCGCCGTCACCATGCGCGACCTGGTCAAGAACTGTCTGCGGATGCGCCCCGAACGCATCATCGTCGGCGAAGTCCGCGGTCCCGAGGCGTTCGACCTGCTGCAGGCCATGAACACCGGCCACGACGGCTCGATGGGCACGCTGCACGCCAACAGCCCGCGCGAGGCGATCAGCCGTATCGAGAGCATGATCACTATGGGCGGCTATGGCCTGCCCTCGAAGACGATCAAGGAGATGATCGTCGGCTCGGTGGACGTCATCATCCAGGCGGCGCGTCTGCGCGACGGTTCGCGGCGCATCACCCACATCACCGAGGTGGTCGGCCTGGAAGGCGACGTGATCGTCACCCAGGACCTGTTCGTCTACGAGATCACCGGCGAGGACGAGAACGGCAAGGTCGTAGGCAAGCACCGCTCGACCGGCATCGCCCGTCCGCGCTTCTGGGATCGCGCCCGTTACTACGGCCTCGAGCGCGAGCTGGCCGAAGCCCTCGACGCGGCGGAGTAGCCGATGCTGTTCGTCCTGGCCGGTATCCTGGGCTTCATCACCATCGCCGGGCTCGGCTTTGCGTTCGCCGGCGGCGACAGCGCCCAGGCCAAGGCCGCCAAGCGCGCCCAGGTGATCGCCAAGGGCGGCGAGCGCCAGGCCAGCGTCCGCGCCAAGGCGGCCGCTAGCACGCCCGACGCCCGCCGTCAGGCTATCCTTAAGGCGCTCAAGGACCAGGAGCGCAAGCAAAAGAAGGCCTCGCTCAGCATCGCCGCGCGCCTGCAGGCCGCAGGCCTGGGCGAGAACGTCAAGATGTTCTGGATCGTCAGCGGGGTCCTGGGCCTGTTCGTGGCGATGATCATCCTGCTGCTGGGGCAGTCGCCGCTGGTGGCCATCGGCGCTGGCTTCGCCGCCGGGGCCGGCTTGCCGCGCTGGGTGCTGGGATTCCTCGCCAACGGCCGGACTCAGAAGTTTACTGCGGCGTTCGCCGACGCCGTCGACATCATCGTGCGCGGCATCAAGTCCGGCCTGCCGGTCCACGACTGCCTGAAGATCATCGGCAAGGAGTGTCCCGAACCTTTGGCCGGGGAGTTCCGCATCCTGACCGAGAACGTGGCCATGGGCGTGCCGATGGATGCGGCGCTGGAAAAGATGTACGAGCGGATGCCCACCAACGAGCTGCGCTTCTTCTCGATCGTGCTGGCCATCCAGCAGAAGACCGGCGGCAACCTGGCCGAGGCGCTGGGCAACCTCTCCACCGTGCTGCGCGCGCGCAAACTGATGAAGGAGAAGATCAAGGCGCTGTCGGCCGAAGCCGTCGCCTCGGCCTTCATCATCGGCTGCCTGCCGCCGGGCGTCGTCACCCTGATCAGCGTCACCTCGCCGGCCTACATGGCCCCGATGTTCACCGATCCGCGCGGCCACCTGATGCTGCTGGTCAGCGCCGTGTGGATGAGCATCGGCATCTTCGTGATGCGCAACATGATCAACTTCAAGTTCTGAGGGGGAGGGTCCGATGTCGCTTGTCGAAACCCTAACCAACCCCTCGAACGTCCTGACGGCGTTTATTGCCGTGGTCGTGTTCGCCACCATCATCACCCTGGCCTCGCCGGTGATGCGCGACAATAATCTGGAAGGTCGCCTGAAGTCGGTAGCCAACCGCCGGGAGGAACTGCGGCGCCGGTCGCGGCAGTCGATCGCGACGCGCGGCGGCGGGGCTGGCGGCAGCCTGCGCCACCAGGACGAAGGTCTTTACAAGAACGTCGTGGAGCGGCTGCAGCTGTCGCGCCTGCTGGAGGACCCCAAGGTCGTCGAGAAGCTGGCCCAAGCCGGCTTCCGCGGCCCCAAGCCCGTCAGCACGTTTTACTTTTTCCGGTTCGCCATGCCGTTCGCCTTCGCGGCGGGCGCGGCCTTCTATCTTTACCTGATCAACGACTTCGGCCTGCTGCCGATCCAGAAGCTGTGCGCCTGCGTGGCCTTCCTGGCCTTCGGCTACTATGCGCCCAACGTCTACATCACCAATGTCGCCCAGAAGCGCCGCGAGTCGATCGTGGCCGCCTTCCCGGACGCACTGGACCTGCTGTTGATCTGCGTGGAAAGCGGTATGTCGATCGAGGCGGCGATCCAGAAGGTCGGGGCCGAGGTCGGGGCCCAATCGATGGAACTGGCCGAGGAACTGTCCCTCCTGACGGCCGAACTGTCGTACCTGCCCGATCGCCGGCTGGCCTATGAGAACCTGGCCCGCCGCACCAACCATCCCGGGATCAAGTCGGTCGCCACGGCCATGATCCAGGCCGAGCGCTACGGCACGCCTCTGGGTACGGCGCTGCGCGTCATGGCCAAGGAAAACCGCGAGCTGCGTCTGTCGGCGGCCGAAAAGAAGGCGGCGGCCCTGCCGGCCCAGCTGACTGTGCCGATGATCCTGTTCTTCCTGCCGGTGCTGTTCGTGATGATCCTGGGCCCGGCGATCATGAAGGTTCAGGACGCCTTCAAGTAGCGCTCAGGGCTGGCTGCGCTCTGGCGTAGGTCTTGCGCTGTCTCGACCGTTCAGTGTCGGTTTGGGACAGCTCCTATGGGATATGCGGGTAAAGAGCCTCCGGTGCGTGCTTTCGCGGAGGCGGAAGAGGGTGGGGCCGCCCTGGAGATGGGCCTGCTTTTGGGCCTGGCGGCCTTCTTCGCCTTCACCCTGAGACACGTCGTGGCGACGCCGCTGCTGACCACCTTCACCAAGGCTGCCAAGGTGGTGAGTCAGGCGCTCGGGTAGGGCGGAGCGCGGTCAGCGCCCGCCGCTGGCTCTCATGGCGTCCCAGCTGCGGGCTTGGCCAGCCTGGCCGGTGACCGCGCGCAGATAGGCCAGATTGTTGGCGACCTGCTCGGGCGGCAGGTCGGCGCGGACCAGCTTCTCGGCTTCCGGCAGACGGCCCTGGAGCCCGACCACCAGGGCCAGATTCTGGCGCACCTGGATGGTCGCCGACGGCAGGGTGACGGCGCGGCGCAGCTGGGCCTCGGCGCCGCTAAGGTCGCCCTTCGCGGCCAGATGCATCGCGTAGTTGGCCAGCGGCGTAGCTTCGTTGGGACCCAGCGCGATCGCCTGGCGGTGCGCGGCTTCGGCTTCCTCGTCGCGCTCGGCCTGCTCATAGGCGACGCCCAGCAGGGTCAGCGGACGCCAGTCCTTGGGCGATTGGGCGGCGACCTTGCGGGCGGGCTCGATCGCATAGAAGCCCTGGCCGCGCGCGATATGGGCGCGCGCCAGTTCCAGCAGCAGATCCTTGTCGTCGGGATGGGCGATCAGGCCCTTGGTCGCCGCAATGGCGGACTCGTCGGCGCGGCCCAGCGCGCGCAGAGCCTTTGCCAGGCCCGCGCCGGCCTCGGCGTCGCCGGGATCAACCTCGAACTCCGCGCCCCAGAAGGCGGCCTGGGCCAGCGGGTCCAGGCGACGCGCCTCGGCCCGCTGCTGCGGCGAGGCCTTCACCGGCGCCGGGGCGGCCTTGGCTGGGGTCGCCGCCGTTGCCTGGGCCTTGGGCGGATCTGCCGCCAGAACCGGGCTCGCCACGACCAAGGCGATGGGGGCGAGAACGGTTGCGATGAGCGCGCGCTTGCGACACATGAAGACGAGTCTCCAAAAGGTTCGCGCATCATCCCGCGCGGGCCTCAAGGAATCGTTAAGCATAGTTTTTAAGGGTTTCGCCGATGACCGACGCCGCGCATCCGATCCTCGCCGAGACCGACGGCAAGGCGATCCCGGTGCATCCTGTCGCGGAGACCGAGGTCGAGGCCTTCCTGGCGCGAAAGCGTACGCCCGTAAGGACTTACGCCGCCGCTAACAAGTTCGCGGGCAAGGCCGGGCAGGTGGTGGCGATCCCGGGCGCCAGCGGCGCGATCGAGCAGGTGCTGATGGGCGTGGGCGCTGGCCGCGCGGATCTGTCGCTGCTGCGCGGTCTGGCGGGGAAGCTGCCGGCCGGCGATTACGCGCTCTCGCGCCTGCCCAAGGGGCTGGACGGCGAACAGGCGGCGCTGGCCTTCGCGCTCGGGACCTATCGCTTCGATCGCTACAAGAAACGCGGCGAGGCGATCCCGCGCCTGATGGCCCCCAAAGGCGTCGACGCCGCCTTTGTCACCGCCCTGGCGCACGCCTGCGCCCTGTGCCGCGACATGGTCAACACCCCGGCCAACGACATGGGGCCGCTGCAGATCGAGACGATCGCCGGCGAGGTCGCCGAGAAGTACGGCGCGACCCTGTCGGTGGTGCGCGGCGATGACCTGCTGAAGGAGAACTATCCCGCCGTACACGCCGTGGGCCGCGCTGCGGTCGACGCCCGCGCCCCGCGGATGATCGAGATCGCCTGGGGTGATCCGTCCCATCCGGTTCTGGTCCTGGTGGGCAAGGGCGTGGTGTTCGACACCGGCGGCCTCGACATCAAGCCCTCGTCGGGCATGCGCCTGATGAAGAAGGATATGGGCGGCGCCGCCCACGCCCTGGCCCTGGGGCGCATGGTCATGGAAGCGCGCTTGCCCGTGCGCCTGGTGATCCTGACCCCCGTGGTCGAAAACGCCATCGCCGGCGACGCCATGCGGCCGGGCGACGTGCTGCAGACCCGCGCCGGGCTGACCGTCGAGGTCGGCAACACCGACGCCGAAGGCCGGCTGATCCTGGCCGACGCTCTGACCCGGGCCGCCGAACTGAAGCCTGCCCTGACCCTGGACTTCGCCACCCTGACCGGCGCGGCGCGGGTGGCCATGGGGCCGTTCGTGATCCCGTTCTGGACCGCCGACGACACCCTGGCGGGCCAGATCGAGACCGCCTCGCGCAAGGTGTCGGACCCCCTGTGGCGTCTGCCCCTGACCGAGGCCTATCGCGATGCGCTGGACAGCGACATCGCCGACCTGAAGAACGACCCCGACGGCTGGGCCCAGGCGGGCGCGACCACGGCGGCGTTGTTCCTGCAGCGCTTTGCTCCGAGCGAGGGAAGCTGGGCCCACTTCGACGTCTTCGCCTGGAACCCGAAGGGGCGGCCCGGCTATCCGGTGGGCGCCGAGGTCCAAGCGATCCGCGCGGCCTTCGCCATGCTGCAAGCCAGGTTCGCCCGATGAGCGCGCCTGACCGCCGCCTCACCCTGGTCCGCGATGGCGTCGCGGATCGCCGGCTCGAGGGCCTCGTCGCCGCCGAGGGCTTCGCCGATGTGACGCCGATGCAGGTCAGCGCCCCGATCGCCAGCCTGCGCAAGGCGCCCGAGCCGGACGCCGAGCAGGAGGACCAACTGGTCTTCGGCGAGCTGTTCGACGTGCTGTTCGAGGTCGGCGACTTCGCCTTCGGCCAGGCCCGGCGCGACCGCTATGTCGGCTATGTGCTGCTGGAGGCCCTGTCGGCGCCGGTGCTGACGCCTGATCATCGCATCGCCGTCCCGCGCACCTACGCCTTCGCCGAGCCGGACATCAAGTCGGCCATCGTCGGGCTCTACAGCCTGAACGCCCTGGTCACGGTTGAGGCGCGGGAGGGGCGGTTCGTCCGGGGCGCCCGGTCGGGCTGGTTCGTCGAGCATCATCTGTCGCCGGTTGGCCGCTTCGAGGCTGACTATGTCGCCGTCGCCGAGCGGTTTCTCCACGCGCCCTATCAGTGGGGCGGACGCGAGAGTTTGGGCCTGGACTGTTCGGCGCTTGTCCAACAGTCGCTCTATGCCTGCGGCCGGGCCTGTCCGCGCGATACCGACATGCAGCGCGACGTCTTCCCGGAGATCGCCGAGGCCGACAGACGGCGCGGCGATCTGGTGTTCTGGAAGGGGCACGTGGCGATCCTGCTGGATCCCGACACCATCCTGCACGCCAACGCCCACCACATGGCGACCGCGATCGAGCCGCTGGCCGAGGCGATCACGCGGATCGCCGCGACGCCGACGGGCGGGGTGCTGGGGTATCGGCGGGTTTAGTTAGGGCGCGCCCACTCCGTCTCGGCGCTGCACGCCGATCCACCTCCCCCGCAAGCGGGGCAGGAGGGGAGCCGTCATCCTCCTCACCCGTGAAACGGGGGAGGTGTCGCCACGCCGTAGGCGAGGTGACGGAGGGGGCGCTTTTTCGCCAAACAAAAAGGCCGCGGCGCTTTCGCGTCGCGGCCTCTTCGTATCGGATGTCGAAGAGCCTTAGGCCTTCGGGGCAGCCGGGGCGGCGGCGGCCGGAGCGGCCGGTGTCGCGGCGGCGCCAGCGGCGGGCGCAGCGCCTTCCGCGGCCGGAGCCGCGCCTTCAGCCGCCGGGGCGGCGCCTTCGGCCGGAGCGGCGGCCGCAGCCGGACGCGGCGGCGGAACCGGCAGCTTGCTGCCTAGGCTGTGCATGTAGGCGATGATCGCGACGCGATCTTCCGACTTCTTCAGGCCGACGAACGTCATGTTCGTACCCGAGACGTACTTGCCCGGAGCCTTCAGGAATTCATACAGGTGGTCGTAGTCCCACACCGGGGTCTTGGCGCCGAAGTCCTTCATGGCGCCCGAATAGTTGAAGCCCACGTGCGAGGCCGGCTTGCGACCCACGACGTCCCACAGGCCAGGGCCGGTGCCGTTGGCGTTGCTGGCGTCGAACTTGTGGCAGGCGGCGCACTTGGCCGAGACGGCTTGGCCGGCGGCCACGTTGGCCGGGGTCAGGACGGCGTTCCAGTCGGGCAGGGTCTCGACCGCCGCCGCGCCGCCTTCGGCGCCTTCTTCCTGGACCGCGATCTCGTAGCCGGCCTTTTCGACTTCGTGCTTGGCGAAGACGATGGACGACGCTTCCCGCAGACCGAAAATAACGAGGCCGGTCAGCAGCACGCCGCCAGCGATCTTGTTGAACGTCAGGTCGCTCATTTCAGCCTTGTCAGCCTCTTATCGGCCCGTCGAACGGCGGGCTTGAAACCCGCGCGCCGGAATCACAAGGACGAGTCTCCAGCGCGCGTCATGTTGCGCTCGCGTCTCTTACACGCTACCGCCCCTCGCGCAACAGGGCGGCGGAGATTTGCACCGATGAACCCCCTCATTCTGATCCCGGCTCGGATGGCCGCGACCCGCCTGCCGGGCAAGCCCCTGGCCGATATCGGCGGGGTCCCGATGATCGTGCGGGTTCTGCGCCAGGGCCTCGAAGCGGGTATTGGGCCGGTCGCGGTCGCCGCTGGTGACCCTGAAATCGTCGAAGCTGTTCAAAAGGCTGGCGGAAACGCGGTGCTCACCGACCCCGACCTGCCGTCCGGTTCGGATCGGATCCTGGCGGCGCTGGCGCAACTGGATCCGGGGTTCGAGCACGACGTGGTGATCAACCTGCAGGGCGACATGCCGTTCGTCGACCCGGCGGTTCTCTCCGACTGCGCGCGAATACTTAAGGAGTTCGGCGACGCCGACATCGCCACCGTCGTGGCCCCTGAGTCGTCGCCGGCCGACCGGAGCAACCCGGATGTGGTCAAGGCGGTGCTGGCGATGGAAGAGGACGGCCAAAGCGGCCGGGCGCTCTATTTCACCCGCTCGACCCTCTACGGCGACGGCCCCGTCTGGCGCCACATCGGCATCTATGGCTATCGCCGCGAGGCGCTGGAGGCGTTCAACGCCGCCGCGCCCTCGTCGCTGGAAAAGCGCGAGAAGCTGGAGCAGCTGCGCGCCATGGAACTGGGCCTGACGATCCGCGCAGCGGTGGCGCAGACCGCGCCCATCTCCGTCGACAATCCTTCCGACCTCGAAGCGGCGCGACAGGCCGCAGGAAAGAACGCATGAGCATCCTCAAGAAGATCGCCTTCCAGGGCGAGCCCGGCGCCAACAGCCACGAGGCGTGCCGCACCTATTTCCCCGACTTCGAGGCCTATCCCTGCAAGACTTTTGAAGAGGCCTTCGAGGCCATCAAGTCGGGCGTTTGCCAGCTGGGCATGATCCCGATCGAGAACTCGATCGCCGGCCGCGTGGCCGACGTGCACCACCTGTTGCCGGCCTCGGGCCTGAAGATCATTGGCGAGCGGTTCAAGCCGATCCGCTTCCAGCTGATGGCCAACAAGGGCGTCAAGCTGGAGGACATCAGGGTCGTCAGCTCGATGCCAATCGCGCTCAGCCAGTGCCGCAATAGCTTGAAGCGCCTGGGCGTCGAGACCGAGGCCGCCGGCGACACCGCCGGCGCGGCCAAGGCCCTGGCCCTGAAGCCCAACCCGACCCACGCCGCTGTCGCGCCGGCCCTGGCCGCCGAGATCTATGGCCTCGACATCCTGGCCCGGGACATCGAGGACGAGCGCCACAACACCACGCGCTTCCTGGTGATGACCGCCGACAAGGCCCCCGCCGCGCCGGACTTCACCCACCGCTGCGTGACCAGCTTCGTCTTCCGCGTCCGCAACCTCCCCGCCGCGCTCTACAAGGCGTTGGGCGGCTTTGCGACCAACGGCGTCAACATGACCAAGCTGGAAAGCTACATGGAGGGCGGCAATTTCACCGCCACCTTCTTCTATGCCGAGGTCGACGGCCGTCCCGAGGACCGCAACCTGGCCCTGGCGCTGGACGAGCTGAAGTTCTTCTCCGAGCGCTTCGAGATCCTGGGCGTGTATCCGGCCGATCCGTTCCGGGATCGGGGGGCGTAGCGCCCTTCAAAGGCCCACAATATCGTGTCATCCCGGCCGCAGCGCGAAGCGCGGAGCGCCGGGACCCAGCGGCGGCGCGCACGACGTTTCGTCACCCCCTGGGTCCCGGATAACGCCTGCGGCGTTTCCGGGATGACACAGGGTTTTTAGCGCTCTACCCCGGCAGCCTGATCAGCGCCCGCAGGCCGCCCAGGGCCGAGCGGGACAGCACCAGGTCCCCGCCGAGGCCCCGGGCCATGTCGCGGGCGATGGCCAACCCCAAGCCCACGCCCTTCTCGTTCTGGTTCCGGCTTTCGTCGAGCCGCGAGAAGGGCTTGAAGGCCTCCTCGTACTTGTCTTCAGGAATGCCCGGACCGTCGTCGTCGACGGCGACATCGACCCCACCAGTCTGACGCGGGCTGACCGTCACGCGCACCCGGTCGGCGTGGGCCACGCCGTTGTCGATCAGGTTGGCCAGGGCCCGGCGGAAGGTGAGGGGCCGCAGGCGCGTCTCCAGGCCTTGCGTGATCTCGGTCTCGACCGCCGCCCCGCCGCGCTCGGCGTCGGCCACCACGCCCTCGACGAGTTCGGAGAGGTCGACCACCTGGATGGCCTCGCCCCCCTCGCCGCGGGCGAAGGCCAGGTACTCGTCGATCATGTGCTCCATCTCGGCCAGATCGCCCTTCATGGCCTCCATCTGCTCGCAGGGCTCGGCCATGGCCATTTCCAGCTTCAGCCGGGTCAGGGGCGTGCGCAGGTCGTGGCTGACGCTGGCCAGGAGGGCGGTGCGCTGCTCGATATGGCGCTGGATGCGCAGCTTCATGGCGATGAAGGCCAGCGCCGCCTGACGCACCTCCCGCGCGCCGTGCGGCTTGAAGTCCGGATCCTCGCCCCGGCCGAAGGCGTCGGCGGCCTCGGCCAGGCGCTCGATGGCCCGCACCTGGTTGCGGATGAACAGGATCGCCACCGCCGTCAGCAGCATGGTCGCCACCACCATCCACAGGATGAAGATGTGGCCTTGCGTGGCGTAGGCGCGGTCGCGCAGGGCGTAGATCTGCAGCACGCCGCCGTCGACCTTCACGCGGATGTCGATGTAGGCGCGGTAGCGGGTGGTGTCGAACCAGAACGGGTTGTCCAGTCGGTCTTCCAGCGCCCGGTCCAGCGAGCGGTCGAGCGCGGCGAACAGCGAGGGGCGGTGGCCGGTCGGTAGTTTGCGGCCCTTCTGGAAGGCGATCGACAGCGACAGCGAGTCTTCGGCGCGCTTGGCCAGTTTCTCCACGGCGGCGGGGCTGGGATCGTCCTCGTAGGATTGCACCGCCCAGGCGATGTCGCCGGCCAGGCCCTCGGACAGCTTGGCGGTGACGCTCTGCCAGTGGGCGTCGAAAAACGCCCAGGTCACGGCGATCTGCATGATCGCCACGGGCAGAACGATGATCAGCAGGCTGCGACCGAACAGCGTGGTCGGCAGCAGGCGCTTCAGCGCGGGCGGGATATCGAGCCGGGCGAGGGGCAACCTAAATCCTCCCCCCAGCGGGGGAGGTGGCGCGAAGCGCCGGAGGGGGAAGAGGACAACCCCGCCGTCGGCCAACTTCCCCCTCCGTCCGCTGCGCGGACACCTCCCCCGCGCGGGGGAGGATTTGGACGGCGCACCCCATCAATCCGGCGCCAGCCGATACCCAATCCCTCGCACCGTCTGCAGGTAGCGCGGGTTCTTCGGATCGGGCTCGATCTTGCGGCGAAGGCGCGTGACCTGGACGTCTACGGCGCGGCCGGTGGCGTCGGCGGTGTCGCGGGCCAGTTCCAGGCGGTCGACCGGCTCGTGCAGCGAGCGGGCCAGCCGACGAAGGAGGGTCACTTCGGCCTCGGTGATCCGCACGGCCTCGCCGTCGCACGACAGCTCTCCCCGGTCGGCGTCGAAGGTGCAGCGGCCCAGACTCAGCGCCTTGGGACCCACCGGGCGGGCGGCCGAGCGGCGCAGGATGGCCTCGATGCGCAGGAGCAGCTCCTGCGGCTCGAAAGGCTTGCCCAGATAGTCGTCGACGCCGCTGGACAGGCCCTCGATCCGGTCGGCGGTCTGGTCGCGGGCCGTCAGCATCAGGATCGGCGTGCGCCCGGCCTCGCCGCCCTTGGCGCGCAGGCGCTTGGTGAAGGCCATGCCGTCCTCGCCGGGCATCATCACGTCCAGCACCATCAGGTCGAAGTCCAGGGCCTCGAACAGCTTGTCGGCCCCGGCGGCGCTGGAGGCGGCGGTGACGCGAAAGCCCGCGCGGCTCAGGAATTCCTTGATCAGCTTGCGCAGCCGGTCGTCGTCGTCGACCACCAGGATGTGGCGTTCGCGGCGCTCGTCAGGGGTCATGTGGAAATCCGTCGTGCTGGGCCGACACCTTGCCGCGATCCGGCCAGCGCCGCCAGGATGCGTCGCGTACCGGCCACCCCGTCCAGGCCCCCGGTGCGGTAGGCCCGAGCCAGCAGGGCCCGCAGCCGCTCGGCCGTGCGCTGCTCGAAGGCCACGCCCTCGGCGGTGAGGGTCGCGGGGCGGCGACGGCCGTCCAGATCGCCGGAGACGCGCTCGACCAGACCGGCCTTTTCCAGATCGGCGAGGGTGCGGCTGGCGGCCTGCTTCGACAGGCTGGTCAGCTTCGAAAGGTCCTGCACCCCGATGCCCGGGCGACGGCGCAGCAGGAACGCCGCGCGCCAGTGCGAGCGGCCAAGACCCAGGGCCTCGGTCTCGAGCACCGCGTCCACGGCCGCCCAAAGCGAGGCCTCGGCCAGCAGGATCAGTTCCAGCCCGCCGTCCAGCTCCTCCTCGCGGAGGATCAGACGGGGATCGTCCGAACCGGGCTGCAGCGGGGCTATCATCGCAGGGAGTCCATTTTATTTGACGCGTCCCGCGACGGGGCGTCTAAGAACCCGGTTCCCAATAAGGAGGTCTTGGGCCGATGTCTCTGGTTCCCTTCGACGATCGCGACGGTTGGATCTGGCTTGACGGGCAGTTCGTGCCCTGGCGCGAAGCGAAGGTGCATGTTTTGACCCATGGCCTCCACTATGCGTCGTCGGTGTTCGAAGGTGAGCGCATGTATGGCGGTGAAATCTTCAAGCTGACCGAGCATACCGAGCGCCTGTTCAAGTCGGCCGAGATCCTCGATTTCAAGATCCCTTACACGGTGGCCGAGATCGACGAGGCCTGCAAGGCGACGGCGGCGAAGAACGGCCTGAAGGACTGCTATGTGCGTCCGATCGCCTGGCGCGGCAGCGAGATGATCGGCGTTTCGGCGCAACAGACCAAGATCCACGTCGCCATCGCCGTCTGGGAGTGGCCGAGCTATTTCGACCCGGCGACCAAGGCCAAGGGCATCCGCCTGACCTGGGCCAAGTACCAGCGTCCCGACCCCAAGACCGCGCCCGTCGCCGCCAAGGCCGCAGGCCTCTACATGATCTGCACCATCTCTAAGCACGCCGCCGAGAAGGACGGCTACGCCGACGCGATGATGCTGGACTATCGCGGCTATGTGGCCGAGGCGACCGGCGCAAACGTGTTCTTCGTCAAGGACGGCGTGCTGCACACCCCCAAGCCCGACTGCTTCCTGGACGGCATCACCCGCCGCACGGTGATCGACATCGCCAAGGGCAAGGGGATCGAGGTCGTCGAGCGCCACATCCAGAAGGAGGAGCTGTCGACCTTTAGCGAGTGCTTCATCGTCGGCACCGCCGCCGAGGTGACCCCGGTCTCGGAAGTGGGCGAGTTCAAGTTCACGCCCGCCAAGCTGTCGCTGGACCTGATGGACACCTACGCCGCCCTGGTGCGCGGCGAGGCTATGGCGACGGCCTAAGCCATCCCGCAAGCCGAACCGAAGACGCCGCCCGGGATCTCCCGGGCGGCTTTTTCGTTGGGGCCTCCCTCATCCCGGGGAGGAAAGAGTTGAAACGTCACTGAAGGCCAGATATTGCGACGCACTCGCATTCTCAGGATCTTCCAATGTCGTCTCGTGTCGCCCTTCTGCTGTCGTCCGCCCTGTTGGGAGGCGTCGTGGCCAGCCCCGCCTCGGCGCGGCAGGTCGAGACGACCCAGGTCGAAGAGGTGGTCATCACCGGCTCGCAGGTGCGTCTGCCGCCGGCCTATGCCGGTGGCCAAGTCGCCAAGGGCGCGCGCGTCGGCCTGCTGGGCGCGCTGGACACGATGGACACGCCGTTCGCCATCACCAGCTACACCGAAGCCCTGATCCGCAACCAGCAGGCCCGCAGCGTCGCCGACGTGCTGCAGAACGACCCAACCGTCCGCGTGACCAAGGGCTTTGGCAATTTCCAGGAGCTGTACGTCGTTCGCGGCTTCCCGGTCTATTCCGACGACATGACCTATAACGGTCTCTACGGCGTGCTGCCGCGCCAATTCGTGGCGGCCGAGCTGATCGAGCGGGTCGACGTCTTTCGCGGCGCCAACGCCTTTCTGAACGGCGCGGCTCCCGGCGGCAGCGGCGTCGGCGGCGCGTTCAACCTGACGCCCAAGCGCGCGTCCAGCACCCCGCTGACCCGCTTCACGGCCGGCTGGGACGGCGGCGAGCAGGTCTACGGCTCGGCCGACATCGCTCGCCGTTTTGGTCAGAACGACGCCTATGGCGCACGCGTGAATCTGGCCCTGCGCGGCGGCGAGACGGCTGTCGACCGCGAAAAGCGCGACCTGACGGTGCTGGGCCTGGGTCTGGACCGTCGCGGCGAACGCGCCCGCTTCTCGGCCGACCTCGGCTGGCAGGATCACCGGATCGAGGGCGCGCGTCCGACCGTGACCCCCGCCGGCGCCATCCCCAGGGCCCCCTCGGCCAACAAGAACTTCGCCCAGCCCTGGACGCACACCGACGAGCGCCAGCTGTTCGGCGCGGCGCGCGGCGAGTTCGACCTGACCAACACGGTCAGCGCCTGGGCCGCCCTGGGCGGTCGTCAGGGCAAGGAAGACAACGTGCTGGCCAACCCGACGGCCCAGGCGGACGGCGCACTGAGCGCCTACCGCTTCGACAACGTCCGCAAGGACTCGATCCTCTCGACGGACGCGGGCCTGCGCGCGAAGTTCACGACCGGTTCGGTCGGTCACGCCATCGTCGCCTCGGTGGCCCAGGTCAACCTGAAGTCCAAGAACGCCTACGCCTTCTCGAACTTCGCCGGCTTCGCCAGCAACCTCTACAACCCGGTGGCCGTCGCCGCGCCGAACCCGAACTTCTTCGTGGGCGGCTCGAAGAGCGATCCGAACGTCACCGAGCGCGTCAGGAACCGCAGCGTCGCGGTGGCCGACACCCTGTCGTTCCTGGACGAGCGCCTGCTGGTCACGGTGGGCGTGCGCTATCAGGACATCCAGACCCGCTCGTATGACTATAACACCGGGGCCCGCAACGGCGCCTATGACGGAGACGCCACCACCCCGGCCCTGGCGGCGGTGTTCAAGCCCAGCGACAAGGTTTCGCTGTACGCCAACTACGCCGAGGCCCTGGTCCCCGGGAAGATCGCCCCGGCCCAGGTCAACGGCGTGGCGGTGGCGAATGTCGGTGAGATCCTGTCGCCGTTCCGCGGCGAGCAGACCGAGATCGGCGCCAAGTACGACGCCGGCGCGTTCGGCGGTTCGATCAGCCTGTTCCGCACCACCCAGCCGGCCGAGTACTTCGAAACGTCCAGCCGCCGCTACACCGCCGGCGGCGAGCAGGAGAACCAAGGCGTCGAACTGACCGTCTTCGGTCAGCCCGCTCCGGGCCTGCGCCTCCTGGGCGGCGCCACCTGGCTGGACGCCCAGATCAACCGCGCCCTGTCGTCTGCGCTGCAGGGCAAGACCCCGATCGGCGTGCCGGAGTTCCAGGCCAATCTGAACCTGGAGTGGGACATCGCCACGCTCGAGGGCCTGACCCTGGAGGGCCGCGTGGTCCACACCGGTTCGCAGCAGGCCAACACCGCCAACACCGTGTCGCTCGACGCATGGACCCGCTACGACCTCGGCGCCCGCTACGCCTTCGAGGCCGGCGGCAAGGCGGTCACCCTGCGGGCCCGCGTCGAGAACCTGACCGACAACAATCAGTGGGTCGCGGTCGGCGGCTATCCGGGCGCCAACTATCTGACGCTGGGCGCCCCGCGCACCCTGCGCCTGTCGATCAGTACGGACTTCTAGCGCCGATGAAGGCCCGGACGCTCCGCGCCTGGTCGTGGGTTCACAAGTGGTCGAGCCTGGTCTCGACCGCCTTCCTTCTGATGCTCTGCGTCACGGGGTTGCCGCTCGTGTTCACCCACGAGATCGAGCATGTCCTGATGGAAGAGGCCTGGACGCCTGCGCGTCCGGACGGCCCCAAGCTGACCCTCGATCAGGTGCTGGAGACCGCGCTCGCCCGTAAGCCGGGCGAGGTTCCGGCCTTCATGAGCTTCGACGAAGACCGGCCGGTGGTGAACGTCACCAGCGTGCAGCCGGGCGGCAAGGCGGGAGTCTACAGCTTCCAACCCATCGACCACACCAGCGGCGATCCCGCTCCGCCGGTAGCGGGGCATCCTGTCATGGAGTTCCTGCTCCAGCTGCACACCGACATGTTCCTAGGTCTGGCGGGTATGTTGTTCCTGGGCGCGATGGGGCTGCTGCTGATCGCGGCCCTGGTCTCGGGCGTGGTGCTCTACGCGCCGTTCATGCGCCGGCTGCCCTTCGGCACGGTGCGGGCCAGCAAGCGGGCGCGCACCCGCTGGCTGGACTATCACAACCTGCTGGGCGCGGTGACGGCGGCTTGGGTGCTGGTCGTTGGCGCCACCGGCGTCGTCAACACCCTGGCCACGCCGATCGTTGGCTACTGGAAGAATACGGCGCTCAAGGAGCTGACGCAGGCCTATGACAGCCCCGTCGCGCCGGGCCAGCGCAGCTCGCTGCAGGCCGCCGTCGACAAGGCGAAGGCCGCGCTGCCGGACAAGGACCTGCAGTTCGTCGCCTTCCCGGGCTCGGACTATTCGACCGACCACCACTACGCGGTGTTCTTCCACGGCAAGACGCCGCTGACCAAGCACCTGACCACGCCAGCCCTGATCGACGCCCGCACCGGCGAGCTGGCCGCCATTGCGCCGACGCCCTGGTACGTCAAGACCCTGTCCTTGTCGCAGCCGCTGCACTTTGGCGACTATGGCGGGCTGGGGCTGAAGATCGTCTGGGCGCTGCTGGACATCGCCACGATCGTGATTCTGGCCTCCGGACTCTACCTGTGGCTCGCCAAGCGGAAGGCCGCGCGATGAAGACCGGTCACCATCTGACGCTGTGGCAGGTGTTTAGCGTACCGGCGGCGATCGCCGCGCTGAGCCTCTTCGGCTTGGTCGTCGCCCTGCTGGGCGATGGCCTCTGGAACGGGATCGGCGCGCTGACGCTTGGGGCGTCGGTCATCGCGACCGTCTGGGCCTTGGCGGCGCGCCGACGTTAGGCGGAACTAACGCCCCTCCAGGTCCCTGCCGCCGCACGCCGTCGGCTGTCGCACCGGATTGCAGACCGCGACCTTGCTGTCCGGCAGGCGCACCGTATAGCCGCCGGCAAAGCGCGGATCGGCCCAGATGTAGTCGGTCGAGATGTACTGGGCGCCGCTGGTGAAGGCGGCGGTGCGCTGGGTGGTGTCGTTGGATCGGGCCGCGCGCGTATCGGCGTCGGCGCGGGTGCGGACGATGAAGCCGGCCTTCACGGCCGCGGCGATGCGGTCCTTCTCGCCGACCGGATCGTTGAGCGTCAGATAGGCGGCGGCGGGCGAGGCCTCGTCGGTGTTGACGAACATGGCCCGGCCTTCCAGCGAGGCGCGCTTGCCCCGGTAGATCGCGACCTTGGCCGGTCCCTCATCGAGCGCGAAGAACACCTTGCCGCGCGCCGCGCCCAGCCTGGGCCAGCCGCCGCCCAACTTCGCGCCGGCCAGGACGCCATCGCGCAGGGTCTTGGCCTTGCCCTGGACCTGGTCCGGCGTGATCAGCCGGTCGTCGCCGAACACCGAGCGGATCTCGGCGTCCAACGCGTCGAACAGGGGTTCGGTGAAGGGCAGGGGCGTCACCCCGCCCGGCATCGTGGCCGCGCCCTCCTTGGCGTTCAGCATGATCAGGATCGGAACGTGGTCGCGGTGGGCGTCCGACCAGGCGCGGATTGTCTTCAGGCAGGCCACGAAGGTCACGCACGAGGATCGGAAGTCGACATCGGGCATGTGCAGGGTCTTGAAGCCTGGTTTGGCCAGGGCGGCGGCCACGTCGGGCGTGAGACTGGTTCCCCGGCCGAACACCGTCAGCGGCTTGGCGTACAGACCGCCCTGGGGGTCCGCGACGATGTCGATTTCCAGTTGCCGCGCCCCGGCGTCCAGCTGTTCGACCAGCGGGCGATGTCCATAGTCGATGCCCAGCGCGGACTTTCCGCGCGCGGCGACCATGACGGCCATCTCCTCGGGCGGGATCGGCAGCTTGTAGGAATTGTGGGTCCCCACGACCATCATGTCGGTCATGCCCAGCGCGTCTAGCCGCTGACGCACGCAGGCGGGCTGCTCGTCCGAGGCGGGACAGGGGGCGGCGGCGACCGCCAGGGCGGCGAGAAGGTTCAACATTGCGGGGCTCCGAAACCGTACCTGCCCCCTAGCGCCCGCACGTGACGGTTTGACGTCGCGGAGGACGAGAGCGGGGCGTCTGTCATCAATCCTTGATGGTGCTGATACGCCGCAGTCACCGATGCTCCCTATTGCCCGCGCAACTGTCGGCGCCCCTCCCCGGGCGTTCAGCCGACACCAGTACAAGGGGGTATTCCTATGTCTCGCAGCAAGATCGCGCTTCTCGTGGGCGCGGCGCAACTCGTCATGGCCGCTCTGGCCCCGGTCGCCGAGGCCCGCGTCGCCGACCCCGCCCCGGTGTCGGCCGCCGACACCGACACGTCCGAAGTCGACGCCGTGGTTGTCACCGGTTTCCGCAAGTCGCTGGGCGTGGCCCGCGAGGCCAAGAAGACCAGCGCCATCGTTTCGGACGTGATCGTCGCCGAGGACATGGCCAAGTTCCCCGACCTGAACCTCGCCGAGTCGCTGCAGCGCCTGCCCGGCGTGGCCATCAACCGCGAAGGCGGCGAAGGCCGTCGCGTTTCGCTGCGCGGCCTGGGTCCCGACTTCACCCGCGTTCAGCTGAACGGCATGGAAGTGCTGGGCAATGTCGACTCGCCGATGGACAGCCGCGGCCAGACCTCGCGCGACCGGGCCTTCGACTTCAACATCTTCGCCTCGGACCTGTTCTCGAAAGTCGACGTGCGCAAGTCGTTCTCGGCCGAACAGGACGAAGGCGGCATGGCCGGCACCGTCGGCCTCTACACCGCCAAGCCGTTCGACTACGCCGGGACCAAGGGCGCGATGTCGCTGCAGGTCGGCACCAACAGCGCCACCAAGGACACCCAGCCGCGGGGCGCGGCGATGATCGCCAAGAACTGGGACGACAAGTTCGGCCTGCTGGCCTCGGTGGCCTACTCCAAGCGCAAGACCGAGGAGCAGGGCTACAACACCTACGGCGCGGGCACCCAGAAGGCCCTGGCCGCCAACGTCGTCAATCTGAACGCCGCCGACGCGGCCAAGGCGATGAACGGCGAACTGATCTTCGCGCGCGGCAACCGTCTGTCAGTGTGGGGTTCGGACCAGGAACGCCTGGGGATCACCGCCGCCGCCCAATGGCGCCCGGTCGAGAACGTCACCCTGACGCTGGACGCCCTGCACGGCAAGTTCACCAACGACCGCACCGAGATCCACCTGGCCACCCGCGCCACGGTCGGCTCGACGGTCCTGGGTGCGGCCACCCCGCACTCGGGCAATCTGGTCAGTCCCCCGCCGGTGCTCAATTCGATCCAGTACGACAAGTACAACACGATCATCTACGCCGACGTCGACAACACCGTCTTCGCGACCGAGACCCGCCGCCAGTCGGCCAAGAACACCTTCGATCAGCTGGTTCTGACTGGCGAGTGGGCGGTGTCGGACAAACTGCGCTTCGACGGCCACATCGGCCAGGAGACCTCGGACTACGACATCCCGATGTCGGACAAGTTCTACACCGAGGCGTTCGGCGGCCTGATCACCGACTATCGCGGCGACACCGGCAAGAACACCTACAAGTGGAACACCACCGATCCGAACAATTACCGCGCCCACGAGATCGACTTCTCGGCCACCTACCAGACCACCAAGCTGAAGAACGCCGAGTTCAACGGAGCCTATGACTTCAACGACGCCGTGACCCTGAAGGGCGGTCTGTCGTATCGCGGGTTCAAGAACGAGGGCTACTCGCAGACCAACGACGACGTGAACAAGACGGCCTGGGAAAAGGGCACGCTGGACGACCGTCTCGACGGCGTGACCAAGGTCTTCACCCAGCACAAGGACCAGTCGTGGATCATCGTCGACTGGGACAAGGCCCTGGCCAAGTACGGCGTAACCCGCACTTTGGGCGCGCCGCGCTCGATCTACGCGGTCGAGGAAGACACCAAGGCCGGCTATCTGCAGCTGGACTGGAAGGCCGACTTCATGGGTATGCCGCTGCGCGGCAACACCGGTCTGCGCGCCTATGAAACCGAACTGACCTCGTCGGGCGTCATGGCGGTCAAGGGCGTCAACACGCCCAGCGTCGCCAAGAAGACCTATTCGGGCGTGCTGCCGTCGCTGAACGCGGTGCTGGAGGTCTCCGACCGCTTCCAGATCCGCATGGCCGCAGCCCAGAACATCAACCGCCCGGCCCTGGGCGCCTACGCCATGAACGGCTCGATCAGCGTTGACGGCACGACCGTCACCGTCTCGACCGGCAATCCGAACCTCGAGCCCTACACCTCGGACGAGTTCGACCTGGCGGCCGAGTGGTACTTCGGCGACATCGGCATGCTGACCGCCGGCGTGTTCCACAAGAATATCGACGGCCTGGTCGCCAGCCAGACGACGACCAATGTCAGCTACGCCAGCACGGGCCTGGCCGAAGGCCTCTATCCGGGCGTCACGGCCTCGACCAATGTCGCCGCCTACACCCGCCAGGTGAACCTCAACAACGCCAAACTGACCGGCTTGGAGCTGAGCGCCCAGAGCGACTTCTTCTTCCTGCCCGGTGCGCTGAAGAACATGGGCGCGGTCGCCAACCTGACTTTGATCGACAGCGAGACGACCAGCCTGGTCAACGGCAAGAACCAGAAGACCGACATCTTCGGGCTATCGGACATCAACGCCAACGCCACGCTGTACTACGAGACCGCCAAGTATGGCGGCCGCATCTCGGCCAACTATCGCTCGGACTATCTGATCGACAGCGGCGCGTTCAACGCCACCACCTATGTCGACGCGGCGGCCTTCTACCAGCTGACCCCGCGCATCCGCCTGTCGCTGGACGCCATCAACCTGACCGATGAGCGCGAAGAGCAGGTCAACAGCTTCAACAACGGCTTCGGCCAGACCGGCGCCCGTCGCCTGTGGAACTTCACCACCAGCGGGCGCACGGTGTTCGTGGGGGCCAATATCCAGTTCTAAGGACTGGGTTGAGCCAGGCGACAAAGACGCCGCCCGGGCGCGATCCTGGGCGGCGTATTTTTTGTTGGGGGCTCGAAGGATGCAAGAACGCCCTCTCCGTCACGCGGCTTTCGCCGCGCACCACCTCCCCCGCAAGCGGGGCAGGAGGGGGACGGCTTCCTCCTCACTCGTGACACGGGGGAGGTGGCGCGGCGCGGATACGCGACGTGACGGAGGGGGCGCTGACACGCCCGACGTCATGCGTGGGTCGCGGCGTCAATTCCCAGTCGGCCTTGATGGCGCTGTTCCTCGAGGAACTGGTCGAGGCGGGCGAGGGCTAGGACCTCCGCAGCAGGCGATCCAGCCGCGCACGGTCAGTTGGCGAGAGGTCCATCCCGGCCGCCTTGGCCCAGAGCGTAAGCGCCGCGTCGATCCGGCCGCGCCCGGCCTCGGCCTCGCCCCAGACCAGATGCAACCGGCCCCACTGCGGCGCGCGCTCGGCGGCGGCCTCGAAGGCGCGGACGGCGGCGCTCGAGTCGCTCCGGCGCAGCGCGAGCAGACCCTGCTCGTAGCGCACCTCGGCCAGGCGCGGTGCGCGCTCCTGCGCCACTTTCAGCGCCGCCTCGGCGCCGGTTAGATCCCCCCGCGCCAGACGCGAGCGGCCTTCGGCGAGATGCGCCCAGGGCAGGCTCGGCGCGAGGGCCTTGGCGCGAGCGAACCAATGGTCGGCGCCAGTCCAGTCTCGCAACGCCGAAGCCGCCTCGCCCCGGGCGATGACGGCCTGGTAGGCGTCCTGCGGCGTGGGCGCGAGCACGTCGCGGGCCTCGGCCGGGCGGCCGGCGGCGATCAGGGCGCGAGCCTTGAGGGGCAGGCCCTCGCTGTTGCGGGTGGCCGCGTCGAGCGCGCGATAGGCGTCGATCTCCTGGCGGAGCGGCCCCCCGGCGCGGATCGGCGCGCGGCTGCGGCGGTCCAGAGCGGACTCCATGGCCGCGACTGAACTGAGCGCTGCTGCGCCGTCGGCCCGCGCCAAGGCGATCTCGGCCTGGAAACGCGTGATGTCGCGCGGCTCCAGTGTGGTCTGATCAAGGCCATCCTGGATGAACTGACGGGCCAGGGTCGCGTCATGGGCGCGTGCGCTGATCAAGGTTGCGAGCCAGGGGCGAAGAGCGATCGGAAGGTCGGGGTCACGAAACGAGGCTATACCGTGGTCGCCTGTCAGGCGCTGGATCGTCATCTGGGCCTCCAGGCGCATCAGGATGGTTGCGCCTCGGAATCGCTCGTTCTGATCACGGTCGCGAAGCGCGAGAAGTCGCCGCGCGTCCGCCAAGGCGGCCTCGTCATGACCCAGCCTCAGATGGGCCCGGAAAAGGTTGAGCCGTGCGGTCATGATGTTCGGATCCAGCGCGAGCGCCCGTCGTGCGAGGCGTATCGTCTCGTTCGGCTCGGCAACGGCGTTGGCCCAAAGGTCGTAGTTGTTGGCCAGCGGCATGTCGCTGGTTTCGGGCCGCGCGATCACGCCTTTGACGCTGGCGATCGCCTCTTCGTAGCGCCCCGAGGCCTTCAGGTATTGTACCCAGTTAGTGGGGTCAGCCTTTGAGAAGGCCGCCTCGGCCAGCTTCACGAACAGGACGTCGATCTGGTCGGCGGGGCCTGTCACCGACGACACGCCATGGCGCGAGGATCGCAGCACCAGGGTGACCTTGCCGTCTCCGCCGTCGACAATCTGACCCGTGACCTCGGTCTGGCGGCCCAGCCAGCGCCGAAGAAGGCGGCTCAACTCTTCGACGGACAGACCCGTCTCGGGGATCTCGATGCTGACGGCGTCGCCACCGTCGCGAATGCTGGAGGTGGCGACGAAGGATCCGCGATTGGTGGAGTCCCTTATGGCGCCCATCTCGGTCACCAGCCGCAGGGCCGCCGCCTCTCCGGTCAGGCCTCGCGCGGCGTAGGCTTCGGGCACGCTAAAGGGGCGGACGATGATGCTGCGGTCCTGGCTGGCGCTCCACAGCGCCACGCCGGCGCCGAGCGCGGCCATGACGCCGACCAGCATCAGGAGGCCATGGCTCCAGACCAGGAGGCGCTCGCGGCGGATCTGCAGCTCCAGCAATCGCCCCTGGCGGATTAGCAGCGTCCGCGCCGGACTGTCCGGGGCGGGGTCGTGGCGCTCCTCGTCCATGGCGATCTCGACCGCGTCGGTCGTGCCTGGAACCTCGTCGCCGTGCTGCGTCTCGCCCGCGCCGCCCTTGGCCATCGCGCTCCCCCGAACTGCCCCGGCGGGAAGCTAAACAGTGTTCGGCGAAAGCAAAAGGGCCGCCCGGCGTATCGCCAGGCGGCCCTCAGCAGTTTGATCGGCGAGAGGCTTTACGCCGCTTCCGCCGCCGTCTCCGCCGGCAGGCGGATCAGGTAGTCGAAGGCGCTGAGCGAGGCTTTAGCGCCTTCGCCCATGGCGATGATGATCTGCTTGTAGGGCGTCACCGTCGCGTCGCCGGCGGCGAAGACGCCGGGGATCGTGGTTTCGCCGCGATAGTCGACCTCGATCTCGCCGCGCGGCGACAGGGCCACGCCCGAGTCCTTCAGCCACTCGGTATTGGGCACCAGGCCGATCTGCACGAACACGCCTTCCAGGTCGACGCGGTGGGTCGCGTCGCTGTTGCGGTCCTTGTAGGTCAGGCCATTCACCTTGGAGCCGTCGCCGTGAATCTCGGTGGTCATGGCCGAGGTGACGATCTTGACGTTCGGCAGGCTGGCCAGCTTGCGCTGGAGCACGGCGTCGGCGCGCAGCTGGCTGTCGAACTCGATCAGCGTGACGTGGGCGACGATGCCGGCCAGGTCGATGGCCGCCTCGACGCCGCTGTTGCCGCCGCCGATCACCGCCACGCGCTTGCCCTTGAACAGCGGGCCGTCGCAGTGCGGGCAATAGGCCACGCCCTTGTTCTTGTATTCGGCCTCGCCGGGCACATTGACGTTCCGCCAGCGGGCGCCGGTCGACAGGATGATCGTGCGCGACTTCAGGCTGGCGCCGTTCTCGAGCTTGATCTCGTGCAGGCCGCCCGGCGTCTTGGCCGGGATCAGGCCCACGGCCTTCTGCAGGTTCATCACGTCGACCTCATAGTCCTTGACGTGCTGTTCCAGCGCCGAGGCCAGCTTGGGGCCTTCGGTGTGCGGCACCGAGATGAAATTCTCGATGTCCATGGTGTCCAGCACCTGGCCGCCGAAGCGTTCGGCCGCGACGCCGGTGCGGATGCCCTTGCGGGCGGCGTAGATGGCCGCCGCGGCGCCGGCCGGACCGCCGCCGACGACCAGGACCTCAAACGCGTCCTTGGCCTTGATCTTTTCGGCCATCCGGTCGGCCGCGCCGGTGTCCAGCTTGGCCAGGATCTGCTCGACCTCCATGCGGCCCTGGCCGAAGGGCTGGCCGTTCAGCAGGATGGTCGGCACCGCCATCACCTGGCGCGCCTCGACCTCGGCTTTGAAGAGAGCGCCGTCGATGGCGACGTGACGGATGCGCGGGTTCAGCGCGCTCATCGTGTTCAGCGCCTGCACCACGTCGGGGCAGTTCTGGCACGACTGCGAGAAATAGGTTTCGAAGTTGTAGTCGCCGTCCAGGCCCTTGATGCGCTCGATCACCTCGGCGTCGAGACGCGGCGGGTGGCCGCCCACGTGCAGCAGCGCCAGCACCAGCGAGGTGAACTCGTGGCCCAGGGGCAGGCCGGCGAAGCGCACGTCAGCATCGCCCGCCGCGCGGGTGATGGCGAACGAGGGCTTGCGGGCGTCATCGCCGTCGAAGCGGACGCTGACCTTGTCGGAGGTGGAGGCGACGTCGTCCAGCAGGGCGCGCATCTCGATCGAGCCCTGGGAGTCGTCCAGCGAAGCGACCAGCGTGATCGGCTGGCGCAGGTTCTGCAGATAGGTGGTCAGTTGGGCTTTCAGACCGGCGTCCAGCATGGCGGGCTCCCTGGGAGGCTGGGGGAGTGGAAGGGCGTTCGATTGTCGAGGGGGAGGGGAGATCGAACGCGGCGAACGATCGGGTAGTGCGGATTAGGGGGCGCGCCGCCCCGCCTCGGGCTGGAGGCGGGGCGGCGGCCAGTGTCGAAAGACTTAGATCTTGCCGACCAGGTCCAGCGACGGGGCGAGGGTCTTTTCACCCTCTTCCCACTTGGCCGGGCAGACTTCGCCCGGGTGGCTGGCTACGTACTGGGCGGCCTTGACCTTGCGCAGCAGTTCAGCGGCGTTGCGGCCGATGCCCTCGGCGGTGACTTCCATGAATTGGATCACGCCTTGCGGGTCGACCAGGAAGGTGCCGCGGTCGGCCAGGCCGACGCCCGGACGCATGATCTCGAAGTTGTTGGTCACTTGGCCCGACGGATCGCCGATCATCGTGTACTTGATCTTGCCGATCGCCGGCGAGCTGTCGTGCCAGGCCTTGTGCGAGAAGTGCGTGTCGGTCGACACCGCGTAGATCTCGACGCCCAGCTTCTGGAACGTGTCGTAGTGATCGGCGAGATCTTCCAGTTCCGTCGGGCAGACGAAGGTGAAGTCGGCCGGATAGAAGAAGAAGACCGACCACTTGCCCTTGGTGTCCGCCTCGCTGACCGTGACGAACTTGCCGTCCTTGTAGGCCTGGGCGGTGAAGGGTTTGATCTCGGTGTTGATCAGCGACATGGGGCGCTCCGGTTGGAAAGGATGGCGGCTGTCTATCCTGCGCCGCACAATCGATCCAATTGATAAAACTTCTAGATGGAATAGGTTTCATCTATGCTTTGAAGGGCGTTGATTGGGATCAAGATCCGTCCGCAGCGGAGGTTCGCGCGTATCTCCGACAGGAGGTGACCCCATGCTGAACACCGCGTTCGCTGTTCTCGCGTTGGCGCAAGCTGCTGCAGCGCAACCCCAGACGCCGCTCATCGACCCCGCCCGTCACTATTCGGGGGTGTGGATGGAGGTGGGCCGCACGCCGATGCGCATCACCAAGGGCTGCGTGGCCGCCACAACGGTCTACAATCGGATCGACGAGCGCCGCGTCGCGGTCGAGGACGACTGCCGCCAGGGCGGTGTCAACGGCAAGCGCAAGGCGATCAAGGGCGACGGCGTCATCGAGGATCCGGGCGTCAACCGCCGCCTGAAGGTCTCATACCTGCCGTTCGTCACCTGGCGCTACGAGGTGCTGGACCAGGATCCGGCCGGCGCCTGGTTCATCTCCGCCAGCCCTGACCGCCGCAAGATCTTTCTGTACACCCGCGCGCCGGCCTCGCCCGAGCTGCTGAAGAGCATGACGGATCGGGCCCGCGCCCTCGGCTATCAAGGCGAGATCGAATACCCCGCGCCGCCGCCCGTCGGGCGGTAGCCGGCGGGCTTCCCTCTGCGTCACGCTTTCAGCAAACGCCGTTGTCTGATCTGATCCCTCCCAGGAAAGAACAATGCCTGGGAGGGCGTCTTGCAAACTTCAATGGTGGCGCCGGTGATGGCGCTGGTGGCGTGGTCGCTGGTGATCTGGCTCTGGATGTACGTGCAGAGGATTCCGGCGATGCAGAAGGCCGGGATCAAGCCGCAGGACGCGCGGTTCCCGGGCTCGCTGGACAAGCTGCCCGACGGCGCGCGGCAGGCGGCCGACAACTACAATCACCTGATGGAGCAGCCGACCATCTTCTACGCGGCGGCGCTGGCGATCCAGGCGGCGGGTCACGCCGACGGCATGGCCGTGCATTTCGCTTGGGTCTATGTCGGCCTGCGCGTGGTTCACAGCCTGGTGCAGACCACGGTCAATCTGGTGGCGCTGCGGTTCCTGGTCTTCGTGCTGTCGACCGGCGTCCTGGCGGCGATGGTCATCCGTGAGCTGATGAAGCTGTTCTAGAAAAACCGTGTCATCCCGGCCGTAGCGCGGAGAGCCGGGACCCAAGGGCGGCGGGCGCTGCGCCCTTGCAACCCCTGGGTCCCGGATCGGCCCTGCGGGCCGTCCGGGATGACACCTGTTTTTACTATCGCCCGCCCTGCACCTAGTTGGCGTCCAGCCCGATATCCAGAACCGGCGCCGAGTGCGTCAGCGCGCCGACGCTGATCACGTCCACGCCGGTCTCGGCGATCGCCCGCACGGTCGTGAGGTTCACCCCGCCGGA
Source organism: Pseudomonadota bacterium (assembly GCA_020161365.1). GTDB lineage: Bacteria > Pseudomonadota > Alphaproteobacteria > Caulobacterales > Caulobacteraceae > Caulobacter. The sequence continues at coordinate 151,092 of JAIUNU010000003.1, read as the reverse complement.
AGCCTCCAGCACCGCCCGGTTCTTGGCCAGGGCGACGGCCGCGCGCAGGTCGGCGAGGCTGAAGTTGTCCAGCATCACCACGTCGGGGCCGTGCTTGAGGGCCTCTTCCAGCTGATCGAGGCCGTCGACCTCGACCTCGACCTTGACGAGGTGACCGGCATGGGCGCGGGCGCGGCGCACGGCCTCGCCGACCCCGCCGCAGGCGGCGACGTGGTTGTCCTTGATCAGGATGGCGTCATCCAGGCCAAAGCGGTGGTTGACCCCGCCGCCGCAGCGCACCGCGTACTTCTCCAGCGCCCGCAGGCCCGGCGTGGTCTTGCGGGTGTCGACGATGGTGGCGCCCGTCCCCTCGACCATCCGGACATAGGCGCGGGTCAGCGTGGCGATTCCGGACATCCGGCCCAGCAGGTTTAGGCCCGTGCGCTCGGCGATCAGCACGGCGCGTGCGTTTCCTTCCGCGCGGGCCAGAACCGCGCCCGGCGTGACGTCGGCGCCGTCGGGCGTGACCACTTCGAAGGTGGCGGTCGGGTCCACCGCCGCCAGCGCCAGCCTCGCGCACGACAGGCCCGAGACCCGACCGTCCTGGCGGCTGACCCACGCCACCGACAGTCGGGCGTCCGGATCGATACAGGCCTGGCCGGTGATGTCGCCGGCCCGGCCCAGGTCTTCGGCGAGGGCCAGATCGACGATCGGACGGACGAGCAGGTCGTCGAGGGGCGAGAGCGGCGTGCTGGTCATGGTCTTACTCAGCGGCGTAACGCAGGGTCGCGTCGGTGGGATTCTGCGTCACGAAGGTGCGAACCGCTTCCGCCATGGCCGGGAAGTCGGCGCGATAGTGCCCGCCTCGACTTTCACGCCGCGCGAGGGCCGCGTCGACGATCAGGCGAGCGGCGACCAAGGTCGGGCAGGGGCCGTGCGCGGCCTCCAGCGCCTCGACCTGGGCCAGCAGGCGGGTGAGGCCCCAGGCGTCGCGGATGACGCCGGCGTCGCGGCTCATGGCCTGCCGCAGGCCTTGCAGCGCGGCGTCGGGAAGGTCGGGGAGGGGCGCAAGGCTCAGGGGATCGCCGCCGCTCACGCCCTCCCTCGCCGCCGCGCGGCCTGCGCGGGCGCCGAACACGGCCGCTTCCAGGAGGCTGTTGGACGCCAGGCGGTTGGCGCCCTGAACGCCGGTCGAAGCGCATTCGCCGGCGGCGTAGAGGCCCGCAAGGCTGGTGCGGCCGTCCAGATCCGTCGCCACCCCGCCCATGTGGTAGTGGACGGCGGGCGTGACCGGGATCATCGCCTGGCGCGGATCGACACCGGCGCTCATGCAGGCCTCGAACACAGCTGGGAATTCGTGCGGGAAGTGGTCGCCGACCGCCTGCGTGGCGTCGAGGAAGGCGCCGCGACCGGCCGCGCGCTCGGCGTGGATCGCGCGGGCCACCACGTCGCGCGGCGCCAGCTCCTTGGCCGGGTGATAATCGGCCATGAAAGCGCGGCCATCGGCGTTGCGCAGGATCGCGCCCTCGCCGCGCAGGGCTTCGGTGGCCAGCGGGGCGGGGTCGCGGCCGATGTCGATGGCGGTGGGGTGGAACTGCACGAACTCGGGATCGGCGATCGTCGCGCCGGCCAAGGCGGCAAGGCCCAGACCCTCGCCGCGCACCTCGGCGGGCGTGGTGGTGACGGCATAGAGGCCGCCGATCCCGCCGGTGGCCAGGATGACCGCCGCACTGCGGATCTCGACGAGCGCACCGTCGATCTCGACCAGCACGCCGACGACGCGGCCGTTGGCGTCCTGCAGCAGGCGGCGCGCGCGGGCGCCTTCGCGGATTTCGATCGTCGGCGTGGCGCGGACCGTAGCGACCACAGCGGCCATGATCGCCGCGCCGGCGCCATCGCCGCCGACCCGAGCGACCCGGGCGGCCGAGTGAGCCGCCTCGAGGCTGAGCACAAAGCTGTCGTCAGCCTTGCGGTCGAACGGCGCGCCCAGAGCGGCAAGGTCGCGCACGGCCTGCGGACCTTCGCGGGTCAGCAGGTCGACGGCCTCGGGATCGCAAAGACCCGCGCCGGCCGCGATCGTGTCGGCGGCGTGGAGCGCAGGGGTGTCGTCACCCGACAACGCCGCGGCCATGCCGCCCTGCGCCCAGGCGCTGGAGCAGCCGGTCGCCAGCGGGGTCGGCGACAGGACCATCGCCGTCTTCGCCGCCAGCGCGGCGGTGAGACCGGCCAAGCCTGCGCCCAGGATCACGGGGCCGTCGAAGGTCATGCGTTCGATCATTCTACGCTCCACTCCGCTCTCCGATTGTCATCCCGGGCGAAGACCCGGGATCGTCGGAGCGCGGGCGCTTGCCGCGGTCCCGGCTCGGCGCGCTTCGCGCTTGGCCGGGATGACAGTTTCAAAGGCTAGATCAGCTCCACATCCACGTGATGCCGGGCCTTCACCAGGTCGTACCGGGCCGGAACGACCGGCGGCGGCAGGTCGATCATCCGCTGCACGGCCAAGCGCGCGCGGTCGAGAATGTCGGCGTCGACCGTCACCTCGAACTGTTCGTGGACCAGCGAGTCGTAGATGTTCTGCAGCGTGATCCGCTTCATATGCGGGCACATGTTGCAGGGGCCGATGAACTGGGTCGCCGGGCTCTCGGCCTGGACGTTGCTGGCCATCGAGCACTCGGTGATCAACACCACCTGGGCCGGCTTTTTCGCGGCGACATAGTCGTTCATCGCCGCCGTCGAGCCGGCGAAGTCGGCGGCTTCCAGGATCTCGGCCGGGCACTCGGGGTGAGCCAGCACCTCGGCGCCGGGCCAGGCCGCGCGCATGTCGGCGATGTCCTGGGCGGTGAAGCGTTTGTGCACCTCGCAGTGGCCGGCCCAGGCGATGATCTTGACGTCCGTCTGGCGCGCGACGTTGCGGGCCAGGAACTCGTCGGGGATCAGGATGACCTTGTCGGTCCCCCATTCCTTGGCGGCCCACTCCACCACCTGCACCGCGTTGGCGCTGGTGCAGCAGATGTCGGTCTCGGCCTTCACGTCGGCGGTCGTGTTGACGTAGGTCACCACCGGTACGCCCGGATAGCGCTGCTTGATCAGCCGCACGTCCGCGCCGGTGATCGAGGAAGCGAGGCTGCAACCGGCCTTCAGGTCGGGGATCAGGATCTTCTTCTGCGGCGACAGGACCTTGCTGGTCTCGGCCATGAAGTGGACGCCCGCCTGGACGATGATCTGGGCGTCGCTCTTGGCGGCTTCCTTGGCCAGCGCCAGGCTGTCGCCCACGAAGTCGCCGACGCCGTGGAAGATGTCCGGCGTCATGTAGTTGTGCGCCAGGATCGCGGCGTTCTTCGCGCGCTTGAGGCGGTTGATCTCGACGATCAGCGGAGCCTGCGTCCGCCACTCCATCGGGGTGACGTGATGCTTGACCTTCTCCCAGATCGGCGCGGTCTGCGCCTCGATCTCGGCGGTGAATTCCCCCTTGAACGCGTTGGGGGCGGCGAAGCCGTCAGCCATCTGATCCTCCGTTATGCTCAAAGTGAGCATTACCAGGGCCTCAAAAAACGCCGGGACCGTCTCGAACGTTCCGATCAGGATCCGGCGTCGGGGTTATGCTGAAAATGAGCATAACTGACGAGCCACAGATATAGCGTCTGCGAGGCGGAAAGCAAACGGGCTTCTTGGCCGAGCTGACCGCATTTTCCGCTCAAGAGCACCGCGGGAGGGAGGTGAAAGAATTCTTCGCGCCCAGCTGGCTGGGCATAGTTAGGTGCGAGAAAAATTCCTTACAAGCGCGTAATGTGGAAGAAAAATCTCTCAATACGTCCTGGTTCGCGAGAAACGTGCATCCACATCGTGATGTAGCGCCGGGAAAAGCCGAGCTATCCAATGAAGTATAAGATCTTGTCGCATCGTTTCTCGATGTGAGCGGTGCGCGATCGATATTTGATATATATCAATAATATTTTGAAATTCCGCCTAGCGCACCGGGCTATCAATATTAAGTCGAATTAATCATGTGACTTTAATGAGACAGGAATTCTTCATCCCGTTTCATCGCTGTGATGTTTGTTGACCTCATTTAGATTCAGTCCGTAGCTCCGGCCGTCTGGCTCCACTTCGAGAGCCTGGGGGCGCACACCAGTTGGTGCGTGGAAATGCTGGGGAGTAACAACCTTGAATACGAGCTCGATCCGGAAGCGACTGTTCGCTTCCACCATGATCTGCGGTGTGGCCCTGCTGGCCGCCGGTCAAGTCGCCGCGCAGACCGCGCCGACCGGCCAGAACGCTGAACAGACGCAAGTCGAGGAAGTCGTCGTTACCGGTTCGCTGTTCCGCCGCACCGACACGGAGACCCCGTCGCCGGTCACCGTGCTGACGTCGGAAAACCTGGCGCGCGCGGGTATCGCGACCGCCGCGGACGCCATTCGCTCCATTTCCGCCGACGGCGCGGGCTCGATTGGCACCGGCTTCCAGACGGGCTTCTCGGCCGGTGGTTCGGCCGTCTCACTGCGCGGCCTGGGCGTCTCGTCGACCCTCGTGCTGGTTGACGGCCTGCGTTCAACCAACTTCCCCATCAATGACGACGGCCACAACGCCTATGTTGACCTGAACTCGATCCCGTTCAGCCTGATCGAACGCATCGAAGTGCTGAAAGACGGCGCTTCGTCGTCTTACGGGGCCGACGCCATCGGCGGCGTGGTGAACCTGAAGCTGAAGAAGCAGTTTGTCGGCGTCAAAGGCAGCATGGAAGCCGGCGAGAGTGATCGTGGCGACGCCGAACATCGTCGCGCCGATATCACGCTGGGCTATGGCGACTACGCCGAGACCGGCTGGAACGTGTACGTCAACGCCGAGTACCAGACCAATGGCCGGGTCTCGAACCACAGCCGAGGCTTCCCTTACAACACTCAGGACCTGAGCTCGATCGGCGGCCTGGACAACAATACGGCCGACCAATCGCTGACCACCGCAACGCCGAACGCCGTGGTGACGCGCGTCAGCCAGTCGGACCTGAACAACCCCCTGTCGGGCAAGGCAGGTTCGCCACTGACCACCTCGTACCAGTCGCTGAACTTGAACTGCGCCAACGGCACCTTCACCCAGACGTCGGCCTCGGCCAACGGCACCGGCTGCCGGTGGAACCTCGTCGACTCCTATCGCCAGATCGCGCCGAAGCAAAAGCGCTATGCGTTCAACGGCCGCCTGAGCTTCCGCCTGAACGAAAACGTCGAGGGCTACGCGACCGGCAGCTACTCGAAGAGCTACGTCAACATCAAGGGTCTGCCGTCCGCTATCCGGAACACCCAGCCCTTCGGCGGCGCGCCCGCCCTGGCCTCGTCGAACCCCGGCATCGTCCTGCCGGTGTGGATCTGCCCGGCGGGCGTCAATTGTTCGACCGCTCCGGACCGTCGTTTGAACCCGAACAACCCGTTCGCGGCGGCCTTCGCGGCTGACCCGGCCAACGGCGCTGCGCGGATCTACTACCTGTTCGGCGACATCCCCGGCGGCAGCGAGCGTGACAACGAGGTCATCCGCGGCACGATCGGCTTCAACGGCTCGTTCGGCGATGACTGGAACTGGCGTGTGGAAGCCGTCGGCGCCCGTGACAATTTGAAGCTGACCCAGCACGGCCTGATCAACATCGCAAGCCTGATGACGGCGATCAACACCGGCTCGTATAACTTCGTCGACCCGACGCAGAACAGCGCCGCCGTGCGGAACGCGATTTCGCCGGACAAGATCACGCCGTCGCACTCGTCGTTGATGGCGATCGACGCCTCGATCACCAAGCGGCTGTTCGCCCTGCCGGGCGGCGACGCCCAGTTGGCCGTCGGCGTCCAAGCGCGCAAGGAAGTCCTGGAAAACAACAACCAGAACGTCCGCCTCGACACCTACGGCCTGACAACGGCTTCGGCCTTCGGCAAGCACACGGTCAAGGCCGCCTTTTTCGAAATCGCCGCGCCGGTCCATGACACGCTCGAGCTGAACCTGTCGGGTCGCTACGACGACTATTCGGAAGGTTTCAGCCACTTCTCGCCGAAATTCGGCGCGAAATTCACGCCGATGAAGCAACTGGCGTTCCGCGGCACCTACTCCAAGGGCTTCCGCGCGCCGACCTTCGCTGAATCGGGCCCGCGCTCGCAGTACGCCGGCTTTGTGACCACCACCCCGCCGGCGGCGTTCCAGGCTGCTCACGGTGGTTCGACCAACCCTTACTCGCAGGCCTACAGCTTGGGTCGCGGCGTCGCGGGCTCCCCGAACCTGAAGCCGGAGAAGTCGCGTAGCTTCACGCTGGGCGCCATCGTCGAGCCGACCCGGTGGTTGAGCCTCACGGTCGACTACTACAACGTGAAGAAGTCCGACCTGATCGTCGCCGGTCCGGACGTGTCGAAGGCCGTGGCGGCCTACTATGCGGCCGGCAACCAGACTGCAGGTTGCGCTGCGGTGGCCGCCGTGGGCGCTGGCTACTCGTGTAACGTCGTCGACGCGCCGGATCCGTTGTTCCCGACGGCGCAGCCGCGCGTGCTGATCATCAACGTTCCCTACGTCAACGCGAACTACGCGGCCACGGCGGGCGTGGATTTCTCGGCCACCGGCAAGTTCAATCTGACTGACGACATCAAGCTGACCAGCCGTGTCGAAGTCACCCACCTGCTCAAGTACGACCTGCACACGGCCACGGAAGTGCAGAAGTACGCTGGCACGCTGGGCCCGTACGACCTGTCGTCGGGTAACGGCACGCCGGACTGGAAGGGCAATTGGCAGAACACGCTGGCTTTCGGTGACAAGTATACCCTGTCGGCCACGGCCTACTATGTGGGTAGCATCAAGTCTGTCGCGGCCGACACCAACGGCAGCACTGATTGCGTCGCGGGCAACCCTTACGCCACCGGCAATGCCGCTGTCGCCAGCAAGTTCTGCACGATCAAGAAGTTCATCAACGTGGACATGAACGCCACGGCGCAGATCCGGGACGGCGTGCAACTGTACGCCAATGTCGGCAACGTCTTCGATAAGAAGGCGCCGATCGCGCCGGGGGCTTACGCTTCGGCTCCGAACTTCCTGACGACCTTCCACTACGCCGGTCTGATCGGCCGTACGTTCAAGGTGGGTGTGCGTTTCGAGTACTAGAGCAGCGCCTGCGTGCGCGTTGAGGGGCCGGCTCCGAAAGGAGCCGGCCCTTTTTCTTTGCGCGTCAAACGGCCGGTCCGTGCTCAAGCGGCTTCAGGTCCGGTTCGACCCAGGCCAGGCGGGCCTGCGGCGTGAACAGGCGCTCGCGAGACCAGTGGGTGAGGGGCCAGTCCTTGTCGCCCAGCGGCGTCGCCAGCAGACGGCGCGCGGCCTCGGCGTCGTCCAGGCCCGGCGGCAGAGCGGCGGCGAAGGCGCGGATGGCGGCCAGATAGGCCTGGGTGATGGTCTCGTGATAGCCGCTCTGGTCGTCGTTCACTCCGCCGACCGCGACATTGTAGGTCCGGATGATGGTCGGCAGGTCGCGCTCAAGGCCCGCGTCGCGGGTGCGGACCAGTCGCAGGGTCGCGGTCAGGTGGGCGGCGTGGGTCCACTCGGCCTTGGGCAGGGTGTGGTCCAGCAGGCGCTCGGCCAAGGCGGCGATGTCGGCGTTGGAATAGGCGGTCATGGCGCGATGCTAAAGGCCGCGCGTGGCGATGGGCCAGCGCCTTTCGTCAAGCCGGACCTCGATATCGGCGATCTTGGGCAGATCCTCGGCGATCCATTCCGTCAAGCGCTGATAGTGCGACAGAAAGCGGTCGAGCGCTGCGGCGTCCAGGGTCCGGCCAGTCTGGCGGCCTTCCGCCGCAAGACGCGCCCGGAGGTTTGCTTCCTGCTCGCCGCGCCAGACGCGAACGGTGAGGAAATCCGGCGCGGTCAGCAGCATCAGGCGGTCTAGCCGTGCGAACAGGGGGCGATAGGCGTTCGCCAGCGCCGTGTTGGCGAAGGCGCGCCAGACGCCGAGCGGGTCTTCGTCGGCCTCCAGGGCGTTGACCGGCGCGTCAAGGGCGCTCGGGGCCTGCGGACGGGCGCCCACGCACCAGCCCTCCAGCAGCACGACATCGGCGGGGCCTTCGAACACTGGCCACGTCGCCGGTGGCGCGGGATCGTCGGCGGCCTTGTCGAAGCGGGGCAGGGCGACAGCGCCGGAGCGCCCCAGCGCGTCCAACAGCGCCAGGCCCAGCGCCGGATCGTGCGTGCCCGGAACCCCCCGTGTCTGGAGCAGGGGATGAACGGTCCGCGCCAGGCGCTCACGAGCCTCGCGCGGCAAATAGAGGTCGTCGATCGACAGGTTGGCGGTCCGCAGGCCCTGGGTCTCCAGCAGCTGCGTCAGCAACAGCGTCAGGGTCGATTTGCCGGCGCCCTGAGGGCCGCAAATCCCGACCACCAGGGGCGTGCGCCCGCGCGTCCGGGCCCAGTCGCCGATACGGCGCGCCAGGGGCAGGTGAAGGCTCCGGGCCAGATCGGCGAAGCGGGGCGGCAGCCCCTCGTCGCCCATGAACGCGGTGAGCAGGGCGGCTTCTTCGGCCGACGGCTCGCTCATCAGAGCGGATTGGTCCACCGCACCGCGTCCGGCAGTGGCAAGGAGGCCTCGAAGATCAGGCCGTCGACCTGGAAGTCGAAGCGGGCTTCGCCCTTCTGCTCGCGGCGGATCGAGCTTTCGATCAGCCGGGTGCCAAAGCCCGGCGTCGTGGGCGGCGTCACCGGCGGACCGCCCACGTCGCGCCAGACAAAGCTCAGCGTGTCGGTCAGCGGATCGCGGCGCCAGGTCAGTTCGACACGTCCGTTCGGGGCCGACAGCGCCCCGTACTTGGCGCTGTTGGTGGCCAGTTCGTGGAACACCATCGACAGGCCGACGGCGGTGTGAGGGGCCAGGGCCACGGCGGGGCCTGAGCGGTCCACCCGATCGACATGCGCGCCGAGGCTGGCCTCGACCAGGGCGGCCATGTCGGCCTCGCGCCAGCCGGTGCGGGTCAGCAGATCGTGGGCGCCGGACAGGGCGATCAGGCGCTCAGTGAAGACGTTCAGCGGCGCGCCCTCGGTCTTGGCGAAGGTCTGGCGGGCGAGGGCCTGAACCGTGGCCAGGGTGTTCTTCACCCGGTGGTTCAGTTCGTTGATCATGACGCCCTGGCGCTCCTCGCGGGCCTGCAGCTCCTGAGAGGCGGTGCGCAGGGCGTCATGGACCGCGGCGATCTCCTCAAGGCTGTCGCCCGGCGCCGGCGGCAGGGCCTCTCCGCGCCCGATGGCCGAGGCGTCATGGACCAGGCGGCGCATGTCCTGATTGATGCGTCCTGAATAGACCAGGGCCAGCCAGATCCCCAGCCCCAGCAGCAGCAGGAACACGCCCGTCCCCACCGCCACCGCGCGGTTGACAGTGCTGGCCAGCTCGTCGCGCGGGATGGCCACCACCAGCGTCCAGCCCGTCTGCGGCGAGCGGGTATAGGCCACCATGGTGGGCACGCCCTCTAGGGAAACGCTCTTGTTCACCCCTTCGGTGGAGCGGCGGAGGTTCTCCTCCATGTCCTTGGACGCCAGCGCGCCGGTGAACTTCTCGTTCAGGCGCGAGCGGGCGATGACGCGCCGCTTGTTGTCGAGCAAGGTCGCCACCCAGCGGTCGGGCACGCGCTGCTGGCGGAAGACCGAGGTGAACGAGGCGGAGTCGACCACGTAGGACAGCACGTAGAACCGACCCTGCACCGTGATCGGCGTGCCCACCGTGATGACGGGCTTGCCGACGACAGGGCCGTCCAGCAGGTCGGAGACCTTGCTGCGCCCGGCCGCGTAGGCGCTGGCCTCGTCTGGCGTGCGCTTGATCCGGGGCAGGGGGCTGCCATAGGGCACGCGCGTGTTCAGCACCTGCTGGCCATTGGCGTCGGCGACGACAATCCAGCCCGAACGGTTGTGCATGGCCCTCAGCGCGCGGGCGTGGAATGCGGCCCAGTCGCCGTTGATCAAGGCCTGGTCGGTCGCCAGCGTCTCGGCCACCGAGATGCCCGTCGCGGCCTGACGATCAACGGCGCCGTTCAGGGCGCGGGCGGTGGTGACGAGCTGCTGGTAGAGCTGCCCGCGCGACTCGCGGTCCGCCCGGGCCAGCAGAAAGCCCATCGACAGCAGGGCCGGCACCAGCAGACTGATGGTCAGCAGCACCAGGCGGCCGCGCACCGAGTTGGCGCGTCGTCGCTGGCCGTCTTTCGCCCTTTCGAGCCCTGGCATTCCTGGCGCCCGCCGCGACGAGAGCGCCGTGCCGCTCTCCGAGTCTGTATAGCCGAGCGTGCAGGGGCTCGCGTCCGAAAAATCGGGAGCTTGGGTTAATGCGCGACGGGTTTGGCCGGCGGCCTTGTATCCCTCGCCCCGCTTTGTGCGTTATGAGACGCGTATGAAAGCGTTGCCCAACATCCTGACCAGCTCGCGCCTTGTGATGGCGCTGTTCATGTTCGTGGCCCTCGCCGCCGCCGCCGGCGCCGTGCCGTATGTCAGCGAACAGCTGACGGCCGAGAGCCAGTTGCGCCTGGAGCGTTGGGCCTTCTACGCCTTCGCCATCGCCGCGATCACCGACTTCTTCGACGGGTGGCTGGCGCGCAAGCTGGACGCCGTCAGCGTGTGGGGCGCCATTCTGGACCCGATCGGCGACAAGATCCTGGTCTGCGGCGCGCTGCTGGGGCTGATGGCCCTGGGTCCCAACCCGATGGTGGTGCTGCCGGCGGGCCTGATCCTGTTCCGGGAGTTTACGGTCAGCGCCCTGCGCGAGGTCGGCGCCAGCAAGGGCGTCAAGCTGCCGGTCACCCTGCTGGCCAAGTGGAAGACCACCCTGCAACTGGTGGCGATTGGCGCCGAGATGATCCTGGCTTCGTGGGCGGCCTTCGGCCTGCCGCAGGAGCCCAGCCTAGTGGGCGGCTTCACGCTCTTTGCTCACGGCCTTCTGTGGCTGGCGACGATCGTGACTCTGGTCACCGGCGCGCAGTACTGGGAAGCGGCCCGCAAGGCGCTGGCGTAGGTCGAAGCGGCGTAGGTTGAAGCCGCTAAGGGGGGGGAGGCGCACCAAATCCTCCCCCTAGCGGGGGAGGTGTCGGCGAATCCGACCGAGGGGGAAGAAGCCGGCTTGGCAGCACTTCCCCCTCCGGCCTTCGGCCTCCTCCCCCTCTGGGGGGAGGATTTTCAAAACGTCCGACTTGGGTCGCGAACGACCTCAAGGCCGCCTTCAGAAATCCGGCCTCCGTTCGCTGTCTCCCGAAACCCCGCTGAACCCATTCCGACCTCGTCCGTTTCCCGATGGCGTAGCTTCGGGGAAACCGTTTCGTGACATTGCAGCAGAGTCTGGCCTTCGCGCTGATCGGCGCGACTGTGATCGCCTTTATCTGGGGGCGGTGGCGTTATGACTTGATCGCGCTGGGGGCTCTGGCTGTCGGCATGGCCTTGGGTTTGATCCCGGTGAAAGCGGCCTTCGAGGGCTTCGCCAACGACATCGTCATCATCATCGCCAGCGCCCTGGTGTTGTCGGCGGCGGTCGCCCGGAGCGGCTTCGTCGACATGGTCATGGCGCCGCTGCTGCCCAAGCTGAAGGACGAGCGCAGCCAGGTGCCCGTGCTGGCGGGGACGACGGCGGTGCTGTCGATGGCCACCAAGAACGTCGGGGCGCTGGCGTTGATGATGCCCAGCGCCCTGCAGATCGCCAAGCGCACCGGCGTGCCGCCCGGCCGCCTGCTGATGCCGATGGCGTTCGGCTCGTTGGTCGGGGGCCTGGCGGTGCTGGTCGGCACTTCGCCTAACATCATCGTATCGGAAGTGCGCCAGGAGGCCCTGGGTCAGCCCTTCAAGATGTTCGACTTCCTGCCGGTCGGCGGGATCCTGACCCTGATCGCCATCGCCTATCTCACGGTCGGCTACCGCCTGTTGCCGCGCTCGCGCCAGGCGGCGATCGACGTCGACGCGGCCCTGGCGGCCAAGGCCTATGTCACCGAGGTCGCCGTACCGGAGGACTGGGCCTTCCAGGCCGACACCGTGGGCGCGCTGAAGAAGGCCGCCGACGGCGCGGTGTCGGTGGTGGCCATCCTGCGTGGCCGCAAGCGGCTGGAGTCGCCGCACGCCAACACCAAGATCCATGCGGGCGATATCCTGTTGCTGGAGGGCGAGCAGCAGGCGCTCAACCAACTGATCGTCGCGGCCAAGCTGCGGCTCAGCGACGCCGATCGGCCTGTGGCGATGAACGAGCCGACCGACGAGGTGCGGGTGGTCGAGGCGGTGATCGGCGGGGAGAGCGATCTGATCGGCGAGTCGGCCCGCAGCCTGACCCTCAGCCACGTCCACGGCGTCAACCTGCTGGGCGTGTCGCGCAGCGGCCATCGTCTGGCGGGTCGCCTGGCGACGATCCGCCTGCGGGCGGGGGATATCCTGGTCCTGCAAGGCGGCGAGCATTCGCTGCCGACCGCCTTGCAGGCGCTGGGCCTGCTGCCGCTGGCCGAGCGCGAGGTGCGGCTGGGCGGAGTGCGTCACGCCCTCTTGCCGGTGATCATCCTGGCCGTGGCCATGGCCCTTGTCGCGACGGGCGTCGTGCCGGTGGCCGGCGGCTTCTTCGGCGCGGCGGTCCTGGTCGTCGCGACGGGCGCCTTGCGGATGCGGGAAGCCTACGCCGCGCTGGAGGCGCCGGTGCTGGTGCTGGTGGCCGCGCTGATCCCGGTGAGCGACACCGTGCAGAAGACCGGTGGCGCGGACCTGATCGCGACCTGGCTGTCAGGCGCGTTCCACGGCCTGCCACCGCTTCTCACCCTGACGGCGATGATGGCGGTGGCCATGGCCGCCACGCCGTTCCTCAACAACGCCGCCACCGTGCTGATCGCCGCGCCGATCGGCATGGGCGTGGCCCAGCGCTTGGGCCTGTCGCCCGATCCGTTCCTGATGGCCGTGGCCGTCGGGGCGGGTTGCGACTTCCTCACGCCGGTGGGCCACCAATGCAACACCCTGGTGTTGGGGCCGGGCGGGTATCGCTTTGGCGACTATGCGCGTCTCGGCGCGCCGCTGACGATCTTGATCCTCTTGATCGCGCCGTGGCTGATCGCCTGGATCTGGCCGTTCACGGGGTAGGGCGCGCTACTCGTCCGACGGCGCGTCGCGCGGTTCGACCACCGCCGGGTCGCTGGGGCCAAACAGCAGCCAGGCGTCGTCGCCGGGTTCGCCGCCCTCTTCGCGCTCGGCTCGCATCATCGAGGCCAGCCAGCTCGCGCCCGTCATTCGCAAAACCATCGTCGTCTCCTTCGCGATGATGCAGTTGAGAATGAATTGCAAATAAGAGTCTGGCAAGGTCCTTAAGGTGTCGGAACGCGCCCGCCTTGGAGCGGAGCGGTGAAATATTCTCGATAGAATTCGCGATCCGGAGAAATGAGTAAAAAGACCTGCGACGGTATTTCCCTTGATATCTCCAGAAAAATCGTGTTTATGGTCGTATCGAATTCGCTGCCGCTCGGCCTGCTATTCCTTGCTCCCGGACTGGGAGCGCCGGACGCGCCTACCGAACTTCCAACGAAATTTGATCGTCGACCGGGCGTTCCGGACGACGAACACCTATGCCTACAAGGAACATCCCCATGGCGACTGGAACCGTGAAGTGGTTCAACTCCACCAAGGGCTTCGGCTTCATTCAACCCGACAACGGCGGTTCGGACATCTTCGTCCACATCTCGGCTGTTGAGCGCGCGGGCCTCGGCTCGCTGAACGAAGGCCAGAAGATCTCGTACGAGCCCGAGGTCGACCGCCGCAGCGGCAAGACCTCGGCCGGCCAGCTGCAAGCGGCCTAAAGCCCAGCAGCGAGCCAACAGGTTCGAAAAGACGACAGGCCGGCGCTCGCGCCGGCCTGTTTTCGTTTGGGGTCATTCCCTCGCAGGGCCGCCGAGGCTAATCATCTTCCAGCCTTTTCGGAGACGCTTTCCATGCGGGCCTTTCGCCTCCTGGCCGCCCTGATGCTGGCGTTCGCGTTGTCGGCCTGCGGGACGGTGTCGCGCGAGGCGTTCACGGCTCAGGACCTGGGCGCGGTGGCGCCGAAAGGACTCTCCGATGTGCGGTTCAGCGCCGCCGACCCCGCCGCCAGCCTCAAGTTCGCGCAGGACGTCCATCGCCACACGGCCGGCCGGAAGGTCAATGTGCTGGCGATCTCGGGCGGCGGCTCGAACGGCGCCTACGGCGCCGGCGTCCTGGTGGGCTGGACAGAGGCGGGGAACCGTCCCGACTTCGACATCGTCACCGGTGTCTCCACCGGCGCCCTGACCGCGCCCTTCGCCTTCCTGGGTAAGGATTGGGACCGCCGCCTGACCGAGGCCTACACCAGCGAGGCGGCCGACCGTATTCTGGAGCGGCGGGGGCTGGATCTGTTCTTCACGGCCAGCATCTTCCGAAACAACGCCCTGCGCGACCTCGTGGCCAAGTATGTCGACCCGCCGCTGCTCTATGCGGTCGCCATCGAGCACGCCAAGGGCCGGCGCCTGATGATCGCCACCACCAACCTCGACACCGAACAGGCGATGATCTGGGACATGGGCGCGATCGCCTCGCGCGGCGACGCGGCGGCCCTGCAGCTGTTCCGCGAGGTGCTCGTCGCTTCGGCCAGCATCCCCGGGGTCTTCCCGCCCAGCCTGATCGAGGTGGAAGGGCCTAATCGCACGCTCTCGGAGATGCATGTCGACGGCAGCGTCACCACCCCGTTCTTCGTCGCGCCCGAGACCTTGCTGCTGTCGATCCTGCCGGGGCAGGACAAGACCGGGCCCGGCGAGGTCTCGGTGATCGTCAACGGCCAGATCGACGGCGGCTTCGGCTTCACCAAGGGCGACGCCCTGTCCATCGTGGGCCGCTCTTGGATCGCCATGAACAAGGCCCAGATGCGCACCCACCTGACCGCCAACGCCGCCTTCACCCGGCGCAACGGCGGGGTGTTCCGCTACACGGCCATTCCCGACGACGCCAAGGGCGACTTCTCGGGCCTGGACTTCGCGTCGGAGGGCCGGCGGGCGCTGTTCAAGCTGGGCCATGACCTTGGCAAGTCCGGCGCGGCCTGGGTCGCGCCGACCGATCCGACGAGCGAGGCCAAGTCCGCAGATCGCGCGTCTTGATCCGAGGCTGCGGGGGCCGCCAAGGCGCGTGAACGCTGTTCGGTCGGGCGGGTGTTAACCGCGCGTCAAGATGCGGGGTTGCGCCAAACCGACTCCGTCTCTACACGGGCGCCTTAACCTGCAAGATGGTCGACAGCGGGCGCGCGGATGTGCGCGACCGTGTCTTTGCGCGAGTTAGCCATGCCCAAGAGAACAGACATCTCCTCGATCCTGATCATCGGCGCGGGGCCGATCGTCATCGGTCAGGCCTGTGAGTTCGACTATTCGGGTGTCCAGGCCTGCAAGGCCCTGCGCGCCGAGGGCTACCGGATCATCCTAGTCAACTCGAACCCCGCCACGATCATGACCGATCCGGACGTGGCGGACGCGACCTATATCGAGCCGATCACGCCCGAGATGGTCGCCAAGATCATCGAGAAGGAGCGCCCCGACGCGCTGCTGCCGACCATGGGCGGCCAGACGGCTCTGAACACGGCGCTCGCCCTGGAAGAGCAGGGCGTGCTGGCCAAGTTCGGCGTCGAGATGATCGGCGCCAAGGCCGAGGTCATCGACAAGGCCGAGGACCGTCAGAAGTTCCGCGACGCCATGGACAAGCTGGGCCTCGAGAGCCCGCGTTCGCGCGCCTGCCACACCCTGGACGAGGCCATGGAAGGCCTGGAGTTCGTCGGCCTGCCGGCGATCATCCGCCCGTCCTTCACCCTGGCCGGCACCGGCGGCGGCATCGCCTACAATGTCGAGGAGTTCAAGGAGATCGTCGAGCGCGGCCTCGACCTCTCGCCGACCACCGAGGTGCTGGTCGAGGAGAGCGTCCTGGGCTGGAAGGAGTACGAGATGGAGGTCGTCCGCGACAAGGCGGACAACTGCATCATCGTCTGCTCGATCGAGAACATCGACCCGATGGGCGTCCACACCGGCGACTCGATCACCGTCGCCCCGGCCCTGACCCTGACGGACAAGGAATACCAGTGGATGCGCGCGGCCTCGATCGCCGTGCTGCGCGAGATCGGCGTGGAGACCGGCGGCTCGAACGTGCAGTTCGCCGTGAACCCCAAGGACGGCCGCATGGTCGTCATCGAGATGAACCCTCGCGTCTCGCGCTCGTCGGCGCTGGCCTCGAAGGCCACCGGCTTCCCGATCGCCAAGGTCGCCGCGCGCCTGGCCGTCGGCTACACCCTCGATGAGCTGAAGAACGACATCACCGGCGGCGCGACCCCGGCCTCGTTCGAGCCCAGCATCGACTACGTCGTCACCAAGATCCCGCGCTTCGCGTTCGAGAAGTATCCGGGCTCCGAACCCCTGCTGACCACGGCCATGAAGTCGGTCGGCGAGGTCATGGCCATCGGCCGTACCTTCAAGGAAAGCGTCCAGAAGGCCCTGCGCGGCCTAGAGACCGGCCTGGTCGGCTTCGACGAGGTGCTGATCGACGGCGCCGATGATCCCGACAACGGCAAGGCCGCAGTGATCCGCGCGCTGGGCACGCCCACGCCCGACCGTCTGCGCGTCATCGCCCAGGCCTTCCGCCACGGCCTGACCGTGGACGAGGTCAACGCCGCTTGCAGCTACGAGCCCTGGTTCCTGCGCCAGATCGCCGAGATCGTCCGCCAGGAAGGCTGGGTGAAGGCCGGCGGCCTGCCGACCACGGCGCAAGGCTTCCGCGAACTGAAGGCCCAGGGCTTCTCGGACGCGCGCTTGGCCAAGCTGACCGGTTCGACCGAAAAGGCCGTGCGCGCCGCCCGTCAGGCCCTCAACGTGCGCCCGGTGTTCAAGCGCATCGACAGCTGCGCCGGCGAGTTCCTGGCCTCCACGCCCTACATGTACTCGACCTACGAGTTCGGCGCCCTGGGCCAGGTTCCCGAGTGCGAGAGCGATCCGTCGACCGCCAAGAAGGCCGTGATCCTGGGCGGTGGTCCCAACCGGATCGGCCAGGGCATCGAGTTCGACTACTGCTGCTGCCATGCGGCCTTCGCGCTGGACCAGATCGGCGTGGAGTCGATCATGGTCAACTGCAACCCCGAGACCGTCTCGACCGACTACGACACCTCCGACCGCCTGTACTTCGAGCCGCTGACGGCCGAGGACGTGCTGGAGCTGCTCCACGTCGAGATGAGCAAGGGGACGCTGGCCGGCGTCATCGTCCAGTTCGGCGGCCAGACCCCGCTGAAGCTGGCCCACGCCCTGGAAGAGGCCGGTGTGCCGATCCTGGGCACCAGCCCGGACGCCATCGACCTGGCCGAGGACCGCGAGCGCTTCCAGCAACTGCTGAACGGTCTCAAGATCGCCCAGCCGGAAAACGCCATCGCCCGCAGCTGGGACGAAGCCCGCGCCGAAGGTGAGAAGATCGGCTTCCCGTTCGTAATGCGTCCGTCCTACGTGCTGGGCGGCCGGGGCATGGAGATCATCCGTGACCACGACGCCATGGAGCGCTACATCGCCGGCGCCGGCGAGATCTCGCTCGAGCACCCGATCCTGCTTGACCACTATCTGAGCCGCGCCACCGAGGTCGATGTCGACGCCCTGTGCGACGGCAAGGACGTGTTCGTGGCCGGCGTGCTGGAGCACATCGAGGAAGCCGGCGTCCACTCGGGCGACTCGGCGTGTTCGATGCCGCCCTTCTCGCTGAAGGCCGAAACCGTCGAGGAGCTGAAGCGCCAGACGGTGCAGATGGCCCTGGCTCTGAACGTCCGCGGCCTGATGAACGTGCAGTTCGCCATCGAGGAGCCGCACAGCGACAACCCGCGCATCTATGTGCTGGAAGTGAATCCACGCGCCTCGCGCACCGTGCCGTTCGTGGCCAAGACCATCGGCCAGCCAGTCGCCGCCATCGCCGCCAAGATCATGGCCGGCGCGACCCTCGCCGAATTTGGCCTGAAGGACCTTCCCTACGACCACATCGCGGTCAAGGAAGCGGTCTTCCCGTTCGCCCGCTTCGCCGGCGTCGACACGGTGCTGGGCCCGGAAATGCGGTCGACCGGCGAGGTCATGGGCCTCGATTGGAAGCGCGACGGCGAAACCAGCATGGGCCCGGCCTTCGCCCGCGCCTTCGCCAAGAGCCAGCTGGGCGGCGGCGTCAAGCTGCCGACCAAGGGGACGGCCTTCGTCTCGGTCAAGGAGAGCGACAAGCCCTGGATCGTCGAGCCGGTGAAGCTGTTGCAGGCGGCCGGCTTCAAGGTGCTGTCGACGGAAGGCACCCAGGCCTATCTGGCCGAGCAGGGCGTCCAGGTCGAGCACGTCAAGAAGGTCCTCGAAGGCCGTCCGCACATCGTCGACGTGATGAAGAACGGCGGCGTGCAGCTGGTCTTTAACACCACCGAAGGCAAGCAAGCGCTGGAAGACAGCTTCGAGATCCGTCGCACGGCCCTGATGATGAAGGTGCCGTACTACACGACCTCGGCGGGCGCCCTGGCCGCCGCCCAAGCCATCGCCGGCGCCCCGGCCGAGGCCCTGGACGTGCGTCCGCTGCAAAGCTACGCGGCGGAGTAGGCGGCAGCGCCCCCTCCGTCACGCGGCTGCGCCGCGCGCCACCTCCCCCGCCATGCGGGTGAGGAGGAAACCCATCCTCACCCGTGAAACGGGGGAGGGGAACCGAGAAGCGGTGGAGGGGCGCTTGCCTTCAGCGGCGCTCACTCCACCCGCACCCCGTTCTTCACCTTATAGCACCGCCGGCTCCCCAACTCCGTGCCACAGAAGCCGGGCTCCATCGTGCCCTGGTTCAGCATCACGTACGGGTCACGCCGGCACTGGAACCATTCGTGCTGGAAGCTCAGGTGGTCGATGTCGCGGTGGAACACCGGCTGCTGGTCCACCGTGTAGAACCGCGCCATGGCGGTGAGGCCGCCGAAGCTGCCCCGACCGTTGACCAGTCCGCAGATGCGGCCGGTGCGGGTGGACCATACCGCGCCGAGTTCCAGCGGGCTGGACTGCTGCAAGCGCGCTTCGAGATTAGCGTGGACAATCCGCCAGTTGCTCCGCGCCAGCGGCGTGTAGCGCGCGGCCTGCGCGGGGGAGGGCGGCGGCAGGTCGGCGTTCTCGCGCTCGAACTTCGCGAGGTCGACGCCGGTGAGCACCATCGCGCCGAGCGCGCCCAGCGCGCCGAACACGGCGATCGTCGACATGACCAGCGCCGCCGCCGAGGCGCGCGTGCGTCGGGCGCCAAAATCTGAAATGGCCATGACCTGTTCCTCTCCCTCGGACGGGAGAGTGGCGGCGCATCCGAATTTTACAAGTCTAAATTAATTACAGGCGTAATTATTTGCCGATCGCCTGGCCGAAGACCAGGATGCCTCCATCGGGCGCGCGGATCATGAACTCGCGCTGGCCATAGCTCTGATCCACCGGCCCGTGGACATCTTCGGGCGGCAGGGCGGCCAGGCGCGGCGTCAGTTCAGCGACCACGGCGTCCACGTCGCGAACGTCGATATAGTAGGCGAAACCACCCGCGCCGCGGGGTTTGACACCGGCTTCCGCGGCCTCCAGAAGCCGAAACCCTACCGTCTCGCGATGGACGTAGGCATAGCCGGGTTGTCGGTATCGCGCCGCGAAGCCCAGCAGGTCGACGAAGAAGGCCAGGGCCGTCTCCAGATCCCGCACGTGCAGGAAGGGCGTCACCTGGATGAAGTTGGTCATGGTCGCGCCTCCGGACTCCAGTTTGCGCCAGCGCCTCGCCTGGGGCCAGAGGTTCCCGCAGCGGACCGTGCGCGAGCTTGCTGTTCGATGCTATGCAGACGCGCATTGCTGGGGGACGCATGAGAATCATCAAAGCCTTTGATCGCGACCGCGTCCTGTTCGCCGTGGCGGCGACGGTGATCCCTGTTCTGCTCTGCGGCTTCATGTTCGGCTTCGACATCCCGCTGAACCGCGCCCGCTTCTGGGCGCTGCCGAAGGGCGACATGGCGGCGATGACGGCGGCTTGGGAGGCCTTTGTCCGCCAGCCCTGGCATTGGCCGGTGACCACGGTCACGGGCCTGCACGACAAGCCGATCTCCATCGTGTTCACCGACAGCCTGCCCTGGCTGTCGATCGCCCTGAAGGCGACGGGCCTTTCGCGCTGGCTCAACCCGATGGGCCTGTTCCTGTTTCTGTCCTATCCGCTTCAGGTCTGGAGCATGATCGCGTTGCTCAGGGCGCTGGGCGTTCGTGATCGCTGGACCCTGCTGCTGGGCGGTCTGCTGTCGCTGGTGGTTCCGGCCTGGATCGAGCGGCAGTTCGGCCATATCGCCCTGTCGGGTCACTGGATCCTGATCCTGAGCCTGACCCTGGCCGTTCGGTCGATCCGCGAGGGACTGACCTGGCTTCGCGCTCTCGCCTTTGCGGGCCTGGCTTTTCTGGCCACGGGCGTCCACGCCTATCATCTGGTGCCAATCGCCGCCTGTCTGGGCGCGGCGGGGCTTTCGGAGATCACCCAGCGTCGGCCGGACGGCGTCTGGAACGCCGTGATCGCCGGCGGGCTGGCCGGCTGGGCGGTGTGGATCGCCACCAAGATGCTGGGCTACGACCAGGGCCTGGGCATGACCGGCGGGGCGGCGGCCCTGGGCTTCTACTCGATGAACCTGGTCGGGCCGTTCTGGCCGCAGGCATCGCGGCTGTTTGGACAGGCGTGGACCGGCGAGTGGTTCCAGGGCGCGCTCGACGCCACGGGCGGCCAGGCGTTCGAGGGCTTCAACTATCTGGGCGTCGGCGCGCTGGCGCTGATCCTGGCCATGGCCGGGACCGAAGCCGTGGGCGCGATCCGCCGGCGCGGCGTCAGCCAGGTGCTCCTGGCGCGATGGACGCCGCTGATCCTGGCGATGCTGGCGCTATCTTTGTGGGCGGTCGGCTGGAGCGCCTACGCCCTCAAGACCCCGATCTACACGCTTCCCAAGCCAAGCGGCGACCTGGCCGAGACCATCGGCGGGTTCCGGGCGCACGGCCGCTTCTTCTGGCTGGTGGGCTACCTGCTGCTGGCCCTGGCCGTGACCTGGACGGCCAAGCTGCCGCGCAAGGCGGCGCTGGCCGCGCTCCTGGCCGCGCTGGCTCTGCAGGTCGTCGACACCAGCAACCTGCGGCTTGCGGTGCGTGAGGTCTTCGCCAAGCCGGACTGGGCGGCCTATCCCCTGGCCCTGACCAGCAGCAAGACCATGGTGGGACGGCCTTGGACGTTCGCTCCGGCCTATTTCTGCAGTCCGTCCCAGCGGGACCTGAGGGTGATCCGGCAAATGAACCTGGCGATCGTGCGCGGCGGGGGGACCACCAACACCTTCGCCACGGCGCGCAACAACGATCCGCCATGCGACCGGCCGCGTCCCGAACTCTCGGTCGACGCCGCGCCAGGCGACCGCCGCGTCACCGTGGTCCTGCGCAACGAGCGGGCTCAAGGCGGCTTCCTAAACCTCGTGGCGGCGCGATCGGACTGCTACATGTTCGGGCGAGGCGTCGCCTGCGGACGGGATCTGCGCGGCGTGCATGGCCTTCGCGCGCTGAAACCGGGCGAGGTGGCCGGGCCGCCTTGATTGCGCCGAGCAAACGAGGGTTTTGTCGGCCTGGAAGGGCTTGCTAGTACTCCTTACGCGCGAGCGCGATGGAGCCGTATTGGGGGCGGGGCGTGTTGAACAAGAAAGCTTGGCTGTGGATCGGCGCGGCGGCGCTGTGGTGCCTGGTGCTGGCGGCGGCGCTGTCGGCGAACCGTATCCTGTCGCTGTCGGTCGACAGCTCCTACCACCTGCAGGTGATGGAGGTGGTGCGCCATGCGTTCATCATTCCGCTGCAGGGGCACGAGTGGATGGCCGAGATGGCCTACTACCCCAAGCTCAGCCACCGGTTCGCGGGCCTGTTCGCGACGCTGGGCTGGCAGCATCTGAACGCGCTCTTGATGGCGGGCGTGCTGTCGGCGGCGGTGGCCTGGATCTGCCTGTTCGAGCAGGCGCGGCGGGTGTCGCTGACTTTCCTGATTCTGGCCCTGGTGCTTAGCCTGATCAACATCAAGATCACGCGCGGCGCTTTCGGCGGTGAGCTGATCGACAACTTCTTCTTCCCCCAGATCGTCGGCGAGGGCGTCAACCTGATCGCCCTGACCCTCGCGGTGGTGCTGCTGCGGCGGTCGCGACGCGACTTCGTGCTGTTCGCGGTGGCGGCCGTCGCCTTCTGCGGCTGCTTCCACCTGGTGCCGACCCTGCAACTGGCGGGGGCCTTGATGGCCATGCTGGGCGTGACCTGGCTGCGTGAGATTCTGCGGACCCGCAAGTTCGAGCCGATCGGCCTGGCGGGCCTGATCGCGATTCCGACCGCAATCGTGCTGAACCCGTTCTTCAGCAAGATGAAGTTCATCGCCGGCAACAACGGCAGCGTGAACCTGGGCGTCAACCTGTCGCTGGAGGCCCTGGCGGGCGTCTCGGCGCTGCTGGTGGTCCTGTCGGCCTGGGTCCTGCTGGTCCATCTGCTGCGTCCGGTCGACGATCCCGAGCACGAAGAGGCCGACACCTCGGCCCTGATGTTCGCCGCGCTGGGCGCGGCCTGCGGCGCGGCCATGCTGGCCCAGTACGCGGTACTGAAACTCACCGGCGACGGCTCGCCCTATGCGGTGCTGAAACACAGCTTTGGCGTGTTTGCGATGCTGGCCTTCGTGGTCCCGCTGTGGGGCCTGACGGTGCTTGGCGTTCGGGGCGTCTCGGCGGAAGAGGCCTTGGGCGATCGCCGGCTCCAGGCTGGCGTGGCCCTGGCCGTCATCGCCCAGATCGCGGCGATGCTGGCGCTTTATGTCCGTCCGAGCCTGATGGACGTGCCCCGGGTCAATGCGATCATGGAGGACATCCGCCAGGTCCGTGTCACCCGCGGTCTGCACGGCGACGCGGCGATGTTCTCGGCTGAGTTTCCGACGCCGGTCGTGACCTATATGGGCACGATCGCCATGCTGCAGTCGGCGCATGGCGCCAACGTGCTGAGCCTGATCGACGACGGCCGGCCCGACCGCGCCGGCGACGTCCCCTACATCGTCACCCTGGCGGGCGACGCCTATGACAAGCCGGGCTGCCGCTCGGGCGCGCCGATCGGCCTGGTGGTCGTGGTGGCCGGTCCGTGCCTGGAGCCGCCGTCCCTGCGGTTCAAGCAAGGCGCGTCGGGCGTGCCCTATCTGCGCGAAGGCTGGTCCGTGCCCGAGATCGGCGGCGTCTGGGCGGATGGCAAGCGCTCGACGGTCGAGGTCCCGATCGCCGACTGGCAACGGAGCCTGAAGTCACCGGTGCTGGAGGTGGCGACCTTCGCCTTCCTGCCTCTGCCGGACTCCAAGCGCACGGTGATCGTCTCGGTCCCTGGCGGCGCGCAGGAGCGCTTCGTGTTCGATCGCCAGAAGGCGGTCAATCACGGCTTCGTCGTGCCACTGTCGGCCGAGGCGCTGAAGGGCCAGACCCTGCTCGTCACGATCGAAAGCCCTGATGCGGCCACGCCCAAGTCGCTGGGCCTGGGCGAGGACACCCGGATGCTCGGCGCGGGCCTGGAGGCGATGCGGATCGTGGGCGCGGGTCAGCCCTAAAGCGCGGTTCAGGCGTCTTCGCCGCCGCTCGGGGCGTGGGCGAAGACCCAGAAGTGGCTCAGCACGAACAGGGCGGCGGTGTAGCTCACCGCCGCCGACCCCTGGGCCGCCACGCTCCATAGCGGTCCGGTCGGCAGCACCAGCTTGGCCAGGGTCAGAACCCCCTGGTTCAGGGCGAAGGCGGCGGCCACTGCGACGACATAACGTGCGGGGGCCGAGCGCGCGGTCTTGCGAGCCTTGAACACGAAGAGCTTGCTCAGCACGAAGCTGACGCAGATCCCGATGGCATAGCCGACGGCGTTGGCCAGATGCGGATCCAGACGCAGCCCCAGGTCCAGGGCCAGGATGATCGAGAAGCCGACCAGGGTGTTGAACACGCCCGCCACGCCATAGCGCAGCGCCGACACCAAAAAGTCCCGGCGCGCGGGGGTCAGCAGGGCCGCCAGGCTCACGCGTCGAACCCGTAGCGGTCCATCACCACGTAGAGCGGTCGGTTCTTCACCTCTTGATAGATGCGGGCGACGTATTCGCCGAGCGATCCGATGGCCAGCATCTGCAGGCCAAAGCTCAGCAGGATCACGACCATCAGCGAGGGGTATCCCGGCACGTCCCGGCCCCACAGCAGGGTGCGCACGACGATCAGCCCCGCCATGCCGCAGGCCAGCACCCCGGCGATCAGGCCCACATAGCTCCAGATCCGGATCGGTGCGCTGCTGAACGAGGTGATGCCGTCCAGGGCGAAGTTCCAGAGCTTCCAGTAGCGGAACGAGCTGGTCCCCGCCGCGCGCTCGGGGCGCACATAGGGCACCGGCGTTTGCCGGAAGCCGACCCAGGCGAACAGGCCCTTCATGAACCGGTTTCGCTCGGGCAGTTGCTTGAGCACCTCGACGACTCGCCGGTCCATCAGCCGATAGTCGCCGGCGTTGTAGGGCAGGTCGACGTCCGACAGCCTGTTGAAGGCGCGGTAGAAGCCCTGGGCCGTGGCGCGTTTCAGAAATCCGTCGGAGGTGCGGTCGACCCGCACGCCATAGGCCACATCGGCGCCCGCTTCCCAGGCGTCGATGAACTGGCCGATCAGCTCGGGCGGGTCCTGCAGGTCGCAGTCGATCGGCACCACCATGTCGCCCGACGCCGCATCCAGCCCCGCCGACAGGGCGGTCTCCTTGCCGAAGTTGCGGGCTAGGTTGATGATCTTGATGCGCGGATCGCGCTGGTGATGCTTCAGCAGCACCGCAAGCGTGTGGTCGCGGCTGCCGTCGTTGACGCAGACGATCTCGTAGTCGACGGCCAGCTTGGCCAGCTCGGCGTCTATCCGCTCGAAGAACAGGTCCAGCACCGCCTGCTCGTTGTAGCAGGGCGCGATGATCGACAGCCT
Source organism: Pseudomonadota bacterium (assembly GCA_020161365.1). Classification (GTDB taxonomy): domain Bacteria; phylum Pseudomonadota; class Alphaproteobacteria; order Caulobacterales; family Caulobacteraceae; genus Caulobacter. The sequence continues at coordinate 126,146 of JAIUNU010000003.1, read as the reverse complement.
CTTACCGACACGCGAACGCGGGGCGACGACGGGCAGGGCGGACGCAGCGGCTTCAACCATGATGCTGGTTTAGCCGCGTTGCGCGCCCAGGGGGAAGAGGTGAGGGCTAGAAGCCGATCTTCACCCGCAGAGTCGCCACGATCGCATCACGCGCGTCGCGGTTTCCAGAGGGCCGGATCACGTACTGCAGGTCGGGCTGCAGGGTGACGGGGCCAAAGCTGTCGGCATAGGTGGCTTCCAGCGCGGTCTCGGTGTGGCCCGGGTTCATGCCCGCGTCCCGCGCGTTGGCGCGCTCGCGATGCGAGAGGTAGGCCTGATTGATCCCGAACGAGGCCTGGCTGGCCGGTCGGCTCGCCACGGGTTGTTCGATCAGCACCCCGGCCTGCCAGCCGCCCCGGAAGGGGCTGGTGACGCCGTCGGAGATCCCGGCGCGCGCGAAGGCCGTGACGCGGCCCGGCTCGTCCTCGCCGCCCTTGATCCGCCGCTCGGCCAGGACATAGGCGCCATAGGCGCGGCGCTGGACCGGATCGCCGGCGGTGGTGACGTCGCGCCAGTCGTCCTGGCGCTTGGAATAGGCCCAACCGCCGACGGCCACCTTGCCGGCGCCGCTCCAGCCGGCCTCGCCGATCGCCAGCATGCCGTCGTCGAAGCTGAAATCAGGGCCGCCCGGATCGCCCGGCACGCCGGCGCGAGCGTTGATCACCGCGCCTTGCACATAGCCGCCGCTTTCCGTGGTCCAGCGCAGGCGCGCCGAGAGGGCGGTGGAGGGGAAGATCGAGGGACCGTTCGGGCCCGTCGCCGCCAGTTCCGAGCCGATGCCGAAGGCGGGCGCGATCAGCAGGCCGGCGCTTTCATTGGCGTAGAACTCGCTGTTGACGTCGTACAGGCCCACTAGGGCCGATCCCCGGCCGCCGGCGAAGCTCTGCTCGACGAAGGCCTCGAACAGGCGCGCGCGCTGCTGGCTGACTTCGATATTGTTGACGCCCTGCAGCGTGCCGGCGTCGTCGTTGGGCGTGGCGCCCGAATTGTTCAGAGCCGACACGTGAAGCGTGGCGCCGGACCAGCCCATGGCCGACTCCAGGTCCAGGTCTGCGGAGAGCTTCAGGTTGTCGAGCACGCGGGCCTTGTGGGTCGTACCGCCCCGGACGACACCGGCCACGTCGGCCACATAGTCGAGCTTCAGGGTCAGGGCGTCACCGGCCATAGCCGGGCTCGCGGTGCCCGCCAGAGCGAGGCCCAGAACGCTATACGCCACGAGAAGGTTACGGCTGTTCATTGTGGTTCGCCTCCAGACCCCTTCTGGGTCCTCTAGGCGGCCAGTGTCCGACAGTGACGCTTAGGTGTGGTAAAAGATCAGGTTTAACAGCGATTTACCTCCCCAATCCGGGTCAGGCAGCCGCACGCTCCCCGGCGCGTTCGCTGGTCAGGCGGAACTCGCCGACGCGGCCGGCTAGGTCCAGGGCCTCGCCGCGCAGCGAATGGGTGGCCGCGGTGGTCTGCTCCACCATGGCCGCGTTCTGCTGAGTGACCTGATCCATATGGTTGACGGCGGTGTTCACCTGGCGGAGCCCGACGGCCTGCTCTTCGGACGAGCGCGCGATGTCGTTGACCAGGGTGTGGACGCGCAGGACCTCGGCGACGATGCGCGTCAGGGTCTCACCGGTCTGACCGACGAGGTCGACGCCGGCGTCCACCTGGGCCCCGGACTCGCTGATCAGGGTCTTGATCTCCTTGGCCGCGTCGGCCGAGCGCTGCGCCAGGGCGCGCACTTCCATGGCGACCACGGCGAAACCTCGACCGGCTTCGCCTGCGCGCGCGGCCTCCACGCCAGCGTTGAGGGCCAGAAGGTTGGTCTGGAAGGCGATCTCGTCGATGACGCCAATGATCTGCCCGATCTTGTCCGACGACCGCTGGATGGCGCTCATCGCGGCGACGGCGCGCTCGACGACCTCGCCGGAGGTCTCGGCCTGGGCCTTGGCCTGGCTGACCACGGCGGCCGCTTCACGGGCGCCGTCGGTGGCGCGACCAACGGTGGCGGCGATCTGATCCAGGGCGGCGGCGGTTTCTTCCAGGCTGGCGGCCTGCTGTTCTGTGCGACGCGACAGGTCGTCGGCCGCCGAGGCGATCTCCTCGGAACTGGCGCGCATGTTGCGTGCGCCGTGGGCGATGGCGGCGAGCGTTCGCGACAGGCGGGCGACCGCAGCGTTGAAGTCGGTGCGCAGTTCCTCGTAGTCGGCCGGGAACGACTTGGTGATCGAGGCGGTCAGGTCGCCTTCCGAGAGTCGGTTCAGGGCTGCGGCCAGCTCGCTGACCACCGTCTGGCGCTCGGCGTCGGCGCGCCGGCGCTCCTGGTCGTTGGCGCGGCGCTCGGCGTCCATGGCGTCGCGGGCCGACTCCTGTTCAACGCGGGCAGTTCGACGTTCAAGGGCGGCGTTGCGGAAGGTTACGATGGTGCGCGCCATCGCTCCCAACTCATCCTTGCGGTGGCGGAAGGGGGGCTCCTGTTCGTAGTCGCCGTCCGCCAGTCGGCCCATATAGGCGCCGATCACGCCGAGCGGGCGCAGCAGGCGCGTACGGGTCATGACGATCGCTGTCGCGCCGATCGCGCAGGCGATAATCGCGACAAGCAGTCCAGCGATTACGGCCAGGATCTGCTGATCGGCCAAAGATTTCTCGTGCGCGGCGTCCAGCGCCGCTTGCGCCTGGTCCAGCTTGTCCATCGCCGCGATGGCCGCCTCCATCTTGCCCGCAAGCGTGACACTGGTGGCGTCGAACTCGCCCATCAGGGCGTTGCCGGCGTCGGTGCCGCTGTCGACATAGCCCCGCGCCATCTTCTGGCCAGTCTGGTAGTAGGCCGGGAAGGCGGCCTCGACCTCTTCGAACGCCGTCTTCAATTCAGGCGCTTCCAGCGCTTCGGCCAATGTCTTCGCGCGCGCGACGTTCGTCTTGAACTCTTCGGCGTTCTTGGCCGCTTCATCCCAGCCGTCGTCCAACCCATTGAGGCCTCGGGTCGCGGAGACGTCCGTCAGGAATTGTTGGACCTGAACAATCTCCAGCTGGATGTTCTTGGTCACAACCGCGAGCTCAAGCGTTTGGCTGTTGACGCGCTCGTCGCGAGCGCCCTCGACGACGCGATCTCGCCTCTGCACCTCGGTGAAGCCGGTCGCGCCCAAAACAGCCAACACACAGAAGGCGCTCAAGCCGCCGATCATCATCGTGATGAAGCGCTCCAGCTTGCGAGACGAAAACGTTTGCATCTCAGCGTTGTCTGCGGACATGGCTGGCGTGACCCATCTGATGTCGAAAGTCTTGTTATCCGAGTTCGTATCGGTCGCCCGATGTTAAGGAGCCCATAACGGCTGGAGCGGTCGAAAACTCATTATCGGTAACGACGCGCCTCCAGGTTTTCTGTTGATCCAGATCAATTATTGGTTGGGGCAGGTGTAATGTCTCAGATGCACTTGCGTCTTGATCGTGCCTGCTCACGGGAAAAAGGCGGTGCGGCCGTGCCTTCCGTTGAGCGGCAGGGCTCACAGCCCCGCCGTCACCATCCCGCCTTCCTTGATCGCCTTCATGCAGACGGTGGTGGTGTAGCGCTGCACGCCCGGCATCTGGCTCAGCTCCTTGCGCAGCAGCTGGTCGAGGTCCTCGACGTCGGCCGCGACGATACGCAGCAGGTAGTCGCCCGCCCCGGCCGTGGAGTAGCAGTCGGTGATGGCCGGATGGCGCGTGACGGCCGCCTCGAAGGCTTCGTAGCGGGCGAACTCCACGGTGGCCAGGGCGTAGACCGTCAGCCCCTTGCCCAGCGCCTTGGCGTCGAGACGGGCGTGGTAGCCGGTGATGACGCCCTGCTTCTCCAGCGCCTGCACGCGCGACCAACACGGCGACTTCGACAGCCCCACCCGCTCGGCCAGGGCGGCGAACGAGATGCGGGCGTCCGCCTCCAGGATGCGGAGGATGGAGAGATCTGTGCGGCTCAGAGTGGTCATCGTTCTGCTAGTGTCCAAAAAGTCAGAACGATGTTCTAGCTGGCGCGACGCTCGGCGTGCAAACCAGAACAATGTCCGCCGGAACGCCGCCTAAGGTCCCTCCATGGCGCAAGACATGACCTACGCGCGATACCTCGCGCTCGACGAACTGCTCTCGGCCCAGAAGCCGCTGAGCGACCGGCACGACGAACTGCTGTTCATCGTCATCCACCAGACCAAGGAGCTGTGGCTCAAGGAGATCCTCCACGAGGTCGCCCTGGCCATGAAGCTGATCGCCGGCGGCGACGTCGAGCCGGCCTACAAGGCCCTGGCGCGGGTCTCGCGGATCCAGACGGTGATGACCCTGTCCTGGGACGTGCTGGCGACCATGACCCCGGCCGACTACCTCAGCTTCCGCGATGACCTGGGTACGAGCTCGGGCTTCCAGTCGCACCAGTTCCGGGCGCTGGAGTACCTGCTGGGCCTGAAGGACCAGAGCTTCCTCAAGTTCCATACCGAGCGGCCCGAGGCCCTGGCGATGCTGAAGGCGGCGCTGGAGTCGCCCAGCCTGTACGACGTGGCCATCGCCCAGCTGCCGCGCCACGGCCTGACCGTGCCCGACAGCGCCTTGCACCGCGACTTCAGCCAGACCTATGTTCCCTCACCCGAAGTCGAGGCCGCGTGGCTGGAGGTCTATCGCGACCCCAAGCGCTACTGGGAGCTCTATCAATTGGCCGAGAAGCTGGTCGATCTGGACGACGCCCTGGTCACCTGGCGCCACAAGCACGTGCTGACCGTCGAGCGGATCATCGGCGGGCGCCCGGGCACCGGCGGCACTGACGGGGTCGGCTACCTGGCCAGCACCCTGCGCCGCCGCGCCTTCCCCGAGCTGTGGTCGCTGAGGACCAAGCTCTGATGGCCGCGCGCAAGGACCTGTTCTCGCGCGCCCTGTCCGCCGCCCCGGGGCGCCTGCACATGGCCGCCCACAGCCACCACCTGTGGCCGGACGTGACGCTGGCCGCCCAGATCGAGGCCTGGGAGGACGCCGCGGTCCTCGCCGACCACAAGTGGGACAAGGCGCTGGGCCAGGTCTATCCGGCGGCGCAGGGCCTTGTGGCGCGCGAGCTGGATCTGCCGTCCAGCGAAACGGTGGTCTTCGCGCCCAACACCCATCTCCTGCTGGCGACGCTGGTCTCGGCGATCGAGCGGCCGCGCCCGTTGCGGGTGCTGTCGACCAACGGCGAGTTCCACTCGTTCCGCCGCCAGGCCCAGCGCTGGGTCGAATCCGGCGAGATCACCCTGACCCTCATCGACGCCGAGGCGCCCGACTTCGCCGAGCGGTTCCCGGCCGCCGCGTGGACCGGCGATCACGACCTGATCTTCGTCAGCCACGTGTTCTTCAAGACCGGCTTCGTCTTCGATCGCGTGTGGGAGCTGGCCGCGCTTGCGCGCCCGCAGGGGCCGTGGGTGGTGGTCGACGGCTATCACGGCTTCCGCGCCGTGCCGACCGACCTCTCGAGCGTCGCGGATCGGCTGTTCTACGTGTCGGGCGGCTACAAGTACGCGATGGCGGGGGAGGGGGCGGCGTTCCTGCACGCCCCACCCGGCTTTGGCCCGCGCCCGGTGCAGACCGGCTGGTACGCCGAGTTCGGTGACCTGGAAGGGCCGCCCGGCGGGGTCGGCTATGTCAGCGACGCCGGGCGCTTCATGGGCGCGACCTTCGATCCGTCGGGCCTCTATCGCTTCGTCGCGGCAGGGCGGATGCTGGAGGCCGAGGGCCTCACCACGGCGTCCGTCGCCGCCCACGCGCGGGCGCTGCAGGTGCGCTTGCTGGACAAGATCGCGGCTGGCGAGGCGGGGCCCTTGCGCGAAGCGGTGGTGCTGAACCCGCCGGGCAATGGCCCGCAGGCCCGTTTCCTGGCCCTGCGCCACGCCAGCGCCAACGCCTGGAAACACGCGCTGGCGGCCAAGGGCGCAGTGGTCGACGTGCGTGACGACGTGCTGCGGGTGGGGCTGTCAGCCTACCACGACGAGGCGGATGTCGCGGCGTTTTGCGAGGCGTGTGCGGGGCTGTAGGGACACAAATGCCGTGTCATCCCGGAAAGCGCGCAGCGCTTATCCGGGACCCAGGGGGTGACGAGATTCAGAGCGCGCCGCTCCTGGGTCCCGGGTCGGCTTCGCCGCCCGGGATGACACAGGAATTTTAAGTGGGGGCGCTTGAGCCCTAAGCCGCCAACTGCTCCAGCGTGCGCAGCATCGAGGCCATGGCTTCGCCGGCGGGCTTGCCGTCGCGGACGTAGTCGCCGCTTTCGAACAGATTGACCAGCTCGGCGCGGGCGCGGCTGACGCGGCTCTTCACCGTGCCGACGGCGACGCCGATCATCTCGGCGGCCTCTTCATACGAGAAGCCGCCGGCGCCGATCAGGATCAGCGCCTCGCGCTGGTTCTCGGGCAGCATCATCATCGCCTGGCGCAGGTCGTCCAGGGCGATGGCGCCGTCGAAATTGGTGTTGGCCACCAGGGTGCGCTCGGCCATCTCCTGGTCCAGCGCCACCGAGCGCCAGCTGCGGCGCTTGTCGGAATAGAACTGGTTGCGCAGGATCATGAAGGTCCAGGCCTTCATGTTGGTGCCCATGGTGAAGCTGGCCCGGCTGGCCCAGGCCTTGGCCACGGCCTCCTGCGCCAGATCGTCGGCCATCGCCGGATTGCCGCACAGCGAGCGCGCGAACGCGCGCAGGTGCGGGATCAAGGCGACCAGATCGCGCTCGAAGGTCTTTTGGGTCTGCAGGTCCATGGGGGCCTCCCTCGACAATATCTCGAGCTCTACAACGAGCCGAAGCGGGGGAGGTTCCCGAGAGAACGCTGTTATGGTTAAGCCGCTTCCTTACGCTGCGAGCGGCCGACATAGCGGTCGCCGGGCAGGGCGGTGACGTGGCCCCAGCGGACCAGGCTGGCCAGGGCCTTGATGACGGCCTGCTCGATGCGCTTGCCGCCCTTCTTGAAGCGTTGGGCCAGGGCCGTGACGTCCAGCGGCTCGCCGGCGGCCTCCAGGGCGGCCAGCACGGCCGGCGGGCGGTCGGCGGCGTCCTTGGGGAAGTCCAGCAGGTCGTCGGCGGCCTCGGCCGGGGCCTCGCCCAAGTCCAGCTCGCCGCTCTTGGCGGCCGCGCCCTTGGCGAAGCGGGGGATCTGGTAGTCGGGCCGCAGCCAGCGCACCTGGCCGGCCGCCTCCTCGCGTGCCCGCTCGGCGTTCAGGGCCACCAGCCGCTCCAGGATCTGCTCGTCGGTCAGGTCGCGCGGCCAGCCGTAGGCGTCCGCCGTCGCCGCGTCGATCTGGTCGTGCAGCTCCTTGAGGATCAGCACCCGGCCGCGCGTCTTCTGGTCCTGCTCGACCGGCGTCAGCTCGGCGCCGGCGCGGACCTTTTCCAGCAGGTTGTAGAGCCCGGTCAGGGTCAGGTCGTCGTTCTCGGCCAGCACGGTCTTGCGCGTGGCGTCGAGTTCCTCGCCGAGCGCGCGCAGGCGGGCTTTGATCGCCTCCGGCGGGTCGGGGAAGGGGAAGGTCGCAAAGCAGTCGGTGTTGTACACTGGTGTGTTCGCTTTCCCGGCGCGCCCTCCGACGTTTACGGCGAACACAGTGTGCATCCGGCCACCTAGAATGGCGAGGAGCAGCGGATCGTCGCTGCAAACAACACGTAATTTCTGATCGGGAAGCACCTCAGAGGGGAGAAATGTGAAGTATCTCTGTGGAGAATTTTCAAGCGTGACGGTGTACCGATCAGAGTTCGAAATCGCGTCGCGAAGGGCATCTCGATTGGCCTCGAACTTCCAGTATGCCTCTCGAAGTCTCGGATTTCTTTCTTTCTCGCGTGTTGGCTTCACATGCTCTAAAATATAAGAATAGACGGATGGCATTATCGTTCTAAGTTCTATTTCAGAAAATTTATTCAAATCAAGGGCGTAAAATCCTCGCCAAGATTGTCCAACGTCGTGCCCATTCATTATTTGTGGTGCAAATTTCTCGCGGTCATCCTGTTTCGGAAACGGGAAGTCGCGAGTCTTTCCGTCGATATGAAGGCCCCTCGAGTATGGCTTTACGCCGGCGTGACATAGTCCAGCATTGGACTTTAGCTGCACTAGGCGGCTTAGGTCTGTTCCCCTTGTAAGGTTCGAGTTTATGTAATCCACTTCAAGTGAAACAATCGACCCACAAATTGGGGTTTTTGCTGAAGCTTTTTGGGTTTCTGGGGGCGGGGCTGGGGGCCCGTGGGGGTGGGGGTGGTGGGGGGGGGCCCCCCCCCCCCCCCCTTCGTCACGCGGCTGCGCCGCGCGACACCTCCCGCGTTTTGCGGGGGAGGTGGCTCGACGCGGATACGCGGCGAGACGGAGGGGGCGCGGCGTCAGTCGTCCCGCCGGCCCCCAAACCGGGGGAAAACCGCCTCAAGCTGTGGATGGAGGGCGGGGCGGGAAACGGTTCGGAAACCAAGTTACGCGACATATCGCCTCATGTTTGAACCGAAAGGTTTGGCCATGGATTTCCTTGAGCACGCACACCAACACACGCAGATCCGCGAGGCGCTCGGCGCGGCGATTTCCGAGCAGCGGACGTTCGATGTCCGCGAACTGAAGTCCGATCGTCTGTGCCCTACCGGGTGCTGGCTGCACGGCGAGGGCTCGCGGCGCTGGGCCGGGAACCATGCGTTCCTGGGCCTCTTGGAGGCGCATCGCGACTTTCACCTGCGGGCCGCCGAGGTGGCCGAGCTGGCTAACCGCGGCGCTTATGTCGAGGCCCAGCGGGCGCTACGCAACGGCACGCCCTTCGCCTACGCCCTGGCCGACTTGAACGCCGCGTTCCGGCGCATGAAGGCCGCGGCGAGCGTGGCGGCGTAAGGGGCTCACCCCTTCCGGAAGAACCCGAAGATCCGTTCGGCCAGGGCCTGGCTGACGCCGTCGACCTTGACCAGGTCCTCGACGCTGGCGCGGCTGACGCCCTTGGCCGAGCCGAAGGCGTGCAGCAAAGCCTTCTTGCGGCCCGGACCCACCCCCTCGATCTCGTCGAGCGGGTTCTTCTTCAGGTCCATGCTGCGGCGGGTGCGGTGGGCGCCGATGGCGAAGCGGTGGGCCTCGTCGCGCAGGCGCTGCAGGTAGTAGAGCACCGGCGACTTGGGCTCGAGCATGAAGGGGGTCTGGCCGGGGATGAAGAACCGCTCCAGCCCCGCGTCGCGATCCGGCCCCTTGGCGACGCCCACCACGGCGATGTCGTCGACACCGAGGTCGGCCATGATCTCCAGCGCCGCGTCCAGCTGGCCCTTGCCGCCGTCGACCAGCACGAGGTCGGGCCGATTGGCGTCGTCGCCTTCTTCCTCTTCCTTCACGAGGCGCGCGAAGCGGCGGCGCAGCACCTCCTTCATCATGCCGTAGTCATCGCCGGGGGTGAGCTCGGTCGAGCGGATGTTGAACTTGCGGTACTGCCCCTTCATGAAGCCTTCGGGGCCGGCCACGATCATGCCGCCGACGGCGTTCGTGCCCTGGATGTGGCTGTTGTCATAGACCTCGATCCGTTCCGGCGGCGCGTCCAACTTGAAGGCCTCGGCCACCCCGGCCAGCAGCTTGGTCTGGGCGCTGCCCTCGGCCATCTTGCGGCCCAGGGCCTCCTTGGCGTTGGTCAGGGCGTGCTGGACCAGGTCCGCCTTCTCGCCGCGCTTGGGCACGCTGATCTCGACCTTGCGGCCGCTCTTCAAGGCGAAGGCCTCGGACAGCAACTCGCTCTCGGCCGGCTGGACATTGGCCAGGATCAGGCGCGGGATCCGCTTGTCGTCGTAGAACTGGCCCAGGAACGCGGTAATAATCCGCTGCTCCTCGGTGACGGTCTCGTCCTCGCTCTCGTCCGCATTGCCGGTGATGCGGGGGAAGTAGGCGCGATTGCCCCAGTTCTGGCCGGCGCGGAAAAAGAACACCTGCACGCAGGCCTGGCCCCCCTCGACGTGCAGGGCCACGACGTCGGCCTCCTCGACGGTTTCGGGGTTGATCTGGGTTTCCTGGGCCACGGCCGAGAGGGCGCGGATGCGGTCGCGGAGACGGGCGGCGCGTTCGAACTCCAGGTCTTCGGCGGCCTCTTCCATCTGCTTGGCCATGCTGGCCATCACCGCGCGCGACTTGCCCCGCAGGAAGGCCTCGGCCTGGTCCACGAGGGCCTGATAGTCGTCCTTGCCGATTAGGCCGGTGCAGGGCGCGGCGCAGCGCTTGATCTGATGCAGCATGCAGGGCCGGTCGCGGCTCTCGTAGACGCTGTCGCTACAGGAGCGCAGCAGGAACGCCTTCTGCAGGGTGTTCAGGGTCCGGTTCACAGCCCAGGCGCTGGCGAACGGCCCGAAATAGTCGCCCTTGATCGTGTGCGCGCCGCGATGCTTGCGAAGCTGAGGGGCGTCGTGGTCGCGACGGATGACGATCTCGGGAAAACTCTTGTCGTCGCGCAGCAGCACGTTGAAGCGGGGTTTGAGCTGCTTGATCAGGTTGATCTCAAGCAGCAAGGCGTCGGCCTCGGTGCGGGTGGTGACGAACTCCATCGACCGCGTCGCGTCGACCATGTGGGCGATGCGGTTGGTGTGGAAGCGGCCTTGGGCGTACTGGACGACCCGTTTTTTCAGGCTCTTGGCCTTGCCGACATAGAGCACCTCCTCGCCCTCGCCGATCATGCGATAGACGCCCGGCGCGTCAGGCAGGCGCGTGACCTCGTCCTTGATCAGGGCGGCGCCGGCTAGGCGGGGGGAGGGGGAGTCGGAAGTTACGTCGGTCACGGGGCAGATATAGGCGAGTCCAGGGCGTTCAGCGACGTTCCAGGCTGTGGAAGACGCGCGCGATGATGACGCGGTCGGCCTCGACCCGATAGCGGATGATGTACCCGCGTCCGCCGAACGGCACGAAGAGCTCACGCCCTCGAAAGCCGACGGCTTGGCGACCGCGTTCGGGGGAGTGCTCTAGTGATCGGAAGGCGGCGAATAGCGCGGGACCAATCTTCGCCGCGGCGTTGGGGGGGGCGCTCGACCAGCCAAGTTTCCAGATAGCGAATATCGCTGTAAGCGCGCGGCGAAACCTGGACAGGCTTCATCGCGGGGGTGGCGGTCCGCCCGGCTTGCCCCAGCCGTTCATCCAGTCGCCGAGTTCGTCCAGCGGGATGCCGTTGTCCTCCGCGACGACCGCGTCGCAGATCGCGTCGACCTCCGTCCAGACGGCCGCATCGTCCTCTTCGAGGCGGTGGCGAACATAGTCTTCTACGGATCGGCCGGCCGCATCTGCGCGCGCCCGCAAGCTCTCAGCTAGCGCCTCGTCGATCTCCAGCGTTATTCCACCATCCGCCATGTTCTAACTATGTTCCATTTGCGATTTGTCGTCAACGCCCCCGGGCGCTATGACCCCGCCCATGACCCCACGCAGCCTCTTCGTCACCCCGCTCTATGAAGCCTCTCTCGCCGGCGAGAAGGGCTTCGACGCCTTCATCGACGACCTGCACGACGCCTGCGTCGCGATCGCCGAGGAGGACGAGGCCGGTCAGGCCTGGGCCTACAACAAGGGGTATCTGGGCTATACTTCCTACGCCTCGCTGAACGACCTGCCGCTGCGCGACAGCTTGTTCGCGGACCTCAAGAAGAAGCTCGACAAGCACGCCGCCGCCTTCGCTAAGGATCTGCGGTTCGACCTGGGCGCCGGCAAGCTGGTGATGGACAGCTTCTGGATCAACATCCTCGAGCCGGGCGGCCAGCACACGGGCCATATCCATCCCCACAGCGTCATTTCCGGCACGGTCTATGTGACCATCCCGCCGGGCGCCTCGGCCATCAAGTTCGAGGACCCGCGCCTGCCGATGATGATGGCCGCCCCGACCCGTGAGGCCGACGCCCCCGAGGGCCTGCAGCCCTTCGTCTATGTCCAGCCGGCGCCCGGGGCGATCCTGATGTGGGAGAGCTGGCTGCGCCACGAGGTGACGCCCAACCAAGCTGACGAGCAGCGGATCAGCGTCAGCTTCAACTACGCCTGGCGGTAGCGCTTTCCCTTCGGGAAATGCTAGGCCCCGCACAGGACGGGTTTGTCCTGGATTTCCGCGCGGGGCCAAATGAGCAAGACGGGCGCATCGTTCCTGGTCAACTTCGCCGTGGCGGCGGGGCTGCTCTACGTGTTCCGTACCGTGCTGTGGCCGTTCGCCCTGGCGCTGGTGCTGGCGATCCTGATCATGTCGCTGAGCGATCGGGTTGTCCGCCTGATGCCCAAGGCGCGGCCCTGGATGGTGTTCGCCGTCACGGCGGTGATCGTCGGGTCGGTCATTGTCTTCAGCATGGCGGTGGTGATCGAGGGCGCGTCCCAGATCGTCGAGCGGATACCGGCCATGCTGGCGCGCATCGACCAACTGCTGGCCCTGATCCATCCGCCGGGCGGCGGAACCCTCAGCCTTGAGGCCCTGACCCAGAAGGTCGAGCTTGGCCCTGTGGCGGACCAATTGCTGACCAGCGTCCAGGACGCGACGGCCGGCCTGGGTCTGACGCTGATCTACCTGTTCTTTCTGCTGATCTCCAAGCCGATGATCGAGAAGAGGGTGGAGCAGATCGTCGCCTCGCGCGGCGGTCGGGGCTTGGCCATGGTGCTGGAGCGCAGCTTCACCGGTGTCGAGAGCTACATGTACGTCCAGTCGGTGACGGGCCTGATGATCGCGGCCGGCTCGGGGGCGGTGATGCTGGCCGTGGGGCTTGAGAACGCGCTGTTCTGGAGCCTGGTGATCTTCCTGTTCTCGTACCTGCCGGTGCTGGGGGTTCTGGCCGGCAGCCTGGGACCGACCCTGTTCGCGCTGCTACAGTTTCCCAGCCTGACCCCGGCGATCATCGTGTTCGTGGGCATCCAGATCATGTCGTCGATCATCGGCAATCTGGTGCTGCCCAAGATGCAGGCCGACAGCCAGAACATCGACCCGGCGGCCAGCCTGATCGCGGTGGGCATGTGGACCGTGATCTGGGGCGTGCCCGGCGCCTTCCTGGCGATCCCGCTGACGCTGGCGCTGATGTACGCCCTGGCCCAGTACGAAGACCTGCGCTGGCTGGCGGTGCTGATCTCGCACGACGGCGATCCCACGCCGATGGAACCGGCGGAGTAGCTACGGACGGCGGCCGGCGGCCAGCGCTTGCAGTCTAGGCCGCACTCGCAGGAAACGGACGTATAGCGCTTCGAGGATCTTCAAAGCCCAAGGCGCGCGCGCCAGCAGCCCGAACGGCCGCAGGATCGGGATCGCGCGCCACATCGCCGCGAAGGCCGCAGCGCCGGACAACAGCTGGCCGTTCTCGCGCGCATGGAAGCGGGTCAGCAGCGCCGCGCGGTCGATCGGGCAACTGGTGTCGCCATCGGTCACATCCAGAAACTGGATCGCGCCTCGCCGGTCGAGGCGGCGCATCAGGGCGATCTCGCGCAGGCACAACGGGCAGGCGCCGTCGAACCAGACGGTCAGGCGCGGGTCTTGGAGAGGCGCTGTAGCCATGGTGATGATATGGGGGCTCACTGGCGGGGACGGAAGCGGTCTCTACCCCAGACTCGCGGCTTCCAGCGCCGCCACGGCGCGTAGCACCCGATCCTCTCCGCCGCAGACCTCCAGCAGGGCAAGGCCGTCCAGCAACGCCAGGATCGTCGCGGCCGCGCCGGGCGGATCGGGAACGAGAGCCGGGTCCAGCCGCGCCTCGATCCAGGCGAGGAAGCCTTCGCCGATCTGCCGGGCGATGTCGGCGAACGGAGGCTCTTCACGGGCCGCAGCGGCGATGGCCTCGATCCACAGCCGCATGAAGGGGCGAAACGCCGGATCGACCACCAGACGCGCGGCGCGGGCGGTCAGCGCCGCCTGCGACAGGCGCTGGTCGGCGGGCAGGGCGATTTCCAGGCGCGCGGCCATGCCGCCGGCCAGGCTTTGCATCGCCAGCGCCAACACCTCGGTCTTGTCCACGAAGTAGTAGAGCAGCATCCGATCGCTGACCCCGGCCGCCGCCGCCAGTTGGCGCAGGCTGGCTTGGGAGAGGCCGGTCGCCAGCAGATGCTCGGCCAAGGCGGCGATCACGCGCTGCCGCTGTTCGTCCCGAACGTTCATGCCGCCTTTCCGGTTGTAGCGATCGCTACATTACGCTAAATATGTAGCAATCGCTACATGAGGTTCCGATGCCCGCGTCCGTGTACGCTATCCTGCCCGCCAGCGCAGCCCTCGGCTTGCTGGCCGCGTTCGCCGTCATGGCGCTGCGACCCCAGTCGGGGCCCCGCGCCTGGATGGTCCCGGCGATCCTGTCAGCCGCTTTCTTCGCGATCTCGGTCGATGTGATCGCCAAGGCCGGACCCCTGGGCTTCTGGACAGAGCATCTGCGTGGACCTTGGGGCGCCCAGATCTGGTGCGACCTGCTGCTGGCCGCCGGAACGGCCACGGCCCTGCTGCTGCCGCGCGCGCGGGCCGTGGGCATGCGGCCGATCCCCTGGATGCTGGCGGTGCTGGCCAGCGGCTCGATCGGCCTGCTCGCCATGACCGCTCGATGTCTTTTCCTGGAAGCCCGTTCAGCCAACCTGTCGAAAGAGGCAGCCCAATGATCCCGTTTCGCCTGTTCCTGTTGACCTGCCTCGCCGTCATCGTCGGCTACACCAGCGTCACCATAGCCAACCACGGCTGGAACCTGCTGCCGATCTTCTTCGGCGACATGGCGGCGATGGGCTGGCCGGGGCAGTTCAATCTGGACTTCTTCTGCTTCCTGCTGCTGTCGGGCCTCTGGGTCTCGTGGCGCGGCCGGTTCCGGCCCGCCGCCTTGGGCCTGGGCCTGCTGGCGGTGTTCGGCGGAATGCTGTTCCTGTCGATCTACCTGCTGATCGCCCTATCGCGGTCCAAGGGCGACATCCGCCAGGTGCTGCTCGGCGACCGCGCCTGAGCGATCAGTGCGGCCGCGCTTGGGCCAGGGCCTGGGCCAGGGTCTCCAGCGAGAACGGCTTGCTGATGAACGGCCAGTCGCCCGCCCGCGCGCGGCCCTGGTCGCCGCCGGTATAGCCCGAACACAGCACCACCGGCAGGCCGGGGCGCCTGGCCGCCAGATCCTCGGCCAAGTCCACACCGCTCTTGCCGCCCGGCATGATCACGTCGCTGAGCACCAGCTGGATGCCCTCGTCCTGCGCCAGGCGCGACAGGGCCTCATCGACGCTGCTGGCGCGCACCACCATGTGTCCAAGGTCGTTGAGCATCGCCTCGACCAGCTCGGCGACTTGCGGATCGTCCTCGACCAGCAGAATGCGCGAGGGCGTCTGAGCCCGGATCGGGTCGCCGCGGGACGTGGCTTCGCCGCTGGCTTCGCCCTCCGCCACCGGCAGCAGCAAGGCGACGGTTGCGCCCTGGGCCGGCTGGCTTTCGATCAGCACTGAGCCGCCGCTCTGGCGGGCGAAGCCATAGACCTGCGATAGACCGAGCCCCGTACCCTCGCCGGGCGGCTTGGTGGTGAAGAAGGGTTCGACGGCGCGGGCGATCGTCTGGGCGTCCATGCCGGAACCGGTGTCGCGGACGGCGACGCGTAGATATTGCCCGGGCTCCAGATCGCCTTCCTTTCGCTCCAGGGTGACCGGGCGGGACTCGACGCTCACCTGGCCGCCCGGCGGGGTGGCGTCGCGGGCGTTGACCACCAGATTGAGCAGGGCGGCCTCGAACTGGCCCGCGTCGATCCGCGCGCTGCGCACGCCGGCCCCCAGGCGCAGCTCGAAGCCGTAGGCGTCGCCCAGGGCGCGCTTGAGCAGTCCTTCGCTTTCAGCGATCAGCCGGTCGATGCGGCACACCTCGGGCTTCAGCGGTTGCCGGCGCGCGAACGCCAGCAGGTGCTGGGTCAGTTTCTCGCCGCGCTTGGCCGCAGCCAGGGCCGCGCCGACCATCCGCTCGCGACGGCGCGCGTCGTCGGGGTGGCGCTCGACCACGTCCAGCGCGCCGATGATCACCGTCAGCAGGTTATTGAAATCGTGAGCGACGCCCCCGGTTAGCTGGCCGATGGCTTCCAGTTTCTGCGATTGCAACAGGGCGGCCTGGGCGGCGTCGCGCTCGGCGACGGCGGCGGCGACGCGCTCTTCCAGAAGCTCGTTCAGGCCCGTCAGATTGGCCTCGGCCTGCTTGGCCTCGGTGGTGTCGAAAGCCATGCCGATGAAGCCGGCGAACGCGCCGGACGGGTCAAGGCGTGGCTGCGAGAAGGACTTCAGCCACCGCCACTCGCCATCGGCGCGGCGATAGCGGGCTTCCAGCGTGAAGGGCTGACGGGAGGACTCGCCCGCCGCCTGCTCCTTCAGGATACGCGGCAGGTCTTCGGGAAAGATCCGGGTCCGCCAATCCAGCGTCAGGGCGGCCTCGTAGTCGAGACCGGCGAAGGCGACATAAGCGTTGTTGACGAATTCGCGGACGCCCCCGGGCCGGGTAACCCACATCAAGGCCGGGGCGCTGTCGGCCAGGGCCCGGAACCGGGCCTCGCTTTCGCGCACCTCGGCTTCGGCGCGGCGGCGATTGGTGACGTCGAAGTTGAGACCGATCATCCGGACCGGTTTGCCGGTCTCGTCGCGCAGGACTTCGCCGCGTCCGTGCACCCACCGTTCGCCCTGGCTGGTGTCGGCCAGACGGTACTCGACCTCGTAATCCCGAAGATTGTCCAGCGCGCCGAAGACGATCGCCTCGGCCATCGCCCGGTCATCAGGGTGAATGTAGCGGGAGATGTCGGCGAGCACGATCTCGACATCCTCCGGAATCCTCAGGTTCCGACGCGCGCCGGGCGACAGATAGAGCTCGGATGTCGCCAGGTCATAGTCCCAAGGGCCGACGCCGGCGGCGGTCTGGGTGACGCGCAGTCGCCGCTCGGCGTTGGCGCGGTCTTCGCGGGCCTGGGCCAGACCGCGCATGGCCCAGCGCAGCCCCTCGACGACGGCGACCACCATGATCCCGCAGATCAGGTAGATGACCATGGTCGACAGTTCGTCGCTGGTCAGGGCTTCACCGTCGCGGCCTCCCCACAGCCACCAGCCGAAGACGGCGCCGGCCAGGGTGGGGATCAGCCCCCAGCGCCAGCCGGCGTACAGCGACACCAGCATGATGGCGGGGAAGAAGGGCTGGGTCGCGCCTACCCCGCCGCTGAGACCCAGCAGGCCGACGCGCATCAGCACGGCCATGACCACGCCGATCACCGCGGCGGCGGCGCAACGCCACGCCGGTGGCGGAACCGGAGGGATCAGCCATGCGCTAATCAGCGCGTGGACACGTCCTTGGTCGTCAGGGGCGCGGATCGGTGTGTCTTTCTTCTCCATCTCCGCTCCAAGGCAAAGATGTCTTGCACAGAAGATGGACACGCTTACCTAGGACACGCAACACGGGAGATCACCATGGCCGACGCGCCGAACACCGGGCTGACCGCGAAACAACGTTCCGACATCGCCGCGTCGTTGAACAAGGTGCTCGCCGACAGCTACGCGCTGTACCTGAAAACGCACGGCTATCACTGGAACGTTCGCGGGCCGAACTTCCAGTCGCTGCATGTGCTGCTTGAAGGACAGTACCAGGAAGAATGGGCCGCTCTGGACGCAATCGCCGAGCGCATCCGCGCCCTGGGCGAGCTGGCGCCGCAGGGCTACGCCGCCTTCGGCAACCTCTCCAGCCTCAAGGACGGCGATCCCGAGCAGGATTGGGAAGGTATGATCGGTGAGCTGAAGGCCGACAACGAAACGGTCATCAGGACGCTGCGCGACGCTTTCCCGGTCGCCGACGAGGCGGGCGACGAGGCGACGGCCGACCTGCTGACCCAGCGCCTCCAGGCCCATGAGAAGCACGCCTGGATGCTGCGCTCCACCCTGGGCGCGAAGTAGCGATCCCGCGTGGGGGCGGACGCCCGAAGCCTGATTGAACGCTGGAAGGCCGTCGCCGCCCTCGGGGTGGTCGGCGGCCTTTCGGCCTGCGCGACCTATTATGTTCCGACCGGGTCCGGCCGCGACGCCGGCCTGATGCGCGTCACCGCCAGCTTCAGCGAGCGCGGCCTCAAGCGCTATGTCGCCAACATGGATCCGGCCATGCTGGCCTTGGCGCGCCGGCACGATCCCCGGCCGCACAAGGACTATTGGGGCCGCGTGCCCGGCTGGGAGGTGATCCGCCTCAAGGACATCCCGCGCCTTGGTGATCGCGATCCGGACTTCTACGAGGCGCGACTGATCAATTCGCTGCGTCCGGCCATCCCCGAGGCGCTGGAGGCCGCCAAGCCTTTCGTGCTCACAGGCTCGGCCGACGCGCGCGCCAAGGCGCTGCATTGCCTGACCCAAGCGGTCTATTACGAGGCGGGTTTCGAGCCCGGCGAGGGGCAGATGGCGGTGGCCCAGACGGTGATCAACCGCATGCGCCACCCGGGCTATCCGAAGTCGATCTGCGGCGTGATCTATGAAGGCGCGGCGCGCAGCACCGGCTGTCAGTTCAGCTTCGCCTGCGACGGCTCTCTGGCGCGCGAACCGGTCCCGGCGATCTGGGCCAACGCCCAGGCGGTCGCCAAGCGCGCCCTGAACGGCTTTGTCTTCAAGCCGGTGGGCGTCGCCACCCACTACCACGCCGATTACGTCTCGCCGTACTGGGCGCCGACCCTGGTCAAGCTGAGGCAGTTTGGCCAGCACATCTTCTATCGCTGGACAGGCCCGTCCGGGACCTTGGCGGCGTTCCGCGGCCGCTATTCGGGCAATGAGAATGTCAGCGCCGACATCCTGATGGCCGCCGACCCGCGCACACTGGAGGCCGCGCCCCCCGAGGTGCTCGCCGCTCAAGCCGCGCCCGCCGCCGCCACGCCGTTGGCGACCGGGGCCGTGGCCCAGATGTTAGGGGTGTCGAATCTGGTCCTGCCGGACGCCAAGCTGGTGGCGGTTCCGGACGCCAACTCGCCGACCGGCGAGCGGGTGACCGTGCAGGGGCGCGTGGCCGGTCGCCGCATTCCGACTCCCGACGAGATCGCCCGGATCAACCGGAGGCTCGAAGCCGTTGCCGGCGTGGAGCCCCCAACGGCGGAGGCCCCGCCCGCGCCGCCGTCCTCGCCGCCAAAGCCCAAGCCTCGTCCGCCGAGTCCGCTGGATCCGTTGAATTGAAAATCCTCCCCCGCTAGGGGGAGGATTTGGGCGCTAAACCCTCACCAAACCCCGATCTTGTTCGCCTCGGCGTGGCTGATCGGATGGTGCGCGGCCTTGTGGTCTTCCTCGGCCAGGAAGCGCACGGCCTCCAGCGCGGCCATGCAGCCCATGCCGGCGGCCGTCACCGCCTGGCGGTAGACGTCGTCGGTGACGTCGCCGGCGGCGTAGACGCCCTCGATCGCGGTCGAGGCCGTGCCGGGCTTGACCTTCAGATAGCCGCCCGGACCGGTCTCCAGCTGGCCGGCGAACAGTTCCGACGACGGCGCGTGGCCGATGGCGATAAACACGCCGTCGGCGGCGACTTCTTGGGTCTCGCCGGTCTTGATGTTCTTCAGGCGGGCGCCAGTGACGCCCATGGGATCAGTCTGACCTAGAACCTCGTCGATGACGCTGTCCCAGATCACCTCGATCTTCGGATGGGCCAGCAGACGCTCCTGCAGGATCTTCTCGGCGCGCAGCTCGTCCTTGCGGTGCACTAGGGTGACCTTGCTGGCGAAGCTGGTCAGGAACAGCGCCTCTTCGACGGCCGTGTTGCCGCCGCCGACCACGATGACGTCCTTGTTGCGATAGAAGAAGCCGTCGCAGGTGGCGCAGGCGCTGACGCCGAAGCCCTGGAACTTGCTCTCGCTCTCCAGACCCAGCCACTTGGCCTGGGCGCCGGTGGCGATGATGATCGTCTCGGCGATCCAGTCCTGGCCGCTGTCGGTCTTCACCGTGAACGGACGCTTGGACAGGTCGACGCTGGTGACGATGTCGCTGACGAACTCGGTGCCGACATGCTCGGCCTGGGCGCGCATCTGGTCCATCAGCCAGGGGCCTTGGATCACGTCGGCGAAGCCCGGATAGTTCTCGACATCCGTCGTGATGGTCAGCTGGCCACCGGGCTGGATGCCGGCGATCAGCACGGGCTTCAGCAGGGCGCGAGCGGCGTAGATGGCGGCGGTGTAGCCGGCGGGACCCGATCCGATGATCAGGCAGCGGGTCTGGCGAGGGGAGGGCGTAGACATGGGCGGAGATATAGTGTGGATTCTCCGCAGTGGCGACATAAGCCACGGGAGGAAAACCTGATGAAGCTCGGAGTTCTACTGGGCGTGGGTATCGTCGCCCTGTTCGCAGGCCTGGCCAATGTCTGGTTCGGCGACATGCTCGTCGGTCTGGGCCTGGTCACCATGTTCCTGATGGTCGCGGGCTATTCGGCCTGGCAGGGCAAGAAGGAATATGACGCCCGACCGCGGGGCGAGCCAATCGCCGAGTAGGCGGCTATCCAAGGGACCTGAAGGCATGAAAAGCGGCTTGCCGATCGGCATGGGCGTCGGGATCGCTCTGGGTGTGGCTTTAGGTCTGGCCCTGGATAACCTGGCGCTGGGGCTAGGCTTGGGCGTCGCCTTTGGTGGCGGCTTCGGCGCCATGGCCCATGCGGCCACAGCGGCGAACGACAAGAAGGCCAAGAGCGGCGACGGCGGCGTGTACGCCGATGGCGGCTCCAGCGACTCTGGCGGTGACTGCGGCGGGGATGGCGGCGGCGGCTGCGATTGACGGCTCGTCCACCTTTGGCGGGTTAAGCTGAGGGCAACCACGTTTCCGGGCTTTCGCCCGAGGAGCACGCCCATGTCCGCGCCCTTTATCGAAATCGCCGGCCGCAAGATCGGCTCTGACCATTCCCCATATGTGATCTGCGAGCTGTCGGGGAACCATAACGGCAGCCTTGAGCGCTGCCTGACCATGGTCGACGCTGCGGCCGACACCGGCTGTGACGCCATCAAGATCCAGACCTACACCGCCGACACCATCACGCTGGACGTCGATCGGCCCGAGTTCAAAATCCACGGCGGGCTGTGGGACGGGCGGACCCTCTATGAGCTCTACGAAGAGGCCCACACCCCGTTCGAGTGGCACGCGGCGATCTTCGAGCGCGCCCGCCAGCGCGGCGTGACGATCTTCTCCAGCCCCTTCGACGAGACCGCCGTCGACCTGCTCGACAGCTTGGGCGCGCCGGCCTTCAAGATCGCTTCATTTGAGGCCGTCGACCTGCCGCTGATCCGCTACGCCGCCGCCAAGGGTAAGCCGCTGATCATCTCGACCGGCATGGCCAACCTGACCGAGATGCAGACCGCCCTCGACACGGCCCTGGCGGCCGGCGCGCCGGGCGTGCTGCTGCTGCACTGTGTGTCGAGCTATCCGGCCACGTTTGCTGACGCGAACGTTCGGACCGTGCCGGATATGGCCGCACGCTTCGGTTGCCCGATCGGCCTCTCGGACCACACCCCGGGCACGGCCGCCTCGGTGGCGGCGGTCAGCCTGGGGGCCTGCGCGGTCGAGAAGCACTTCACCCTGGCCCGCGCCGACGGCGGCCCCGACGCCGCCTTCAGCCTGGAGCCCGCCGAGTTCAAGGCCTTGGTCGACGACACCAAGAACGCCTGGGCGGCGCTCGGCCGGGCGCACTATGACGTGCTGGGCTCGGAGGCCACGAGCCTGCTGTTCCGCCGCTCGCTTTACGTCACCGCCGACGTCAAGAAGGGCGAGCCCCTGACGCGGGCCAATGTCCGCTCGGTCCGCCCGGGCAACGGCCTGCCGCCCGCCGATCTCGACAAGGTGCTGGCCGGCAAGGCTGCCCGCGACCTGACCCGCGGCGAGCCGCTGGACTGGTCGATGGTCGGCTAGAGCGTGACGCCGAAAGTGGGAACCGGTTTCGGCGTAAGTCACGCTCTAAGTGTTTGATTTAGAGCCTCGTTATCGCGTCAAACGAGTCCGTTTTGACGGGCGAGGCTCTAGGCCGCGAACGGCTCGATGCTGGCGATGTCCGGCGCGACGCCTCGCTTGGCCATTTCCAGGTCGTAGCGGTTCTGCAGATTGAGCCAGAACTGCGCGCTGGCGCCGAACAGACGCTCCAGGCGCAGAGCCGTGTCGATGGTCACCGGGGTTTGTCCCCGGACAAGCTTCTCGATCCGAGGGCGAGCGATATGCAGCCGGGCTGCGACACGGCCAGGCGTAAGGCTATAGGGCTTCAGGAACTCTTCCAGCAGGATCTCGCCCGGATGGACCGGGGCGAGGGGATCGTTGTCCTGCACGATATCCTTGCTCATCACCTGGCTCCTTCGAAAGCGCCACTGGCGCTCAGTGATAGTCCACGAACTCGACATCCGCCGGTCCGGTTTCGGTCCAGACAAAGACCAGCCGGAACTGATCGTTGATCCGGATCGAATGCTGACCCTTACGGTCTCCGGACAAAGCTTCGAGCCGATTACCCGGCGGCGTGCGAAGGTCGTTCAGGGCAACGGCGGCTTCCAGCATCTCCAACTTGCGCTTGGCGACCCTGATGAGGTCGGACGGAAAACCTTTTCCGGGGGACACCCCTTCGAGGATGGCCTTCGCGCGCAGGTCCTTGAAGGTCTGGATCGCCATCGCCCTCTCCAAGGCGACTTGTATCGCGCCGCGACACGAACATCAAGGACACGTGTCGCGTCGCGATACAGCTGCTAAGCCGCCCAGGTCACCGGCAGGCGCAGGAAGACGTTCCCCGCCGCCGTGGGTTCGGGCAGGGCGCCGGCGCGGATGTTCACCTGCAGCGAGGGCAGGATCAGGGTCGGGGCGGCCAGGGTGGCGTCGCGGGCCTGGCGCATGGCGACGAAGTCGTCCTCCTGGGAGCCGCCGCCCACATGGATGTTGCGCGCCCGTTCCTCGGCCACCGTCGTCTCCCAGCGGAACGTGTCGCGGCCCGCCGGCAGGTAGTCGTGGCCGACGAAGACCCGGGTTTCCGGCGGCAGGGCCAGCACCTTCTGGATCGATCGATATAGCGTGCGCGCGTCGCCGCCAGGGAAGTCCGCGCGGGCGGTGCCGTAGTCGGGCATGAACAGGGTGTCGCCCACGAAGGCCGCGTCGCCGATCCGATAGGTCAGGCAGGCCGGGGTGTGGCCCGGCGTGTGCAGCGCCTCGATCGAGAGCGCGCCGAGCGGCAGCACGTCGCCTTCCTCCATCAGCACGTCGAACACCGCGCCGTCGGGGCTGGCGTCGGACTCGAACATCGGGATGAAGGTCTTCTGGACTTCGGTGATCCTGGCGCCGATGACGATCTTCGCGCCGGTCTTGCGGCGGATCAGGTCGGCGGCCGACAGGTGGTCGGCGTGGGCGTGGGTCTCCAGCACATAGGCCAGATGCAGACCCCGGTCGCGCACGGCCGCCAGCAGGGCGTCGGCCGAGGCGGTGGAGAGCTTGCCCGCCTTGGGTTCGAAATCCAGCACCGGATCGATAATCGCTGCGGTCTTGGTGGCCGGATCGACCACCAGATAGCTGGCGGTGAAGGTCGCGGTGTCGAAAAACGCTTGAACGTCGGGTCGCATGGTCTGAGCCTTTCTGCAGCACGGCCTTCATATAAGAACTTGCTAATTTAGCACAAGCTAATATATGGCGCTCATGTTCGATCTCTCGCGTTTCTCCGTCAGCCAGTTCGAGGCCAGCGCCGCTGAAGCCGCCAAGCTTCTGCGCGCCCTCGGCAACGAGCGGCGGTTGATGATCCTGTGCCAGCTTGCCGAGGGCGAACGGTCGGTGGGGCAGATCCAGCCCCTAGTCGGCCTGTCGCAATCGGCCTTGTCCCAGCACCTGGCGGTGCTGCGCGACGAGGGCGTCGTGGCCGCGCGCCGCGAAGCCACCACGGTCTGGTACCGGATCGCCGACCCCGCCGCCCTCAAGGTGGTGGCGACGCTCGCGGAGATCTTTTGTCCTCCAGCCGAAAGCGCCCCCCATGACCACGCTTCCTCCCACCCCGCTGAAACCTGAAGACGCCGCCCAACGCCTGGCCGACGGCCGGGCGGTGCTGGTCGACATCCGTGAAGCCGACGAGTTCGCCCGCCGCCGCGCCCGCGGCGCGCTGTCGCGTCCCTTGTCCTCCCTTGAGAGCCAAGGCCTCGGTCTGCCTGACGCGCGCGAGGTGATCTTCACCTGCCGCACCGGCATGCGCACCGGCGCCAACGGCCAGCGCCTGGCCAATGTCTGCGGCGGGCGCGCCTTTGTCGTCGAGGGCGGTCTCGACGCCTGGGACGCCGCCGGCCTGCCGGTTGAGCACAACACCAAGGCGCCGCTGGAGATGATGCGCCAGGTGCAGATCGTCGCCGGCCTGCTGGTGCTGGTCGGGGTGGTGCTGGGCCTTGCGGTCTCGCCGCTGTTCTTCGGGATCGCCGGGTTCGTCGGCGCGGGCCTGACCTTCGCCGGAGCCACCGGCTTCTGCGGCATGGCCCGCCTGCTGGCCCTGGCCCCCTGGAACCGTCCGGTGGCGGCCTAAGGCCATGGACCCCGCCCTGCTGACCGCCGCCCTGAGCGGCGCCCTGGTCGCGCTGTTGCTGACCCTGTTCGGCGGCGGCGGATCGGTGCTGGCCACGCCCTTGCTGCTCTATGTCGTCGGCGTGCGTGACCCGCACGTGGCGATCGGCACCTCGGCCGCGGCCGTGGCGGTCAACGCCGCCGTGGGCCTCGCCGCCCAGGCCAAGGCCGGGCGCGTCAAGTGGCCCTGCGCCCTGACCTTCGGCGCGCCCGGCCTCGTCGGTTCGCTGCTGGGCGCGCACATGGCCAAGGCGGTCAACGGCCAACACCTCTTGGCCTGGTTCGCCCTGGCCATGGCGGCGGTGGGCCTGTCGATGTTCCGCGCGCCCAGCTCGCCGGGCGATCCCGACGTCCAGATCGACCCGGCCAAGGCCTCGCGGCTCGTCCCGGTCGGGGCGGCGACGGGGCTGGCCGCCGGCTTCTTCGGCATCGGCGGCGGCTTTCTGATCGCGCCCGGCCTGATGGCGGCCACCGGCATGACTCTGGCCAATGCGGCCGCGTCGTCCCTGGTCTCGGTGACGCTGTTCGGGGCGGCCACCAGCCTCAGCTACGCCGCCTCGGGTCTGGTCGACGGCCGGCTGTTCCTGGCCCTGATCGTCGGCGGCGCCGCCGGCGTGGCGATCGGCGCCAAGCTGGCCCCGCACCTGGCCGCCCGCGCCCTGCTGGCGCGGCGACTGTTCGCGGTGATGATCGTCGCCACGGCGGGCTATGTCGCTTGGCGCGCTCTGGCCTGAGCCGTCGTCAGATCAGACCCAGCCGCTTGCCGGTGGCCTTGTCGATCGTGCGCTTGGGCAGGATCTCGGTCATCAGCACCTGCATCGGCGAGGGCGAGATCACGTAGCGGACCTTGGGGGCGGGCGCGGTCAGGGCCGTGGCGATAGTCTCGCCGATCCGCTCGGGCGGGAGGCCCGACTTGCCGAGGCTCAGCATGAAGCCGCGCATCCGCTCCAGCGCCTTGGCGTAGGGGGTGTTGGCGTAGCGGGCGACGTCGACCTGCTCGGCCTTGTCCCAGATCGGCGTGGCCACCGCGCCGGGGGCCACGACCACGACGTCAACGCCGAAGGGCAGGAGCTCGCGGCGCAGCGACTCCGAAAAGCCCTCCAGTCCGAACTTGGTCGTGCAGTAGGGGCCCATGAACGGGTTGGCGTTGCGACCGCCGACCGACGAGATGTTGACGATCCGGCCCGGCTGGCTGACCCGCTCGCCGCCGGCGCCCAAGAGCGGCGCGAAGGCCTGGGTGGCGTTCAGCACGCCGGTCAGGTTGACTTCCAACTGGTGGCGGAATTCCTCGACCGGCAGGTAGAGCAGCGGCCCGGCCACCGCGATCCCCGCGTTGTTGACGAGGCCCGCCAGGGTCTTGCCGCCCAGCGCCGCCTCGACCTGCCTTGCCCCGGCGCGCACCGCCGCCTCGTCGACCACATCGAAGATCAGCGGGGTGAACGCCTCGCCGAACTCGGCCTTCAGGCGCTCGCCGTCGGCGGTCTTGCGGACGCTGCCGAAGACGTGGAAGCCCTGGCCGAGCAGCACCTTGGTCGCCGCATGGCCGATGCCGGTCGAGACGCCGGTGATCACGACGGATTTTGACTGAGCCACGTGCGGTTTCCTTCCCCTGTTGCGGGGCAAGATGGGCGATCTGAACAGGGTTCGCTAGGGGGCTTACCGCGCCCCCTCTCCCAGAGGGAGAGGGTTGGGGTGAGGGGTTACGGCGCCTGACGGAGCGCCGGACAGTCGCCAGACCTCGTAACCCCTCACCCTCCCACCGCTTCGCGGCGGGCCCCTCCCTCTCCCTTTGGAAGAGGGAACCTACACCCGCACCAAACCCCGCATCCCCTCCCAGCCGACATTCATCAGCGCATCGACAAAGCCCATGTACGGGGTGAACGGTTCGCGCCCTTGCGGATATTCCACCAACCGGAACGGCTGGAACCGCGCGGGGAAGCCGGCGGCCTGGAACACGCCGTCTTCCTCCATGTAGCCGGTCGAGCCCACCGGCGAGACGTATTCATTCGCTTCGACCGCGCGGCAGATCGCCAGCAGGTGCTCCGACCGCGCGCCGGGCGCCTTGAGGTCCGACGCGCGGACAAACGCCGGTGTGATCCCTAACTGCGCCGCCGCTGCCTGGGTCAAGCCACAGGTCAGTTGGGCCAGCCCCCCGTCACGCTCGCGGTCCAGTTGTCGTGTCATGAAGGCGAAGCCCTCGGCGAAGAACGGGCGCTTGCCATAGGCGTGGCGGATGGCGGCCAGGTGCTTGTCGCGCCAGGGCTGGCTGTCGTCGATCTGGATGGCGTGGATCGGCGTGTCGCGGTCGTGCTTCTTGACCGGCACGGTCAGCATCAGCTCGCCCTGGGTGGTCAGGATGCGGTTGCGCGACTGCCAGGAGCGGCGCGCGAACTGCACGTCATCCAGGCACACGAACACCGATGCGGCCGCCATCAGCTGGAAATAGCCCAGATACGGCAGATAGGTCGGCTGCATGATCACCGCCGTCCGGGGAGGCGATGTCGCGATCATCCGGCGCGGGCGACGGGCGGCGCGGCGACGTCGCGGGCGCGGGCCATGGCGGCGTTGACCTCGGCCAGCTTGGCGGCCTTGGCGTAAGGCTCCCAAGCGCCGGGGATGAAGCGCTCGCCGAACCGATCGGCCAGCTTGGCGCGCAAGGCCTTGAGCCCCGAGATGGCCTCCAGCGAATGGTAGATCCAGCGCGGCTGGGCGTCGGCGTGGATCATCGGGCCGATCGTCGCGGCGCCAAAGCCCGAGAGCAGGGTGCGCAGCTCGCCGGGCAGGGTCTTGAGGTCCGCCTCGCGCACGCACTCGGCCACCACCAGCCTGGCGCCGCCGCTCTTGTAGAGATAGGCCCGGAAGGTCGCACCCTGAGCGGTGAAGTTCTGAACGTAGAGAGGGCAGGGGCCGTCGAAGGCTTCGACCTCATAGACATAGGTGAAGAAGGTTTTCTTCACGAGCGCGGGCGTCGCCAGGCCCAGCGGTTTGAACAGGGGCGTCGGATTGGCGGCCCAGACGATCGTCTCGTCGGGCGAAGTCTCGGCCAGCAACTGGCGTGGCGGGACAAGGCAGTTCAGCTCGACCTTGACGCCAAGCTTGACGAGGGCGGCGTGCAGGCCGTCGAACATGCGGGCGAAACCGCCCTCCGGCAGGCTGGCCACGAGGTTGGCGGTGCGCCCCGACAGTCCGCGCGGGATGGCGTAGAGCTCGTCTGTCCACGGATCGGTCGTCTTGGCGTGGGCCAGGGCCGTCAGATCGGCCGCCGCCGGGAACACCCGGTTGATGGCCATCGGGATCACCGCGTCGCCATGCACCAGGGCCGGGTCGGCGCCCAGATGCCAGCGGACATAGTCCTCCAGCGTGGCGGCGATCTCGGGCGGGTAGGCCGCCAGACGCGCAGCCAGGCTGTCGTCGGCGGGCTTGCGGACCTTGTAGGCCGGGCAGTCGATGGCGGGGCCGCCGAAGTCCCAGGTGAAGACTCGCCGGCCCTCGAAATCGGCGCTCATCGAGCCGAAGCGGTTGTCGAAGGTCGTAAACCGCGCCCCGTGGGCGCTCAGGGTCTGGACGATCGGGTCGTTCTCGCCGCCGAAATAGACGCAGCCGTCGCGCATCTCGCGGCCGTGGATCACCTTGCATCGCGCGACGCCGCCCAGGGCCTCGAAGCGCTCCTGCAGGACGATGTCACGCCAGCCCAGGCGATGGGCTTCAAGGGCCGCCAGCACGCCGGTCAGGCCGCCGCCGACGATGCGGATCCGCTGGGGGTTACTCACGCGGTTGCTCCCCAGACCACGAGATCGCTGTTGGGCGCGACGCGCACGCCGTTCTGGATGTTGTCGAAAGACACCTTCAGGGCGGTGGTCTCGACGAGGCCGAGCTCGTCGACCAGCCGGCGCACCAGACCCTCTTCGGTGTAGAACAGGTTGAACAGGCCCGCCTCGCCGGTTTCGGGGGTGGCCAGGCGCCAGCCGTTCGGCTCTTCCTCGACGCCCTTGCCGCATCGGTAGTCGTCGATCAGGCGCGTGCGGACAAAGACCTCGGCGCCGGGCGCCAGATGGGCGCGGGCGGCGGTCAGCATCGCGCTCGCTTGGGTGTTCGTCAGGTAGCAAAGCAGATTGGGGATCAGCAGAACGTCGATCGCCTCGTCGCCGAGGTCCGGCAGACCCTTGGACAGGTCCGCCTCGATCAGGGTGACGGCCTCGCCCAGGTTCCAGCGACAGTCGGCCAGCGCCGCCGCCGAATAGTCGACATTGGTCAGGTTCCAGCCATAGGCGGCGTAGAGCGACAGGTTGTTGCCCGTGCCGCCGCCTAGCTCGACCACCCGGCCGCGCTTCTGGTGCAGGCCACGCTTGAAGAAGTGCCGGGCGATGAACTCGTCCGGGTATTTCAGACCGCGAATGTCGGGCAGGGCGCGCATGATGGCGCGGAGAGTCGGGCCGAACCAGCGAACAACTTGTTAACGATAATGGCGCGGCGCGAGGCGGAATGTCGCAGGGGGGGCGCTTACAGCATCCCTAAAAACGCCTCCGCCACCCGCTCGGCCCCGCGCCCGTCGCAGACCATCGCGCTGGCCGTCGACAACGCCGCGCGGCGGTCCTCATCAGCGATCAGGCTCTGCGCCAGGGCGACGAACGCCGCGTCGAAATCCGGAGCGGTCACCTCCAGGCACGGTGTCACGCCCGTCGCTTCCAGGGCGCGGGCGGCGGCGATCTGGTTTTCGGCCAGGATCAGGGTCAGGGCCGGGAGGGCCAGCACGCAACGTTCCCAGGTGGTGGATCCGCCGGCGCCGATGGCCAGGTCCGCCTCCAGCACCAGGCGCGGCATGTCCTGGGCGTCGACGTGCAGCACAAGACGCGGGTCCTTGGCGGTCAGCGCTCGGAGGGCGGACAAGCTGGGCGCGGCCGCGCCGACAACGAGATCCAGTGTCACATCGCCCAGGATCGGGGCCAGCAACGCGACCACCCGGCCGGTGATCCCGCCGACATCGGTCATGCCCAGCGACACCAGGATCCGCCGAACGGGACCACGCGCGGCGCGCCGCGCCAGGGCAGCCTCGCGAAGGGCCACGAAGGCGGGGCGCACCGGCGCATGGTTGGGGCCCAGCAGCAGGCGGGCGTGGGCGGGGACAAGGCCAGCATAGTCCTCAGGCCGCCGCGCGGGCCCGGCGTCCAGCACGAGGTCGGCGGCCAGCGGTCTGTCGGCCAGGTCGTCGATGACCAGGGTTGGGCGGCCCTTGGCGACTGCCCGCTGGTCGTCGGCGGACAGGGCGTAGTTGTCGAACACCACGGCGTCGAAGGGCTGCGTCGTGTCCGTGCGGGCCATGTCGGGGCCAAAGGCGTCCAGCACACCTGCGACCTCTGGTGTCGCAAGGAAGGCGCAGGCCGCGCCGCGCGCCTGAAGGGCTCGCGCCAGGGTCAGGGACCGCATCACGTGGCCCCCGCCGATGCTCGGACCGGCCGCGCAGACGAAGACGATGCGCGGGGTCATGCCCGCCGGTCGCCGCCGTAGTCCTGCAGGTCCGGCCGGCTGGCGACGAAGGCGCGGATGTCGTCGGAGGTGAAGGCGCGGTTCGTTGGATAGAGGGCGTCATACACTGCGGCGACGAAGGCGTAGTCGTCGGGCCGGTCGACCGTCCAGCGCACCGCGCCCTGGTCAGGGAAACACGGAAGCCAGGCGCAGTTCCAGCGCTCGGGTTGGTTCCACAGGTCCCAGGTGACGTGCTCGAAGGCTTCTTTCGTCGTCGCCTCGGCGGCCGCGCGGCGAAGGGCGGCGGCGGTCATCACCTCGACGTCGGTGCCCTTGGGATGGGCGTGGCCTTCGGGGGTGTTGCTGACATAGTCGGCGCCCTTGGACAGGCATAGGTCGATCGTGGCGTCGATCAGGGTCGGATCGGCCAGCGGGCAGTCGGCGGTCAGGCGCACCACATGATCAGCCGGATGGGCGTCCAGCGCGCCGATGAAACGCTGTTGGACATTTTCGAGCGAGCCGCGAAACACCGCGATCCCCTCGCGCCGCATCGCCGCCTCGATCGCGTCGTCCTCGGGCCGGTCGGAGGTGGCGACGACCAGCTTGTCGATGCGCCCGGCCCGCGAGACCCGCTCTATCTGCCGCACGATCATCGGCTGGCGCTGGATCGGCATCAGCACCTTGCCCGGCAGCCGGGTGGAGCTCATGCGGGCCTGTAGAATAGCGAGGATCATGACCCGATTTCACGCGGGTTCGGCGGCGGGGGCAAGGGGCGTTCGGACGTGTCGAGCAAGAGGTTCCTGCGAGTCTATGACAGTGTATGCGGGCGCGGGGCAAATCGCCGCATCACCGGCTTCAAGGCTTCACATTCAACTTCGCTAAGCTTCTCTGTGCGCCTTCTAGCGTTCGCGCGCTCTGTGAGGCTCAATGAACGCCGCTGCCCCTGTAGATGTCCACGCCGCCGATGCGGTCTTGCGGCAGGCGCTAGAGTCGGCGCCTCAGGGTTTCGCGCTGTTCGACAGCCAAGATCGCTGCGTCTTCTGGAACAAGCGCTATGGCGAGCTCTGGGCCCGATGGGGCGTCACCCTGACGGCCGGGAGCGACTTTGAGAGCCTGCTGCGAGCGGGTCTAGGGGCGGGGCGCTACCCTGAGGCCGGCGACGACCCAGAGGCTTGGCTGGCCCATCAGCTCGAGCGACGCAAACTAGACCACATCGAGGAGATCCGCGAAGAGTTCGGGGAGCATCTGCGGTTTGAAAGCCGGCGCACGCCCGCCGGCGGCTTGATCACGGCCTGCTTTAAAATCGACGAGCTGCGGCGACGAGAAGTCCAAGCGCTCGCGGACGGCGGCTTTCTGGACACGATCGTCGAGAACACGCCGGCCATGCTTTTCGTCAAGGACGGCGAGACAGGCCAGTTTCTGCTGGTCAACAGGGCCGCCGAAACCCAACTGGGCGTGCCGCGCGGCGAGCTTCTTGGGCGCAGCGACTATGACTTCTTTCCCAAGGAGCAGGCCGACGCCTTCGCCGCCGCCGACCGTCAAGTGATCGCGAGCGGCGAGCTCTTTACGATCGACGAAGAGCCGCTGGACACGCCGCACAACGGCCGCCGGTGGCTGCACACCCGCAAGATCGCGATCCCGGGCGAGGATGGCCGCAGCCACCTGCTGGTGATCTGCGAAGACATCACCGAGCGCAAGGCCAGCGCCGCGGCCCTGGCCGAAGCCCTGCAGAAGGCCGAGGCGGCCAGCGTCGCCAAGAGCGAGTTCCTGGCCAATATGAGCCATGAAATCCGCACGCCTCTGAACGGGGTGATCGGCATGGCCGAGGTGCTCAGCCGCACCGCGCTGGACGACGCCCAACGCGAGATGATGGAGGTGATCCTCAACTCCGGCCGGGCGCTGAATCTGCTGCTTAGTGACATTCTCGATCTGTCCAAGATCGAAGCCGGTGGGCTCGAGATGTCGCGCGATCCGGTGGATCTGCGCGAGGCCATCACCGCCGCAGTGGCCGTCTTCAAAGCCGTGGCCGAGAACAAGGGTCTGACCTTCCGGCTGACCTTCGCCGACGATTTCCACGACCATGTGCTTGGCGACGCCCTCCGCATCCGCCAGATCGTGGCAAACCTGACGAGCAACGCCGTCAAATTCACGGCCTCCGGGTCGGTGACCATCGAGGCCCGGACGCGGGTCGCGCCGGATGGCCGGGTCGACCTGACCGTCAGCGTACAGGACACCGGCGAGGGCTTCGACAGCGCCATGGCCGATCGGCTGTTCGAGCGCTTCCAGCAGGCCGATGGCTCGGTGACACGCAAGGTCGGCGGCACGGGCCTGGGACTACCGATCGCGCGTCGCCTGGCTCGCTTGATGGAGGGCGATGTTTCCTGCGCCGCCCAGCCGGGCGGGGGGGCCACCTTCCGCTTCGAGGCCCGCCTCGCCGTCGATGGCCGCCGGTCGCAGCCGTCGCCGGTCGATCCGCGCTCAGAGGGAACGCTGGATCGACGGCTGCGGGTGCTGCTGGCTGAGGATCATCCGACCAACCAGAAGGTAATCGGGCTGATGCTGGCGGACGCCGCCGACGTCGTCGTGGCCGTCGACGGCCGGGCCGCCGTCGAGGCCTATGAAAAGGACGCCTTCGATGTGGTGCTGATGGACACCCAGATGCCGGTCATGGACGGCCTGGCCGCCATCACTGAGATCCGCCGGCGCGAACGCGAGGCGCAGGGCCGGCGCATCCCGATCGTCTCCCTGACGGCCAACGCCATGCCGCATCAGGTCCAGGCTTGTCTTGAGGCGGGCGCCGACCTGCACCTGGCCAAACCGGTCAGCATCCAGGGCCTGTTCGCCACGCTCAACGCGGCGCTGGAGGTCGGTTCGGGCGGCGAGGGGTAGAGAGTTCCCGATCGGTTTGGAACGGCAACCGGGTCCAAACCGCCAAGGTGCAGGGGGCGCGAGACCTAGCTCTTATCTTCAGCCTGCCGGCGCAGAGGGAAAAACGATCCGTCTACATAGCCAGCAGGCGGGCGGCTTGGTCGTCGGGCAGGGACAGGATCGCCTGGATCCAGATGATCGCCGCCGCGCAGCGCTCCCCGTCATTGGGTGATCGCGGCTGACCGCTGGACACGGCCTTGATCCAAGCGAGGTCGCCGCCTTTCTGGCCGAAGATTTCAACGGCCTTCTGAAGGTCGGCCTCCGAGACTGGGTCGCGCGTTACAGGCTGCTTTTGCCCCTTCACGGCGATCTCGAATTGCAGGGCGTTGTGCGCGTTAAGCTTGGGTAGGAACTCGCGCGGTATATTGGTGGCGGTGTCCTGTGTCAGGCCGCCGTATTCGACGTACTCATAGCACATGCGCGGATAGACCGGCTTCACCTCGGTCATCAATCGCAGTTGCGCCTCGCCGTAGGCGATGAGGTCAGCGTCCGGCGCGCGCTTGGCGTTGGGCAGCACGCGGTCGCGGATGCCGCGCATGAAGGTGAAGGTACGGTTCTGGGCTTCCAGCGCGTTTGCGCCGCCGCTCTTCGCATAGCGGATAAGGTCTGTCTCGAAGGCGGCGTAGTCCTCGGGGAAATGCTTACGGACCAGATCAAAGGTCTCGCCAGCGCCGGCGGCCTTGAGGCCGTCGCGAAAGCCTTCGCGATCCGCTTCAGTCACCTCGACGCCGGCCGTGGCTGGCGCGGTCGGGGGCGGTGTCTGCGCGGCGGCCGCCAGAGGCGTGCTGGCCAGGAAGAGCGCGGCCAGAACGATCAAGTGACGCGACATGCCTACCCCGAGTGACAACTATAGGTGATTAAAGCTCTATCGTTGCAATCACTAGCCTTTAGCGGTGGCAGGCGCCAGGGGTCTATTGGCGGCGCGGCTTCCAATGCGAATTTGCCTCATCGGAGTCCCAATACGACGACGGCTTGGCGGCGAACCCAAGTGCGGCCTGACGACTTGAGTGGTGGGGGCAGCAGTCGTCCAAGCCCTGAGCTTCTCGAAGATAGAAGCGCGCCGACGACCTAATAGGAAATCAGGCTTTCGGCTTAGCTGTGCGGGGCTTGCGGGCCTTCGGCGGGGCGGGTTCATCCGAGGTCTTGGCGTCGGCGGGGCGCGCCTTGGGCTTCACCTTCGCCTTCACCGCCGCCGCCCTATAATCCTTGGCCGGCTCGATGACCGGCTCTGGAACCTCCACCCCGATCCTGGCCAGCACCTCGCGGGCGGCGCGATCGGTTTCGTTGACGGGCTCGTAGGTCCAGCCGTGGAAGGCCCCGCCATAGGGGCGGGCCGCGCCCTGGCGTTCCAGTTCCTCGTGGAACAGGCGGAACTTCAGGCTGGAGCCGTCCATCTTCAGCACGAACACCGGCTTGCCCGTCGAGGCCGCCTCGGTGGCCATGTTGGTCGAGTCCTCGGTGACGAGGATATAGTCGGCGCCCGCCAGGAACGCGAAATAGGGGTTGGGACCCTCGCCGTTCCAGATCATGCCCGGCAAGTGGCGCAGGCGCGCGGTCATCAGCGCCCGGGCGGCGTCGGGCGTACGGCGCGAGAAGGTCATCAACAGGCTGCCGCCATCCTGCTCCAGCGGGATCTGGATGGAGTGGGCGATCTGGGCCGCCCGCTCGCTGGAGAGATCAAAGGCCTTGGACTTGCCGCCGACCAGCACCGCCACCCGCGGTTTGGGCAGGGGCTCGATCAGGTCCTTGAACGCCTGATACTCACTCGTCAGGCGCTGGGGCGTCACCCGGTGCGGAGAGCCGGTGATCGGCAGGATGTTGTCGCCCGACATGCGGTCATGCTTGGGCGGGATCACCAGGTCGAACATGTGCGCCGGCACGCGCGGGTCCTGGATCTGAACCACGAAGGTCTTGCCGCCCGACCAGCGCTTGGCCCGGATCGACAGGGGCAGGGTGGCGCGGCCAGCGGCGATCCAAAGGTCGGGCCAGTCGTCGGGGTTTCCGCTGTCGGGAACGCCGCTCTCCGGCGTCAGCCAGCGTTTGGGCAGGAGGTTTAGCCACCAGGGCAGGCGGCCGGTGTTTCCCCGCCAGCCCACGCGCTTGACGGTGACCTCACAGGGCGCCAGACGCGCGAGCGCCTCCGACAGACCCACGACCTGGGCCTCGATGCCGGCGCGACCATCGGAAACGGCCCAAACCTTCAACGGCCGGGTCTTCGACGGGGCGAGGGTGTCCTGGGTCAAGTGATCGATCCCGGAAGCGCGAAGGGGCCGGCGGCAAACGAAACAAGGCCGCTATGCTAGCGGCCTCGCTTCCTTGAACCGGACTTGTGGCGGTGCTGAGGCGGAAGACCGCCTTACAGCCACTCCACCTTGAGGATCTCATAGGCCTTCACGCCACCGGGCGTGTTGACCTCGACCACCTCGCCGACCTCCTTGCCGATCATCGCGCGCGACAGCGGCGAGGACAGCGAGATACGGCCCGACTTCACGTCGGCCTCGTGGTCGCCCACGATCTGGTAGCGCGCCTCTTCCTCGGTGTCCTCGTCGACCACCGAGACCGTGGCCCCGAATTTCACCTGCTTGCCCGAGAGCTTGGACACGTCGATGACCTGGGCGCGGGCGATCTTGTCCTCGATCTCGGCGATCTGGCCTTCGATCCAGCCCTGGCGCTCCTTGGCGGCATGGTATTCGGCGTTTTCCGACAGGTCGCCGTGCGAACGCGCCTCGGCGATCGCCGCGATCACGGCGGGCCGTTCGACGGTCTTCAAACGCTTCAGTTCTTCGTCGAGGGTCTGATACCCCGCGACGGTCATCGGCACTTTTTCCATTGCGGATTTTAGCTCGGACGCCTTGGGAGGAAGATCTTCCAGTCGCGGGCGCGCACAACCGGGGGCTGGAAGGATAGGCGCCGGCTCCCGGTAACGCAAGGGGGCCAAGCTCCAGCTTAGGTTCAAGGGGGCGCCGATCCACGCCCCCGAGGCCCTAGGCGCGGCGTCGAAGCGGCTCTTGAACGTGACCTTGCGGCAGATCGAACTGGCTCACCAGTTGCGCCAACTGCGCGGCGTCGCCGTTCAGAGTCTGGGTGGCGACCGAGGTCTGCTCGACCATGCCGGCGTTCTCCTGCAGCACCTGATCCATCTGGTTCACCGCGCCGTTGATCTGGGCCAGGCCGTTGGCCTGTTCCTGGGCGGAGGCGGCGATGGTCCGGACCAGACCGTCGATCTCGGCGATCTGGGCCACGATACGCTCAAGGGCCTCGCCGGTGCGGCCGACCAGGCCCACGCCAGTCTCCACCTGCTGGGTGGAGGTCGAGATCAGGGTTCGGATCTCCTTGGCCGCCTCGGCCGAGCGCTGGGCCAGGGCGCGGACTTCCTGCGCCACGACGGCGAAGCCGCGTCCGGCCTCGCCCGCGCGGGCGGCCTCGACCCCGGCGTTCAGGGCCAGCAGATTGGTCTGGAAGGCGATCTCGTCGATGACCCCGATGATCTGGCTGATCGATTGCGAGGAGTCCTCGATGGCCGTCATCGCCGCGACGGCTTGTTCGACGACCTCGCCCGAGCGCCGGGCGTCGTCGCGTGCGCGGCCCACCACGTCGGCGGCCCGGTTGGCGCCTGTGGCGGTCTGGCCGACCGTGGCGGTGATCTCGTCCATCGCCGCAGCGGTCTCCTCCAGGCTGGCGGCCTGGCGCTCGGTGCGGCGGGCCAGGCTGACGGCGGCCTCGGCGATCTGGTCGGAACCAGCGCGCACGCCGCTGACCCGCTGCTCGATCACCGAGAGGGCGTCGGCCAGCTTGTCGGCGGCGGTGTTGAAGTCGGCGCGAAGCGGTTCGTAGGCCTCGGCGAAGCGATCGGTGAGGCGCAGGGTCAAATCACCTCGGGCCAGGTGCGACAGTCCCTGTCCCAGAGCGGCGACGGCGTTGGCGCGCTGAGCCTCGTCCCGCTCGCGTGCGGCGGCGTTCCGCGCGTGGGTCTCTTCCTCGGAGCGACGCGCGTTCTCCGCCGCGTCGTTCGCGGCGCGAGCCTCGCCCACGGCGTCTTCGGCCTTGGCCCGCTCCGACGACGCGACCGCGAACATGTTGTTGACGCTGGCGGTCACCGCGATCAGGGCGCCGGCTTCGACAATCAGGATGACGGCGTGGACGATCACGCGGCCCAGGCTCGCCGAGCCCGGGAACACCGCGCTGGGCAGCAGGTAGGACAGGCCCAGGTGATGCACGGCGACGGTGGCTGCAGCGGCGGCGATCACCACCCAGTCGCAGTAGACCACCAGCAGGGCCAGGGCGGCGAAATAGGCCATGTGCATGTCAGTCTGCCAGGCATGGCCGCCCATGGCCGCAACCAGCAGCGAAACCTGCGCCATCAAGGCGACGCCCACCATCGACCGGCCGCCGGACCCTTCACCGCCAAACTTCCAGGCCAGGGTCGCGCCGACCGCAGCCACCACCGCTGCGATCGCAACGCCCATCACCGGTTCATGGACCGCTAGGCGCGCGCCGAGCACGATAGGAACCATCAGCCAGGCGAGGGCGATGATCAGCTTGCCGCCGACCTGGCGCTGGGCGTCGAGGTTGGAAAAGGTAATCTTCATGACGTTACTGGCTCCGAAGCCGGACGCGCGCAGGCGCCGGCGAGGGCGGGGTCGAGCAAGAGCAGCGCCCCGGCGGTCCGGGCGCGCTGGTTCAAGGCGGCAGGGTCGCCGCGCAGAATGACGATGAAAGGCGCGCCGCCAGCTCCGGCGATGTCACCGGCGGCTGCAGCCGCGCTGACCACACGGGCTGCATCCCACCAGGGTGGGAAAACAGCGGCTACGCGACCAGCGGTGCGCGGTTGGCCGTCGATGGCGGCAGCCGCGAAAAAGCTGCCGATAATGCCCAGGGTTGAGAGAGCAAGCGGCCCGGCCACCGCAGCGAAGCGGCGGGCTGTAGGGGCATGCGTGCTCAAGGGGCGACCTCCACCGGACAGGCGCATTAACCGCACAGTCCGTATGGCCGTTCTCGTCGATCATCCCTTGTCTGACGGTTAATTTCCGTCAAAGGCGGCGCTTGGTCGCACGTCGCGAGGGTCAGTCTTGATCCCAGTCAAGACTGACCCTCGAATCTTGCCGGCTGGCGCGGAATCTCCGCGAATCAAGCGTCCTTGGGCGTCGTGTTGATCATCCACGGAACGCCGAATTTGTCGGTGAAGCTGCCGTAGCCCGGCGACCAGAACGTCTCGGCGAAGGGCATGCCGATCGTGCCGCCTTCCGACAGGGCGTCGAACACGCGGCGGGCTTCGACGGGATCGTCGGTGTGGTAGGTGACGTCAAAGCCGTTCTTCGGCTTGCCGATATTCGGGGCGAACTCAGGCGGCATGTCGGCGCCCATGATCGACTGGTCGCCGACGTCGAGCCAGGCGTGCATCAGCCAGTCCTTGTACTTGGGGTCCATCGGCGGGCCGTCGGGCGGACCCTCGCCGAACGGAAAGGCGGCCGTGACCTTGCCCCCCAGCACCTGGGCGTAGAACTCGAAAGCCTGGCGACATTGGCCCTGAAAGCTGAGGCTGGTGACGATCTTCATGGCGTTCCTCCTTGTGCCGGTCTCGAGACTAGCGCCGGTCCGTGTCGTCTTATGGCAGCAGCGGCTCAGGCGTAGTCGTAGGGGCCGCCGCGCTGCAGGGCGCGCTGATAGGCCGGGCGGGCGTGGATGCGGTCGAGGAACGCCTTGATGCGCGGGTGGTCGGCAGCCCCCGCGCGCTGGGCGGCGGCCTCCAGCGGGAAGCTCATCATGATGTCGGCGCCGGTCAGATTACCGCCCGCGAACCAGGTCGACTTGGCGAGCTCCGCCTCCCAATAGTCGATGTGGGCCTTGAGCTGGGGATCGACGAAGCCCTTCTGGGCGCGGGCGGCGATCGATCTGACTAGCCCCTTCATCAGGCCGGGCGCGCGGGCGGGCAGGGCGGTGAACACCAGCTTCATCAGCAGCGGCGGCATGGCCGAGCCTTCGGCATAGTGCAGCCAGTAGGTATAGCGCAGTCGGTCCGGCGTGCCGGGCGCTGGAACAAGGCGGCCGCCGCCGTACATGGCGATGACGTACTCGACGATCGCGCCGGTCTCGGCCAACACTGTGTCGCCGTCGGTGATCACCGGGGACTTGCCCAGCGGGTGGATGGCCTTCAGCTCGGGCGGCGCGAGCATGGTCTTGGCGTCGCGCTGATAGCGCTTGATCTCGTAGGGCAGGCCCAACTCCTCCAGCAGCCAAAGCACACGCTGGCTGCGCGAATTGTTGAGGTGGTGGACCACGATCATCGAAGGCTTCCCCATTTTGATAAGGCGTCGACCGACGATGGGGCCGCGTTCAAGGTTCGGCAAGATTTACCATCTCTTCTCTCGCCCCAGTCGAGTAGGGGGGAGTAAGGATGACCGGAGCGTTCAATCGGTTGTCTCTGGCGGGCAAGCTGATGGCGGCGGGGGGCGGGGCCCTGGGCGCGCTGTTGGTGGCGGCCTCGCTGCTGATCACCTGGAGCAGCGATGTCGCGGTCCGCGACCTGGCCGAGCGCTACGCCGCCAGCATGACCGGTGAGAGCGCTCAGGGGGTCAAGAACGACCTCGACGCCGCAGATGCGGTGGTGCGGTCCGCGGCCGCGCTGTTTGCGGCCAGCTATGAGGCCGGCCAGCGGGATCGCGCTCTTTACATGGCGCAGCTAAAGCCGGTCTCGACGGCCGCAGACGCGATGCTCGGAGGGTGGCTGATGTTCCAGCCCAATGTTCTGGGCGACGACGCGGCCTATGCCGGCAAGGCTGACCTGGGTTCGACCGCCAGCGGCCGCTTCATCGGCTACTGGGTGCGCGAGGGCCAGCGGGTGGCGATCTCGGGCGGAGACGACGGCGAGTTCGACGAGGACTTCTACAAGACCAGCTTCAACAGCGGCCGACCGGCGGTGATGGAGCCCTATTCCGACAACGTCGCCGATGGCGGCGGCCAGAAGCAGGTGCTGATGACCTCCATCACCTATCCGGTGACGGCGGGCGGCCGCGTCATCGGCGTGATGGGCGCGGACCTGGCGCTGGACGACATCGCCGCGCGGCTGAACGCGCTGAAGCCCTTCAACGACGGCCGGGCCATGCTGGTCTCGCCGGGCGGCCTGTGGGTGTCGCATCCCGACGCGGCGCTGCGGATGAAGCCCTACGCCGATCCGGGGCTGGACGTGGTGCGCCGGGTCATGGCCGACGGCAAACCGGCTGTGGTGGCCGGCATAGCGCTAAACGGACACAGGGCCCAGCGCCTGGTGGCGCCGGTGCGGCTGGCCTCGGGCGCCACTTGGGCCATGGTGGTTGATGTCAGCGAAGCGGCGCTGCTGGCCCCCGCCCGCCGTCTGGCGGTGGGTCTGGCGATCGGCGGGCTTGCGCTGCTGGCGGCGGCGCTCGGCGTGCTGGCGGTGGCCTCCCGCGCCTTGATCGGTCGGCCGTTGCTGGCGCTGCGCGAGACGGTGAGGGGGCTGGCCGAAAACCGCTATGACCGTGCGGTGACCGAGACCGAACGCGCCGACGAGATTGGCTCGATCGCCCGCGCGCTCGAAACCCTGCGGACGGAGCTGGCTCGCGCCCAAGCGCTGCGGAACGAGCAGGAAGCGTTGCGCCAGGCGGCTGACGCCGATCGTGATCGGGCCGCGGCCCTGACCCTGTCGATCGACGAGCAGACCGAGGTCGTCACCCAGGTCGGCGACGCCCTGGCGGCCGTGGCGGGCGGCGACCTGTCGCGCCGCATCGCCGGTCCCTTCGCGCCCGTCTATGAGCCGCTGCGCCAGGACTTCAACACCGCCGTCGAGAGCCTGGAGCAGGCGATCGGTGAGATCGCCGAGGCCGCCGACGCCATCGGCGCGGCCGCCGACACCCTGTCGCAGGCGTCCGGCGAACTGGCGCGTCGCACCCAGCGTCAGGCGATGGGACTGGAGCGCGCCGCCGGTTCGCTCAACGCCGTCACCGACGCCATGGGCGGCGCTGCGGCTGACGCCGACGAGACCCGCCGGCTGGTCGGTTCCGCGCGGGGCGAGGCCGACCAAGGCGGCGCGGTGGTCAGCGAGGCCGCCCAGACCATGGGCCAGATCGACGCCTCCTCACGCCGCATCAGCGATATTGTCGGCCTGATCGACGAGATCGCCTTCCAGACCAACCTCCTGGCGCTGA
The DNA here is from genome assembly GCA_020161365.1 of Pseudomonadota bacterium. GTDB lineage: Bacteria > Pseudomonadota > Alphaproteobacteria > Caulobacterales > Caulobacteraceae > Caulobacter. Next base: position 85,150 of record JAIUNU010000003.1, on the reverse strand, counting down.
ACGCCGGGGTCGAGGCGGCGCGGGCCGGTGAGGCCGGACGCGGTTTTGCGGTGGTGGCCCAGGAGGTTCGCGCCCTGGCCCAGCGCTCGGCGGAGTCCGCGCGGCAGATCAAGGGGCTGATCGGCGAGTCCGGCGCCAGTGTCGAGGCCGGGGTGGCCCTGGTCGAGCGGACCGGCGCGGCGCTGCACGGGGTGGCGGGCCGGATCGCCGGCATTGACGCTGCGGCCAGCCGCATCGCCGAAGCCCTGCGCGACCAGGCCCGCGACCTTAGTGCCGTCAACACCGAGGTCTCCGAGATCGAACGCTTCACCCAGGAAAACCTGGCCATGGTCGAGAAGGCCCGCGTGGCCGACGAGGCCTTGGCCGGCCAGGGGGCGCGGCTGATGTCGCTGGTCGGACGCTTCCGTCTCGGCGCGGGCCGCCGTCGGGCGGCTTAAGCCGCGTCAGGCGCCGACCACCGCCTCGACCACGTGCGCGCGAAAGAGGACCGCGATCAGGTCGGTCTGGGTGATCACGCCGATCAGCCGTCCGTCGGCGTCGACCACCATGGCCTCGTGAGCGTGTCCGCTGGACAGGATCGGCAGCAGGGCCGAAATCGGCGTGTCCTCCGTCACCTGATGGGCGGGCGTCTGCAGAGCCGCCTCGACCGCGCCGCCTCGCGCCGCCTGGAGTTCCGCCCGGCGGGCCATCCCGCGCACGCGGTTGTCGCTGTCGACCACCGGGGCGACCCGCAGATCGTGCAGCCGCAGGATGTCCAGGGCGCTCTCGGCGGACTGCTCCAGCCGCAAGCTCAGCACGTCGCGCGACATTACATCACCGCAGCGGATCTGAGCGTGCAGGCGCTGGGCCGCCGACAACTCCACCTGCCGGAAAAGCGCGTCCAGATCCTCGGGACTGACGTCCAGCAACTCGCCATAGCGGGCCAGGGCCTTGTCGAGGTCTGCCGCGCTGTAGCCCGCCCTGGCGGTCGGGACGGGGTCCCTGGTGTGGTGCGGGCTGGCCGCCGGAGCTGGCGGACGGTGGGGGTAGGCATGGCCGGTCAGGCGCCCCCAGACCATTCCCGCCGCGACCAGCAGCGCCGAGTCCAGAGCCACCGGATTGAGCGCGAAGAGGTAGCCCGCCGCGGCGACCTTGCCGCCGCCGATGACGCAGATCAGCGCCACCGCCCCGCCTGGGGGGTGAAGGCAGCCCAGCAGCATCATGGTCGCGATCGCCAGACCCACGGCCATCGGCGCGGCGATCATCGGATAGGGAACGAGCATCGCTACGGTAACGCCGACCAGGGCCGAGACAAGATTGCCACCCAGCACCGCACGCGGCTGGGCCAAGGGGCTGGCGGGCACAGCGAAGACCAGCACGGCCGAGGCTCCGATCGGAGCCACTAGCAAGGGATGCAGCCAGTCGCCGCCGCCAACCGCCAGGCGTCCCAGCAGTCCGGCGAACAAAAGTCCCAGCAGGGCGCCCAGCCCGCCGCGCGCGGCGTCGTTGGGGCGGATCGGGGTCTTGCCGCGGATCAGAACGTGCAGAGAATGGCTCATGGGCCGGCCTTAGAGCCTGCCGCGCCTGCGGTCTTGTCGTTTTTTGTACAGGCGGTTCAAGAAAACTGGCGAGGCGGCTCAGGCCGACGCCGTCTCGATCTCTTCCATGACGGCAGCGCGCCAGCCGCGCTCGAGGGTCCACGCGGCTATGCCCAACCACAGCAGGCCCAGGAACGCGTGGCCGCGCTGCCAGTAGCCGACATCATGGCCTGTGCGGACGTTCCAGACGCCGGTCAGCAGGGCGAAGACCAGCAGGAGGCCCAGGAACCAGCCCAGCGAGAAATGCGCCAGTCGCCGATAGCCGGGCTGGCCCCACAACGCCCAGGCGGCGAACAGCGGGGCGAATTGAATGCCCAGGCCCACGCCGCAGGCCCGATGCATCGGGTCTGGCCAATGGAAGATCCCGGCGAACACCGCGCCAAGGCCCGTCAGGGCGACGAACAGGCCGGCGAAGGCCGAGACCACCCGGCGTCCGCCCGCGTGCTCAAGCGCGTGGGTGAACCCCGCGCCGGCGAACAGGCCTGCGATCCCGGCGACGACCATGCCGTAGTTGAAGATTTCGGGCATCGGTGCGGCCGGTCCGCCCAACTCGCTGATGAACTGAGCGCCGGCGTCGAAGCCTGGAAACAGCCGCTGCGCCAGCCAGACGTCGGCCACCATCAGGGCCGGCGCGATCACGCCGATCTTCAGGTAGGCGCCGGTGCGGGCGGTCAACAGGCTAGTCCTGACTGGAAAGGGAGCCAAAAATCACTCGCGGCGGCGGCGGGGTCAATCGCTTCTCCGCCAAATATGCTGTGTCATCCCGGCCGGACCCCGGCGGAAGCCGGGGGTAGAGCCGGGACCCAGGGGAAGCGGCAGTGCGCCGGCCTCTGGGTCCCGGATAGCCTCTGCGAGGCTTCCGGGATGACACATTAAGCGTCCTACTTCGCCGCCGACGGATGACCGGCCGGAGCGAAGGCCGCGCCGAAGAAGTCGCCCTTCTTCCAGGTCGGGCGGGCCGGCGCATTGGCCAGCTCGCGGGCGATCTCGTAGTTCACCAGGGCGAACTTGGCGGCGGCCTGATAGTCGATCGGCTGCTTCAGGTCGTCGGCCGGGTGGTGGTAGTTGGTCTTCAGGAAGGTCGTGAACGCCTTCTCGCCGCCGTTCTGGAAGCCCGTCATCAGGAACACCGACGGCACGCCCTGTTCGACGAAGCGGTAGTGGTCCGAGCGGGTGAACAGGCCTTCTTCCGGCAGCGGGTCGCCCGACAGGCCGATGCCCAGGCGGTCAGCGGCGTGCTTGACGGCGTCGCCGACGGTCGAGCGGTTGGCGCCGAACGCGATCACGTCGGTGAACGGATACAGCAGGACCGGCATGTCCAGGTTCACGTTGGCGGCGATGTCGGCCTTCTTCACCGTCGGGTTGTTGGCGAAGTAGTCCGAGCCGACCAGGCCCTTTTCCTCGGCGGTGACCGCCAGCAGGATGATCGAGCGCTTGGGGCGCACTTTGCTGTTCTTGAAGCCGCGAGCGACTTCCAGCAGGGTGGCGATGCCCGAGGCGTTGTCCAGCGCGCCGTTGTTGATGGCGTCCTCGCCGGGCTTGGCGTTCGGCTTGATTCCGATGTGGTCCAGGTGCGCCGACAGGATGATCGTCTGGGCCTTCAGGGTCGGATCCGACCCCTCGATGACGCCAACGACGTTGCTGCTCTCGCGCTTCTCGACCTCGGTCTTCAGCTCGATCTTGACCTTGGTGGCCAGCGGGAAGCCCTTGACGACGCCCTCCGGCTTTTCCGCCTCAGCCATGGCGGCGTCCAGCGAACCCGCCGCGCCGGCGAACAGCTTGGCCGCACCGGCCTGGCTCAGCGACGCCAGCGACGGCGCGCCAGGGGCGCGAATGGCGCCGACGTCCTGGGCGTTGCGCCACACCACGCGCCAGGCCTTCATGCCGGCTACGCCCGCCTTGAACGGACGGCGCTTTTCGCCGCTGGGCGTCGACAGGGTGATCACGCCGACGGCGCCGCGCTTCTCGGCCTCGGCCCGCTTGGTGTTCGGGCTGCTCAGGTGGGCGCGCTCTTCGGTCTGGATCGAGGCCGGGGCGCCGCCCAGCATGACGACGATCTTGCCCTTGACGTCCAGGCCCGCGTAGTCGTCGCGGTTGCGGGTGGGGTCGACCACGCCGTAGCCGACGAACACCACCGGCGCCTCGACGGTCAGGTCGGTGGCCTGGGCCTGCGGCGTGGGCAGGAAGTCTTCGCCGAACGTGAGCGCCACGGCCTTGCCGTCGGCGCCCGTCACGGTCATCGCGCCTTCGCCCGCCGGGCGGAACGAGATCAGCGGCACGCGCTGCAGATAGGCGCCGTTGTCGCCGGCCGGCTTGACGCCGAGCAGGGCGTATTGGGCGGCCACATAGTTGGCGGCGATGTCGTAGCCGCGGGTGCCGGCCTCGCGGCCTTCCAGCAGGTCGTCGGCCAGGAAGGTCATGTGGGTCTTGATGATGTCGGCCGACGGCGCGAAGTCCGAAACCGGTCCAGCCTTCTTGGTGACCTTCTGAACAGCGGCGGCCTTGGGCGGCGTCGCGGCCAGGACCGGCTGGGCGACCATCAGCAAGGCGGCGCTGGCGAGCGCGACGCGGCGGATAAACGACATGACTTGAGACGCTCCTCGGGCGTGTAGCCAAAATTATGATTGGTTTTGGAGGCGCGACCGCCCCAATCCCCCGCAGCGCGGACCCCCAAGTCCGCGACGGCGGCGAACCATGTCGACCCTGTGACAGCTTGTCGAGACGGGGGAGTCTGAACGTTTTGTAATCTTGGGCAGGTTTTGGCGCGAAGCGCGGCGTTAGGGTCAGGCGTTTCCGCCCCCGTCCCAACACGCGCACGCCGTGGCCGGGAGCGGTCCGAGGGGCGGAAGATCGCACCTCATCCCTGGGGCAGATCAAACCCGTCGCGGGTTAACGGGCGTCAAAAATCGTCACCGAGGCGTGAATTTTACCATCTCTCCTCGCCAGGGCTTAACCCAACCTGTCGGATAACCCCGGGCAAGCAGAGAGGACACTGTCCATGCAGGCCCTATCCATCGCCGCCTCGGGGATGCTCGCCGCCGCCGACCGGCTCAGCGCCAGCGCCCAGCGCGTCGCCGCCGGCGAGCAGCAGGCCGAGAAGAACGCCGAGCCCCGCGACGTCGACTACGTCAAGGAGCGCGTCGAGCAGATCGGCGCATCCACCGACGTCAAGGCCAATGCGGCGGTGGTCCGCACGGCCGACAAGATGACCGGCGCCCTCCTCGACATGAAGGTCTGAGCCCGTCCATCCCTTCCGGACACGTGTCCGGGCGATGGGCTCCCCCGCCGGACGCCTGGCAGCGCCCCCCATTGCCGCAGGCGTCCGGCCGCCGCCTCCCGCTTTGCCCCCTAGTCTTGCGGGAGGCGGCTCCCACTTTTGCCTCGCGTGCGAAACGGTTGGAGCAACTGCATCGTGTCTTGAGTGGCGATTTGGCTAAATGCCCGTCGTCGCCCTGCGTTGGCGGATGGTGAGGATCAGCGTGAGGACCAAGGCCGCGCCCAGGCTGGTCAGAAGGCCCGCCGGCGGCAGAGTGACCGCGCAGACGGTCAGCGAGAGGCCGGCCAGAACCAGGATCGCAGCGCTTCGCCGCGTGGTGCGCGCCCAGCGCCCTTCCACGTCGTCAACGGGGGCCCGCAACTTCGCCAGGAAGTTGCCGCCGACCGCGATAGACAGTCCAGCGAAGGCGGCGAGCAGGCGGGTTCCAAACTCGGGCCCAGCGTTCAGTGGTCCCACGTAGATGCTGATCATCCAGGCCTGAGCTGCGATCAGCACCGCTGCGTTGGTCAGCATGGTGAAATTCACGAACCAGACCCCGGCGGGTGTGATGCGGGGAGTCTGTCTTTCCAAGCCGCGCTGGGTGAACACCAGCAGACCTGCCAGCACGGCGGGCATCGCCACGATCATGAAGGTCTGGAACGGCCTGGCGGTCTCGAACGCCGCCGTAAGATCGCCGGCCTCGCGGGCCCGCCAGGCGATGGCGCCTGTGGAGCCGGTCACGGAGGCCGCGATCAGGAGTTTCGACGACAGTTTGATGTGTTCAGTCATTCCGGTCTCCTGGGCGCCCGAGGCCGGACATGGCGGCGGTCGAGCTTTCGCGGCGCGCCGGCGACCTGCCGATGCCCAGGGTCTCCGCGAAAGCCATCAGCGCGTCCTCAAGCACCGAAAGCTTCAGGTGATAGGTGATGGTGTTGGCGTGCTTCACCGGCTCCACGAGGTCCGCCTCGCGCAGGACAGAGAAATGGGCCGACATCGTCGGCTTCGAGACCGGAAAGTGCTCCGCCAGCTCGCCAGCCGTCATGGGCCGCTCGCGAAGCAACTGCAGGACCCCGCGACGGGTTGGATCAGAGAGTGCTTTGAAAACGGCGTTCATATTTGAAATTTAGCAAATGATCGAAATAGGGTCTAGCAACTAGCGGAAACCTACCCGGGCGCGTCCCCAACAAGGGGGATAGGTCTTCACCCTGGCGTCAGCACCATTTTCAGCGCGCCCGCCTCGCGGCTCTCGAACAGGCGATAGGCCTCGGCGCCGTCACTGAGCGCCATGCGGTGGCTGATGTACTTCTCAGGGCGCAGGCGTCCCGAGCGCACCAGCGGAAACAGCGCCGGCAGTTCCTCGGGCACCGAGCAGGTGCCGACCCGGAAGGTCAGGCCCGCCCCGAAGGCGCGTTCCAGCGGGAAGGCGAAGCGCTTGGCCTGCTGCACGCCGATCACCGACACCACGCCGCGCGGCCGCACGAGGCGCAGGGCCGCGTCGACCGTGGCCTCGCCGCCGACCGCCTCGATCACGCAGTCCAAACCCCGGCCCTTGGTGTCCTCGCGCACGCGCGCCAGCGCTTCGTCGGGATGCAGGGCGATGGCGCCGGCCTCCTCCGCCAACGCCCGGCGGGCGGGCAGGGGATCGACGGCGTAGACGATGTGCGCGCCCATCACATAGGCGCTCTCCACCGCCATCAGCCCGATGGGGCCAAGGCCGATCACCGCAACGCTGGAGCCCGGCTTCACCTCGGCGTTGCGCGCTCCGAACCAGGCCGTGGCCAGGGCGTCGGTCATCATCAGCGCCTGGTCCATCGAAACGCCTTCGGGCACCGGCACGGCGTTCATGTCGGCGGCCGGCACGCGCACGGCCTCGGCCTGCGAGCCCTGCAGCCGGGCCGACAGGCCATAGCAGGCGCCCTGGCTGTTCTCGCAGGTCTGGATCACGCCCGACAGGCACGAGCGGCAGCGCCCGCAGCCCACGGCGGCCGGCAGCATAACCTTCTCGCCGACCTTCAGCCGCTGGACCCCGCGCCCGACTTCGACCACCTCGCCGACCGCCTCGTGACCGACGCAGAACCCCAGGTCCTCCGAGAAGCCGTGGCCATGGTAGATGTGCAGGTCCGACCCGCAAATCGAGCAGGCGGTGACCTTGACGATCGCATCGCGGTCCGACTGGGGCGTGGGATCGTCCATGCTCTCGTAGCGGACGTCGCGGGCGCCGTGGTAGCGCAGGGCTTTCATCGTTCTTTTCCCCTCAGAGCGACAGGCCGCCGTCGACCACCAGGGTGTGGCCGGTGACGTAGGACGCCAGCGGCGAGGCCAGGAACAGCGCCGCCCCGGCCATGTCGGCGGGCGTGCCCATCCGGCGTTGCGGAATGGCGGCCAGCGCCCCGGCCAGACGTTCGGGATTGGCGGTGGTGACCTTGGTCAGCTTGGTCTCGACGAGGCCCGGCGCCAGGCCGTTGACCCGCACCCCTTCCGGCGCCCAGGCCTGGCCCAGGGTCTTGGTCAGGCTGATCGCCCCCGCCTTCGAGGCCGCATAGGCCGGATTGCCGATATTGGCCTTCAGGCCCGAGATCGAGCTGACGATGATCACGCTGCCCTGGCTCTGGGTCAGGGCCGGCTTGAAGCGGCGGGCGCAGGCCATCAGGCTGTCGAGATTGACCGCCATCACCCGGTCCCAGCCGGCCCGTTCGAACTCGCCGCGTTTGTAGACGACGGTCCCCTGGCAGAGGACCAGGACGTCGAGGGTCTCGAACGGGTCGGCGGCGGCCTCGACGGCGTCGGGATCGCCGACATCGACCTGGGCGTAGAACAGGCCGGAGAGATCCGAACCCTCGGCGGGGTCATAGTCGGCCGCGCTGGCCCGCGTGCCCCAGACGGCGACCTCTGCGCCGCGCGCCTTGAACGCGTGCGCGATCCCGTTGCCGATCCCGCTGGACCCGCCCACGACCAGTACACGTTTGCCCGTGAAATCGGTGTCGTCGATCATCCCCGCGTTCTCCCTTTTTCAAAGGATAGGCGCGGGTGACGTAGGGGAGGTCAAAACATGAAGATGCTCCCCCGTGATACAGGGGAGCTGTCGCGGAGCGACTGAGGGGGCGAGTTGGGCGAAAGCCGCGTTAGCCCCCTCCGGCCCTCTGGGCCACCTCCCCCGCATCGCGGGGGAGGATCCAAGAGGTCGAGGCCTTACTTCGCCTGATCCATCAGGCCCGCAAACCGCTCGAACAGATAAAGGCTGTCCGTCGGGCCCGGCGACGCTTCGGGGTGGTGCTGGACCGAGAACACCGGCTTATCCTTCAGGGCGATGCCGGCGTTGGTGCCGTCGAACAGCGAGACGTGGGTCTCCTGCACCGGGGCGGGCAGGGAGGCGCTGTCGACCGTGAAGCCGTGGTTCATCGAGACGATCTCGACCTTGCCAGTGGTCAGGTCCTTGACCGGGTGGTTGGCGCCGTGGTGGCCCTGTTCCATCTTCACCGTCTTGGCGCCCAGCGCCAGGGCCAGCATCTGGTGGCCCAGGCAGATGCCGAAGATCGGCTTGCCGCTGGCGACCAGCTTCTGGATCTCGGGTACCGAATACTGGCCGGTGGCGGCCGGGTCACCCGGGCCGTTGCTCAGCATCACGCCGTCGGGGTTACGGGCCAGGATGTCCTCGGCCGAGGTGTTCGCCGGCACCACCGTGGCGCGGGCGCCGACGTGGGCGAGCGCGCGCAGGATATTGCGCTTGACGCCGTAGTCGACGACCACGACCTCGTACTTGGGCTTGTCCAGCTTGGCGTAGCCTTCAGGCCACGACCACAGGCCCTCGTCCCAGGTGAAGGTCTGGGTGGTCGAGGCGTCCTTGGCGAGATCCAGGCCTTCGAGGCCGGCCCAGGCCTTGGCCTTGGCGACCAGCGCCTCGAGGTCGAACTTGCCGTCCGGCGAATGGGCGATGACGCCGTGCGGCATGCCGGTCTCGCGGATCTTGCGGGTCAGGGCGCGGGTGTCGACGCCCGCCAGGCCGATGACGCCGCGGTTCTTCATCCAGGCGTCGAAGTCGCCGCCGGCGCGCCAGTTGGCCTGTTCGGTCGGGACGTCGCGGAACAGGGCGCCGCGTGCGGCGGTCTCGGCCACGCCGGTGATCTGCTCGACGTCCTCGACGTTCGTGCCGACATTGCCCACGTGCGGGAAGGTGAAGGCCACGATCTGGGCCATGTAGGAGGGGTCGGTCAGGATCTCCTGATAGCCCGTCATGGCGGTGTTGAAGCACACCTCGCCGACCGCATCGCCGACCGCGCCGCAGCCCACGCCCTGCAGGATCGTGCCGTCGGCCAGGGCCAACACGCCAGTGACGCCGGGGAGAAGGTCTTGGGACATTCTATGGAGCGCTCCTGAACGCGGCTGGGCCCGGAATTGGGCGGTCATTTTCGCAAAAAGACGGACCCGGGGTAACCCCCGTCCGGCCCCCACGCGCAGGAGCGTCTCCTTGCAAGAAAGCGGACGGGCTTTGGGCCCGTCCGCCGCGCAAACGGCGCGGTGTCTAGGGGCTATGTGGGAGGGGGTCAACCCCTGTTGATCACGGGCTTTTCTCGCGTCGCCACATTCCCGTGATCGGCGAACGGGCGCCCTCGCCTGCGGACGCCAAAACCCCTTATGGTGCAAGGCTTCCAAGCCATCGAAGCGCGACGATCACGGGAGGACGGCCCATGCTCGAGTTGCGTCCCAATTGCGAGTGCTGCGACCGCGATCTGCCGCCGGCCAGCCCGACAGCTCGAATCTGCACGTTCGAACACACCTTCTGCGCGGCCTGCGCAGAAGCTTATGACGACCGCTGTCCCGATTGCGGCGGTGGGTTGGTGGCGCGACCGATCCGTCCCGAAAGCCAGCTCCATCGCTATCCGGCTTCGCTGCGGCGCGTGACTCGCGGACGCCGCATCGAGCGTACGCCGCGCGGACTTGGCGATCAGCCTGCAGGGTGCGCCTGACCGACTCCATCCTGCGAAATGGCCTGGACAATGGCTGGATCGACCGACTGAACGGCGCTGATTGGTCAGGGCGATTGGCCCGATCTCTGGTCTGATGAGCGGTGCGCGGACGCGCCCCAACGAGAAACAGAACCTGTGATCCAGGCGCGGTCAGTCCAGCGAAAATCCGAAAATTCCACCGTTAACGGGCTGTAGGCGACAGTCCCCGATCTCTGCCCCCGGTGTCAAAAGGTCTGACCTTGATGTCAGACGTGTTGACGAACGCGCCATTTTGCGAGAGGGTTTGGTAGCGCTACCAAAATGTGAGCGCCAAAAAGCAAGGCTGCTCGTCTTCAAGCGGGCTTTCGGGAGGAAGGGGATCTCAATGCGGAAATTCGCTATGGGCGCGCGTCTGCGCCGCGCCGCGCTTCTGGGCGCTACGATGCTGTCGGGCATGATTGCTGTCGAAGCGCATGCCCAGACCGCGCCGGCCGCCGACGACGCCGTCGACGCGATCGTCGTCACTGGCTATCGCAAGAGCCTGGCGCAATCGACCGTCGCCAAGCGCGAGACCACGGGCTTCGCCGACGCCATCTTCGCCGAGGATATCGGCAAGTTCCCCGACTCCAACATCGCCGAGTCGTTCAACCGCGTTCCTGGCATCACCATCACCCGCGACATCACCGGGGAGGGCGTCAACGTCGCCATCCGGGGCCTGGGCAGCAACTTCACCAACGTGACGCTGAACGGCGCCTCGATCGCCGTGGCCTCGTCGGGCGCGACCGACGCGCAAGGCACCGACCGCTCGGTCGACCTCAGCTTCTTCCCGACCGATCTCTTCACCAAGCTGACGGTGAACAAGAGCTATTCGGCCAGCCTGCTGGAAGGCGGCGCGGCGGGTAACATCGACATGCGCTCGGCGCGTCCGTTCGACCGTCCTGGCCAACATGTGAGCATGAACGTTCAGGGCGTGAAGGCCGACGGCGCCAAGCTGGGCGGCAAGGGCTCGCTGATCGCCAGCAAGACCTGGGACAATTTCGGCGTCCTGTTCGGCGTTTCGGGCCAGCGCCTGAAGACCGACACCCGCGGTTACGAAACCATCGGCTACACCAATCCGAACCTGTCGGCCGCCCAGTGCGGCGCGACCAGCGGCTGTAACCCCACCGGCGGCGGCAACTGGACGATCCCGGGCACGGTTCCGGTCGGCGCGGGCGCGGGTCTGGTGGCCGGCACGGTGATCGACCGCGACTTCCTGCTGTCCAAGAACCCCGGCGCGACCATCCAGCAGATCGACAACGGCCTGTTGCCGCGCATCGGCCGTCCGTCGGCCTCTTACGGTAACCGCGACCGCATCAATCTGGTCGGCAGCCTGGAGTGGCGTCCGAACGACGACGTCAACTTCTATGTCGACGGCATGTACGGCTACAAGAAGACCGACCTGATCCGCGAAGACATCATGTGGATCGTCCGCAACGGCGCGGTCATTCCGCTGAACACCAAATACGACAAGGCCGACTGCTCGACCGGTTGCACGGTGACGCAGGGCACCTACGCCAACTCGAACTTCTTCCTGGAATTCCGTCCCTATCTCGAAAAGACTGAGCTGTGGGGGATCAATCCGGGCGGCGAATGGCGCATCAACGACAAGCTGAAGTTCGAGGCCCAGGCCAACTACACCAAGAGCAACTTCCACCGCGAAAGCCCGACGTTCGGTCCGGTCACCGCGCTGGGGGTGGGCACGACGGTGGAATACACCGCCAACCCGACCGGCATCCCGACCATCAAGAGCAGTGTCGACCTGAACAACCCGGCCAACTTCGTCTGGACCGGCGGTCGCGTGAACATGCAGGACGAGAAGCGCTGGTACGAGACCAAGGGCGCGCGCGCCGCGCTCACCTGGGGCGACCAGGCTCTGAACCTGAAGGTCGGCGCCAACTATGACGACATCTCGCGCACCATCCGCGGCTACGACAACAGCCAGGCCTGGCAGAACGCGACCTGCGGCAACAATCCGAACATCTTCCTGCCGTCGCCGAACGGTCAGCCGCCCTGCCAGGGCCTGAACCAGCCGGGCGCCGCGCCGGCCGGCTATCCGACCTATCCCGGCTATGGCACGGGCTACACGGCGGGCCAGACGACGCCGCTCAGCTACGGCGGCTCGCTGATCCCGACCACGGCCATCGCCAGCTACCTGAAGCCCGGTCCTGCCGGCTTCGTCACGGTCGACTGGGACAAGGTCAAGCAGGCGTCCAAGTACGACCAGTTCCACGACAACACGCCTGAGACCGGCGGCTCCAACACCGGCGCCAGCGGCGGCTATATCAACGAGAAGAACAGCGCGGCCTTCACCGAACTTAACGGCGTGACCCAGGTGCTGGACAGCGACCTGCGCTTCAATGTCGGCGTCCGCTATGTCCGCACCAAGCAGACGATCGGCGGTCGCGTATCGGTGGCCGATCCGCGCAACGCGCCGGCTTCGGGCGCGCTCGCCGATGGCGCGCGCTACCCCAACATCACCAACTTCGTCTACACCGAGAACACCTACTCCAAGTGGCTCCCGGCCGCGAGCATCGCCTATGATGTCAGCGAGCGCGCTGTCGCCCGCGCGGCGGTGTCGGAGACGATGACCCGCCCGGATCCGGCCGCCCAGCTGCCGGGCGTCAGCTTCGGCGCGCCTTCGGCTGACCAGGCCACGATCGGCAACTCCGCCCTCGCGCCGTACTTCTCGAAGAACATCGACCTGGGCTTCGAGTTCTACACCGGCCAGGAAGGCCTGATCGCGGTCAACGCCTTCCGCAAGTCGATCACCGGCTTCACCCAGAACCAGGTGACCACCCAGCCGTTCGCGGCCCTGGCCCAGTACGGCATCACCTACGACACCCTCAACGACACCCAGAAGACGGCGATCAACTCGCGCGGCGGTCCGACCCAGGCCCAGGTGCAGGTCCAGTCGCAGATCAACGTGCCCAACAAGCTGACGATCAACGGCCTGGAATTCCAGTGGGTGCAGCCGCTCGACTTCCTGACCAGCCGCTTCGGCGTCGAAGGTCTGGGCGTCAACGCCAACGCCACCATCGTCGACCAGACCAGCAATGGTCCGGCCACCGCGCTGGGCGTGGCCAAGTACACGTACAACCTCACGGGCTACTACGAGCACAACGGCGTTAGCCTGCGCCTGAGCCATGTGTTCCGGAAGGGCTCGCAAGTCAGCGGCCTGAACCAGAACGGCATCGCCGCCGCCGCCCTGTTCTCGGACGACTACAAGCAGACCGACTTCTCCTCGACCTATGACCTGGCGAAGATCTTCGGTCTGAACAACGCGCCGCAGGTGACCTTCAACATCACCAACCTGACCAACGAGTCGCTGCGCTCGTACTTCCAGTACGACAACGCGACCTTCACCTACTACAAGCCGGGCCGCCAATATGTTCTCGGCCTGCGGATGAGCTTCTAACCGTCTACCCCCCCGCCCGTCGGCGCCGGCCTTTTCCCGGCCCCGGCGGGTCTACTTCGGCTCGACTGCTTGGCCCTTCTCCTCCGGGCTGTTGCAGTGTTCCACGGCGCGCTTCCCCCCGAAGCGCGCCGCTCTTTTTTGGCGTTTGGGACGCCGCGCGGACAACTTGTCGCAATCGGTTAGGGCTTCACGATTCAGCTTCGTTAACACCTTCCGGGCAAGCTCCACCGTGCAAGGAGCATCGTCCATGGCCACCGCCGCCAACCCATCCCCGGTCAAGGTTTCTCCCCCCGCTCGCTCGGCTCTGACGCTTGGCGAAACCCTTCTCCACATGGCGCTTTCGGCGGCGATCCCCATCAGCGCAGTGTTCTTCGTCGCGCTGACCTTCTAGGCGCTCACCGGCGCGGCGCGCGCCGTTCCAGCCACCACAGCATCCCCAGCACGGCCAGCAGTGTAAGGGCCCAGGGCCACGGCGACCCTGGCGCCTGACGCTCTGCCGCCGTTGGTCCTGCGGCCGCCGTCTCGACCAGCGCCTGCGTCGCCGCCCGCGCCTCTGCCTGCGCCAGCGAAGGCGCTGCGTCGGCAGGCTGGACGTAGAGAGCGCTCCGGCGATCGCCGTCCACGACCGTCCGCCAGCCCGAGGTGTCGGGCCAGTAGGCCGCACACGCGCGCGGCGCGGCGCGCGGGTCGACCAGCGGCCGCCGCGCCGCGCCGTCAGGCTCCATCACGCTAAGCGCCTCCGTCCCCCCGCAAAGGGAGACCCGCTCGCCGGCCCGCGCCAGGCCCAGAGCCTGTACGCCAGGCCTCTCGCCGGGACGAGCCACGGTCGCGAACAACTCGCTCCACAGCTCGCCGTGGCGGTCGGCGCGGCCGGTCAGCACCAGAGCGTAGCTGTCGGCCACGGTCCATAGCGCCACCCGGCCCTGGCCCCGCGCGCGCCAGGCGGCTAGCGGCTGGCCGTCCTTGGTCACCGCGAGCGGCACGCCGCCCAAGGTGGCGGGCAGGATGTCGTGCCGGTTGACGTCCGAGTTCGGGCCGTTCAGCCGCACGGCGCGCAGGCCGTCGGTCTCAGTGGTCGGCAGGCCAAGCATCGCCCAGTCGCGGCGCACGGCGTCGGACAGCGGACCGCTGGGCCGCAAGACGAGGCCAAGGCCACCGCGCACGGCGCCGTCGATGGCGGCGCGGTCCTGGCGGTCCAGGGTCTCCCAGCGGCGATCGTCGATGACCAGCAGATCCACCGCATTCAGCGTTGTGCGGGTCAGGGCCACCGGTGCGTCGCCCAACTGCACGCCGCCGCCCAGCGAGACCTCGAGGTTCAGGGCGATCCCGGCGTCCTGGGCCCAGCGGCGCAGGTACTTGGTCTCGGCGCTCGGCGCCCCGGCCAGGACGAAGACGCGCGGGCTGACCGGCGCGCGGGCCTCGACCGGGATCTCGACATGCTCGACCTGGCGGCCGGCGGCGTCGCGCAGGCGCAGGTCGAACAGCACCGGACCCGCCGCGCGCGCCGCGCCCGACAGGCTAAAGCGGGCGCCGGCCTTGACCTCGGCCTTTTCGACGACGGCCCCTGCGGGGTCCAGCAACTCGACCACGCCGGCCTTCAGCGCGCCGATCTCGCCGCCCACTGTGAAGCGGGCGCCGGGCGCGACAGGCGCGGGCAGGGCCAGGGCGATGATCCCCTTGGGCGGGGCGGGCGGGGCGAAGCTCGCGGGGCGGTCCAGCGGGATGCGATCGCGGGGCGACAGGCCATGACCCTCGATCCGCAGGCGGCCGGGCTCGGGATAGAGCCGCAAGGCCGTGGCCAGGTCCGGAACCCGGATCGCGCCGCTCGCGCGGGTCGCCTCGGGCAGGGCCACGACGACGTCGCCCGAGGAGGCGGGCAGGTGGGCGGGCGCCCCCTCCGTCAGCACCACCAGCCGTCCGGGCGCGGTCAAGACGTGGGGCGGAAACAGGGTCAGCCACAGGAGGGCGCCCGCAGCGACCTGCAAGCCGGCCAAGACGACGAAGCGCCAGGTGGGACCCCGCTTGGGCGCAGCGGCGGCGCGGCGACGCAGGGCAAGACGCGTCAGGCTGACGACCAGCGCGCCGACGATCACGACTAGGGACAGGAGCGAAGGACCGGTCATCGCAGGGCGTCCAGATAGCGGCGCCCGCGCGGGTCGACCGGGGCGCGGCGCTGCACGCCTGGCGTGGGACGCTCCAGCGCGGTCCAGAGCAGAGCGCGCAGCTTGCGCCGGCAGTCCTGGCACTGCGGCTCGTTGCGGACGGTGTCGATGGCGGCGCTCAGCGACAGGGCGTCGGGCAGGCGGCCGGCGTTGGCGGCGACCCAACGGGTCAGGGCCTCAAGGTTCGGGGCGGCGGCGGCGCCCGTCTGGCCCAGGGCCCGCCAAGCCGCGACGGCCGGGCTGTCGGCCGGATCGCGGACCAACGGCGCCAGGCGCCCGGCGACGATGCCGTCGCGCTTGCCGCTCATCCGCCGCGACAGGTCGATCGGCGGCAGCTTGGGCGGGGTGCGGGCCAAATAGATCCGCGTCGCCTGCTGGGCGGTCTTCAGCAGAACCAGCGCCCGGTTGGCGTGCGGCAGGGCCGCCTTCACCTCGCCCTGACGGAGGGCGCGTTCGGAGTCCCACATGGCGTCCAGCGCCTGGGCCAGGGTGGCGCGGGTGCTGGGCGAGAACAGGGTTGCGGCGTCACCCGTATCGTGGGCGTGGCCGAACTGGGCGAGCAGCTTGTCCATGTCGCCCAGCGGCGAGCCGTCGCTTTCGCCGCCATGGTCGTGGCCGTCGCCCGGACCGTGGTCGTGGTCGTCATGCGCCTCGGCCTTTGCTGGCGGGGCGGCGGGGCCGTCATTGGTCGGCAGGTCCAGCGCCGGAGCGTCGCTGGTGGGCAGGGCCAGGCCCACCCCGCCGCCGCCGCCCTCGGCCTCCTCGCCCATGAACTGGCCGTAGCGCAGGCGCAGCTGGGCCTGGTCTTCGCCAAGGCCGTTGGCGCTGTCCATGAACGTGTCGGCCGAGATCCGGGACTTGCGGGCAAGAAGCGCTTCGGCGTCGATGATGATCTGACGCTGGCTGCGGAAATAGACCGGCAGGATCTTGCGGGCCATGCCCTCCAGGCCGTCGACCGGCGGCGGGTCGTTGGGCCAGCGCAGGATGACGCTGGGGCCCTCGACCGTCTGGGCGGCGGGCTGGCGGCTGTCGCGGACGGTCAGCTGGACGATCAGGTCGCCGCCGCGCGCGAGGCCCTCGCGCGCCAGGTCCAGCGACACGGGGAAACGCTTCAGCCGCGCATCGCCCTGGCCGGTCACCGTCTGGGTCCGCTCGGTGGTGGTGATGTTCTCGCCTTCGCCCTTGGTGACGGTGATCTTCAGGGTGGCGGTCGCGGCGACGCCATAGTCGTCGCGCGCCTCGAACACAGGCGTCCAGCGAGTCTGGCCCGGTTCGACGAAGGAGAGGGCGGCGGTCGGGGTCACCATGCGGACCACGGGCGGCGCGTCAGGGATCATTTCCAGCCGGTGCAGCCGCTGGCGGGCAAGGCCCGGCGCCTCGATCCGATAGAGGGCCGAGCGCTCGAAGGTCCGCGCCCCGGTCCAGCGGCCGCCGTCGCGGCGCAGGGGCAGGGCGGCCTCGCCCGGCAAGGTCAGGCTCGCCGCCTCGGGCTGCGGCAGGAAGCCCAGGCTCCAGGCGACCTGCGATCCGGCGGGCGCGCGGACGTCGAGGCTGCTCTGCTCGAAGGGGCGCTGGCCGGTGTAGGCGGGCGGGATGATCCGCAACCGCGCGCCGGTCAGGTGCGGGGCGGCCAGCGGCGCGGGCGTGGCGGCGCCTTGGCCTCGACCGGTCTCGTCCGGCGCGGGCCAAAGGGCGGCGGCCGCGATGACCAGCGCACTGGAACCGACCGAGGCGGCGATGGCGCGGGTCGACCAAGCTGGACGCAGGTCGAGGGCGGAGGCTTCTTTCAGCCGCTCGCGAAGCCGCGCCTGCTGCAGGGCCGCCAGGCCCGTCAGGGTTTCGGGCGGCGCGAAGAGGAGGTCGCTGCTGTCCTCCAGCCCCGGCGCCTGGGCGTCGAGGGCGGCGGTCAGCCAGCTCCGGTCGAAGCGCTGTGTGCGCCGCCAGCTTGTCCAGGCGAGGGCGGCGAGACCCGCCGCGCCGACGGCGAGGGTCCCCAACGGTCCGGCCAGACGCCAAGCCGCGACGCCGCCGGCCAGAACGGCGGGTGCGCCGACCGCCAGGGTGTCGAGCACCACGCGCAGGCGGGCGGCGCGGGGCAGGTGGGCCAGGGCGGCGATCATGCCAGCACCGGCCGTTTCCGGCGCGTGGCCAGCCAGCGCTCGGCGGCGAACAGCGCCGCGATCAGCACCGCCAGCCACGGGCGCAGGTCGATCGGATGCGGATTGAACGTCAGGGCCCGACGCGCCTCGCCAAGCGCCGGCGCATAGTCCTGGGCGGCGACGCGGGCGGGCGCGGGCGGCGGGTCCAGCAAGGCCCACAGCCGGTCGGGGAAGTCGGGCTCGACCAGGGCCGGCAGGGTCTTGGGGGCGAGAGAGCGGGTCAGTTGCAGAACGCGGCCCTGGCCATATCGGCCCTCCACCGCCAGCGGCTCCGCCAGGGCGTCGCGCCAGACCACGGTCTTGGGCCCCTCGACGGGGGAGGGCGCGTCGTTGGCTAGCAGCACCACGCCGCCGCGCTCGATCCAGGACAGCACGGCGTCCGACAGCGGCGCGCCCGACAGCCAGATCAGGGTCTTGGCTTGGGCGGGCAGGGGCTGGTCGACGGGCGCGGCGTCGAAGGCTGGGGCTTGCTCCGGGCCGGCATAGGCCGCTGCGGCCGCGCGGAAATACTGGACC
The DNA here is from genome assembly GCA_020161365.1 of Pseudomonadota bacterium. Lineage (GTDB taxonomy): Bacteria > Pseudomonadota > Alphaproteobacteria > Caulobacterales > Caulobacteraceae > Caulobacter. The sequence continues at coordinate 67,083 of JAIUNU010000003.1, read as the reverse complement.
GCCTCGGTCCGCTCGGTGGCGTAGCGGACCACCAGGCTCGGCGGCGTTCGCTGGGGCTTGGCGCTGGACGCGGCGTTGACCGGGGCGACCTTCCAGGTGACCTTTCGCGACAGCACGAGCCGCCCGCCGTCGGCGTCGAAGGCCGGGGGAACGACCAGCGTCAGCGAGGTTCCGGTCGGGAGCTCGGCGTCGAGTTGGCGGATCAGGCTGGAGAGCTCGCCTGCCTGAGGCGGCGCGGCGCGGTCGGCGCCGGGAAAGCCAGGCGCCAGCCAGACGCGGCGCGCGCCGTTATCCGGAACCTGCGCCGCGTCGACACCCGGAGCGAGGGCGACCACGGGACGTGCATCGCCGCTCGGTCGCAGCACCGGGCGCGCCAGGGCGAAGGCGACGGCGACGATCAGTGCGATCCGCACCGCCAGCAGCAGGCGCTCATCCAACTGGAGACGCTGGACGGGCTTGGGGTTGGGGTTCAGCCAGCGCAGGGCGGCGAAGTCGATGGTCCGGGTCTCGGTGCGTCGGGCGATATGGATCGCCAGCGGAACCGCGACGGCCAGCAGGGCGGCGAGCGCGGCGGGCAGCAGCAGGGCGGGGATCATCGGACCGCCGCCGCGCGGGCCAGGGCCTGGATCGGCCCGTCGGGATCCTGGTCGGCGAAGTGCTCGGCGAAGCGCACGCCCCGGCTTTCCAGACGCGCGCGCAGGGCCGCGCGGGCCTCGCCAAAGCGCTTGAGGAAGTCGGCGCGCAGGGATCGGCCGTCGCCGGCCAGCTCAGCCCTGTTCTCCGGATCGCGGAACCGAAGCGAGCTGTCGAACGGGAAGTCGCGCTCGTCGCCGGTCAGCAGCTGGACGAACGACACGTCGCGGCCCGAGGCGGCCAGGCGCTCGGCGGCGGCGACGCAGGCCTCGTCGAAGCCGTCGGTGATGAAGATGACGAGATCGCCGGGCGCGATGCGCTCGCCCAGGGTCTTCAGGTCACGGTCCCAGTGCGGCGCGCCGCCGGGCCTGAGCGGGCTGATCTCGAGGCGGATGCGGTCGCGCTGGCGCTTGTCGCCGGACGGGGCCAGCACCAGCGGCCCCTTGTCCCGGGCGACGACGAGGCCGAAGCGGTCGCCTTGCAGGAGGGCGATCTCGATCAGGGCGGCGGTCAGACGGCGGGCGGCGTCGAAGCGCGTCCAGGCGGGCCGCGCCAGATCGGCCTGGGCCATCGAGGCGCTGGCGTCCAGCACGATCCAGATCGCCACCGGGCTTTCGCGTTCGGCGTCGCGGACGAAGAACTTATCGGACCGCGAATAGAGCTTCCAGTCGATCCGCCGCAGGTCATCGCCGCGTTCGTAGGCGCGGTACTGGGCGAACTCCATCGCCCCGCCGCGATTGCGGCTGGCGTGGGCGCCGTCACCGACCAGCACGGCGGCCGCGCGCGGCGCCAGCGACAGGCGTCGCAGGCGGGTGCGCAGGTCTGGAGGCAGGTCGAACGGCGACATGCGCTGGATCAGTCGCGGGCGGGCGCGGGCAGGGCGGCCAGCAGGGCGGCGACCACGTCGTCGGTCGTCTTGCGCTCGGCCTCGGCGGCGAAGGACAAGAGGATGCGGTGGCGCAGCACCGGCGCGGCCAGGGCGGCGACGTCCTCGCGAGTGGCGGCCAGGCGTCCGTGCAGCAGGGCGCGGGCCTTGGCGGCCAGCACCAGGGCCTGGCCTGCGCGCGGACCGGCGCCCCAGCGGACATAGTCCTGGATGGCGGGCGGGGCGTCGGGGCCGGGGCGGGTGGCGCGGATCAGGCTGGTGATCCAGGTCAGCAGGCCGTCGCTGACATGGGCCTGGCGCACCCACTTTTGCAGCTCAACGATGTCGGCGCCGGTCATCACCGCCTTGGGGGCCTCGATCGCGCCGCCGGTGGTCAGGGCCAGGATCGCCCGCTCTTCCTCGGCGGTTGGATAGCCCACGCGGATGTTCAGCAGGAAGCGGTCCAGTTGGGCCTCGGGCAGGGGATAGGTGCCGGCCTGCTCCAGAGGGTTCTGCGTGGCCAGCACGAAGAACGGCTCCGACAGAGCGTGGGTCACGCCCGCATAGCTGACCTGGTGCTCCTGCATGGCCTCCAGCAGCGCGGCCTGGGTCTTGGGCGGGGTGCGGTTCAGCTCGTCGGCCAGGAACAGGTTGGTGAAGACCGGACCCTGCTGGAAGCGGAAGTGGCGATGGCCCGTGCCGTGGTCTTCCTCCAGCACCTCGGTGCCCAGGATGTCGCTGGGCATCAGGTCGGGGGTGAACTGCACGCGGCGGAAGTCCAGCGACAGGGCCTGGCCAAGGGTGCGGACCAGCAGGGTCTTGCCCAGGCCTGGCACGCCCTCGATCAGGCAGTGGCCGCCGGCCAGCAGGCCGATCAGGAGCTGCTCGACCACCTCGTCCTGGCCGACAATGGCCTGGCCGATGGCGGCGCGCAGCTGCGACAGACGCTGAAGCTTGCCCGCGATCTCGGCTTCGGTGGGGGTCTTGGTCATAGGCAATCCGAACAGAGAAGGAGGCGATCAGGCGGTGAGGGCGTAGAGCACGATGTTGACCGCGAACTTGGTGTTGTCATCGGCCAGGAAGCGCTTGTTGCGCCAGTCGTAATCCCATTCGCAGCCGTAATCCTTGTTGCTGTAGAGCACACCGAGGCGCCCGCCGATCTCGATGCCCTTCAGATAGTCGTGGACGAGATCGTCGCCCCAGCCGTTCAGCTCGAAGCTGGTGGCGGGCGGGCCGTCGAACTTGAAGAAGTTGCGGTAGATCAGGTGGTCGTTGGGCAGCTTCTTCAGGGCCTCTGCCCCGAACAGCTTGGCCATCTGGCGCTCGAACGACTTGGCGAACAGGCCGTCGATATCGTGGTTGCAGTCGTCGACGAAAACGAAGCCGCCGTTGCGGACATAGGTCTTGAAGTTCTCGGCCTCGGCGGGGCTGAACTCGACCAGCTTGTGGCCGGCGAGGTAGCAGAATGGGGCGGTCAGCATGGCCGGGTCGGAGAGCCGAACGACGCGCTCCTCGGGATCGACCCGCAACGTGGTGTAGTCGACCAGCGAGGTCAGGATGTTGGCCGGCATGCGCTGGTCGACGTCCCAGTCGCCGCTGTCGTAGCGCAGGCGCGTGAACCAGAAATCATAGGCCGCAGCGGCCCTAATAGCGGCCTTGGGAGACGACGGGAGGCTGGCCAGCCAACCTCCCATCGCACCGCCCGCCAGCAGACGCAGACACTCCGAACGGGTTACGCGACTGCTGGCCATGGGTGTGTGTCAGACGGCGTCCGACAGCGAGGTGAACGTGAAGTCCCGCACGCGCATCGGCGGGATCATGTACTTCATGCCGCCGCCTTCGCTGACGCGGACCGGACGGCCCAGGTCGTCGATATTGTTCAGCATGATCACCGGCGACTCGTTGAAGCGGAAGTTCTTCACCGGGTACTTCAGCTGGCCGTTCTCGATGTAGAAGGTGCCGTCGCGGGTCAGGCCCGTCAGCAGCACGGTCTGCGGATCGACCATCCGGATGTACCAGGTGCGGGTCACCAGGATGCCGCGCTCGGTCTCGCGCACGAGGTCGGCGGTCGACTTGGTTCCGCCCGACATGATGATGTTGCCCGGGCGGCCGACGACCTTCTTGCCCTGCTTCTGCGCCCAGTAGGGCGAGTACATCAGGTTGGCGATCTTGCCGTTCTCGACCATGGCCATCTTCTCGCGGGCGCGGCCCGAGCCGTCCCAGGGCAGGACCGCGAGGTCCGGGTGCCAGGGGTCGGAGATGAAGCTGACGCGCGGGTCATAGACCTGTTCGCCTAGCTTGTTGCCGCCGCCCTTCTTGGACAGGAAGCTGCGGCCTTCGTCCGCCGCGCGGGCGTCGAAGAAGTTGAACATGAACGAGATCAGGCCCGAGGCGGCGGCCGGCTCGAGGATCACCGTATACTTGCCCGGCTCCAGGGCCTGGGCCTCGGCCGAGGCGCTGGCCTTGCGCATGGCGATCTCGATGTCGCTGGCCGGCTTGAAGGGGGTGGAGTCCTGCAGGTTGCGGGCGACCCAGCCCGAACCGCGACCATCGGCCGTGCGGACGGTGCAGGTGTAATCCATCTCGGTCGAGCGCTGATAACCGAACGCGCCCTTGCTGTTGGCGAAGGCCACGAAGCTCTGCTCGTCGTTCAGGAACCCGGCCGCGATCAGGCTCTTGGACCGGCAGGGCGCGATCGACGCCATGGCGATGTCGGCGCGCTGTTCGGGCGTGATGGCCGCCGTCGCCGCGCTGAAGGTCGAGCTGGGCTTGTAGACCTGCTTTTCGACCGCCGGGATGAACTCGGGGTTCTCCGGCGCCAGGCGGGCCAGCTCCTCGGCGCGCTTGACCGCGCGGGCCAGGGACGCGTCCGAGAAGTCGTTGGTCGACGACGTGCCCACCCGACGGCCGAAGGCCACCGAGACGCCCAGATTGGTGTCGCTGACCACGCCGCTGGTCGAGACGTTGTTCAGCGCGAAGCGGATGTTGCCTTCGATCGAGCCCGTCAACTGGGCGGTGCATTCGTCCGCCGTCGAGAACTTGAGGACCTTGTCGAGGATCGTCTTGGCCTCGGCTTCCGTCATGATACCCATGATGTGTCTCCCTCGATCCGCTTAACCGAGCGAGCGCGCGGTATTGATGACGTTGATGCCGTCGAACCGGGTGGTCGACGAACCGTGGCTGACGGCCGAAACCTGGCTGGGCTGGCCCTTGCCGTCGAAGAACGACCCGAACAGGCGGTAGTCCCGCTCGTCACAGATCGCCGAGCAGGCGTTCCAGAACTCGGGCGTGCGCATCTGGTAGGCGACGTCCTCCAGCGGCTGGGTGATCTTGCCGTCCTTGATCTCGTAGAACAGCGTGCCGCCGAACTGGGCGTTGTAGCGCTGCTGGTCGATCGAGAACGAGCCCCGACCCAGGATGTAGATGCCGTTCTCGACGTTGCCGATCATGTCGGCCAGGCTGAGCGGCTTCTTGCCGGGCTGCAGCGACACGTTGGGCATGCGCTGGAACTGCACCGTCGACCAGGAGTCGGCGTACGAGCAGCCGTCGCTCTCGGTCTTGCCCAGGATGTGGGCCTGGTCGCGGGTGGCCTGGTAGTCGACCAGCTTGCCGTCCTTGATCAGTGGCCAGCTCTTGGTCTTGATGCCCTCGTCGTCATAGCCGACGGCGCCCAGGCTGCCCGGCTGCAGCTTGTCGGCGACGATGTTGACGATCTCGTTGCCGTACTGGAAGCGCTGTTCGCGCTTGTCCAGCGTGGCGAAGCTGGTGCCGGCGTAGTTGGCCTCGTAGCCCAGCACGCGGTCCAGCTCGAGCGGGTGGCCGATCGACTCGTGGATGGTCAGGCCCAGGTGGTTGGGATCCAGCACCAGGTCGTAACGGCCCGGCTTCACCGACTTGGCGGTCAGCTTCTCGCGCGCCTGGACGGCGGCGGCCTGGGCGTCCTCGACCATGTCGTAGGACTTGTTGTAGCTGATGATGCCGTTGGGCGAGAGGACCTTATCCTCGGCCTTGGGATCCAGGTACTCGTAGCCCATGCCCATCGGGGCCGAGAGGCCCTCGCGCGAGCGGAACTTGCCGGTGGCCTTGTCGATCGCAGTGACCGTAAACGGCGCCCAGACGCGATGGATGTCCTGGTCGATGTAGGAGCCGTCGCTGCTGGCGAAGTACTTCTGCTCGTTGATCAGGAACAGGCTGGAATTGACGAAGTTGGCCCCGGCCTTCAGGGCCGCGCCGTTGACCCGCATCAGGAGGTCGACCTTCTCCTGCAGCGACACTTCCATGCCGTTGCGGCGGATGGGCGTGGCCCACTTCACCTCCCCGACGCCCTTGGTCGGCGCCAGCTGGACCGGCGCGGTCTGGTTCTTGGCGTTCGCCTTGGCGATGGCGACGGCCAGGCGGGCTGTCTGGGCCACCGACTCCGGCGACATGTTGTTGGTGGCGGCGAAGCCCCAGGCGCCGCCGGCGATGACGCGCACGCCCACGCCGCTGGACTCGGTGTTGGTCACGCCCTGGACATTGGCCTCGCGCGTCAGGATGAACTGGCGCAGGTAGCGGCCGACGCGGACGTCGCAATAGGTGGCGCCAGCCGCCTTGGCCGCGGTCAAAGCCGCGTCGGCGAGACGCTTCTTGACCGCGACGTCCATGGTCTCGACCAGCTGTTCGGCGGCGATCGCCTGGCCAAAGCCCGGCAGCAGCACGCCCCCGGCGCCGATGCCGCAGGCCGCGAGGAATTGTCGTCTATCCAAGGTGTCTCCTCCCCAGTGGCCCACGATCCGGGGCACGGTCTCGCCTGTTCCGGACCGGCCGGAATCTCACGCGGTGGAAGTTCTGACGCAGACCAGTGTCTGAGGTCAAATATTTCTCAGATGTAATGTTTCCGCGCCCTCTGTTTGCACGCGCGAAGCAATTGGCTACCGATCCGGCTGCAAACTTGCCTTACCAGGGAAAAGGGTTCTTCGAGCGGGGTGCGACGCGGATTTCCTCGCCGTCCAGGGTTCGGGCGCCGGCCGGCGAGGGGGCGCGGCAGGCGCCGCTCGCCGTCAACGAGAGGGCGGCGGGCTCAAATCGAAGGCGCCCAGCGCCGCTTCCTGGAGCAAAGGGCCGTGCGCCTCAGCGCGCCGGCCCAGCCTCGCTGCGGCGCACGCGTATGGCCGGCTGACTGCCGACCTTCATGCGATAGCTGCCCATGGCGGCCTTGCGGATCTCGACGCTGGTCCCGGCCTTGGGCGGCTTGCTCAGGATCTCCTGATCGATCTGGCGCCAGACCGCGCCGTCTTCGAGCGTGACCACGAGGCGGCCCTCGGCGTCGGTGCGGGCGGCCTTGACGACGGCCTCGAGAGTCTCGGTCTCGGCCTTGTCGGCGCCGCGATCCAGGATCGACAGGGTGGGCAGCTCCAAGCCGAATGCCTGGCGGCGCGCCGCGCGGGCCGTCTGTTTGTCGATGATGATGACCTCGCCGGTCTCCTGGGCCTTGGTCACCGACTGGGCGGCCTTGTCATAGCAGGCCAGACGCTCGCCGTCGGTCTTGATCGTGCTGCAGGCCTTCAGCGCCTTGATCACGTCGGGCTCGGGCCCGGACTGGGCCAGGGCGGCGCCGGCTGACAGGGTCACGAGCAGGACGAGGGCGGGACGCAGCATGATGGTGTTCCTCACGACGCGTCGTTCTTTCCACCCAGCAGCCAGCCGGTCAAGGAGAGGCGCTTTGCCTCGGCGTAGCTGGCCACCTGGGCCACTGAATGCGGCGTCGGCACCTTGAACAGGGTCAGTACGTTGAAGCCCGGCGCGAGGCCGCGCGCCACGTCGCCCGCGGCGTCATGGAACAGCAGCTGACCGCCCCAGTCTGGTCGCCAGCGGCGGGTGAAGCCCAGGGTGAAGGCGGCGAGGCGGTAATCCTTGCGATGGCTGTCGTCATGCACCGTCAGGAAGTCGCCGGGACGATAGTAGGAGGCCTGGACCCGTACGCCGCCCACCTCGGGCGCGCCGATGATCTGGCCGCCAAAGTCGAGGAAGGCGCGGCTCTCCAGGAACTCCGTCGCCCGGTGGATCGGCGCGGTCGGCGCGCGCGGATACTCGTCCTGCAGCGCGTAGGACATGTGAACGAACGAAAACCCCCGGGCGGCGCGCTTGAGGGCGCCTTGCAGGAACTGGCGCACCTGCGCCTCGCCGAACTTCTTGATGACCTCCGGCGTGATGACCAGCGTTTCGGAAGCCTCGTCAGGGGCGACGATGTTCCAGGTCAGCGACTCCAAAAGCCCGGTGACGGCGTCGGCGTCCTGCGGCTCCAGGAACACGGGGATCTGCACATGGCCGTCGCGCGCGAAACGCTCCGCAAGGGTGTCGATCGGCAGGTCGGTGTTGATTCTCAACGGCGGGTGATGGGGCATCGGAGCTCGGATACGCGACGGATGGGCGGGCTTGAGCCGCCTTTCGCCTATTCAAGCGTTGCTTCTGGTCGCGGCGCAACCGCGCGCCGATCGATCTTGCCTTGTCCGAGATTCTTCACGGGTGAAACATACGGCTCAAGATTAACGCGCGCTGCGTAGCGCCCGGTAGCACTAGCAGAACTGGCGGCGGCCGTTTGTGGGGCATGATTTTCCGCGCCAACGTGCGGCGCGTCAGTTGTCGACGGAGGGCGACCGGTGGCGTCGAAGCCGGTCTACTGAGCGCAAATGGTCGCTCATCCTACTGGCGCGGGTTAGATATTCTTCAATGTTTCCTGTCGCGAACGTACATGTAACGCTTATGCTTCCTAGCGGCTGGAGATTTCCTGCCCTAGCCCCGCCTGGGCGGACGCGAATGTGTCGCATTTGAGACACTGGTGCGAATTTCTTGCTACGCAGACACGCGCCGCCGTTGACCAATTCCGTCTGACAAAGCCTACCTGCGCCCAATGCCCGTTTCGTCACAGAACCGGGGGGGAGCGTCTGTCTCGTTCGGGCGGGACGACGCCGAAGCTTTTGGAGGTGGAATTTGTTGGGTTTTGTTAGCCGTCGAAAGAGCCTGTTGGCCTCTTCCATCCTGTGCGGCGTCATGCTGCCGGCCGCCGCTGCTTGGGCGCAACAGGCCGAAGAGCCCGCCCAGGTCGAAGAAATCGTCGTCACCGGTTCGCGCATCGCGCGCGCCGACCTGACCTCGGCCAGCCCGATCGCCCAAGTCGGCGACAAGGAGCTGAAGCAGTCGGGCGTGGTGAACACCGAAAACCTGCTGAACACCCTGCCGCAGGCCGTTCCGGGCATCACCTCGACCGTCAACAACGGTAACAACGGCACCGCCACGGTGAACCTGCGCGGCCTGGGCTCGAACCGCACCCTGGTGCTGGTCGATGGCAAGCGTCAGACCCCGACCACCTCGGCCGGTAGCGTCGACCTGAACCTGATCCCGCCGGCCCTGATCAAGCGCATCGACGTCGTGTCGGGCGGCGGCTCGGCCGTTTACGGCTCGGACGCTATCTCGGGCGTCGTCAACTTCGTCCTGAAGAACGACTTCGAAGGCCTTGAGTTCTCGGCTGGCTACTCGGAGACCGACGGCGGCGAAGCGCCGATCTACTCGGCCGACCTGACGATGGGCGCCAACTTCGCCGATCGTAAGGGCAACGTCGTCCTGAGCCTCGGCTACAACAAGCGTGAAGCCCTGACCCAAGGCGAGCGCGGCGGCATGCTGGCCCGCGCCTGGGGCGACAACGCCGCTCGTACGGGCCTTGTGCCGTCGGGTTCGGGCTCGATGGAACCGGGCCGCGTCGATCCGTTCGTTGCGGGCAAGTTCGTGACGCTGCCGGGCGTCGCCAACAGCGCCGCCAACTCGGCCTATTTCCTGCCGACCGGTGACGTTCGCCTCTATGACGCGAACAACGACACCTACAACTTCGCGCCGGTCAACTATCTGCAGACCCCGCAAGAGCGTTTCTCGGTCACCTCGCTGGCCAGCTATGAGATCAAGCCGGGTCTGACCGCCTACGCCAAGGGCAACTTCGTCAACTCGAAGGTCGTCACCCAGCTGGCTCCGACTCCGGTCGGCAGCCGCATCTTCCGCTTCACGCTGGACAACAACCCGTTCCTGACGGCGGCCGCCAAGACGGCCCTGAACAGCCTGGGTTCCAGCACCAGCTACTCGATCCCGACCTCGAGCCCCTGGGCGACCGGCACCTACACCGACGTCGACACCGACGGCGATGGCCTGTTCGACACCGTCACGGGCGTGTTCAACAAGCGCCTCAGCGACGTTGGCCCGCGCGTCTCGGCGTTCAACTTCACCGGCTTCCAGATGCAACTGGGCCTGAAGGGCAATATCGAGGCCATCAACGGCGGCTTCGACATCTACTATCAATACGGCAACACCCACGGCAGCAACTCGCTGCTGGGCGACACCAGCCTGGCTCGCATCCAGCAAGGCCTGCTGCTGAACGCCGCCGGCACCGCCTGCGCCGATCCGTCGGGCGGCTGCGTCCCGGTGAACATCTTCGGTCAGGGCACGATGTCGGCGGCCGCGGCCAACTTCATCAAGACCCGCATCAACTCGTCGCAAGACTACGAGCAGATGTACGGTGGCTTCAGCATCAACGGTGACACGGCCAACCAGTTCTCGCTGCCCGCGGGCCCGATCGGCTTCGCCGTGGGCTTCGAGTACCGTTCGGAAGACTTCAACTTCAACCCCAGCCAAGACCTGGCCACGGGTAACCTGACGGGCTTCAACGCCAGCCCGCCGGTCGCCGGTCGCTTCGACGTGTACGAAGGCTACGCCGAAGTGCTGGTTCCGCTGTTGAAGGACCTGCCGCTGGTCAAGTCGCTGGACCTGGAACTGGCCGGCCGTACGTCGGACTACACCGGTCAGCCGAAGGCCGTTCAGACCTACAAGGTCGCCGGTTCGTGGAAGGTGTTCGACGACCTGATGCTGCGCGCCTCGTACAACAAGGCGATCCGCGCTCCGTCGGTTGGCGAACTGTTCTCGCCGCAAAGCAACAACTTCCCGACCGCCACCGATCCCTGCTCGGCCCGTGGCGCGCCGACCGCCGCGATCCGCCAAGCCTGCATTAACTCGGGCGTTGCGGCTAGCGTCGTGGGCCTGATCAACGCCAACCAGCAGACCCAGACCCTGACGGGCGGCAACCCGAACCTGCGTCCGGAAGAGGGCAAGACCTTCACGGCCGGTTTCGTGTACACGCCGTCGTGGCTGCCGGGCTTCTCGATCACCGGTGACTACTTCGACATCGAGATCACGGACGCCATCGCCTCGTTCGGCGGCAGCGCCGCCAACGTGATGAACGTCTGCTACGGCCCGCTGGTCAACGGTAACCCGAACTCGCCGTACTGCCAGGCCATCAAGCGCCTGTCGAACGGCTCGATCGACTTCGTCACCCTGACCAACCAGAACGTCGCGACGGTCACGACCGCTGGCTTCGACATCGGTGTCTCGTACCGCACGACCCTGGAACAACTGGGTCTGCCGGATTGGGGCTCGCTGGCGTTCCGCTCGCTGTACACCAACACCTGGGACTCGACGTCGACGCCGGACGAAATCTCGACGCCGATCAAGTGCGCCGACAAGTTCGGTACGCGCTGCGGCAACCCGACCCCGCGTCACAAGCTGCGTTCGACGATGAACTGGACCATGAACCAGTTCGGCGTGAACATCGTCTGGAACCACCTGGACGACGTGCTGGACGACAACCCCGCCAGCAAGTTCACCGTCGAGCGTATCGGCGCCAAGAACTACTGGGATCTGTCGGCCGACTGGAACGTCAATGACAACCTGGCCTTCACGGCCGGCGTGCGTAACCTGACGCAGGAAGCCTATCCGATCCTGGGCGGCAACGCCTCGCCGTCGAACAGCGGTTACCCCGCCACGTACGACGTGCTGGGCCGGACGTTCTTCCTGAACGCCCGCCTGCGCTACTAATCGAGGCGTCCCCGCCGTTTCGGCGGCGGGGAAACCCTGATTTCGAAGGCCCGCCTCAAGCGATTGAGGCGGGTTTTCTTTTGAGCGATGGCTTGCGCCTCAGCGCGGAACGACGTCGAAGGCGATCGTCAGGCGGTGGTCGGCCTCGGTGAACGGCTGGGTGCCGTGCCACAGGCACGACGGGAACAACGCCAGGGTTCCGCGCTCGGGCTTGATGAAGTGCTCGGCCTCGAGCGTCGGCCGCGTCAGACACCCCGGACGGCCAAAGCGGAGCCAGCCGGCGCGCGTGGTCTCATCGTCAAACCGGCCCGGCAGGTCCAGATAGAAGGCCGACGAGATCCAGCCGCGCGGATGCACGTGGTCTGCGTGGAAGCCCTCGGACCTCAGCCGCACCGACCAGCCGCCCGCAAAGGCGAAGTCGGATGACCGCCGCCTGCGGATCGGATCCTCGCCCGCGCCCAAGGCCTCGACATACCGCGCCACAGCCTTGCCGGCCGAGGCGAAGAAGGCCTGCACCAACGGGTCGCGCGAACGGTCCAACGACGGAACCTGGCTGCCACCCCGCAGGGATTGGTTCAGCGGGTGGGTCTTCAGATCGTGCAGTTGCAGCATCCGGTCGCGCAGGGCGTCGAGGAAGGCGTCGAGGCTCTCCCAGCCGTCCGGGGTATCGAGCTTGTCGGTGCGCACCAGCGCCGCATAGTCGCGGAAGAGATCGCCGCGCGGATCGCCGGTGATCCGCCAGGCGGTGTTGCGCAGCACCAGGGCGTACTGGTCGTCGGGCGCGCCGGCGACCAGGGTCTCGGCCGTGCGCGCGGCGGCCTCGGCGTCGCCGTGCGCCAGCAGCGCTTCGCACAGCACCGTCTGGCTTTCCGCAGCACCTGGCGCGAGACGCGCGGCCTCGCGGGCGTGGGACAGCATCCGCGCCGGGTCGCCCACCGCCCCCGCCGCCCGCGCCGCCGCGATCCTTAAGCCCAGATCGCCGGGCGCGCGGGCCAGGGCGTCCGCCAGCGTCGCGTCGGCCCCGGTGTGGTCGCCCGCAAAGGTCAGGACGTTGCTACGGATCGTCCACAGATTGGCGTCATCGGGATGTCGGGCGAGGGCTCGGTCAAGTTGACCGAGCGCGACCTCGGCGCGGCCCGAGCGCATCCAGCGCAGCTGGGCCAGGTTCAGGTGGACGGCGGCGTCGTTCGGGCGCGCGGCCAGAGCCCGTTCGAACGTCGCTTCGGCCTCGTCATAGCGGTGCAGCGCCTGCAGCGCCCTGCCCAGCACCAGCCGCACCTCGGGGACATCAAGGCCCAGCGCGATGGTTTTACGCGCGGCCTCTTCGGCCTCATCGTCCAGCGAGAGGTCGCCCAAGGTGGCGGCCAGATTGTACCAGGCAAAGCGGTCGCCGGGCGCGCGGGTCACGGCGCGGCGGTTGAACGCCAGGGCCTCGCCTGTCCGGCCCAAGGCCTTCAGCGCAGCCGCGTGAACCATCAAGAGGCCGGGCGTGGCCTGGGGCAGGGCGGCCGGAGCTGTCGTGAGCCTCAGGGCGTCGGCGGGCCGCCCGTGGTCGACGAGCGTCCAGGCCTGGTTTGTGACGAGATCGGTCATGGCGCGCCGCAGTTTGTCCCCGTTCAGTCTTTGGCGCTCCCAGCGGCGGACCACAACCGCCAAGGCGTGCAAATTCCCCGAGGACCGTCCGGTGCGGGCCTGCTATGCCTGCCGCCATGAGCACGATCACGACCGTCGGCGTCGACGCCGACGACACCCTCTGGCACTGCGAGAGCCTGTTCCGCCTGTCCCACGCCCGCTTTCTGGACCTGCTGTCAGAGCACGGCGATCCGGAGAAGATCGAGGCCCAGCTGCTGGCGGTCGAGAAACGCAACCTGCGGGTCTATGGCTACGGGGCCAAGGGCTTCACCCTGTCGATGATCGAGACGGCGCTGGAGGTCACCGACGGCGCGGTCGACACCCGCGTGATCCGCGAAATCCTGGCCGTCGGGCGCGAGATGCTGACCGAGCCGATCGAGCCGCTGCCGGGCGTCGAGAACGCGCTTTCGGCGCTGTCTGACCGCTACCGCCTGATCCTGATCACCAAGGGGGACTTGCTGCACCAGGAGCAGAAGCTGGCCTCGTCGGGCCTGGGTGACTATTTCGTCGCTGTCGAGATCGTGTCGGAGAAGGACGCTGATACCTATCGCCGGGTCTTCGACCGTTACGGCACGGGCGCGGAGCAGGCGGTGATGGCCGGCAACTCGATGCGCTCGGACATTCTGCCGGCTCTGGAGGCCGGCTGCTGGGGCGCCTTGATCCCGTACCCGCTGGTCTGGTCCCACGAGGCCGCCGAGGCGCCGGTGGGGCATCCGCGCTACGTCGAGCTGGCTAGCATTGGGGAATTACCGGCTTGGGTGGAGGGGATTTCGCGCTAAAGGGCCCCCTCCGTCTCGGCGCACCGCGCCGATCCACCTCCCCCGCGAGCGGGGCAGGAGGGGTGTCATCCTCCCCTGCGGAGCGGGGGAGGTGGCCCGGAGGGCCGGAGGGGGCGCTCAAGCCCGCTTTTTCCCCACCTTCGCCAGCCAGTCCCGCGCCGGGCGCTCGAAGAACACCAGCGACAGATAGGCGATCGGGAACAAGGCCACGACCCAGAACAACACCCACAAGCGCATCAGGTCGCCGCTCAGGTTCCACATCCCCAGTCCCACCCAGGCCAGGCCCATTTTCAGGGCGATGGGGTGCAGAAGGTACAGGCTGAACGACAGCTGCGCCCAGGGCGCCAGGCGCTGGCTGACTCCGCCGTGCGCGCCCTTGGCGTCGGCCGCCACGCCCAGCAGGCCGATGGCGTAAACGACGAACAGCAGGATCGTCCGCTCCACCCCGGCCCACGACAGGATCAGATAGGCCCCCAGCAGCAGCCACATCAGGAGGTTCGGACGCGGGATCTTGGCCAGCCAGTCGCGCAGCTGGAACGCGGCCATGCCGATCAGGAAGCCGGGCACAGCCCGCAGCATGCCGTAGTCCCAGGTCCATTGGTGGAACGGCCGGTCGCCATGGGGCGTCTGCAGCATCACGACGATCGAGGCCAGGGCCACGGCCAGGGTCACCCAGGGACCACGCGCGGTCAGCAGGAAGATCAGCGGCAGGACCAGATACATCGCCATCTCGGCGCTGATCGCCCAGCTGACGAAGTTCCAGGTCTGGGAGTGGCAGACGCCCCAGGCGTGGACGAAGATGATGTTGGGCACGATGCAGGCCACGTCATAGCGGCGCGGGTCGCGATCCTGGATCCAGCCGGCCGCGCCGGCGGCGGCCACGGCGATGAACACCAGCATCGTCGCCCAGTGCAGCGGCCCCAGCCGCGCCACCCGCTTCTGGATGAAGTCGCGGTACTTGTCGAAGCTGGTCAGGCGGCCGGTATAGATCGCCGCCATGACGTAGCCGGAGATGAAGAAGAACAGGTCGACGATCAGGCTGAACGTCTTGATCGTATCGTCCGCCCACTGCCACTGGCCGTCCAGATTGATGAAGCGGTTGAAGTGGAACACCACGATCATCACGGCGCCGACGATGCGCAGGGCGTCTAGATGCAGCATCTGGTCGGAATCGGGTTGGAGCGGGGGGAGCTTGGGCATGGCAGGCATGTGCCATGAGACGCCCCCTCCGTCACGATGCTTCGCATCGCGCCACCTCCCCCGCACGCGGGGCAGGAGGGATAAGGCCGCTTCCTCCTCACCCCCCTTCGCGGGGGAGGTGGCGCGGCGCCGCCAGGCGACGCGACGGAGGGGGCGCTTCTGCCCCTAGATCGCCACTCGCTTGGCCATGGCGCTGCGGCGGGCGTTGGTTTCTTCCTGTGCGCGCTGCACCGCTTCGGTCTCGGTGGCGTGCAACAGGTGGTCGATGACCCGTTCCAGGTGGTCGCGCATGGCCTGGCGGGCGGCGGCGGGGTCGCGCGCCTTGAGGGCGTCGACGACGCGGCGATGCTCGGCGATGCGAGGTTCCAGGCCCATGCCGCGCGCACGGGTCAGGATGTTGCGAGCCAAGGGCGAGCGGTTGCGCCAGTCCCACAGGTTTTCGATCGTGGCGATGATCGCGCCGTTGCCGGTGGCCCGCGCGATGGTCAGGTGGAACTCGCGGTCGGCGTCCTCGCCGCGGATTTCCTCCTCCTCGTGCATGCGGGTCAGCAGCCCTTCGAGGACCTCGATCTGCTCGTCGCTGATCGAGGTGGCGGCCAGGGCTGCGGCCTCGCCCTCGAACAGACGACGAGCCTCGATCAGTTCGAAGGCGCCGATCTCGAAGTCGATCTCGGCCGACGGCGCCATGGGGCGGACATTGCCGGTGACATAGATGCCCAGGCCATGGCGGGCCTCGATCATGCCCAGCATTTCCAGGGCGATCATCGCCTCGCGCAGGGTCGGCCGCGAGACCCCGAACTGCTCGGCCAGCTCGCGCTCGGTCGGCAGGCGGTCGCCCAGCTTGTAACGGCCGGCCTCGATATCGTCGGCGACGGAGTCGGCGATCTTGCGGTAGAGCTTGACGTTGTCAGACATGGCGATCGGGCTTGAGCAGGCGCTTAAAAACGCTCGGCGGACGTAGGGAGAAGCGAATCCCTACCACGCCGCACAACGCCGAAGAGCCTCCTTTTTGGCGCGGATCGTCGCAGAGGTCTGGCCTCGCTCACCAGTCGTGCATCGAGCCGTCGAGGCGGCGCGCGATCGGCAGATAGGCCCGCTGGTAGGGGTACTTGGCGGCCAGATCCTCGTCGATGTCGACGCCCAGGCCCGGCGCATCGCCCGGATGCAGCATGCCGTCCTTGAAGGTGTAGGCGTGCGGGAACACCGCATCGGTCTCAGGCGTGTGGCGCATGTACTCCTGGACGCCGAAGTTCGGGATCGACAGGTCGAAGTGCAGAGCCGCGCCCATGCACACCGGCGACAGGTCGGTGGCGCCATGGCAGCCGGTGCGTACTTGGTAAAGGTCGGCGAAGCTGGCCAGCTTCTTCAGGTGCGTGATGCCGCCGGCATGGACGACCGTGGCGCGGATGTAGTCGATCAGCTGCTCCTCGATCAGCTGCTTGCAGTCCCAGATCGCGTTGAAGATCTCGCCCACGGCCAGCGGCGTCGTGGTGTGCTGGCGGATCAGGCGGAAGCTGGCCTGGTTTTCGGCCGGCGTGGCGTCCTCCATCCAGAACAGGCGGTAGGGCTCGAGATCCTTGCCGAGCCGGCCAGCCTCGATCGGGGTCAGGCGGTGGTGGACGTCGTGCAGCAGGTGGACGTCGTCGCCCAGCCGGGCGCGCGCGGCCTCGAACAGGGCCGGGGTCGAGCGCATGTAGCGCTCGGTCGACCAGATCGTCTCCTTGGGCAGGTCGCTGTCGGCCGGCTCGTAGAAGAACTTGTCCTTGGAGACGCCGTATGTCCCGCTCATGCCGGGCACGCCGGTCTGCAGGCGAATGGCCTTGTACCCCTGCTCGGCGTAGATCGCGGCGTTGTCGAGGGTCTCGTCGATCGTCTCGCCGTTGGCGTGGCCGTAGACCACGACCCCCGTGCGGCATGCGCCGCCCAGCAGTTGGTACACCGGCAGGCCGGCGATCTTGCCCTTGATGTCCCACAGGGCGGTGTCGACGGCGGCGATGGCGGCCATGGTCACCGGGCCCCGGCGCCAGTAGGCGCCACGATAGAGGTACTGCCAGATGTCCTCGATCTGGTGGGCGTCGCGGCCGATCAGGCAGGGAATGACATGCTGGGTCAGATAGGCCTCGACCGCCAGCTCGCGGCCGTTCAGCGTGGCGTCGCCCAGGCCGTACACGCCCTCGTCGGTGATGATCTTCAGCGTGACGAAGTTGCGTCCCGGGCAGGTGACGATGGTCTTGGCGGCGATAATTTTGGGCATGGGACGCTTCGACCTCGTTGAGACACAGCACTGGGCAGGGGCGAAAGCCACGGCGCGCGGCTTGCCGCGCGTGCCTCCCATCTCCTCCCTGCCTATCGATGTACCGGTACCATAAAGCTTGTCAACCCGGTGGTCTGACCACTATGACAGGGTGTCCCGACCTTCGACGGGGCCAGACAAGAATGTTCGCGTGAACATCGCGAGGGAGTGAAACCGATGCGCCTGATGGCTCTGATCCTCGGTCTTACGCTGCTGGCCGCCCCGGCCGCGCGCGCCGAGGACGGTTATGATCTCTGGCTCCGTTACAAGCCCGTCGAGGGTGGGGCGCGCGCCGCCTACGCCGCTCGGGCCGCCGCCATCGCCCCCGTCGCCGACACCCCGACCCTGGCGGTGGCGCGCGCCGAACTGGAGCGCGGACTGACCGGCCTCGTTGGCGCGCCCGCTTCGGCCGCCGCCGGGTCGCGCGACGGCGTGGTCCTGCTGAGCGCGGGCGCGACGCCGGCCATCACCGGCCTTGGCCTGCCGCTGCAGACGCTGGGCGAGGAGGGCTACCTGATCCGCACCGTGTCGGTGGGCGGCAAGGCCACCACCGTCATCGCCGCCAACCGCGACATCGGCGTACTGTACGGCGTGTACCGCTATCTTTCGCTGATCCAGACCGGCCAAAGCGTCGAGAAGCTAGACATCGTCTCGGTCCCCAAGGTGAAGCTGCGCATGCTGAATCACTGGGACAACCTGGATCGCCATGTCGAGCGCGGCTATTCGGGCCAGTCGATCTTCGACTGGTGGCGGCTGCCCGGCCATGTGGATCCGCGCATGGTCGATTACGCCCGCGCCAACGCCTCGCTGGGGATTAACGGCACGGTCCTGAACAACGTCAACGCCAAGGCCGACAGCCTGACAGCGCCGTTCCTCATCAAGGCCGCGGCTCTGGCCGACACCTTCCGGCCCTACGGGATCAAGGTCTATCTGTCGGCCCGCTTCTCGGCGCCGATGGAGATCGGGGGCCTCAAGACCGCCGATCCGCTGGACCCGGCGGTGCGCGCCTTCTGGAAGGCCAAGGCCGACGAGATCTACAAGACCATCCCCGACTTCGGCGGCTTCCTGGTGAAGGCCAATTCCGAGGGGCAACCGGGGCCGCAGGATTATGGTCGCACCCATGTCGACGGCGCCAACATGCTGGCCGACGCGGTCGGTCCGCATGGCGGCGTCGTGTTCTGGCGCGCCTTCGTCTATTCGCACGAGCAGCCCGATGATCGCGCCAAGCAGGGCTATAACGAGTTCAAGCCGTTCGACGGCCAGTTCCGCGACAACGTGGTCATCCAGGTCAAGAACGGCGCGATCGACTTCCAGCCGCGCGAGCCGTTCCACCCGCTGTTCGGGGCCATGCCCAAGACCAATCTCGGCATGGAGTTCCAGATCACCAAGGAATACCTCGGCTTCTCGACCCACCTTGTCTATCTGGGCCCGCTGTTCGAGGAGACCCTGCGCTCTGACACCATGGCCAAGGGCAAGGGCTCGACGGTCGCCAAGGTGGTCGACGGCGCGCTGGACGGTCGCAAGCTGACCGCCATGGCCGGCGTGGCCAATATCGGCTCGGACCGCAACTGGAGCGGCTCGCAGTTCGACCAGGCCAACTGGTACGTCTTCGGGCGCCTCGCCTGGGACCCTGAGGCGGGGACACGCGCCATCGCCGAGGATTGGACCAAGATGACCTTCGGCGCCGACCCCCGCCTGGTGACGCCGGTCGTGTCGATGATGATGGGCTCGCGCGAGGCGGCGGTGGACTACATGACGCCGCTGGGTCTGCACCACCAGATGGGCGAGGGGCACCACTATGGCCCTGGTCCCTGGGTCAGTGGCGGCCCGCGCGCCGACTGGACCAGCGTCTACTACGCCAAGGCCAGTGAAACGGGGATCGGCTTTGATCGCACCCCCACCGGCAGCAACGCCACGGCCCAGTACGCGCCGCCCGTCGGCGCCTGTTACGCAGACCTCAAGTGTGTCGACGAGAAGGACCTGCTTTGGTTCCACCACCTGCCCTGGGATTATCGCCTGAAGTCCGGCGACACCCTTTGGAACGGCTTGGTGAAGTCCTATTCGCGGGGCGTGTCCTATGTGGACAGCATGGAAAAGACCTGGGCGGGGCTGGCCCCCTATGTCGACGCGCCGCGCCACCGTGAGGTCGCCGACTACCTGGAGATCCAGCGGAGCGAAGCGCAGTGGTGGCGCGACGCTTCGATCGCCTGGTTCCAGACCTTTTCCAAGCGCCCGCTGCCGCCGGGCGAAAAGCCGCCGGAGAAGTCGCTGGAGGACTACAAGAGCCTCAAATTCCCCTGGGCGCCGGGGAACGGAAAATAGGGTGTACAAGGCTGTGTCATCCCGAGCGCGCTCCGCTCGGGATGCCTTCGGCTTTAGCCCGCTTTGAGCCTGAACGGCGTCAGTATTTCGCGCTCGACACGATGTGGCGCCCGGGAAACCGAAATCCGCGCCGCTCGGCAAAAAATGATGTGCAAATCGCGCCTCTTCGCCGGAATCGCGACTGAAAATGGTTCCCTCAGGGCGACGCCCTGCATAATCATGCCCCTTGATTGATGCGTCGGATCCACGGCGCGCGTTTCAGGTGAGGGGCCTTTCCATGTTCCAGACGTCTTTCCGGCGCCGCGCGCTCGCGCTGGCGGCTTCGGTGGCATTCGCGGCGCTGTCGTCGGGCGCCGCGCTGGCCGCCGACGGATATCAGGCGCCGCCCGCGCCGATCGCCCAGATCCTGGATGCGGCGCCGACGCCGGGCGTGTCGGTCAGCCCCGACCGCAAGGTCCTGGCCCAGTTGGGACGCGAGAACCTGCCGTCCATCGCCGCCGTGTCGGAGCCGATCCTGCGGCTGGGCGGCTATCGCATCAACCCGCGCAACAACGGCCCGATCGAGGCGCGCGCCGCCTGGATGAACGCCCTGACGCTGCAGGACGTCGCGACCGGCAAGACGCGCGCGGTGGCCCTGCCCGCCGGCGCGCGCTTCCTGTCGCCCAGCTGGTCGCCGGACGGCGGCAAGATGGCCTTCGTCATGGACGCCAAGAACGGCCTTGAGCTGTGGGTTGTCGATGTGAAGGCCGCCACCGCGCGCAGGGTCTCGGACGTCGCCGTCAGCGGCGTGTTCGGCTCGGGCTATGACTGGCTGCCGGACGGTTCCGGATTCCTGGTGCAGGCGGTGGCGTCAGGCCGTGGCGCGCCCCCCACTAAGGACCTGACGCCGGCGGGGCCGACGATCCAGGAGTCCAAGGGCCGCACCGCCGCCATCCGGACCTACCAGGACCTGCTGACCAACGCCTATGACGAGGCGCTGTTCGACTACTACTTCACCTCGCAATTGACCCGGGTGGACCTGGTCGATGGCAAGGCGACGGCGGTCGGCAAGCCCGGGGTGATCTCAGGCGCCAGTATCTCGCCCGACGGCCAGTACGTGCTGACCAACCGCCTGAAGCGTCCCTACAGCTATCTCGTCCCGGCCAGCCAGTTCCCGACCGAGATCGCGGTTTCGACCATCGACGGCCAGCCGGTGAAGACGCTGGTCGACCGCCCCCTGGCCGACAACCTGCCGGCCGCCTTCGACGCCGTACCCACCGGCGTGCGCTCGGTCTCCTGGCGCGCCGATGCGCCGGCCACCCTGGTCTGGGCCGAGGCCCAGGACGGGGGCGAGCCGCGCAAGAAGGTGGCGATCCACGACAGCGTCTTCATGCAGGCTGCGCCGTTCAACGGCGCGCCGACCAAGCTGATCGACCTGGAGCAGCGCTATCGCGGCATCGAATGGGGGCGCGGCGACGTGGCCCTGCTGACCAGCCGCTGGTGGCAGACCCGCAACCAGAAGCTCATCCTGATCGATCCGTCGAAGCCGGGGACCGGCCGGGTGATCGTCGATCGCAACTATCAGGATCGCTACAATGATCCGGGTCGCGCCCTGACCCGTCGGGACGCCAAGGGCGAGGATCTTTTGCACTTCACGCCGGACGGCAAGTCGGTGTTCGTCGCCGGCGACGGCGCGTCGGCCAAGGGCGAGTTCCCGTTCGTGGGCCGCATGTCGTTGGCCGACGGCAAGGTGACCAAGCTCTGGCAAGCCCAGGCGCCGTACTATCAGGTGCCGGTCGCCCTGGCCGACGAAGCGGGCAAGACGGTGATCACCCGCCGCGAAAGCGCCAAGGAGCAACCCAACTACTACATCCAAGCGGTCGCCCCGGGCGCCAAGGCCAGGGCCCTGACCGGCTTCCCCGACCGCGCGCCGCAGTTCGCCGGCGTCACCAAGCAGACCATCACCTATAAGCGTGCGGACGGCGTGACCCTGTCGGGCGTGCTCTATCTGCCGGCGGGTTATGACAAGGCCAAGGACGGTCCGCTGCCGCTGCTGATGTGGGCTTACCCTGCCGAGTTCACCGATGCGGCCGTGGCCAGCCAGACCGTGGACGACGGCAACCGCTTCACGCGTCCGGGCGGGACCAGCCACCTGTTCCTGTTGACCCAGGGCTACGCCATCCTCGACAATCCGGCGTTCCCGATCATCGGCCAGAACGGGGCCGAGCCGAACGACACCTACATCCAGCAACTGACGGCGGACGCTCAAGCGGCCGTGGATGCGGTGGTGGCGATGGGCGTGGCCGACCGCGACCGCATCGCCGTCGGCGGCCACAGCTATGGCGCGTTCATGACCGCCAACCTGCTGGCCCACACGCGCCTGTTCCGGGCCGGCATCGCCCGCTCGGGCGCCTACAACCGCACCCTGACGCCGTTCGGCTTCCAGGCTGAGCAGCGCACCTACTGGGAGGCGACCGACACCTATACGAAGATGAGCCCGTTCACCTACGCCCCGAACATCAAGGACCCGATCCTGCTGATCCACGGCGAGGCCGACGACAATTCGGGCACCTTCCCGGTGCAGAGCGAGCGCTTCTACGCCGCGCTGAAGGGGGCGGGCGCGACGGTGCGCTACGTGACCCTGCCGAATGAGGCTCACGGCTATCGCGCGCGGGAGTCCACCGGCCACACCCTCTGGGAAATGAGCCAGTGGATGGACAAGTACGTGAAGAACGCGCCCAAGCGCGAGACCAAGTAAGAGCGACGCCGCCCCGCTTGTCCTAAGCGGGGCGGCGCCCGCGCCGTTGTGTCGCGCCCCTGCGCTCCGTAGGAAGGCCCTATCCGATCGCCCGAACTCGCCGCCCATGGCAAGGTCGCGCCCGGAGACACCACCATGAGTCGAACGACCGCTCACCGCGCCTTTCGGCGAACGATGAATCTGATCGCCGGCGGCAAGCCTCTGGCGTCGGCGCTCAAGGCGATCGTGCAGGCCGTAGAGGCCGAGGACCCCACGATCCTCTGTAGCATCCTGTTGTTGGACGCCGAACGCCGGCGGCTGTTGCTGGGCGCCGCGCCCAGCCTGCCGAGCTTCTACAACAAAGCGATCGAGGGCCTGGAGATCGGGCCGTCGGTGGGCTCCTGCGGAACGGCGGCCTATCTGGGGCGTCGGGTGACCATCGATGACATCCAGTCCAGTCCGCTGTGGGTCGACTTTCGCGATCTGGCGGCGGAGGCTGGACTGGCCTCGTGTTGGTCCGAGCCGATAAGGACCTACGACGGGACCGTGGTCGGAACTTTCGCGATCTATCACCGCGAGATCAGTGCGCCCGACAAGGAAGACATCGCCTTCATCGAAGCCGCCGCTCAGCTGGCGGCGTTCGCGATCGACCGGCGACGCGCCGAGGAGGAGCTGGCGGCCAGCGAGGCGCGCGCGCGGCTGGCGGCTGAGCAGGCCCTGGAAACCGCGCGGAACCTGTCCAGTTTCTTCGACGTGTCGGCCGACCTGCTTTGCATCCGGGACTTGGAGGGGCGGTTCGTCAAGGTGAACCGAGCGTGGGAAACGGTGCTGGGCCATCCTGTCGAGACCCTGGAAGGCAAGGCCCTGCTGCCCCTGCTGCATCCGGATGATGTGGCGGCGACCCGCGCCCATATGGAGCAGGCCGAAGCGGACGGTGAGGTCAATGGCTTCGTGAACCGCTATCGGCGCGCAGACGGCTCGTACTGTCCGCTGGAGTGGCGTTCCCGACGGTTCGGTGACCTGTTCTTCGGGGTTGCGCGCGACGTCACCGAGCGGCTTCGGATCGAGGCGGAGATGGCCGAGGCCAGAGACGCCGCCGAAGCAGCCAACCGGGCCAAGAGCGACTTTCTCGCCAATATGAGCCACGAGATCCGCACCCCGCTGAACGGCGTCATCGCCATCGCTGCGGCGTTGGGCGAGACCCCGCTCACGCCGAAGCAGGCGGAGATGGTCGACATGATCCGGCGTTCGGGCGAGACCCTGGAGCGCCTCGTCTCCGACATCCTCGACGTCTCGAAGATCGAGGCGGGCCAGATCACCATACAGGCGCACGCCTTCGATCTGGGCGGGCTGATCGACGGGCTGCTCGATGTCGCGCGACTGCGGGCCAAGGACAAGGGCGTCAGCGTCCGCCTGGAACGGAGCGCGGCCGCGACCGGCGGCTTCCTGGGCGACAGCGTGCGGATCGGCCAGGTGATCAGCAACCTGCTGTCCAACGCCGTGAAGTTCACCGACCAGGGCGAAGTGACCGTTCGCGTCGAGGTGAATGAGGCGGGCGAAGGTGAGGCGCCGCGCCTTTGCGTTGAAGTCGAAGACACGGGTGTCGGCTTCGACGCTGACAAGGCCGACGTGATCTTCCAGCGCTTCAGCCAGGCCGACAGCACGATCACGCGCCGGTTCGGCGGGTCGGGTCTGGGTCTGTCGATCAGCAAGACCCTGGTCGAGATGATGGGCGGCGAGATCACGGCGCGGTCCAAGCCCGGCGCGGGCAGCCTCTTCCGGGTGGTGCTGCCGTTGAACCGGGCGGTGCTGGCGGCTGACGCCGAGACCGACGCGGCGTACCAAGACGTTTGGGGCGAGGGCTTGAAGGTGTTGCTGGCTGAAGATCACCCGATCAACCAGCGCGTGGTGCAACTGATCCTCGAACCGTGCGGCGCCGAGGTGACCGTGGTCGAGAACGGCGCGGAGGCCGTGGCGGCCACAGCGTCCCAGGCCTTCGACATCGTCCTGATGGACATGCAGATGCCGGTGATGGACGGTCTGGCCGCAACCCGAGCCATCCGCGCGAGGGAAGGGGATGGGCCGCACATGCCGATCATCATGCTCAGCGCCAACGCGATGGCCAGCCACCGGCAGGATGCGTTGCAGGCCGGCGCTGATCTGCACCTGGCCAAGCCGATAACAGTCTCGGCCCTTCTGGACGGCATAGGCCAGGTTATGGCGCGCTGATCCGGGCGGGGACGTTGGTTTTCCTTCACCTTTGCCCGGCAAGCGCCTAAATCGAGCGGCTCGCGGCCTGGGGCCGCCCGAAACCCTGCTTGGACTTGGCCGCGTGATCACCTTCCAGGACGTCTCTAAAACCTACGCCGAGGGCGCGCCGCCTGCGTTGCGCGGGGTTTCTCTGTCGGTGAACGCCGGCGAGGTGTTCGGCGTGATTGGCGCCTCGGGCGCTGGCAAGTCCACCCTGATCCGGCTGATCAACGGCCTGGAGGCCCCAAGCGCCGGCCACGTGATCGTCGATGGCGACGACGTCGCCGCCCTGGGCGTCGAAGGCCTGCGCGCCCTGCGCCGCCGGGTCGGGATGATCTTCCAGCACTTCAACCTGTTGTCGGGCAAGACGGTCGCCCAGAACGTCGCCTTTCCGCTGAAGCTGGCCGGCCGTCCCGCCGCCGAGGTCAGGGCGCGGACGGCCGAGCTGCTGGAGCGCGTGGGACTGACCGTCCATGCCGACAAGTATCCTGCCCAACTCTCCGGCGGTCAGAAGCAGCGCGTCGGCATCGCCCGCGCCCTGGCCACCAATCCCAAGGTCCTGCTCTGCGACGAGGCCACCAGCGCGCTGGATCCGGAGACCACTGAGCAGATCCTGGACCTTATTTCGGGCCTGAACCGGGAACTGGGTCTGACCATCGTGCTGATCACCCACGAGATGGACGTCGTGCGCCGCGTCTGCGACCGCGTCGCCGTGCTGGACGCCGGCTGTGTGGTGGAGGAGGGCGCTGTCGAAGAAGTGTTCCTGCATCCGACCAGTGACACCGCGCGCCGCTTCGTGCGCGAAGCCGAGGGCGATGTCTCCGCCGCGCCGGGCGTGGGCGGCCGTGTGGTGCGCCTGACCTTCAAGGGCGAGGCGACCTACAAGCCGGTGCTGGGCGAGGTGGCCCGCGCCACCGGCGTCGACTATTCCATCCTGGGCGGGCGAATCCATCGTCTGCGCGAGACGCCCTACGGCCAACTGACCCTGGCCCTGACCGGCGGCGACGTCGCCGCCGCCATCGCCCAGTTCCAGGCCTCCGGTGTGCGCGTGGATGAGCTTTCCGGGGAGACCGCCCAATGAGCGCCTCGAACATCGACTGGAGCGAGATCGGCCAAGCCACGCTCGACACTCTGGCCATGCTGGGCGGCTCGATGGTTCTCACCATCGCGGTCGGCCTGCCGCTGGGCGTGATCCTGTTCCTGACCGGCAAGGGCCAGATGCTGGAGAACCGGCTGGCCAACGGGGCGCTGTCGCTGCTGGTCAACATCCTGCGTTCGGTGCCGTTCGTGATCCTCCTGATCGTGATGATCCCGCTGACGGTGGCGCTGGTCGGCACGTCGCTGGGCGTGGCCGGCGCGATCCCGCCGCTGGTGGCCGGCGCCGCGCCGTTCTTTGCGCGTCTGGTCGAGACCGCCCTGCGCGAGGTCGACAAGGGCGTGATCGAGGCCAGCTTCGCCATGGGCGCCAAGCGGCGCCAGGTGGTGCTGGGCGCATTGCTGCCCGAGGCGCTGCCGGGCCTCGTTGCGGCCGCGACCGTCACGGCCGTGGCGCTGGTCTCCTACACCGCCATGGCCGGCGTGGTCGGCGCGGGCGGTTTGGGTGACCTGGCTATCCGCTTCGGCTATCAGCGCTTCCAGACCGACGTGATGGTCGTGACCGTGGTGCTGATGCTGGTGCTGGTGCAGGTGCTGCAGATGATCGGCGACGCGGTGGTGCGCCACGTTTCGCACAAGTAGGTCTGTGAACATGACGATTGAAGCCGACCACGACCCCCACTGGGACGCCGCTGTCGCCGAGAGCTTGCTCGGCAAGACCCTGCTGATGAACCTGACCTTCCTCGACGACGAGGGTGAGGTGCAGGAGCGCCAGCAGTTCTTCGGCGTGGTTATCGACGCCACCGAACATGAGGGGATCGTGCTGGATCTGCTGGGCGAGCACGACGGGGACACCTACACCCTGCCGCCGCAGACCTCCGCCATCCAGAAGGCCGAGGCGGGCCTGACCAGCTTGGCGGGCGACAAGCCCGACTTCGTGGCCAGCTGGATCATCCAGGGACCGCCGGACGTCGCCAATGACGTGGACGACGAAGTCTGAGCGGCCGCTCTCTTCTTGAGGGCTCGTCAGGAAATCTGATTTCGTGCGTGATGCGTATCAGGGCAAAAGCCTACCGCTAAGATCGCCTTTATGGAGCTGTTCATGGTCGCCCGCCGCGCCTTCGTCGCCCTCAGCCTCGCCGCCCTGGCGCTGACCGCCTGCGGCCCGAAGGCCCCCAAGGCCAGCGACGCCAACACCCTGACCGTGGCCGCCACCGCCGTGCCGCACGCGGAAGTGCTGGAGTTCATCAAGCCAAAGCTGGCGGCGCAGGGCCTGAACATCGACATCAAGGTGTTCAACGACTACGTTCAGCCCAACACCCAGGTCGCCGAAAAGCGCATCGACGTCAGCTACTTCCAGACCTTGCCGTATCTGGAGAGCTTCAATCGCGACAAGGGGACCAACCTGATCCCGCTACAGGGCGTCCACGTCGAGCCGATCGGGACCTATTCGGCCAAGTGGAAGTCGATCGCCGAGGTTCCGAATGGCGCTGTGATCGCCATCCCCAATGACGCCTCGACCGAAGGCCGCGCCCTGATTCTGCTGGCCAAGAACGGCGTCATCGCCATCAAGGACCCCAAGAACCCGCTGACCAGCCTGCGCGACATCACCAGCAACCCGAAGAACCTGAAGTTCAAGGAGCTGGAGGCGCCGGCCCTGCCGCGGGTGCTGAACCAGGTCGATCTGGCGGTTATCAACACCAACTACGCCCTCGACGCCAAGCTGAACCCCAGCAATGACGCCCTGATCATCGAGGACAAGACCAGCCCCTATGTGAACTATCTGGTCGGCCGTCCCGACAATAAGGACGACCCGCGCGTCAAGAAACTGGCGGCGGCTCTGACCACGCCCGAGGTCAAGGCGTTCATCGAGCAGAAGTACGCCGGCGCGGTGGTTCCGGCGTTCTGAGGGGACGGCGCGTTTCTCCCCAGGGGTGGGGAGTCTCCGTCCTCTAGCGTCCTCTAACATTTCAGCTTACCTATCAGCGCCTGCTGCTCACGGATTCTCCATGGCCTCGCCGTCGCTGAAATTGCCCGTTGGACGCCGCCTTGTGCTGGATGTCGCCAATTCCTCCGGCCTGGAGGACTGGGCGCCTGAGTTGCAGAAGACCAAGGTTTATGAGCGGATCCTGCTGGACCTGATCCTGGGCGAACTGCCGGCCGGTTCGCGCCTGGACGAGCAATCGCTGGCGGCGCACTACGACACCGGCCTGGCGGGCGTCCGCGACGCCCTCGGGCGCCTGGCGCTGGAGGGCCTGGTCATCCGCCGCGCGCGGTCGGGCACCACGGTCGCGCCGCTGGACCTGGTGGAGCTGCGCCAGGGCTACGAGGCGCGGGTGCTGATCGAGCCGCACTGCGCCCAGCTCGCGGCCAAGACGGCCAGCAAGGCCGAGGCCCAGGCGATGTACGATGTGTTCGCCGACGGGGAGGAGGCCGCTCGGACCTGCGATCTGCCGGCCCTGGTGGCGATGGACCTGCGTTTCCACGCCGCCGTCGCCCGCGCCTCGGGCAATCTGGCCCTGGCCCGCATCTTGATCCCCTTACAGCACAAGGCCGCCCGCTTCTGGGTGTTCTCATTCAACGGCGCGTCTGAGCAGGAACTTCTCGATGAGATCGAGGAGCATCGTCAGGTCGCGCGCGTGATCGCCAGTGGTGACGTCGAAGGCTCGCGGCAAGCGATGCTGCGGATCCTCGACGTCCAGCCCGAGGCTGGCGCTCGATCTTAGATCGCAGGCCTGGGCGTCACGTCCCCTAGATCATTGTTCCCTTTACGTAAGCTGCAGCATTCAGGTCACACCTTCTTCGCAATCTCTTCTGAAATGTCAGAAGGCATTTTGACGAAGATCAAGAGATCCCCAGATATCGACCCGTGACCGCCGGGGCCCCTGGCCCGGCGCCGTGAAGGTTCGATCCATGTCGTCTCCGCGCATCCTCCTGTCGGCCAGCCTCCTGGCCCTCTCCGCCGCGTCGCCCGCCCTGGCAGACGCGCAGCTTTCCGACCGCGTCGATGCGGTGGTGATCGTGGCGCGCGACAAGGCAGGCCTTTTGGAGAAAGAGCCCAGCCAGACGGTGTTCGGCATCGACAAGCCGCTGATCGAGACGCCACGCTCGGCCAGTCTGGTCAGCGACCTGACGCTGGAGCGCTATGGCGTTCTCACCCTGGACGGCGCCACCAAGGTCGCGCCCGGCACGCATACGGCCAGTTTCTATGGTGTGCCCGGCTCGCTGAACATTCGCGGCACCCTGGCCGAGAACTACTTCCGGGGCTTCAAGCGCGTCGAGAACCGCGGCACCTACTCGACCCCGATCGGCGGCGCGGCGCGCCTCGAGATCCTGCGCGGTCCGCCGACCCCCGTGTACGGCGCGGGCAAGGTCGGGGGCCTCGTCAACTTCGTTCCGAAGTCCGCCCGCGACGAGGGCCGGTTCCTGGCCGGACCGGAAGGGGAGGTGAGCGCCACCTTCGGCAGCTACAACAAGAAGCTGCTCACCGCCCAGTTCGGCGCGCCGGTGAGCCTCGGCGGCGCTGAGGGCGGGGTCTATGTCTATGGCGAGGCCGAGGACAGCCACAGCTTCTACAAGGGGATCTATCCGCGTCACCAGACCCTGGAGCTGTCGTCCGATTTCGACCTCGGGAACGGCTGGAGCACCGCTTTCGGCGGGATGCTGTTCCGCTCGCGGGGCGACGTGCAGACGCCGGGCTGGAACCGCCTGACCCAGGACCTGATCGACAACCGCACCTACATCACTGGCCGCGATACGACGCTGAAGGACACGGACGGCAACGGCCGGCTGACGCCCAACGAGGTGGGCTTCTATCCCTTCGCCAGCGCGCTCTACATCCCGTACTACGGCTTTTTCAGTACCGATGCGGTCCATACGCTGGACGTCGGTGTCGGGACCAAAAAGCTGGACCGCCGCACGGTCTATATCAGCCCCGCCGACTTCTCGAAGACCGACACCCAGACGCTGTACTTCGATCTGGCCAAGGACCTGGGCGAGGATCGCGTGCTGAAGCTGCAGCTGTTCCACGACCGTCAGGACAACAAGCGGTACGTCTCCTACGGCTATCCGTCGGCGATCGACGCCAAGGTCAGCGAGATCCGCCTGACCTACGCCTTCCCGACCACCCTTGGCGCGGCCAGCGCCCGCACACTGGTCGGCGGCTCCCATCGCTGGTTCGAGGGGCGGCGGCGTGAGAGCTACAACAGCGGCATGATCGCCCTGGATCGTCGCGACATCAGCTTTGGCGCGACCCCGACCGACATCATCGACAGCCCGTTCGACGACGAGCCGGGCGGCGTCGGGCTGAAGTGGGAGAACGACAACCGCTCGACCTGGAAACAGACCGGCGTCTTCGTCACCACCGACATCGACGTCGGCCCCCTGAACCTGATCCTGGGCGGGCGCTGGGATCGCTACAGCGTCGAGAGCCAGGACACCGGCTTCCTCAGCTATACGGTCACGGGCCGCAAGACGGCCGAGCGCAACAGGGCGACCTGGAACGCCAGCCTGACCTACAAGCTTCCGATTGGCCTGATGCCCTACGCCAGCTACGCCAAGGCTGCGGCGCTGGAGATGAGCCAGGGCGGCGACATCGCACCGGGTCTGGTGGCCGACGGCTCGTGGCTCTCCAGTTCGGATCTCGCCGAGGCCGGGGTGAAGTTCCAGCTGCTGCGTGGGACCTTGATCGGCTCGCTGGCCGCCTATCGCCAGAACCGCACCCAGATCACCGGCGCGATCGCTCCGCCCACCGTCCAGGGCACGCACGCCAAGGGCATGGAACTGGAGATCCGCTGGCTGGCGTCCGAGCGGCTGTCCTTCACCTTCGCCGGCAACAACCAGCGCACGACGATCAAGGGACCGGACAGCTCGTTCCAGTACATCCCGGCCTACACCGCCGGCGTGCCGGGCGCGCAGGCCTATGGCGGTTCCTATTTGGTGTGGAGCTTTGCCGGCCTGCCGGGCCGGAGCGGCGACTACGCCTACACCCTGACGCCGAAGTCGGTGCTCAGCCTCTACGGGACCTACACCAGCAAGGGCTACGACTGGGGTCAGGCTGGCGCGACGCTGGGCATCAGCCATGTGGGCCGCACCTCAGGTACGGTGCAGAATGCGGTGCGCTATCCGGCCTATGAGGTGGTCAATGCGTCGGCGTATGTGACGCGCGGGCCGTACACCGTATCGTTCAATGTCGATAATCTGTTCGACACCTTCTATTTCACGCCCGACGCCGACACCTACGCCAACCTCGGCGCCTTGCCCGGCAAGGGGCGCGAGTGGCGGGCCACCCTGAAGCGGACCTTTTGATGATCGAGCTATTCTTCCTCCCCCGTAGCGAAGCGTGCGGGGGAGGTGGCGCGGCGCCGAAAGGCGACGTGACGGAGGGGGCGCTAGCGGCCGCACGACGCCCCCTCCGTCGCGATGCCGCGCATCGCGCCACCTCCCCCGTTTCACGGGTGAGGAGGCAAGGCTGATGATCGACACCGCGTCTCGTTTCCGTCCCTGGTCGCTCTTGGCGGCGTTCAGCCTGCTGCTGTTCCTGATCACTGCCTCGACCTACGGCTCGCTGGGTGTGGTTCTGCCCGCCATGATCGGCGAACTGAACTGGAGCTTTGAAAAGGCGTTCCTGGGCTTTTCCGTGCTGGGCGTCTTCACCGGCGCCTCGTCCTGGCTGCCGGCGATCCTGATCCGGAAGATTGGCGTTCGCGGGACTCTGCTGGCGGGTGCGGTCGTGCTGGCCGGCGGTTTTGTGGGCCTAGCCAACGCCGAGAGCCTGCTCAGCTACTATGTCGGCGCAGCGGCTTGCGGCGTCGGCTTTCAGATGGCCGCGCTGATCCCGGGCACCCACGTGCTGTCGGCCCTGTTTCGCCAGCGCGCCCTGCCGTTCGGCGTCTATTTCACCTTCGGATCGCTCGGCGGCGCCGCCGGGCCGTGGATGGTGCTCACCCTGATGGGCGCCAGCGGCGGCGACTGGCGCGTTTTCTGGATGGTGCAGGCGGTTCTGGCCGTCGTGGTCGGGGGATTCTGCGCCCTGATGGTGGGCGGCTCAAAATGGCTGGCGGCCGCCGCCCACGAGGTCGACATCGAGGTCGAGCAGGCGGCGCGGCAAGCGCTCGCCAACGCCCGTGTCTATCGGACCGCGCACGAATGGACGGTCCGCCAGGCGCTGCGGACGCCGCAGTTCTACATCCTGGTGTCGGCCTATTTCTCTCACCTGCTGGTCGGGGTCACCGTCGCCAGCGTCTCGGTCTCGCACCTCACCGAGTTGGGCGTCGCCGCCGGTGTGGCGGCCGTGGCGGCTGGGGCTTTGGCCGCCAAGATGCTGAGCCTGGAGGCCTTGATGCAGACCCTGGCCCGGCTCGCCGGCGGCGCCTTGGGGGACCGGGTGGATCCGCGGTGGCTGCTGGTCTTTGCTCAGGGAATGTTGGTGGTCGGCCTGCTGGCCTTGTCCAAGGCGACGACCCCCGCGCTGATGCTGGTCTATGCGATCGGGACAGGTGTCGGCTTTGGCCTGACGGTCTTGGCCGTGACGGTGCTGCTGCTGAACTACTACGGTCGCCAGAGCAATCTGGAGTTGTTCTCCTTGACCTGTCTGGTCGGGGCCGTGTCGGCGGCGGGGCCGTTCATCGCCGGCGCCATGCGCGACCGGCTGGGCAGCTTCACCCCGACGTTCGAACTCTTCGCCGCCGTCACCGCGTTGGTGTTCGTGGCGGTCCTCGTGATGCGCCCGCCCCGCGCGCCGATCGCCTGACAGACGCACAAAAAAGCCGCCCCGGTGGAGCCGGGGCGGCTTCGATGTCTACCCTGTTGTGTCGCTTAGAAAGCGGCCTTCAGGCTGACGACCAGACGGCTGTCATAGATCTTGCCGAGGCTGTGTTCGTCGGTGTCGTGGTAGCGCAGGTCGGCCGACAGCTTGTCGGTCAGGGCGTAGGCCACGCCCACGTTCCAGGTGTTGTAGTCCTTGTAGTTCTTGATCGACTGGTGGCCGACGGCGCCCGACAGGGTCAGCTTTTCAGCGACGGGCATGGCGGCGTTGGCTTCGAAGTACGTCGCGTCGCCGCCCTTGCCCGGGTATTCCGGCGAGTAGTACACGGCGGCGCCCAGGGTGGCCGGGCCAAAGGCGCGCGAGGCGGCGGCCTTCAGTTCAACGTAGCTGTAGGAACCGGGCGTCAGGCCCTTGTCCTTGCTGTAGCCGTAGTACAGCACGCCGAAGTCGAGCGAGGTGTCGCCCACGGTCGGCTTCACGCCGGCGTAGAAGTCAATTTCGGTTTTCGGGTCGTTGGCGCCGAAGTCGACGTTCGAGGCCCACACGCCGGCGTAGCCAATGCCGTACGACAGGTCGATGCCGCCCTGGAGGGCCGGATCTTCTTGGGTTTGGCTCACGCCGCGGAAGACGTAGTCGCTGGTCACGCCGACATTGTACGAAGCCTTCAGCTCCTGGGCCGAGGCGGCGCCCGCGAGGGCGAGCGTGGCGGCCGCGGCGGCCAGCGCGATCTTCATCGAGTTCATAGTCTTATCCCCTTATCTGTGCCGTCAGCCAGGTTGGTTCCCGGCCCCCGACTGCGCCTGCAAGCGCATTTGCGTCCCCGTTGGATTAGTCGGGGACACGTCTCTAAGTGCAATCGAGCGGTGGCGAACGCCAGTCAGAAGGGCGTGCATGGCTCAAACTTTGGGCGATGTGTGACGATTTTGCTTCAATGCAGGCGCATGGGGGCAACATGCGCCTGAAAAGCGAATCCAGCTTGGCTGTGTCTTTACCGCATGGAAAGGCTTGCGCCCCCGAGATGCAGGCCCCCATCGACCAGCAGGGTCTCGCCCGTCACGTGTCGCGAGGCCGGTGACGCCAGGAAGACGGCCGCTCCGGCGATGTCCTCGGCGGTTGAGGCGACCTTCAGCGGCGTCGCTGCCGCCGCGCCGGCCCGCAGGCGCTCGACGCGCTCGGCGTCCATGGCCTTTCCGAACCAAGGTGTGTCGATGAAGCCGGGGCAGACGGCGTTGACGCGGATGCGCGGCGCCAGGGCGCGGGCCAGCGACAGGGTCATGGTGGTCATCGCGCCCTTCGACGCGGCGTAGGGCACCGAGGAGCCGTTGCCGACCACGCCCGCGATCGAAGAGGTGTTGACCACCGCGCCGGGGGCGGGGGCGGCTTCCAGCAGCGAGCGCGCGGCGCGGACCATCTGGAAGGCGCCGACCACATTCACCGAATAGAGCCGCAGGAAGTCTTCCGCGTTCACCGCGTCGAGGTCGGCGTGGTTCGGGGCGAACTTGGTCATGCCGGCGTTGTTGAACAGCGCGTCGATGCGGCCCGAGGCGTCGGCGGCGGCGGCGATCCTGCGGCAGTCCTCGTCGCTGGACACGTCGCCTTGAGCCAGCGCCGCCTTGGCGCCCTGGGCCTCGACCAGTCGGGCGGTTTCTTCAGCTTCCTCGGCGCTGCGGGCGAAGTTGATCACCACGAGGCCCGCGCCGCGTCGGGCGGTCTCTACGGCGATCGCGCGGCCAAGGCCGGTGGAGCCGCCGGTGACCACCACGGTGAAGCCTTCGAAATCCCGTCCCGACATCGCATCTCTCCCGAACATCTGTTTGCGACCTTGTAGCGGGGCGCCGCGCGCTTGTCTCGCGGGGCGCGGAGGCCTAAACCGCGCCGATGACCGATCTGAACGTCACCCAGTTGGGCCGCGTCGTCGACGCGCCCGAAAGCCCCGAAGCCGCCGTCCTCGAGCGCGTGCCCAATCCGCAGAGCGATGTGCTCTATCTGGCGCGCTTCGTTGCGCCCGAGTTCACCTCGCTGTGCCCCGTGACCGGCCAGCCCGACTTCGCGCATCTCGTGATCGACTATGCGCCCGGCGACTGGCTGATCGAGAGCAAGTCCCTGAAGCTCTACCTCACCAGCTTCCGTAACCACGGCTCGTTCCACGAGGACTGCACGGTCAAGGTCGCGCGGAAGATGGTCGAGATCGCAGAGCCGCGCTGGCTGCGTATCGGCGGCTACTGGTATCCGCGTGGCGGCATTCCGATTGACGTGTTCTGGCAGACCGGACCCGCGCCCGAGGGGCTGTGGGTTCCCGATCAGGGCGTCGCGCCTTATCGCGGCCGGGGCTGAGCTTCCCTAGGCTCACCAGTAACTGGTGATCGCCGCGACGTCCGGGCGCGCGCGTTCCTGAGGCTGTTCGGTGGGCGTGCCCAAGTAGAGATAGCCGGCGACCTGCTCGCCGGCGCTGAGTCCGAGGATTGCGGTCGCGCGCGGGTCGTAGCTGTACCAGTCGGTGATCCAGTTGGCGCCCCAGCCCAGGGCGGCCGCCGCGAGCAAGAGCTGATGGCAAACCGCCGAGGCGCTCTGACGCTGCTCCCACTCCGGGATCTCGCCGGGGATGTGTCGTGAGACAACCGCGACGCAAACGGGCGGGCGGGTCAGCTTGCGGAGGGCGGCCGTCGCCTTGGTGGGATTGGCTTGGCTGTCGGCGAGCACCGCGATCCGTTCGGCGAAGACGTCCTTGGCCTCGCCTGTCAGGACGATGAAGCGCCACGGGGCTAGCTTGCCATGATCGGGCACGCGCGCGGCGATACGCAAGATCTCGCCAAGCTGCGCATCGTCGGGCCCCGGCGCGGTCAAGGTCATGGCGCTGGCCGAGCGGCGCTTGGCCAGGAAGGCCACGACCTCAGGCGCGGCCTCGACCGGCAGGGTCTCGCCAAACGCGGGGGCGGGGGGAACGGAACCGGCCAAGACGATCTCTCCGAAGCGCTGTAAGCCGCAGACCTATGGCCGCAACGCGGTCGCGACAAGGGATGAGCGCATTGGTCGACGACTCCAACCGCAAGCCCGATTGGCTCAGGTCGCATGGACGACCCTGGGGCGTATCGTCCAGCAGGGTGGTCTACGACAACCCTTGGATCACCCTGACAGAATATCAGGCGGTCGCGCCGACCGGACGTCCGGCGCTTTATGGCAAGGTCGGCTTCAAGAATCAGGCGATCGGGATCGTGCCGCTGCACGACGACGGGACGGTGACCATCGTCGGCCAGAACCGCTTCGCCTTGGCGAACTATAGCTGGGAGTTGCCGGAGGGCGGCGCGCCGCACAGCGAGGATCCGCTGGATGGGGCCAAGCGCGAACTGGCCGAGGAGGTCGGGCTGCAGGCCGCTGACTGGCGGTTGATCCTGCGCATGGAGCTCTCCAACTCCGTCACCGACGAGATCGCCTTTGGCTTCCTGGCGATGGGCCTTTCGACCACGAACGGCGAGCCGGACGAGACCGAGGACTTCGCCGTGGCGCGCGTGCCCTTCCGCGACGCGCTGAACGCGGCGGTCGCCGGCCACATGCCCGACGCAATTACAGTGGCGTTGTTGCTGAGAACGCACCATATGGCGGTGCGAGGCGAACTGCCGGCCGCCCTGGCCGCTCTGATCCTCGCATAGGGCGCGGTTCATCGGGCTAGAGCATTTCTAAAAAAGATGCGCTATGTTCGTTTCGCGCCTGGGAAGGGAGAGCCCGATGGCCAAGCATCTCGAAGTGGTGACGTCCGATACCGAAACGCCGGTGTGGGTCGCGCTGCGAAACCAGGCCGAACACGCGGCCAAGGCCGAGCCGGCGCTGGCTTCGCTGCTCAATGCGGTGATCCTCAGTCACGACAATCTGGCCGACGCCCTGACTTTCCAGCTGGCGCGCAAGCTGGGCGACCAGGAAATGCGGGCGATGACGGCGCGCGAGTTCGCCGCCGACGCCTTTGCGGATGATCGCTCGATTGTCGAGGCGGCCGAGGCCGACCTGAAGGCGGTGTTCGAGCGCGATCCGGCCTGTAAGGGCTACGTCCAGCCGTTCCTGTTCTTCAAGGGTTTCCTGGCGCTGCAGACCCACCGCGTGTCGCACTGGCTGTGGAACCAGGGGCGCGAGACCCTGGCCTTCTATCTGCAGAGCCGCTCCAGCGAGGTCTTCCAGGTCGACATCAACCCGGCCGCCAAGATCGGCAAGGGTGTGTTCATCGACCACGGCACCGGCATCGTCATCGGCGAGACGGCGGTGGTCGGCGACGACGTCTCCATGTTGCACGGCGTGACCCTGGGCGGCACGGGCGCCGAGCGCGGCGACCGTCACCCCAAGATCGGCAAGGGCGTGCTGCTGGGCGCCGGCGCCAAGGTGCTGGGCAACATCACGGTCGGCGACTACGCCAAGGTGGCTTCGGGCTCGGTGGTGCTGCGGCCGGTTCCCGCGCATTGCACGGCCGCCGGGGTCCCCGCTCGCCTGGTCAACTGCCCGACCTGCGAAGAGCCGGCCAAGACCATGGACCACACCCTGGCCGAGACGGTCTATTCGCCCAACAGCTACGAGATCTGAGTGAAGCGCTTTTCGCGTCGTCTCGGCGGCCTGTTCTTGGCCGCCCTCATTGGGTTCGCCGCGCCGGCGCTGGCGGACCCTGCACCGGTGGGCGGCTATGCGATCGTCAAACGCTATCCCCACGATAGCCGGGCGTTCACGCAGGGTCTGCTCTATCGCGACGGGTTCATCTTTGAGAGCACCGGCCTGCGCGGTCGCTCCTTCATTCGCAAATGGAACCTGGAAACCGGCGCGATCGAAGCCGAGCGTACCGTGGATTCTCATTACTTCGGCGAGGGCATCGTCGACTGGAAGAACCGGCTCTATGAGCTGACCTGGACCGACCAGGTCGGCTTCATCTACGACATCGACAGCTTCGAGAAGCTCGGCGAGTTCAGCTATCCGGGCGAAGGCTGGGCCCTGGCCCGCGACGACAAGCGGATCATGATGAGCGACGGCAGCGCCTTCATCCGCTTTCTCGACCCCGAGACGCTGAAGGAGACCGGGCGCGTCCAGGTCACTGACAATGGCGTCCCGGTCACCAATCTCAATGAACTGGAGTGGGTGAAGGGCGAACTGCTGGCCAATGTCTGGCAAACGACCCGCATTGCGCGCATCGACGTGACCACAGGCCGAGTCAAGGGCTGGATCGAACTCGGCGGTCTGCTGAAGGAAGCCGGCGTCACCGGCGACCGCGACGATGTTCTCAACGGCATCGCCTACGATCCGGTGGCGGACCGCCTGTTCGTCACCGGCAAGCTCTGGCCGGTGCTCTTCGAAATCAAACCGACCGAAGCGCGATAGACGACGGAACCGCCGTCGGGGCAGGGCGTTTCCCTGACGTCCGCCCCTCTACGCCCCCCCGACCTAGTGGGCGGACCTGGGCCCCGGCAGCGAGACGCGCCGGGGCCCAAATCATATCCGCCTTTAGCCTTGGGGCGCACAGGCGGTGAGGGCGGGCCTCTGCTTCAAGGATATCTGTTTGGCCTCCGGCGCCTTAGCCTGCGCCAGGCCGTAAACAACGCCCGTCCAGATGGCCAAGGCGGCCAGAACCTGCGGGAGGGTAATCTCTCGGCTTGAGAGGCGGGGAACGGTCTGCGGCATGGCCCGGACTATCCCTCGGTTGCGCCGCTCGCGATAACGACTTATCCGTCGACCTTCTGTGAGGTTTTTTCACATGGCTCGGCGGCAACTGCCTTCGTTGAACGCGCTACGCGCTTTCGAGGCGTTCGGCCGGCATGGACGCATGACCCTGGCGGCCGACGAACTGTGCGTGACGCACGGGGCTGTCAGCCGCCAGATCCGGCAGCTTGAGGAACAGCTGGGCGTGACCTTGACCGAAGGGCCGCGCTCGCGTCTGCGCCTGACGGCGGAGGGCTTGAAACTGGCCCAGGCGCTGTCGCCCGCCTTCGACCAGATCGAGGCGGCCGTGCCACGCCATGTCCAGGCGGGACCTAAGCCGCTGGTGGTGTCTTGCCTGCCGACCTTTGCGATGAAGTGGCTCATTCCGCGCCTGCCGCGCTTCCAGGCGGCGCACCCCGAGATTCCGGTGCGCGTGGCGGAGTCCAATGGACCGTTCGATTTCAAGGCCGACGGGATCGATCTGGCGATTCGCATGCGCTCGCCGGACACGGTGGTGACCTACGAGGCGGTCGCGACCCCGTTTATGGAGCACTATCACGGGCCCGTCATGGCGCCGGAGCTGGCGACCAGCTCAATGACCCTGGAGCAGATTTTCGCCATGCCGCGCCTGTTGACGCGAACCTTCGTCGAGAGTTGGTCCGACTGGGCGCGAAACGTCGAACTCGACCACCTACCGCCGGCGGTCAGCGAGCAGGAGTTCGACCATTATTTCTACATGATCGAGGCGGCGGCCGCAGGCCTGGGCGTCGCGATCGGTCCCTGGGCCTTTGTCCAGCGCGATCTGGCCAGCGGCCGGCTGGTGGCGCCGCTGGGTTTCACGTCCGGACGAGCCAAGATCGTGGCCGTCACACCGCCCGACGGCGCTACGCAGGAGACCCTTCTGTTCCGCGATTGGCTGCTGTCGGAGGGAGCGTCCACACCTTCTCCACCTCAAGCGGCTTGCCGTTCTCGCGGCGGGCGCTAGTTTCGCGCGGACAAGCGCCCCGGGCGCCCAGCCATCAATGAGGATACCCCCGTGGACGCCACGACCGTCGCCAAGCTCGAAAAGCACCTGAAGCGCACCTTCGGCAACCCGCACATCCAGGTGAAGCCGCGCCCGAAGCAGAAGGACTCGGCCGAGGTCGAAGTCGCCGGCGAGTTCATCGGCGTCGTGTTCCAGGACGAGGACGAGGACGGCTCGTTCATGTTCGAGATGGCCATTCTCGGCGAAGACCTCGACTAAATCGAACGCGTCCCGCCCTGTTGGTGATCGACAGGGCGGAGGCGGCCGCGATCTTGAGTATCTGCGGCTCTGTCGGGCGTTGATCCCCGACCTCCGCCCCGCTTGAATGGGGCATGACCTTTCATGTTCTCGACCGCCCCGTGTGCTCAACCCTGATGGGCCGACAGAGTCATCTGGCGATCCGGCGTGGGCGCGCCTTCCGGATGCATCCCGACTTCGGCCTGTTCGCCGGTCTCGAGGATGAAGGTCCTGAGGCGCTGGCCGACCTCGGCGCGTTGGTGCGCGACCGCGGGACGGTGGGACTGATCGCGCCTGAAGCGACGCCGCCGGTTCCCGGAACCGAGGTGGTCTCCAACGCGGTGTGTCTGCAGATGGAGGCGATCGAGGTCGCGCCCGCCTGGGACGTCGCCTTCGAGATGCTGGACCTTGGCGACGCCGACGGGCCCGAGATGCTGGCCCTGGCCACCCTGACCAAGCCTGGCCCGTTCTTCTCGCGCACGCACCAGCTCGGCGACTTCATCGGCGTGCGGCGGGACGGTCAACTCATTGCCATGGCCGGCCAACGCATGCGTCCGGACGGCTATACCGAGGCCAGCGGCGTCTGCGTCCATCCCGACCATCGCGGCCAAGGCTATGCGGCCAGACTATTGCGCGAAGTGACCGCCCGGATCCTGGCGCGCGGCGAGAAGGCCTTCCTGCACAGCTACACCGACAATGCGACGGCGATCCGGCTCTATGAGTCGCTGGGCTATCGCGGGCGGCGGGAGCTGGTGTTCACGATCCTCCAACCCGGCGAGGCCTAACAACGCTCAAAAGAAACCCCGGAAGGCTGACCTTCCGGGGTTTCCCATGAGTGGTTGATCGAGGCTCTAAGCCCCCATCGCCTTAGCGCCGGCCTTGCGGGCCCAGCGGTAGAGGCTGACCACCACGATCGCGGCGGCGGCCAGGGACAGGACCATCCCGACATGCTCGGACGGCGCGAAGGGCACGGCGAGCGGTTCGCCCTTGCCTGTGGAGACGATCAGCAGGGCCAGGGACACGTTGAACAGGCTCTCGCCGACGATGAAGCCCGAGGCGATCAGCACGCCTAGGCGCTTGGCGGCTTCGGCCGAGCGGTCCTTGGCCACAATCTTCTCGAACAGCCAGCCGGCGACGGCGCCGACGACGACCGGGGCGGTGACGGAGCTGGGCAGATAGATCGCCAGGCCCACGCCGAGCGGCGGCAGGCTGAGGCGATCCTTGCTGGTCTTGCGCAGGATGGCGTCGACCGCGACGAGAGCCAGGCCGATCACGGCGCCGTAGCCCAGAAGGCCCCAGTCGAGGTTTCCGCCCAGCACGCCCTTGGCCAGGGTCGAGATCAGCGTGGCCTGGGGCGCGGCCAGTGGCTCATCGGCGATCGCTTGCAGGTTCGGCGCGCCGGCGAAGCCGTTGGAGCGGTTCAGGAGCTCCAGCACGAACGGAATGACCACCGAGCCCGACAGCACGCCGATGATCAGGCCGACCTGCTGCTTCCACGGGGTGGCGTCGACCAGCTGGCCGGTCTTCAGATCCTGAAGGTTGTCGTTGGCGACAACGGCGACGGCCAGGACGCACGTCGTGACATAGAGGGCGAAGGCGATCAGCGCCTTGGTTACGTCGGGACCAATGACGCCCCGACCGACCATGCCGACCATCAGCGAGGCGCCCAGGACGCTCAGGATGGCGATGCCAGACACCGGGCTGTTGGACGAGCCGATCAGGCCGGCCATGTAGCCGCAGACGGCGGCGGCCAGCAGGCCCGCGAAGACCAGATAGCCGATGCCGATGGCGACCAGCGGCGTCGTCAGCTGGGCGATCGGTCCGCCCGTCAGGAAGTGGGCGAGGAACCAGCCGGCGGGGGCGAGCAGCAGAACCGACACGAGGCCCACGATCCCGATGGGGATGTCCTGCTCGACGCGGGGAAGGGTCGATCCGCCGGCCTTCCGCGTCTTGGCGGCGGCGAAGGCCGATTTCAGGCCGGCTGTGATCGGCCCGACCAGTTTGGCGAGCGTCCAGATCGCGGCCGCGCCGATGACGCCCGCGCCCAGGAACCGCACCTGGGTCTTCCAGACGGTCAGGGCGTGGGTGGCCGCGTCGGCGTCCGGCATCGGGGTCGCGACGGTGAGGATCGGCGTCAGGATCGCCCAGGCGATGAACAGGCCTGCGAACATGGCGACGCCGACCGTGATGCCCATCAGGTGACCCGCGCCCATCAGGGCCAGCGAGCTGGAGGCGCCCAGTCCGGTCGCGCCCGACGCGGCGCCGAGCTTAAACTTGAAATAGCCGGCGACCTCAGCCGCGAACAGCTTGGCCGCGCCCAAGGCGCCGAACAGCGCCGAGGCGATCGCGCCCATGCTGACAGCGGCGAGGCCCGCCTTGCCCTCGGCCGCGCCTTCGCGAGAGCCTGTGCCGACCTTCAGAACCTCGGCGGCGGCGACGCCTTCGGGGTAGGGCAGGTTGGAGTTGGTCACCAAGGCTCGCCGAAGGGGAATGGTGTACATCACCCCTAGGATGCCGCCGACCGCGCAGGCGCCGAAGGTCGGCAGGAACGGCACATTGGCCCACCAGCCGATCATCAACAGGCCGGGCAGGACGAAGATCACCGACGACAGCGTGCCCGCCGCCGAGGCGATCGTCTGGACGATGTTGTTTTCCTGGATGGTCGAGGTCTTGAACGCCCGCAGCAGGGCCATCGAGATGACGGCGGCGGGGATCGAGGTGGCGAAGGTCAGGCCGACCTTCAGGCCCAGATAGACCTGGGCGGCGGTGAAGACCAGCGTGATCAGAATGCCGAGGAGGACCCCGCGAAGGGTGAGTTCCGTGCGCGGCGCGGTCGTATCGGCCATGAACATGTCCAAGAAAAGATTAAGGCGGCCGGACCTTGCACGCCCGACCGCCTCAAACTCAAGTCTCGATTTTTGCGATCATCACGTGTCCGGTGACGATCATCGCTGCAAAACTCTAGCCGCGTGTGCGCCCGGCGCAGGTCATTTTTACCGAGTTCGCCAGCTGCTCGTCCTGTTCGATCACGGCCAGCTTGTAGGCGTTGACGCACTGGTTGGCGTTGATCAAGCTGGCGGCCTGCTGAGCGCGTCGCCATTGGTCAGGTGTGGTCTGGGCCTTCACCTGAGCGCGGATCGTTTGAACGTGGCGCCAAGCGTCGACCTCCAAGCTCCGAAACGGAGTCGGGCCAGGCGCAAGGAAGATCGTAGGATTGGGGGTTGCCTGGTTCGGCGCTGGCGACGGCGGCGGCTGCTGCTGCGCCGAAGCGGCCGAAACCGCACAAAGACCGAGGGCGAGCCCGGCCATGATCATCTTGCCGTTAAACATACCCTATCCTCCAATTAGTGTCTTGGAAGAGTTTCTCAACCTTTCGGCGATGTAAAGCTCAAACACGCGAAGGCCGCCTCAATCCCAAGATGAGGCGGCCTCCGCTTCTTGTCTTTGAGGCCTAGAGCACCCCGAGCATCTCGGCCACCAGCGGGTGGCGGACGATGTCGCGATCGGCGAGGCGGACGACGGCGATGTTGGAGACCGCGTCGAACTTGGCGGCCACCTCGGCCAGGCCTGAGATGCCGGGCAGCAGGTCGGACTGGTTCGGGTCGCCGGTGACCACCATGGTCGAGTGCCAGCCCAGGCGGGTCAGCAGCATTTTCAGCTGCATGTAGGTGCAGTTCTGAGCCTCGTCGATCACCACGAAGGCATTGTTGAGGGTGCGGCCGCGCATAAAGCCGACCGGCGCGATCTCGATGGCGCCCTCGGCCATCAGGGCCCGCATGCGCTTGACCGACAGGCGGTCGGTGAGAGCGTCGTAGAGCGGGCGCAGATAGGGGGCCAGCTTGTCCTCCATGTCGCCTGGCAGATAGCCGATCGACTCGCCGGCTTCGACGGCGGGGCGCGAGAGCACGATGCGGCTGACGCGGCCGGCTTCCAGCGCCTCTACGGCCTTGGAGATGGCGATGTAGGTCTTGCCGGTGCCCGCCGGGCCCAGGGCCATGACGAGGTTCTTCTCGTCGATAGCTTCCATCAGCTGCGCCTGGCCGGGCGATTTCGGTTTTATCGTTTTTAGGTAGCTCTGGTCCCGACTATCCCCTCTCGCGCCTCCCTCGGCAGGCAGAGGTGACCAGCCGCCGCGGTGATCGACCGGCAGGCGACGCACCTTGGCGTCGTCATATTGGCCGGTCTCCTGCACGCCTTCGCGCGCCATCCGCTTCAGGGCTCGCTTGGTCATCAAAGCCTCCATTCAGACATGAAAAAAGGACGAGGCCTTGAGGCGTCGTCCTTGGCGGTGAGCTGGGTTGTCACGAAGTCGCGTGCGCGGCGGGACGGCTCGGGAACGCTTCCGCAGGGAGAAGTCCCTGGAGACGGTGCTGTACGCCGAAACGCCAAGAGCCACACCTCGTCTTCGTCAGCGGGCGGATACGAGGCGCTTGTCCTCGGACCCGTTACGAAAGGAAAATGATTCCCGCTTGAGGAATGTTCCCTCTCGAATCGCCCAACTACAATGGCGCATCATGGTTTCCGGGGCGTTAACCTGAAAATCGCGCGCAAGAAAACGAGGCATACGGATGACTGTCTATTCCCTAGGCGCCACGGCGCCGACGCTTCCCGCGCCAGGCGAATACTGGATCGCCCCGACCGCGAGCGTGATGGGGAACGTGATTCTCAAGAAGAACGCCAGTATTTGGTGGGGCGCGATCGCGCGGGGAGACAACGATCCCATTACGATCGGCGAGAACAGCAACGTTCAGGACGGCTCGGTGCTCCACACTGATCTTGGTGTTCCGTTG
Organism: Pseudomonadota bacterium; assembly: GCA_020161365.1. Lineage (GTDB taxonomy): Bacteria > Pseudomonadota > Alphaproteobacteria > Caulobacterales > Caulobacteraceae > Caulobacter. The sequence goes on along the minus strand of JAIUNU010000003.1, from coordinate 22,926 downwards.
ACCATTGGCGCGAACGTCACCATCGGTCACATGGTGATGCTGCACGGCTGCACGATCGGTGACGGCTCGCTGATCGGCATCGGCTCGATTGTCCTGAATGGGGCCAAGATCGGGAAGAACTGCCTGATCGGCGCGGGCGCCTTGATCACCGAAGGCAAGGAAATTCCGGACAATTCGATGGTGATGGGCGCGCCCGGCAAGGTGGTCCGCGAGATCGGCGAGCAGCACGCCATGATCCTGCAGGCCTCGGCTCTGCACTATGTCGAGAACTGGAAACGCTACGCGCGCGATCTTACGGTCGTGGCCGAATAGACGTTGGACCCGAACGGATGTTGGGAGCGCCGCCCGCAGTTGGGGGGGCGGGGCGGCGCTCCCGCTCCTCGCGCGGGACACGTGCGCGCGCGAAGAACGTTTCACGGCGGATCCAGCTTCCGCCGCGATCTACCGCGCTAAGACAGAATAGCTGTGTTGATCCACATTTCGTGTATAGGTAGTATATACAGGATTTCAGGTTGCGGGGAAATCGAAACTCGCCCCGTTGGCGTCGTGTGATCTTCAAGCGCCTTGCGCACGGCTCAAAGCCAGACCAATCTCTGCCTTAACAATGATAACCTTCCAGGGAGGGCGTCGGGGCCATGGCCAGCGAGCGCTTTGATTACATCGTCATCGGCGGCGGCTCCGCCGGCTGCGTCCTGGCCGCGCGCCTGACCGAGGATCCGAACGTCAAGGTTCTACTGCTGGAGGCCGGCGGCAAGAACAAGTCCATCCTGGTGAAGATGCCGGCCGGCGTCGGCCAGCTGATCAAGGACAAGGGCGAGCAGAACTGGGGCTTCTGGACCGAAGCCGAGCCGCACCTCGACAACCGCAAACTCTGGTGGCCGCGCGGCAAGGGCCTGGGCGGAAGCTCGGCCATCAACGGTATGATCTATATTCGCGGTCACGCCCGCGACTATGACCAGTGGCGGCAGATGGGTCTGACCGGCTGGTCGTATTCGGAGGTCTTGCCCTATTTCAAGCGCTCGGAAACCCATCACGCCGGCGGCGACGCCTATCACGGCGACAAGGGGCCCCTGCATGTGTCGAAGGGCGAGTCCGACAGTCCGTTCTACCGCACGCTGATCGAGGCGGGTCGCCAGGCGGGGCACAAGACCACCAAGGACTTCAATGGCTATCAGCAGGAAGGCTTTGGCCCCTACGACCTGACCATCCGCGACGGCCAGCGCTGGAGCGCGGCCATGGCCTATCTGTCCGAGGCCCTGTCGCGTCCGAACCTCACCTGCGTGACCGAGGCCCGCACCACGCGGATCATCCTGGAGAAGCGCCGCGCCGTCGGCGTCGAGTACGTGGTCGGCAAGTCGCGCGAGAAGAAGATCGCCTATGCCGACGCCGAGGTGCTGCTGAGCGCCGGCGCGGTGCAATCGCCACAGATCCTGCAGCTGTCGGGCATCGGCGCGCCGGACGACCTGACGCCGCATGGTATCGCCGTGGCGCATGAGTCCAAGGGGGTCGGCGCCAACCTGCAGGACCACCTGGACGTCTGCGTCTCCTGGACCGCCAAGAACCTCAAGACCGCCTACTCGGCCAATAAGGGGCTGAACAAGCTGGGCGTCGGCATGAACTACATGTTCTTCGGCAAGGGCCTGGGGCGCCAGCAGTTCCTGGAAAGCGGCGCCTTCCTGAAATCACGCCCGGATCTCGACCGTCCGGACCTGCAGATTCACGGCGTGCTGGCCATCATGCAGGACCACGGCAAGGTGGTGGTCGAGAAGGACGGCTTTACCCTGCACGTCTGCCAACTGCGTCCCGAAAGCCGGGGCAAGGTGGGCCTGCGCTCGGCCGATCCGTTCGACGATCCGACCATCCTGGCCAACTATCTTTCGACGGAGGAGGACCGGCGCGCGATCCGCGAGGGCGTTCGCATCGCCCGCGAGACCGTCGCTCAGGCGGCCTTCGATCCCTACCGCGACGCCGAATACGCGCCGGGCGCGGACGTGAAGTCGGACGCCGATCTCGACGCCTGGATCCGGGCCAAGGCCGAGACGATCTACCACCCTGTCGGCACCTGCCGCATGGGCGTGGCGGGCGACCCTCTGGCGGTGGTCGACGATCAGCTCCGCGTTCAGGGTGTCCAGGGACTGCGGGTGATCGACGCTTCGGTCATGCCGACCCTGATTGGCGGCAACACCAACGCCCCGACCATCATGATCGCCGAGCGCGCCGCCGACCTGATCCGAGGCAAGGCCCCGGCCGCGCCGCTCGACGTGCCGGTCTATGAGGACGGGCGCGCGGTGGCGGCGGAGTAGGAAAGGCTTCATGCGACATCGCCCGCTGGGCCGTTCGGGCCTGTCGACTGCGCCGCTGATCTTTGGTGGCAACGTCTTTGGGTGGACCGCCGATGAGGCGATGTCGCATCGATTGCTCGACGCCTTCGTGGACGGCGGTTTCAACGCCATCGACACAGCGGATGTCTATTCGGCCTGGGTTCCCGGCCACGCGGGCGGGGAATCCGAGAGTGTGATCGGCCGTTGGCTCGGGGCCTCGGGTAAACGCGATCGGGTTCTCATCCTGACGAAGGTGGCGATGTGGCCCAAACGGCCCGGCCTCTCGGCGGCGAACATCGAAGCGGCCGTAGAGGACTCGCTGCGCCGCCTTCAAACTGACTATATCGATCTCTACCAATCCCATCAGGACGACGCTGAAACGTCTCAGGAGGAGACGCTGCGCGCGTTTGATCGCCTTGTGCGTGCCGGCAAGGTGCGCGCGGTCGGAGCCTCAAACTTCTCACCGACGCGCCTGAAGACCAGTCTCGAGGCTTCTCGAGCACAGAGCTTGGCCCGATATGAGACGATCCAGCCGAAGTTCAATCTGGTTGATCGCGAGCAGGTCGAGGGAGCGCTCGTTGAATTGGCGCGCACCGAGGACCTGGGAATCATTCCTTACTACGGATTGACTGCGGGCTTCCTGAGCGGGAAATATCGCAGCGAGGCCGACTTGGAGGGCCGGGCCCGAGGTCGGACCATCCTGCGCGACTATTGGAACGACAGAGGGCGGACGGTGCTGTCGGCCCTCGACAAGGCCGCCGTGGCGGTCGGGGCGTCGCAGGCTCAGGTCGCGCTGGCCTGGATTATGGGCCATCCGTCGATCACAGCGCCGATCGCGAGCGCCACGTCGATCGAACAGCTCGAAGACCTTATGGGCGCTGCCCGGCTAGATTTGCCCGACGACGTCCGGGCCACGCTTGATCAGGCGGGTCGCTAGGCGATCCGGCGACCGTCCAGCGTGGCCAGACGCAGACGCGGCATGTCCTGGTTGCCTTCGCCGAGCGGCTTGATCTCGCGCAGGCCCAGTTCATAGGCCGGTCGGCCCATCAGGCGGGCCATCATTGCGATCGGCTGATAGAGGCCCAGGAAGCGGTCAGTTTCGCCGTTGGCGCCTTGCAGCGGCGCGAACAGCACTTCCATGCCGACCGAGGGAACGCCGTGCGCGCGGATGTCGGCGGTGACGACCACTGGAGTGCGGCGCTTGCGGGCGACATCCAGCGCGCTTTTCAGCTCCAAGCGATGAGCCAAGGCCCACAGCGACAGGGCGTCCTGGCCGCGCAGGTCCCGCGCATGGAGGTCGGACACGAAGCCGCCCGCGAGACGGAAGGGCAGCCTGCCGCCGTCGCGCCCCAGCACGAACACCTGGGGCAGCAACTCCAGGAAATCGCCCGGATTGATGTCGGCGCGGCGGGGCAGGGCGGATTCACCCTTCTTGTCGCGCCAATAGTCTATCAACCGTTCCGTGCTTGGATGGAACATCGTCGTCCCCTGGCGGGTCCTTCCGCGGCTGTTTTCGACCGCACAGGGCTTGCTGGGAGAACCGGGCCAAGGGCTCGACCGTCCCATTCTGGCGCAAATCCAGGCGGGCGGCCGCCCTCGGCCCGATTCTTGCTTAACCGGAAGCGGTACGACCCGAGGTGAAGGGAAACGCCGGATGAAGGCGCTGAAACTGAACGCGCGCGCATGGACGATCGCCCTCGGGGCGATGCTGGGCGGCCTGCTGTTGGGCGGAGCGGCCTATGCCGGCTGCACCAACGCCTGCCCGCCGCCCCCGCCGACGTGCTGCAAGCCGCCGCCGCCGCCGCCGAAGCCCCCCGCGCCGCCGACCGGCTGCTGCGGCGGTGGCCACAACGTCAACATTCCAGGCGTCAACGTGAACATCGGCTCGACGGTGATCGTCAACGCCACCACGAACGCCTCGGCCGTCGCCAACGCGGGCGCGACCTCCGGCTCCTCGTCCGGCGCCGGTTCGACCGCCGGCGGAGTCGTCAATTACTACGGTGGCGGCGGGCACGGCGGCTACTATTCGGGGCCGATGACCACCGGGTACATCCAGGGTCTGAACGTCGAGGGCGGCGAGGTCCGCCGGCGCCAGGCCTATGAGGCCACGCGCACCCGCACGCGCAGGGTCATCGTTCGCGCGGTCTGCCTGGACGACCGCGACGTGCCGCATCCGGCCTCGCAGGTGACCCCCGACCGCGACATCGACGACGCCTATGACGGCGAGCTCTATCGCTGCATCGCGGGCGCACGCTTGCAGTACGTGATCGCCGAGTACGCCGGACAGATCGACATCTCCACCGGGGCGCCCGGCCAGACCTTCATCTGCCGCAAGAACGAGGCGCTTTACTATGCGCGTGGCGCTGGTGCGGGGCAGGCCACGGTGTCATGCCGTCCGCAATTGCCCGCGCGCGACTGTAACGAGCGCTCGCTGCTGCGCCGCTTTGGCGCCGGCGTGAAGATCCTGAGCATGCTGACCACCGAGACCTACACCGCCTACCGCGAGGAAACGGTGCAGGAACGCCAGTCGCTGTCGACCAGCTTCAGCCTGGATGGCGGCGTCGGCGGCGTCGTCTACTAGTCGCCTCACGATCCCAAGACATAGAAAGGCCCCGGTCCGAACCGGGGCCTTTTTCGTCGCTCTACTTGGCCGGAGCCGCAGCCTCGGGCTTCACCAGCAGCAGCCAGGACTTCTCGTCGGCGAGATAGGTCTGCGCCGCCTTTTGCACGTCCCCCGGCGTCACCCGCGAGAGGCCCGCGATCACCGAACGCGTGGCGTCCAGCAGGCGAGGATCGCTCTGGGCGCCCGAGAGCGCGCCGACCCAGTACTCGTTGGTGACCCGGGCCTTTTCGATCGCGTCGATCCGCGGCTTCTTGGCGCGCTCCAGCTCATCGGCGGAGATCGGCTTGTCGCGCAGGTCGGCGGCGATCTTGCGGATCGAAGCCACCACGCCCTCCAGCTTCTCGGGCGGGACCTCAAGGCTGACCGCCAGATAACCCCAGTCCTTGAAGACGACGCTGGCGGTCGCCGACGCGTTGGGCGAATAGGTCGCGCCCTGCTTCTCGCGCAGCTCATCGGTCAGGCGAAGCTGCATCACCTGACCCAGCACCGACACGTCACGCGACCTTTGCAGGTTCGAGAACAGGTCATCGGTGCGCCAGGTCATGAACAGGGCGGCCTGGTCGGCGCGGCCCTTGTGGGTGCGGACCACGGGCTGAGCGGACGGGGCGGGGAAGGGGGCGTTGTCCGCGCCGGGCAGCGGCGGATCACCGGGGCGCGCGGGCAGGGCGCCGAAGGTGTCGGCGACCGCCGTGATCGCCTTGTCGACCGTGGTGTCGCCGACGATGACGACCTCCAGGTCGCCCTTGGCCAACGGATTGGCCACGGCGGCCTTGAGGTCGTCCAGTGACGCGGTGGCGATCTGTTCACGCGACGGGAAGGTCCAGCGCTGGTCGCCACCGTGCATCAGGCCGCCCAGGTCGCGGCCCAGAACGCCGCCGGTGGTGCTCTGCAGCTGGTCGTGCAGCGTGCCGTAGCTGGTCTTGATGCGATTGAAGGCCTCGGGCCGCCAGCCGGGCTCGCTGGCGAACGCCGCCAGCACCTGCAACTCGGTCGTCAGGTCTTCAGGCCGCGTGCGACCGTTCAGCGTGAAGGCGTCGTCCTCGACGCCCAGCTGGGCGTTCCAGATCTTGCCGGTCAGGACGCGTTCCATGTCCTGGGCCGTGATCTGCTTGAGACCGCCCTCGATGAAGGCCGAGCCTGACCAAAGCGGGCTCTGCTTGTCCGACGGCATGTCGAGCAGGCCGTGGCCGGCGCGGACCTTCACGATGACCTGGTCGTTGCGGAACTTGGTCGGCTTGACCGTCAGGCGCACGCCGTTCTCGAAGCGCACGAAGACAGCGTCCAGATCGGAGACGTCTTTCTGTTCGACGACCTTTCCGGTCGGACCGAAGCTGGAATAGGGCCACACCGTCACGCCCGGCGCGGTGGGCGGCGTGACAGGCTGGGCCTTGAGGTCCTCGTAAGCCTTGAGGATCGCCGGTTCGCCGCCTTCGACAGCGGTCGGCGCGGCCAGGACGAGCAGCGGCCCAGAGCCGGCGAAGGCGCTCTTGAGCACCGCGTTGACGCGTTCCGCCGTCAGACCTTTCACGATCAGATCGAACGCCGCGAGGTTCTGGCTGGGCGAGGTGACGACTTCGCCGTCACCCAGTGTGCCGACCAACTGGTTGGCGAGCGCGGGCGTGCGCTGGGTGGCTTCGCCGGCCACAGCGGCGACCAGACCGGCGCGCAGGTTGGCGATCTCGCGATCCAGTTCGTCCTGGCGCACGCCGTACTGCACGGCCCGGCGCTGCTCGGCGTCGAGGGCGGTCATCGCCTCGCGCCAGCGGCCCGGCTGCGCCGTCGCCCCGAAGGTGGTGACACGCACGGCGCCATACTGGTCGCCCTTGAAGGCCCCGCCGGCGATGAAGGGCGGCTCCGCCGATCGCCCCAAGGCCTGCAGCCGGCGGTTCAAAACCGAGAAAGCCAGGTTCTCCAGCGTGTCCCGCTCGTCGACCGCCTTGGTCTCCAGAAGGCCGTCGGGCTTGCGCATCCAGGTCATCTGGATCGACCACGGGGCGCCCGCTTCGACGATCATCTTGGCCGTCGCGCCACGCTTGGCGACCGGACCCACGTCGGGATTCTTACCGTTCGCGCCCTTGCCGACCCAGTCGCCGAACTTGCCCTTGATCTTGGCTTCCATAGCGTCGACGTCGAAGTCGCCCACGGCGACCAGCACGGCGCGCTCGGGCCGATAATAGGCCTCGTAGAAGTCGCGGATTCGCTGGGCGGGCGCGGTCTTCAGCACCTCGGTCTTGCCGATCGGAATGCGCTTGGGCGGCAACTGGCCTTCCATCTGCGCCGACAGCGTCTTGATGGCGACCCTATAGCCGGGCGTGTCGCGCGCTCGCTCTTCCGACAGCACCACGCCGCGCTCGCGGTCGACGGCTTCCGGCGCGATGGTCAGCTCGCCGGCGGCCTCGCGCAGCAGCATCAGCGAGGTGTCGACCGTGCCGTCGTCCGTCTTGGGCAGGTCGAGCTGGTAGACCGTCTCGTCGAAGCTGGTCGAGGCGTTGGTGTCGGCTCCGAACGCCAGGCCGTGCCGTTCCAGGATCTTGATCATCTCGCCTTCGGGCACGTTCTTCGACCCGTTGAAGGCCATGTGCTCCAGGAAGTGGGCGAGACCCTGCTGGTCGTCCGCCTCCATCATCGAGCCGGCATCGAACCACAGGCGTAGCGCGGCCTGGCCGGGCGGCGTGGCGTTCTTACGCAGGGCGTAGCGCATGCCGTTCGGCAGCACGCCAAAGCGCCAGGCGGGATCGGGCGCGACGTCGGATATCTCCTGCGCCCATTGGCCCGGCTTCAGGTCGGCGACCTTGGGGCCAGCCAGCGCCGGCGCTTCCGCGATCTTCGGCGCCGGCGACTCGCCGGTATCTTTCTTCAGAAGCGGAATCGAAGGCTTGGGGAGCTGGGAGCAGGCGGCTACCGAAAGGCCGGCGGCCGCGACAATCGCCAGGCGCGAAGCGCTGATCATCGAGAATCCAGGGCAGGAGAGAACAAGGCGCGCACCTTGGCTGTCCCGGATGGCGCACGCAAGGCGCGAGGTAGGCGGCTTTTAGCCCTGCCGCAGGTCAGGCGGCTGCGACGTCCCCCGTCTGGCGTCGCAGGCGCCAGAACCGGATGGTGCGGAGCGCCGAGTCTCGCGGGAGGTTGGCGTAAAGTTCGCCGTACGCCTTGGCCCGCATCATCACCTCGTCGGACTGGTCCAGGATCAACAGCGCGAAGGTCAGGAACAGCGAACGGTCGAAGTCGGCCGCCTTGCAGATCACCGCCAGGGCGTCCATCTCGCGACGCTCGAGGATCTTGCGCGCCGTGTGGAAGTCCACTTCCGCCAGTTCGGCCAGAGCCACCAAGAACAAGGTGGTTTTCCGGTTGCGCAGCATGTTGGCCAGAATCTGCGGCGAGATCTGCACCTTGCCGCGAAGCGTGCGGAACTCGCGTTCGGCTTCCTCGTAGTCGGCAGGCAGGGCGCCGTCCTGCGTCGCCACGCGCTTGCGGCCGGCGGTCAGGGCCGCTTCCAGCACCGCCGGATCCATGCCGGCGTTCTTTTCCATGATCCGGTCGCGCAGCCGCGCCTCGACCATGAAGTACATTTCGTTCAGCAGGTCGACGGGCAGGCTTTGCCGGTCGATCACCGCTTCGTGCAGGGCGGGGTTGGCGGCGGCGCGGTCGACGACGGTCTCGTGCGCCTCGCGCGACAGCACCGCGCCCTCGTTTCGTAGGAGGACGCCCAGGGTCTGGTCGTCACCGCGCGCGACAATAGCGTCCGACACCACGCTCGACACGCTGCTGCGCTGGGAGATGGCCCGCAGGTGGTCCTGACCCTGGGTCCGTGCGACGTGCAGCAGATCATCGTCTGTCAGCGCGCGGGAATTGCGCAGGATTGGCGCGGCCACGGCGATCGAGTCGGCCGCCAGCGTGCGGGACAGGCCGCGCGGCGGGGTGGCGGTTTCGCTGATCCGCTCAGCCAGCTCCGCCTTGACCGCCTCTTCCATGTCACCGGCCAATTGGCTCAGGACGTCGTCGAAGAGGCCCATCTCGACGCTGTTGTGGCCGTCGCCCTGAAAGAACAGATCGGTGACGCCGCGCAGCAGCTCGCGGCGCTTGGCGCTGGAGGGCTCGTTGGCCAGGGCGATGAGATCGTGGATTCGCGACTGCATTAGAGATCGCCGTCCTTCTCGGCGCTTCCCGACCACTCGCCGCCTTCCTGAACACCGGGTTTGGCCTCGTCCTCGGCCGGGGCCGGCGGCGGCGCGATCAGGACCATGCGCGATGGACCCGCGGCGGGAATGGGGTCGGGCGTCATCCCGAACTGACGTCCGACGGAATAGGTTCGCGCGCCCACCTGCCCCGGCTGCATCGGCGGGGCGGCCAGGGCGGTTTGCGTCAGTGGGGCGGAGGCTACCGGCGCTGGCGTGTCAAAGATGCTTTGCGGCAAGGCCGCTGGGGCGCGCGCGACCGGTGCGGGGGCGCTGGCTTGGATGGGCGCGGCCCGCTCCATGCGGGGCGGCGTGGTCTGAACCCGGGCCTGAGCTTGCTCGCGGACCCACCAGGGTTGTGGCGCGCTGGCCTCGACCGCCTCGGCCACGGCGTCGCGCTTGCCGGTCCAGCCCAGGGTGCGTGCGCTGTAGGTTGCGCCGTTGAAGAGCGGCGCGCGGCTGTCCACAGCGGCTGGCGCCCGTGCGGGCGCGGGGCCGTAGCGGTTCTCGCGCGCGCCTTCGGCTTGCGCGGCGGTGGCGCAGGCCAGGGCGGCGATGAGAACGGCAAGGCGCATGGCGGTCCGGGCGAAGCAATGTCAGCCTCGAGCTCTAGCGCGACCGATTTAATCTTGGGCTAACGCCCGCGCCAAAAGTGGAGAAGTCGACGTTCCAGCGCTTCCATGATCGCGTGCAGCGCGACGCCTAGAATCGCGAGCATGACCAGGGCGGCGAAGACCTTGGCCGTCTGCAGCCGGTTGTAGGCCTCGAGAATGCGCCAGGCCAGGCCCTGCGCGCCGCCGGAACCCGCCACGAATTCAGCCACGACGGCGCCGATCACCGCCAGACCTGCGGCCACCTTATGGCCCTCCAACAGCGCGGGCACGGCCGAGGGCAAACGCAGACGGGTCAGGCGTTGGAACGGCGTCGCCCCATGCAGGTCGAAGAGGCGCGCCAAATCGGGGTCGACGGACTTCAGCCCGGCGAGCGCCCCGGAGAAAATCGGAAAAAAGGCCACCACGGCGGCCAAACCGATCACGGCGCGCTCGGGGTGGTCGATGCCGGCCCAGATCGTCACCAGCGGGGCGATCGCCACCAGCGGCGTGACCTGCAACGTCACCGCGATCGGGCGGACCGCGTCTTCGAGAACCCGGTTCAGGCTCACCGTCAGGGCTAGACCACACGCGACCAGACTGGCGATGACCAGCGCCAGCAGGGCCGTCGACAGGGTGGCCCAGGCCGAGCTCAGCAAAAGGGGCCAGGACTCCAGCAGCGCGGTCCAGACAGCGCTGGGCGGCGGCAGCAGATAGGGCGGGACGACCAGCGCTCGGCAGGCGATCTCCCAGCCGGCCAAAAGCGCCGCGACCAGGATCAGGGGAGGCAGGATCCGCTTCACGCCGCGCGCTCCGAGGCGGTGGCCAGCAGCTCGGACACCGCCTCGGCGGCGGCGCGGAAGGCGGCCGTGGTGCGAAAGCCCGGTGGGCGAGGGACGGCGCCTTCGATGGCGATCTCTCCGGCGATGCGTCCAGGGCCCGGTGTCATGACCACGACACGCCCGGCCATGTAAACCGCCTCCTCGACATTGTGCGTGACGAAGACCACGGCCGGCGCGAGCTCGGCCGCGAGGGCGAGAACGTCGTCAGCCAGGACGCGGCGGGTGATCTCGTCGAGCGCGGCGAACGGCTCGTCCAGGAGCAGGAGCCGGGGACGCGTCACCAGGGCGCGGGCCAGCGAAACCCGCATGGCCATGCCGCCCGATAGCTGGGCGGGCCGGGCGGCGGCGGCGCTGGCGAGGCCGACCTTGGCCAGGGCTTCTTCGGCGGCCGCGCGCGCCTCGCGCTTGCCGACACCGGCGAGTTCGAGCGGCAAGGCGACGTTGTCACGGGCCGACAGCCACGGCGCCAGCGTCGGCGCCTGGAAGACGACTGAGGTTTCGCCCCGCCCGGTCGCGCGGGTCACGGCGCCTTGGGTCGGGGCCTCCAGTCCGGCCAGCAGACGCAGGGCCGTCGACTTGCCGCAGCCCGATGGTCCCACCAAGGCCACGATCTCCCCGGGCGCCAGTGCAAGATCGACCGGACCCAGGGCGCGGCCGCGCGGGTAGTCGACCGCGACGGCGGAGAGGCTGGCGACTGGGCCGCTCATTGGCCCTTGGGCAGGAACTGCAGCGTGTAAGCCTTCTTGTAGTCCATGTCCTTGGGGTAGACGCCCTGTTCGGACGCGACCTTGAAGAACTCTGCCCACCGCGCATCGGTCATCTGGCCGACGTCGCCCTTGCCGCCGTTGGCGCTGACGATGCCGTAGGAGCGCATCTTCTCTCGCGCTTGATCCAGGACGTCCTGGGTCATCTCCGGATTGTCCTTCAGGATCGCCGCGTCGCCAGGCTTGGGGTCGCCGTAGAGGTACGAGGTCCAGCCCGCCGCCGTCGCTTCGACGAAGGCCTGCACAGCCGCCGGGTTCTTGGCGATCAGGCTGTCGGGCACGAGGGCGAACGAGGCGTAGGCGGGATAGCCGCTGTCGGCCAGCAGGAAGACGGCCGGCTTGATCTTGCCTTCCTTCTCGATGAGGTACGGCTCACTGGTCGCGTAGCCCTGTTGCACGACCCGCTTGTCGGCCAGGAACGGCGCGGACGAGTAGTTGTACTTGCGGACCTGATCGTCAGTGAAGCCGTACTTGGCCTTCAACCAGACCCAGAAAGCGGTGACCGAAGCGTCCGACAGCAGAATGGGCCGGCCCTTCATGTCGGCGATGCCGCTGATGCCCTGGTCAGGGTGCGCGATGAGGACCTGCGGGTCCTTCTGCATGAAGGCCGCCACGGCTTTGACCGGGGCGTTCTCCTTGGCCAGGTTCATGATGATGAAGCTGTTGGAGCCGACGCCGACATCGACCGCGCCGGTGGCCAGCAACTGCGGCACGTTCACGGCCGGACCGCCCTGGATCAGGGTCACGTCCAGGCCGCGCTTCTTGTATTCGCCAGTCGCAAGCGCCTGATAGTAGCCCCCCAGCTCGGCCTGGGCGCGCCAGTCGGTGGCCAGCTTGATGGGCGTCTGACCGGCGGTCGCGGCGTCCTTCTTGGGCGCGGGCGAGCAGGCGGCGAGAAGAGCCATCAGGCCCAGGGCGGCGAAGGCGCGGCGCTGCATCGAGGACATCTCCCGTTATCCGCGGCCAAGTTAGGGGTGTCGGCGTGCAGTTCCAAGCCAGAACCCAAACCTAGCGGCTTTCTCCGGTTCGGTTGGCGCCTAGGTATGGGACTGGTCGTCGGGGCGCGGGTGCAGCCAACGCTCGATCTTGGCGTACAGCACCTCGCGCTGGATAGGCTTGGCGATGTGGTCGACCATCCCCGCGGCGTAGCAGCGCTCGACCTGCCGGGGGAGGGCGTCGGCGCTCATCGCAATGATCGGAACCTTGCCGGCGGAGCCGCGTAGCGCCTTGATCGCCCGGGTCGCCTCTAGACCGTCCATGTGTGGCATATGGATGTCCATCAGGATGATGTCGTAGTCGGCTGACGCGGCCTTATCCACGGCCTCCTTGCCGTTCTCGGCGAGATCGACCTCGCATCCGGCCAGCGTCAGGAGCGCTGCTCCAATCTCCAGATTGATAGGATGGTCGTCGACGATCAGAACCCGCGCCGCCCCGGGCGCAGCGGGTTTGGGCCGTTCGGGGAGGGGGATCGCGTCAACGACCGGCGCGCTGAGCTCGATCCAGAAGCACGAACCGCGGCCTGGAACGCTGTCGACGCCGATCTTGCCGCCCATGACCTCGACAAGCGCGCGGCAGATCGCCAGGCCCAGCCCGGCGCCGCCATGCAGTCGGCTCATCGAGCTGTCGGCCTGCGAGAAGCGCTGGAATAGCAAGGCTTGCTTGTCGAGTTCGATACCGACGCCGGTGTCGAGCACTTCGAAGCGCAGGCGGTCTTCTATATCGCCGGGCTCGACCACAAGGCGCGCGTCGATACGCCCCTCGTCAGTGAACTTCACCGCGTTGTTCAGCAGATTGATCAGCACCTGCCTCAGCCGGTCGGCGTCAAGGTCATGCAGCACGTCGACTGGATCGACGATCTGCACGTCCATCGACAGGCCCTTGGCGCGCGCTTCTGGAACCATGATCGCGACGGTGTCGCGGAGCAGCGTGGCGGCCGACGTGGGCTGGGGCAGCAGCTCGATCTGCCCGGCTTCGACCCGTGAAAAGTCCAGGATGTCATTGACGACGGTGAGCAGGGCGGCGCCGGCGCTGTCGATCAGGTTCACTTGTCGGCGCGCGTCCGGCGGCAGGTCGTCGCGGGCGGCCAGAAGCTGCGCGAAGCCGAGCACGCTATTCAGCGGCGTACGAATCTCATGGCTCATGGTCGCCAGGAACTCGGTCTTGGCTTCCGTCGCCGCAAGCGCTCGGGCTCGCGCCGCGCGGGTCAGTTGCTCGCGACGCAGCAGAAGGCGCTTGAGCCGATCCTGCTGGGCCAGCGCCAGGCCGGCGGCGAGGCTCGTGTAGAACAGGACACCGATGAACACCTGGACCGTGCGCGCTTGGTCGACGGGGCCCAGAATGGCGTTGAAGCGGGGCGAGCCCCCGGACATGGCCACGGGCAGGGTGATCGCCGCCACCAGCAAAGACGCCAAGGCGGCGCCGCGCGCGCCCAGACGATAGGCGGCCAGTAGGGCGACGGGGAAAATCAGGAACGGCGGCGCGCCGCTGGCGGGGTGGACGCACAGCAGGGTCACCATCGCAACCGCGAACAGCAACAACACTTGCTCGCGCCAGGGCCGTTGGAAGGAGCGGCGATGCTCAGCGTCCATCAGTACAAGGGCGGCCGGCAGGATCACGGCCAGACCCAGGGCGTCCCGCAGCGTCCAGTCCCAGAAGCCCGCCCATAAGGGCGCACCGAGCAGCAGATGGAGCGCCGTCGCGCAGACAAGACCCGAAGCCAACGCGACCGGTGTCGTGATCGCGGGAAGCTGAACCAGCGCGCGTAGATTGCGCACCCTCGGCGCCGCGCCGGCGAGGCTGACGACGAGCCGCCAGATCACCACGGCTTCCAACAGGTCTACAATGGTAAAGAGCAACGGGCGGACCCAACCCATGTTCACAAGCAGGTCCACCATGAGGTGACAGACGGCGAATATGATCAGCAACGCGACGCGCCGTGCGCCGCTTAGGGTGATCAACCCAGCCACCAGCAGGGCGTTAGCGGGCCAAAAGGTGGCCACGCCCAAGGGGGTCCGGCTCAGAAAGGCGAGATAGCCGCTGAAAATGAGGCTCGCGACCACGGCGACGGACAGGCCGAGCAGCATGGTGCTCTGCCGTCCCTGCTCATATCGTTCCAGACGCTGCGGCATCCCGCGAAGATCCCCCTACAGCGCGCGCCGCCACGCGGAGAAGACGGTTGAGGCGTAGGGCCACACAACGGGCAAACCGAGCCAAGCCGTTTTCTCTCGCGCGACGAGCGTGGAGACGCGACGCTTCAATCAATACGCCTCCCACGCCTAAGGTTGCGCTTAGATCGCAAACTGTGTCGTTTCGTCGCAGAGGTTCTCTGTCGGCGCTGCTGCCGCGATTGGGCGTCGCATGAATCACCGGCGCTGGGGCGGCGTCAGCCGGCCAGGTTTTCCTTCTTCTCTTCCAGTTCCAGCCATTCCATCTCGGCCTGTTCCAGGTCGGCGCGGGCCTTGTCGAGCGCTTTCATGGTCTTGTCGAAGGTCGCCGGATCGCGCGTGTAGAGGTTCGGATCGGCAAGGGTTTCCTCAAGCTTGGCGATGATCGCCGGACTCTTGGCGATGAGGGCTTCGCACTCTTCTAGGCGACGCTGATCTTTGTAGGAAAGCTTGACGGTCTTCTTCGGCGCGGCCGGCGCGGCGGCCGCGGGCTTGGCGGCGGCCTTGGACACCGGCGCAAAGGCGGTCCCGGCCTTGGTCGCTTTGAAGAAGTCCGGGTTCTGGTCCATCAGGTCGGTCCAGCCGCCGGGGGTCTCGACGACCTTGCCCTTGCCGTCCAGAGCGATGGTCGAGCTGGCCAGGCGGTCGATGAAGTCGCGGTCGTGGCTGACCAGGATCAACGTGCCGTCGAAGTCGGCCAGCAAATCCTCGAGCAGGTCCAGCGTGTCCATATCCAGGTCGTTGGTCGGTTCGTCCAACACCATCAGGTTGGTGGGGTTGGCCAAGGCGCGGGCCAGCAGCAGGCGGTTTCGCTCACCGCCCGACAGGCTGGTCACCGGCTGACGCAACTGCGCGTCGGTGAACAGGAACTCCTTGGCGTAGCCGGCAACGTGCTTGGGATGGCCGCGCACGATGATCGAGTCCCCGCCGCCGGGCGTCAGGAAGTCCCAGACCGTGATCTTGTCCGACAGAGCCATGCGCGCCTGGTCGATATACGAGACTTCCAGGTTGGTGCCGAGTTGCACCGAGCCGGCGTCGCGCTCCAGCTCACCCAGCAGCAGCTTGACCAGGGTGGTCTTGCCCGCGCCGTTGGGGCCGACCAGCGCCACGCGGTCGCCGCGCAGGATGCGTGTGGAGAAGTTCTCGACGATCGTTCGGTCGCCAAAGCGTTTGGTGACGCCCTTGGCCTCAATCACGCGCTTGCCCGAGGTTCCGGCGGACTCCACGGCCATGGTCATGGTCCCGCGCATCTCGGACTGGCGGTCCTTCTTCTCCGCGCGCAAGGCCAGCAGAGCACGGCGGCGACCCTCGTTGCGAGCGCGGCGGCCCTGGACGCCCCGCGCCAGCCAGGCGTTCTCGCGCTCCAGCACCTTGTCCAGGCGACGGGCCTCCTCGGCGTCGGCGGCCATGATGGAGTCCGCCCAGGCCTCGAACTCCGAGAACCCCTTGTCGAGGCGGCGGATCTTGCGGTGCTCGAGCCAGAAGCAGCGCTCGGTGACGCGATTGAGGAAAGCGCGATCGTGGCTGACGATCAGGGCGGCGCACTTCGAGGCGGCCAGCTCGTCTTCCAGGGTCTGGATCGCGAAGATGTCCAGGTGGTTGGTCGGCTCGTCCAGCAGCAGCACGTCGGGCTGTTCGGCGAAGGCGCGGGCGAGGGCGGCGCGGCGGGTCTCGCCGCCCGAAAGGCCCCTGGCGCTCTTGTTGGGATCGAGCCCGAAATCGGCAAGGGCGGCCTGGGCTTCGTAGTCCTGCGCGCCGCCGGCGGTGGCGTAGTCCAGCAGGGTCTCGCCAGTGATCTCCGGTTCCTGGCTGACATAGACGACCTTGGCGCCGGGCTGGACGGCCCGTTCGCCGCTGTCGGCTTCGACGCCCTGACCGGCCAGGATCTTCAGGAGGGTCGACTTGCCCGCGCCGTTGCGACCCACCAGACAGGCGCGGACCCGCGGTTCCAGCGCCAGATCGACTCCGTCGAACAGGGGCTTGGCGCCGTCGGCGAGACGGACGTCCTTCAGAGCAAGTACGGGCGCGCGGGCGGGAGAGGCCATGGTCGTCTGGATCAGGATCAGGCGCGGAATGTCGCGGGAGGAGAGGGCGTATAGCAGGCCGAGCGCTGAAGGAACGCCAAATTCTCGTCTGATCCGGACTCCGCCGGGCATCGGACTATGAGGCCGCCTAGTTCCCGGGGGCGTTGACGTTGAAGCTGGCGTTGTTGCCGATCGCCGTCGAGACGCCGGTCACCTGACGGCCGCTTGATGCTACGGTCGAGGACGACGACGCGCCGACATCGGCCCCGTTGGTCTGGTTGTTCGTCACGCTCATCCGGCCATTGCAGCGCGAGCAGGCGTAGCCGGTCACGGCGTTGCCCATGGCGGTCGCCGTCGTCACGGCGTCATAGCCGTCCTGGCCGACGAAACTGGCGGTCGCCTCGACGCCGCCCCCGGTGTTGGTCTGGAGGTTGTCGAGAACCAGCTCGGCGCCGATGTTGTTGACCTGCGAGGAGTTGCCGGCCGCATAGGCGGTGGTCTGGGCCGCGCCGAACAGGTAGGACGAACCCTCGGCCTGACCCCGCACGTAGGACGTGTTCCACTGGTTGGAGGTCACGTCCGCCAGCGGCCCTTCGTTGGTCAGCGCCAGATTGTTGGCGGTCGCCGTCGCCGCCGTCGCCGTGAGGTTGCTGTTGCCGTAGGCGGTGAACTTGCTGGCCTGGGTGACCTCGGCGGTGTTGGCCTGATCGGTGATGGCTCGGACAGCCGACTGATTGGCCCCGCCGATATTGATGTTGTTGCCGGCCGTGGTCGAGGTGACGGCGCTGGTTCCGGAGACATAGCCGACGATCGCCCCGCCATCGGCCAGGACGTCGGCGGTGGTGGACTGGCTGATCCGAGCGCCCGCCGAGCCGTTGTCCAGGTTGACGCCGGCGCTGTTGCCCATCGCCAGGGTCGACACCGTCAGGTCGGCGGCCTGGGCGTCGGCGGCTTCCACCTGGCCGCGCGCGGTGACGGCGGCCGAGTTGGTCTGGACCGCGAACGCCGAGATCGTGCCGCTCGAGGCGGATAGGGCGGCGGCGTTGCCGACGGCGGTGGTGCGCACCGCACTGGACGTTCCGGCGTCAGCGCCGACATCGACCACGCCATGGCCATAGACCACGCCCTTGTTGTCCTGGTTCGATGTGACCGACGCGTCAGCATTGGTCACGCCCACCGAGACGCCGTTGGCCTGGGCGGTGGTGCTGGCCGTGACGCCGTCGCTGACCGTTTGAACGTTCAGGGTCTGCTCGGAGAAGATCTCGCCGAGATTGATCTGGCTGTTCAGAACCGGACTCGGCCCCGTCGGTCCGGCGGTCGTCTGGCTAGTAGCGACCCCGCTTAGCATCACGGATATCGGGATCGCGGCGAGCGTTCCAGCGAGACGGGTCATCGCGGGTCTGCGCATTGTTCGTTCCCAGATTGTTGTAGGCCGGCGTGAAGGCGCCCGTCTGGCCGACGGTGGCGTCACCGAACGGATCGTAGCGCAGGCAGCTTTGCGGACCGGGCATGCCATAGAGGTTGGCGGCCATCTCGACGGTGGCGCGTTCGATCAGGGCGCGGACCGCCAGCTGCATGGGCTCCAGGGCCCCGCGACCGGCGGAGATGTCGAAGAGGTTGCCGTTCAGGAAGTCGAACACACCCAGGCTGACTTCGCGGCCGACGACCTGCTTTTGGTAGGAGATCACATCCACCACCTCGAGCGTGCGCGTGTTCACCAGGCGCAGATCCAGTGCGATGTTCATGATGAAGACGCGGCGGCGGAAGTTGCCCTTCAGGCCGTCGGTGTCCTTGTCGCCGGCATAGGCGTCCACGCCCGCCGAGCGGATGTTGTAGTTCAGCTCGGTGATGCCGCCGATCACATAGAAGTCCGAGCCCGGCACCTGACCCGCCAGGATCTTGCGATAGTCCGCCGGGACCTCAGGCGCGGGGTTGGGGCGGTCGGAAATCAGCTTGTTGTTGGCGTATTTCAGCTCGAACTCCGACACCGAGGTGTCGAAGCGTTCGACCAGCGGCATGCCGGCCTTGGCGAAGGCCGAGACGGCCATCAGCGAGGCGCCCTGAGTGACCTTGCGGCCCGATCCGTCGGACTCCTCCTTGCCGGTATAGTCGGCGATGCGCCCGACCGCGATGCGCGGGGCGACGATGCGGTTCGAGCGCGCATACTGGTTCAGGCAGACCAGGGCGGACGAATAGTCGGTGGGGTTCGCCGTCACGGGCGCGCCGCCGATAGGCTGGGCGTAGTTGCCGGCCGTCGAGGCCACCGGCGTGCTGCCGCAGGCGCTGAGCGCCGCGGTCGCCAACAGGGCCAAGACCAAGCCTGTGCGCTTGACCATCATTTGGGAGCACCGCCCTTCACGACGTTCGACCCGGCGGTGACGTTGCCGGTGTTCACCTGGTTGGAATTGACGATGACGGTGTTGTTGTTGCCCTGGGTGATGACCGTCAGATTGTTGCCGATCGCCGTCGAGCCCGCGTAGCCGCCGACCGCGCCCACCCCCGAATAGGCGTCCAGCGAGCCCGAGCTGCGACTGGAGGAAAAGACGCTCTGATCCGAGCCGGTCAGCATCACGCCGTCCACGACCACCCGGTTACCGTTCGCGTCGCGGGTGGAGTACTCGACCATCCGGCTTTCCTGGCCCGAGCTGCGGCCATAGCCAGCGTTGAACGAGGCCGAATTGGTCGACATCGATTGCGCCGCGACGCCTCCGGCCGCGCCCAGCGTGAAGGCGACGACAACCGCCGCTCCACGCGTTTTGGATTTCCGATGCCAGGCCATAAGCGGCTCCGCGACTGTCGACACGGAGCGGCAAGCAACCCTCGTGCCAAAAAGAGACAGAGTGAGGCATAGCGCCAAGGTCTCGAAAAAATGGTTAACCCTCGGCGTGGGGTTCGAATCGTCGCGGGAGCCCCTAGATAGACGTCATGGATCAGCCTCAGCGCCCCGAGCCTCTCTTCAACGCGCCCTGGCCGGCGCTGCTGGTCGCGGCCGCCGTGATCGTCCCGCACCTGCTGTTGATGAACGCCAGCGAGGACACGATCTACTCGTTGGCCCTGGTGCCTCGGGAGTTCTGGGAGGGCCGCTGGACAGGTGTGATCACCATGCTGTTCGTGCATGGCGGCTGGATCCATGCGCTCACCAACGCGGCGTTTGGCCTGGCCTTCGGCGCGCCCGTCGCGCGGCTGCTAGGACTTAACGGCCGGGGAGGGGGAATCTTCTGCCTGTTCTACCTGGCGTGCGGGATCGTTGCGGGCGTCGGCTTTGCGTTGATCCACCCGCAGGGCATGTCGCCGGTGGTGGGAGCCTCCGGCGCCATTTCCGGACTGATGGGTGCGGCCGGCCGGACGATGGACAGCGCGCCCGGCCGTTTGGGGCCGATCTTTGGGCCGCGTGTGATCTCGCTTGGTCTGGGCTGGCTGGTCGTAAACCTCGTCATGGCCGTGGCCGGCGGGCTGCTGACCATGGGCGCGGGCGCCGTCGCCTGGGAGGCTCACCTGATCGGCTTCGCCGCCGGGGTGCTGCTGATCGGGCCCTTCGCGCGCTGGGCCGGACCGCCCGCTGGACTGTCTGATACCGATGATCGCCAAGCCCATTGATTGAACGGCGTCTTTGGAGGACCCTCTCTCTATATAAAAGACAAGGGAGAACGCGCGGTGCTGGTTTCTCAAATCCTCAAGGACAAGGGTGATCTCGTGTTCACGGCCTCTCCACAGGAGACGGTCGGTGCGGCGGCGGCGCTGCTGCATACGCGACGGGTCGGGGCCATGGTGGTGGTCGACGACAAGGAGGCCGTCGTCGGTATCGTCTCCGAACGCGACATCGTCCGCATGGTCGCCAAGGAAGGCGCTGCGGCGCTGACCAAGCCGATCAGCAGCTGCATGAGCGCCAATGTCGTGTTCGCTCAGCCTGACGAGACGATCGACGCGCTCCTGGAGAGAATGACCGATCGTCGTATCCGCCACCTCCCGGTGGTGAAGGGTGAGCGCTTGGCGGGGATCATCTCGATCGGCGATCTGGTGAAGTACAAGATCCAGGCGACCCAGGCCGAGGCCGAGGGTCTTAAGGCCTATATCGCCGCAGGGTGAGCGAACGGCGGGCTCCATCCTTAGACGAGCGGCGCTCTATATAGAGTGATTGCATAGAGAGCGTGGCTAGCCTTCGATGAGCTCGGCGCCGGCCCCGGCGACCGCGTCGGCGAGGCTGTAGCCTTCTAAGACCGCCGCGGTGGCGTCGCGGGCGCGTAGTAAGGCCTCCCGCAGGGCGCAACGCGCCAGGTCGCGGCAGTCCTCGCAGCGTCGAAAAGCGGTGCGGCTGACGCAGGGGGTCAGCGCCAGCGGCCCGTCGACCAAGCGGATGATTTCCGCAAAGCTGATGGCGTCGGCGGCGCGCGCCAGGACATAGCCGCCGAACTTGCCACGTCGGCTGATCACCAGCCCTTCTCGCGAGAGCGACAGGAGGATCGCCTCCAGGAACTTCCGCGGCGCATCGGCGCGCTCGGCCAGTTCGCCGGCGGTCACCTGGGTATCGGCTCGCGCCAACTCGATCATTGCGCGAAGGGCGTAGCGGGCCTTTTGAGACAACATGGACGCCGGGACCTTCGTGGATAGGGCGTGCACCCTTGCGGGTGCGCTCTATAGAGTGGTCCGCGTTCTGAGCGAGGTGAGCCTGCAGCGCAAGTCTTGCATGACGGTGTTCATGCACAGGGAATGCGGACGATTGGGGATGAAACGCGGATTTCACGCTTGCCGCTGCGGGGGAGGGAGCCTAGAAGCCGCCCCTCGCTTCGGGGCCACGCGCCACGGACCGAAACTGGGCCTCTCGGGGCTTGCGTTTCGACCCGCTGATCGCTAAGTTCCGCAGCCTCAGTCGAATCTCTTTCGAGCTCGCGGCGCGCCCCTGGTGCGCCAACGGTGGTTTTTGTGCTCTGAGCTGGCTTTGCTGGCAAAGAAGACAAAAATGAAAAGATCGGTTGACCTGGGAATTCGGTTTCGTTAGAAGCCGCGCTCCTTGGAAATGCAGAGTAGTTCGAAAGAGCTTCTAAGTATTTCCTTCCAGAAGAGCTTAGCTTTTTCCTAGAAAAAGTTGCTTGACTGGCTCCGGCGACTTCTTTAGAAGCTGCCGGCTCCGCAGAAAGCCTTCGGGCTGGACCGGCGGAGAAAGTCGAAAAGTTTTGAAAAAAACGATTTGACACGGAAAACGAGGTTGGATAGATAGCCGCCTCCGCCGACATCGGGCGCTAAACGATGGGGTCGCCGGGAGGTGGCTCGGGTCTTTGACATTGTTGAATTGGAAAGAGAAACGCAGGCGGCGGCGCTCTGGCGATGACCTTCGGGTCATCAACTGACGCTGACGAATGCGGTCTCTTGAAGAAGACACCATTACGCCGGTTGGCCTTCGGGTCGATCGAGTGATGGGAACTCGTCAAGATACTATGCAAACCAGATACGCAGTTCGGATTTTCCTCCGAACTAAATAGCTGGAGTCAATGTCAACTCAACCTGAGAGTTTGATCCTGGCTCAGAGCGAACGCTGGCGGCAGGCCTAACACATGCAAGTCGAACGGATCCTTCGGGATTAGTGGCGGACGGGTGAGTAACACGTGGGAACGTGCCCTTTGGTTCGGAACAACTCAGGGAAACTTGAGCTAATACCGGATGTGCCCTTCGGGGGAAAGATTTATCGCCATTGGAGCGGCCCGCGTCTGATTAGCTAGTTGGTGAGGTAAAGGCTCACCAAGGCGACGATCAGTAGCTGGTCTGAGAGGATGATCAGCCACATTGGGACTGAGACACGGCCCAAACTCCTACGGGAGGCAGCAGTGGGGAATATTGGACAATGGGCGCAAGCCTGATCCAGCCATGCCGCGTGAATGATGAAGGCCTTAGGGTTGTAAAATTCTTTCACCGGGGACGATAATGACGGTACCCGGAGAAGAAGCCCCGGCTAACTTCGTGCCAGCAGCCGCGGTAATACGAAGGGGGCTAGCGTTGCTCGGAATTACTGGGCGTAAAGGGAGCGTAGGCGGACTGTTTAGTCAGAGGTGAAAGCCCAGGGCTCAACCTTGGAATTGCCTTTGATACTGGCAGTCTTGAGTACGGAAGAGGTATGTGGAACTCCGAGTGTAGAGGTGAAATTCGTAGATATTCGGAAGAACACCAGTGGCGAAGGCGACATACTGGTCCGTTACTGACGCTGAGGCTCGAAAGCGTGGGGAGCAAACAGGATTAGATACCCTGGTAGTCCACGCCGTAAACGATGAGTGCTAGTTGTCGGCATGCATGCATGTCGGTGACGCAGCTAACGCATTAAGCACTCCGCCTGGGGAGTACGGTCGCAAGATTAAAACTCAAAGGAATTGACGGGGGCCCGCACAAGCGGTGGAGCATGTGGTTTAATTCGAAGCAACGCGCAGAACCTTACCA